>JAGRKV010000054.1 GCA_020442165.1 Hyphomicrobiaceae bacterium | reverse complement strand
TGGTGCGGACGGAGGGACTCGAACCCTCACGGCGGTTAAGCCTCGGGATTTTAAGTCCCGTGTGTCTACCGGTTCCACCACGTCCGCGGAGAGCCCCTTATGGGGGAGCGCGCCGCGAGAGGCAACAACGGCGTTCAGCGCTGCAACCAAGGCTTGGCGAGACCTGGACAAGGTGTCATAAAGTTATCACCGTTCTGTCATGTACCGCGTCAGACCCATGATTTCCAAACCGCATTCCCAACCGGGCATGTTTGCCATTATTCCGGAAGCGATCACATTCGCCGCCGATTTCGCCAAGCTCTGGGCGCACCTGAAAGAAAAAGGGAACATCTGCGCTGCCTGGATCGACGCAGACGATACCGTCATACCGATTGACGCCACCGCCACGCCGCCTGCCAACGCGGCCGCCTGGATCATCGTCACGCATGCGCTCCGCCGGAACCAGGACATTCTGTCTTCGTGCAATGCCGGTATACTCGTCAAAGTCGCAGCGATACTTCGTGGCAACGGCGTCAGCGCCCGCATCGTCAGCGATAGCGTCTGGGAAGCACAGCGGGGGTGGAAAATCGCCGACCGGTTTCACCCCGAGCCTGATCGCGATCTGGAATTGCGATCCGGTGAACGCTTCATCGCAGATTTGACGTCGAATGCCGTGCGCTCCTCGATCTGGCTTATTGAGCGGGACGGGGAGCTTTGCATTCGCAAGGCCTTCAGCAGGTATTATCCGGGCTTCCTCGAAAATGAACTCGCGGCTCGCCGCGTTATGGGCGACAAAAGGGTCGTGGAGATCAGCGAACAGCGCGGCGACGTCCTCTACATGCCGTTCATTCGTGGCAGCATGGCCTGGGATGGACGACTGCTCAGCTTCTGTCAGCGCGACCATGTGCGGGCCGTGCGGGCTTTCCTGACCGATCTCAATCGCATTGGCTACTCGATGGTCGACATCAATCCATCAGCCTTTCTGTTTGACCGCGATGGCGCTCTCAGGGTGGTAGATTTTGAATTCTTTGTCGCCTCGCAACCAGCCACTGATTTTCTCTTGAGCAACGATTATTCCGGGAAGTTCGATACCAAGCGCGCACCAAAGAAGAATGGCTGGGCGCGCTACTGGCATGATGCCATTGGCGGTCGCTGGGAGCAGATCGAGCAGATGTCGCAGCCTAGATACCGGGCTCACCTGATGTTCCATCTCGTCAGCTACCGTGTTCCGGTTCGCGTTGGCCGCTGGCTTGAACGTAGCGGCAAGCTCGTTGCAAACAGGGTCCGGCGCATCGCGGGGCTACGGTTTGTCGGCAACTGCGCTGGCCAATTCGTGGTATGACCGCCGATAGGGAGCTTTCGGGCAACTCGGATGGCGATTTGCTGCGCGCGCTGGTGAATGATCGCCTGGTCGTTCTGGCGTATGGGGGCGACGTACGCACCACATCCCACCTACGCCGGCTTGGTGCCCGCGATGTCTTGAAACTGGCGCGCAAGCCCGATGGGAACGGCGAGGCACGCTTCGTAAGCTCTTCGCGGGTTGGTGCGAACAACTGCACGGTTGCTGTCCTCAATCAACGCGCGGCGTTCGCCCTGCGATCACGCAAGTTCTTCCGTAGTTTTGGAACGATACTCGTTCCGCTTGATACCAGTGCGCTGTTTGGCAGCATTGGGCTTGCGCGCTACGTCGCGCGGCGCCAGCTCAAGCCGCTGGGGCGGGTTCGGCTCGATGGATTTGGCGCCCCGCTGATCGCCTTCAGGAACACCGGATTCGCAGATCGCCCAAGACATCGCATTTTTGCGCCCAGTGAGATGACGCCTCTCCACATCCTGCAAGCCATCAACGATCTTGATTGCGTGGCCTTGCGGTGGATCGAGACAATCGAGGGCGGCGGCGAGATGGCGGACCTTGACCTGCTTACGCGCGGTTGCGACGCCGAAGAGATCGAGCGGCGGCTGTCGCAGAAGGCCGGCAACTTTCCAATCGACCTCTACACGCACGACGGCAGCGGCAAGCGCCTGTTCAAGGCGGTGCCTTACTATCCGCCACTTCTAGCTGGCCGCGTGCTCGACTCCGCCGTCATCCGCGACAGCGGAGCGCGTATCCCCGCGCCCCTTTGGCGCTACATTGCCTATGCCTTCCACCTGCTCTTTCACAAGTCCGACCGCCTTGCCGTTGGGGTGGAACAGCTTACTTCCGGCGCATTCGGCGATGAACGCTACATGCGCGAACTGTGGCGGCTGGCCGATGAAGCCGGGCAACCACGCCCCGCCGACATCGACGCCATAGAAACACTGCTTCACCGCAACGAAGTGTTTCCCGAACTCGACACGATCGGATTCTACAGCTCAAAGAATCCGTTTCTGGCGGCGCGCTACCTCGCAAGCCATACCGAACTCAAACCCGGACTCGGCGTCTTCATCGTGCGTGACTTCGGCTTCGCCAGCGACACTGTTGGGGATGTGCGATCGCAGCTGGAAAGCCGTGGCTTCAGGATAATCGCGGAGCGCGGAATCATTCGCGATGAAGAGGCGGTCAGCCGTATCCGTGGCGGCAACTGGATTGACGATCAAGCACCAGAGAAGTTCGCTCCGCCGCTCCACGCCTTCGTTTGCACGGACAGCAATCCGGTGCCGCCCTCGCGTGGCGAGCACCGGCGTTATCCGAGACTGGACAATGCCAACATGCTGGTCAAAATCGCGTTGAGAAGCGCCTATGCGGACCAAGCGGTGAAGCGCAAGCTCAACATGATCCACGCCAGCGACAACAGTTCAGAAGCCAAACTTTATGTTGAAGCGCTCGGCCTTGCGCACGAGCCGGCCGTGGCGGCAGCAATCGCAGAAATTGCTGCGCCAGTGCCTCAATAAGGCAGACATTATAGACCACGAGCCGCCGCTACATGAGGCCGCGGGCAACCGCGCAATGTGCAGGGCGCCTTATCAGCCGCCTGCCTTGGCGTCCTTGACGACACGGATCGAAAGCTCGCGGAGCTGCTTGGCGCTGGCTTCCGACGGCGCTCCCATCAGCAGGTCCTGCGCCTGCTGGTTCATGGGGAAGAGTGCCACGTCACGCACCGCCTTGCAGCCCGTCAACAGCATCACCATGCGCTCGATACCGGCTGCCATGCCGCCATGCGGCGGTGCGCCGTACTGGAACGCCTTCAACATGCCGCCGAAGCGCTCCTCGACAACCTCAGGACCGAGCCCGGCGATGCCGAATGCCTTTATCATGGTGTCGGGGCGGTGGTTACGCACGCTGCCCGAGGCGATCTCATAGCCGTTGCAGACGATGTCGTACTGGTAGGCCTTGAGCGACAGGATCGCGTCGCGTCCTGCCTTGCTGGCGGCATCGAGTGCCTCAGCACCGCCCTGCGGCATGGAGAACGGGTTGTGCGAGAAGTCGACCTGCTTGTCCTCTTCGTTCCACTCGTACATCGGAAAGTCAACGATCCAGGCGAGCGCAAAGCGATCCTCGTCGATCAGCTTCAATTCCTGGCCGACGCGGTCTCGCGCAGCGCCTGCAAACTTGTAGAACCGGGCGGGCGTGCCGGCCGCGAAGAAAACGGCGTCGCCGTCCTTGAGGCCGAGCTGCGCGCGGATCGCTTCGCTGCGTTCCGGACCGATGTTCTTGCCGATCGGGCCTGCTGCTTCGAGTGCTTCTGCGCCATCGGCCTTGCGATAGAAGATGTACCCCAGCCCCGGCTGACCTTCGCCCTGGGCCCAGGAGTTCATGCGATCGCAGAACGCGCGTGAGCCACCGGTCGGCGCGGGGATTGCCCATACGCGCACGGCCGGGTCCTTGGCGATCATGCCGGCGAACACCTTGAACCCTGAGTCACGGAAGTGCTCGGTGACGTCCTGCATCTCGATCGGGTTCCGCAGGTCGGGCTTATCGGAGCCGTACTTGGAAATGGCATCGTCGTAAGGGATGCGCGGCCAGCCTTGAGTCACCGGCTTGCCCTCGGCGAAGCGCTCGAACAAGCCGGTCAGGATGGGTTCCATCGTTTGGAAGATGTCTTCCTGCTCGACGAAGCTCATCTCCACGTCGAGCTGGTAGAACTCGCCCGGCAAGCGATCAGCGCGCGGGTCCTCGTCGCGGAAGCAGGGTGCGATCTGGAAATAGCGGTCGAAGCCCGACACCATTAGCAGCTGCTTGTACTGCTGCGGAGCCTGCGGCAGCGCATAGAACTTGCCCGCGTGAATGCGCGAGGGAACAAGGAAGTCGCGCGCGCCTTCGGGCGATGAGGCCGTCAGGATCGGCGTCGGGAACTCGTTGAAACCTGCGCCATGCATGGCGTCGCGGATGAAGCGCGTGATCTCCAGCCGCCTCATGATGATGGCGTGCAGCGTCTCGCGGCGCAGGTCCAGGAAGCGATAGGTGAGGCGCAGGTCTTCTGGATAGTCGGGCTCACCGAAGACAGGGACCGGCAGCTCCTTGGCCTCGGACAACACCTCGATCTCGGTCGCGTAGATCTCGATCTCGCCGGTGGGCAGCTCGGAGTTGGCGGTGCCCTCCGGCCGGGCACGAACCTTGCCGTCGACGCGGATCACCCACTCGGCGCGGACTTTTTCTGCGATCTTGAAGGCGGGGCTATCGGGGTCGGCCACCACCTGGGTCAGGCCGTAGTGATCGCGCAGGTCGATGAACAGCACGCCGCCGTGGTCACGGACACGATGGACCCAGCCAGACAGCCGGGCTGTCGTGCCAATATCAGCCGCCGTCAGCGCTCCACAGGTGTGGGAGCGGTAGCGCGCGCCAATCGCGCTGCCTTTGCCCGTCGCAGCCTTCGTCACCGCCTTCGCCTCAGACATGGCGTTTCGCCCCTCGAAATTCCTCGGAATCTGCATTCAAGGGCCGGAAAAGCGCATGCCCCCCCTGGAAAGTCAAGGGCGGGCAGGACGTTGGGAAAGGTGGCCGCCAGGACGGCCGAAAGTCGTGGCACGCCAGGCGCGACTTTTCGTCCAAGCTGCGCTATAGCAGGTTTCCCAATGCAAGTTGTCACCAGCACTGATGATCTCGCCCAGCTATGCCAGGAGATCGCCGGCCACGACTTTGTGACCGTCGACACGGAGTTTTTGCGCGAGCAGACCTTCTGGCCGAAGCTTTGTCTGGTGCAGCTTGCCGCGCCGGGCATTGAAGCCATTGTCGATCCTCTGGCGGCTGGCCTGAAGCTCGATCCGCTCTGGGAACTGATGGCCGATCCCAACATCGTCAAGGTGTTTCACGCCGCACGGCAGGACATCGAGATCGTGTGGATCCAGGCCGGCCGCATCCCGGCCCCCCTCTTCGATACGCAAGTGGCGGCGATGGTGTGCGGATTTGGCGATTCTGTCAGTTACGGCAATCTGGTCAAGAAGATCACCGGCAAGGACATCGACAAGTCTTCGCGCTTCACCGACTGGAGCAGACGGCCCTTGTCGGAAAAGCAACTCGTCTACGCACTCGGCGACGTCACGTACCTGCGGCAGGTCTACCAGACACTGAAGGCGCAACTCGACACCACCGGCCGGCACGGTTGGCTCGACGAAGAGATGGCCGTGCTGACCACGCCATCAACCTATGAGACACAACCGGAGGACTCCTGGAAGCGTCTCAAGCTGCGCGTCAAGAACCGCAAGGCCCTGTCGGTGCTGATGGAGCTGGCAGCATGGCGGGAGCGTCTGGCGCAGGGGCAGGACGTGCCGCGTCAGCGCATTATGAAGGACGAGGCGCTTTACGACATCGCCAACCAGGCACCGACGGCACCCGAGCAGCTTTCGCAGCTACGCAGCCTGTCGGACGGGTTTTCTCGCTCGGCACGGGCGCGCGAGATCGTCGAGGCCGTCAAGCGCGGCCTGGATCGCGACCTCAAGGCGGTGCCGCCGCTGCGCCAGGGCGAACCGTTGACGGCGGAGGCAACAGCGACGGTGGAACTGCTGAAGGTTCTCCTGAAGTCCGCCGCTGCCCGGCACGGCGTCGCTCCGCGGCTCATCGCAGACACCAGCGATCTGGAACGCATCGCCTCGCATGAGGAGCCGGACGTTGCCGCCATGCACGGCTGGCGACGGCAGCTGTTTGGCGAGGATGCGCTTTTGCTGAAGCGCGGCGAGCTGGCGCTGTCCTTGAAGCAAGGCGAAGTGACCGTGCATCGCATCAACAGTCGGTAGTCGACCGACGATCAGATCCGACGATTCCCGACGACTGCGTTAGTAGTCTGGTCCCGGTCCAGCTGTCTGCTTCGTCAATTTGCAATCAATACCGACGTGTTGCCCTGACCAGTTGTGACGATTGCCCGCGCGGTGCCGCTCGGCAATTCAGGAGCAAGATCATTTGTCAGAATTCTTCAGGAAACATCTGAGTGCCACTTCGGCAACGATCTCGTCAGGCACCGGCTCGGCGAAGCTTATCGAGGTCAGCAAGGTGAACAAGGAGAAATTTGGCGGCTTGGTGCTGTGACGTGCAGTCATGTAATACTGCATTTCTGGGTGCGTCTTGGGTGGGCACGTGTCTATCGGCACATATTTGCGATCCGCCATCTCGACTTTTTTGGCCACCTCAATCTTGCTCTGCTCGTCCTCGTATTTCATCCAATTTCTTACGGCCATGATTTGGTCATTTGAGCCGTAAGCCGCGATTTGAAATCGCGCCATGTCGATCTTCTTTTTGTCTCCTTCAGTCCTGCCCTGGATCCACAAATTGTGGGCATCCTGCGATCTCAGAAATGACTGTCGTCTCAATTCGCGATCGGCCTGGAGTGAGCTCTCCGCCCCTGCTCCCACCACTGCGCCAAGCACCATCCCAAGGATGCTCGCGACACTGTAACCACCGAAATTTCCTGATGCCATGAGTTCGCTCCACGATTGAAATTATTTGGCGAGCCATGAATGCAAAGCACCTTAGCCACTGCGCAACAGAGCTAAGCGGACTGAACTCGCAGAGTCTAGCGTCTAGGCCTCCTCTTCTTCGCGCGAGACAGCACTGGCGCCACGCGAACGCCAAGCATGCTGCACTGGAAATCCAAAAGAGCGGCAGATACACCGCTCTTCATGTGTCTCGTTCTGCGCTCGTGTTTCATTAACTCGGCGTACCCGGCAAATTAGACCGCGGCTATCCTGTCGCAATACTGCTATTCGCGCCTGCACTGAATGCCGCGAGGCGAGATGCCCATCCGGTGAATTTTTCTTGCCCGCTCGCGTTCGCAACGTCGCTTCGCTCGCCGACAGGCAACTCTCGTATTCCTGGCGATCGCGGCGCCGTCGGCAATTCGTGCACCGTTGCTGTGGTACGCAATATAAAGACAGTGGGCCGCTTGCGCCGGGTTTGCGAGCACAACATTGCTCCCGATGACGGCCGCAAAAGCCATTACGGTCAAACTAACTGATGCAATTCGCATGTGTCTCTCCTCGATGTTCCGCTACGCTTCTGGGTCGCGGCGATCTAATGAAAGGTTCAAACGAACCCCCACGTTGAACCGGAACTGCGCCCGCTGCGACAAATAGGGAGCGATGACACGAAGCACGGAGCGCGCCATGATTAACTGGTTGACCGTCCTAATCATCCCACTGGCAGTTGCATTGGGAAGCGACTTCAACCGCCGCAAGCAGGAGGCCGCGGGCCACATCTACAGTTTCATACCGCGCTGGCCGCATTTGGCCTTGACGATGCTTATGGGCGTTTCGGTTTGCCTATTCTTTGAAGCGGCGCGAGTTTGTTTGAACGATCCAAGCCGATTCAATCTGTGGTTCCTGATCGTTTCTGGAACCGTTTCACAGATCCTCTTGCTTGCGATATCAGCCGGTGAGCTTGCCCATGCGAAGAAGCGTCTGGAGGCTGGCTGCGCAAATCCGGCGAGTTCGTGAAAGCCCCGAATGTGCCTGATGGACGCGGGTTTCACTTGGCATCATGGGACACGGCACTACCTCAGAGGAATTGACATTCGCAGTCAGCGAACATTGAGGGTTCGTCGGTGTCTTGAATTCGGCTATCGGCAGACACGTGAGCCGTGCGGTTCAGTACGTTGCTCCCAGGCAGACAATCCGACTGCCACCAGCAACGTGCCGCATGTAGACGCCGCGACGTTCACCCACGCGGCTTATGGGGGTGCTTCTTGCGCCATTCGGAAATGAAGTAGGCCAGCCCTTCGTCAATCTCGTCGGGCAGCATGATGCGCACCGTCACCAACAGGTCGCCCTGTTTCGTGCCACCGCTCGCCTTGGCACCCTTGCCACGGAGCCGGAACACGCGGCCTGAACTGGTACCTTTCGGCAGCGCAAGCTGCACGCGGCTGCTCGGTGTCGCAATGTCGACCTTGCCGCCCAGTACGGCTTCATCCAGCGAGATCGGCAGGACCATGTGGATGTCATCGCCAACTCGCTGAAAATCTGCATGTGGCTTGACGTTGATCTCCACCAGGGCATCGCCCGGTTCGGCGCCGCCGAAGCCGGGCTTGCCTTTGCCCTTCAGGCGTAGCACCTGGCCATCGGTCACACCCTCCGGCACAGTCAGATCGAGCATGCCGCCTTCGGGCATGGTGACGCGCTTGCGGGTGCCGGAGATCGCTTCCAGGAATTCAACGTCGAGCGTGTAGCGCACGTCCTGGCCCCGAACATGAAAGCCCGGGCGCCCAGTGTTGCCAGATCGTGCTCCACTCCAGCTGCCATCGTTGAAGAAATCGTTGAAGACATCGCGAAACGAACCCGCAGCACCCGCATGTGCACCGTTGGGTTGCGGCTGACGGATCGGTTCACCGGAGGCATCGATAAGTCCGGTATCGAAGAGGCGGCGGCGTTCGGGATCACCGATGATGTCGTAGGCGGCCGACAGGGACTTGAAGCGATCGGCAGCCGCGCGGTCTCCTGGATGCAGGTCTGGATGGCACGACTTGGCCAGTTTGCGAAACGCGGACCGGACCTCTTCGTCCGTCGCGCTGCGGGCAAGACCGAGTGTCGTATAGGGATCAGCCGCCATTTCGCCTCTGTTGCACCCGGTGTTTACCTAATCTGTGAGCCGCCCTGCAGCGACACCTCGCACGCATCGTTTCCGATCGACACTGCGAACGCGGGGGCCGGAACGGTTCCATCGACATGCAGCGGCGCAATGACATTCACCGAAGCAATCACGAACGCCACAAGAGGAGGATCCCGCCCTGGAGCAAACGGTTGGAAACCTCGTTTCCGCAGAATGTTGCATCTGCCCGCCCCGTCTGCGGACAGACTAGCCTTAATTGTGGCAACGCCGGGCCCAATCAAGTCATCGATCAGCCGAGGATGCGGATTTCCGGGGTTTTATCCAAAAGTGTTGCAAGGGCGCCGAACCGGCGGCGCAGCCGTTCGCCATCAAGACCGGCAAATGCCTCCGGGATCGTCATCACCAGGCGATCGCCCTCATAGGTCAGCGGCGTCATGTCGATAACCCCGGGCATGCCGATCGATAGCATATGGGCGGCACGCACCGCCGCGCCGACGATGCGCGCCCGCGTCAAGGCGCGCTTCGTGACAAAGCGCTTCATGCGCTCGGACAGATGCTCACCCTTTGCCTCGCTGGAGCCGGCATGGCGGAAATAGACGGCAAGGGCAAGGAACATGCGGCCGGGATGGTCTATCCCGCCCAATCCGGCATGCGCAACGATGTTGAGGCTCTGCTCACCGCGATAGTCGGGATGCGCGCGCCAGCCGATGTCGGACAACAGGCAGGCTGCGTGCCGCAAGCGGCGCTCGTCTGCCGTCTCATCCATGCCGCCTGGACCGAACAGGGCATCGGTCCAATCGCACAGCTCCATGGCATGCTGGACGGAACGCGAGCGCAATTTAGCGAACAGCTCGCAAGAGGAAATCAGCGGATCCTTCTTCCGTTCCTCCTTCGGCATCAGCGAATAGAGAAGACCTTCGCGGATGCCGAAGACCGAAAAGATGACCTCCGAGGGTTCAAGCTTCTTCAGCAGCTGCTCCAACACCGCCGCGCCAAAGGGCAGCGTATCCCTGCGTGCCTTGGAAACTTCACTCGCTCCGGGCAGCGTCGTCAGCTTCTTGGCCTTTACGATGGTCTCGCAGAAGTCGATCACAGTCCGCGTCGGCAGTGAAAAACCGTGCATCACGCGCAAGGGATAGTCGGTCTGCTCCATATACATTTTCGCAAGCGCGCGCCACGTACCGCCAACCGCGTAGAATGGCCGCCCCTTGCCGCGCCCGAGCCACGGCACGCTTTCAATCGCCTTGCCGGCAATTTGCTCCGCCTTGTCGACCTTGCCCTTGGTCGTATCGATGAGACGCAGACCACCCAAGGGCAATGTCGTTGCCTCGTTGAGGGTCGGGCCGGAGATGTCGATCAATTCGAGACTGCCGCCACCCAGATCGCCGGCGACACCATCGGCGCCGACGAAGCCCATCATGATGCCGCTGGCCGCGAGCGTCGCTTCCTTCTCGCCCGACAGGATCTGAATGCGCTCGCCGAGTTCCTTTTCCCCGCGGCGGATGAACTCGGGTCCGTCGTCGGCCTCGCGAACGGCAGCGGTGGCGATCGCATAGAGGTTCTTGACCCCGAGATTGCGGCTGATGGCATGGAACCGCGCCAGCGCCTCGGTGGCGCAGGTGACGCTCTTGGCGCCGAGCTTGCCCGTCGAGGCGACGGACTTGCCAAGACCGCACAGGACCTTCTCGTTGAAGACGGGCGAAGGTGCGCGCGTCAATCCATCGTAGATCACGAACCGGACAGAGTTGGACCCGATGTCCACCACTCCGATCGGTTCCAGACTTCCGAGATGCTCGCTGGCGCTCTGGTATTCGCGAAGGGCTGTCAACGTCGCGCTCCTATTTCGGCGCTTTGCGTTTCTTGATCGGGAATTCGGGCGGGCGGCTCGCAGCGAGCGACGCACCGCGTCCCGACAAGGACGGGTTGGTCATGAAATACTTGTGCGCGTTGAACGGCTCTTCGCCGGGCGCCAGCGTGGCGCGGACAGAAGATCCATCTGGCATGATGTGCCATGTCTGCTGGTTGTCCATCATGTTGGCGACCATGATCTGTTCGAGCAACTGCTCATGGACGGTGGGATTGAGGATCTGCACCATTGCCTCGACGCGCCGGTCAAGATTGCGCGGCATCATGTCGGCCGAGCTGATGTAGACGGCGGCCTTGGGAGAGGGCAACCCCTCGCCGCAGCCAAAGCAATAAATGCGTGAATGCTCCAGGAAGCGGCCGATGATGCTCTTCACGCGAATCCGGCTCGACAATCCCGGGATGCCCGGGCGCAGGCAACAGATGCCCCGGACGATCAGGTCGATTTCAACACCATTCTCGCTGGCAACGTAGAGCGCATCTATGATCTGCTTGTCGACTAGTGAATTCATCTTCATCCAGATCGCGGCGGGCTTGCCATCGCGTGCGTGGTCGATCTCCTCGCGGATGTGGGACAGTATGCGCTCGCGAATGCCGCGCGGCGAAGCTGCCATGCGTTCGAAGACGCCGGGTTCACCGTAGCCGGTGACGAAGTTGAATATGCGGGTGACGTCGCGGCCGATAGCGGGATCGTTCGTGAAGAGCGACAAGTCCGTGTAGACCCGCGCCGTCTGCGGGTGATAATTGCCAGTTCCGATATGGCAATATGTGGCAAGCTCCGTTCCCTCGCGGCGCACGACGAGGCCGAGCTTTGCATGCGTCTTCAGCTCGATGAAGCCATACACCACATGGACACCGGCACTTTCCAGATCACGCGCCCAGCGAATATTGGCGGCCTCATCGAAGCGGGCTTTCAGTTCAACGACCGCCGTTACCGACTTGCCGGCCTCGACCGCTTCCTTGAGGGCGCGGACGATCGGTGAATCACGCGACGTTCGGTAGAGGGTCCATTTGATCGCCATGACGTTGGGGTCGGCAACCGCCTGGCGCAGATACTGCACGACGACGTCGAAGCTCTCGTAGGGGTGATGGACAACGATGTCCTTCTGCCGGATGGCCGCGAAACAGTCACCGTTGAATTCGCGGATGCGCTCGGGAAAGCGGATAGCAAAAGGCTTGAACATCAGATCGGGCCGGTCTGCCACGATCAGCTGCGTGGCATCGGCGAGACCGAGCACGCCCTCCTTCACAAAGATCGATTCATCACCGACCTCCAGCTCCTCGATGACGAAGCGGCGCAAATGATCGGGCATGCACGCATCGATTTCGAGCCGGATCACATGACCGCGCCGGCGGCGCTTCAATGCCGTCTCGAACGAACGCACGAGATCCTCGGCTTCCTCTTGCAGTTCGATGTCGCTGTCTCGGATCAGACGGAAGGTGCCGCGTGCCTTCACCTCGAAGCCCGGGAACAATGCATCGAGAAAGAGGCTGATGACGGTTTCAAGTTGCACGAAACGGATTTCGGACGAACCGTCTGCTCCATCCGGAAGGCGGATGAAGCGGTCCAACTGGCTCGGTATCGGGATCAACCCGTTCATCGCGCGCACAGCGTTGTCCATTTCCACCGCGAGCGTCAGGCCGAGGTTGAGAATGAACGGGAAGGGGTGCGCGGGATCAACGGCGATCGGTGTCAGGATCGGGAAGATCTGCTGCATGAACAGCTTTTCGAGCCAGGCACGCTCGGCAGCCGTCAGTTTGCTTTCCGTCAACAGCACGATGCCAACCGCATCAAGCTCTTTAAGCAGTGCCTCCCAGATCTCCTGCTTCTGGCGCACGACTCCAGAGACAAAGCGGTTTATTTCCGTCAGCTGCTGCGCTGGTGTCAGGCCATCCTGCGAGGCCGTCGAAACGCCTGCCGACAGCTGCCCAAAGATGCCGGCGGCGCGAACCATGTAGAATTCATCGAGGTTGCTCGCTGCGATCGCCAGGAACCGCAGACGCTCCAGCAACGGATGCTGGGCGTTTGCCGCCTCCTCCAGCACGCGCTTGTTGAACTGTAGCCACGACAGTTCGCGGTTGTAGTAGCGATCCGCGCCCTGCGGCGGCGGCTCCGCACGCAGCAACCGCGCTTTGGGCTTTTCCGTTGCGCCCGCCTTCTTCGGTTTAGCGGCTGTCATCGCCAAATCTCCAACGATGCTGGGCCTCGGTGGTTGGCCCGGCCCACGCATCAATCCTCATCGGCTGCGTCGAGCACAACGGCCGCCAAAGCCCGTGTCACGCGACGGCGCGTCGCCAATGCCTCACGATCCAAGCGCTCGACTATCGCGTTGACGGCTGCCATCGAGCGCTCGATCCGCAGCGCGATGAAATTCACCACATGCGGTTCAACAACAAGTTGACGATCCGCAAACAACTTTATCAGCACCGCCCTGATAAGCGCCTCGTCAGGTGCCGCAATGGTTATGAGCGGAAGAGCTCTCAGGCGCGAACGCAGATCAGGCAGGGCGATGTTCATCTCACCGGGCGGCGTGCGCGAGGTCAGCAGGATCGAACGCTTGTGCTCACGCGCGAGGTTCAACAGGTGAAACAGGATGCGGTCGTCGGCTATTCCGCGATCGATATCTTCAACAAGAAGCGCACCCCGCGACTCCAGACGCCGCAGTGATGTCTCATCGAGTGCGGCTGCCGGGATAGCTTCTGCTCCCGATGCCACCTGCCAGACATGGCCGAGGTGGGACTTGCCAGCCCCCTCCGGCCCCGCGACCACGGCGGCCCAGTGCTGCCAATTGGGCCAGCTATCGATCAGGTCGACAGCCGGCCGGTTCGACTGTGAAACGAAAAAGTCTTCCATGCCCAGCGCGGAACGCAACGGCAGGTCGAGCACCAGCTGTCGTGGGGCGGAGTTCATGAATTCGGCGTGTCTCCCTGCGGCTTCACAGCGGCACCGGGCGTTCCATTGTAGAGCGCGCTGCCCAGATACACTTTGAGCGCGAACCGCACCAGCACTCCGATTGCCGCTGCGACGGGCACCGCAACGAGGACACCGACAAACCCGAACAGATAGGAGAATACAAAGAGGGCGAAGATCAGCCAGACGGGGTGCAGGCCGATCTTTGAGCCGACGATGCTGGGCGAGAGAAAGCCGGCGTCGAAGGCCTGCCCTGCGAGAAACAGGCCGACCACCATCAACAGCGGCACGGCATCCGGCCAGAACTGCACGATGGCAAGTGTAACCGAGGTTATGAAGCCGGAGGCCCAACCGACGAACGGCACAAACGCCATCAAGCCGGTTGCCAGGCCGACAAGCAGGCCATAGCGCAGACCGATGGCACTCAACCCAGCCGCATAGAACAGGCCAAGTATCAGGCAGACCGTACCCTGGCCGCGAATGAAGGCGGAGACCGCATCGTTGACATCGCCGGCGAGCTGACGAATGGCAGGCGCATGCGTGCGCGGCAGCCAGCCGTTGATCTTCTCCAACATCGGATCCCAGTCGAGCAGCATGTAGAATACGACGAGCGGCGTGACCAGCAGCAGGGAGAAGAAATTCACGACTGCCCGGCTCTGGTCCCACAGGGTCGTTGCCAGCCAGCTTGCAAGACCTGCCCAGTTCTCAGAAAGCGAATTGAAGGCACGCGCGATGCCTGCCTCGAACTCGGGATAGCGCGTGCCGAGCCGTTGCCGCGCCCATTGATCGATGACCTCGCGCAGGCGGGCCACTTCATCGGGCAGTGCCAAGGCCAGCTGCTGTGCCTGTGTCGCCAGAACCGGGACGACGAACACGACGAGCGCCACGAACGCGGCAATGGCGACCAGGAGTATCAGGATCGATGCCCACAGCCGCGAGAAACCCAATCGTTCAAGCATTCCAGCCAACGGATTGAGGAAATAGGCGATCACCATGCCCGCCACGAACGGCAGCAGGATGTCCCTCAGCAGCCCGATCGCAAGAATGAGAACGAGAGCAGCCCCCATCCAGAACAGTACCTGCCGTTCGGCCTTCATGTTCTCTCCCCCATCCATATGCGCTTATCTGCGGTCTGATGCCGCAAAGCGTGACGCTTCTCGACCAACCGGCGCCGGACGGCGGCGGCATGCCCCCTGGAACTCTGTCCCACCATCGCGCCGCGCTTCAACCCCGGAGCGCTCCGCCGTCAATACCGGTCATATGCCGCAACCAGGTCCGCGCATAGGCGGCAAGCGACACCACGATCAAGATTGCCGTTGCCCAGGTGAGAATCTGGCGCAGCAGTCCCAGGCCCAGGCCGAAGCCCTCATCTGCCATCACCAGGGCGGCCAGGACGATTTGCGCCACTGTGTTCAGCTTTGAAATGACGAGCGGATGAATGAGGACCGGATTGGCCAGCAACCAAGCCAGCATGACGCCGGCGACGATCAGAACATCGCGCGTGACGACGCCGATGACCAGCCATGACGGCAACTGGCCGGCAACGCCAAGCGCTATGAAGATGCAGACGAGCAGCAGCTTATCGGCAAGCGGGTCGAGATAGGCGCCCAGCTCGGATGTCCAACCGAAGCGCTTTGCAAGGTAGCCGTCGACACCATCGGAAATGCCGGCGATGACGAAAACATAGAATGCCCAGCGCATTTCGCCGCCCAGCAGCAGCCAGAATACCACCGGCACCAGCACGACGCGGCCGAGCGTAATCAGGTTGGGAACGATCTCCACGCCAGCTCCCCGTTCACCCGCTTGCCCGCAACATTCTCAATTCCCCAACGCCGAAGCTTGCAAATGTTCAATACATGCACAAGCGTAACTCTACCCGGAAGCAATGGCTTCAGATCTGGGTAAACTCCCGCCTGCCGTTCTGGCCCGGCCCGGCTTCAATAGCCTGACCTCAAGAACCAATTTCCACCGACATTGGTCAGCCGCAGGCCGCGCGCGGCAAAAGCGGTCGCGAGTGCCTCGCCGCCACCGGGGAAGGCCAGCTGCATGTCAGCCCCGCGCGCTGAGACCGCGTCGATCTGCACGCCCGAAACGCCAGGTGTTTCGAGTACGCGGGAACGAACAGCGTTCCATTCCGAAAGCCCCTTGAATTCCACCTGCATGCGCACCGGTTCGCTGCCTGGAGCCGGCGCCGAAGAAGCAGCACCACCACCATATGTTTCGATTGCTCCGCCGCCGTAGGTAACAGGACCAGCGGCATAACCGCCTGCGCCGCGATCCTTCACGGACTTCCAGCGACCTTCAACAATGCCCATGGAGATTACGGCCGCCATTTCCATGCTGTAGCCGAGGTCGCCGTCGTAGAGCCGATAGCTGCGCTTCAGGTTGAAAACACCGACAGCGTCGCGTCCTGCCAGCGTGACGTGGACGCGGCTGGCTGGCTGATCGATCTCAATAATGGCGGCAACGATATTCTCGCCCGTGTATTCGCTGGCGAGCACGCGGATAGCGCTGTCGTCGCCCGCCACAAGCATGTTGAGCGTGTCGTTATGGATGACGGGCTTGATTGGTTCCAGCCGCAGCGGTGTCAAAGCGTTCACCAGGTCAAGGTCGCGCCAGATGTCGATCCAGGCCTTGGCGACTTCGCCGTCGCGCAACAGCTTGTCGCCATCCCGCACCGCCGCGATGAGGATCACCTCGGGGGCCTGCTCCTCGACGAACGGCACATTCTCGCGCGCCAGCAGATTGCGCACGGCACCGGCGCGAAACGTGAAGTCCAGACTGGCGATGTATTCGGTGGTCGAGTTGCGCTCCGAGCGCACGGCATAGCCATCGATCAGCGCCTTTGCATCGGTGGTTTTCAATGCCTTGAGGCGACCGTAGGCGGTAACCGGCACCAGCCGTTTCAGAAGCGAACGGAACGCCGCCTGTTGACCGTCGGCGATGGCCTGATCCTTTGCCGCGACGGCATTCTTGGCTGCGGCCTGTACGGGGTAATTGCCGACCGTATAGACGGCATCGGCACCGCGGGCATCGGCCAACGGAGCGGCCGCCATGGACAGCGCTGCGACCAGTGCCCATCGGCTTAGCCCCAGATTGTGCGCCGCCGCCGGCATCAAATTGCGCATCGTGCCCCTCCGTCTGGATCTGGCTCACCGGCTTGTGGGCAGCGCTTGGCTTTCCACCACCACTTGGCTACCCCGCCGGTGTCCTGGTTGCGGGCCTCCCGGCGACCTGCTACCACCCCGCAACTTCGCCCCGATCGGGCCATGTCCGGGGTCTGGCCGTCAACCTGACCGTTCTGGCCACGAACGAGGGCAATGCCCATTCGCATCCGGCCCATTACGCATGGCCCCGCGCGGCCAGCCGCAGCTTCAGCGAGGCTTCATGGCTCCGACCGAAAAAACGGCTGCTGCCCCCATCACATACCGCGATTCCGGCGTCGACATCGATGCCGGCAATGCCCTTGTGCAGGCCATCAAGCCGCTGGTCAAGGCCACCCGCCGACCGGGGGCCGATGCCGATCTGGGTGGCTTCGGCGGCCTGTTCGACCTCAAGGGTGCTGGGTTTACCGACCCGATCCTGGTGGCGGCCAACGACGGCGTCGGCACCAAGCTGAAGATCGCCATCGACACGGGCCTGCACGACACGATCGGCATCGATCTTGTCGCCATGTGCGTCAACGATCTTGTTGTCCAGGGCGCGGAGTCTCTGTTTTTCCTTGATTATTTTGCCTGCGGCAAGCTCGACGTGACGGTTGCCAAGGCGGTTGTCGGCGGCATCGCGGAGGGGTGCCGGCAGGCCGGAGCGGCGCTGATCGGCGGCGAGACGGCGGAAATGCCCGGCATGTATCAGGCGGGCGACTACGACCTTGCCGGTTTCGCAGTCGGTGCTGCTGAGCGGGGGCAACTGTTGCCGCGAAGCGACATGGCGGTGGGCGACGTACTTATAGGACTTTCCTCCTCGGGCGTGCATTCTAACGGCTACTCGCTAGTGCGCAGGCTGGTGAAGGAGGCCGGGCTCGGCTGGCATGACGATTCCCCGTTCGCGCCCGGCACGACATTGGCCACCGCGCTGCTGGCGCCAACGCGGATCTATGTCAGGCCACTGCTGGCAGCGTTGAAAGAAACCGGCGGGGGCGGCCCGGGTGGCGCCATCAAGGCGCTGTCTCACATCACTGGCGGCGGGCTTTCGGAAAATCTTCCACGCGTGCTGCCATCTGAAGTTGCTGCCCGCGTCGACCTTTCCAACATTGCGGTGCCGCCGGTGTTCGGCTGGCTGGCAAAGGTTGGCCGGCTTGATGCAGCGGAGATGCTGCGCACCTTCAACTGTGGGATCGGCATGGTGGTCGTCGCCGACCGGGCGCGGGCCGGCGAGGTCATGGATGCGCTCGCTGGTGCGGGCGAAACTCCAACCGTTCTGGGGGAAATTATTCCACCGACTGGTGAGCGATCCGACGCAAAAGGCAAGGGCGACGCCTGGGCGGTCGATTATACGGGAAGCCTGCGGCTCGCGTGACACGTCCGGGGTGGCGTAACGCCGCAATGCTGCCGACGCTGCCGGTCATCGGGCGCGCGTTCTCTCTGTGGGACCCCAACGAACCGCAGCTCATCGTCACGAGCTACTTCGGCGGACATGCGCTTGGCCAGCTGATGTGGGGTGCGGCGAACATGTTTGGCGGCAGCGACGCCAGGGCGCGGTAACGGGGGAGGTCCAGCGCGCAACCATGCACAGACTTGTTGCGCCATCCCGGACGACGGGGCTTTGCAGCCATGGCGAAACGCCGTAATCACCTCGCATGAGCATGAAGAAGCGTGTCGGTATTCTCATTTCCGGGCGCGGCTCCAACATGGTGTCGCTGATCGAGGCTGCGCGTGCGCCCGAATACCCTGCGGAAATCGCGGTCGTGATTTCCAATCGGCCAAGCGCGGGCGGCATAGCGCTGGCCCAGCAGGCCGGCATCGCAACTGTCGTCATCGACCACAAGGATTTTGCCACCCGGATGGCGTTCGAGGCCAAGCTGCATCAGGCCCTTCTCGACGCCAAGGTTGATCTCATCTGCAATGCCGGTTTCATGCGGATGCTGACGGGCGGCTTCGTGGACCGGTGGAAGAACCGTCAGCTCAACATCCACCCTTCGCTATTGCCGTCATTTCCTGGGCTCGACACTCATGAGCGGGCCTTGCGCGACGGCGTCCGCATTCACGGCTGCACGGTTCATTTCGTGCGGCTGGAAATGGATACCGGGCCAATCATCGCGCAAGCCGCCGTCGCCGTTCTGGCAGGAGACACGCCCGAATCGCTGGCCCAGCGCGTCCTGGCTGCCGAGCACAAACTTTACCCTCATGCGCTCAGCCTCGTCGCCTCGGGTGCCGTGACGGTGGAGGACGAGGAGGTGACCCGGCATCATCCCGACGATCCGCCACCGCCTCTCTTCAGCCCTGCCCTGCGGCGCTAATTAATTATCCTCGCAGGGCGCGAGCACCTCAGCCCGAGGCATTGGCAAATAGCCTGCCCGATCAAGACACCGTGATCGGCTTCAACTGGTTGACGGCTGCGGCAAGTCGCAGCAGCGCGCCCGACCGATTAACCAGCGCAAAGCATTGATCTCGCAACATTTCAAGCAAGAAGCTAGACGAACTGTGCGTGGCCTTTTCGACCACGGCCAGCGCTAAACTTGCGCCAGCTTGACCAGTTACATGGACACCTGCGGATCTGTGGTGGTACGGGAGCACCAAACTTGCAACCGTTCCGGCGGTTGCGAGGCATTGGTTTTTGTATTTCGCGCAGATGTAATATTCGGCGCCAAGAAGAAAGAGAGCTTGCGTCTGCCCTGGCTGGCGCGGCCTGCACAACGGGGAGCGGACCTTGGCCGAGGGCGGCGAGCGACGAACTTCTCAAGAATGGCGCGGCGGCCGTTTTGCATGCCGCGCATGGTCCGGAGACCTTTGAATGAACGCGATCCAAGCGCACGCGCAGCAGCTCGGCGAAGAGCAGAGCGTCTGGTTCAAACTGACGCCGCTGCTCAAGGGCAACACCGACAACCCCATGGCAATCATGCTGAAGATGGCGGAGCGGTATGGCCCCGTCATTCCGGTCAACATGGGATCGGAGCGCGTTGTGCTGATTACCGAACCGGAACTGTTCAAGCATGTTCTGGTGTCGAAGGCGGACAACTACATCAAGTACTTCGACGGCCTGAAGCCGATCTTCGGCAAATCGATGATTACCAACGATGGAGCGCTGTGGCAGAAGATCCGCATGCCGCAGCAGCCGGCGTTCCACCCGGATGCGTTTGCCGACTACATCCCGTTCTTCACCGCGGCAATCAAGCAGAAGATGGAGCAGTGGGCGCAGTACTCAAAGTCGGGCGAGGCGTTCGAGATGGTCGAGCAGACCTGGACGCTTGCCGCTGACATGATCTGCAAGGCGCTATTCGACCGTGACATGCCGTTCAATCCTCACGTCGTCTTCAAGTATGTGAAGACCTATACGGATGTGCAGGAGCACAAGGGCATCCGCGAGAAGAAGAAGTCGGGCGATACCTACGAGGCGACCGAATTTGATGCGGCCAAGGCCATGCAAGCGTGGGCCGACGTGCCACCGGCGGTCATGGCGGCAGACCCGCGCGATCACCGCGAGAAGACGCTGTTGAAGATCATCGAAGCATGCGTGGCCGATCCCGACATCCCGGAATTCGACCAGCAGCAGGCGATCGACGAGATCAAGCAGTATCTGTGGGCTGGCACTGAGACCACCGCGCTTACTCTTGCGTGGGCGCTCTATCTTCTGTCGACACATCCTGAAGCTGCGGCGCGGGTTATCAAGGAGAGCGAGGAGGTTCTGGGCGACCGCGAACCGACCGCTGCCGATTATACCGCGCTCGTCTACACGCGCTCCGTCATCCAGGAGACCATGCGGCTTTATCCGCCGGTCTGGGGCCTGATCCGTGTTGCCGCGCAGGACGACGTCATCGGTGGCAAGGAAATCAAGGCCGGCGACCGCATTGTGCTGTTTGGCTATTCGGCACACCATAACGCCCGCTTCTGGGATGAACCGGAAGAGTTCCGCCCCGAGCGCTGGATGGATAAGTCCGCCAAGCGGCAGGTGAAGTATTCCTATATCCCGTTTGGTGCAGGCAAACGCTCCTGCATTGGCGGCGCCATGAGCCAGGTGGAGAACACGCTTGCGCTGGCATTGCTGCTGCGCCGCTTCCGCCCCGAATACGTCGGCCCAATGCCAGCGGGCATCAACGCCACGGTGACACTGACACCCAAAGGCGGCCTGATGTTCAAGATGCACGAGCTGGGGTGAACCTGCTGCAAGGCAACCGAGAATTGATTGAACAAGACAACGCCGGCGAGAGATCGCCGGCGTTGTCTTGTTCATTGCTGCACCGAGATCTAGGGCATTGTCGAAATTTATCGGCGGGCCAGCCGAGCGGCAGCTGAAAGCAAAACGGGCGGCACCGTGGGATGCCGCCCGCATAATCTTCTATTGCGCGTTGTCGAGCCGCGTGAACGGGGCACTTGGCCTAGCCGACAATCTCGTCGAGCCGGAAGTTGAGCGCGATCTCGCGTTCAGCCGACGCCGGGCTGTCAGAGCCATGCGTGGAGTTCTCGCCCTTCGACACGGCGAACTGCTTGCGGATGGTGCCCTCGGCGGCTTCCTTCGGGTCGGTCGCGCCCATTACTTCGCGATATTTGGCAATGGCGCCCTCGCCCTCCAGCACCTGAAGCACGATCGGACCTGACGTCATGAAGTCGACGAGTTCGCCATAGAACGGGCGCGCGGCGTGCTCCTCATAGAACTTCTGGGCCTGGGCACGGGTCCAGCGCACGCGCTTCTGGCCGACGATCCGCAAGCCAGCCTTCTCGATGACCGCGTTGATGGCGCCGGTCAAATTGCGTTGCGTCGCGTCCGGCTTGATGATGGAGAAGGTGCGCTCAATGGCCATGTGTTTTGTCTCTCGATATGCCTGATTTCGGATGTTTTCAATCGCGGCGCCTTATAGCCCCCACGAAAGGCACCTTCAAGCAGGCCAGCGGGCAAATATCATGACGCGGCAACGATCTCGCCGCGCTCTTGCCCGGTTCTTGGGTTCAACACAACGTGTTGCGCGATATCGGCGCAGTCGGCGAGCGTGGCCGGGCCGGTGCAGCTACCCCCGGGAAATCCGCGGTCTCGGATTGACGTTGAGCCATGTTCGGCCCAAAAAGTCGGCTCTGGCATATCACTTAGATGTGCGGTGCGGCTGCGACGGGCTGCGGCTATCGCGGGGTTTGATGCGGGGACGGACGAGCCTAAATGACGGATAACGCTTCCGAGATCCAGTGGTACATCGCGCGCGATGGGCAGCAGCATGGACCGATTTCGGACGTCGAGATGCGCCTGTTCGTCACTAATGGCCATTTGAAACCGTCGGATCTTATTTGGCGCCCTGGTTTCACGGACTGGCAGCCGGCAACCGCCATTTTCCCGCCGCCAACCGCAGCTCCTGCCCCTTCTCTGCCAAGCGCTCCTGCCGCGCCGCCCGAGTCCAAGGCGGAGCAGGCGCCTCGCGAGCGGACGGCGGAAGCCGCTTCCAGCGGGAACCAAAGTGGCAAGAGTGCCCCCAGCGCGGCTATGGCGGCCAGTGGTGGCGCAGAGGCTCGCTCCGCCGAAGCCGCGCGAGAACAACGTCCGGAAAAAGCCGTTGCGCACGAGGACACGGCATCACCATTTCGCTCCAGTGGCAGCGGTGGTGCAACGGCCAACCCTGTGCAGCCTGGTGAACCGTCTTCCAGATGGGCGGCGCCTACAGCCGGTCCGGCCGCTGCGGCAGGAACCGCCGCCCCTTCCGCAACCGTCGACAACGGGCCGATCACACATCAGCCAACGATCACGGCGCCCTCGCGCCGGCATAGTGGCGATCGTGATGCTGCCAATCGCGCCGCGGTCACTCAGCCTCACGTTGACGACGAGGTTCGCCGTCCCAGTGCTGCAAAGCGCCTTGTCATGGCAAGCCTGCTTATCGCGATGATCGGAGGCAGCGGCGCCTACATCTACACGCACAAAGATGCCATCCTGCAACTGGCGGGATTGGCAGAGAAGCCCTCAACGGTGCCGGTCGTCAAAGCCAAACCCGTTGCGACGGCAGTAATGAACAAACCGAAACCGGCGGCACCGGCTAAGCCGCCGCCAGCGGCTGTCCAACAGGCGAATGAAAAACCGCCCGCACCTGTGGGGACGATCGTGACGCCCGAAGCCGTGATGGCTCCGACAGCTGCGCAGATACCTCCCGCGCCGCCACCTCAGTCGCCGGTGAGCACGACAACCGCAACGCTCGATGCCCGCTATCAGAAGAGCGCTCTTTGGACTTACATGAAGAAAGAGCATTCAGACTGGTACAAGGAGCAGATTGGAGAAGCGGCCAAGCTGATCGACGCCCGGCAGCCCGAACGGGACGCCACCAAGCACATGGTCGAGGCGATGGTCGCACTCCGCCGCCGCAACGCGGAGAACGCGCTCAAGGCCGATACCACCAAACTCAAGGGCATTGCCGACGCTTTCCTTGCAAATCTGCAGTCGCTCTCCAGCCGCGGCGCAAACGTCTGCTACGGTTTCATCAGCCAGGGTGAGGCCAACCCTGCCATCATCGACCTGTTCGATCAGCCGCAGGAAGCAAAGCCGCTTGAGGCGCAAGCAATCGCCGTGTTCGAAGCAGTCGATGCAGGCAAGACCGCTCCGGCCTCGCACAATCGGCCGAAGAAGGAAGATTACGACGTGCTCGCCGCCGAACTGGGCAAGCTTGGCTGGAGCCAAGCCGACCTGCAGCTCTTCGCAGACCCCAAGGCGCTGGCGAAGGCGCCAGCCGATCGCGTGTGCAAAATGGTGCGTGAATGGTTTCAGGCCCACATCGCCATTTCAGACAGCGCCGTGCAGGAGCGGCTACTGTTTGAAACGCTTCGTCCCGTCGTTGCCGGCTAAATTTCCATGCTGCAGACCGGGGTCAAATTTGCCGTCACGGCTTTGCTGATCGTCGCCATTGCAGAAATCGCCAAGCGCTCCACGTTGTTTGGCGCGCTGGTCGCGTCGCTACCCTTGACGTCGCTCATCGCCATCATCTGGCTGTGGTTTGATACCGGCGACACCGAGCGCATTGCCGCGCTTGCAACCGACATATTCTGGCTGGTGCTGCCGTCGCTTGTCTTTTTCATCGCCTTGCCGTGGCTGTTGCGCGCCGGCTGGAGCTTCTGGCCAAGCCTCGCCATTGCGGCGGGTTTGACGGCTGCCGCCTATTTCGCCATGGTCCGCATCCTTGCGCGCTTTGGCATTGCCAACTGACGCGCAGCCGATCCTGGGCCGCCACATATGCTCCACATCAATGATCTCGTCTTCCGTATCGCCGGCAAGCCGATCCTCGAGGGTGCCACCGTGGCAATCCCCGCCGGCCACAAGGTCGGCCTCGTCGGCCGCAACGGCGCTGGCAAAACGACACTGCTGCGGCTGATTACCGGAGAGTTGGCTGCGGATTCGGGCTCGATCGGGCTGCCGCGAAACCATCGTATGGGTTATGTCGCGCAGGAAGCGCCCGGCGGCGAGATCAGCCTTATCGACTGGGTACTTTCGACGGATGCAGAGCGTGCTGCGCTGCTGGCTGAAGCGGAAACGGCAACCGATCCGCACCGCATTGCCGAAATCCAGATCCGGCTTATAGACATCGATGCCCATTCAGCACCCGCCCGCGCGGCTCAGATCCTCGCCGGCCTTGGCTTCGACGAGGCAGCGCAACGCCAGCCCTGCCGTGCCTTTTCCGGCGGCTGGCGCATGCGTGTGGCGCTTGCATCGGTGCTGTTCCTGGAGCCTGAACTGCTGCTGCTCGACGAGCCGACCAACTATCTCGATCTTGAAGGCACGCTGTGGCTGGAGAGCTATCTGCGGTCCTATCCGCACACCGTGCTCATCGTCAGCCATGACCGAGATCTGCTCAACAGCGCTGTCTCCTCGATCCTGCACCTGGAACGCGGCCGGCTGACGCTCTACTCGGGTGGCTACGATACGTTCGAGGAGACACGGCGCGAGCGCCAACGCCTGGAAATGAAACTCAAGAAGAAGCAGGACGACGAGCGCCGCCGCATCCAGGTATTCATCGACCGCTTCAAGGCGAAAGCGACCAAGGCCCGGCAGGCGCAAAGCCGCGTCAAGGCACTGGCCAAGATGCAGCCGATCGCCGAGCAGGTCGACGAGCACGTCGCACCTTTCCTGCTGCCCAGTCCAGAGAAGCTCATCGCCAGCCCCATACTGCGTCTGGAGGCGGCGGCTGCCAGCTATGGCGATGGTCCTGCCATCCTTTCAAATCTCGATCTCAGGATCGACCAGGATGACCGCATCGCGCTGCTCGGGCAGAACGGCAACGGCAAATCCACCTTCGCCAAGCTGATTTCCGGCAAGCTTGCGCCCTCGCATGGTCGTGTGCTTGGCGCGGCCAGGATCGAGGTCGGCTATTTTGCGCAGCACCAGCTCGACGAACTCAACCCGCAGCGCACACCTTACGACTACATGGTCGATCTGATGGCTGAAGCCACCGAGGCACAGCGGCGCACGAGGCTTGGCACATTCGGCTTCGGCATTGAGAAGGCCGACACCAAGTGCGCCAATCTTTCCGGCGGCGAGAAGGCCCGGCTGCTGCTGGCGCTCACCGCCTTCCACAAGCCGCATCTGCTGATCCTGGACGAGCCGACCAACCATCTGGATGTCGACAGCCGCGAAGCACTCATACATGCGCTGATGGCGTATGAGGGGGCCGTCATACTCATCAGTCATGACCGCCACCTGGTTGCTGCCACGGCCGACCGGTTATGGCTCGTCAAGAACGGCACGGTGAAAAACTACGACGGCGACATCGACAGCTACCGGGCGGAACTACTGGCGGAACGCGGTGCGCGCAGTCGCGGCAACGAAGCGGCAGCGGCAACAGCCGAAGCTCAACGGACGGGCAGTCAAAACCGCGCCGACCAACGCCGTGCCGCGGCGGAACGACGTGCCGAACTGGCCCCACTCAAGAAGGCCATGGACACAGCAGAGAAGACGGTCACGCGGCTCATGTCCGAGCTTGGCAAACTCGATGCTCTGCTGGCCGATGGAGACCTCTACGTACAGCAGCCCGAACGCGCGCAAAAAGCTGTCATCACACGCGGTCAACTCGCCAAGCAGCTGGAGACTGCCGAAGAAGAGTGGCTGCTGGCGGGCGAAGCCTACGAGCAAGCGAATGCCGACGCTGAGCGGGATATCTGACGCTGAATTGTTTTGGGCAGACGCGCCGCAGTTATCATCACGCACATCAACGATGGAGGCACATGCGTGCCTTGCGGGATAACTCTTTGCGACGGCATTGTGACTGCGAAGCTGCATTTCCAAATGGAGGGGAAGTTGCAGCGCAATAGCCCTGCTAAACCTCGGTCTAGAAGGGGCAGGTGGCACGATCTGCGGGGATCGTCCGGGCGGAAAGAGGGCCATTCGGCACGGCTCGCCTGCCCCTTCTATGCAACAATTCCATAATGCTTGCGCGGCATCTTCAATCGCCAACAAGTCGTTGTTGATGCAAATGTTTTATCAAGCACTCGCGCTGCCGATCCAGGCCATGCAACCGGCGATCCCGGCATCTTCGCCGATCTATTTGTTGCGCTGCCGCCTCCAGGTTGGCACGCTGGCGCACCAAGCGGCCTTGTTGTTGGCGGGTCCTGTTCCGCAAAGATGTGGGCCGCACCCACATGCACCGGAACAACCGATGAAACTTTTCACTTCGCCCACCACGCCATTCGGCCGCAAAGTGCTGCTGGCGGCTGCCATCAAGCGTGTCGACGACCAGATCGAAACGGTGAATGCCGACACCAATCCACCAGGGAATGCCGAGCTGATGAAATTCAATCCGCTGGGCAAGATTCCGGTGCTGGTGCTCGATGACGGCACGCCGCTGTTCGACAGCGCCGTGATCTGCCAATACATCGATACTCTTGGCGAACCCGATGCGCCGCGGCTGATCCCGGAGCATGGCCCTGACCGCTGGGCCACGCTGCGGCTTGCGGCTTTGGCAGACGGCATTGCCGAAGCCGGGATCCTGATTTTCTATGAGAGCCGGTTCCGGACTGCCGAACATCACAATGCCGACTGGATTTCCCGGCAGCAGCAGAAGGTTGATGCGGGGCTCGACTATTTCGACCAGCACCCGCTGGGCTGGGATGTGCAGCCCGACTATGCGCATCTTTCGCTCGCAGCCGCCTTGGGGCATCTCGACCTCAGGCACGGGCGTCGCTGGCGTACCGACCGGCCACGGCTCGTCAACTGGCTCGATCATTTCGGGAACGCCGTGCCGGCCTACGCGAAGACGACACCGGTGGGCTAGGATCCGCGCGGCACAGCTGGCGATTGCCGATGCCGACGACACCGTTGGCGTTGGCCGCTGCCTATCCGGGCCAGCGCCCACTAGCGATGAGATGAGCGCTGTCGAGCGGGCCTTGATAGATGTAGACCCACGCCATGAGCGCGTCGTGCTGCTCCGTGCCGGACGCCGTAAGCCAGGCTTTTCGCAGCTCGCGGCGATATTCGCTGTCATCGGGGGCGATGGGATCGATGCCCTCGTAGCGATCAAGCCAGGAGAACACGGCCCCCTCGTCGTGAAGCTCGCGGAGTTCGCCATCGACGAAACCGCTGCCGCCGCCGCCCGCCACCTTGACCACCAGACCTGGATATGCGCCCAGATCAAAGAGGTGGCCTGCGACGCGGGCGGGACCAACGACGCGGCTAACACCGTCAAGCCGGGCGCGCTCGCCGGTCCCCATTGCCGCCCTGGCCGTTGACATCAAGGTTCCGTAGACGAACAGCAATCGTGTGTTTGCCATGATCTTCAGCCAGTTTGTCTGATCTTTGCGTTCTGCGTTGTGAGATGCTCATGCCTATCTTGACCGAACTGGTTGTGTCCATCGTCGGCGGTGTCGCGACGGCCCTCATACTGGGTGCGCTGGTGCGGCCGACATCATCGGACATAAGCACCACGACAAAACGGAGCTCCAGTCTGCTGGGTGACTTCATGCACCTGCTGATCTCGGTCGGCGGCGGCATTGCGATCGCCATGCTTCTCGGCCGTCATCTCATACAAGCGGGAATCATGCCCAAGGGCGTCGGCGGGCGGCTCGCTCTTCTGGTCGGCGGCACCGCGCTTCTTTGGTTCTTGATGCTGCCGCTGCGGCGGCGTTGAATATCCTGGGCGCTCTCATCGGTTCCGTCTCACGCACATCACGCGATTTCACGGACATCTCACGGCGCACTCACCCGGCTTTGGTTGGCATGTGACCTGGCACTCCGTCATGGTGGCGATAAGAAAATTCGCCCCCCAGCGGAGAGATAATCATGAGTTTCGCGCTACGTTTTCTGTTTGCGGCCACCTTGGGCTCGACCTTGATGGTGAGCCTGATCGTGGCCTTGACGTCGTTGCCTGCGGGAGCCCCGCCCTTTTGAGAAGTCGCCAACGCGCTGATTTTGCATAGGATTAACTGCCCCTCCCGCAAGCAACAGGAATATTCTTGAGATTTGCGGAACCAAACTTCAGGGCCGACGTTTTCAAGTCAAGTTCGGTGCGCCGCCTACCCCCCTCGACGCCTCCCCCGTCCCCGGCGTGCGCACCTCAAAAGGCCGGGCTCCAAGGCTACTCCCCCCGTCGCCCTCATGGAGCCCGGCCCTTCCTTCTTTCAGAGCATTCCGTGTTTGGAAGATCCGATCATGGATTTCCAGAAGCCGCACACGTCAACAACAGCATGTTCGCCTGCCACGCCAGCGCTCGCGGCGGATAGCGTTGCTCGGTGGTGAAAACGTCAGTTCAGCTTGCCGTAGAACTTCTTCGTGAAGGTATCGCCGGGCTTCAGCGGATCGGGGCCGTCCTTGCGCTCGAAATCGAGCAGGTAGACTTCGCCGTGTCCCTCGCGGAACGATGGCGCAAAGCGCATGCGGATGCGCTGCTCCTCAGAACCTCCCACCGTGTCGCCGTCGTTGATGACCGGCCCGTTGGTGAGCAGGTAGCCCGCGAGATTGTTGACGAACTCCAGCGCATCCTTCGGTTCCATGGGTGCTGAGTTGGCCTCGATCTCGCGCAGGTCGAACTGGTTCATGCCGAGCGTGGAAACGATGGTGCCACCTTCGCCGTCGCCTGAAAGCTGGATGAGGACCCAGACGCGCACGGGCAGGATGTTCTCGGTCTGGAAGCGGTGGAATTCACCGGCGAACTGATTGGCCGACACCAGCACGTTGCCCCAGGCGACACCAATCGCGGGCAGCTGCTCGACGAATTCGCGGACGATGAGCATGTGCTTCAAATGCGCGTCGATCCTGGTCGACTTGTCCCAGGTCGAGGAGACGATGATGTGCGCCTGGTTCTGCCGCATCATCTCCTCGGCTTCCGGCCACCACCACGCCGCGTCCGCCCATTCGCGCCAGTGCTTTTCGGGCAGGGGCGTATCGACGAGACCCGCAATCAACATGCTGCCGTCACACGGGATGACCGCCACGTTTTCTTCCTGCGAGACGTTGTCGCCGATCGGCAGGATTTCGCCGAAGCGCTCCTTCAGGCGCTTGGCATCGGGCTTGGCCGGGCGGTCCAGAAATATGATCGCCGTGACCTGTCTCGTTTCCTGCTTGTCGTCGTCCGCCATCGCGCGGGCCTCCCTGACTTATCGTTGGGAACCGGCCTAGCACACGAGGGAATTGCCCGAACCCCCGCACATTGCCTCATGTATTGACCCAACAATCCGCCGCCATTCCCGTGAAGGCAGGAACCTGGACACGCTTTAGCGCTCTTTCGATATGGGTGAATACGCGCCCGCCGCTTGCGCCCATTTCACCGCCTGTACCTCATGTGCGGCGGCGTGCCTGGATCCCGGACCAAGTCCGGGATGACGGGCATAGGAGGACCAAGGGGTATGCCTAGCCCGCGATCCTGGAGAAGTCGGCGACGGTGAGCGTGGCGGCGCGGATCTCGTTCAGGAGCTTCAGGCGGTTCTCGCGCAGCTTTGCATCGGGTGCGTTGACGATCACCTTGTCGAAGAAGGTATCGACGGGGCCGCGCAGTTCCGAGAGTGCGCGCATTGCGCCCTCGAAGTTCTCGACGTTGATCGCGGCAATCGTGTCGAACTTCACCTTGGCAATCGCGGCGGCGAGATCTCGCTCGGCAGGTTCTGTGAGAAGCGGGCCTGAAACGTCGCCGTCGTAGCGCACCTTGTCCTTCTTTTCCTCGATGGCGAGGATATTGGACGCGCGCTTGACGCCTGCGAGCAGGTTGGCGCCGTCATCGGTCTTGAGGAATCCATCCAACGCTTCGACACGCTTGACGATGAGTGCGAGATCGTCCTGACCTTCCAATGCGAACACAGCGTCGATCAGATCGTGACGCTTGCCCTGGTCACGCAGGTAGACCTTCAGCCGGTCAGCGAAGAAGGCCATCAGTGAACTTGGGAAGCTTCCTGCAAAAAATTCGGCAGGAGACAACTCGGAGCCACTTAGTTCTTTGAAGTAATCTGTGGCTAAAACATGCTTGCCTAAGGGGCCTTCGATTCCCCCTGTTCGCTTCAATAGTTCGCCAAATGCAATTCTTATTTTTCGGGTGAGCGACAGCCGCAGATCATTCTCGATGCAGATGCGAATGACACCCAGCGCCGCGCGGCGGAGCTGATAGGGATCGCCGGAGCCGGTCGGCTTCTCGCCAATCGCCCAGAACCCCACCAGCGTATCGAGCTTGTCGGCCAGCGCGACGGCAATCGCGACACTGTCGCCCTCTTCCTCCTTCGGCACCGTGTCTGACGGACCCTTGGGCTTGTAGTGCAGCTCGATGGCGCGCGCGATCTCGGGCTTCGTGCCCGCCTTCTCCGCATAGTAACGACCCATCAGGCCCTGCAGCTCGGGGAATTCACCGACCATGCCAGACACGAGGTCCGCCTTGCAGAGCTGCGCCGCACGCCGCGCGTCATCCGGATCGGCATCGACCGCTCCGGCGAGCTCGTGCGCCAGTTCCGCGATGCGCTCCACGCGCTCTTTCTGCGAGCCCAGCTTCTCGTGGAAGGTGATGCCTTCCAATGCCAGCTCCATCTCGTCGAGCGGCTTCTTCAGGTCCTGCTCCCAGAAGAACTTGGCATCCGACAGCCGCGCCGCGATCACCTTCTCGTTGCCTGCAACAATCGCCTTGCCGTCATCGGTTGGGATCAGGTTGGAGACGAGAAGGAACTTGTTGGCGAGCTTGCCGGTCTTGGGGTCCTTCAGCGAGAAGCACTTCTGATGCTGCTTCATCGACGTCATCAGGCATTCGGCCGGCACATCGAGGAATGCCTTGTCGAACGCGCCCATGTAGACCGTCGGCCATTCGGTGAGGCCAGCATTCTCGGCCACCAGCGCCTCGTCCTCGATCCATTCGAGCTTTGCCTTGCTGGCAATCTCGCGCGCCTGCTCGGCAATCGCCGCCTGCCGTTCGGTGGCGGGCAGCAGCACCTTCGCCTGCATCAGCTTGGTGCCGTAGTCCTTGAAGCTTTTGGCCTGGATCGCGTCGCGCCCGTGGAAACGGTGGCCGCGCGTCTCGTCGCCGCTCGTCAGTCCCGCGACCTCGAACGGCACAACCTTGCCGCCCAAGAGGCACAACACCGAATGGATCGGGCGCACCCACTGAAAGCTCGACGAGCCCCAGCGCATCGACTTCGGCCACGGGAACTTGCCCATCACCTCGGGTATGGTCTCGGCGACGATGTCGGCGGCGGCGCGGCCTGGCTTTTCGATTTTCGCGACGTAGTAGTCGCCCTTCTTCTCGTCCTTGACGATCTCGGCCTCGTCCACCGACTTCAACCCGGCCGACTTCAGGAATCCTTCCAGCGCCTTTTCCGGCGCGCCGACGCGCGGCCCCTTGCGCTCCTCGGAGATCGCCGGGGATTTCGCGGGCACCTTTTCGACCGCCAGCGTCAGCCGGCGCGGCGTGGCAAAGCTCATCGCCTCACCGACGTCCAGACCGCGCGCCTTGAGGCCGTCCAGGACCAGCCGCTTCAGGTCGTCGGCGGCGCGGCCCTGCATGCGGGCGGGAATCTCTTCCGAGAAGATCTCAAGCAGCAGTTCGGACATGAATGTATCGCAGTCAGTTTCAATTGGCGGGTTGCGCGGCAGGTGCCGCTACGGGCTCGGGCGCACCCAGCACCATGTGGGCGATGTCTTCCGACGCGCCCGTCGTGATCTGATAGCCCAGCCCGACCAGGATCAGCACCACGGCGAAATAGAACACGGGCCGCTGGCGGTGCAGGAAAACCCAGGCAAGCACGAGAAGCGGAATGCCGAGGATGAGAGCGCCGAGGACGCTGGCAGGGATCATGGTGCGGCTCCAGTCTGGAGGGTGGGAAAACAGCGGGTGCCGTCGGTGTTCAGGCCGTTCTAGCGCAGGGCAATGGCCATCGCCATGATTTGTTTGCCAAGGGAATTATCCGGGACTGGGTGCTGGACCGACACCCACCGGAACCAGGCGCGCAGACCTGCTCCAGCTAGTTGAAAACAAGCGCCAGGATGCCGAGCAGCACCGACATAGCGATGAAGAGCCAAAGCACGACGCCCGCACTGGCGACGCCCGCATAGGCCAGGACTGCCACAAACCCCAGAGCGGCGAGCCAGCCAAACAGCACAGGTTGCATAGACCGCGGCCAGAAGCGCTGCACGATCACCCCAAAGACAACCGCTGCAATTGCGATCAGGGTGGCTGCGCCGAGCTGGCGGCTGTCACCAAAAATGGACCACCACCCCGCATCAAGAGCAACCACCAGCAAAGACCCGACGGTCATTCCTTCCATTTTCCCATCTGCGCCCGTTCCCCCTTGCCTCGATCAAAACCGCAGGTATTGACAGCTTGTCCGTGTAGAAATCAATTTCCCACGGTCTGAAGACCGGCATTTTTTCAAATGTCTCAATGGTTTTTTCAGCTGTCTATCCGAATATTGCTCATATCCATGAGTATCGGAAGCGACGATGTTTGAGAACGGCAACTCCAACAACCTCACTGTTGCGGCTGAACTGAAAATGTCGGACGGCCGGCATCTGCTCGGCAAGATCGTGGTTCCTTACGGTTCGCAGCTCGTCAAGCAGCTCAACGGCTCCAACCGTTTCATCGAGTTCGAGGATTTTGGAGGCGTCACGAAATTCGTATCGAAGGATGCCATCCAGGAGATCGTTGAACAGTCGGCACGGAAAGCGCCGAAGTTGACGCCGCCGAAGACGGCGGAAAGCGATAGTCCGTTCGCCGTGCTCGGTGTCAATCCTGATGCCAGTAACGATGCTATCCGTGGAGCTTATGCACGGTTGGCCAAGAAATACCATCCGGACCAATATAATGCCGTGACGCTGCCGGACGAAGTTGCCAACTACATGGCGCAGATGTTTGAACGCATCAGCTCCGCCTACCAGATCCTGGCACGGCGCGAAACGGTAGACGCGGCGGAATAGACCTCACTGTTTCTCGCTCTGGTACGCTGACCCCGGACAGCGCAGGCCAACAAGGCGCTGCCCTAACCTGTGCATCGGCGCTATAGTTCCCGGCGTCAACACAGGGGACGTCATGAAAACTGTTGTCAGCGCGGCCGCAGCCGCCATCGTCATCACCATGACATTCGCCGCGCAAGCCAACGCCGGCTGCATGAACAAGGCCGGACGTGGCTGGGGTTTCGACACCCAGCAAGCGCGATTCCAGGCGTGGGAAGCCGTGCTGCAGGATACCGACTGGGGCATGTGGGCAGCATGGATGGCATCGGGCGCCAAGGTCGGATCGGCGGCATCGGGCTATAGCGTCAAGAGCAAGCGCGAAAAGTGCAGGCCGGATGGTTCGCAGCAGGTCTGCGTGATCCGCGCAAAGCTTTGCAAATAGCGCGGCCTGTTCGCCATTCGCGTTTGTCCTTGCGGTTAGTCTGGAACGCAAGGGCGCATCGGCCTCATCGTCGCGGCGGGGGAGGCCTTGTGAAGGCCTGAGTTTTTCCCTATTCCCGATAGTGTCGCCAGCACCTCAATTGGTCGCTGCGATTGTTCCAGCGCGACGCTGCCTACTTCTTGTCGGTGAACGTGCTGGCGATCATCGAACACAGCCGCTTCATGACGACAAATCCCGACTGAGGATGCTCCGCCAGGATTGCCATGATCGTATCGCCGTTGATCGTCAGCACCTTGGAAGCATCCATGCATGTCGCGCTGCCTAGCCGGCGCGGATGCTCCGGTATGAGTGCTGCCCATCCAAACACCATGTGCCGCTTCATCAGCGTCTCGACGTGCAGGTGGCCTTCCCCGGATTTGGTCTTGAAGCTAACGAGACCAAGAATCAGGACGTACATTTCCAGTGCCTGATCTCCGGCGTTGTAGATGACCTCGCCCTTAGCGTAATCACGCACCTTGGCGGCTTGGGCAATGGCCGCAAGCGAAGCTGGCGCGCACCCGGCGAATAGGGGTGTCTCGTTCAAGATTTCGTTGATTTGGCTGAGTTCGAGCATGGGAGGCACCCTGTCGTTAGCCGCGAAACCTTGCGCCGAATTTCGCGTCTCGGCCAATCAATCGCACCAATCAAACGTAAGATGCTGCCTCGAAATGTCAGCGAGCGTCGTGCATGCAGAACCAATCATGCGTCGACACGTTCCAACGCAACTCATGCTGCGCTGCAGCGGACGTCTCTTCCGAGGTGCTGTCGAAATCATAAATTGCGTAGGGGCACTACCCCGCCGCGCCGCCACCCGCGGTCGCGCGCCATGCGGTGCAGCAGGCTTTCGCCAGGTCGCGCACGCGCAAAATATAACTCTGGCGCTCTGTGACTGAGATAACGCCGCGAGCGTCGAGCAGATTGAAAATGTGCGAAGCCTTGATCGCCTGATCGTAGGCCGGCAGTGCCAGCTCGTGCTTGCCATCCTTGGCACCGGCAGTGAGCAGCGCGTTGCATTCCTTCTCGGCATCGCGGAAGTGGGCGAGCAGCATATCGGTGTCGGCATGCTCGAAGTTGTAGCGGGAATACTCCTGCTCGGCCTGCAGGAACACATCGCCATAGGTCAGCTTGCGCTCGTCGGTGCGGCCGTTGAAGTTCAGATCGAAGACGCGGTCCACGCCCTGCACGTACATGGCGAGGCGCTCCAGTCCGTAGGTGATTTCGCCGGCGACGGGTGTGCAGTCATAGCCGCCCACCTGCTGGAAGTAGGTGAACTGCGTCACCTCCATGCCGTTGCACCAGACCTCCCAGCCAAGCCCCCAGGCGCCTAGCGTCGGGCTTTCCCAATCGTCCTCGACGAAGCGTATGTCGTTGACCTTGGTATCGATGCCAATGGCATCCAGGCTCTGCAGATAGAGGTCCAGGATGTCTGGCGGCGACGGCTTCATGATGACCTGGAACTGGTAGTAGTGCTGCAACCTGTTGGGGTTTTCGCCATAGCGGCCGTCCTTGGGACGGCGGGAGGGCTGCACATAGCAGGCGTTCCAAGACTTCGGCCCCAGCGCGCGCAGCGTCGTCGCTGGATGGAATGTGCCCGCGCCCACTTCCATGTCATAGGGTTGCAGCACGACGCAGCCCTGACGTCCCCAGAATTGCTGTAGTGTCAGTATCAGGTCCTGGAAGCTGCCACGCGGGTTGAGTGCGGCCGGCTGTGACGCAGCAGCGGATTTCGCAGCAGAACTGGCAGTATTGGTCGTGGGCATCCAGGTTCTCACGCATTTCCAAGGGCTTTTGGCGGCGCACTATACGCAAATCCGCCATCGCGTCATCCGAGAAAAGCGGGTCGAGGCATCATCCCGGAACGTGTATAGCGGCAGTGCGCCTCGATCTCACCAATGTTGCGGGAGCCCTAGCATGGATACGACGCTGAGCATCCTCTGGTGGATCCTCTCGATGCTGTGGAGCTTCGTCTGGCTGCTGATTGGCGGCTGGGTCTCGACCGCGCTGCAAATCATTGTCGTCGTGCTCGCCTATTATGCCTACCGCTATGGTTGGCGGCGCGCGCCTTACGAGGCGTGGCGGGGCGTTCGCGCGATTGCCCGGTGGGGATGGGCGTGGCTTCGCGGCGTCGAGGCGATGGCGGGAGCCGACACGGGAGCGCATGTGCGCGAGGTGGAAGTGATCCGCGAGATCCGCGTCAAGGAGTTCGGCGATGTCAACCTGTCGAGCCTTATGAATGTGACGATGCTCGCGGGGCTGCTGCTGCTTGCTGTTTCGGGCTGACGTGCGCGCAATTCAGGCGTTGCAGGCGGAATCCAGCGGCCTCAGCTTCCGGCCGGTTTGGCGATTCCCGATGCAACTGTCTAGGATCAGCCGACGGCTGAAATGCCGTGTGTTGAAAATCTTCACGAAAGGAGCCCACCGATGAGCGTCAACAAAGTCATCGAGCTGATGGCGGAAAGCGACAAGAGCTGGGAGGATGCAGCCGAAAAGGCGATCAAACAGGCGTCGAAGTCCGTCAAGGGCATCAAGTCCATATGGATCAAGGATTTTTCCGCCACTGTCGATCCCAAGGGGAAGCTCGACACGTACAGGATCACGGCCAAGGTCTCGTTCGAAGTGCTGGACTAGACCATTTCGCCCTAGCCGAAATCGCTTGCGCACGCGGAAAATGGCCGGTGGCATGCCGGAAGCAATTTTCTGAGATTTGGCAGAGAGGCGCCGGGGCAGTCGCCCCGGCGCCGGCTCAATTTCGGCGCCTTTTTCGCCAAGTGTTGCCGTGCGCTGGACCGGATGATCGAAGTCATCCGTCAGGTGAACGGCCTTAAGTCCAGGCTTGGGTTGCTTTTACAGCCCGGGCGTGCGTTTCATGGAGCGGCCTGAGACTCGCAGTTGCGAACGCGCATTGTTGCTGGATAAACAGAATCTGTGTCTGTCAGAGGCGTGGTCAAATCACCCGGTTTGCGGTAACTCGTGAGTGGGGATTGATCCGGTTTGCGCGGCAACCTGCCGGGCATCATGCTCGCGTGAGCCGCCGACATTGGGGGGAAGACTTGGACAAGGCTGCACCTGCGACCGTCGCGGATCCGATCAAGGGCCGTGACTGGCTGGCAATCGTCGCACGCTACCGCGAACCCAACATTCGCCGCTCGATCATCGAGATCGTCATAACAGCGATCCCGTTTCTGGCTCTTTGGGCCGCCGCATGGGCTGCTCTATCGGTGAGCTACTGGCTGACGCTGGCGATTGCGGTGCCCGCTGCCGCCATGCTCGTGCGGCTGTTCCTGATCCAGCACGATTGTGGACACTATGCCTTCTTCAAGACGCGCCAGACCAATGACTGGATTGGCCGCGTCATCGGCGTTTTCACAATGACGCCTTATGAGGTCTGGAGGCGCAACCACGCCACCCACCACGCCAACTCCGGCAATCTCAATGAACGCGGCGTCGGCGATATCGAAACCTGGACCGTCGATGAGTATCTTTCCAGACCGAAGTGGCAACGCATACTTTATCGGCTCTATCGCAGCCCCATCGTGATGTTCGGCCTGGGTCCGTCATTCGTCTTCATGCTGCAGCAGCGGGTTCCCGTCGGGCAACTGAAGGGTGGCTGGCGGCCGTGGATGAGCGCCATGATGACGAACCTGTCCATGGCGATCCTGTTCGCCGTGATGATGTGGCTTATTGGCGTGGGCCCATTCCTCATGGTTCATCTGCCGATCGTGGCGATCGCAGCAACCATTGGCGTGTTCCTGTTTTATGTGCAGCACCAGTTCGAGGATACATTCTGGGAAGAGGCTCATAACTGGTCCCACCAGGATGCCGCACTCTACGGCAGCTCGTATCTGGATCTACCCAAGGCGCTCGCATGGGTGACGGCCAACATTGGCGTTCACCATATTCATCATCTCTACAGCCGCGTGCCCTATTACCGGCTGCCGGAGCTGATCCGGGATTATCCCGAGCTGCGCGACGTGCGCCGCATCACGCTCTCGAAGAGCTTCGGGCTCATCAAGCTGAAGCTGTGGGACTCGGAGAGAAAGCGGCTTATCTCTTTCCGCCAGCTGGCGATGGAGTACTGAAGCAACGTCACGCCGATGCACTTTTTTCACGCGGCAATGTTCGAACCTGACGTTCACACCTGACGACGAATGAGAGGTTGCAGGCGGGCTCTTCCGCACTGCTCTTATCGTTCGGGAGTGAACATATGCATATTCTCAAGGGGGCCGTACTGGGGGCCGCCGCTGTAGCCGTGCTTTCGGCAGGTCTCAGCATGGGCAGCGATCCGGCTGCCGCAGCGCGCAAAGTCTGCCTCTACAAAGCCTATAATCCCTTCTCAAAAATATATGATCTCACGGTCGAGGGTTACGCCACGTCGGCCAAGCAGAGCTGGGCCTGCAACAGGGCCAAGGACGAGTGCCTCAAAAGGCTGCGGCACCGCTGGAAGATCGGCCTCAACAGCCAATACCGCTGCGAACGGACACGCTGATAGATCCTTTCGCTCCCGTGGCGGATCCTCGCTGGCAACTGGGCTCAACCCAGAGGGAAGCGCATAACGCAGGGCCGCTATCGCGTCTCTAAGCATCCGGCCGCAGCTGGAATTGCTTCAACTGCGATTTGCGTCAAACAGCAATTCGGGCGGGTCTGCATGCCGCAGCCCGCCCGACTATGTTCTGAAAAGTTGAGTGCATCAGGACCTTCGCAGCCCGCACTTGAAGGTGTGCGGAGGCTCGTCCTGTTGGCGCCAGCTCTATGCCGCCTTGCTCGACTTTGCCTTCTTGGCGCCGACCCTCTCGATCAAGCTGATCTGACCTCGCGACTTGCCGGAGCGCTCTTCGATCTCGCGGTCCTGCTCCTCAATCACGTTGCGCGCGGGTTCGTCGCCGTCGAGCCCGCCCAGCACGTCACCTGGCACGCGACGGTTGGAGGTCACGGTGCCATCCTCGTAGGTGACGTTGAACAATACGAACTCGGCTTTGGCAGCCGGTTTCTTGCGTGCCATGTGCTCACCTCATCTGCTTGTCGTTGACCCTGGTGCCGATGTGAACGGCGCTGCGAAACTTATGCATCGACGAGACGGCGACCGCCGGCATTGGCGCCGCGGTGTCCCTTGCCGCCGTTGCCGCGGCGCAGCCTTCCGGGAGCGCCTGAATGCGGTGAAGGGCCACCATCGCGGCGTCCGCCGTCGCGGCCGTGGCCTTTGCGCTCACCGCGTGGGCCCTGCTTACCTTCTGTCTTGGCATCGCGATTGCCGCGCCATGGCTTACCGCTGCCCTTGCCATTGGCAAACACATGAGCGACCGCCTCGCCGTCAGGGCGGCTTGGTCGTTCGTCACGATTCTTGTGGTGCTGACGCGACGCGCCTGGTGCGGCACCGTCATGGCGGCGGTTGCGCCTGTCATCGGTTGCAACGGTGTCGCCGCGCTCGTGGCGTTTCCCGCCGAAGCCGGAACCGTCGCGGCGCTGCTGGCGATGTCCGTCGGTTGCGGCAGCGTCGCCGCGCTCATGACGTTTCGCGCCGAAGCCCGAGCCATCGCGACGCTGATGGCGATGACCTTCGGTTGCGGCACCTTCGCCACGCTCGTGGCGTTTCGCACCGAAGCCGGAACCGTCGCGGCGCTGCTGGCGATGTCCGTCGGTTGCAGCAGCGTCGCCGCGCTCGTGACGTTTCCCGCCGAAGCCGGAGCCATCGCGGCGCTGATGGCGACGTCCATCCGCTGCATCGCCTTCGCCGCGCTCGTGGCGTTTCGCACCGAAGCCCGAACCATCGCGGCGCTGATGGCGACGTCCATCCGCTGCATCGCCTTCGCCACGCTCGTGGCGTTTCGCGCCGAAGCCCGAGCCATCGCGGCGCTGGCCGGACTGGTGCAACTCCTGATCGGGTCGGTTCCGTGATTTGTGTCCCTCGCCGTCACGACGAGCACGCGGGGCATGCGCCTCGTCTCTGTTGCGCTCTCTGGGCTCATCACCCAGCTGCGGCCTGCCAAAGGAGCGTCCGTTCGCGGCCTTGCGGCGGCTATCGTGTTCCCTGTCGCCTTTCCTGTGCTCTGGCCGTCCCCGGTGCGGGCGCTGCTCGTCTCGGCGATGACCGCGATCTTCATCGCCTCTTGACGATGGGGCCCTCGTAGTGACCGCCGCAATGGTGGGATCGTTGCGGCGATCCTCGCTCGGGATCGACTGGCGCGTCAGGCGCTCGATACCGCGCAGCAGATCGCGCTCTTCCACATCGCACAGCGAAATGGCATCGCCTTCGGCACCCGCCCGGGCGGTGCGACCGATGCGATGGACATAGGCCTCTGGCACCTCGGGCAGCTCGTAATTGACGACGTGGGTGACGCCATCGATGTCGATTCCGCGCGCCGCGATGTCGGTCGCCACCAAGACCTTGATCTTGGCGTTGCGGAATGCTTCGAGCGCCACTTCGCGCTGGCGCTGGCTCTTGTTGCCGTGAATGGCGGAGGCGGTGATGCCAGCGTCTTCTAAGTGCCCTGCCACACGATCTGCACCGCGCTTGGTGCGCGTGAAGACGAGCGTGCGGTGCATTTCGGGAGCGGCCAGCAGATCGACGAGCAGCGTGCGCTTGTTGTTGGCCTCGATATGGATTACGCGCTGTTTGACGCGCTCGGCCGTCGTTGCGACGGGCGTCACCTGAACGCGAACGGGATCGGTGAGAAGCTCGGCCGCCAGTGCCGCGATCTCGTGGGGCATGGTGGCGGAGAAGAACAGGTTCTGCCGGACGGCGGGCAGCTTCGACACGATGCGGCGGATCGGGCGAACGAAGCCCAGGTCCAACATCTGGTCGGCCTCGTCGAGCACCAGGGCCTCGACGGCATCGAGTGTCACGACGCGAGTATCCAGATGGTCGATGAGTCGGCCGGGGGTGGCGACGAGGATGTCGACGCCCTTCGACAAAGCGTTGATCTGCGGCTTGTGGGCGACGCCACCGAAGACCACGGCGACGGTAACGCCCAGGTGCCGGCCATAGGTCCTGAAGCTTTCGCCGATCTGGGCGGCCAGCTCTCGCGTCGGTGCCAGGATCAGCACGCGCGCGCCACGGCGCGGCGCCGGGCGGCGGTCAGCGGCAATGCGTGTCAGCAGCGGCAGCGCGAAGGCCGCCGTCTTGCCGGTTCCGGTCTGGGCGATGCCGAGCAGGTCGGAGCCGTTCAGCAGCGCCGGTATGGCCTGCGCCTGAATAGGTGTCGGCGTCTCATAGCCTTCGTCGGCGAGCGCCTGTAGCACGGGGCCTGCCAGGCCCAATTCTGTAAAAGTCGTCAAATGATAGATCTTTCATGTCGCGCCCGGCGGCGCGTTGCAGCCGGCGCGACGAATGGCGCCGGCCCGCGCGGGCGGGCTGTCGTTGCGTTGACGCCCTGCGTGTCCGGGGTCGTCGTATGGAGCGATCGGGATGCTCAACTGGCGGCGATGTTCGCTCAGCTCGGGGAGCCTGAGCACAAATTTTCGCCTTCACGCGGCTGTAGCGCCGAATCCGCGACAATCGCGGTGGCCGTCATGTGTCATGTTGCGACGCACAAGTCAAGGTGTACCAGCACGGACATCTCATTATGCGCGTGTTGGCCGCACTGGCCGCATCGGCGCATGCTTTTCACGCTGAACCGCGTGCACTTCAGCTAAACATGCGCGGGCAAAACCCAACCATAGGCGTTGAGATCAGTCTTCAATGCGGTTTCGGGCGGTATTGGCCTGTCGCGGTATCGTATTCCAGGCTGCCCAGATCCCGCGCCTTGGCAGAGCGCGCTGCTTCGGCCTGCCGCTCCGCCTCGTCGGCCATGTGACGCGCCTCTTCCGCCGCGCGCTCCAGGTTCCTGGCGACCCAGCGTGCCCCAGCCGCAATCCCAGCGCCCGCGACCAGAAAAATCAGAAACTGAGGCATCTTGCGCACCTCGCATGCTCAAAAGCCATAGCGCGACCACAGCGCCCGGGCTTCGACAGCGGACACCAAATCCTCGGCCAAAGCAAGACCACCCGTCGCCAAGGGGTCGCGGGGCATGGGCTGCAGCGCTTCGGCAATCGACGGCAGCTTGCGCAACCGCCCGAGCAGGCCGCTTCTCGCCAGCGGGACGACCTCAAGGCGCACCTTGTCTCCGAACAGCGCGCGCATCTTGGAACGCATGTCGGCAATGCCATCAATGAGGCCGAACTCCAGTGCCTTCGGACCGGACCAGAAGGCGCCGGAGAAGAGTTCGCCATCAGGACCGCGCAGCTTGCCGGCGCGGCGATCCTTGACGACACCGATGAACACGTCGTGGACATCCTTCTGCAATGCCTTCAGCCGTGCCACATCGTCGGCCTTTTCGGGCAGGAACATATCGAGCGAACCCTTGTTCTCGCCAGCGGTGTAGACGCGCCGCTCGATACCGAGACGCTCGATCGCCTGGTTCAAGCCGAAGCTTGCGGAAATGACGCCAATCGACCCGACGATGGAGGAGGCATCCGCATAGATCTCATCGCCCGCCACGGCGAGGTAATAGCCGCCTGACGTGGCGACATCCTCACAGAACACATAGACCTTCTTCTTCTTCTCCTCGGCATGCTGGCGGATCAGCTTGAAGATGAGGCTTGACTGCACCGGCGAACCGCCCGGCGAGTTCAGCGCGATCGCCACCGCCGGTGTCTTCGACATGGTGAAGGCTTTGCGGATCGCGGCGGACACGGAAGCTGCGGTCAGCCCGGGCCTCAGCGGCGTCGCCAACCCGATAGGGCCTGAAAAACGCAGCACCGGAACGCGCGGACCGCGATTGAAGAATTTCATGCTGTCGAGGCTCCAGCTGCAAAGCGGTGCGATTTTGGCGCGGTCTTCACAACCACAAACCAGCGCCATCGCGCAAGATCAACTTGGCATCGGCGTGGAACTCGTTGCCCTCCAGGTGCAGGTTTATGCCCGGGAGGAGTGTCAGCGGCGCACGGCTCCCCTTCACACCCTTGACCAGGATGCGCTTTGCGGGTTCGCCAGCGCGCGGATGCAGTGGCTTGATGCGCAGCGATCCGAAACGCGGCGAAAAAGCTGCCAGCACATGCTCCAAGTTTTCAGCCTTGTGGACGATCACCACCTCGCCTCCTGGGCGTGTCAGGTGGGCCAGCGCGCGCGCCCAGCGGTCGAGATCGCCTTCGCCCATCGCGTGGGCGCCTGCCTTGACGTCGTTCACCGACAGCGTGCCGTGTGCATCGACGTGGTAGGGCGGATTTGACAGCACGAGGTCGAAACTCTCGCGGTGGATATCGGCGGCCTCTAGTGCCGACGCGCGGCCGAGCAGGTCAGCACACACAACGCGCGCGCGGCTGGCAAAGCCATTGTCGTGCGCATTGCGTTCCGCCAGCGCCGCCAACTGGGGCGAGCGCTCAATCAAGGTTGCACTGACGTCGACCCGCTCTTCCAGACGGCGAAGCGCCAGCAGCCCAACGGCGCCGACGCCCGCTCCGGCATCGAGAATTGCGAGGCTGGACCGGCGCTCTTGCGGCTGGGCGGCGGCCGCCAGGAATACCGCGTCGATACCCGCCCGGTAGCCGCTTCTGGGTTGCAGCAGCATCACCCGGCCATCGAGAAAGGCGTCATGGGTCAAGTCCCCGGCAATTGGTGCCAGTTCCTTCTCTTCATCGCTTGGCTGGCGCGCACCGGCGGCTGTGTGGTGATCAATCACTGGTTTTCACCCACTGCCCCAAATCAGCCTCCCGCAGCACGCGGCAGGCGTCTTCATAGTCCTCGCCATCGACCAAAAGCCGCTGGGGAAACACACCAATGGAGCCTTCCAGGACGCTAATGTTCGCATCGGCCATAACGGAGGCGATGCCCGCGTCCCGCAACAGCACTTCAACGAATGACAGCAGTACACGATCATTCGTCCTCATCAGTTCACGCACCAAACTCACCAATTGCCTACAAGTTTCTGATGCACGGCCGCAAAACACTTATTATGGTGCCCCGGCACATCGTATTGGACGGCGTCCGCGCCACATTTGCAAGCTGATGGGGGATTTCCCTTGGGTCTGGTTGTTCCGCTCGAAGATGCCCGCGATCCCGCGGAAAGCTTGAAGCCGCTGCTCGACTTGGTGACGGCGGACATGGAGGGCATCAACCGGATCATTCTCGACAAGGCGATTTCCGATGTCGACATGATCCCGGAGCTTGCCCATCACCTTATCATATCGGGTGGCAAGCGGCTCAGGCCAATGATGACGATCGCGGCAGCGAAACTCGTGGGCTATCCCGGCAAGGCGCATATCCGGGTCGCGGCGGCGGTGGAGTTCATGCACACCGCAACCCTGCTGCATGACGACGTCGTCGACGAAAGCAACGTCCGCCGTGGCAAGAAGGCGGCGCGGATGATCTGGGGCAACCAGGCCAGCGTACTGGTGGGTGATTTCCTGCTCGGACAGGCCTTCCGCATGCTGGTCGATGTCGGTTCGCTGCCGGTACTCCGGATCCTGTCCAATGCCGCTGCCGTTATCGCAGAAGGCGAGGTCATGCAGCTTGCCGCCGCCAAGAACACCGCCACCACGGAAGATGCCTATCTGGCGATCATCGATGCCAAGACTGCCGCGCTGTTTGCGGGTGCAGCTGAATCGGGCGCGGCGATTGCGGAGCGGCCAGCCCAGGAGCTTGAGGCGCTACGCTCCTATGGCAAGAACCTCGGCATCGCGTTCCAGCTCGTCGACGATGCGCTCGACTATTCGGGCGACGCGGCGCGGCTCGGCAAATCTGTTGGCGATGATTTCCGCGAGGGCAAGATCACGCTGCCCGTCATTCTCTCCTACCGCCGTGGCTCACCGGAAGAACGCGCGTTCTGGAATCGCACGATTGCCGAAGGCAAGATCGACGACGGTGATCTGGAGCACGCGATCCATCTCATGAAGAAGCATAAGGCCATCGAGGCCACGCTTGAACGCGCCCGCACCTATGGCGGCATTGCACGCGATGCATTGGGGGTCTTTCCCAGCTCGGCGGAACGCGACGCCATGCGCGAGGTCATTACGTTCTGCGTCAACCGCACAAACTGATGCCGTAGATTCCCGCGCAGCGCCAGATGCAGTCAGGCGGCGCAGCGGCATCAGGTTGCCAGGGCATGCAGGATCGAAAGAGCTTCGAGCCGTGTGGGGCGAGTCTCATGCGTATCGGTGAGCCGCGCGTGGGCTGACAGCCAATCGCAATATTCCGGCGGCAGCAGATTCTCGACAGCGCCCGCGAGGACGAGCGACAGGTACCAGTCGAAGGGCTGCAGCGCCAAATCGATATGATCGGGCTCGGCGATATAGGTCGTGACATCGCAGCTTGCCGGCCCACCGCCCAGCAATACACCGACACGTTCCAGGCGCTGATAGCCCTGCCCGCGCCCCTCGATCCGGTCGAGGGCGGTCATGTCATCGGGGCAGAGCGAAAAGACGACACCGTATGCCCCAGGATGCGCCGGATCTCGACCAATGCTTCCAGGTGTCAGCGTCGCCTTACCGGAACCGTCGCGACCAATTTTCGTGAATGTCACGCCGTATCCTGGCAAAATGGCGGGGCCCAGCAGGCTGGCCGAGGGGCAGCGGCGCTGCAGCCTTTCGCGCAACATGTTGGAGCCATATGCAAAATATTGAACCATCACCGCCCTGCGCGTCATCAATTCAGCCGAGCGCGATATGAACATGGGGGCACCCCCGGCGCGGCGCGGTCAAAATCGAGTGCCAAAGGAACAAAAAACCTGCGAGCCACTTTAAGTTAACCGGACTGGCGAGACAATTTCGGCAGCGGTGCCCGGCTGCATCAATTCCGCGTGGCGTCGGCACAAGCTGGGGATTCGCCGGTCGCCAAGCTGGCGGCTTTATTGGTAGACTTGCCGCCGAACAAGAATCACGCGGTCCCGCCTGCAATTGGCGGCGTGGGGCTCGACCGGAGAGGAACTCGTATGCTGCTGCGCCTGGGAAATGCGCGACCGAGCTGGATGTTCTCCGCGGCCAGGAATTTGAGTTGTGCGGTCGTTGCGACGCTATTGCTGGTCAGCCATGCAAGCTCGACCGCTGAAGCACGCCAACCCGACGAGTTTGAATCGAGCCATTCCCTGATCGGTGGATACCTTGCGGGCCGCTTTGCCAAGAGCCAGCACGATATCCAGGAGGCTGCCAACTTCTACGGTTCGGCGCTCCTGCATGATCCCCAGAACGAAGTGCTGCTGGAGCAGGCGTTCCTCATGGAGCTTTCTGCTGGGAGGTTCGAACGCGGCAAGATCCTGGCGGAGCAACTGGCGGGGCTGCGGCCCCAGCATCGACTGGCACAACTCTATCTCGGCCTCGACGCCTTCAAGGCTGGCGACCGGGACGCGGCTGAGAAGCACTTCACCGCTGCTGGAAGCGGACCGATAGGGGAACTGACTTCGGCTCTTATGCTTGCCTGGCTGAAGAAGGCGGAGGGCAAGGTATCCGATGCGCTCGACATGCTCGACAAGCCCAAGCAGGCGGAGTGGGCGCAGTTCTATCTTCGCTATCATCGCGCCCTGATTGCGGACAGCGTTGACCGCCAATCGGACGCGCGTATTGCCTATCAACGGGTGTTCAAACAGGACAGCCGCACGCTCCGCACGACGATTGCCTACGCGCGACACGCAGCCCACGCCGGCGACAGGAAGCTCGCGCTCTCCATTCTCAGTGAATATGACCGCCGGGCTGCCACTGATCCGCATCCACTTTCGGCCGAACTTAAAGACGACATCGAAGACAACAAGAAGATTGCGCTTCTCATTACCGAGCCCAATGAAGGCATGGCGGAAGTGCTCTATGGCCTGGGTGAGGCGCTGACCACGGAGGGCGGCGTTTCCATTGGCATCATCTATCTGCAGATGTCGCTGTTCCTCTCGCCGGAGCAGCCGCTGGCGCTTGCCGCGCTGGCGCAGGCCTACGAGACGACGAAGAACTACCAGGACGCTATCGCCACCTACGATCGCATCCCCAAAAACACGCCGCTTCAGGATGCAATCGACATCCGTAAGGCATTCGACCTCAACGCGCTCGACAAGACAGATGCCGCCAAGACGCTGCTCGACGAAGTGGCGAAACGATCGCCGCGCGATCTCGCTCCACTCGATGCACTTGGCAACATCATGCGCGCCCGCAAGCGCTACGATGAAGCAATTACGTATTACTCACGGGCGATAAAGCTACTGCCGAAGATCGAAAAGCGGCATTGGCCGTTCTACTACTCGCGCGGCACCTGCTACGAGCGCACCAAGCAGTGGCCCAAGGCAGAAACGGATCTGAAGAAGGCGCTCACGCTTTCGCCCGATCAGCCTTTGGTGCTCAACTATCTCGGTTACTCGTGGATCGACCAGGGCAAGAACCTGCGTCAGGGACTGCAGCTCATCAAGAAGGCGGTGTCGCTGAAGCCGGATGACGGCTACATCGTCGACAGCCTCGGCTGGGCGTACTACAGACTTGGTCGCTACAAGGATGCCGTTGGCCAGCTGGAGCGCGCCGTGGAGCTGCGGCCGGACGACCCGGTTCTCAACGATCACCTGGGCGATGCGCTGTGGCGCGTTGGCCGGGAGCGCGAAGCCCGCTTCCAGTGGGACCAGTCGCTATCGCTCAGCCCCGAGCCCGAAGAAGCCGTCAAGATCAAGAAGAAGCTGACAGATGGACTTGCTGCGCCGATCGAAGCCAAGCTGCCGCGCCGCGCACGCGCGGCCAGCACGGAGCAGCGCCGCAGGTCGAAGCGCGTCGAGGCGCCGCCCAAGTCGCTGCAATGACAGCGGCGGGTTCGCTCAATTCCGAACTCCGACAGGCATGCTAACTAGCGCGAGTGACACATCGAGAGCGTGTGTGAGCACGCGGCAATGAGTGTGCTCGTCGAGATTGCCCGTCCAAAAGTAAACCTGACTTTGCGCATCCTTGGACGCAGGGCGGACGGCTACCACGCACTCGCGAGCCTCGTTGCCTTCGCGGCGGGCATGACCGATCGCGTGACACTCGATTGCCGGCGCGCACGCGGCGTTACGGTGATCGGACCGTTCGCCAGCAGCATTACTGATACCAACCTGCTGGAGACGACGCTCGATCTGGTCGCTGCTGCCGATCCCGACGTTCGCCTCGGTCATGTGACACTTGAAAAGAACCTGCCGGTCGCGGCAGGCATCGGCGGCGGGTCGGCGGATGCCGGTGCACTGCTCCGCGCTTTGCTGCGTGCGAATGTGATGCGCGCGGCATCGATCGAATGGCAAGCCATTTCCTTGCGGCTCGGCGCGGACGTGCCGGTCTGCCTGTTCAATCGCGCGGCCTGGATGACGGGCATCGGCGAGCGGATCACGGCGATGGAAGAGCTGCCGAGGCTCGATGCGATACTGGTCAATCCTCTAGCAGAGGTGCCGAACGACAAGACCGCACAAGTGTTCAGGGCGCTTGCGGCACCGCCACTGTCCGTAGCTGACAAGATGCCTTCGGCGCCCGCAGTCGCCTCCCGCGAAGCCTTGATCGACCATATCAACGGCGGCAATGACCTGGAAGCTGCAGCAAAGCATGTCATGCCGGCGATTGACGAGGTGCTCTCAACTTTGCGTGCCACACCGGGCTGCCGCGTCGCTGCCATGTCAGGCGCGGGGCCCACATGTTTCGGCATCTTCGACGATGCGCATGCGGCGGCCGCATCGCTCGCCATGCGTCATCCAAAATGGTGGATCGCGCCCGTCGTGCTGAGTTGATCTCAGCGTCTTTAGACGAACACCCCGCCGCAGGCCATCACGCGCCTATTGCGCCTCTCCCGCCTCACATGCCTGCGTAGTTGGGGCCGCCGCCGCCTTCCGGACAGACCCAGGTGATGTTCTGGCTCGGGTCCTTGATGTCACACGTCTTGCAGTGGACGCAGTTCTGCGCGTTGATCTGAAAGCGCGGCTTGCCGTCGCTGTCCTCGACGATCTCGTAGACGCCGGCCGGGCAATAGCGCTGTGCGGGCTCCGCCCAGGTCGGCAGGTTGATGAGCACCGGCACCAGCGGATCTGCAAGCCTGAGGTGAACCGGCTGATCCTCCTCGTGGTTGGTGGCGGAGAACGATACGTTGGTCAGCCGGTCAAAGGTCAGGACGCCATCGGGCTTGGGATAATCGATCTTCTTTGTTCGCTTGGCGGTGCGCAACGTATCGCTGTCCGCTTTCTTGTGAGACAGCGTGTAGCCGAGCCCGACACCACGAATGATCGTGTTGAGCCACATGTCCATGCCGCCCAGCGCAATGCCCACAAACGTGCCGAAACGCGACCACAGCGGCTTGGCGTTACGCACGCGCTTCAAGTCGTGCGCGATGTCGCCGGTGCGCACGTCCGCCTCGTAATTGACGAGCCTGTCATGGCTGCGCCCAGCCCTGAGTGCGGTAGCTGCCGCGTCCGCCGCCGCGATGCCCGACAGGATCGCGTTGTGGCTGCCCTTGATGCGCGGCACGTTCATGAAGCCCGCGGCGCAGCCCAGCAGAGCACCACCGGGGAAGACGAGATCAGGGATCGACTGCCAGCCGCCTTCGGTGATCGCGCGTGCGCCATATGCGATGCGCTTGCCGCCTTCCAGCATCGGCGCGATCTTTGGATGCGTCTTGAAGCGCTGGAACTCCTCGTATGGCGACAGGTAGGGGTTCTCGTAGTTGAGGTGCACGACGAAACCGACGGCCACGAGATTTTCGCCATAGTGATAGAGGAACGAGCCGCCGCCGGTGCGGTTGTCAAGCGGCCAGCCGAACGAGTGCTGCACGAAGCCCGGGTTGTGCTTCTCCTTGGGGATCTCCCACAGCTCCTTCAGGCCGATGCCGTATTTCTGGATGCGGCCTTTGGAGAGATCGAAACGCTCGATGAGTTGCTTGGACAGGGAGCCACGCGCACCCTCGGCGAAGAACGTGTACTTGCCGCGCAGCTCCATGCCGCGCGCGAAGTTGTCGCCCGGGACGCCATCGCGCGTGACGCCCATATCGCCTGTGGCGATGCCGGCGACCGCGCCCTTGTCGTCGAATAGCACCTCGCTCGCCGCGAAGCCCGGATAGATCTCGACGCCAAGCTCGGTTGCCTGCTCGCCCAGCCATTGGCACAGCGCGCCGAGCGACACGATGTAGTTGCCATGGTTGTTCATGAACGGCGGCATCAGGAAATTGGGCAGGCGGATTTCGCCGGCGGGGCCCAGATATAGGAAGTGATCCTCTTTGACCGGCGTCTCGACGGGGGCGCCCTTCTCTTTCCAGTCGGGGACCAGCCGTGTGAGGCCGATGGGGTCGATGACCGCCCCTGAAAGGATATGCGCGCCGACTTCCGAACCCTTTTCGACAACGACGACCGAAATTTCCTCACCGGCTTCCGCCGCCTGCTGTTTCAGGCGGATTGCGGCTGCTAGGCCGGAGGGTCCTGCGCCGACGATGACGATGTCGTAGTCCATGGACTCGCGGGGCGGCAGGGTCTCGTCGCTCGATGCCATTTCGGAGATGTCCTCTTCGCTCTCGGGAATGGAATTGGGTGTCTTCAGGGGCCTACCTCTAGCCCAACCGGGCCGCAAACCCCAAGTCCCAAGAACTGGCAATTGCCCCAATGGCCAGTCTTGCCGCCGCAATCTGACCGCTTTCAACAGGCTGCGGCGTGCGCAGGACCCCTAATCGCGCTAGGTTGCCGGGCATGTCTCAATCCGCACCCGATCCGACAGTCTCCACGCACGATCTGGCGGCGCTGCTCGACTGGTACGTGTCGGCTGGCGTCGATTGCGCCGTGGGAGAGGCGCCTGTCGATTGGCTCGATGGCCCGCCGCGCGCACCGGGCGCCGGATTTGTCTGGCCTGAGCGCCAGGCTGGAATGCCCGTTCAACCGGGGGCGGAAGGGGCTGCGCCGGTCGAGCCTAGCCAGAGGCATGGCTCGGGCCATGATGCTGGGCTGGGTGAGCCAGCCCAGGCGGCGCGGGCGGTCGTGCAGCGCCGCCCCGCACCCAACGCTCGCGATAGTGTGCGGGCGCCGCCCGACCGTTTTGCCACCGGTGCTCCAGATGCGGCCGAAACCGCCGCCCGGCGCCTTGCACGAGAGGCGCAAGACATGGCCACACTGGTGGGCTCCTTGAACGCCTTTGACGGCTGCGGGCTGAAGGCGACCGCCAAATCGACATGTGTTTTTCGCGGCGCCGAGCAGGCCCGCGTCATGATTATCGGAGAGGCGCCAGGACGCGATGAAGACCTGGAAGGGCGGCCGTTCGTTGGCCGAGCAGGTCAGTTGCTCGACCGGATGCTGGCGGCGATCGACCTCGACGAAACGAGCGTTCACATCACCAACGTCGTCTACTGGCGGCCACCCGGCAACCGGACACCGACGCCGCAGGAGACGCAGATTTGCCGGCCGTTCCTGGAGCGGCAGGTCGAACTTGTCGCTCCAGAGGTCGTGTTGCTGCTGGGAGGCGCCGCCGCCAAGGCGATCTTCGATACGCAGGAAGGCATCATGCGCCTTAGGGGCAAATGGCGGAACATCGAGATCGGCTCGCACCAGGTGCGCGCCATGGCGACCCTGCACCCGGCCTATCTGCTGCGGACACCCGCGGCCAAGCGGCTGGCATGGCGCGATCTTTTGACAATAAAAACCGCTGTTCAAGAGAAAAAGTGACTTATATTTTCCCTTTTAAATCAGCAAATTATGCCGGAAACGGCTCCGTTCGCCATCAAACCCCCATTGATTGTAAGCAATTGCAACGAAGGGCTTAAGATTGGCCCAAGTTAAACAGTTTAAGGTTGCTCTAGATCAATGAACATGGCGGTCCGCGAGACCGTCTGCATGGCAGGTCGGGAGCGCAACTTGCAATCAAGCTTCGTCTATCTGCGGCCGACACAGCTGGTTAGCTACCGCATTGTGGGGCCTTATGAGCAGTCAGCAAGTTCGGCATGGCAACTCATGTTCGATTGGCTGGACGCCAACGGGCTCAGAGGCATCGTCGACCGGGGTTACGGCCTCGCCCACGATGACCCTCGTGTGACGCCCGCCGAACATTGCCGCTATGACGCATGCATTGAAATTCCGAATGCTCCGCAGGAGAAGTGGCAGCACATGATGCCGCAAAGGCTGCCAGGTGGTGCCTATCACCGACATCGCCATGTTGGTCCCCACTCAACGATCGGCAGCGAGATCAGGCGCATTCGCGAGAGCTGGAACGCACCCAACGGGCTGGTGGTCGCCGTTGGCCGGCCGCTCGTGGAGATCTACATGGACGATCCGAAGTTCTGCGAACCGGAGAATTTGCGCACCGATCTTTGCCTGCCCGTCGCGTTTGCCAGAGAGTCGGTGTAGCGACATGTACCTTGGCTGGTCTGGGAAAGAGAAAGTCGCCAGGCCTGCCGGACCGCCGAATGATGCGGGCTGCCAGCAGGGGAGCAGCGCACCGCTTTACGGATCATCGATTTGCCGTCAAATTCCGCTCACCTTGAAACGGAGCGACGGCCAGACCCATGGCGAAGATCGACGAGAACCGCCCCTTCATCCCCGTGCGCATCGCGATTCTGACGATGTCGGACACGCGCTCGCTCGACGAAGACAAGTCGGGCAACACGCTTGCGCAGATGATCGGCGAGGCCGGTCATTCGGTGGCCGACCGCGCCATCGTCAAGGACGACGTCAATGCAATTCGCTCCCATGTGAAGGGGTGGATCGAGGATCCTCAAATCGATGTCGTCATCACGACGGGCGGCACTGGCTTCACCGGCCGCGACGTCACGCCTGAAGCGATAAAGCCGCTGTTCGAGAAAGAGATCGACGGCTTTTCCGTGATTTTCCACATGCTGTCCTATCAGAAGATCGAGACATCGACCATTCAATCGCGGGCATGCGGCGGTGTTGCGCACGGGACATATATCTTCTGCCTGCCTGGCTCGCCGGGCGCCTGCAAGGATGCCTGGCACGGCATCCTCAAATGGCAGCTCGACAACCGCCACCGCCCCTGCAACTTCGTCGAGATCATGCCGCGTCTGGAAGAACACCGGCGCGGCGGTTGACGTTCAGCTCCATTGAAATTTGGCCCGTGACTCGCACTGGGGATTGACCATGCTCATGCGCGCGGCGCCTGCATTGTTCGTATTGCTGTGGTCGACCGGGTTCATTGGATCGCGCCTTGGTGCGGCCGATGCCGAGCCGTTCACGTTCCTCTCGATACGATTTCTCCTGGTCATCGTGCTGCTGCTACCCGTTGCATTCTCGACCGGCGGCGGCAAAGGCACGAATAGCTGGCCGGCATTCGGACATGCTGCGGCAATCGGAGCGCTCATTCACGGCCTTTATCTTGGTGGTGTTTTCTGGGCCATTCATCGCGGCATGCCGGCGGGCGTCGCCGCGCTCGTGGTTTCGCTGCAGCCGATCTTGACGGCAATTCTCGCAGGTCCGCTCCTGGGTGAGCGGGTGACGCGACAACACTGGCTGGGGCTGGCACTTGGTCTTGCCGGCGCGGCCTTGATTATCCTGCCGAAGATCGAGACGACACCGGACGCCGCCAGCGGCATAAATGTGGAAACGATAGCCGCGACCTTGATTGCCCTCGTCGGCATCACGACCGGAACGCTCTACCAGAAGCGAACCTCCGCCAACTTGGGACTTATGCGGGGTGCTGTCTGGCAGTACGCGGGAGCCTTGCTCATCGTCGGGATCGGAAGTCTCCTGACCGAGACGGGGGAGGTGGCATGGACACCAAAATTTATTTTCGCACTCGGCTGGCTGGTCATCGTGCTTTCAATCGGGGCGATCTCGCTGCTGATGCTGCTCATCCGTCAGAACGCGGTCTCGACAGTATCGAGCCTGTTTTTCCTCGTCCCCGGCGTGACCGCCGTCATGGCCTATTTGATGTTTGGTGAAACGCTTAGTCCCGTGCAGCTCACTGGACTGGTCCTGGCTGGCCTGGCGGTGCTCTTGACCTCATTCCAGAAAGGCAACTTTTCGCGCTGACGACAGCAAAGCAGCTCACCTTGGCGCCGCAGTTTGAACAATGCCACACGCGCCAAGCCGGTTACGCTTAAGCCATATGCGCTTCAGTGCTGTGAATTACTGCCTGTTCGCTGTTCGCGCTGAAGATTGGAATGCCTTCGGCCATCCCGGTAGTTCGAACTCTAGAACCCATCATGCGCGCGCAGCAATGTTGAGATCTCACGCATGTGGTCTGACTGGTCGAAGATAGCCAGCGCGACACGGCCCCCCAGCGCCATGATGCAGCCGCTTGAAATCGCGCCAAGCCCCAGCCCTATCGCGCCAACCATGCCGAAACCCGATCCCATGCCACCACCCGCAAGGCCAGTGAACGCCAGAATCACAAGTGCAATGCCAGCCGCAGCGAGTATCCACCCCAGAACGGCGATGAGCCGGGCGAGCGTTCTAGCGCCACGATAGCGCGGGGGAAGGCCCAGGCTTTCCTCGCCGTCGGCAAGCTCGCGGGCCCGCCGCGCAACGACTTCGGGCAAGCGCATCGGCTCGCCTGCATCGACGGCAGCGTTGGAAACATTCAGATCGTGTGCCGATGCCGCCTGCGGGAGCGCCATCCCTGGCCTAGCGGTGTCCTGCCGTGCCAGATCGCCCAGTCGAATGCGCTGGCCAGCCGCGCTTGCTGCTGCTGATGCGGCAGCGTCTGATTGTGAAGGCTGCTGTGAGGGACGGCGTTGGTGGGGAGCTTGGCCAGCCGGTGGCGGCTGTGTTCGCGGCGTCGCCTGTCGTGTGGCCTGGGCGGGCGGCGCGTGGCCATCGGCGCCGTGCGCATGGTCCGCCTGCGCGGTTTCCCAGTATGGCTGCGAGCCTGGCGCGCCACGCGGGCCAAGCCCCAGCCGCATGAGACCGCCGCGTGCTGCCTCACCTTCTGGCGTTTCCGGAAAGGCTTCAGCCAGATAGGTATAGTACTGGGCCGCGCGATCACGCTCCCCTGCCATCTCCGCACGAAAGCCCGCGTCCAGATACTGAGCCGGTGAATAGGTTTGCGGTTGTGCTGACATGTTGCCCCGAACAAAGCTTGGATGCGCCCCATCTTAACATCGCAATGAGTACTTGTCCGGCGATCAAAGCACATCAAGACCAATTAGCATTGCCAAATGTCCTGCTGCCGACACAGCGCACACCCGCGGCGGCGGAGCGACGCCACTCATCGGCGGTATCGACGTCTTCGAGTTGCTGCAGCAATGATGTGGAGTAGCCATTCAGGTTTGCCATTGTGTCGGTCAGAGTGTCCGGACCTGACCAGCGCACACCGGCAAATACCGCGAGCGGCCTTGGCATTCTTGACTGCCCGATCAGCCAATAGCCACCATCGCGCGCGGGACCGAGCACGCACCGGCTGGAACCTAGCGCCCGAAAGGCGGCGGCAATGTCGGCGGCCGTTACGTCGATGCAGTCGGTGCCGATTATGACGACAGGGCCCGGCGGCGAACCATCGAAGAGGCGCTGCATGCGCGCGCCCAGATCGCCATTGCCCTGCGGACGCCGCGCGATCGACTCCGGCCAGGACCTGCCGGCGACCGCGCCATCGGGTGCCACTGCGATCAGTGTCGACCATCGCGGGTCGCGTGACAGGCGCTGAAGCAGCATGCGCGTTGCATGGCGATAAAACCACGTCGCGCGCACCACACCTATGTCGCGCGCCAGCCGCGTTTTGACCCGGCCCATGGCCGGCGCCTTCAACATGATGACGAGCTGACGGCTGGAACGCGGACTGGATCGTTTCAGCCTTACCTTGAAACGATCCGGTTCCTTAACGCTCACACTGCTCAACTTCGGGTGCGCTCTGGTTGCTCCGCGGGGGCCGCGCACAACGCTGGTCCGCGGTCGCGACCTGAAGCGCTTATGCCTCAGCCGGAAGTGCACTAGGCGAGCGGCACGTAGGCATAGCCATTGCCGTCCTTCTGGATGCGTCCGGCGCCTGGCATGCCGAAGTGATAGCCCGTCATGATGACATTATCGGCGATAACGCGATCGAACATGCGGCGACGGCTTGCTTCGGCCATAACTGGATCGCCATCGAAGGCAGCGTGCCATTCCGGGTGGCGCACGAAGAGCGCGGGTATGTTGGTGATGTCGGCGAGAACGACGAGCTGGTCCTTGCCGGAGCCGACGATGTACGTGGTGTGTCCCGGCGTATGACCATAGGCGCCCACCGCGACGATGCCGGGAGCGACGTCCGCTCCGTCCTCGGCGGCGGTGAGGTTCTTCCAGGTAGGCAACGTCGACTGGATGCGTTTGGCCAGCCCTTGGCGGTTCTCCGGCAGCTTCGCGAGCACGCCCGGATCTGTCCACCACGCCAGCTCCTTTTTCGGCACCACGATCTGCGCATCGGGATAGACCTGGGCGTTGGTCTCCTTCTGCATCAGACCGAAGATATGGTCGGGGTGGAAATGGGTGATGACGACCATGTCGATCTTGCCGGCATCGATGCCCGCTGCCGCCATGTTGGCCGCCAGCTTGCCTGCGGTAGGCGCCAGCTGCGCGCCGGTGCCAGAATCGAACATGATGGTGCGGCCACCGGTACGCACTACGGTCACCGTGAATGGTATCGGCACGGATTCTGACGGCAGACCTGCCGCGGTCAGCGCGGCCTTGGTCTCTTCCACTGTCGCATTCTTTATGAAGCCTGGATCATGCGGCTTCTGCCAGATGCCGTCTGAGATCGTCGTGACCTCGATGTCGCCGACCTTGAAGGAGTAGTAACCCTTGGCCATCAAGTCGGCAGCCGCTGGGCTTTCCGCAAATACCATGCGCGAATTGATGCCCAGGAACGCTGCGGCCGCCGTCGCGCTGACGACGAATTCCCGGCGGTCAACACGAAATGATCCGGTCATCGCTTCCTCCTTCAGATTTCACGTCCGTACTGGCTTGCGGATTTTCCCGCCGCTGCATTGCGCCCATCATAGACGCGCGCGATGCGATCGGGTGCAACGCCTGCCGAATAAAGCATGAGACACATCTGGTTTCTCAGCACTCTTTGCAAGTAGCCGTGCTGACGATAACGCTGCGCGCCGGTGATGGCCGTGGCACGCAGGATGGTCAAACGGCGCCGACCGAGGCGGCGGACAATATCGACGTCCTCCATCAGCGCAATCTTTCTATAGCCGCCGATCTCGTCATAAAGGCGACGGGGTATCAGCAAACCCTGGTCGCCATACGGCCGTTTGAGGAGGCTGCTGCGGATCGCCACGAGGCGCTCCAGTGTACGCGGTGCAACGCCGATGTCGTCGAGCGCAAAACGGAATGCGGCCGCCGCCAAAGGCAGACCACCGAGATCGACCCGCCCCATGAACGCTGCTGCCGCATCCTCCCAGCCTGGTGACAAGACGGTGTCAGCGTGAAGAAACAGCAGCCAGGGCTGTTTTGCGCGTGCAGCGCCTGCGTGCAGCTGCGTGCCGCGTCCTGGTTCGGTGGTCAAATAGGTAGCGCCAGCCTGTTCGGCGATCTTGGCCGTGCCATCGCGTGAGCCGCCGTCGGCGATGATGACTTCGCGCACGAAGCCATCGACCGCTGCCGGTACGAGGGCGGTCAGACAGGCGGCGAAGCGTTGCTCCGCATTCAAGGTTGGAATGACGACTGAAATCATGCCCCTGTCTGGCATGCCTGCATAACCGCAACAACTGCAATGGTGATTAAATCCAAAGCGCTGCCTGAAGGCTGGGCACTCCTCGATTTTTGTTCTTTCTTTGTTCTTTCTGTCGTCGTATCCTTGGTTGCATGGAGCAGGAAGGCAGCCGAACGGGACAAGTTCATGAGCCGCGGTCATTGCGAGCAAGAAGAGTATGGCGATCACACCTGCGAATTCGACGCCGATGCAGAACGGATCGACAGGGCACGGGTGGAGAGTGACCGCAGGAGGGGACGGGGTGCGGTCTCCAATGCTTCTGGCCGGTATGAGCCGGAGACCCGAGAGGCGTTCGACGACGGCTGGGACTCGCTAGGCGACCTGCCTCCGTTTAAGACCCGCGTACAGGACGAAGCGGCTCGCAACATCATCACCACCAACGACAGCCCGGACATTTCGTTCGACCAATCGATCAACCCCTATCGGGGCTGCGAGCATGGCTGCATCTACTGCTACGCGCGACCGACGCATTGCTATCTGGGCCATTCAGCCGGGCTCGACTTCGAGACGATCCTGTACGTCAAGCCCAATGCGCCCCAGTTGCTCGAACGCGAACTCGCCAACCCGCGTTACCGGCCGCGCATCATCGCGCTTGGAACGAACACAGACCCCTACCAGCCGATCGAACGCGAGAGGCGGTTGACGCGACAAATTCTGGAAGTTCTGGAGCGGGCTCAGCACCCGGTCGGCATCGTCACCAAGTCGGCGCTCGTTGTGCGCGACATCGACATCCTGTCGCGCATGGCGGAGAAGGGGCTCGCCAAGGTGGCACTTTCCATCACCACACTCGACCGTCGCCTGGCGCGGGCCATGGAGCCACGCGCCGCCACTCCGGCGCGACGGCTGGAGGCGTTGCGGCTGCTTGGCGAGGCGGGCGTACCAACCACCCTCATGATGGCTCCAATCATTCCGGCCATCAACGACCACGAGATCGAAGCGGTACTGACCGCCGCGGCGCGGGTGGGTGTGCGTGAGGCGGGCTATGTGCTGTTGCGCCTACCGCTCGAAATCAAGGCGCTGTTCCGGGAATGGCTGGAGGAACAGCAGCCGGGGCGGGCACGTCGCGTCATCAACCTGCTGCAGAGCATGCATGAAGGGCAGGACTATCGCAGTGCCTTCGGCCTGCGCAAGACGGGGAGCGGCCCCTATGCCTCGCAAATTGCCCAGAGATTCAGGCTGGCGCGAAGGCGCGCGGGACTTTCGGGCGAGCGGCAACAGTTGCGGACGGATCTGTTCCGCCGCCCGGTTCTCCCCGGCGGACAACTCGGGCTGCTTTGACAGCGGCGTGCAGCCACCGCACGCTTGCTGCATGAAGATTTCTGATTCGCGCCTGACGCCCACATTCGAACTCGAATCCGTCGAGTTGTCGCTCGGTGGCGGACCAATCGTCGGCATCGACGAGGCGGGGCGCGGTCCTTGGGCTGGGCCGGTCGTCGCCGCAGCGGTTATACTCGACCCCGACAGCATTCCGTCGGGCATCGCCGATTCCAAGGCGCTCGACGCGGATGTCCGCGAGGTTCTGTATCAACGCATTCAGTCGAGTGCGCTGGCCTACGGCATCGCCGTCGCGGATGCGGAGCGGATCGACCGTGACAACATACTCAACGCGACGCTCTGGGCGATGGTAGAGGCGACCAAACAGCTCACAGTCGTGCCGCGGCTGGCGCTGGTGGATGGCAACAAGCTGCCGCGACTGCCATTCCCAGCGCGAGCGATCGTGAAGGGCGATGCCAAGTGCCTGTCCATCGCGGCGGCCTCCATCCTGGCCAAGGTGACGCGCGACCGGATCATGATCGCGCTGGCGCGGGAATGCCCTGGCTACGGATTTGAGCGGCACAAGGGATACGGGACACCCGAACACAAGGATGCAATTGCGCGGCTCGGCGTGACCGCCTACCACCGCCGTTCCTTCAAGCCCGTGCAACTGGCGCTCGGCATCATTTGAGACATTCGGCGCGGCTGCAGCCAAAAGAAAGGCCGCGCGGTTCCGGTTGGAATTCCGCGCGGCCCTGCAAAGCCGGCTGTGCCTGCCAGATTGCTACCGGCCGTTCAGCGGCGGTGATCGCGGAAGAGGCGCTCAAGACCTAGATCAAGGCGTCCGTGATCGCGGCGTTCATGTACGATCATGGTGCGAACGGCACGATCGGTGCGTTCCATGGTGCGCTCAATGAGTTTCGTTAGTTCGCAGTCCGCACGACCATCGCGCAGCATATGTCCAGCCTGGGAAGCGGCGGGCATGACGAACATGGCAATTGCGGACACTGCGGCGAGTGCGGAAGTACGCTTGAGCATCGGGTGTCTCCCTTGACGATGAGTTGAGTACAAGCATCGTCAGCGACACGCCCATTCGCGTCGAGGCGTCGAATACTTGTGACTGCCTCATTTAACTCTTATAATAACTTGCAGTCTTGCCACTCAAAATAACTTGGTTATTTTGTTTAGTTGATAATTTGTTTGCGCGCTCAAGTTGTCAACGCAACGCGCATAACGCCAATACATCAATGAATCCGACACTTGGCAGATCGAAACCTGCAGCAAGAGTCTTACGAGGCGTCATTTTCTGAAATGAAATTCACAACTTGACCGCAGAAGCGATCTTAACAGGTCATTCAGGTGTCATTCAGGAGTGTGCCGCTATTGTTTCACTATTGGATGTTGGCACTGGAGATGCAGCGGTGTTGCTGCATGGAGGTTTCTCCACCAGCACCGAAAACAGTGCCCCTCCCCAAAACATGGGGGTGAACTTCCTTCTCCGTCACGCAGAACCGAGGTAGCCGATGACCACGCTTTCCAAAACGCTTACAGCCGCCGCCCTCGCTTGTGGGCTCGCCATGGCCGCAACCACCGGCGCCTCCGCTGCCGGAACCAGCGCTCTTGCCGGATTGAAAGGCGCCAACACGCATAGCTCGATTGTAGACGTGCGCTACTATCGCAATCGCGGTTATCGCGGACGTGGCGTTGCTCTGGGCATCCTGGGTGCAGCCGCGGCCACTGCCATCATCGCGGGCTCAGCGCGGGCCGAGCGCCGCCGTTATCGTGGCGACTATGACCGCTGCGATTATCTCGACTACAAGTGCTCGCAGGGCTATGGCTGGGCCTGCCGCAAGTTCGACTATCGCTGCACCGACTAGGTTTGGCGGATCCACACGCGGATCAGACGTTTCTTGGCGCGCCGGGGCACTGTCCCGGCGCGCTTTCCGTTTTGGCGGATCACCTGCCGGAACAGGCGCAAGTCGTGTTAGGCAGGCAGCACCTTCAAGGCACGTTAAGCGTTGCAGCTAAAAGCACTGCCCTTTCAGTGACACAGCCGCATGCGATCAGTCTATGATCCGGTGCCCCATCCCTCCGGCCCTTAACACTTCGTTAAGTATCGCGGTTCATACTCTCTTAACCTTGTGTGTCCGCGGTCGTAGTGGGGTGGGCCTTGGATTTCTGTCACCTGCGTGAAGTTGTTGTGAGTATTGTGCAATGGGTCAACGTCGCCGTCAGAGTCCGAATGGACTCTCAAATCGCGTTCTTGTCGGAGACTGTATCGACGAGCTACGTCGATTACCCACTGAGAGCGTAGACCTCGTCTTCGCCGATCCTCCCTACAATCTACAGCTCGATGGCGAACTGCTACGCCCCAACAACACGCGCGTCGACGGTGTCGACGATGCCTGGGACAAGTTCGACAGCTTCGGCGACTACGATGCCTTTTCGCGCGCTTGGCTCGCGGAATGCCGGCGCGTGCTGAAGCCGGACGGAGCGCTGTGGGTCATCGGCTCCTATCACAATGTCTTCCGGCTGGGCACGGCGCTGCAGGACCTGGGCTTCTGGATCCTCAACGATATCGTCTGGCGCAAGGTGAACCCGATGCCCAATTTCAGGGGGCGGCGATTCACCAACGCGCATGAGACGCTGATCTGGGCGGCGCGCGACCAGAAATCGCGCTACACCTTCAATTACGAAAGCCTCAAAGCGCTCAACGATGATCTACAGATGCGCTCGGACTGGCTGTTTCCCATTTGCGCGGGGCCCGAACGGCTGAAGGATGGCGCGGGACGCAAGGCGCATCCGACGCAGAAACCAGAAGCCCTCCTGCACCGCGTGGTACTTGCTTCCAGCAACATCGGCGACGTGGTCCTCGATCCATTCTTCGGCACCGGGACTTCGGGAGCGGTAGCCAAGCGGCTGGGACGCCGCTTCATCGGCATCGAGCGCGATCCGGGATATGCCAAGGCTGCGATCGAGAGGATCGACGCGATCACCCCGCTCAGCCAATCCGCGCTTGAGACGCAGCGCTCCAAGCGGGCTGAGCCGCGCGTGCCATTCGGCACCATCGTGGAGCTTGGCATCCTGGCGCCGGGAACGGCGCTGTTCGATCCCAAGGCGGCAATTCGCGCGGAGGTGAAGGCGGACGGTACGCTGTCGCATCGCGGGCGGCAGGGCTCGATCCACCGGATGGGGGCCGAAGTCCAGGGCAAGAGCGCCTGCAACGGCTGGACCTTCTGGCATTTCAAGAACCGTGGCCGGTTGCAACCCATCGATGTCCTGCGCGACCAGGCAAAACGGCAGCTCGGGCTTTCGGAGATGCCGGCGCTGCTGGCCGCGGAATAGTCCGATTGCGCTGCTAAAAAGGGGTGGCGTGGCAGCGATGCCGCGCCGCCTCATAACGTACCCGTCCTTAAGCCCGCGCGAATTGCGCCCGCGCACAAGACTTTGCTACCGTTCCGCCGGTTGTGTCCCTTGCCGGTTCCATGGCCAAATGCGGGCGGGACCGGCTGGCCTGGCTCGGCGGTGGCTGTCGCAATCATCGCCGCAGTAGGGGTGAACTGTTCGCGGAGTGGAGTAAAGCGCGTGGCGGGCAAACTGACGGCTGCCGATCTTGAGGCTGAGCTATCCACACTCGATGGGTGGGCGCTTGCCCCTGCCACAAGCGAAGACGAACTGGTCCACAACCTCTCCGGCATTTATCACACTCTCGCGGGGCTGGAATTCTCGAACTACGACATGCATGGCGTGGCGGCGGGCGCGCCTCGCATGATGGCGCGGCTGTTCAATACACGCATGGCATTACGCGATCGGCTGGCAGCATGGCAGGCCGAGGGACTGCTGACACCCGTCGTGCAACGCGGCCTGCGCGACCTCTTTCGCGCCATGCGCTACGCCTCCGACATGCTCGGCGAAGCAGCACTAGGTTTCCGCACGCTCAACGGCCACTCGGCCGCGCCCTTCGCCTTCCGTGGCGGCAACATGAGCACGCTCATCAATCCGCGCTTCAACGAAGGCCGGGACCTGCCGTTTCAATCCGGCGACGTGCTGCTGGTGCGCGGCCGCCATCACAACAGTGCGGCTATCGCCCGCATCGGCGATGTCGATTCGCAATACAGCCACGTCTGCATCGTCTACGTCGATCCCAAGGGCTACCACCATTGCGTTGAAGTGCTGATCGAGGAAGGCGGCATCATCAAGCCTCTCGAAGAGGCACTGGCGCACGACCTGGGACGCGCCATCGTGCTGCGGCACCGCGACGCCGCACTGGCTCAACGCGCGGCGTTCATCGCGCATGAGCATGTGAAGCAATCCTTGTCGCGCTACGGAAAGCCGATCCTCTACGACTTCACGATGCAGAACGACGGCTACAAGAGGTTATTCTGCTCCAAGCTGATCCGGCTCGCCTTCGACAAGGCGACCGAAGGAAAGACAATGCTTTCCAGCTTCCCGACCCGGCTGCACATGACCAACCGCGACTTCTTCGAGCGCATCGGCGTCACGGCCGACAAGACGTTTGCGCCGGGCGACATGGAGCTGGAGCCCGACTTCGACGTCATTGCGGAATGGCAGGACTACCGATTGACCGCAGCGCTGCGGCACCAAGACATCGTCATGGACAAGCTGTTCGCGTGGATGGACGCGGACAACCTGCGCTTCAAGGAGACGTTCCTTATCGGCATGATAAGCCGGTTTGGCCGCGTTGCCGCCGGCTTTTCCAATACGATCAAGTCGATGATCGCTTCGGTCGTGCCGAAGGTTCCGCCACACATGCCACGCAAGACAATTGCCACTATCGTCATGCTGCACAAGACCGCTGAGCCGATGGTGGAGGAACTGCAGGCGCTTGAACGGGAGCGCATCGACGTATTCGCGCATCCCCTGCACCCGCACGAGATTGGGGAATATCTGGAACGCTGGCGGGAAAAGACAGGACCTGACGTCGGCTATCTGTCGCCTTCGGCATGATTGCCGACCGTGTGATCGACACCACCCAAACTCAACGGCATGTGAATTCAACGGCGGCCGAAGCCGCGGCGCAACGCGACCGCGTGGCGTTCGCGCGTGGCAAATGAGCCCGAAGATGGCATCGGTTCGCCGGAAGGCGCATCAGGCAAAACGGTGAATGATTGTACAGCTCCAGCCAGGCTTTCGGCCGTGGCACGTCCGGTCACGGCTTCGCCGGTGCCTGAAGACGATGATCGCATCAGCCAGATGCCGCCAAGCGAAAGCGCAATCATGGCAAGTGCGGCTGCGAAATGGGTGGGCTCAACAGACTGCAAGCCTTGCGGCGTGCCGCCAACGCCAAACGATGCCCGCACCGGAGCGTGCATTGACGGCGCGAATGCAAAGCGGACCTGCTGGGCAGCAGCCGCCTGGACGGTGCTGACGGTCTCGGCATCGGCCAGAGAAAACTCAACCTGCCCGGCTTCACCGGAAATGCCCGCTAATGCGGGCACGGCTGCAGACGGGATGATGCAGCCAAGCGTCATCACAACAAACAGTATGGCGATGTCGCAAAAACGAAATGACCGACCCAACATGCCTTTATGGCCCCAATGCGCGGCTTTCCGCCGCGATCGAACCTACTTCAACAAGCTTAAAAAATGCGCGCAGCGATATGGTTGATAATTGGTAAGGACGCGGCGCGGAAACTTCCGCTCTCTCGCCGTGAGGGTTCGACAAAAGCATGCGAACCCGACACTCGTCACAAGTTCTTGTCGCAGGATTTCGTCACAAGCTTTCGACCAAATCCTTTGCCTCCTTCAGACCCAGCCCAAGGCGCACCCGGGCGAGCTTGATGGCCTCGATCTTCTGGCCATTCTTGGCGAGCGCCTGAAGCTCCTTTTCAAGATCTCCATCTGGCCAGCCACTCGACACCCCGTCGACACCGGCGCCTGATCGGCTCGTTGAGGATGGATGGTAGGGTGGCTTCGGCGCTGCTTCATAGCGCTCGGGCGCGCGGCCGCTGCTTCTGGCCGTCCAGCGGCCGATCAGGAACGCCGCAATGATGAGTACAACAGTTGGAAGCCAGCTTGGAAACTCCTGCATTCCCACTCCTCTACATCAGCATTATCGGGCTCCGCAGTGGGAGACCAAGGCGCCGACATAGTCGCAGGCCTGGCCTACTGCTGCCTTAATGCGTGAGCGATAACTTTGCGCATCACGCTCGGCAGTGCCGCATCGGGCAAATCGCGACGGTGAACCCAGCGGCAGCGCTCCGGCTCGGCCCAGAACGTCAAATCGGCGTCGACTGGCACGATGGCGCGGTAGACGGAGAGTTCCAGGCGGAAATGGGTGAACGTGTGTATGACCAGCCCGGGCACCTCCCACCAGGAGCCGCGCACTGGCGCTGCGCGTACCACGCCGGAGGCGGACGGCGCCTCATCGGTCCAAGGTGTTGATGGTACTTCCAGCATGCCTCCCAGCAGTCCGGCATCGGGCCGGCGGCGCAGAAGCACATGACCGTCTTCGCGCAGCGCCAGGAAGGCCAGCCCGAACCGCACCGGTCGGTCCGGTTTTTCGAGCTTGGCCGGAAGCGTGCTTTCGAGGCCTTTGGCCGCTGCCGCGCAATCGGCCTGAAGCGGGCAAACCAAGCAGGAAGGGCTCTTGGGCGAACATATCGTGGCGCCCAGATCCATCATCGCCTGCGCAAAATCACCGGGCCGATCGTGCGGCGTCAGGGTGGCCGCTAGGCGCTTCAATTCCGGCTTTGCATGGGGCAACGGCTGGCGGACGGCGAACAGGCGTGCCGTGACGCGCTCGACATTGCCATCCACCGGCGTAGCGGGCTCGTTGAACGCGATCGCGGCGATGGCGGCTGCGGTATAAGGGCCGACGCCGGGCAAGTGGATGAGTTCCTCCACCCGGCGTGGAAACTTGCCGCCAAGCTCACCGGCCACCACCTGGGCGCACTCGTGAAGCTTTCGTGCCCGGGCGTAGTAGCCAAGGCCGGCCCATGCCGCCAGCACCTCGTCACGGTCGGTCGCGGCAAGCGCCTTCACATTCGGCCAGCGCGCCAGAAACTTGAGGAAGTAGGGGATAACCGCCTTGACGGTCGTCTGCTGCAGCATGATCTCGCTGAGCCAGACCTTGTAGGGATCGGCCTTTCGTCCCGGCTTGGCGCGCCAAGGAAGATCGCGGCGCTCGCGGTCATACCAGTCGAGCAGGGCTGCGACCGTATCCGGACCGGCCGGACGGAGGGGTAGTTGTTTTCGCGCAACGGCAGGCAAATGTGCCCCCAGAAATCAGGCTTGGCCGGAGCCTGTTCCGACGCATCACACCAAGAAGAATCGCTTTTGTGATGTTAAAGGTGGCAAGACTACTGGCAAGGCACAGGGGTGTGATACAGGCGGGAATAATGCGGGATGACGGCAAACAAGATGGCAATCGGGCCAGCCGTGTGGCCCCAGCGCCTCCCGCAGGCAGACATGGCCGTGGCGTCAGCGCGCGCGCGCTCGGCAGTCTCATTCCGCAGATCACCCAGAAATCGTTTGAGAAACACGGGTTTGCCGCTGCCAGCCTAATCATGGACTGGCCGGCGATCGTTGGCGCACACTTGGCTGCAGTGACTCGACCTTTGAAACTCAAGTGGCCGCGAGGCATCGAAAAATACGGCGAAGTTGCTGATGACCAGCGTGGCAGACCGGGCGCGACACTCGTCTTGCAGGTCGATCCAGCGCTCGCGCTCGATGTTGAATATCAGGCGGCAACGATCAAAGACCGCATCAATGCCTATTTCGGATACCGGGCGGTGGCAGAACTGAAGATCGTACAGGAAGCTTTTTCACCCGCAGAGGGTGGCTCGCGCGCAAGCCACGACCGATCCCGGCCAGACGCAGCCGCCGATGAAATCCGCAACACCGCTTCGGAGGGCGAAGACCCGTTGGCCGCTGCGCTTGCGCGTCTGGGCCGGCACGTTGCCCAATCGCGCAAGTCCGATTAGGCGGTGTGCATGACCAATTCTGAAATGACAGGCGTTTCAACTGAATGTGATGGATGGTGAATGCACACATCGTTGCCCATTCAGGTGGCATTCAAGCCACTTTTGCCTTATTGCGACAACTGCCCGCGTGGTATGGGGCTGATCGCTTGTGCCGAGCGGCGGGCTGTTCATGCCACGTAACGCTGCCAAGGCCGTAATTCCATGCGGTTGTAGTGCCGCATCGCTTCAGGAGCTGTCCGTGACCGAGACTGCCGATCGCAAATCAAACATGCTCATTTCGCGCCGCCGGATTGTGGCCGGCTGCATCCTGACAGCAGGTGCTGTCGCTGCGGCACCGTTTGCTGGCGGGGCCTTCGCGCAGCGGCGCGGTTCGGGTCCGCTCGAAATCCCTGTCGAAGACCTGATGAAGCCGATCGACGGACTTCCCGACGTCGCGCTCGGACCGACGGAAGCGAAGGTGACGATTGTCGAATATGCCTCGATGACATGCGGGCATTGCGGACACTTCCACAAGGAGGTGTTCCCCAAGTTGAAAGAGAAATACATCGATGCGGGCAAGGTGCGCTTCATCATGCGCGAGTTCCCGCTCGACAACCTCGCCGCAGCCGCATCGATGCTGGCGCGGTGCGCGCCTGAGGACAAGGTCTATCCTATGGTGGACATGCTGTTCCACACGCAGGAGGAGTGGGCCTACAAACAAGGTAATCCAGTGCCGCGCCTGTTCGAAATCGCCAAGCAGGCGGGTTTCACGCAGGAAAGCTTCGACAAGTGCCTGACGAACCAGAAGCTGCTCGATCAGGTCAATGCTCAGCGTTCTCGCGCCTCCGAGCAGTTCGGCGTCAGCGCGACACCGACGTTCTTCGTCAACGGCAAGAAGCTGCAAGGCGCGCCGACGATGGAAGCGTTCGATGAGGCGATCGAGCCGTTGTTGAAGTAGCCAGGGCGGTTGCAGAACTTGCCATGGCGACCGGGGGACGCTGCATTGAGAGCGCTGCGCCAGATCTTCTCGATTGTGCTGCTGGCTGCCGGGCTCTCCGGCTGCGCGGGCGACCAATTGCTGTCGGTCGGCAACGCAACGCCAGACACGACCGAGACAACGGCTTCAACGTCGCCTTATGGCGCGAGTGCCACCAGCAGCGGCGGTGATGGTTTCACCAATCCGCTGTCGGGGGCTACTTCCGGCCAGCCCTTCGGCGGCCGCGAGGTCATCAAGAATCCGACTGTTGCTGAGGTCATGCAGACCGGCACTCTGCCGGAGATGTCGTGGGGCCGTGCCGACGCGCCGGTGACGGTCATCAAGTACATGTCGCTGACGTGCCCCTACTGCCGGCGGTTTCAGCTCGACGTCTTCCCGAGGTTCAAGAAGGACTACGTCGATACGGGCAAGGTGCGCTTCATTATCCGCGAGTTCCCGATCGGCAAAGCCTCGGGCAACGCAACGATTGCGCTGCGCTGCGCGCCGGCGGACAAGTATCTCGACCTCTACGGCAAGTTCCTCGCCCAGCAAGCGTCCTGGGTGTCTCAGGAGGTCCGCCTCGACGCCATTTACGCAGTGGCACAGCAGGTGGGCGTGACGCGGCCGCAGTTTGACGCCTGCCTCGCCAATCAGCCAATGATCGACGGATTGAAGTGGATCAAGGACAGGGGCCGCACGCTTGGCATCATCGGCACGCCGAATTTCTTCATCGACGGCAAGCTGGTGAAGCGGGTGCTGTCCTACGAAGACTTGTCAGGTCTCGTCGATACGGCGCTGGCGGCAAAGGCTGGTGCGGGAGCGGCGAGCGCGGCACGATGACCGTGCCCGGATCAGCTGGCGAAAGCCGACGCCTGCCGCCGGGCCAACAGGGAAACCAACCGCTACGCATTTAGGAAGTATTCCGCTTGGGCCTCGCGCCGATGCTCATCCGGGGTTAATGTTCAACACAGACTTGCAGCCATAACCAATTCGACGGTGTGGCAGCCGCGGTGCCCTGGCGCCGATCGCTCCGATGGACGGCATCATGACCGATGTCCTGCAGAAAGATTTGAAAGCGTTGGCGCTTGAGATCCTCTCGGGCGAGCATCTGATGGCGCTCGCAACTGTGCGCCACGACGGTTTCCCACAAACAACGTGGGTCAACTACATCAGCGACCAGTTGACACTCTACTTCGCTTGCGATGCCGCCTCGCAGAAGGCAGGCAACATCGAACTCAACCCCAAAGTTTCTCTCGCCATCGCCAGCGAGACGAAGAATTTCAACAAGCTCAAGGGGCTTTCAATGTCGGGCACCGCGCGGCGGATCAAGGACCGCGCAACCGCCACCACATTAGCGCAACGTCTCTTCAGCGAGTTGCCGCAGTCCCGCCGCTTCGTGCCACAGGACCCGTTGAGCCTTGCCGTTTTTGCCGTGGAGCCGGTCGCGATTTCCATCGTTGACTACGCTCAAGGGTTTGGCACAACGCACCACATGGTTGTGTGACTTGCTCGTGTGACGGCGGCCTGAATGCCGCTGCCGCGCACGTTGTTCCCATGCCGTCCGTTTGCGCGGCTACGTGCCGCGGTGGCCCATGCGGCAGGCCAAAAGATCGATTTTCACGGGTTCGAACATTTGGTTCCTTGCATCAGCCCGGCTTGCGGCCTTGCCCCCCGGAAGGCGTTCTGATCCACCGGAAGTTCGCTTGGCGAACTGACTTTCGCTGCGGAATCGCGCGAAACTGGCTAGAAATTCCGTACGATCCGTCAATATTGCCCTCGATCCGTCAGGCGAAAGCACAAGGAACCCGATAACCTTCCCATGAAGATCTCCCGCCTCAGATTGCTGGGCTTCAAGTCCTTCGTGGAGCCGACCGAGCTTGTCATCGAGCCTGGGCTGACGGGCGTGGTCGGTCCTAACGGGTGCGGCAAGTCCAATCTGCTTGAGGCGCTCCGCTGGGTGATGGGCGAGACCTCGCACAAATCTATGCGCGCAGCCGCCATGGACGATGTGATCTTCTCGGGTACGACAGCCCGCCCGCCCCGCGTTGCCGCCGAAGTGACGATGTTCCTGGACAATACCGAGCGCCTGGCACCGGCTGAATACAACGACCGCGATGCAATCGAGATCACGCGGCGCATCGAGCGCGAGGCAGGCTCGGCCTATCGCATCAATGGCAAAGAAGCCCGCGCCCGCGACATCAAGATCCTGTTTGAAGACGCGGCGACCGGCGCCAGATCACCCGCGCTGGTGCGTCAGGGCCAGATCGGCGAGATCGTCAACGCCAAGCCGGAGCAGCGCCGCCGCATCCTGGAGGATGCCGCCGGTATTGCCGGCCTGCACTCGCGGCGGCACGAGGCCGAGCTGCGGCTGAAGGCCGCCGAAACCAACCTTGCTCGCATCACCGACGTGCTGGGGCAGGTTTCATCGCAGATCGACAGCCTCAAGCGGCAGGCCCGCCAGGCGCGGCGCTACAAAGAGATTTCGGAAGAGATCCGCAAGAAAGAAGCACTCCAGGCGCATCTAACGTGGACTGAAGCACAGGCAAACGTCGACAAAGGCGAGGCCAATCTGCGCGATGCGCTCGAAGTGCTGACAAAAGCGCTTGCAGACGAGGCGCACGCGCTCAAGGACGAGGTTGCACGCGCTGAGGTGCTGCCGTCTTTGCGCGAAGCGGAGGCTGCGCGGGCAGCGGCGCTGCACCGCGTCAAGGTCGAGGTGGAGACTTTCGAGCGCGAGGCGCGGCAGGCGGCGGAACGCCAGCAAGAATTGCAGGCCCGCGTCGAGCAACTGACCGCAGACTTGATCCGCGAAGAAACGCTGATCGGCGAGGCGCGCGATCTCATTGCCCGGCTCGATGCAGAAATCGCTACGCTTGCCAGCGCCGATGATGCGGCTGCCGATGCCGAAGATGCTGCCGATGCGGCGCACGCATCCGCCGCACAGATTCTCCTGGGCGCGGAGGGCGAGCTTGCCGATGTCACGCAACGCGCCGCAGAATCCCGCGCGCAACGTCGCGCACTTGAAGCCGCCGCAGCGGAACGAGGAACCGTGCGCGAAAAGCTTGAACGGCAGCTTGCGGCTCTGCTCACCCAAGAGCGCGAGACAAGCGGCAAATCACCTGATGCCGCCAAACTTGCTGAGATTGAAGCGCTATGCGGCGAGCTTGGCGACACGCTGGAGGACATCGAGGCTCGCAACGCTGAGGCAGATTCGCGTGTTGCTGCCGCTACCGAAGACTTGAAGGTCAAGCGGGCGGCGGCGGAGAAATCTCGGCTGGCCATCAATGCCATCACGACGGAACGGGAGACTCTCGCTCGATTGCTGGTGGTTGCGCATGGCGAAGATGTTCCAGCAATCATCGATCAGCTCCGCGTCTCTCCGGGTTATGAAACGGCGCTTGGCGCAGCACTTGGCGACGATCTTGATGCGCCGATTGACGACACGTCAGCCGTGAGATGGCGGCTCGTCGCAGTGGCAGGAACCGATCCAAAGCTTCCAGGCGGCGCCGTGGCGCTTTCCAAGCACGTCAAAGGTCCGCCCGAGCTGGCGCGCAGGCTGGCGCAGGTTGGCGTGGTGCCGAGGGCCGACGGCCTCGCCTTGCAGACGCAGCTACTTCCCGGCCAGCGCCTCGTCAGCCGCGAGGGCGACCTGTGGCGATGGGATGGTTTTACCGCAGCCGCCGAAGGCGCCACGGCCGCTGCCCAGCGCCTCGCGCAACGCAATCGTCTCTCGGCGTTGGAGTTCGAGGAAGCGGAGGCGCGGGAAAGCGGTGAATTGCTGGCCGAAGCCGAGACGGCCGCTGTGGACGAGCTTGCGGAGGCCGAAGCTGAAAGGCGGCTTGCCAGCGACACTTGGCGCGCGACCCAGACGCGCCTGACGCAGAACCGGGAAGCGCTTGCCGGACTGGAGCGTGCCCGGCAGGACAGCGAGACGCGCCTTGCTGCAATCATCGAGCAGCGGCAGCGGGTGGAGGACGATCTCACAGAGGCTCATGGGCGCGCTGAGGAAGATGCACTGGCACTGGAATCCCTGGCGCCTGCCGATGACCTGGAGGAAACGCTTGCCACAGCACGCCGAGCTGCGGACACCGCGCGAACTACGGCGGCGGAGGCTCTGGCCAACGTAGCCGAGCTGCGGCGGCAGCGTCAAAGCCGGGCGGAGCGTCGCGCGGCGGCCTTAGGCGATCTTGAGCGTTGGCAATCGCGAAGTGCTAACGCGGAACAACAGATCAAGCGGCTCAACGAACGTATCGCCGCGACGCGGGCTGAGCTTGACGGTCTGGCTGACCTGCCCGCAAAGCTCCAAGAACGGCGGCGGGCTCTCCTTGATGCCGTCGGTGCCGCCGAGGCGGAGCGGCAGGCCGCCGCCGATCAGCTCGCGGCGGCCGAGATGCATCTTCATGAGGCGCGCACGACGCTGCGCGCGGCGCAGGGCAACGTCAGCACCGCGCGCGAGGGGCGGGCCCGCATCGAAGCGCATCTGGAAAGCGCCCGGCAGCGGCGCCTGGATGAAGCACGGCGCATCCGTGAGAGCCTGGGCGTCATTCCCGAGGGCTGCTTGCCGCTCGCCGGTTTCGAGCCGGGCGATGCCTTGCCTCCGCTTGACGAGGTTGAGCGCCAGCTCGCCAAGCTGAAAGGAGACCGGGAACGGCTGGGCGGGGTCAACCTCGCCGCCGACGACGAACTCACCACCATGGCAGAGCAGTTTGAAACGCTGGACGCGGAACGCAGCGACGTCGAAGAGGCAATCGGAAAACTGCGTGGCGCCATCCAGCAGATCAATCGCGAAGCCAAGAAGCGGCTGGACGAGGCGTTCCACACCGTCAATGGCCACTTCGCCCGGCTGTTCTCGACACTGTTCGGCGGCGGCGAAGCGCGGCTGGAAATGGTCGAGGGCGATGACCCGCTGGAGGGCGGGCTCGAAATCATCGCCAAACCGCCGGGCAAGAAGCCGGCTACCCTGTCGCTGCTGTCAGGCGGCGAGCAGACGTTGACCGCACTTTCGCTCATATTCGCGGTGTTCCTGACCAATCCCTCGCCGATCTGCGTTCTCGACGAGGTCGATGCGCCACTGGACGACGCCAACGTCGACCGTTTCTGTACGCTGATGGAGAAAATGGCCGCCGATACCGCGACCCGTTTCCTGGTCATCACCCACCATCCTATGACCATGGCGCGCATGAACCGGCTGTTTGGCGTGACCATGGCAGAAAAGGGGGTTTCGCAGCTCGTTTCCGTCAATCTGGAGACCGCACACGGGTTTCTGGAGGCAAGCTAGGGACGCCACCCGCCACCAGGGAGGCCCGGCCAAGGGCATGCGCCCGTTCCTCACATTCGCGTTTGCGAAGGCTCGTTTTTTCACCGAATTTTCCCCCATGTTCGCGACGTTTGTCGGGGGGGCGGTTTTCTTGACACCCCCATGGGCCACCACTAAGGTGCGCCCCGTTCGGACCTTGAAAGGGGTCTGAATTCCTCGTCGTCAGGGTCTTGCCCAACATGCCGAAATCGACGGATGGACAGGACACAGGCGGGGGACAGCTTAGCCCTCAGGAAAGAGCTCAGTTCGAGCGCCGGGTTTCCGAGCTGAATGCAAAGCTCGAGAAACGGCGTGCGGAGCGGGGCGCCGAGGCCGCAGACGATGCCGGAGCCGCCATGCGCGGACGCGGCATGGCCTATGGCATGCGGATGGCCTCCGAGCTTGTTGGTGCCGTTCTCGTGGGGGCGGCTATCGGTTACGGCCTGGACTGGGTGCTCGGCACCAAGCCCTGGCTGCTCCTGGTTTTCTTTGTGTTGGGCTTTGCCGCCGGTGTGCTCAACGTGATGCGCGGTTATGAACGGCTACAGGCCGACATTAAGCGCGAAACCGGCGGAAATATTGGCCACTCTGTGCCGGACGACGACGATTGATGAGCTTGGGGGTTTGAACGTGGCAGCTGAATCTCATGGCGGCGGCGGCGGCATGCCGGATCCGATCCATCAGTTCGAGATCAAGAGGCTTATTCCGCTCGACCTGTTCGGGCTCGACGCCACATTCACCAACTCGGCGCTGTTCATGCTGCTTGCCGCGGTGCTGGTGTCAGGGTTCCTCATTCTCTCCATGCAGGGCCGCTCGCTTGTGCCGACGCGCCTGCAGTCCCTTGCCGAAATGCTCTATGAGTTCGTCGCCAACATGGTGCGCGACACGATGGGGCATGGGCACGACGACCACGGGCATGGTCATGGCCACGACCAGGGCTACATGAAGTTCTTCCCTCTGGTCTTCACGATCTTCATCTTCATCCTGACGCTCAACATGCTGGGCATGATCCCGGGCTTCTTCACGTCGACCAGCCATCTGGCGGTGACGGCAGGCCTCGCGCTCCTCGTGTTCGTCACGGTCCTCATCGTCGGCTTCGCCAAGAACGGGTTCGGCTTCCTCAAGCTGTTCGTTCCGTCCGGCGTGCCGATCTACGTGCTGCCGCTGGTCGTCGCCATCGAGATCATCTCGTTCCTGTCGCGGCCCATCAGCCACTCGGTGCGTTTGTTCGCCAACATGCTGGCGGGTCACATCACGCTCAAGGTTTTCGCCGGCTTCATCATCATGCTGCTGGGAGCGGGTGGTGCCTATGGCATCTTGTCGATCCTGCCGCTAACGATGGCCACGGCGCTCACCGCGCTCGAATTCCTAGTCGCTTTCCTACAGGCCTACGTGTTCGCCATGCTGACCTGCATGTACCTCAACGACGCGCTTCACCCCGGACACTGAGGCAGCGCGACGAACTCCATTTCAACCATTCGGACCCATTCAAACCGTCAAGGAGAACAACCATGGATCCAGCTTCCGCCAAGCTCATCGGCGCCGGTCTTGCTGCCATCGGCACGGGCGCCGCAGCCATCGGCGTCGGCAACCTGTTCGGCCAGTTCCTGCAGGGCGCGCTGCGCAATCCGTCCGCTTCCGACGGCCAGTTTGGCCGCTTGATCTTCGGCTTCGCCGTGACGGAAGCTCTCGGCATCTTCGCGCTGCTGATTGCGTTCCTGCTGCTGTTCACCTGATCGTTCGCTATCGGGCCGCTATTGCTGCACGGTGCAGGCTCCGCTTGGGGCATCGCCGTGCAGCATACTCTCTTTCTTGCTTCATCCTGAACCGGGCAGGTCATGGCTGAAACGCACCACAATACCGAAACGGGCGTTGCACACGAGGCTGGTCACAAAGCTGGCTTTCCGCCGCTCGACCCCGCCAACTTCGCACCGCAGATCATCTGGCTGGCAATCACATTCGCGCTGCTCTACGGGCTGCTTTCCAAGATCGCACTGCCGAGGATCGGCGAAGTGATCGAGGAGCGGCGCGACCGCATCCAGCGCGATATCGACGCTGCCGAGGCGCTCAAGGCAGAGACCGAGAAGGCGCTGCGCGGCTATGAGCAGTCACTTGCCGACGCTCGCTCCAAGGCTGGAGGCATCGCGCGGGAGACGCGCGACAAGCTTGCGACCGAGACCGACAAGAAGCGCCACGCGAGCGAAGCCGAAGTCGCGGCGAAGATCGCTGATGCCGAAGGCCGGATCGCGGCAATGAAGGCGAACGCGCTGCAGAATGTGGGCGACATTGCTGCTGAAACCGCGAGCGCCATCGTGGGCAAGCTGATCGGCGTCGACGTCAGCGCGGCTGAAGCCAAGAAGCATCTCTGACCCAATCTGGAGGCCGAAGTTCATGGCTGTTTTCACTTACGGCACCGCCGAGTTCTGGGTCATGATCGCGTTCCTGGCCTTCTTCGCCATCGTCTTCTACCTGAAGGTTCCTGCCCAGCTTGCTGGTGCGCTCGATGCGCGTGCCGAGGCGATCAAGAAGGAACTCGACGAGGCGCGCAAGCTGCGTGAAGAGGCGCAAGCACTGCTTGCCGACTACCAGAAGAAGACGCGCGAGGCCGAGGAAGAAGCAAAGAGCATCATCGACCAGGCGCGGCGCGAGGCGGAAGTTCTGGCCGCCGAGACGCAAAAGCAGATGGCCGAGTCGGTTGTCCGCCGCTCCAAGATGGCGGAGGACAAGATCGCCCGCGCGGAGGCTCAGGCGCTCGCAGAAGTTCGCGGCTCCGCTGTTGAAGCCGCGCTCAAGGCCGCCGAGAAAATCCTGGCCGGACAGGTCAGCGGCGGCATGTCTGACGACCTCATCAAGCAGAGCCTGGAAGACATCAAGTCCAAGCTGAACTGAACCACCACACTTTCCTTTACTACCCCCCAGACGCTGATGAGCCCGGAGGCACTCCTCCGGGCTTTTTTGCTGGAATAGACAAGGAAGCAGAGCGGGTCTTCGCCCAATGCGTCACCTGGTAGCGTCGGCTGTGGGCCAGTTCCGGACAGAATCTCTGCAGGGGTGGCAGACGGAATAGAGTCGGCTATAGAGGAGTGCAGCAGAAGTCTCGGGGGCGCATAGCTCACGACCGTCGTATCCAGCCGGCCATCTCAGCCTGGCTAGCTGATCCGCTGCTGCGGTGGCAGGGCCCCTATTGCTGGGGTTCGTCAGAGAAGAATGAGGCGACTTGTGAGCACGACTTGGTGTGATCTTGCCCCAAGCCATGGAGGTACGGCGTGGCCCTCGATCCGCTAGCGGGCCTACCCGCCCCTTACGAGAAGCTCGTCAATGTTCCGCGCTTGATGACCGCATACTACACCTTGTCGCCGGATATCTCGAACCCGGAGCATAGGGTGTCGTTCGGCACGTCCGGGCACCGCGGCACATCGCTGGCGTTGAGCTTCAACGAGCAGCACATCCTTGCCATCTGCCAGGCAATCTCGGAGCACCGGCGAGCGGCAAGGATCGACGGGCCTCTCTACCTCGGCGTGGATACGCACGCCTTGTCGGAAGCCGCGCGGGCAACCGCGCTGGAGGTCTTCGCCGCCAACGAGGTCCTGACGTGCATCCAGAGCGGCGGCGGCTATACCCCGACGCCGGTCATTTCGCATGCCATCCTGACCTACAACCGCGGGCGGACCTCCGGGCTCGCCGACGGCGTCGTCATAACGCCTTCACACAATCCGCCGGAGGACGGCGGCATCAAGTACAATCCGCCGGCCGGTGGTCCCGCCGATACCGGCACCACCAAGAAGATCCAGAACCGCGCCAACGAGATCATCGCCAATGGTCTGAAAGACGTGCGCCGGATGCCGCTGGCGAAAGCGCTCATCGCAAAGACGACGCGCGGGCAAGACTTTGTCTCGCCCTATGTCGAAGACCTGGCGCAGGTGATCGACATGAAGGCCATCGCCGCGGCCAAGCTGAAGATTGGCGTCGATCCGATGGGCGGATCGGGAATCGGCTTCTGGGACCCGATCGCCGAGCGCTACGGCCTTGACCTGGAGGTGGTCAACACGCGCGTCGATCCGACCTTCTCCTTCATGACCCTGGACAAGGACGGCAAGATCCGCATGGACTGCTCCTCGCCCTATGCGATGGCCAGCCTGATCAGCCTCAAGGACAAGTTCGACATCGCCTTTGGCAACGATCCCGACTACGACCGGCATGGTATCGTCACGAGCAGCGCGGGCCTGCTCAATCCGAACCATTACCTTGCGGTCGCCATCTCCTACCTGTTCCAGAACCGGCCCGGCTGGCGGGCGGACGCGGCGGTGGGCAAGACGCTCGTCTCCAGCTCGATGATCGATCGCGTCGCTGCTCACCTCGGCCGCCGGCTTGCGGAGGTCCCGGTCGGGTTCAAATGGTTCGTCGATGGCCTGATGGACGGGTCGTACGGTTTTGGTGGCGAGGAGAGTGCCGGGGCGTCCTTCCTGCGGCTCGATGGGACGGTGTGGACGACCGACAAGGACGGCATCATCCTCGACCTACTGGCGGCCGAGATCATGGCGAAGACGGGCCGCGACCCGGGCGAGCACTACAAGGCGCTCGAGGAGCAGTTCGGCAGCCCGGTCTACGAGCGCATGGATACGCCGGCCAACAGCGCCCAGAAGAAGGCACTGGAGAATCTGGCGCCCGACATGGTTGAGGCCAACGAGCTGGCGGGCGAGCCGATCGTTGCCAAGCTGACGCACGCGCCGGCCAACAACGCTGCGATCGGCGGTCTCAAGGTGGTCACCGAGAATGGCTGGTTCGCAGCCCGCCCGTCCGGGACCGAGGACATCTACAAGCTCTATTCCGAGAGCTTCATAGGCCGGGACCACCTGAAGCGGATCCAAGCCGAGGCGCTGACGATCGTGGCGGCTGCATTTAAGGCCGCAGGCGCGTAACCGGACCCGGCTTTCTGTCTCGCAGCCGGGCTACGTGTTGACACTGGACGCTCTGGAGCGTCCAGCCGTCGTGCAAGCCGGCAGCGAGACTAGGCCCGATCTGTCGAGCAGCGGCATTTCCCGGAAAGGTGGAACAGCCCATGCGAAAAGGGATCATCAACTTGCCGGCAGCGAAGGCAGCCTCGGGTGAGCACCCGTCGCTTGATATCGCAAGGCTGGCCGTGGCTGAGCTGAGCTCAGAGGATCCCGAACACCCGATCGAAGCGGCCATCGATGCGCTCGGCATGCGTCCGCCGGTGCCCGAAACCATACTAGAGAAACCGCAAATCAGTGGCCCAGACTGAGGGGGCTGGACAGGTGGGCGTCGGCTCTAAACCGAGGTCCGGAAGTGGTGCTAACAAGGCGAGAAACGACAAGATGGGTCAAAAGCGGAACAGGAGGGGAAAGGCAGCGAAGTGATCTCGTCTTCGCGGGGCCGCCTTCAAATGGCCGTCGCGATGAGTTTGCCCAGGCGCGCGATGCCGTCGGCAATCTGCGCCTCGGTCGGCAGCGAATAGCTCAGGCGTATGGTATTGCGGCCAGTGCCATCGGTGAAGAATGCCGCGCCAGGAACGAAAGCCACGCCCGCATCCGAGATCGAACGCCGCAACAGCTCGCCGCCGTCGAACTGATCGGGCAGGCGCACCCAGATGAAGAGGCCTCCCTCGGGGCGCGTCCACGTCACACCGGCTGGCATGTTGGTTTCAAGGGCATTCAACATGGCATCGCGGCGCGCGCGATAATGCTTTGCCGCCTTGGCAACCTGGCTGTCGTAGGTTTCAGTTGCGAGGCGCTCCATCACCATCTGGTTGATGAGTGACGAGTTGAGGTCGGACGCCTGCTTGATGAGCGTGAGGCGGCGGATGACCGGCTCGGCCGCGCACGCCCAGCCGATGCGCAAGCCAGGTGTCAGCGTCTTGGAGAAGGTGCCACAGTAGATGACCCGTGAGGCGTTGAGGTCGCCGCCATGCCGGGCGACATCGAGCGCCTGGATCGCGGGGACACTCTCGCCCTCGAAACGCAGGTCGACGTAGGCGGTATCCTCGATGATCGGGCAATCGAGGTCTTCCGCCAGCGCAATCAGTCCGCTGCGCGCCTCCGCCGACAGGGTCTCGCCGGTCGGGTTGGCGAAGTCTGGCACGACATAAGCGAATTTCACCGAGCCGCCATTCACAGCCGCCGCCTCGCGGTAGGACGATGGTGTACGGTTGCCGGTATCGGGCCGCAGCACGTCATAGCGTGGCTCATAGGCGGAGAAGGCCTGCAGGGCGCCAAGATAGGTCGGCGCGGTGACGAGTGCCGTATCTCCCGCCGTGATGAAGAGCTTGCCGAGGAATTCCAGCGCCTGCTGCGAGCCTGAGGTGACGAGAATATTGTCAGGCGTTGCCGGTACGCCGAGCTTCCTCATGTGCGCCGCGATCCAGATGCGCAGCGGCTGATAACCTTCACTGACGGAATACTGAAGCGCCTGCCCGGACAGCGCCCGGTCGGCGAGAATGCGGTGATAAGCATTGCCGATGGCGTCGCGAGGGAACAATTCCGGATCGGGGATGCCGCCCGCGAATGAAATGATGCCGGGCTTTTCCAAAAGCTTCAGAAGCTCGCGGATTTCGGAGGCACGCATGCCTTCCGCCCGCCTCGCATAGCGCGGCTCGTACATCGCTGAGGACCTCTTGTGAAGTCTGGGGCGGCCGCCCCACGCCGCACCTGACACGGCGGCAGATATGTCAACCTTGCTGACCCTTTTGTCAATCGGATTGGCGTGGCGGTGTCGTCGCGACGGAGGTGCCAGCGCCCGCCGCCTAGTGTGCGTTGCGTTTCGTGAAGTTGCCGGAGTTCGTCCGCAGGAAGAATGGGTGCGAAAAGCAAAGAGCGGCCCGTGGGACCGCTCAGATATTTCAGCACAGGGGCGAAATGACCAGCGCCCTACCCCTTCCTGCGATGTGCCGCGGCACCAGCGGCCGGCGTCTCGGTGGCACGGTCGAAGGAAACGAAGATCTCGTATTCTCCGGGCCTGGAGCCCTCGATCAGCGGGAAGGAAATCTCGCGCACCGCCGAGAAGTAGCCAATCGGCTTGTCGAGCGCCACGGCGACGTCGATCTTCATGGCATCGCCTGCGATCTTCTCACGCTTGGCGTCCGTCACCGCGATGCTAAGCGGCAGCGAGACCGAGCCGGACTGGCCGCGCGGACCAAGCAGAACGCGGCCGGAAAAACCATACTTTACTGAGACGCGGCCGTTCTCGATATGACACTCCCGCGCGGTCTTGGTGATCTCGCCACGGTGCATGACGGCGAGCGCATCACCGGCGCGGCCGGGTTCGTAGAAGGTGATGTTGTTGTCCGACGGTTTCGCGGTCAGCCGTGGGCAGCCCGGGTTGATGCCCCCAGTAATCGTGGCGCCAGGGTTAGAGCCGTCAGCCTTGGCCGCGGACAAGAGCTGTTCTTCGCTGACGGCACCGGAGTTGTCGGCAATGGTCGACGAACTGCTGCCGCCAAACATGCCCCCACCCAATCCCGAGGTGATCGAGGACATGCCACATCCGGCCAGCGACAGCGCGCATGTGCCAGCGACGAGGACACTCAAGGTGCGGCGCAAGTGCGCCGCCAAGCATTGCGTCATGACGCCCCAATCCGCATAATCGCGCCGCTGAGTTGCGACGCGATATTCCACCCCCGTTCGAGAAGGCCCACAACGGGCCTCCGTGACGAGACCGTCTACGCTAAACCTCCCACTCAGACCGCAGACACGTCCGAGGAGATCAAGCACTGGGTTCCGACTCAATATCTACCACCCCCGAAAGGCGCCAGCCAAGCCGACCACCACTAGCACCTGTTGAGATTTCCCCGAACTCTTCGAGGCAACCGCGATAAATGTCCGAACGTCCCCTATCCGTTAACAATGATTCGGCTGCGGCGGCCGTTTCCCCCGCTTCCGTTTCCCCCAATGCCAAGCCGCAACTCCGGCTGCTGCTGGCTGCGCCACGCGGCTTTTGCGCCGGTGTCGACCGTGCCATCCAGATCGTAGAATTGGCACTCGCCAAGTACGGCGCGCCTGTCTACGTCCGTCACGAGATCGTGCACAATCGCTATGTTGTAGACACCCTTAAGGCGAAAGGCGCCATTTTTGTGGAGGAACTCGACGAGATCCCTGCAACTGCGCAACCCGTGATCTTTTCGGCACACGGGGTTGCCAAGGCGGTGCCAGCGGCGGCCAAGGCGCGCAACCTTTTCGTACTCGACGCCACCTGCCCGCTGGTCTTCAAGGTGCATTTTGAAGCCGAGCGGCATCATCGCGAGGGCCGCGAGATCGTGCTGATCGGTCACTCCGGGCATCCGGAGGTGGACGGAACAATGGGTCAGCTGCCGGCTGGCGCCGTGCGCCTCGTAGAGACGGTGGGCGATGCCCGTGTCTTCGAGCCCAGGAACCCGGAGCAGCTCGCCTACGTCACGCAGACCACGCTGTCCCTGGACGACACGGCGGCCATTGTCGCCGTCCTGAAGGAACGGTTTCCCTCGATCATCGGACCTCAAAAAGAGGATATCTGCTACGCGACGACCAATCGCCAGAATGCCGTCAAGGCCATTGCGCCCGAGATCGACTGCCTGCTCGTGGTCGGCGCTCCCAACAGTTCCAACTCACTGCGTCTCGTGGAGGTCGGTTCGCGCGCGGGCTGCAATTGCTCACGCCTCATCCAGCGTGCCGACGATATCGTGTGGGACGATCTAATGGGCGCCAAGGCGGTGGGGATTACGGCGGGAGCGTCGGCTCCGGAAGTGCTCGTCGATGAAGTGATCGCGAAGCTGGCAGAGCGCTTCGATGTCCAGGTGGAAGTTGTTTCGACGGCGGAGGAGCGGATTGCCTTCAACATTCCGCGTGAGCTGCGACCGCCGGCTGCATGACATCATATTCATGACATCGCGTTCCATGTCGGCTAGGGATCTGTGCCGCCACGCGCCCAATGGGGCCAGGGCAGCGGAGTTCCGGATCGCCGTGAAACCTGCGGACCAAGCGCGCCTGAAACTTCAACCGCTTCGAAACTCCCCCTAATCGCGATGTTCTGGAGCCGACATGGCTGTCTACACCGAAGTCAACGACGACGACCTGTCTGCCTTCATCGCTGGCTATGGTGTGGGCGAGTTGCTTTCCTACAAGGGCATCGCCGAGGGCGTGGAGAACACCAACTACATGGTGCACACCACGCAGGGCACCTTCATCCTGACGCTTTATGAGAAAAGGGTCGCCCGTGAGGATCTGCCCTACTTTCTCGGCCTCATGGAACATCTTGTGTCCAAGGGCATTCCCTGCCCTCTCCCGGTCAAGGCCGCGGACGGGCGCATGCTGGGCGAACTTGCGGGCCGCGCGGCCGCGCTCATCACGTTTCTGGAGGGATTTTGGACCCGCCGTCCGCGCGCCGAACACTGTGCGCAGGTGGGTGCCGCGCTCGCGCAGCTGCATCTTGCAGGAAGCGACTATCAACGGACACGGGCAAATGCGCTTGGCCCGCAAGGGTGGCGTCCGCTGTTCGACAGGTTCAGTGCACGCGGTGATGAGATCGCACCCGGTCTTGCCGCGCTGATCGACCGCGAACTGGAATGCCTTACGGCGGATTGGCCGACCGGATTGCCGTCTGGCGTTATCCATGCCGATCTGTTTCCCGATAACGTATTTTTCGTCGGTGAAACGCTTTCCGGGCTCATCGACTTCTACTTCGCCTGCAACGACCTGCTGGCCTATGACCTCGCCATCTGCCTCAATGCGTGGTGTTTCGAGCAGGACCACCAGTTCAACGTCACCAAGAGCCGCGCACTTATCAAAGCCTATGAAAGCGTGCGACCGTTGAACGGCGATGAGCGAGCTGCCATGCCGATGCTGGCGCGGGGGGCCGCAATGCGCTTCCTGCTGACGCGCTCATACGATTGGCTCAACACGCCCGCCGGCGCGATCGTCAAGCCGCACGACCCAATCGCATACCTGCGGCGCGTGCGTTTCCATCAAGGCGTCGGGTCGATCAAAACCTATTGCGGTGAGATAGATTGATGACGGAGCGGGAGAAACCGGAAGTCGTCATCTACACCGACGGCGCCTGCTCGGGGAACCCGGGGCCAGGCGGCTGGGGCGCGATCCTCATGTCGGGGCGTCACCGGAAGGAAATCAACGGCGGAGAGGCCGAGACGACGAACAACCGCATGGAATTGTTTGCCGCCATTGCGGCGCTGGAACAGCTCAAAGGGCCAAGCCACGTCGATCTGCATACCGACAGCGCCTATCTGCGCAATGGCATTACGCAATGGATTCACGGCTGGAAGCGTAACGGCTGGCGCACTGCTGACAAGAAGCCGGTGAAGAATGCCGAATTATGGCAGCGGCTCGATGGAGCGCGACAGCGTCATGACATTTCCTGGCACTGGGTGAAGGGACATGCGGGCCACCCGGAGAACGAGCGCGCGGATGAACTGGCGCGGGAGGGGATGGCACCCTTCTTGAGAAGGACGGGCGGCTTGGCGGCCGGATCGTGAGGCCGCTTGCCCGATCCCGAACCCGGGGTTCGCGCGTCTTGCGGCGACCCAATGCAGCATGTTCACAGAAGGTTGATGGGCGCTCAGCGATGCAAACACGCCGCAGGTTCGCATGACTGGCTATTGCCCCATTGGAAGTGCGGGGCCGATTTCATAAATTGTTGGTCAGCTGGCGGCGAATCCTGTTCTCATCGCGGTTGTCGCCAGCACCGTCCAAATTGCGGACGTAGTGCGCAGAACGCCTTGAAACCGACATGCGCACAACTGAAAAAAGCCGCCGCAGCCTCGTGGAGACCGTTTAATGCCGCACCTCGCGTTTCTGATTGCCCTTACTACCGCCCTGTTTGCGCTGGACGCCACTGCCGCCAGCGCGGACAGCCTGTCCGGTTCGTGGAGCGGCAGCGGGTCGGTCCATTATGCGGACACACGAGAGAAGGCCCGATGCCGCGCCGACTATTCGCGCGTTTCCGGCACGCTTTACCGGATGACTGCTTCGTGTGCCACGCCATCGGGTCGCGTCGATCAGACGGCGACGGTAAACCGCGTCGGTGACAACGAGTATGCCGGCAGCTTCCAGAACAGCCAGTACAATGTCACGGGCTCCATCTACATCAAGCTGCGTGGCAACTCGCAATCCGTCCATCTGCGCGGCAATGGCAGCAGCGGGTCGTTCCAGTTGCGGCGGAGATGACGGGCCACCAGACGGGCCGATTGGGTAAATCTAAATTAGCGACAGCCGGAGCAGCGATGCCGTTCCGGCTGTTTTCATTTCGCTCGAAGAGGTGACGGATTTCCCGGGGGCAGCGCGTGCAATGGCACGGCGCCGCTATCTCAGAGCCTGTCGCCGATCATGCTGCACAAGGTTTCCGCGCTCGACTTGTCATGCACCGGCGGTGCATCGTCGATGTTCAGCACCTTGACCACTCCATCGTCGACCAACATTGCGTAGCGCTTCGATCGAACGCCTAGGCCGTGGTCGGTCAGATCGATCTCCAGACCAGTCGCCTTGGCAAACTTCGCCGATCCATCCGCCAGCATCACCACGCTGTCGCCAGAGCCGGTGTCCTTGGCCCAAAAATCGAGAACGAAAATGTCGTTCACGGCGGTGCAGGCGACCGTGTCGACGCCTTTGCTCTTCAGGTCCTGCATGTGGTTTAGGAAGCCTGGCAGATGCTTTTGGTGGCAGGTTGGGGTGTAGGCTCCGGGCACCGCGAACAGTGCCACCTTCTTGCCGGCGAAAAACTCAGATGCCTTGACCGGCTTTGGCCCTTCGGCGCCCATTACCGTGAACGTGGCCTCCGGCAGCCGATCACCAACCTTAATCGTCATGCGATACTCTCCTGATGGACTAGCCCGACCGGGTCGCAACCTTTGGAAAAAATCCCGATCTCTGCAATCGTCATAAAAATCATTTCCACCACCATGGCAAGTGTGCGGGCGGGCGGAAAGGACTGGAACCGGTATCAGGTTCGCGTGCGCGGCAGGCCGCGTACTCATGGCTGATCGTTACGGGCCACGGTCACTTGAGGACGAACTCGGCCTCACTGTGCCCGCCTGCAGATACCATGGTTGCCCGCAGCGCCTTACCTTTGAGCGCGGAAACGTCAGCACCCTGGGTCAGGTCGATCTCGAACAGAAGCGCGCCGCCGCCGACAGTGCCCTTGGCGCTTGGCAACGGCACAAACTCACCTGGTGGTCCTTCGACGAAGACATCTGCTCCCGCTTGTCCGTTGGGGAAGGCGACCTGGAGCGAAACCTTCGGGTGCGGCCCGTCAAGCGTGCTTTCGACCTTGAGCAGGCGGGGCAGCTTATTTGCGCTGCCGTTATCCCGCAAAGGTACGCGGGAAAGAGCGCTTGCAATCGCAGGCGCATGTGGTGTCTCGCCGAGCGCCGGCAGCGTAATTTCGTAGCTGGTTTCACTCGGCACGCAGATGTCGTGGCAGATTCCGAAGGCAAGCCGCAGCTTGAGGGTGACGGGCTTGCCGGCATCCTGCGGCTCGACAAAAATCGGGAAGAGCACGTTTTCCTTGTAGCCAATCGTGTTGCCGGTACTGTCGGTCATTCTGCGTGGTGCCGGATAGTGAACGCGCGCCTCCTTGAGGTTTCCCGAACCAGACCAGTCGAATTCTGGGGGGACGCCGCCCGCATCGCCCGGCGTGCGCCAATAGGTCTTCCATCCCGGGCTGAGCTGCATTTCAAGGCCGGCGACGAGGCTCTTTCGCGATAAGGCTCCGTCCGCATCGGATGCCGTGGCATGACCGGCGAGCAGCCGCGTGCGAACATTATGGCCCTCAACCCATTGCGTGGCGAGTTCGTCAGCATTTGCCGGGAGGGCGACCGCGAACGACGCTACCAAGGCAGTCAGCGCCATGGCAGCTCTCAGCCGAAAGTCGCCGCGCAACCAATCCGCCGCCGTCGTTGCCTTGGTCATGATTGTGATCTGGTCCTCGAGTTTTCGATCCGCCAAGGCGGTGGCCGCCATCGCCAGCGGTAAGGAGCGCCGCACACTGCAACAGGCAACGCACATCACGGGGGCAGGCAAGGCGCATGCCTGATGGCCATGAGACCCCATCGCGGCACACCCAGAGTATGCTGTCCCACTGCATTGGGGCAATTCAATTGCCACTCACAGCCTTGTCACCTTGGCCGTACCTTCGTGTGCCCGCCGCACTCGTTCGCGCAAACGCCGGCAATCAGGCGCATTGGCGCCATTTCCGTCCTCAATGACGAACGTCATAGCTGGCCACTTGCGATTGCGGGTATTTTATCAGCGGTGGGAACAACTCACGTCTTCACAGGAGACGGGATCAAGGGCTAGACTCACGGCCATGAAGACACAGACCTTTGAGATGCTGGGCTCAGGTGACGGTTTTCTGGAAGGGCAACTTCTCGTCGCTATGCCGCGCATGACGGATCGCCGCTTCCGCCGTTCCGTCATCTACATGTGCGCCCATTCCGAGCAGGGGGCGATGGGACTGATCGTCAACCAGCACGCCGAACACATCGATTTTGCCGATCTACTCGACCGGCTTGGATTAGATCAGGCCGATCCGGGAAACGATGACGACGACAACATCCCTCACGGCCTGCTCGCCATGCCAATTCATAATGGCGGGCCGGTGGAAACGGGGCGCGGATTCGTGCTGCACACTGCGGATTATTTCGTCGACGACTCGACGTTGACCATCCGGGATGGTGTCTGCCTGACGGCAACGCTCGACATTCTGCGTGCCATCGCGGCGGGAAACGGCCCCAAACGGGCGCTGCTGGCGCTTGGCTATGCAGGCTGGTCGCCCGGCCAATTGGAAAACGAGATTCATGCGAACGGCTGGTTGAACTGCCCGGCCGATCTGGACCTGATTTTCGATGAAGACAACGAATCCAAGTATTCGCGTGCGATGGCGCGGATCGGCATAGATCCCTCGCATCTGGTCGCAGACGCCGGGCATGCCTGACCCACAACCGGGTCAGTGCGCGTGGCGCCCACTCACTCGCCCTTTTGAGGTTCCTTTTTCAAGGCTGGCGGCGTTCCGCGGCCACCCGATGACGATTGATCGTCATTGCCGATGCCAGCCAGGCGCGCAAGCGAGGCAGCTATGCCGGGCGGCAAAGTCGAAAAGTCGGGCTCCATAACGGTGACGGGCGGCGCTTCGGGTCTTTTCGCATGCGGCCTTGAGCCGTTGCCATTGCCGCCGTTGGCCGCCGGTGGGGCTGATGCTGCGGCGACGCGCGAAACCGAAGGCGACCCAGGCGGGGACTGCCGCGCTGCCGGATGAGGGGCTGTTGGCATCTTCTCCCGCGAGGGCGGAGGTGGACGCTGTGACGGTGGCGCTGGCGGCATGACCTTTGGCGCGGGCGGCGGTGACGTGTTCTTGGATGGCGGCGCAGCGGGAGCCGGCGGCGGTGCTGAGTTGCTGACGGCAGGCGCAGCCGGTGGCGGCGGAGGTGGCGGCGGTGCCGCTGTCCGCTGTGCAGGCATTGGCGGTTCTGCTGACTTGGCAACATTGGTCAAAGGCGCCGGCGGCGGCATTGGCGGCATGGCCGCTGCCGGTGGAGCACTTGCCGAAGGCGGCGGCTGAACGGGTGGTGCTGTCTGTTGCAGCGGCGGCGTGGGCGGGCGCTGGCGCTGACGCACCGTGCTCTGCGGCAGGGCCTGGGCGCGCGTGCGGGTACCGTCGGGGGAGGCGCCATTCGCGGCGGCAGGTTTGGTGGCGCCGTTCGTAGCTGTGGTGGGCGATAGCGTCTGTGATGCCGAGTCCTTGGTTTCGGATGCCGTCGTCCCGCCCTTCTGAGCGGCTTCCGCAGCGGCAGCGGCGGCAGCCTCCTTGCGCTGGCGCTTGCGGGCCGTCCTCTGTTTGGTCTTGAAGAAACCATGCGTCTGCAATTTACGCTCGGATTTGCGGATGATGCGCAACAGCTCGATCACGTCGCGATCAAGCATCGGCTCGCCATAGAAATAGCCTTGCGCGTATTCGCAGCCGATCGACCTCAGGAACGCCACGTCCTCTGCTGTCTCCACGCCCTCAGCGACGACCTTGCGCCCCAGTTCGTGAGCCAAGGCGACGATTGCCCGGACCAGCGTGGCGGCATCTTCATCACCGCCGCCGGACGCGCGGACCAGCATGCGATCGAGCTTGATCGTGTCGCTCGGCAATCGCTGCAGATAAACGAGCGAGGACTGGGCGTGACCGAACTCGTCTATAACGACATCGGCACCGGCGGCCTCCAACTGCGAGAGGATCTCCACTGCGTGCTCTGGGTTCTCCATCGCAAGAGATTCGCTCACTTCAAGCTTCATCGTACCCTTGGCCAGCAGGAAGCGCGCCATGAGGTGGCGGATCTCCTGGGCCAGATCCGGCTTCAGCACCAGACGGCTTGGCACATTGACGCTGACGAACAGATGATCCTCGGGGCGGGGCAACTCTTTCTGCCAGACGGCGGCATCGCTTGCTGCTGCCGAGAAGAGGATTGCGGACAGGCGATTTATCAGATCGCAGGATTCGGCAATCGGCAGGTAAGGCGCCGTGCTGATGAGACCGAACTTGGCATTCTCGATGCGCATCAGCGCTTCGAAACCTGCAAGCTGCTCGGTCGGCAAATAGACGATCGGCTGATAGAGGACCTTGATCTGGTTCTTTTCGAGTGCCTTGCGGAGCGAGGCTTCCATCGTATCGCGATCGTTGGGCTCGCCGCGCATCTCGGGCCTAAAGATCTCGACGCGGTCGCTGCCGGAACGCTTGGCGCGATACATTGCGATTTCAGCTTCCTTCAGCAGATCGCCGGTCGTCGATTCCTCACCGTCGTAGATGGCAATCCCCAGCGATCCCGTCAGCACGATCTCCTGGCTCGCGATGTGGATCGGCGCACGCAGGCTGCGGCGGATGCGCTCGGCCAGACTTGCCAGCTCGCGCGGGTCCTGCTGCTCGACGAAGAGTATCGCGAACTGGTCGCTGCCAAGACGTGCCAGCGTATCGTGCGGCCCGATATGCCGCTGCAAGCGGCGCGCCACGGTCAACAACAGACTGTCGCCGACGACAAAGCCTAACGAGGTGTTGATCGACTTGAATTTGTCGATGTCCAAATAGAAGATCGTGGGGCGCACCTTGGGGTCGGACTTGGTGCGCAAAATTGCGTTGCTTAGCCGGTCGATCAGCAACTCGCGATTTGGCAGGCCGGTCAAGTTGCAGAAGATGGCGTCCTGGAGCAAACGCTCGTGCGCCATCTTGGTTTCGGTAACGTCGCGCATCAACCCAACGCAGCGCACGGTTCTGCGATCGTTGGTTTCCACCGATGCCGCCTCAAGTTCGAACCATCGATACGAATTGTCGGCGTGGCGCATGCGGAAGTCGGTGCGGATCTTGCCGCCGGCGCGTTCCTGCACCGACCACAGCGTCAGGCGGAAACGCTCGCGGTCGGCGGGGTGAACGTGCAGGATGAATTCGTCCACCTTCACGTTCAACTCGCCGGGATTGAGGCCAAGCGTCTGCTCGACGATGGCGCCGACCTTGATCTCGTCGCGGCGGCTCGACCATTCCCACACGGCAGAGCGGGCGCCTTCGACGGCGATCGATCTCAGCTGACTATCGGTCGGCGCCAAGCCCGCCAGCGGTTCCAGCGAACGGAATGCGAATTGGGTGACGGTGAAGCCTATCAGCAAGAGGATCAGCACGAGGCCGCCGACCAGCGCCTGCACGAATATGTCGCCGGACAGGCGGCCGGTCAGAACCACTCCCGCAAGGAAGATCCACACCAGGAACATGATCCATGGCGGCAGCAGATGCATGGCGCGATCCTGGCCGCGCAATGCCAGATAGAGTGTTGCCAGGCCACCGATGCCGCCAATCGCCAGGAAAGAGAAGCGCGCGAACGTCGCCGCGAGGCGCGGGTCGATGGCCGCCACCGCGACCAGCGCCAACTGCGCCAGGATCCACAGCAGCGACAACATGCGGATCAGGCCGTGGGAGAGCCCCAACCGTAGGAAGGCATGCACGAACATGACGAGGCTTGCGGCAACGGCGCTTTCGGCTGCCGCGCGATAGACTGCGTTGTCCTCCGGCTTCATGTTGAAGAGCTTATGGAAGAAACCGAAGTCGACGCACAGGTAGGCGAGAACGCACCAGGAGAACAGCGCGGCTGCCGGGAAGATCAGCTTGTGGTTGGCGGCGAAGATGACAGTGAGGAACAACGCCGTCAGTGCCGACAAGCCGAGCATGATGCCGTTGAAGAGCTGTCGATCCCTGACCTTCACTTCGTATTCGAGCGGCTTCCATAGGTAGATGCGCGCGAAGCGTTCAGACGAGAGCTCAGCGACATAGGTGATGGTCTGCCCTGGTTCGAGCGTCAGGGCGAAGATATCGGCGCGATCTGATTTGATCCTCTGCGGGACGAAGCCGATCGACGGGGTGACGGCTTCGATCCGGCGCGCGTCGAGATCGGGCCAGACGATTCCGGAGCCGGAGACCGTGTAGCGGTCGGCCGTCAGCCAGCGCTCGATGGGCTTGTCTGTCGGATTGGTGAGAGCGAAGACGATCCAATTGGGATTGGTGCCAGACGTTGCTGCCTTCACCGACATGCGGCCGCCGACGCCGTCACCACCAGCGGCGGTCTCCACCATCAAGCTGTCGCCGCGGCCCTCATAGGCCTCGCCCAGCGTCGTGATTTCGATGCGGTCCTGCTCGGGCGTCACCGCAACCGGCTTCAACGCGAAAGCGGGTGTGGCGTAACCCAGCACACAGACCGTCGAGAGCAGAACGGCGGCTGCCAGGGCACGATAGATGCGCCTAACAATTGCAAGAGGATGCTGGCTCATGGCGCCGGCACCTCCATCCCATCATCGTCGGCCAACCGGGCCAGGAGGATGTGGTCTTCCCAGCGGCCGTTGATTCTCAGATAGCGCCGCGCCAGTCCTTCGCGCATGAAGCCGCACCGCTCCAGCACGCGCAGCGATGCGCCGTTTGCGGGCATGACGGCCGCCTCGATGCGATGCAGGCGAAGGACGTCGTAAGCGAAGGGAAGCAGCGCACAGAGTGCATCAGTCATCAGGCCGCGCCCCAGATACGGCTCGCCCAGCCAGTAGCCCAGCGTTGCTGCCTGGGTGACGCCCCGGCGGACGTTGGAAAGGGTTATACCGCCGACAAGTGCCGGTTCATGCAACGACGGCAGCACCGGCCAGCGCAGACCGCCTGCGGTCCGGTGGCCCGGCTGACCCACCGGTGGCGAAGGCGGCCTGACCTGTGCATGTATCAGGAAGGCGTAACCGTGATCCTCGCGGGCCTCGAGCAAGTAGTGGCGCACACGGCGGCGGAAGGCATTGCGCGTCAGCTCATCGCGTGACCATTGCGGCTCCCACGGCGTCAGATGCTCGCGGCTCAACGCGCGCAGCTCGGCCCAGCGCAGGTAGTCGCTCATTTGCGGCGCGCGCAACACGACATACCGGCCGCGAACGACAGGGCTTAGATCCTGTGATGTGCTGGACCTGAGAAGCGCCATCAGTTCTCCTCAAACCCGCGATCCGAGCTTTTCAGCCAGATCTTGCGCATGTGCATTCGATTGACGTCCCGAACCTACCACGACAATGGAGGGAGCGCTTGCAACGATGCGCCTTGCAAACGACTGCACATGCCCAGACGACACTGCATCGACGCGCGCAATCAATTCGTCGGACGAGATGAGGCGATCATGGCCAATGAGATGACGTGCCATCTGCTCGGCACGGGCGCCCGAACTTTCCAGGCCCATCAGCAATCCGGCCTTGAGCTGGGCCTTCGCACGCGCAACTTCGGCGTCACTTGCGCCTTCCGCCGCAACCTTGCGCAGCTCATCCACGACCACGTCGCTCAGTTCGGACATCATGTCGGACCCCGTCGCCGCATGAATCGAAAACAGCCCGGCATCGGCCAATGACCAAGCGGACGAGTAAATCGAATAGCAAAGCCCCCGGCGCTCGCGCACCTCCTGGAACAGCCGCGATGACATTCCCCCGCCAAACAGGCCGGTGAACACCTGCGCCGCGAAAAAGTCCTCAGCGTGATAGGACGGCCCCTCGAACGCCAGCAGCAGGTGACTTTGTTCGTATCGGCGGTTGAACGCACGCACACCGCCGACGTAGCGCGCTTCCTCACGGACGCGGCTCGATTTGCGAGTTAGCGCGCCGAATTGGGCTTCAACGTGGCGAACCAGTACATCGTGGTGCACAGCTCCAGCGGCGGAGACAACCATCCGCTCGGGCACATAGTACCGCTGGAGAAAATCGTGCAGACGTTGCTGATCGAAGCTCTTGACACTCTGGATGGTGCCCAGAATGGGGCGGCCCACGGACTGATCCGGAAACGCCGCTTCTTGCAACAAGTCATAGCCGATGTCTTCAGGACTATCGCGAGTTGAGGCGATTTCCTGAAGTATCACTTCACGTTCGCGCTCCAACTCCTGCGGATCAAACAAGGAGTTCTGGATAATATCTGCCAGAATTTCGAGGGCGACGCCTTCGTCGCCTTTCAAGATGCGCGCAAAATAGGCGGTATTCTCAAGACTCGTCGCGGCATTGAGCTCGCCGCCGATCGTCTCGATTTCCTCGGCTATGGCCTTTGCGGTTCGCTTCGCGGTGCCCTTGAACGCCATATGTTCCAGCAAATGAGATATGCCGTGTTCCGTTTCGCTTTCGTGCCGCGCGCCGATGGCGACCCACACACCGAGCGAAAGTGTCTCCAGGTGCGGCATGGCATGGGAGACGACGCGCAGCCCATTTGCCAGCGTAGTTACATTTGTGGTCATCAGCTCGCCTCGCGAACGGCACGAGCCCTGGTCTCAACAAATGCCTCGACGGCCGCCAGATCGTTCGGCAAGCGCTCGAAGCGCTCCGGATCAGACATCAGGTTCCCCAGCCGGGCGGGCAGCGGCGGACGTTCGCCGGTAATCTGCTCAAGAGCATCGGGGAATTTCGCCGGGTGCGCGGTCGACAGGATCACGCGCGGCGTGCCATGGCCGTCGCGGCGGGCGGTGGCCGCGGCGGCATAACCGCAAGCGGTATGCGGGTCCATAACGTAGGCGCTCTCCGCCTTGACCTTGCGGATCGTCTCGGCAACCTGCTTCTCGCTTACCGCGCCGGCTGAGAAATCGCCACGCAGGCGTTGAGCCACCTCCGCGCCAACCTCGAAACGTCGCGATTGTGCAAGCGAGCCCATTACGCCGCGCACAAAGCCATCGTCCCGGCCAGATGCCTCAAAGAGATAGCGTTCGAAGTTCGACGAGATCTGGATGTCCATCGACGGTGACGATGTCGCCACAACATCGCGCATCTCGTAGATACCGGTTTCGACGGTTCGCGGCAGGATGTCGTTCTCGTTGGAGGCAATGACGAGGTCCGCGATGGGCAACCCCATTCGGCGGGCGACGTCGCCTGCGAAAATGTCGCCGAAGTTTCCTGTCGGCACGGAAAAGGCAATACTGCGGTGGGGTGCGCCCAGCGCCGTGGCGGCCACGAAATAGTACGTCACTTGGGCGACGATACGCGCCCAGTTGATCGAGTTGACACCGGCCAGATGCACGCAGTCACGGAAGGCATGGTCGTTGAACATTGCCTTCACCAGCGCCTGACAATCGTCAAAGGTGCCGTCAATGGCGATGGCGTGCACGTTGTCCTCGGTCGGCGTTGTCATCATGCGGCGCTGCACGTCGGAGACACGACCGTCGGGGAACAGGATGACGACATCACAGCGCTTCGAACCGCGGAAGGCTTCAATCGCCGCGCCGCCGGTATCGCCGGACGTCGCGCCGACGATGGTGACGTGCTGTCCTCGCTTCTCCAGCACATGGTCCATGAGGCGGGCGAGAAGCTGCATCGCCACATCCTTGAAGGCCAGCGTCGGACCATGAAACAGCTCCAGCACGAAGGTGTCCTGGTCGAGCTGCACCAGCGGCGTCACCGCGGCATGACCAAATGTGGCGTAGGCTTCGCGTGCCATGCGGCCAAGGTCGTCGCGCGAGATCGATCCACCGGTGAAACGGTCGATGATCGACACCGCCACTTCCGGAAATGGCAAGCCGGCAAATGATGCGATCTCGTCTTGTGTCAGGCGCGGCCAGGCCTCTGGCACGTAGAGACCGCCATCACGCGCCAAGCCTGCCAGCAGGACGTCCTCGAAGCCAAGCCTCATCGCGGTGCCGCGGGTGGAAATGTAAGCCAATGACGACACGCTCGTTGCCCTGTTGATGTGATTTCATGGTGCCGAGGCCAAAGCAGATCACACCAGATGACCGGCATGCGACGGCTGCAATTTCGTTGGTGGCGGCACACTAGAGCGCTTTTCGATCCAATGGAATCGGATCGGTGCTCTAGGTACTTGTTTTGTCGCATTTTCTACGCCGAACCGGCGACCAATTTGTCGGAAAATGCTGTAGAGCGCGTTCACCTTTGATGGACACGGGATCGCGCTCTATCTTTTTGTTCTGAGCTTGTTTTTCACGCTGAACCGCTACCCACTTCAGCTAAACATGCTCTCATGCCCGGCTGCCTGCGGAACAAGGCGACCAGCGGCTGAGTGCCCGGGGAAACTTGAGAAAATCCTGGGCAATGAGTTGCATCTGCTCAGCGGGCAACTCGTTTCAGCCGCGCTGGCGCGAGCGGCTCCAGACGAAGGCCAGGAAGACGCCCAGCAGCGTGGCGGCGAGACCGTACCAGGTCAGCGCATATTCCAGGTGGCGGTTGGGAAACTCGGGTTTACCAGCGAGGGGCTGTGGGTAGCCGCCGTCGGGTGGATTGCCGATCTCCTCAAGGTAGAACCAGCCTGCGTCGATCGCCGCCTGCGGTACCGGCGCATCATAAGGCTGGCCCAGTTCGCGTGGATCGCGCACGTAATAGATGTTGCGTTGCTCGTCATCGGCGCCCGAGAAGGTGCCGCGCAGTTCACGCGTGCGAAGCTGGGCGGTAATTTCCGTGGGGCCTTCGATCTGGCCCTTCGGCCGCCTGGCAGGATCCTTCAATGCCTCGGGCACGAAGCCGCGATTGACGAGGATGCGGCCGCCGCCTTTGCCCGATGCCGCCCCATCGATGATGAACGGAGTGAAGACCCAGTAGCCGACGCTTGCCTGCCCACCCTTGCCAACAACGCCTGCGAAGATGTGCCGCTCGTTGGCGTTTTCGAATTTGCCACGCAAATGTAAGCGGCGGAATTCGCAGGAATGCGCGATGTCCATGTCGGCCATATCGCAGCGCAGACGGAGCGCCTCATCATGTGCAAGGGGCGCTTCCGAGGCGCGCTGCTCGACCGCCGCGATCAGCGCCTCTTTCCAGGCCAGACGGCGCAACTGCCATGTGCCAAGCGACAGCAGAATGGCGATCCCGGCAAGGCTCACGATGGCCGGCCACAGCAATCCTTGATGCGACATGCGCGACAGCATCGTGCGCCAGATCCCCGATTTGTGCGGCGTTGCGCTTTCTTCCTCACTCGCCTTTGGCGAGCCGGCCTTCCTCTGCCTTGTTGCGATACTGTAGCGCAATCAAAACGGCTTTCAGGAAGCGCAGCAGGCCGAGCGCGAGGATCAGCGTTACGATGCCGGACAACAGGACGGTGAGAAGCAGTGGCGTGTCATAGGTCAACTGCACCCACAGCGCACCGCCCAGCACGACAAAGCCCAAGATGAAGATGGCGAATACAGCGGGACCATCGCCGGTATCGATGAACTTGTAGTCGAGCCCACATGAGGTGCAGCGGTCCCGCATATTGAGAACCTGTTGGAACAACGGACCCTTGCCACAGCGCGGACAACGTGCCTTGAGCCCCAGCTCGATTGGGGAAAGGGGCTGCTTTTCGTGATCGCTTGTCATGGCTGCCAATCTGGTGTTCAGACCGTTTCATCTCAATGCGTGTTTTGGCCACACGCGGCAAGACTGATGCGGTGATGAGCGCGCTCAATCGTCTTGTCTTGAGCATGATCTTCACGTCGAGCCGCGACTGACTTCGGCCAACCTTGCTCAAAACACGACGGCCGGGACACATGCCCCGGCCGCCGGTATCACTGGAAATGTGCTGTGCGCTCGGTCAGTGACCGGCACCGGCGTTGGCGCCTGCGCCCCACACATAGATGGATGCGAACAGGAACAGCCAGACCACGTCAACGAAGTGCCAGTACCAAGCCGCCGCCTCGAAGCCGAAGTGCTGCTTGGGCGTGAAGTGTCCCTTCAAGGCGCGGATCAAGCAGACGAACAGGAAGATCGTTCCGATTATCACATGCGCGCCGTGGAAGCCGGTCGCCATGAAGAACGTCGAGCCATAGATGTGGCCGGCGAAGTTGAAGGCCGCATGACCATACTCGAAGGCTTGGCAGGCGGTGAAGGCGACGCCGAGAATGACGGTCAGCGCCAGGCCCCAGATGAGGTGCTTGCGATTGTTCTCAAGCAGCGCGTGGTGCGCCCACGTCACCGTGCAGCCCGACAGCAGCAGGATCAGCGTGTTCACCAGCGGCAGGCCCCACGGGTTGAACGTGCTGTGGAAGTTATCGCTGGGCTGGGGCGGCCAATGTCCGCCGGTCAGCGCGTTGCGCTCGACCAGACCGACGGCCTCCGAGATGTTGGGGACCTGTGCTATTCCACCAGGGAACAGCGCCGCATCGAAATAGGCCCAGAACCAGGCAACGAAGAACATCACCTCCGAGGCGATGAACATAATCATGCCGTAGCGCAAGTGCAGCTGCACGACCGGGGTGTGGTCACCCTTGTGGGCTTCGGCGATGACATCGCTCCACCAGCGGTAGGCGACATAGCACAGGCTGATAAAGCCGATGGCGAACAGCCACGGGCCCTTCATTCCGAACAGGCCCGCCGCGCCGCCTAGCGAGCGCATCCAAACAATCGCACCGATTGCCGTCGCCAGCGCCGACAGGGAGGCGACGAGCGGCCATGGGCTCGGATCGACGAGATGATAGTCATGGTTCTTGGCGTGTGTGTCGGCCATCGAAATCTCCGTTCCCCTAGTCCCTTCTTGGAAACATCGGCTTCCTATCGGATCGCAATCCAGCAAGATCGGCCTAGTTCCGTTTCCTCATTTCCTTAGTTACACATTCGGCAAGACACGAGCCCTGCCGGAATTCTTGAATTACCCCTTGCTACCCGGGACTGCCCACCGCGGTTGGCAGTACTTTGGTATGCCCCGTCGGCCCCGCCGACTTCTCGGCGGCTTTGTCCATGTCGTGGAACGTGTAGGACAGAGTGATAACGGGAAGGTGGTTCGTGTCCCGATCCTTCAAGAGCGCCGGATCGACGAAGAACGTCACGGGCATATCGACTGACTGACCTGGCGCGAGCTTCTGCTCGGTGAAGCAGAAACATTCGATCTTGTTGAAGTAAGCGCCCGCGGAATCAGGAGCGACGTTGAAGCTTGCCGTACCGCGCGTCGGCCGGTCCGATACATTCGTGGCGTGGAACTCGACCAGAACCGTTTCCCCCAGGCGCACGGTGCGGGATGGCTCCTTGGACGTGAATTTCCATGGCAACCCCGGCGCGACGTTGGCGTCGAAGCGCACCTCGATCGTGGTATCGAGCACGACCTCGGAATTCTTGACGGCTACCAACGGCGTGCCGCCATACCCTGTCGTCTGGCAGAAGATGCGGTAGAGCGGCACCGCCGCATAGGCCATGCCGAGCATGCCTACTGCGACACCGAACAGGACGCCGGCGGTGCGCTTGTGCGAGCGCGCAGCGGCCGCCGTGCCGGGGGTGCCCCGTGCTTGTCCAGCTGGCTGTCTGCTCTCGTTGTCGGCGCTCACGCTGTCGTTCTCCCTAGAGCGGTCTGTTCATGACATTGCCGCCGAGGCGGACGATGGTGGCGGCGTAGAACACCACGACGAGAAAAAACAAGATGCCGGCGATGGCCCAGGAGCGCATGCGCTGGCGGCGGCGTGCCTCCTCGCCTGCCACTTCCGGCACTTCGCCCTGACGACTGTCTCCGTGGCCTGCCATCAACCCGCGAGCCCCTTTACCAGATGCTCGCCGAGCAATACGGCATAGAGCGCGAAAAGATAGAAGATCGAGAAGGTGAAGAGCTTCTTGGCGGCCGCGTCGCCCTCGCGTCCCTCGGTGACGCGGCGGACGTTGAGCGCCAGGGCCAGAAAGACCGCTCCAAGGATCAACGACGTCACCAAATAGGTGATACCGCCCAGGCCGACGAAATACGGCGTGACGGCCAGCGGCACGAGCAGCAGCGAATAGAGCAGGATCTGGCGGCGTGTTTCATGGGCGCCGGAGACGACCGGCAGCATCGGAACACCGACGCGCTCATAGTCCCGGCAGCGGTAGAGGGCGAGCGCCCAGAAGTGCGGCGGCGTCCAGAAGAAGATGATGAGGAACAGGAGCACGCTTTCCAGTGACACCGAACCCGTCACTGCGGCCCAGCCAACCATGGGCGGAAAGGCACCTGCTGCACCGCCGATGACGATGTTCTGCGGTGTCCGGCGCTTCAGCCACATGGTGTAGACAAAGACATAGAACGCGATCGTCAGCGCCAGCAGCGCGCCTGCGACCCAATTGACGAGCAGGCCGAGTACAAGAACGGAGCCGACCGAGAGTATGGTGCCGAAGCAGAGGGCTTCACCGGCCGTGACGTGACCGCGTGGGATCGGGCGGGCGGCGGTACGTGCCATGCGCGCGTCGATGTCGGCGTCATACCACATGTTGAGCGCGCCGGATGCGCCCGCTCCAACAGCAATCATGGTGAGCGCAATGAAGCCCAAGACGGGATGCAGCGAGCCAGGGGCTGCGACCATGCCAACCAAGGCCGTGAAGACGACAAGCGACATGACGCGCGGCTTCAGCAGCGCAACATAATCGCCGACCGTCGGCTCGTTGAGCCTTGGCACATCACCGACATGAGCTTGCGCGACGACGTCTGTCATTCTTCAAAACCTATCCGGACAAACCCAGCAGTGCAGGCGAGACACGCGCGACGCCTGAGGCGCCTTCGAGAATCAACACCAGGAACAGTGCTACGACGTAGAGGCTATTGATGCGATAGTAGCGCCAGGCGAGTCGGCGCTCATCCACGGGATCGGCGACGCGCGCCAGCTGAAGCGCCAATGCGATCAGCACCAGGCCGCCGACGGTTGCCGTCGCCAGCCACCATGGACCAGCGAGACCCAAGGCCGACGGCAGAAGCGCGAGGCCAGCATGCAGGATGGTGAAGCCCAGGATCATCCATCGGGTCGCGCGCGACCCGGCCACGACCGGCATCATCGGCACGCCCGCCCGTGCATATTCGGCACCGCGCACGAGCGCCTGCGACCAGACGTGCGGCGGTGTCCAGGGCACCATGAAGGCGAATAGAACAATTGCATCGAGCGACAACGACGAGGTTGCGGCAACCCAGCCGGTCAGCGGTGTCAAGATGCTGGCAAGACCGCCGCCGATGACGACGTTAAGTGCCGTCACCCGCTTCAGCCACATCGTGTAGACGACGCCATAGAAGAAAATGGTCAACGCCAGCATGGCGGCCGCGGTGGCATTCACCCAGACGGCCATGGCGCTGACGGAACCGACGATCAGGATCAGTGCGAATAGCAGCGCCTCGCCCGGCGCCACACGGCCAGCAGGCAGCGGGCGTGCCAGAGTGCGCGCCATCTGACGGTCTAGATCGCGCTCAAACCACATATTGAGGACTGCGGCTCCACCCCCGCCCAAGGCGATGCAAAGCATTGCCAAGCTGGCGGCGGCCAGGGACAGCGGTGGCGTGACCGGAGCGGCAAGCAGGCCAGCCAGAGCGGTAAACGTGACGACCGACATCGGACGCGGCTTCATCAACGCGATGAAGTCGGCAATGCGCCGCCATCCCGCGAGCCCATTGCCCACCGGTTGCGTTGCATCCAGCCTTTGACCGGTTTCGGCCATCACCACGTCTGCGCTTCCTTGGTGCGACTGCCAGACACGTCGTCTCAGTGTACTCGTTTGACATTTTCCAGCTTGGCTTCGCGTCCCGCCCTTCAACGGATAACGGGACAGCAGGCTGGTATCGAAACTCATGGCGGCGACGGGCAGGAAGTGGATTTCTGCCCGTCTCCGATGTTGTCACGGGATGCCCGCTGTGGCGGCCATCAGTGATGCTTGGTCGCCTCGATCCGCGGCAGCGTCTCGTACTGGTGGAACGGGGGCGGTGAGGGAAGCGTCCACTCCAAGGTCGTTGCACCAACGCCCCATGGATTCTCGCCAACGCGCTGCTTACGCGCCATGGCAACGAAGACGCCGATGAAGAAGCACACCGTGCCCAGCGCCGTGATGTAGGAGCCGTAGGACGAGATCTTGTTCCAGTAGGCGAATGCGTCCGGATAATCCGCATAGCGGCGCGGCATGCCGGCGAGGCCGAGGAAGTGCTGCGGGAAGAACAGCACGTTGGCGCCGATGAAGGTCAGCCAGAAGTGCAGCTTGCCCCAGAACTCCGAGTACATGTAGCCGGTCATCTTCGGGAACCAGTAGTAGTAGCCCGCGAAAATCGAGAACACCGCGCCCAACGAGAGCACGTAGTGGAAGTGGGCGACGACATAATATGTGTCGTGCAGCGCGCGATCGACGCCAGCGTTTGCCAGCATCACGCCCGTCACGCCGCCGACGGTGAACAGGAAGATGAACCCGAACGCCCATACCATGGGCAGGCGGAAATCGATCGAGCCGCCCCACATGGTTGCGATCCACGAGAAGATCTTCACACCCGTCGGCACCGCGATCACCATCGTCGCGAACACGAAGTAGGCCTGCGTGTTGACGTTGATGCCCGACGTATACATGTGGTGAGCCCACACGACGAAGCCGACCAGACCGATCGCGACCATGGCATAGGCCATGCCCAGGTAGCCGAAGATCGGCTTCTTGGAGAACGTCGAGACGATGTGGCTAATCATGCCGAAGCCAGGAATAATGAGAATGTAGACTTCGGGGTGGGCGAAGAACCAGAACAGATGCTGGTAGAGAACCGGGTCACCACCGCCCGAGGCCGTGAAGAACGTGGTGCCGAAGTTGCGGTCCGTCAGCATCATGGTGATGGCGCCTGCGAAGACCGGCAGCGAGAGCAGCAGCAGGAACGCAGTGACGAGAACGGCCCAGGCGAACAGCGGCATCTTGTGCAGCGTCATGCCTGGTGCACGCATGTTGAAGATGGTGGTGATGAAGTTGATAGCGCCGAGGATCGAGGACGCGCCGGCGATGTGCATCGACAGGATGCCAAAATCCATCGCGGGGCCGGGCTGACCGGTCGTCGCCAGCGGCGGATAGAGCGTCCAACCGCCACCGATGCCGTTCATGCCGGGCGGGCCTTCGACGAACAGCGAGAGCAGCAGCATGATGAACGCCATCGGCAACAGCCAGAACGAGATGTTGTTCATCCGCGGGAAGGCCATGTCCGGCGCGCCGATCATGAGCGGCACGAACCAGTTGCCAAAACCGCCCATCGTCGCGGGCATGACCATGAAGAACACCATGATGATGCCGTGCGCGGTGACGAACACGTTGAACATGTGCGGGTTGGCAAAGATCTGCATGCCGGGCTCCTGGAGCTCCATGCGCATGCCAACGGAGAGGATGCCACCGATCACGCCAGCTACCATGGCGAAGATCAGGTACAAGGTTCCGATGTCCTTGTGGTTGGTGGAGAACAACCACCGCTTCAAACCCGTCGGGGTATGATCGTGGTGATCGTGAGCGGCGTGAGCAGTGCTACCCATCGTCGATTGCCCTTCGCTTTCGAATTAGCCTGTAAACGCTCCATTCGATTGGGAGCGCCGAATTACCCAGATGACGGGCCCATCGCCAGGGCGACGGGCCTGCACTGCCTTACTTGCTGGCCGCGGCTGCGACCTCGCTGCTTTTTCCGCCGGCCTCAGCCACCGCGATCCGCTTGATGATCTCCTTGGCCTTCTTCTTGTCGCCGGCCTTCATCGCGCCCATCCACTCGGCGTAGACCGGCTCCTCGACGACGCGAACGGCGATCGGCATGAAGGCGTGGTCCTTGCCGCAAAGCTCGGAGCACTGGCCATAATAGACGCCCGTACGCTCAGCCCGGAACCATGTGGTGTTGATGCGGCCCGGAACGGCATCGACCTTGGAGCCGAACGAAGGCACCGTCCAGTTGTGGATGACGTCGCCAGCCGTAACCAGGACATGCACGTTCTTGTTGACCGGCACGACGACTTCGTTGTCGACGGCCAAGTTACGAGGAGCGGGCAGCCCGGCAGCTTTTGCTTCCTTGATCTCGTCGTCCGAAAGGATCAAGGAATCGAAAGCGATGGACTTGTCGTTCTTGTCCTTGGGGAGATACTCGTGGCTCCAGTACCACTGGTATCCGGTCGCCTTTATCGTGAGATCAGGCTCGGGATAGTCATACTGGGCGCGCAGCAGCTTGAACGACGGCAGCGCGATATAGACCAGGACCATGATCGGGATCACCGTCCACGCCACCTCTAGGATGGTGTTGTGCGTGGTCCGCGACGGCGTCGGGTTGGCCTTCGAGTTGAACCGGAACACAACGTAGATCATCAGGATCAACACGAAGATCGCAATGGCGATGATGATTGCGTTCACTTTGTCGTGGAATTCGTGGATGCCTCGCGCGATCGGCGTGACGGCATCCTGCATGCCCAGCTGGCCGTCGACCGGGTGACCCGCAGCCGCATAGGCAAGGTCGGCACCGCGCCAACCGAGCATCACGAACGCCGCGAAGGCGAACGCCGCGCCGGCTCTCAACAGGCCAAGCATTCGATGGATCATTCCCTGCTCCCCAAAATGCGTCCGGAGCGTTCCGGACTTATCTTCGTGTCTTCGTGTTCGTCATTGGTGGAAACACCCGTCAGGAATGTTCCCAAAGAATTCATTTGGATGCCGCACATCGCTGGAAGCGTTCCCGTCGGACGTCCAGCATGTCCCCGTGAGCCCACTCGATACAAGCTGCTCACCCAGAAGAGTTCATCGTTGACAAGTAGGACGGCACCTGACCGTGGCCGCATTGCTGCCACATCGACCAGATCACAACCACCTGACTTGTCTCAAGTCAAGGTTTCTGCGGCATTTTGTACGCAATGCAAACCGCTACTGTGGTTTGAGGCTTGGCAACCTCATTGGGGCGCCTGCCAGCCGCAATATCGGCTCGTTTGCCTGTTCGAAAGCCGTGCCCCGATGCCCAACAGCTTGTGTCCTACTTCCCGGTGGGGTGCCAGCGGCCAAGATATTCCAGAATTTTGCGCGGAGTCCGATACGTGACAATCTCTGCTGCCGTCTCAAACCCAACTTCTCACTCTCGAAATTCCGTGGCGGGCAGAGGCGCCAAAGCCAAATTCATTCAGCCCCAGCCGCCACATAGGGGAGGAAGATACCTTTTGCCGGACTTCCAAAGCCAACCGCTGCCTTTCTTGCGTCGGCTGCTGGCTGGATTGCTATTTTTCGGACTTGTGGCAGCTGGCCTATCGTCCGTGCACGCGCAGGAGCCGACCACCCAGGCGCCCGAGGGTGCGGTCAAGGCGCAGCATGGCGATTGGCAGGTCGTGTGCAAAGCCCCGCCGCCCGGTTCGAAAAAAGAGGTCTGCGCGCTGGTTCAAAGTGTTACGGCCGAGGATCGCAACAATGTCGGCCTGACCGTCTACTTCCAGAAGTTCTCGAATGGAACGCGCGTTCTGCGCGTGTTTGCGCCGCTAGGTATCCTGCTGCCGCCCGGACTTGGACTGAAGATCGACAATCAGGATGTGGGGCATGCACCGTTTCTCAGGTGCCATTCGTTTGCCTGCTATGCGCAGGTCGTCGTCGAGGACAAGCTGGTGGAACAGCTGAAGACCGGAAAGACGGCGATTTTCATTATCTTCCAGACGGAGGAAGCCGGCATCGGCATCCCGATCTCGCTCAAGGGATTTGCAGAGGCGCTCCCTGAAATAGAATGAAGCATGTACACGCCGCGCGAATGGCCAGCGCGCTCCATGGAGGCCATGGCCCACTCAATGGTGCGCGCGGTCAGGCGGGGGGAGGCGGCTGGGCGATCGCTGTCCGCCCTACATTTTTCGAACGGACTTCGCCAGCAGGTCCTGACGGGAAACAAGCCGGCCCCAGTAATCGCTGTAGGGATGGACCCGGTCCGTTTCGCCCGCAGCGTCCTCAAGTGTCCGGTTGTCGTTATGCCAGCGGAAGATCCCGCCCTGAAGGTTGTAGACGGTACGCGCGCCGCTTTTCTTCAGGCCCGCCTGCACGCGGCTTGCCAATTTGGAGCTGCGGACGCCTACCGAACAATAAAATACAACCTCGCGGCCCGAGGCTATCGACGCGAATTCGGACAGGAATTTTGACGTCCGGATGCCTGGGTCTACACGCACGGCTCCCGGTATGCGGCTGACGGCAAACTCGTCTGCCTCGCGAACGTCCAGGAGAAGCGCCGGCCGGGAGACGGCCCGCATCCGGGCATAGTCTGCCGGGCTCAGGGTTGCGACGTCGGTATAGTCGCTTTGCACCTGCGCCTCGATCCTGGCCAACTCGCCTTGATGTTCAGCCTTGGCCGGATCGTTCATGACGGTGCTCACAAGGACGGACACGCTGACGGCCAATGCGACAAAGACTCCCGCTCTCATAGCACAAAGCCAAATCGATGCTCGGGCCGGGCATAGCAACGCTGCAGCACGCCGGAATGGGGGCATTCCACCGTTCCGCTCGGTATCGCGTGCATCAATGTTTGGGGAATTGGATTCGGCCGGAATCAACCGCAAATTTCCATTCTTGGTTCCCGCCAAACTCCTGCACCGGCGATGGGTCATGCCGGCCAATACGCGGAAGGGAGGGAGGTTAGATAAAATGCACAAGCCGCCCGAAGAGGTCCGATGGCATCAACCAACGCCCACCCACATGCGCAGTGGGCGCGATGCACTTGAACTCCCGGCGATGGCATTCTTTCAAGAGCATCCCCCGTTCTCTGTGACCGGGGTCACGGCTGACGGCAGCGGCGTCACGATTTTCGATTGGTAGCTGGAAGAGCCGAGTGCAATACGCCCCTCATCCGGGCAGAGGGGCTCGACGGTGGGCATGTGACGGGGGCAAGTGCTGGCGTGGCCAGTACTCGGCGAGCCATGCCCCGGTGCTGCCAGACTTCAGCTTAGCTGGCCTAAGGAGCGCCGATCTGGCGGCGCTCTCTTGGCAGGGGGCGAGGGATGTGGGCGGTCAGGCGATTGCGCGGTGGGCAAGTGCGCCCGTCTGCATCGCCCCTGGCGGCACAAACCCGCCATCAGTTTTCCCTGCCGGGCTTTTCATAACGCTTGAGGCCGGTCTAGCGCTTATTTCACGCTACCTTGCGGGTGATATCCGGCGCGCCGTCGTATTTGTCTGTTTCCCGGGTTTCGGGGAACGACAGATAATCACGCGCCGGGGACTCGCTGCCGGTCTGCGCGGCTGGCACAGGCAGATTAAAAGCTTGCGCCCATACCGACATGATCTGCCTGGAAGCACTTGAATATTGCTCGAAACAGGTCTGCCAGAAGCGCTGCTGTTCCTCCATCAGATCCTGCGGCGTGCGGCACTGCACGATGCGGCCGGGCAGCTCAAAGTAGGCCTGCGCCCTGCGGTTCATGAGACCCTGAACCTCGAGCTGCCACCTGGCGTAGCTGCGCAACAGCTGTTCGGCCCCTTGCGGCATTACCGGCGCCTTGGCGAAGTTGCTGGGCTGGAACAGGCTCTGAAAGAGACCCAGTCCAGAGGTCGGCCAATGGTTCTCAGATGACATGTAAACACTCCTGCTCTCTAACAAGGCACTCGTTTGTGACAAGGCGTTCAGGCATATGACTGGACGCTCAAACCGCGATCCTGCGGGACGGTTTGCGTCGATCCATTTGGACGATTTCGGGGACCCACAAACCGTACGGGACACCGCGCTCGCTGCCGCCTGTGGACAAATCAACCATGAGGCAAACTAACGCGGGCAGCGGCAATGCGAAAGTGTTTGCTGCATTGCAATGGAATTTTGCTGCACGACAAGCACTCTGTCACATTCTGGCAAATCGCGTAGCAAGTTCCCGGTTGTATGTCATTGCTGACAATCAAATTTTTTAGAAAGCCGCTGTCCTGGACCTGACGCTCGGTGGCCGGCGAACGCTTCGTACAGCGCCGTATTTTAGCTGTTGATAAACACCATGGCGGGCGGATTGCCATCGCCTCGGAACACTGGCGGTGACGCTGCCGCGCCGGCGCATTGATGCGTCGTCCGAAAGTATTTTGGTCTGATTGATCCAGATCGATTGACGGCGAGTTCTATATTCTATGAATATTAGCCAAGATCATTTGCTATGTTTTTGTTTTGATCTTCTTATGTTTCTGTGGTGTTCTAGTGTTGCGGTGTTATTTAGGTTTCTGGCGTTTCGCTGGCCTGTTGAGAATGGGCCCATTACTGCGATTCATCGCAGGTTTTTCTTGTCTAATCCCGTCACTGGCGTTGGCCACTTCGGCCGCAGCAGAGCCTGGAACGGATTTCTGGCGCGAGACCTTCTCGGGCGCGGACGTCACAAGCAACGTCTGGCTGCTTTATTCCGGAGTGACGCTCGCACCGACGAGCGACATCTATGGCGACGGCGTGCGGTTCAGGGCTGCGGGCGGGTATGGCCAATATCGCTACAGCGGCCACCGCGCGGGCGACCCCAAGGACAAGCGACGCGAGTTCAAGGCCACGCTCACCTACGCGGAGGCACTGCTCGGTTACCAGAAGCGCTTCGGCGAACTGACCGCCAAGGCATTTGTCGGCGTCGCAGCCATCGACCACACCATCCTGCCGGACGATCCCATCGCCGCGGGCGGCTTGCTGACGCAAGGTCTCGAATACGGCGTGAAGGGCGTGCTCGAGCTGTGGCTCAACCTGGGCTCGGACGCATGGACATCGCTCGACACCTCATGGACGAGTGCACATCAGACTTACGCGGCGCGCTGGCGACTGGGCTACCGGCTGTTGCCCACCGTATCTGTCGGTGCGGAAGCCGCACTCAACGGCAACGCCATCTCGGGCAACGATGTGCTCGAAGACGGCAGCCGTCGGGAGCCGCTGCGCCCGCAGGGTAGGCTCGGCATCTTCGCACGCTACGAATGGAACGGCGGCGAAGTCTCTATTTCCGGCGGTTTAGCGAACGACGCCTATGATTTCGGCAGCACCGGTGGTTTCAACAAGGCCTACGGGACAATCAACTGGCTGACGCGGTTCTGACCCCCCTGCGTGCGATGGACGGCAAGATTCAGCATTTCGCCGGCATGCCGTCGAGAGGCGATCAGTCCCACTTGCACCGAACGAGCGATGCGTTGAAATATGGCGTCCGATCGATGTTTCAGGAATAGAGCGGCCGGTTTGCCTGTCATGCCTTTTGCTTCGTCATTCGCTGCAAGGCGCCATGCCATTGCATTCCTGGCCGTGGCAGGGACGCTCGGCCTTGACGCTGCGGGCGTTGCGATGGCGCAGACAGCGGGTTGCACGGCGAGCGCCGTCAGCGCGCGCGGTGAGCCTTCCCGGTTCGAGTGGGTTGCAAAGACGAAGGCCCGCGCCAACTGGCGGCGCCGAGTGCGGGCGCTTCCCGGACTCGGTCCATCTTACGCCGACTGGAAGAAGGCCGCCGATCTCGAAGAGAGTTGCATCAGCGGACCGGCGGGCACCGTCTGCTCGATTTCCGGCGTGCCCTGCCGTTGACCCCCCTTGCATTTTGAGCTGCCGCCAAGTTGAGCTGAGCCGGGTTCCCGGCTGGCAACCACGGGCCGGATGCTGCGGTACGCGCCGGGCACCGCACGCCGTTGCAATGGTTTATCCCGCCTGGAACAAATCCTGGTGTTCTTGACTAGGTTCAGGCGGGAGATCCCCCGAAGCAGTCCGTTGAATTCAAACAATATTGCTTATTTTTCCGGATGGCGCGCCATGGACGGCATTGCCGCGCTGACGCAATTCCAGGGCTTGACGTGCCTTTTGAAACAGCGCAAATCTGCACTCAAAAAAAATGATCGTTCGTTTTGTATGTGCCTGCCATAAGGGTTGAAGGCTGTCGTGGACCGGAACCCTCGGGAACTGCACGGAACGCCACGGCAAGCTAGTAGGGGCACCTATGACGCCCGACCCAGCAAGGCCGCGTGGCAGGGCCCCGCAGGCAGCGTGACAGAGAAAGGACGAATTTGGCGCCGATTGGATCATGCAGTACCGGCGCCAGTTCAAGGCAGGACCAGGATGACGTTTGTGGGTGTGAAAATGGCTGCAAGGCAACCGGAAGCGAGAGCATGAACCGCAGCAGCTTCCGCCGCGAACCCGAGAGGATGCAAGAATGCCCAAGCTGACGCCCGCAACGCAGCGCGCTCGGCGCGAGCGCATACTCGAGGCGGCAGAAATCTGCTTCGCGCGTTCGGGCTTTCACCGCTGCACGATGCACGAGATCTGCAAGGAGGCGGGCATCAGCCCCGGCGCACTCTATGTCTACTACTCGTCCAAGGAAGAACTGATCGCGGGTCTTGCCGAACGCGACCGGGCACAGTTCATGGAGCGTTTCGCCCCCCTTGCCGATGCGCCCGACATCCTCGATGCGCTACGTCTCATCGGCGAGCAGTACTTTGTCGATGAGCCTGTCTACAAGCGGCGCATGTGCGTCGAGATTGGTGTGGAGTCGACGCGCAATCAGCAGGTCGGTGAACTCTTCCGCAGTGTCGACGGCGTCGTTCGCTCAAGCTTCAGCGCGCTATTCGAACGCCTGGCGGGCGAGGGGCGCATTGCTCCCGCGCTCGATACCGCGACGCTGGCGAATCTGCTGTGCGTGATCGGCGATGGCATGATGTGGCGCCGCGCCATCGACCCCGATTTCCAGGCCGACAAGATGTTGCCGGTCATAACGCAGATCATCGGCTTGCTCATCAATCCGGTTGGGGCGGAGATGGGTGTCGCCGCGCAGGATAGAGTTTCGACACTGCCGCAAAGCGGCACCGCAAAAAGCACAAAGGCCGCAAAGGGTGGCGACCAAGCCGCCCGGCAGAAGCGGAGCAAGCGCACACGTCGCGCAGCGGATCATGAGGCCCATCAATGAAATCCAAATTGAAGGCACTGCTCTTCATAGTGGCACTTGTCGGCGCAGGTGCCGGTGCAGCCTATGTGAGCGGGTTCGACGTCGCCAAGATCGCCGCACTTGTGGACGGCCACAAGCCAGATGAGGCAGCGCATTCGCCGGTGGCAACGGAATTGCCCGCGCCCGCCATCACCGTTGCCAAAGCGGAAACACAACAATTGACCGAAACCGCGCTGGTGACGGGAACGCTCGTCCCGCGCGAGGAAGTCCTGGTATCGCCCGAAGTCGAAGGACTGCGCATCACGGACCTCAAGGTCGACGTCGGCGATCGCGTCAAGGCGGGCGATATACTGGCCACCCTTGAACAAACGCAGTTGGAAACGCAGCTGGCGCAGAACACGGCCGCCATCGCGCGCGCGGACGCGATGGTCGCACAGGCCAACAGCCAGATCGCACAGGCCGAGGCAGCCGCCACGGAAGCCGCTGCGCAGCTCGAACGCGCGACGCCGTTGAAGAAATCCGGCTACCTTTCGGAAAGTGTCTACGACCAGCGCGCGGCAACGGCGCGGACAACGGAGGCCCAGCGCGCTGCCGCAGAGGACGGGCTGAAACTTGCCCAAGCCAGCAAGCAAGAGGCAGAGGCGCAGCGCCGGGAAATCCTGTGGCGGCTTGGCAATACCGACGTCAAGGCGCCGCGCGGCGGCATCGTCAGCCGGAGGACCGCACGCATCGGCGCACTTGCATCGGGCACGGCCGAGCCGATGTTTCGCATCATCGCGGACGGCGAGATCGAGCTTGAGGCCGATGTCATCGAAGGCGAACTCGCCAGGATCAAGCCGGATCAGACTGCGGTTGTCAGCGTCGACGGGGTTGGCGACTTGAATGGTAAGGTGCGCCTAGTCGCCCCCGAGATCGATCGGGCTACGCGGCTTGGCAAAGTCAAGATCTTCATCGGCGATATGCCGGGCTTGAGGATCGGCGCCTTCGGCCGCGCGCGCATCGCCACGGCGGAAAGCCGCGGCGTCACCGTGCCTGCATCAGCGGTGCTTTATTCGCAGCAGAGCACCAGCGTCCTGCTGGTAAAGGGCGACCGGGTGGAGCTGCGCGAGGTCAAGACCGGCCTCAGGAGCAACGGCCAGATCGAAATCATCGACGGCCTGCGGGAAGGAGACGTCGTCGTTGCCAAGTCCGGCACATTCCTGCGTGACGGCGACAAGGTGCGCCCCGTCACCGCTGACACGAAGGTAAGCGAGGCGCGCTGATGAACTTCAATATTTCAGCTTGGTCCATCCGCCGCCCCGTGCCGTCACTGGTACTGTTCATGGTGCTCATCACCGTGGGCATTCTGAGTTTCCAGAAGCTGCCAATCACGCGCTTTCCGAACGTCGACATACCGATCGTGCAGGCGCAGATCACGCAAGCGGGTGCCGCTCCGTCCGAGCTTGAAACTCAAGTCACCAAGCGGGTCGAGGATGCCATTGCGGGCATAACCGGTGTCAAACACATCAATTCGACGATCACCGAGGGCGTATCGCAAACCCTGGTGGAATTCCGCCTGGAGGTCGACGTCGACCGGGCGCTCAACGATGTCAAGGATGCCATATCGCGGATCCGCGGAGACCTGCCCCGCACCATCGACGAGCCGATCGTTCAACGCATCGAGGTGGAGGGGTTGCCGATCGTCACCTATGGCGCGGCCTCGCCGGGCATGACGCCCGAGGAGCTGTCGTGGTTCGTCGACGACGTCGTCAAGCGCCGCGTCCAGGGCATCAAGGGCGTTTCGGCGATCGAGCGCATCGGCGGCGTGACGCGCGAGATCAGGATCTCACTCGATCCGGACCGGCTGCTCGCCTACGGCATCACGGCCGGAGACGTGAACCGGCAGCTCAGGGCGACGAATGTGGACCTTGCCGGCGGACGCGGCGAGGTGGCAGGCCGCGAGCAGGCAATCCGCACTCTGGCTGGAAAGACGACGGTCAGGGCACTTGCAGAAACGACGGTTGCCATCCCCGGCAACCGCTATGTCAGGCTCGATCAGCTCGGCACCGTCTCGGACAGTTTCGAGGAGCCGCGCGCGTTTGCGTTAATCGACGGTCGCCCCGGCGTTGCCTTTGCCATCAGCCGCGCGAAAGGTGCCAGTGACACCACAGTGGTTGAGGAGGTTTCAGCCGAGATCGCGCGGATCGCCAAGGATCACCCCAACGTCGAACTGCGCGAGATCGACAACACCGTCAACTATACCATGCGCGCCTACGACTCCACGATGCGCATGCTCATGGAAGGTGCCGCGCTGGCGATCGCCGTCGTCTTCATCTTCCTGCGTGACTGGCGTGCGACGGCAATCGCGGCGATTGCGCTGCCGCTGTCGATCATACCGGCGTTCTGGGCACAGTACGTTCTAGGCTTCTCGCTCAACCTCGTGAGCCTGCTGGCAATCACCATTGTCATTGGCATCCTGGTCGACGACGCCATCGTCGAGATCGAGAACATCGTGCGCCACATCCGCATGGGCAAGACGCCCTACCGGGCCGCACTGGAAGCTGCCGACGAGATCGGACTCGCCGTCATCGCGATTACAACCACCATTATCGCCGTGTTCGTGCCGGTGAGCTTCATGGGTGGCATTGCCGGGCAATACTTCAAGCAGTTCGGCCTGGTCGTGGCATTCGCGGTGTTCTTCTCGCTGCTGGTGGCGCGGCTCATCACGCCGCTGCTCGCCGCCTATTTCATGCGGCCATCGGCACATGCGGATACGGAAAGCTGGCTGCTCACCCGCTACACGCGGCTGGTCGCCTGGTCGGTGCGCCACCGCGTCATAACTGTGATCGTCGGGCTTGGCATTTTCGCCGGTTCGGTTGGCAGCTTCTTCCTGCTGCCGAACGGATTCCTGCCGGTGGAGGATTCAGGCCGTATTCTGCTCGCCGTCGAGTTGCCGCCCGGTTCGCGCATGGAGGAGACCGAAAAGGTTGCCGGCATGATCGCGGATCAAGTCGACAAACGTCCCGATGTCGATAGCGTGCTCGTCATCGGCGGTCAGATCCTGGGTTCGGGCAAGGAGGTGCGCAAGGCGACGCTGGTGCTGACTCTTGCGCCGGGCGAGAAGCGTTCGCTCAAGCAGGCGGCCATCCAGGAAGAGATTGGTCGCAGCCTCGCTCCGATGCCCGACATCCGCTACTGGTTCCTTCAAGACAACGGCCAGCGGCAAGTCCAGCTCGTCGTCTCGGGCCGTGATGGCAAGGCGGTGGACGAAGTTGCGGCTGCGCTGACGAGCCAATCCAAGACAATCCCAACCCTCCTCAACGTCGTCTCGACTGCGGAACTCGACAGGCCCGAGCTACGGGTCATTCCACGCGCCGACATCGCAGCAGAACTCGGCGTGACGACGGAGGCGATTTCGGAGGCCGTACGCATTGCCACCATCGGCGACATCGGTGCCAACCTCGCCAAGTTCGATGTGGGTGACCGGCAGGTGCCGATCAGGGTACAGCTTGCGGAAGATGCGCGCGAGCATGTCGACCTGCTGCGCTCACTCAAGGTTTCGACCGCCGGCGGGCAGTCCGTGCCGCTCTCCGCCGTCGCCAACTTCCAGTTCTCACAGGGCCCGACCTCGATCGACCGCTACGACCGCAACCGCCGTGTCCTGCTCGGCGCCGATCTAGTCGGCACGACGCCGCTTGGCGACGCCGTCGATGCGATCCTTGCAAAGCCGGCGGCGAAATCGCTTCCCGAGGGCGTTTCGATCAAGCAGTTCGGCGATGCGGAAGTGATGAAAGAGGTGTTCGAGAGCTTCGGCCAGGCGATGGGTGCCGGCATCATGCTGGTCTATGCGGTGCTCGTACTGCTGTTCTCCAGTTTCGTGCAACCAATCACGATCCTCTTTTCGCTGCCACTGTCGATCGGCGGCGCGATTGTCGCTCTGGCGTTGACGGGCAACGCCATCAGCCTGCCGGTGGTCATCGGCATTCTCATGCTCATGGGGATCGTTACCAAGAACGCCATCATGCTGGTTGATTTCGCGGTCGAGGAAATCCGCAAGGGCGTGCCGCGCCTGGATGCCATCGTCGACGCGGGCCGCAAACGTGCGCGACCCATCATCATGACGACCATCGCCATGGTTGGCGGCATGTTCCCGCTTGCGCTCGCGCTGGAAGCAGGCGGCGAGTTCCGAGCACCGATGGCCATTGCCGTCATCGGCGGACTTATCTCATCGACGCTGCTATCGCTGGTGTTCGTGCCTGCGGTGTTCGTGTTGATCGACGACCTCTCGCGGCTTTCCTGGCGGCTGTTCTCGCGCTTCGTCGGCCCCACCGACGATACCGACAAGACGGCCGCAGGTCATGCTGCAAGAGATGGCGATGCGCAGGAAGGTTCGCAGCGCGTGCCAACCGCTCCATCGCTTGCAGCTGAATGAGTTTTTCCACTTACCGTGTGGAATTGTGCGTGATACCCCTTATCTCAAGTGCCTCCGCCAGCGGGGTAACGCAGACATAGGGTGAAACGCACATGTTCGACGCAAAGAGTCTACTGGAAGCTCTCGTGACCGGCGCGGGCCAGCGCCAGGCGCAGCCCGCGGACGGCCTTGGCGGTCTTGGCGATCTGCTGGGCGGTCTCTTGAAGGGGCAGCCGGGCAATGCCTCTTCCGGCCAGGTGCCTAACCAGACCGGCGGCGGGATCGAGGATCTGTTGCGCAACTTCCTGCCGGGCGGGCCTGCTTCTTCGCAGCCCTCCGCGCAGGAGCCAGCCAAGCATGGCGGGCTGGACGACCTTTTTCGCAACATGCTGCCAAGCGGCGACGCACAGGGCCACGGTGGCGGTCTTGGTGATCTGCTCGGCAAGCTCAAGGATCAGATGGGCGGCGCGGGTGCCGGCGGCATGGGTGCCGGCGGGGCGGGCGGCGGACTGGCCGACATTCTCGGACAGGTGTTTGGCCAGGCCACATCGGGCGCAAAGGAAGGCGCGAGCCGCATTGGTGAAGCGACGGGCGCTCGCGAGGCTCTCGACAAGATCACCGGCGGGAAATCTGCCGACGACCTGATGAACCAGCTCAAGGATCTTTTGTCCAACAACCAGCTTGGTGCAGGTGCCGCACTTGGTGGGCTTGGGGCGCTTGTTCTTGGCACGCGCACCGGCCGCACGCTGGCTGCCAATGCGGCCAAGCTTGGCGCGCTGGCGCTGATTGGCGGGCTCGCTTATCACGCATATCAGAATTATGCGCAGGGCCGTCCGGCAACGGCCGAGCGCAATTTGGTGCCGACCGAGGCACCGCAAGGATCGGGCTTCGAGCCACAGGCAACGACCAATGCGCAAGCCGCACTCTACATCCGGGCGATGATTGGTGCGGCGGCCGCCGATGGCCGCATCGATAGTGGTGAACAGCAGAAGATCCTGGGCAGCCTGCAGCAGGTTGGCGCTGGAGACGGTGCGGAAGAGTTCCTGGCCAACGAACTCAACAACCCATCCACCGCCGCACACCTCGCGGAAGCGGTGACGAGCGAGCAGGAAGCCGTACAGGTTTACACGGCTGCACGCATCGCCATTGATCCCGACACGCGCGGCGAGCAGGCTTTCCTCTATGAACTAGCGCAGCGGTTGCGCATTCCCAACGAACTGCGGTCGCACATCGATGCCGCAGCCGTGAGCGCTGCTGCGTAATCGAGCTGCTTCAAGACCAGACCGCCTTGTTATCAGCTCCAAAACTGGCAAATGGCCGTGGACAAAATCCGCGGCCATTTTTCGTTGTCAGATTCTCGGTGCCAGACTTCGTTGCCACGCTGGTGTGTGCCGCGCCTTCCAGTGCCAACCCATCATGATCGCGAACGGCATTCGCGCTTTTTCTACGAGACAATGAAAAAGGGCGGAGCTGTTTTGCTCCGCCCTGATCCATAGTGCAGCTCAATGCCGGCGCAAGCCTATCGCTTGGCGTCCGCTGTTTCGGGGTGGGCGAAGAACACATCGACACGCATGCCCGGCACCAGTTCGGATGCGTTATCGAGCGTTGCCACCACTTCCAGAACCTCAACGTCGTTGGGCCGGCGCGGGCCGCGCGTGACAATTGCAGGCGCACCCAGTGCGGGCGCAACCGAGGTTACGTGTCCAGTGAAGTCCTTGTCGGGGAAGGCATCGGCGCGGACGATCACGCGCTGACCGAGGCGCACCTTGGCGAGATCACGCTCCTCGACCTCGGCGCGCACCTTGATCTCGGCGAGATCACCAATCGTCAGAACGGGCATTTCGGCGGTCGGGCCGACAAGCTCGCCAAGTTTGCCATTGACGCGCAACACCGTGCCGTCGAACGGGGCGCGAATGCGGGTGCGCTCCAGCGCCTGGAAGGCAAGGCGCAGGTCCGAACGCGCCTGCGTCAGTGCCGACTCCAGGCGATCGGGCAACGGCATGCCGTCCTTGGCAGAAATGTGCGCGAGTTCAGCCATAGCATCGTCGCGCGCTTTCTCCTTGTCGATGACGGCCTGGCGCAGATTGACGATCTCGGGCGGGCTCTGGCCATCCTTGTTGGCAATGAGCATTGCGTCCAATGCCTGGTGCGCCTTGAACAGCTCGCGATCCGCAACCTCGGCAGCATCGGCCGCCTTCGACCGGTCGAGTGCCAGACCGCTTGCCTTGGATTCTTCGTCGCGTTCGCGGCGGCGTACTTCCGTTTCGGCCTGCGCAGCAGCAACGCGGGACAGCTGGTCGGCGTCATCGAGGCGCACCAAGAGATCGCCCTTCAAAACCCGCGCAGTCGGCGATGCCAGCATCGTCTTGATCTGACCGCCGACCTGGGCGGAGATGCGAACTTCGCCATCCTTGGGCTCGATGCGGCCAGTTGCCGACGTTGCCCATTTGGATTCGGCGCGTTGCGAGGATGTCGGCGTGCCAGCTGCCGCCAGACTGGCGTTGGAGGAAGCGTCCACCTCGCCGGGCGCGCGCGCGTTGGGCTGGAACGTCAGCATTGCGCTGACGGCCGCTGCCGCCACGAAGGCCACAGCAATTGTGGCGATTGTGGAATCGATCTTAGCCATGAACTTTGCGCCTCTTTGTGAGATCTGCGATTTCGGGAGCGTCCAGCCCTTCGGGGCGACGTTCCTCGCGAACAATCTGGCCGTCCTCAATGTAGACCGTGCGGTCGGCGTAGGGTTTGGTGCGCGGGTCGTGGGTGACGACAAGGACGGAACGGTTCTGTTCCTTGGCGATGCGCGCGAGCAGTTCCATGACCTGCTGACCGTTCGTCGTGTCGAGAGCCGCGGTGGGCTCGTCGGCCAGGATGACGGAAGGCGAGGTCGCAATCGCGCGGGCGACCGCAACGCGCTGCTGCTCACCACCGGACATGTTTGCCGGGTGGTTCTTCAGGCGGTGGCCCAGGCCAACCTCGCGCAGACACTCCTCGGCGCGTGCCGCAGCCTTGAAGCCCTTCTTGCCGCGCACGTCGAGAGCGATGCGCACGTTCTCCAGCGCCGAGAGCGTCGGGAACAGGTTGTAGGACTGGAAGATGTAGCCGATATGGTCGCGCCTGATCCGCGCCAGCTGCTCAGGCGTCTGGCCCTCGGTGTCGTTGCCCGCGACCCGGATCATGCCCGAGGTGGGCGTCATGATGCAGCCAAGGATCGACAACAAGGTCGTCTTGCCTGAACCCGACGGCCCCATCAGGAGCGTCAGCTCGCCGGCCTTCAGCGTCATCGACACGCCCTTGAGCGCAGTGATCTTGCCGGCGCCGGAGCCCAGCTCCTTGACCACATCGATGGCTTCGAGAACTGCTTCGCCTGTCATCGGTTGAACACCATCGCTGGATCGATCTTTGTAACCTTCATGATCGCCGAAAGTGCGGAGATCGCACACATGAAGAGCGTGACGGCAAAGAGCACCACCGCCAGCCAAGGCGTCATCACGAGTGGCAGCGGCGTATCACGGCTCGCGAAAACCACCGCGAGGGCGATTGCCATGCCCAACACGTAGCCAATGACGGCGCTCAGGCCTGCCTGCCCGAGAATGACCTTGTGGATATAGCCCGACGATGAGCCCAATGCGCGCAACGTCGCGAACTCGTTGAGGTGGTCCTTAGTCGAAGAATAGAGCGTCTGGGCGACAATGACCGTTCCCACCAGAAGTCCTAGGAAGGCACCGCCGATGAGCGCCACGCCAGCTCCGGTCTTGAACAGCCAGGTCGTCAGGCTGCGATCGCGGAACTCATCCCTGGTGAGGACCTCAGCCGATTCCAGCCTGCTCTTGAGATTGTTGCGCACGGTTTCGAGATCAGCGCCCGGAGCCAGCTTGACGAGGAAGAAGGAAGTCGCATCTCCGGCCACCACATCCAGGCCGAGCAGATGACGGGCGCGCGCCAATGTCGTGTAAACGTATGGCGACTGGGTGAAGGAGCGGATACCTTCCGTCAGCGCCTTGACGCGCACGCGACCCTCGCCGACCTGCGCTGAATCCCCAATGCCTGTGACGTCCAATTCGCGCAGATAGGATTTGTCGATCGCAACGCCCTCGGGCGACTTCACGTCTTCCCAGGTCCCATTTCTGAAGCCCCAGGGCTCAAAGCCGCCATCTTCGGGATCGGAACCAACGACGACGACGCGCGTCGAGCCGCCACTCGGCTTGCGCCACTCCGCAAACGACACGACGAGCGGCACCACCTTGGCAACTCCAGGCGTCGCCAACGCCTGATGGCGCTCGGCGGACTTCAGGAGCAGGCCACCATCCTCGAAGCTCTTGGCTCCGAACGTGGTGATCCAAAGTTCGGCATCGGTATGATCGATGTTGGATGTAATCATGCGGCTTGAGCCAAGATAAAGGCCCAGCTGGACCGCCACGAGCACGATCGAGAACAAGATTCCGACGAGCGTCACGACCAGCCTTATGCGGTCATGAAACAGGTTTCTGAAGGCGAGCGTCAGGATCATATTGTCGGCCTTTGCGTTCCCGGTGCAGCGACTGCGCGTTTCCGCCCGCCTTGAGACGATGGCTGGACGCATCCGGTAAAGGTGTTTCTGCCGGGATCATGAATATATGAAGTAAGGCGCGATCGCGGCAGCGCACCGTCAAGTACCGGCGCCATTGGACCAAATATAGAGTGACCCCTCGTCGCAGACCAGACGCCAGTTCTTAACGAATTCATCATGCGACGGTTGCGCGCGCCGCCTTTGCCATGCGCAAAGTCGATTCCGGCAGCGATTTCACCATAGCGAAGCGCGCGTGCCCTACCACCGTTTTGCCGCTTTACTATGTTGGATCGGGCCATGCTTTCAGTGGAACGGGCCAATTGAACCATGTGGACTTTCGACAATACCGCCGTTTCCGCGACCGCTGCCCCGCGCGCAGGCCGCGTCAATCTGATCGCCGGTCTGGCGAGCCTGGCGGCGGCAGCCGTGCTGGCTTCGAGCGCGGCGTCGGCGCAGAGCAAGGAAGCTGGCATCTGGTATGACGACACTGGCAAAGGCGCCGTGCAGGTCTTCCCTTGCGACGGCAAGCTTTGCGGGCGCATCGTTTGGCTGAAGGAGCCGCTCGGCGACGACGGCAAGCCGCTATATGACGGATATAATCCCAATCCGAATATGCGTGCGCGGCCTATCTGCGGCCTGCAAGTGCTAGGCGGATTGACCCGGCAAGCAGACGGCTCGTGGGACGAAGGCTGGGTGTATGATCCCAAAGTCGGCAAATCCTACAATGCTGCGATCGAGGTTTCCGGCAAGTACCTGACGCTGACAGGTTACCTGGGTGTCCGCATGCTGGGCCAGTCGTTCACATGGACGAAGGCCCCGGCATCGTTGCCGAACTGCATGACCTCAAAAGCTGCTGCCAATTAACGCGTGCGACTGGAGCTGGCGTCCTTGAGGCCGTGCAGGCCTTGGACCTGGACCACTCCATATTGCGAGCGCTGCTTTCAGTTGCCGCGCATGTGACGCCGGTCAGTGCGCCGCGGCATTACCATCTATCGCCAGCAGATTTCCGGAATGGAACGAACTGGCGGCATTTTCCCGCCAGCTCGAAAATGTAGCCTGCTGCTTCACTTCAGGGCTTATTCAGCAGCCGCTGCTGAATTCACGACCTGCTTGGCCATCATGCCGCCCTGCATGGGACGAGCCGTGGCCGCCACGAGGCGATCGACGAACTGCGTTGCCCGCTCGACAACGACATGGCGCTGCCGATCGAGTGTAATCATGTGATAACAGTCCTCGAGCACGACCGTTTCGACCGGGCCCGCCAATTCGCGCTGCAGCTTGAATGCATTCGACAGGTCGCTTTGATCGTCGAAGCGCGGGTGCATGATAAGTGCTGGCAGCTTCACCGTGCCAAGCTGGGTCTTCACCTCTGTCACAAGGCGGCGGAACTGATGCACGAGGCCGCCACCGCGACCGAATAGATCCTCGATCGGGCGGTTGGCGTCCGCGAAGCGCTCGAAAATGAACTTGCGGATACGCTCATCCTTGATGCCGTAGGGCGCGCGCTGGCGGAAGTGGAACAGGCGGGCGGTGAAGCGCTCGCGAACCAGCTTGAAGAGATTGAAGTACCAGGGGATCGCCCAACCGTTCGGCCAAAGCGTCGGCGCGAAAAGCATGATGCCTTCGACGCGATCTGGGTGATCGGCCGCCAGGCGCAGAGCCAATACGGCGCCGGCCGAGAGCCCGCCGACATATACCTTGTCGCAGGTCTTGTGCATCTCGTTGAATGTATCGAGGAGGCCTGCGTACCAGTCCTCCCAGGTCGAGATACCGGAAATGTCCGTGCCTGCGGTCAATCCAGGAATAAAGGGGCAGTTGACGGTGTAGCCCTCGCGGCCGAACGCCTGCGCCAGATAGCGCATTTCATCGGGCGATCCTCCCAGGCTGTGAACGAGGAGAATGCCGACGCGACCGCCCGCGATCTTATAGCCGTCCTTGTGGTGCGTGATATTTTCTTTGCTGCTCATGCGTTTACCACAATTTCCTTCCACACCACTCGACCATATGGTGCAGCCCATGTTCGTCCCTGTAGCCAATCCCCCCCGATTTCAGGAGACGCTACCCCGAGCCCTGGTCTGCCTGGTGCTTCCTCTTTACGGACCTCTTGCCGGCGCATGGCCGGTGATGTCTCGTTCGTTGTTCTCCGCCTGATCACGTCAGAGAGTGAAAGTGCTTGTCTGGCGGCCGACTGGTTTGCCGTGTTTTCAGCGATCGACTGGTCGTTTCGATTGCCTGCGGATTTCTCCTGACGGCGAACAGACTTCTTCTGCCAGACCTGGAATAGAATACGATATGGCAGTCTGACGCAACCTGATCGCAATCGTGTAACAATCTGTAACAATTGAGAGAAACGCCAACCCCGTTGTCTTACAACGAAATGAGCGTGAAGAGCCGGGAAATGGCGGCTGGTTTGTTGCAGACAGGGCAGGGCGACACCGTGACCGGCCTCACGCACTTGCGCGCGTTCATTGTGGAAATTGCATGTGTCATGCCGTCCCACGCCAAAAGCGCGCATGCTTCCCCCTCGCCCGCCGACATTGCCGACACTGTTAATGGGCATCTACTGGGCATGGCTGTGCGCACACCCGGCGAGGGAGCCTAGCGGCGAAGCGTAAATGTTGCGCGAGCGGCTGAAGCGTATGATTAAGATCTGATTACGTTGCAGTTGGCGAGGCGCCCGGCTTGTTGAGCGCAGAAGTCCCCAGACTCGCCAGGGCCAGATATGCCACGACGGCTGCAACAAGGGCGATCGTGTAAGGGATCGCCGTTGCCTCGATGACCGTCGCAGCGCCCCATGTACCGGCGCCGACGAGGAGTGCCGCCAGGGCGCTCGGCTCAGCGCCGATCCTGGTGAAGAGCCCGAAGACGAGACATACGATGACGCCGGAGCTGCCGAATGCCGCGGCTATCTCCACCAGGTCCCTTATCGACGACGTGGTCATGGCGAGCGCATAAGCAATCACCGTCAAGACAATGACGGATGCACGGACTGAGATCAGCCGCGTCCGCTCGCTCGGGTGGCCCAGCAGTATTGCGATAACATTGTGGGAGAGGAGCGACGCGGCCGCGATCAGCGTCGAGTCAACCGTCGACAGGATCGCCGAAATGATTGCTCCAGCGAACATGATGTAGAGCATGCCCGGCAGGAGTTTTTCGGCTAGGCGCGGGACGACCTGTTCCAACTCCGCTTCGGAAATGCCGGGCAGCAATCCTGGCGCCACCAGCCCCAGATAAATCGGCACCAGGCCAACCACCAGATAGAGTGCCGCACCCGACATGGTCGCGCGGGCTGCGACCTTGGCCGAGCGGCAGCCCAGAATGCGCGATACCAACTCGATTGCGACGATGGTGCCGCACACCGGTATCAGCCAGTGTTCCAGACGCTCGGCCCAGTGCTGATCGGTGAATGCCACTTCAAATCGGGATGCGGGCAGCGCGGCGATGGAGTGGGCGAAGCCGCCCAACTCGCCAGCCGCCATTACCGCAAGCACAACGAGGCCGATAATGACGGCTATGCCCTGCACCAGGTCCGTGATGGCATCGGCCATGAGCCCGCCCAAAACCGTATAGGCACTTACCACCACAGCTGCGAACGTGATGGCGATGGTAACATCGGTCGCGGAAACCGCGCTGACGACTTGGCCGAAGGCGCGGATCTGTGCGGCAGCCCAGAAGATGCTGCCTGGCACCAGGAGGACGACGACAAGCCTTTCAGTGCGGGCGCCGAAGCGTTCGCGGAAAAAATCTGCAAAAGTCGTAAGGCCTCGCCGCCACAAGGCCGCTGCGAAAAAAGCGCCTGCAATGAAGAGCGCGAACGCATAGCCAAAGGGGTCGAATTCCGCGCCCCGCAGACCTTGTTCGTAGACCGAACCCGATGTGCCGACGATGACCTCGGCGCCGAACCAGGTTGCAAAAACCGTAAACGCACCAATGACGGGGCCGAGCTTGCGCCCTGCGTTGATATAGTCGCTCTCGGTTGAGATGCGGCGCGAGACCAAGGCGCCGATGACGAATTGCATGAGAATGTAGCCGATGACCCCGGCCATGACTGCATTCATCCCGCCCTCCCAGTCCGTTCGCCGTCATTGCCCCCGGCGTTGCCCCCCACATCAATGCGGAGCGCTGCTGGAGCGGTCAAGCGGGGCGGTGGCCCGCGATTGAGGGCTGGCGCGCGTACACTGTGTCAACACGAGCGGCATGGGCTGTGCGCTTCCGGTCATGGTTCTCGCGCATTTTTTCGCTATATAGACAAGGTTAACGAACACTGCCCGGGCCGATGTCCCCGGTGGAACCAGCGCGGCTGACATCCGAGGAGCATGCCATTGCCGGGACGCGCCCAACGGGCCATTTCTCGTCTCATCGCGATAGCCATGGCCGCCGGCAGCATGCCCGCTGCGCCGCCGCGCGCCTTGGCGGCGGTGCCGGAGCTAACGCGTGCGCAGTATGAGGCCTGCCAGACGCAGGACGATGCCGCGTTCCGCTCCGCCATTGCGGATGTCACGGAAAAGGCGCTGAGCCAGGGCATCGCCACCGTAGATTTCGCCGAGCTCGTCAAGGACCAGTGGCGCGAGGGAAATCTCGACCGCATCGTCGACGCCCGGGTCGATATTGCCGTGGCCAGTGTGCGCGACGAGACGAGCTGGGGCACACTCATCAAAAGCCTGGGTTCGAAAGAAAAGGCTCAGGAACTGGCCGTAGCAGTTGCCGAGCGCGTCTACCGGTCCGATGCCATGAAGACGGCAATTGAGGGGCTGGCGGCGGGAGTCGCACGCGACATCGGCCGACAGCTGGAACTTGCCACGGCGGGCGCGGCCGACCCGACGGCGCGATGTCTGGAAGCCTACCTTGGCCCGCGCTACGGCACATCGGTCGCGGGCTTTGTCACGTCTGGCTCGGATGGCGGACTCGCCGCCGATGGCGATTCCGGCGCGGCGGATGTTTCCCCGGCTGATATTCTCAAGCAGTCAAGCGCTGGCATTACCGGTGTCGCCGTCCTCGTCTTGCGTCGGCAGATGGCCAACGTCGCCCGGCGCCTTGGGCAGCGGCTGGTCGGCAGCGTCCTGTCGCGGCTCGTTTCCGTCGCGGCCGGAGGGGTGGGCCTGGTGCTGATCGCCAAGGACATCTGGGACCTCAGGCATGGCGTGCTGCCGATCATTGCCGACGAGATGAAATCGGAAGCCACCAAGGACAAGGTTCGCGCCGAACTTGCCAACGTGCTGTCGGAGCAGATCCACGAGCACGTCAAGGAGATCGCCAACAAGTCCGCAGATCACATCGTCGGGGTGTGGCAATCATTCCGACGCGCCCACGCCAAGGTGCTGGAGCTGTCCGAGACGAACGAGCGCTTCAAAACCTACTTCAACGGCTTGGCACCAGCGCAGCTGTCCCGTCTCGATGCCGTTGTCGCCCTCATCATGGCGGAAGAAGGCGAGGCTGGCATCGTCCGGCGGCTGGAAGACGGCACGCTCGATCAGGCCGTCGCGAAACTTCCCGCTGCGGGCATGGAAATAGCTGGCGCGACCCGCTCGCTGGAAACCGGCCTCAAATGGTCGGCCGTAGCGGGGGACAATCTCCAGGCCGTCGTCAGCAACGAGATCTACCAGCGGGCGCGGCCACAGGACTTTTCCAGCGCAAGCCTGCAGCGGTTACTGGACGTTGGCGATCGGCTGGCCATTACGCGCCTGGCATCAGTTCAGCGTGCTGCACGCGACACCTTGTTCGAGCTGGGACCAGAAGAATTGAAGTCGCTTGCCCGCAGCCTCACCGAGCGGGAGCTTGGCGCGCTCGCGGGTTATCTCTCGGGCCTGCAGAACGCACCCCGGGCCCGCGTTCTAAAGGCGGTGGCCAGCGAGCCCGGCGTCATCAGGCTCATTGCCCCTGAACGGGTCAGAACGGCCGTTCTTTCCAGCCGCGACCAGATGGCGGCTGTCGACATGATGCTGCGGCCGCAAGGCGTGCTCGACCCGGTCGCGGCCTACGAAGACATGCAACGCGCGTGGGAAGGGCGGGTCAGTCCATTGCTGGTCTGGGAGAAGCATCCCGCTGGCGTCATCATACTAGGAATCCTGGCACTGTTCGTTCTGCTTGTTATACGGCGACTTTTGTTGCCACGACGCTCCAGGGCGCTGGTTTCGGAAACCACTGCGACCTCAACCTCCGATGGGGGAGCTGGCATACCGCCTACGGCTTCGGCGCCATCCAAGCCGAGCGTGCACGAAAACTCCTGACGCCCTGCCGATCCGTGCGAGGCGGTGCAGCGTCCCGGCCCTTTGGCGCCGCTGTGCGCATGGGCGCTTGCATGTGCAGGGCGACCCCAATAGCGCCGGGGAATGCCGAGCGAGGCTGCCGGGAGCGGGATGCCGCCTTTGCGCGCTTCTGCCACAGTTGCAAATTAGCTCGTACAATCAGGCGATCATGCTTTGCGGCTTCGAGTTGCCCACAAGCCTGGCTCAACGGCTGCTGCGGCCCCTCGGAGCGGCTGCTATAAGCCGGTCAGAGCGCAACGAGTCGCCGCGTGATCTGTCTTGGACGAATTTCAGTCCGGACCCAGCGGCCCGAATGGAGAGACGCGATCATGGCCCTCAAGGCACCGAGCATATTGACCTTCGTTTTTGCAATCGTGGTGACAGTCACCGTGCTCATCACGAAGTTCTTCAATGCCGAAATTCCGATGCTGACCGGAAACGAATTCTGGGCACTCCTTTTCGCTCACGTCGTGCTGCTTGCCGGCTGCATGATGCGCGGTTTGTGAGTGCAGTGACGATCACATCGCCCCAGCTCATATCGTGACATTCTAATATTTGAATTTTTGGTGTGATTGTGATCGGCCACCATGACGGTTGATCCTGGTCGCGAGCAATCATCGAACATCAGGTTGACCAATGGGAAATGTGTGCCGTTCTGTCGCGCGGCGTTCAGCGCTCTGGCGTGATGAGCCGCTGACTTGCGACCAAAGGTCTATGATGCGTTTCCCCATACATAGAAGCCCCTACAATCGACGTCTGCGCAAATCCCGGCGCGGAATCGTGGTCGCCACGGTCCTGACGCTGGCCGCGTTCGTGCTGACGATTGCCGCCATGTATAACGGCTCGCACATGGGGGATGAGGTCAAGCCCGTCGCGGTGCAGACCCCCGAATCCAACTGAGACTGGTCGGTGTTTCGCCTGCCGGGGCCGCTTCCTTGCGTGCAAGACGCCGAAGCGCCGGTTTGCCTGCGCGCGTGGCCACGAAATGTAGAGTTGGGGCCGCACTTTTTTTGAGGTCTTCAGCAGAGCTGCATGCTTCAGACGACGTGCCGACGTCGAATTACTGCAATCGGAAGGCTTCAGCCGAGAGGTTCGGCTTTCACTAAGCCGCGTACCGAGTTGCCGAGATAAACCGCCTTTGCATTGCGCAGGTCATCGCGCGACAGGCGCTGCTCCACGGCGCGACCTGCCGCCAGCAATTCAGCGCGCAGAGTGCCTGGCAGCAGGCCAGCCTCCAGCGGTGGCGTGAGTAGCTTGCCGTCCCGTTCGATGAAGATCGAGGTGCGGCTGCCTTCCGCCAACTCGTCCCGTTCGTTCAAATATATGACCTCGTCAGCACCGAGGCGATCGTGCGCCTCCTGCCATTCCCGGTCATAGAGCTCGCGGCGCGTGGTCTTATGGTAGAGAAACGCATCGGCTGACGACAGCCGCGTACCGGAGATTGTGTAGCGCATTACCGCGTCAGCTGGCTGAGGCGGCTGAGGCGCCACCGTGACGCTGAAGCGTCCATCTTCGGCAAGCAGCATTCTGACCCTGAGGCGTTCGCCCTCGCGCTCAGCGACGGCATCGCGAAGAGCGGCGGTCGCGGCGGCGCCATCATAGGGAAATCCAAAATAGCGCGCCGAGGATTCCAAGCGCTGCATGTGCCGATCAAGCAGAACGAAGCCCTTCTCGCCGTCATAGAGCATGGTCTCGATCAGCTCGAAGCTCTTGGGCGGATCGGTCAAGAACTTCAGCTTCAGCAGGCATTCGTCGTATTCCTTGCCGCCCTCAGAATCGTAGACGACGCCAGAGCCGATGCCCATCTCGCCGGTGCCATCGCGAAAGATAACGGGCGTGCGGATCGCGACGTTGAAAACGGATTCGCGCGTCGGTGCGATGTAGCCGATGGCGCCGCAATAGACGCCGCGCGGCTCCGTCTCGATCTCGCGGATCAGTTCCATGGCGCGAATTTTCGGCGCGCCTATCACCGAGCCGGGCGGGAAGATCGCTTCCAGCAGTTCGGTCAAGCCGATGCCTTCCTTCAGCGTCGCGCGAACACCGGACGTCATCTGATGCAACGTGCGGAAAGTCTCGACGGTGAAGAGATCGGTGACTGAGACGCTGCCAATTTCAGCTATACGACCCAGATCGTTGCGCATGAGATCGACTATCATCAAGTTCTCGGCGCGCTGCTTGACATCGGTCGCCAGAATGCGGCGCTGCTCGGCATCGGCATCCTCACGGCCCGCGCGCGGGGCAGTGCCCTTCATTGGCCTTGTCTCGATGACGCGGCCGTGCTGCTCGACGAACAGTTCTGGCGATGCGGACAGCACGGTCGCCGCGCCGGTATCGACGATGCCGCCATAGGCGACGCGCTGGCGCTGGCGCATATCGCGATAGAACGCCAGGGGCGAGCCGCTCAAGCCAAAGCGCGCCTTGAAGGTGAGATTGAGCTGATAGATGTCGCCGGCGCGTATCATCTCCTGGACACGCTCGAACCGGGAAACATAAGCGTCGCGATGCCACGCCAGCCTGACGTTCGTGAACTCATAGCTGTGGCTCAACGTATGTCTGTCGAGCCAATTGGCCACTTCAGCGGAACTCATCACCGCCGGCTTGTCGTACACACCAAACCAGATGAGCGGCACGCGCCGGTAATTGGGCATCAAGTGCGCAATCTTTGGTTCCAGCACATAGCCCAGTTCGTAGGCGAGGAAACCGGCAACGTAGTGCCCGGCTGCAAGTGCTGTTTCAAGCTGCCGCAGGGCGGCAGGCACTTCGCCGGCATTATGCGCGGTAATCGTGCTCATCGGTTCGCGAAAGAAGAGCGATGAGCCGCCGTCAGCCGAGCTGTTGTCCAGAAGAACGAACGCTTCTGAGAGCTTCTTGTCGCAATCTTCTGCAGGTGTCGCGGTTATTGTTTTCGGCTTCTTGCCGGCCGTTGTCATTTTTCCTTGAACCCCTCGAGGGCTGTATAGATCACGGTGCGAGGCTTGCCCCTGCCCGCTGGCAGTTTACGCTCATTGACCAGGCGTGCCTTGTCAAATCGTGCCATCAGCTGCCGATCCGCACGGCTGAGGCTGACCAGCAGCACGGGCGAAGCTACCGCAGACGTGTAGGGCCGCGTCAGCTCATAATGATCGGTCGGCCGGGGGCCAGCGCGCCATGCCAGAACCGGCGTCGGCTCATCGCGCATATAGTAGATCAGCTCGGCCGTTACAGAGCGGTCTTCCGTCAAAACGGCGGCAAAGGGATGGCCTGCAGCCCGGGCCGCGGCCAGTTCCTGGCGGGTTGCATCGGCGACCTCGCGCCAGCCCAGTGTCCGGGAAAAGGGATCGACGCCGGACGGCAGCACATAGCGACCGGCGAAAACAGTGGCGGGTATGAGCGCGAGCAACAAGGCGACGTGCAGCAGCATGGACCGGCGCAGCCATTTCCAATCGACATCGCGGATCATGGTCGCGATCACCAACACGGTCGCCGCGACATAGGAAACCGCCGCCCAATTGGCATGTGCACGCGAGAGGAATGCCTGGATCGTGATGACGACGATGACCGGCACGGAGAAAGCAAGCAAAAGCCGGTCCGCTTCCGGAACGCCCTCTTTCCACGCGCGCCATCCGATCATGAGAAGACCCGCAAACAGGACCGGACCGAATACACCGAATTGCGCTGCGAAGAATTCCAGCGCCTTGCCCGGATGCAACAGCGATCCCTGCCAGTTGGCATTGTCGGCCGTGTGGGACAACGTGGCGAACTTATGCGCCTGGTTCCACGCGATGTTGGGGGCAAGCATTGCGGCTGCGATGGCGAAAGCAAACCATAGGCGCCAATCCTTCAAGATGCCTCGCTCGCGCGGCGTGGCAATGAGATAGACGCCCAGGCACAGAACGAACCAGACCATCGCGTATTTGGCGTTCAAGCCGGCACCAAGCGCGAACCCCAGGAGCAATGCCGGCCACAAGCCTGCCTGTTCGCGCATCAAAATCAACGCCAGCAGGGCCAGTGCCCAAAAGAACAGCAGCGGCACGTCGGTCGAAATGATACCGGACGATACCGAGACGCCAGGCAACGTGGCGAAGGCCAATGCCGACAGAACGCCTGTCACCGTGCCAAAAAGGCGTTTGCCGATCAGAAATACGACGAGCGCCGTCAGCGTGTGGATGATCGGAGCGGGTGTTCGAATGCAAGCCTCGCCATGGCCGCACACATCGGTGGCCGCGCGGATCAGCCAGGCGATCAGCGGCGGCTTGGAATAATAGCCAAAGTCCGGCTCCAAACTCCACGACCAGTATTGCGCTTCATCGAAGAACAGATCGGTGCGATTCAAGCCGAGCAAGATCAGCCGCAACCCGAGCAGGGCCGCCAGCCCCAGAAGCAAGGCGGCAATCCAGCGGGCTTGGCTACGTCCAGCATTGATGCCTTGGTCCAGTTTCATTATGGAAGCAACTCCTGCGCCTATCCGCATGCGGCCCAATGGCAACTGCCACAGACGCGGGAGATTTACTAGGTTGAGGCCGTGTCGGGAAGACTGGTAGTCTCTTTGCCAGCACACTTGCGGCGCGCCATGGCACCAGCCCCCCACAATGCGGGGATGCGGCGAGCCGCCAAAGCAGGTCAAGCATGCGCATTACAGTCGTTATTCCAGCACTCAACGAGGCTGGGAACATTGGCCGTCTGGTCGACGAAACCTATGCCAACGTGCCGCTAGACATGCTGGCCGAGGTGATCGTCGTCGACGACGCCAGCACCGACGAAACCGGCGCGGAGATTAAAGCCCTCATTGCCAGCGGAACGCGGCCGGGGCTCAGGTATCTGCGCCACGATCAGCGCAGCGGCCAAAGCGCCGCCCTTCGGTCTGGAATCTTGGCCGCCACCAGCTCCGTCATCGCGACAATGGACGGCGACGGCCAGAACGACCCGCGCGATATTCCAAAACTCGTTGCCCAGCTGGCGCCGCCGGGCACTGCCGGACCGGCGCTCGTCAACGGCTGGCGCACCCAGCGCAAGGATACGGGCTCAAAGCGATGGGCTTCGAAAGCGGCCAACTACATTCGCGACTCCGTGCTCAAGGACGATTGTCCGGATACCGGCTGCGGTATCAAAGCCTACTGGCGCGAAGTGTTTTTGCGGCTGCCATTTTTCACCTCAATGCATCGCTACCTGCCGGCACTATTCCAGACCTATGGCCACGAGGTGGCCTATGTTCCGGTCAACGACCGGCCACGGCAGGCGGGCGTCTCCAAGTACAACAACTTGAACCGGGCCCTTGTCGGCCTCTACGATCTTGTCGGCGTCAGCTGGCTCAGGCGGCGAACCAAGGTGCCTGGCATCGTGGAAGGACTGCCGCAAGGTCATCATATCGCAGCGCTGCCGGTTCGCGGGCGGACGCGCTCTGACGACACGGCCGCTGATCCTGCCAACGGTGCTGTGGATAAGAGCTGACCAGGCAGGATTTGCCGCACCGCTGCCGAGCGGCTGGCAGCGCGCGCATCTGAACGACGATGCACAGGTGCGTTGTGGTGGCGCCATTTCGGCCACAGACAGGTGCCTTGCGATCTGCTATCGGGTCACGGCGCTGATACGGGAAGCCGTTCCATGGATCTTATTGCCAGCCAATTTGCCGGTATCGCGGCCAAGTTTGCCAGCTGGTGGAATGGCATGACGCCGCTCGACAAGATCTGGCTGGGCATCGGCATGTTTGGCCAGCTCATGTTCACGGGCCGCTGGTTCGTGCAATGGATCGCCAGCGAGCGAGCGCGCCGCTCCATCGTGCCCGCAACATTCTGGTATTTCAGCTTCGTCGGCGGCTTGCTGGTTCTGGCTTATGGCTTCTATCGCCAGGACCCTGTCATCATCATTGGACAGTTCGGCGTATTCATCTACGCGCGCAACATCTACTTCCTTTTGCGGGCGAAGACCGAGACGATCTCGGATCAGGCCGCCAATCCGCCGCGCATCGCGGGCGAATAGCAACGCACTTGCACCTTCACGCGCATTCGTTTGCATCACTGGCTGAACGGCGCGTGCGCAATGCGGACGCGCCCATTGGGCTGCCACATTCAATCTACACCAGTCTTGCAACACGATAGCTGCCAACGCTTCGAGATGTTGTGACGCCTTCCATAGAATCGACCGACTTGTAACGTAGCCGGATCGCCATCCGAATGCATTGGAATAGGCCTTGTCCGGGAGTACCTGTCATGCAGTGTCAAGCCACAACCCAACGACCGTCCATCCTGCGACGCTCCACAGCGCGCTTTCTCTTGCCGGTGGTCGCGGCTGTTGCAGTCAGTGTGATGGGCTCTGCCGGCGTGCGCGCCGATAGCGATCTTGTCGTCAAGACAAGCACGCATTCGGTCAAGGAAACGATCGACGCCTTGGCGGCGAAGCTTAAGGAAAAGGGCGTCGCGATCATCGCGCGCGTCGATCATGCCGCCGGTGCAAAAACAGCAGGCATGTCACTGCAGCCGACCGAACTACTCATTTTCGGCAATCCAAAACTCGGGACGCCGCTGATGCAATCCAACCGGACGATCGGACTCGATCTGCCGATGAAAGTTCTCGCCTTTGAAGATGCGGACGGTACGGTCAAGGTGGCATACACCGCACCATCCGCTCTCATTTCCCGTCACGGCGTTACTGGACAGGACAAGGTTGTGGAGGCGATGACAAAGGCCCTCCAGGGATTGACGGATGCCGCCGCTGGCACTGGAGCCGCAGCGAAACAGCCTTGAGCGCTGCTGAGTGCGGCTCAGGCCAACTTGCAGCAATTGGCCGAGGCGGCTTTCGCGGCCGTGGCAAGGGCTGACAGGCGGGGTTGCCGGCTCTCAAATACGCAGGCGCAGGCAGCGGGCAACCTCATTTGAAGCATTTCAACCAAGCGGGTTTGGCGATCAGATCCCGGCACTGGTGCGGCAACGCCCGCGTGGGCTTTCAAAGCTCTGATTTGCTTTGATTTCTCTTTTTTCACATGTTCCCTCCTGCGGCGATTGTGCGTGACTTGGAAAAAGAGGGCCGAAACCCTTCACAGTAGAGCGAACTGTGCTATAAGCCCCCTCGCTGCGGCCGCCCGAGAGGCGGCCGTTCATGTCGGGGCCTGTGATGGTCTTGATTTTTCGGCCCGCCGGATTGTCACCCTCACCACGTGATGGTGACCATATCGGACCGGCGGGTGGTGACGCGGGGTGGAGCAGCCCGGTAGCTCGTCAGGCTCATAACCTGAAGGTCGCAGGTTCAAATCCTGCCCCCGCAACCATCGATACAGCCACCCCTGTTCCGGGGGTGTTCTCAACCAGAAGC
>JAGRKV010000053.1 GCA_020442165.1 Hyphomicrobiaceae bacterium | reverse complement strand
TGTCCCGGCTTGATTCGCTCCAGGTCTGTTTCCTTGAAGTTCGCATCGACCCACCAGTGGTGCGTGTCGACGAGCGGGAACAGCGCCGTGCCAATGCCAACGACCGCACCCGGCCGGATATCGACCTCTCCAACGATGCCATCAACCGGTGCCGTGATGGTTGCATGTTGCAGATCTAGCTTGGCAGATGCGACGGCTGCCGCAGCGGCTTTTACATTCGCATTCGCGTCACCGGTCTCGCCGAGTTGCTGGCGCGCCTGCCGGAGCCCGGCCTTTGCCGCTGCCTCCGTGGCCTCGGCCGTCTTCAGTCGTGCTTGCGCATCATCGCGTTCGGATTTGGAGGCATCGCCTTTTGACGCCAGCAGCAGGACGCGTGCAGTCTGGTTTTGCGTATCGGAAAGCTGGGCTTTGGCCTCGGCTAGTTGCGCTTCTGCGGCTGCAACGGCCGCTTCGTAGGCCGCCGCCTGCTGGCGGGCCAGGGTAAGCCTAGCCTCTGCTCCAGCCAGCAACGTCTCCAGCGGTTGCTTGTCGATTTCGACAAGGACATCGCCCGCCTGAACACTCTGGAAATCGTGGACATAGACCTCCGTCACGCGTCCGGCAACGAGCGGTGCAATCCTGACGATATTGGCGCCGACATATGCATCTGACGTTGATGGGTGACGCGTGGCGTAGTGCACGTAGGCGTATGTGCCACCCGCAATGGCGGCGATCAGGACCGCGGCAATCGCCATCTTCGATCGTTTCATGGAGACGGGCGGCTCGGCTGGCGTCGTGCTGTCTTCTCCTCTGGGCGTGGGGTTGGAAGGCTTCTCAGGATTTGCGGAACCCTGAGGTCCTCCCAATACCTCGCGAAATTCAGACTTCGGTTTCTCGTTCATTGCTGCCTCCGTCGTTGGCATCTCAAGTGCCTGGGACCACAACATTCACGCCGTGCGCGTAGACGAGACCGGTTCCGTAGAGGGCGACCACAACGACTAGGATCGCCAGACCGAGACTGGTCGAGGCAACGAGGATGTTCCACATGCGTGAAACAGTCCTTTGTCGCACCAAGATCCAGCCGCGCAGGACCGCCCAGATGAGTGCAAGGACGGTGAGAACCGTTCCCAGGTCGCGGTGCATGTCGAGGACGACGGGTGATGTCCCGTTCGTCAAAGCGATGTCGTAGGCGACAGATCCGTTGACGTAGACGAACATGGCCGTTGCACCCGCCAGCACTGCCAGAAGCGCGGATATATTCGGTAGGCAACTTTGACCACCCAGGTTGCGCCCGGCAAAAAGGGCAACGTGGTCGGTCATTGCTAGCGCGATGAGAAGGACGATCGGGAAGTGCACCATGAGGGGGTGCATGATTTCAGGTTTGAGTACTGGCATCGTGGCCTTGTCTTGTGTTTGCGTTGGTTGAGCGATGTGACTTCGCTATCCAATCCGCAAATGACGGGCCACAAGTCAACGACTTGAAATTGTGCAGCTATTCGGGCCGTCGCGCTTGTTCGCACAACAAACAAGGGGAAAATCGTCCGGTTCAATTGGGGGATTTCAACCGACGGCCTGATGATGCGGGTGCGTCGGTCAGGTTCTGGATCAGGAGCACTTGTCGCGTGACTTCTCGCGCAGCAGTCCATACTTCTGCACGCGATAGCGCAAGGTCTCACGCGTCGTGCCGAGCGCCCGCGCTGTCGCCATGACGTTGTAGTCGTGGCGCTTGAGGGCCGTCTCGATGATGAATCGATCCATGTCGTCGAGGGCCATGGTACCGTCGAGTGGCAGGTGAACCCAGTCACCTTCGGCGGCAGAAACCTGGCTTGGTCCCGCACATCCGGACTGCTGCAGTTGAATCCATTCCAGCGGGAGAGCATCAGTTGTCGACAAGAGCACCGCGCGTTCTATGACATTGCGCAATTCGCGTACGTTACCCGGCCACGAATAGGCTTCTAGGATCGCCCAGATCTTCTCTGGAACTTGGCGCACCTTCTTCTTGGCCAGCGCGTTGAACTCGTCGATGAACGCCAAAACAAGTTCGCTGATGTCCTCGGGACGTTGTCTCAGCGCGGGCAGCGATATCTCGAATACGGAGAGGCGGTGGTAAAGATCCTGCCGGAAGCGGCCTTGGCGCATTTCTTCGGCAAGATCGCGATTTGTGGCGGCGATGACCTGGACTTCGATCTTAATTTCACGTTCACCACCGAGCCGGCGAATGGTCTTGTCCTCGATCGCCTTCAGCAGCTTGGGTTGGAGCGAGATGTCCATCTCCGCGATCTCGTCGAGGAACAAGGTTCCGCCGGAAGCCTGCTCCATGAGGCCGACATGTTTGCCCTTGGCTCCGGTGAAAGCACCCGCCTCGTGTCCGAACAATTCCGATTCCAACAAATCCCTGGGCAAGGCCGCGCAGTTGACCTCGACAAACGGCGCATCGGCACGCGGTGAACTGTGATGAAGGATCTTGGCTGTCAGCCCTTTTCCCGTCCCCGTCTCGCCGTTGATGATGAGACCGGAGAACGGCAGACCAGCGAGGCGGCGCAACATCTCGCGGGCATTTTCCGCAGCAGTACTCTGTCCGATGTAGCTTTCTGGCTGGTAGCGGCGGCCTTCGTGACGCGCTTGGCGACTGATCCGGCGTTGGGCCTTGGCACTACGGGTGGCGCCGGCGATGACAAGGTCGAGCCGTCCCATGTCGGCGGGCTTGGTGAGGAAGTCGAATGCCCCAAGCCGCATCGCCTTTACGGCGTCGGGTGCTTCACCATATCCGGTCAGGAATATCCACTCTGCGGTGTTTTGGCTGGTTTTGCAGATGTTCTGCAAGAGATCGAGACCATTGCCGTCGGGGAGGTTGAGATCGGAGATGATCAGCAGCGGATCGTATTCGTCACTGGCAAGCAGCCTTTCAGCCTCGCCAACCGTGGCAACGACAACGACCTCCCAGCCATTTCGGCGGTAGTGTCTGGCAAGCTCGTTGCCGAGCAGTGCTTCGTCTTCGACGATCAGTATCTGGTCAGGCATTCGCAATCCTGCATGGCAAGTGGAGCACAACGACGGCGCCGCCTTCGGCGCGATTGGATAGTGACATCTCGCCGCCCATCTCGGCGACAAGCCGGCGTACGGTTGTCAGTCCGAGTCCGGTCCCACCTGTCCGTCGCGTGAGAAACGTGCGGGGGCCAAGCTCGAGGATCTCATTGGGGAAGCCTGGGCCATTGTCGATGATCTGCATGATCATGCGTTCGCGGTCCCGGTGGGCAGTGATCTCGACTGCTCCCGGCTCTTTGCCGATGGCCTGAACAGCATTGAGCACCAGATTAAAGACAACCTGCCTCAGGGTGTCGCGCGGCATCACGCAGTCGAGGTCGCCGACGATTGAAGTTGTGATCGAGATGGCTTCGGGTGTTTGATATCGGGCAAGTGTCGCCGTCTCCTGAACGCAGGCCGCAAGATTGATTTTCGCAGTCGGCTCGGGGATGCGCCGTCCCTGGTCGAGCAAGGATGTCAAAAGACGAGACATGCGCTGCAATTCGCCAATCATCAGATCAAGACGGTCGTGAAGGGATTGGTCGAGCGGCGCTCCCGTCTCTTCGAAATCGGTACGGAGATTGCACAAGCCAAGTTCGATACCTGCCAACGGGTTCCGCAATTCATGAGCGATGCGGGCGGAAGTTTCGCCTACAGACGCCAGCCGGTCTGCCTCCGCTAGCTCTCGTCCCTGTTGCAGTACGGTACGCGTGGCGGCGCGCACCTGAGCTTCGAGTTCGTTACGTCGACGCTTATTTTCTGCCTCTGCATCCGCAAGACGGTTGACCAAGGCATTGTAGCTTTCCAGGACCGGCTGGAGATCCCCATCGGAAGCCGTGATCGGGGCGGGTGCGTAGTCGCGCTTGCCCAGACGTTCCAGCAATTCCGAAAGCCGGTTGAGAGAGCTCAGGATCCTGCCGCGGAGAAAGAGGAACGTCAGTCCGGCGAGCAACGGCAACCCGATGAGCGTGGCAAGCGCGATCCGTTGCTCCCATTGAGCGTTTTCGTGCATCTGATCTATTAAGATCGCCTCGGCCGCGGATTCGTTCTTCAGGATCTCTCGGATTTCGGAAAGCGCTGCCACCAACGCTGCGCCTGGGTTCGAACTGAATGCGCCAAGTGCATTGCGGGCATTTGCGAGGCGCGGTCCTGTTCCTGGATCGAGATTGTGGTCTCGTTCGACAAGTTCGGCCAGTTTGGCGCGAATGCTCTCAACTTCGGCTTCGGTCGGCGGCGGCCGGTTGGATATGTGGCGAAAGAGGAGTTCTTGTGCCTGATGGGCTGTCTCGTAGATCTGCCCAAGATGGTGGACATGGTTGCGCACCGGATCGACGAGCCGGAGTGATTTCCAGGACGTGAATACAAGCACTAGGAGTGCGAAGATCAGCGCCGTACCGACGATGCCGCCGACGATCATGATCGGCCTGGTGAGTGCGGGACTGATCGTTCGCATGTGTTCCATTTTTCCCGGCAAACGGACCCGTATCGCTTTCAATCGCGTCGTGCAGCAGACATGGATGATACAGAGCAACCACCATGCCGCTGATTTTTATTAAAAAGAATCAGTTTGTTAGGTCTTCGGCTCCTGTGTGCTTCTGTTGTGATTGGTTGAAATAAACCACCAAGGCCCGGGATCAGACAAGGCGGAACAGGGCCAGGAGCAGGATGAGACCTGTGACCGTCAGCAGACCGATGAGCACGAAGGTTGGCAGGAGATCGCGATAAGTGATGGCGGCATCGCTTTCGATGGCGCGGCGAGTTTTGACAAAGTGCCATGCAGACAGAAGAACACGCCGATCCCGGTTACGATGAACAAGAGGCTCACCAGTTCGAACTGGCCTTTTGGAAAGGCGCGTATCAGAGCCGCGCTTACCGCAGGAGGTGGTAGGCCTCGGACGAAGAGTTCGAACTTCTCGATCACGAAACCAAACACAGTGATTGTGATGCCGGTTCTGATCCAGGCGAGAAAGGTCCGTTCGTTAGCGGCGTGGTCCGTGTAGTGCTTGATCATAGTCGCCCCCATCGGCTGGTCGTTGCAGCGCTGACTTGAATGAGCAAAGGCGGTGCCATCGGCCTGAAGTGCCCAAAGTCTATTGAAGATTCTGAGGGGTGATGCGAAGCATGCAATGGGGGGTAGGTAGATTTGGTGCATTTGCACCATTCAAGCGCCGGACAGACTTGGGTATCCTTTCCATGAACTCTGACAACAGTTGTGAGAAATGAATCTGCGGCCACCGAGCGGAGTGCGGAGTCCCGTTTGGAGGCTAAGGCGTGGCAGCGTTATTAAATGGCCGTGGCTCTGTTGGCCGCTGCGCAACCGACGACCGAGACCAATCTGGTGTCCCGGTAATAATCCGGCAGCACGCCTAGCTTACCAGGAACAATCTGCAGAATAAAAACGCCAGACAGATTGTAGTGGCGCCTTTTGGGGTTGCGATCGTCCGCATTGGGGCGCACGTGCATGCCCTTCGTATACCGTCGAATCTGTTGTCACGGCCTAAAGAACGGCCAGATTGCGAAATTTCATCTTGTGATGCTCGCCTTTGCCCGTGGCGCCGTAACATCGCGCAGTCGATGTCGGCTGTATGGTGCACTGCGGTTTAGGGGCAAGCGGCTTCGGGGATGCGATTATGACTGTACTCTGCAGAATGTTCGCTCGCATGCCGTGTGTTTTGCAATTGCTCAAGGCCGTTTTGGGTCACGAGCACGCGTTGACTGGCCTTGAATCTTGTCCGGTCCAACCCAAAGAGCAGACCTCATATGCAATGACATCTATCGCTCCGACTAGCGGCCAGCCTACGACCGCTTTTGGGATCTCGCTGCCGATGCGGCAACGGGGGCTATGGATCACGAGCATGCGTCGGTTGCCCTTCAAGCTTGTCCTTTCCAAACCCAAGAGCAGACCTACTGGGCCAAGACATCTGTCAGTCTGAGAAGCAGCCGGCCGATGACCGCTATTGGGATAATCGATGAAGCCTCCTCAATTGATCGGCTTGGCAAACGCGTGTCAGTCCTCGTTTCTTGGCGTTAGCCCACCAGATGATCTGACTTCGATCGTCCTGCGACACTGCGATCCTTCAAATTCACTCCCGTCAGTTTCATTTCAATTGCCGCCGATATGAGCCAGGCGAGGTTGGACGCAGCCGCCTCGGGCGTCAGACCGTTCGCCCGAATGTTCGAGATGCAATTTCGTTCGGCATCGGTCCGTCCAGGGCGGGGTGCATACGTGAGATAGACGCTCATGCTGTCGGCCGCTGAAAGTCCAGGCCGCTCTCCGATCAGAACTGCAATGAGACGGGCGCCGATCAAGGCTCCCACGTCGTCACCGAGCGCAACCCTGGCGTTTTGCGCGATCACAACGGGGCCGAGTTTTAATTCTGCCTTGCTCAGGTAAGGCAGCAGAGCGCTCATCAGCGAGTCAGCATTTCCGGCAACGGCCGTTGCCGAAAGTCCGTCTCCGATCAAAACAACCAGATCGCAGTCTTCGTCTCGATATGCATCCAGGCGGTCCCGGGAAGCGTCGTCAAGCCGCCGTCCGAGGTCGGGACGGCGAAGATACGTAACGCGATCTGATGCCATGCTGTTTGCTTCCACACTCGCAAGCCCTAGCACTTCAAGACGGCCCGCCAGAGCTTCCCGATCGAGACGCGCCTGCACTGCATCCCGCGCTCGGGCATGCGCCAAAGCGAACGATAGCACTTCACATGTCGGCAGTGACGCACCCACACGACCGAGAGCAATTCGAGCCGGTGTCCACCTACCGAGCTGTGCCCAGGGGTCTCGTGGTGTTCCGGTCATTGCGTTGGCCCCGCCGCTGACGTGGCGTCTTCGATGAGACGGTGCCCGGCTGCGGGTGTCAAGAGACGGCCGGAAGGATCGGTGATCCCCATGCTAGCGAGCCATTTCTCGAACTCCGGTGCGCGCCTAAGTCCGAAGGCCTCGCGGACAAACAAGGCATCGTGGAAAGAGGTCGACTGGTAGCCTAGCATGACGTCGTCGGCCCCCGGGACTCCCATAATGTAGGTGACTCCGGCTGCCGCAAGCGCGGCGAGTACGACATCCATGTCGTCCTGATCCGCCTCTGCATGGTTGGTGTAGCAAACATCAACACCCATCGGCAGCCCCATGAGTTTGCCGCAGAAATGATCTTCCAGCGCCGCCCGCAAGATCTCCTTGCCGTTGTAGAGATACTCGGGTCCGATGAACCCGACGACGGAGTTGACGAGTAGGGGATCGAATGGCCGCGCAACTGCGTAGGCGCGTGCTTCGCATGTCTGCTGGTCGATGCCATGATGGGCATCCGCTGAAAGCGCTGAGCCCTGGCCCGTTTCGAAATACATCGCGTTTCGGCCAACTGTGCCGCGTTTGAGACTGTGCGCCGCATCACTGGCCTCTCTCAACATCGCGAGCGTTATGCCGAAGGAGCGGTTGGTCGCTTCTGTACCTCCGATCGACTGGAAGACAAGATCAACTGGCATACCAGCAGCCATCAGATCCAGCGTCGTCGAGACGTGGCATAAGACGCAACCCTGCGTTGGGATCGCATAGCGCTGAATAAAGTCGTCGAGCAGGCGCAACAGCTCCTCGATGCGGGCTGGTTGATCTGTCGCGGGGTTGATGCCGATGACTGCGTCGCCGCAGCCGTACATGAGGCCGTCAGCAATCGATGCGACGATCCCAGCTACTTCGTCCGTGGGGTGGTTCGGCTGTAGGCGCACGGCCATCGTTCCCGGCAGGCCGATCGTATTCCGGAATGCCGTCGTTACTTGGCACTTGTGGGCCGCCAGAATGAGGTCCTGATTGCGCATGAGCTTGCAGACGGCCGCCGCCATCTCGGGTGTGACCGCTGGCGCCAGCCTGGCGAGCACCATCGCATTCGTATCGTGTGACAGAAGAAATTCACGGAACTCACCGACCGTCATGCTGGAGATCGGAGCAAATGCTCGCACGTCATGTGTGTCGAGGATGAGGCGCGTGACTTCGTCGTCCTCATAGGGGATCAGCGGCTGTGCGAGAATCTCAGAAAGCGGGACGTCGGCAAGCGCCAATTTTGCAGCAATGTTTTCCTCCGCGGTTACCGCCGCTATGCCGGCCAGCCGGTCGCCGGCGCGTGGCGGCGAAGCCTTTGCAAGAAGCGATTTCAGGGTTGGAAACGAATATCTCGCAGTTCCAACGCATTTTGAGTAAGCCACGTACAGCCGCCCTCTACGGATTGGCTACGCAATGAGGCAACCCTACTTGAGCGTTGTCAATAGTCCGACGCTTCAATGGCACAGCAATTTCCGCTTCTTACCCAACAGGGGTCACTGCTGTCTGAGTGAACCCTCACCCTCATCCACGAAGCGCCAATGTCTGCAATTGGGATTTTTCTGCCCTTACAGCAGCAATCCGCTGGAAATTTCGGGAGTTTGCCAATGCTCAAAGAAGCTAGCTGAATTCGGGTTGAATTGCGCAACTGCCTGTTGGCGATCTGGCAGATGGCGTCGGTTCAGTGCGGCGGCTAATCTCAAACACTACCTGCTCATCTCCGCACAGCTGATTGCTGAGCCTCAATCGGCTATTATTCTCCGTGTGACTGGCACAATCGATGGAGACCTTCATGAGCGCTCGGCGCACGCTCGCCAGTCGTGTGAATGCGTCAAAGAGCACTGGCCCGAAATCAAAGGCCGGCAAAGAAGCTGTAAGCCGAAATGCAACTCGTCACGGCTTGCGTAGCCAAAGATTTCTGCTTGATGGCGAAGATCCGACCGAAATCGCGCAGCTGCAATCCGACCTGTTCGATTCATTGAGGCCGGTTGGCGCTGTCGAACTGGCGCTGACTGAGCGCATCGTCATGGCAATCTGGCGTCAAGGTCGGCTCGAACGTGCTGAAGCCGCAGCTATCGCCATCGAGCGACGGCAGTCAGGAATCGTCGAAAGACTTCGGCGCCTACACGACTACGGCGAACGTGACAGCATGACGGAAGACAGCCTGGAGCCCTACGACGACGGGCAGGCTCAGTGGTGCCTTGCCGTTGTGGCGGAGACCTTGTCGCTGGCGGAACGCAGCCTGAAGAAAATCGAAGAGTCCGCGCCGCTGGTCTGGGCTCAGATCCAGCGAGATGCTGAGCAAGAACAGGTGACACCAGAGGCCTACCTCGGAACGCCGGAAGATGGGCTGAGTGAGTATCTAACGGAGTTGTCGTTATGGTGCCATCGCGAGATCAGCAGGGCGAAGAAAAGACCGCAGCTTTTGCGGCTGGCCGAACAGCTCCGTGAACGCGGTCTCACTCTGCCGATGGACCAGTTGGAAGTCATGGCACGGTACCAGACGACGTTGGACAGCCAACTCTACAAGGCTCTGCGAGCATTCCGCGAAGCGCAGGAATGGCGGCTGAACACGATCGAAGCCAGCCAAGAAGCGATCGCTTCCGAGAGCCTGGTTATCGAAGTGCAATAGCTTGGGTTTGTTTGGCAAGAAGGGTTCGGAAAACACAGTTGCATTGCGCCTATCGGCACAAGTTGCCAATTGATTTCGGGAAAATCGGAGGGGCAAGAAGTTGGGCGGGCGCGGATCGGGGCGATCACCGAGCTATGGGTGGCATGTTAGCAAGTGCCACGAGTATCACGCTGTAGACATTGCATGGCTGGTGAGGGAAGGGCTCCTGAAAGTCGGGCGGTGGTCAACGGTGACATGGTCAAGCCGAGGCAAAGAAACTGGCTCAATCAGGATCGACTCCCATCCCGACTTTGCTCGCATGATCTATCGCACCCGGGAAAGGGGCGGGGAATGGCAGGGCGTCCAGGAGGATGTTCCCGTGGTCGAGACCGCGACCAACTTTGGCGGCCGCAGAAAGTGGTTCGTCTGTCTCTCCTGCCGCCGACGCTGTCGCATTCTCTATGGCGAGACGCACTTCCGCTGCCGACGCTGCCACAACCTGAAGTACGAAAGCCAATATGAGAACGCGATTGGTCGTGCGGCGGACAGGCGTCATGCGCTGCGCAAGCGGCTTGGATACGAGGGATCGTTGGACGAGCCGTTCCCGCCAAAACCGAAAGGCATGCATTGGAAGACATACTTCGCGCTGGAGCGCGCGGACGAGCAACTGGGGCAAATCTGGGCTGAACGCACGTGGGAATGGCTGAGAAGAACCGATCCTCTGAGACGCTAAATTATCCTCGTTATCGCTCCGGCGCATCGTTCATGATGCGATAGACAGACATCCTTGAGACTTTGAGTTTGCGCGCTACGTCAGCTGGTCCATGGCCTTCTGCGATTAAGTTCCTCACTCGATTTCTGTCGATCCGTGGCTTGCCGCCAGTGTAGACGCCGGCCTTCTTGGCCTGTGCGATGCCCTCAGCCTGACGCTCCCGACGCACATCGGTTTCGAATTGCGCGAACACAGCCAGCATTCCAAAGAAGGCGCGACCGGCCGAAGTGCCGGTATCGACGCTCTGTTCGATGACACGCAGGTTCGCGCCCGAAGCCTCGATCTCGTGCACGATGTTGGCCAGGTCGCGGAGTGAACGGCCGAGGCGGTCCAAACGCGTCACCACCAGCGTGTCGCCCGGCGAGAGTACCTTAAGAGCTAATTCGAGCTGCTTGCGATCGTCTCGTTTGGTCCCCGTCCGTTTTTCCTCGAATACGATGGCACAGCCGTCCTTCTCCAGCGCTCGCTTCTGGATCGCGAGGTTCTGGTCTTCCGTGCTGACGCGCGCGTAGCCGATCCTCCGTCGCATGATATCCTCTCGTCACAAATGGGTTTGCCTGTTACATATTGTGTAACATCGGCCCGAAAGCAACCCATTTGTGACGGGAATTCGAGGGCTTCAAGCGTGTAACGACAGGGTAGACCCCCAATTTACCTAGTTGGGCCGGTAAGGACCGGGGTGATTATGACAACCAGTTCCGTCTCTCGCTTCGCGGATTTCGCCGATCCCGAAAATCGTGATGACATTCCATGGCGACCGGAGGAGTGTCCGCTCGACGACACATTCACATGCGGCTTCGTCCTGATGAATGTGCCCTTGCAGCATGCAGAAGCGGAATGACTACCTACTGCAAAAACGATTGCTGTCGTGATTACTTTCGAAATGATCCGAACCCTCGTCATGTTGGCCTCCTGTGAACAACGGTTTCACATTGGTCGCCGTCAGCGCGGAAACGGTTCACGAGTGACTAGCATTATTGGCCCGCTGCTAACCTCAGTCGAGTTCGGTTAGGGGTTTCCAAACGGTTGTGGCGCAGACTTTTTGACGGGCCGATGGCTGCTGTTGAGGGGCAAGCCGACATAACTGGCACCGACGACAAACGTCCGCTCCTGACCCAGGCTGCGTGAGAACGCAGCGCCTGCAATGATTCTATTGTTGAATCGATCGCGGGGAGATGCGCATGAAGCGTTTCATCGAGGAAGCGGATCGAGGCCAGTTGGCTCTTCTGCCCGAAAGCCTCGATGACTACATCGACGAGAGCAATCCGGTCCGTGCGATCGATGCGTTCGTGGCCCACCTCGATCTGGCAAAGCTCGGTTTCAAGACCACGCCAGCGGAAACGGGCCGGCCCGGCTACCAGCCCTCCTCCCTGCTCAAGCTCTACATCTACGGCTACCTCAATCTTGTCGCATCGAGCCGGTGCCTCGAGCGGGAAGCCGTCCGCAATCTCGAAGTGATCTGGTTGATCGGTCGGCTGCATCCCGACGACAAGGTGATTGCCGATTTCCGCAAGGACAACGGCAAGGCGATCAGTCAGGTCTGCGCGGAGTTCGTGGAACTATGCCGAAGAATGGGGTTGCTGACCAAGGCAAGCGTGGCCATCGACGGCTCGAAATTCAAGGCAGTGAATAACCGAGACAAGAATTTCACGGACAACAAGGTCGAGCGACGACGCCAGCAGCTCAATGAAAGCGTGCAGCGCTATCTTCAGCAATTGGAAACGGCGGATCGGCAGAAGCCGACCCATGGGCTGAAGAAGAAGACGGCGCACCTCAAGGAGAAGCTCACCAAGCTGCTAGAGGAGATGGGCAAGCTCGCTGCTCACGTGGCGCTTATGAAGGCCTCGCCTGACGGCCAGATCTCGCTGACCGATCCCGACAGCCGCTCAATGGCGACGAGCGGGCGCGGCTCGGGCGTGGTGGGCTACAACGTGCAGACCGCTGTCGACACCGAGTACCACATCATCGTTGCTCACGAGGTGACGAACGTCGGCAACGATACGGCGCACTTGGCGAACATGGCCGAGCAGGCAAAGACTGCGCTGGCGGTCGACGAGCTGGAAGCCGTGGCTGATCGCGGTTACTTCGACACCGGCGAGATCGTGGCGTGCACGAACGCGGGCGTCACGCTGACACTACCGAGGCGCATGACGTCGAATGCGAAAGCCGAGGGTCGCTTCGGCAAGCAGGACTTTGCCTACCTGGCCGATGAGGATGTCTACCGCTGTCCAGCCGGTGAGAAGCTCACGTATCGATACACCAACGTCGAGAGAGGTCTGACGCTGCGGCGCTATTGGACGACGGTTTGCGGCGACTGCGCCCTCAAGGCACTGTGCACCACGGGTAGGGAGCGGCGCATCACACGTTCGGTACATGAGCACATCCTTGAAGCCGTGCAGGAGCGACTCGATGCCAATCCGCAAGCGATGCGACAGCGGCGTGAAACGGTGGAGCATCCATTCGGCACGATCAAAGCGCGGATGGGGGCAACGCACTTCCAAATGCGCACGCTGCCGAAGGTCGCAACCGAGATGGCGCTGGCCGTGCTCGCCTACAACCTCACGCGCGTGATGAACATCATGGGCGTCAGACCGCTGATCGAAGCGATGAAAGTGTGAGGGGCGGTTTGCGCCCGCTGCGGCTTGCGAGGGCCACATCAGATCGGTCCAGGCGCCCCGTACACGTTCAAGTATGCCATCTGACGGAAAAACTACTCCGAACAGCTGATCTCGGACACCCCGCGCCGGCCCTCGCGCGAGCTGGAGGGCGCCGTCGCGTTTACGCCATGACGGCCAGCGACCTCGCGCGCCCGCTCGTCGGGCAGACCGAAGGCGAGCGCATAAGCCAGCAGGTAGCCCTGCTCGCCATGAACCGCCCACTTGTTCCAGAAGTCGATGAAGGCGCCGCCTTCGCCTTCGACCGGTACAAAAAGACGGGCGGGTCTGGCCGACACATCTGCGATCCGCGAACATTCCCGATCGAGGTATGCCATCAATGCACCGGCCTGGATCGACGGCATGAGCGGTAACGCCCATGGCATCGATACGAGACTGACTTGAACACGCTCGGACATTCACGGGCTCCATTACGCGGCCGGCGGCGGCCGGCCACGTGATCCCTGCAGGATATGAAGGCGGGTCAGGATTTCTTCTTGAAGCCTGATGCGATGAACGATCCGGACGGCTTGATACCCGACGCAATGAAAAAGCCCGATTCCTCTCCCGACTGCTCCTCTTTCAGAGGTTTAGCCTGGTAGCCGACGCGTACTTTATCGAGCGCGGCATCGTCGAGATCCTTGGCCTTGAGCTTCTTCGACTCGCCGGCCTTGTCGGGCTTCTTCGTCGTCATGACGTCGTCTCCTTTCCTGGGGGCTTGGGGTCGAAACGCGCGTCGCTCACTTTCCCTGTATTTTGACGTTCGGAGCACCTGACGTAGTGAACGATGATCCGCTCGATTTCAGGCCGGTCACCGCTTTCATCGTGCCACCGTCCGAATTCGAACCGCTGACTGTCCCGGTAGGTTCGGTACTGGTAGAGCCGGACGAACCTCCGAGATCAGGGTAGGGCACCGGATCGGTGCTGGTCGTAGACGTTTCGACGGGGCATGGATCGCCCGCGCCGATGACGGCATCGACGTCGCTGTCGCGCAGCTCGACGGGACGGGCAGAGCTACTGGTCTCGCTCGCAGTTCTTTTCGTTGCCATCGTTGCATCCTTTCTGTGCTGATGGAGCGTCGCCCGATACTGTCCCGCTGAAGCAGGACAGCTCTGTGCCGATCACCCATTCCGTGGCCGGTAGAGCTTCGCCGGTTGAAAGCGCTTCGCTGTCACTTCTGACGGGTGCTTCCAAGGTCGAGGCCGGACACCGGTTTGACGTCTTCCACTTCGACCGTGCCGGGCGATGGCGCTTCGTTGTTACCGCCCTTGATGCCTTTTATGACCTCGTTGTTGCACAAGCTGCCGCCGTGCACGCCGTCCATGTCCTGGTCGCGAAGCTCGACAGCCTTTACCGCCTTCGCGTCGGAAAGTTTCTCACTCGCAATGCCTGAAGCTTTTGTCTTCATCATGCAGTCTCCTTCGACTTGACTTGAGATGGATGGCGTGACGTCTCAAAGGCACTAGGCCGGCCGCTGCCGGAATCACTGACGATCTCAATTCCTTTCGCTTGTTTTCAGGGTTACCGATCTGATTACCTGGACTTGAAACTCGGCCAGATGTCCCAGGCGATGAACCCGCTGCTGCCATTCGACTTGTCAGTCTTCAGCCAGAGGTCATCGGTGCCTTGGAAGCCCCCCACAATGAGATCCAACTCGGCGTCGGCGATGAATTTCTTCATTGCCTTGCTCAAAGGGGTATCCTGTCGCGATTTCGCTGCCGGCTCATCCGTGAGCCGATGGAAAGGCCTTACGGCATATGCTCCGCGGCAACAGTTACGAGCGTAACAGCGCGACGGCCGTTAGACCCAATTTCGAAGATGGTGGCTGGACCATCATCCATGCAATCTGGCAGCTAAACGTGGCTCGAGCCCTCGGCGGCGTTGCCGCCAAAATTCTCTTTTTTTGGCTCCAATTTGGAGTCGTCGGGAGAGGGCGACTGGATCTTGGCGAGTTGCGCCTTTAGCCCATCGTCCTGCGCGCCCGGGAATTCCAGCATTTCTTCCTTTGCACCAGCAGCGATGCGATCGAGATCATTGTCCTCGAGACTCTTGGGACCGGCAGCTGTGGCACGACCATTTGTCTTGTTGCGCTTCAAGACGGCATCTCCTGTTCTGGGGTTGGACGGAATCTACTGATGGTGACCCTCACCTGTGGCGATCCGAGAGCAGTTTGAGACCTTCCCCGTGCGGTTGCCAAAGCTCCGCAACGGCGAATTTCGCTGTTCTTATGAGCAATTGCGGTGGACTCCTGACGTTTAGTGTACCCCACATCGACAGTGATGCAACTCTCAAAACCGGAAAAGGTCCATCAAGGTGAAGGTTGCGCGCTTATTTGCTTCGACCTTCCAGCATTGCGACCAGCCGGCGCATGCGGTCTCCGGCCACGTGGAGCGTGTCCAACACAACTTCATCGAGTTCGTTTTCGCGCTCGAGCGCTTGTTGACGGCTCTCTGCGCCAGGCTTGCCGTATCCAAAGGTCGCGACTGTCGATCTCAGTCGATCAGAAAGAAAGACCGCCAGTGCCCGGTAGAAGCGCGCTGCGAAGGCCGTGTCCTTCGCCAGTCGATGGCGTATGGCTACCTGGGGAACCGCGAGGACTTTCGCCTCACTCATGGATCTGACCGACGCCGCCGGCGGTCGCTTCTCGATCAGTGACATCTCACCCACGATATCGCCCGCAACCAATTCGGCGACGCGCTTTCCATCACCGACAACAACCTCGAGTTCGCCGTCGATGACGATATAGAGCTGATCGATGACCGCGCCTTCTCGAATGAGCAACTCGCCCTCGGCGACACTGCGTACAACGCCGGTTTCGCTCAGCCATGCGATATCGCGGTCATCTAGGTCGGCAAGAATGTAGAGGGCCTTACGCATATCAGTCCAATCCGATCGACTTTCCCGTTAAGTCAGTTGCTTTCGGGCCAGCTCAGAGAACAAGCCGCCGGCCGCCATAAGTTCATCGAACGTGCCCTTTTCGACGATCAAACCCCTGTCTATGACGACGATCGTGCTCGTATTGCGCACTGTGGACAGGCGATGCGCGATGACTACGCGCGTGACGGCAAGATGGTCGAGGCTGGCCGTCACGATCGACTGGGTCCGATTATCGAGCGCGCTGGTTGCCTCATCCATGAACAGCATGCGCGGTTTGCCGACGAGAGCCCGCGCAATGAGCAGGCGCTGGCGCTGACCGCCCGATATCGTGGCCGCTCCTTCGGTCAGTGGTGTGTGAAGTCCCATCGGGAAGGACGCGAGATCCTCGGCGAACCCGGCCGCCTCGCACGCGCTGAGGCAATCCTCGAAGGTGGCATTGGTCGCGCCGCGAATGTTCTCGAAAATCGTGCCCGCAAAGACCCGCCCGGTCTGAAGGACCACGCCGATCTGCCGACGAACGCTCGAAAGATTGAGGCTCGACAGGTCCTGGCCGTCGTAGAGCACCGTCCCGCCCTGAGGTGTTTCGAGGCCCAGCAGAAGACGCAGCAGCGTCGACTTACCGGATCCGGAGGGCCCGACGATCGCAACGCTGTCTCCGGGCTGGATTTCCAGACACAGATCCTTCAACACCGGGCTAGCACCCGCTTCATAGGCGAAGGTGAGATGCGAAATGGTGATGGCGCCCGATAGCGCACCCGGCTCGGCAGAGTGGGGCTTCTGTTCGACTTTGGCATCGAGGATGGGCTTTGCGCGCTGGTAGTGAGGCATGACGGCAATCAGTTGAAGCACCGCGCCCGATAGGCCGAGAAATGCCGACTGGAAGGCACCGAATGCCGCGAGAAAAGCAATGAACGTACCGGCCGTCAGACCTAGACCGCCGAGATAGCCCAGCAATCCGTAGAGCGTCGCCAAGGACAGGATCGAATAAGCTTCGGAGAATGCCGCGAAGTGGTTGGAGATGCGGCGGGTGGACATGATGGCGGCGCGCTGGTCGGCGTAACGGCTTGCCCAGCGGGCGAAGGCGCGCTGCTCTCCACCCGCTACCCTGAGCTTAACGATCGCTTGCAGGACCTGAAACACGAAGCCGGAAAGCCAGCCGGACACGATTGCCTGCCGCTTGTGATACTTCAACTGCAGAAGGCCGGCGAGGAACGTCGCGACCGCCAGCACCAGCACGATGGCCAGCGCCGCAAATGCCAGTTGGGCGTCGTAGTAGAACAGAAGGCCGAGATAGAAGATCGAGAAGAAGACCGTGATTGCCGCGGAGAGAGCCACACTCAGCACCACGTTTCGCATAGCCTCGATACCGGACATGCGCTGCTGCAAATCTCCTGAGGCATACGACTTGAAGAATGACGCGGGCAGTCGCAAAACGCGATTCCAGCTTGCGGCCTGCAGGAGAACCTGCGAGCGGCCATCGATCCCCGCGAGCGCCAGATGCTGCAATATGGTGAAGGCCGATGTCAGCACGGATGCCATCACGAGTCCGGCACCGAACTGATAGAGCAGACTGATTTCTCGGCTGGGGATCAGCTGGTCTATGACCAGCCCCGTCGCCAAGGGAATGAGGAGGCCGATGAGCCCCATGACCAAGCTGGCCAGCATAACGCGCCACATGTCCGATTTGAGCGCTGGCCACAAGAAGCGAGCGATATTTCTTAGTCCCGAAGTTTCCTCGGGCAGCGCCGGGTAGACGGCGTAGGCGCGGGGCGCAATCCTGTCCACCAACTCGGCTGTAAGAGGTGTCGATGTGCCCGCCTCGGCGTCGTGCACCACATAGCCCCCAATGGCGCCCTTGATGAGAGACACGGTGCGATCGTCGTGTCCCGCTACACGTAGCAATCCGACGAGATGGCCCTGGTCTTCCTTCCACCAGCCGCGTGGCAGAACGACTTCACGGGCCGCGGCGCCGAGCGCGCGGCACACCAGCGGTACCTCGTCAAATTCAATGCCCGTGACCTGCCGCGACGAGTCTTCGATCTCCATCCCGCCCGCTTCGAGGACCCGTATTGCGGCCTCGGCCGCGGCGCCCGTTGCGCGGATCCCGGTTTGGGTGTGGCGGCCTTCGTCGACGGCTCCCAATTGTCTCAGCCTGCGTGCGACCTCGCGCTTCGTCGCTTGGTGGGACCGCTCAAGGCGTTCGAGCACAGACGCATCTGCCGCCGCGTCGGCACGGCCGGATCCGATGTCGCTGCTGTTCACACGAGGACGCACGCGTTCTATGCCTCGATCAACTGAGCGTAGGGACCGCCGCTGGCCATGAGATCGGCGTGACTGCCGCGTTCCATGACCTTGCCGCGAGCAAAGACCACGATCTCGTCGCTGTCCCGGATCGTGCTCAGGCGATGAGCGATCACAACGAGTGTTGCGCCGCGTCTCTTGAGATTTTCCATCAAGGCCGCCTCAGTCACCGTATCCAGCGCGCTGGTTGCTTCATCGAGGACGAGAATGCGCGGATTGGTGACGAGCGCGCGCGCGATCTCCAGTCGCTGACGTTGACCGCCGGAAAAATTTCGTCCGCCTTCCTCGATACGCCCGCTGTAACCACCTGGACGTTCCGAGATCACATCGTGGATCATGGCGTCTTGGGCCGCCGCGATGATATCCTGCTCCGGAATAGTTTCGTCCCAGAGAGTGATGTTCTCGCGCACGGTGCCCTCGAACAGGACGATCGTCTGGTCCACGTAGGCGAGTGTGCTCGCTCGTACTGAACTGGGCCACAACGCAAGCTGGCGTCCGTCCAGCAGGACCTCGCCACTCGACGGTGGAAACAGTCCGACTAGAAGTCTGCCGACAGTCGACTTGCCTGAGCCCGAAGCCCCGACCAGAGCGATGCGCGCTCCGGGTTTGGCCGACAAGTTCAGGCCTTCGATCAGCGGCGACTCCAGCGGGAGATAACCGAAACTCACATCACGCAACTCGATTTCTCCCGCGGGGAGGACTTGGGTTTCCGTGTCCAACACCTCAAGGTCACTCGACGGGTCCGGCGCTTGCAGGAGCACGTCGTCGATCCGCTCGGTGAAGGAGCGTACTTCCTGCAGGTTGGCGCCAAGGCCCATCAGCGCCACAAGCGGCGCAACGAAGCTCGCGGCCAGAGTCTGAAATGCCACAAGCCCGCCAATGCTCATCGTTCCATTCATCACCTCGCGCCCGCCGAATACGAGGATCGCAGCCGTAATCAGCGATGTGACCAGTGCCGGAGCCGCGTTGAGCAGCGTGAGACGGGCAGCCATCGCCTGCTCGGTCTGCACGATGCCGGCGTGTAATCCAGTCCAGCGACTGAGGAACAATTCCTCGGCGCCTGCCGATTTGTAGGTCTCGATATCCTGGAGGCCCGATAGTCCGACGCCGCCAAGTTTGCCTCTCTGGATCGACAGTTTTCGGTAACCCTCGGCCGCCGTGCGCGAGACGCCGATTAGGACGGCGAGATTGAGCAAGGCGAGTGCCAACACCACCAAGGAGAGCGGCGCGCTGTACAGCATCATGGCGGCAAAGAAGAATGCTGCGGTGACGATGCTGAGGAACGCCTGGGCGATCTGCCCGGTCAGAAGGTGCGCCAGTCCATCGCTGAGCTGTAGCCGACTGGCGACTTCTCCCGCGTAGCGAGCGCCAAAGAAAGGAATGGGCAGACGCAGGATGTGATCGAACAGCTCCTGGGCTCCATAGATGGCCAGCCGCGTCTCCGCGCGTGCCAGGTGCCAGCTCTTGAGCTCATTGAGAAGAAACCGCGCGATTGCGGTGAGCGTCATCCCGATCAGGAGCGGAAAGAGCCAGTCTTCCAGTCCGCGAACTACGACATAGTCGATGAACACGCGGGAAAAAACAGGAATAGCCACACCTGGAATGACCAGAGCGAGACTGACCAGGACGACGTAGGCGACGGCCAGGCGGAAGCCGCGGGTCCGGCGTATCAGCGATGCGACGAGGCTCGGACGCGTATCTGCCTTCGAGAATTGCGGTCCTGGCTCGAATACGAGGACGACGCCGGTGAACATGGCGTCGAACTCCTCACGGGGCACAGAATATCGGCCGTTGGCGGGGTCGTTGAGAAAGACGTGCTTTTGTGATGTACCTTCCACGACCACGAAGTGGCAGAAGTTGACGAAGGCGATCATTGGCGGTTTGAGATCGTCGAGATGCTCGGGCTCAGCTTTCAGTCCCTTCGCAACCAGACCGTAGTGACGGGCCGCTCTCAGAATGCTCGACGCCTTCGATCCATCGCGCGACACGCCGCACTTGAACCGAAGTTCCTCGAGCGGAATGCGCCGTCCGAAGTAGGCGAGAACCATGGCGAGCGAGGCGGCTCCGCACTCCGCCGCTTCGAGCTGCAGCACGCTCGGCGTCCTGACGCGGCCGGGCATTGCAGCCCATGGACGCCACAAGGGCGATGCCATCTCGCCTGCTTCGCTCATCTCTCTGTCATACCCAGCAAGCGATCCAGGGAGGGCGCGAGCAAAGTCAGAATAGCGACCCGCTCAACCACGATCGCGCCGTCCAGCAAGGTGCCGGCAGGTATGCGCTGTGCGGGACCCTTGGACGACGACCAGTTCAACCCCGAGGCCGTCGTTGAATCTTCATCGAGCAGCACTTTGACGGCGATAGGCGCGCCCTCACCGGAAAGTTTCGCCACCAGCTGCTCGTTCTTCAGTGCGCTGGTCATGCCTTCCTTTGTCGCCGCAACATCCGAAACCTCGGACACCACGCCGCTGACGAATCCGAACTCCTCCTTGAGCGTTGTCGTGGGCACCACCTCGACCTTCATTCCGGCTGCAATCCTGCGGCCGTCCCGGGCCGGGACGTAGAGCAGCGCCGACAGCCCGGTCGTCGCGTCGTCGCTTCGCTTCAGCGTGGCGAGCGGCACGCCAGCGGTCACGACATCACCCATCGACACCTTGAGTTCGGCCACGCGGCCAGCGTGGGGACTGCGAACGCTACGCTCTTCGGCAAGCTGCGCCTCGAGCCGCGCGAGACGCCGCTCGAACTCGCCGACCTTGAGCTCCTCATCGAGCAGCGCCAGGCGGGCCTTGCTCTGGCGCTCGAGACGCCTCTGCTCGATCAGCCTCGACTCGTCATCGAGCTGCGCGATCCGCTCGCGGGCACTGGCAAGCTCGAGCTCGGTCTCGATCAGCCTGTCACGCACGAGGAGCTTGCGCTCCAAGAGCCGCTCGACACCCGCCATCTTCTCCTGGAGCAATGCCTCGCGGCGGGTGACGTGCTTCTGCGAGGTCCTGATCGTGTCGAGTCGGTTGGCTTCCGCCTCAGTTTCCCGGCGATCGCTCTCCGCATGGAAAATCTGGAGCTCTGCCAGGCGCTTCTTAGCGTCTGTGAGATCCGCGCGTGTCTTGGTGAGATCCAGCTCGAGTTCAGGTCGGGCAAGCACCGCAACGACATCACCGACCGCGACAGGCGAGCCTGACGGAAGTTTAAGCTCGACAATGCGCCCGCCGGTGCCCGAAACGACCTCCATGAGCTGGCCGTCGTCGAATAGAATGCCAGCGCCGGAAACTTTCACTGGTGCGGTGGCAGACACCGCCCATGTTGCGGCCGCAACGACAGCAGATAGCAGTGCGGCGAGCGCCAGCCAACCATGCGGGCGGACCAGTTGGCTCGGCCGGTCGAGCTGTTCTGGTGACGCAAGACGCTCCAGTGCCGCCTGTCGAAAGATAGTTCGGGTCATCAGTTAACCAATTCAGAGGTCGCGTCCGGCCACTCAACTCAATGCTACATGGCAAAGCAGAATATGCCGTGAAAAACGTTTCTGACCGTAAATAGATTGGCAGTAATCACCGGCAATCACCAGAGCGCGACGGATCGCATGCTCGGCCGGGCTAAGTCCGGGGCATGGAGATAACTTCGCGATCGGTGTTCACGAGCTGTATGCGCGCCACCTGCGTGCGGTGAGCATTGTGTTGGATCCGTTCAGTTCTAGTGGGAAATCTCTGTGGCGATGGAAGGCGTTGAACTAGCTGGGAACGGTCCACTTCGTCGCCCTTCGAACTTCCACATGACATTCGAGCACGTCACATTCGAGGATGGCGAGCGCCACCAGTCAACTCGGCGTCGCGTTCGACGCCTTTGTGGCGGAGCAGGTCGCCGTTGACGCAATACACCGGCTATTATGCCCGGCGAAGATAGAATTTCGCCGATTTCAGATCCGGCCATAGCTCTGAGTGGATCACGAAACTGGTGCAGCGCACTGCAAGTTGCCACTCGCAAGTCACCTTCTGGCCCCTTACAGACATTCCGCTGCGCAATAAATGGATCTTGAGTTGCGACACTGTACCCCTAACAACTGACTTTGAACGGTTTGTGGAGGGCTTATTGCAGAAAAGACATACATCAAGATGTTGACGCATAACCAAGGTCGCCAAGTCTCTGATCCACAAAGCTAGATGCCAATTGTATCCGACGGCATAGAAACAAGTCCACAAAGGCCCGACGAAACGGGCTCCAATGAAAGATGTTGGTGGGCCGAATGATGATGCCGCCACCAACCTCATTTGGGGTTAGGCGCAACACAGTAGTCGGGAACCAAACTCATGTTGTCGAAAATTTCAAGACTTGCATTCCGGAACAACGCTCCATGGAAGGCCGCGCTTCTGGTATTCGGGCGCCATTTGCGAAACGCTCAGCATCGATTTTTTATCGTCAGGCTCCGCTTTACCGCTAGCCCGATAGTGGCCCGCTATCGCGTCTTCCAGAAATTTCTCAAGGTCAGGCACACTCAATTCGCCGCGGGCTTGACCAGTAACGTGAATCTGAATTGGGGCCGGATGAAAAACGACGACTGCAGGATAGGCCTTTATTTCTAGCGCATTGAACAAGAGTCTTCCGCCTTCATCGGCATGCGGCAAGGTCACGACGAAAACGGCGCGCCCGGCGAAGCGATTGATTTCCGGGCAAGTGAACTTCGCCACGAGTCGGTCGCAGAATGCGCAGTTGACCGCGTGGAAAAGCATGACGACGGGCTTGTTGGCATCGAGACCAGACACGTATGCGTCCTGAGCGCCGTTGACACGCCACCCGATCCGCAGCTTGTCCGTGTCCTCGACTGGCAAGGCCTGACGTAAGCGTGCAGCTTCATCAGCGGCGATCATTCTCTCCATGGCCTTGAGCGGATCCCAAGCAGGTGCATCCTTGCCTTCAGGCCTTTTCTCCTTTTCATCGCCACCGCATTTTTTCTCCGTCGCTGGGCATGTGCCCTTTCCCTCAACGCGCACGCCCTGCGCTTCGGCCTGAGATATCATGACAAAGACGGAAGCTGCGAATGACAATACGATAGACAAGATCTGATTGGGCATGTCGGCAAGCTCCGGACGACGTTGGATGTCAACTTGCAAGGATGGTCGAGGTTCGTCGGCTCGTGCGAGACACGGACCTCAGAACTGAATCGGATCGAGAACCAATATCAGGCTTCTAAGGAGTGCTGTGAAACTCTGATGAATATCAGCTGCGGTCTCCTCCTTGACGGAAAGGCTTTGATCGCACGGCAAGAACGGCCGCCCCTCGTTCAGCTCGATACTTACGCGGCAATCCGCGGCTGCCTCGCCGCTGCGGCCTGCGCTCTGCATGAGCAGGGCGCGCCATGCGTGGGCCTGGCGCAAACCATCCTTGTCCGTGCGCATCTCGAAGCGCGCGATCGCGTCATAGAGATCGGCCAGCGCGGCGTTGTCGTTCAACGCGCCCATCGCGGCTCTCGCGCGCCAGAGCCTGAACTGCGCGTTTGACGGCATCCCCTCGATAGCTTTGGAAAGCAGGGCCTGGGCGCGCTCAAACTCGCCTTCTGCTGCGGCGATCAGCCCGAGCCCGGCATGGGCCTTGGCGGACACCGAGCTGATCTTCGCAGCCGCCTCGAACTCCGCGGTCGCGCCACGGGTGTCGCCAAGGGTTAGCAGGATCGTAGCGCGTGCAAGGAGCAGGGGCGCAAGACGATTGGCCCATTCCTTCTGTTGCGTCTCGGGATCTATCGGCTTGAGCTTCAGAGCTTTCGCGATCTCGTTCAGCTTCCTTTGGTCGCTGGATAAGATCGGCTTGGGTTGCGAGCGACGTTGCACCTCCACAGCTCGATCAATCGTAGACCTGGCTGCTTCGAGATCAAGAACCTTAGCCTGCGCCAGCGCGAGAAGGCGCATCGATCCGACATCATCTGGATTGATGGCTATGACTTTTTCCAGGTCGGCTCTCGATCGGCCGGCAAACAACGGGTTCGACAGGGAAACGAGGAATTCGCCACGCGCCTGATAGGCCAGCGCCTCGTCGGGCAGAAGCTTCACGGCGCTATCGAGATCGGGAACTATGCCTGCTGCCGTAAAGGACTTGAGCCGCACCTTGCCGCGAGCCCGACCGATGTAGCAGAGCGCTAGCTCGCGCGTCGTGAGGGGCTTGACACCGATGGTCGCTCCAATCTTCGCGTTTTCGATGAGGTAGCTGCAGGCTTCGATGATCTCTCGAGGCTGGCTGCTTCCGTTCTCCAGGCATCGCGAACGTGCCGCGTAGAACAAACGCCGTTTCTGGTCTGTGAAATGCTCCAGTTCCAATTTAGGTCGGACAGGTGCTTGCGCAACCGATTGCTTGCCGGCATCGGCAAGAAGTGCCAAGGACGCCAGTAAGGCGAGCATGGCCCGCAGGCAAATCGTGCTCAGGCGCGGATTGCGTTGAAGCCATGCGGAATACAACCGTGTGCGGATCACCCTCATCTATGGCTCCTTGCGTTTGTCACGAGCAGGCGGGGCCAAATCGTCCGGGGTAATCACGATCGATGGTTTTGGCAGTGGGACACCCGCAGGCCCGCGCCATGGGCTCTCGAACAGAGTGCCATCGACCGCGATCGTTGCGACGAGAGACTTGGGCTCCTTTCCTGCGCAAGGACCGAGCATTCCAAATTCGGCTGGCTTGCCAGCAAGAATTTGGCGTCGACGCTCATCGTCTGTCTGCCGCTTGCGCCAAGTGACCTCTTCCACGCGGCATGTCGGCAATTGCAGCCGGCCGCGAACCTCGCCGGGTGGCACGGCACCGGATCGGAGACTTCTGAACTCGCCACGAGCGAGGCTCGGAGCCTTGTCCGAGGCGAGGCAGGCGGGATTATAGCAACTCGTCCCTTCGCGTCCTGTCTCGACGAACCAGATCCGATTGTTCTCCGCATCCCAGAACCCGGTTCGCCGTATGGGCGCGGCTTCGGAGCCAGAGATCTTGTACTGGCCGCCTGGCTGTAGTTCGAGTGTGGAGCCGTCCCGCGCTTTCCACGTACCGCTCAAGGCCCGCCGCAAGGGACGGGGCTGCGCCGCCGACTGGTCGCGCCACCACTGCTGCGGCGTCTGGCCCGTGTAGAAGCGCACATAAGAATCGACGATCGCGTCAAAAAGCTCGTGGCACAGCGTGATGCTCAAATCGGCCGGGCGGAAGAATGCGTTTTGACGGCTGCAGCTGCGAGACACGATATTGATCGAGAACGGTCCATTTGCCGTCTTTGGTGGAAGAAGCCATGCGTTGAGCAGAGCGGCGACCCGTACCAGGAGAAAATAGCGCAATCTATCGTTCTGGTAGATATCGCTCAGCTCCAGCGGTCGCAGCGCTTCCTGTTCGGCAGCGGCAACGCGGCCGCCGGCATAGGTGACAGAGAAGCCCGCTTCATGCTCCAGCTTGGCGCTGTCGCCACTCAACACGCGCTTGAGGCGCGCCGATGCATCTGCGTCGCTGCGTAGCAAGGGCTGCAGCAGCTGGGTCCACGACCGGAAATTGCGACCGGCATCGGCAGCACAACGCTGAATGCGCCCCTTGCTGGTACCAAGATTTTGCAATCCTTTTTCGTAAGCCCGTCGTTGCGCCATTTGAATCGGTGTCGGATTCGCGAGCAGGGAAGAGAAAGCTCCGTACATATTGCAGAGAATGTTGAACGCACGGCGTTCGGCAATGTCATGCTCGTCCCAATAAACGTTTTGGCGTAGGCGGCCGGTCTTATCTTTCTGCCGGATGGCCCCGTGCGTCATGAAGTAGTCGTAGAAGCTGGCAGCAAAATCGATCGCTTCGGGGCTTCGGCGAGCCTGATTGAAAAGGAACAGCGTCGCAAACTCGTCCGCGGCGTTCTCCTCGAGGCCGACGATAGGCAGCGCGTAGGTCCGGATCAGCGCGTGTCCGACTTCGTGGAGCAGGATCGCGATCGTCGCACCTTCGACATAGCGATAAACGTCTCTTGTCGTGAGCGCGACAGGTGGATCGGCCATCGGCCTGTTCGCCTGCACCGGCAGGGCTGCGACGGCCAATAGGAGCGCGGTGGCAACACCGTTCAGAGTGGCCCGGCGCCAACCAATAGAATTAAACCGCCGCAAGGGGAGCAAATGCAATGGAGCCCGATACATGTCTGGAGACCAATTCATCAGCAAACGAAATATATGTCGCATATGACCCCGTCCCGCCAGCGTAATCGAGCTGAGTTGTTGCGCGACGTTCAGGCCGCCTGGACATTGCTGGCAATGCGGCGGTTGTCAAACGTCGGTTCTGTTGATCTCCTTCCGTCTGCAACATCGCCATTCTTTGCGCGCGCGATTTCAAACGCAAGCGAATATCCGTGCAACACGGACCTGTGAGCCGCTATCCGATCTTTGGGACCGTGCGCGCTCATCGGCACGTGCGCAAATCTGAAGATCAACCGAATTGCCGGCTTGCATTGCGACTGGGACCCAACTTCGTCTCGGACGGCTCGACCGCTGATTTCACGAGCGGCTATTGCCGTGCTAAGTTTCTTGGCGGGTTTGCGGAACCGTCCGTCAGCATTGCGGTTTTTTTTTTGTCGAGGTCGAAATGGCCCATTTCCAAATCGAATTCAGTCAGAACCTTGTTTCTCTGGTTCCAGGCTTGGGACACGCGCCTTGCCTTCCGTAATAACGAGGTGGTCGGGCAAATGTCCGGACCGGCAAAAGCGGGACCACTTGTCTCGGTACCTGACAGTGCTGGCTGAGATCAATCACGGATACTGGGCGGAGCACCCGGCGCCCATCGCCAGCATCAACCGTGCGATGCACAGCGCGGCCGGCATAGTTCCGCTGACTGGCCCAACATGGCGAGAATTCGACATTCCCGTTGAAGGCCGCATCGTTGTTAGCGGCGACATCATCCGCAGCGACTTCGGGGATTCGAGAGAAAGCAGCTCGGTGGTCGCGGAGCGGCTGCGCGAGAGCGGACTTCCTGTCTCCATGTCCGATGCGCCCTACCAAACGTGCGATACGTCGCTCGATCGATGCCGACTAAGGGGAATCGACATTATTGTCTTCGATCCCCGGCGGCTCTATCCGGGCAACGACAGGCTGAGCATCGTATTCCTCTCGGATACGGGATGCCCCCTCATCGAGGGCTGTCTCGTCGAAGTGCAGGAGCGGGGCATTTTTGCGGGTTCTCAACCCTACGGTCCAGACGAGGTCGCTTGCCAGCTTGCTGCGCCCAGTTTGCACCTCCGCTACATGCACGAGACCTGGCTCGACTGCCTGATGGCCTGGATCAAATGGCACTTCCTTGACGAACTTTGTTATTGGCGCAACGAGGAATGGCCCGATGCTAAGCTATACAATGATTGGTTCGCCTCGGCCGCTGAGAAGCAAGGCCTGATCGAGTCTCGCGACGCCGTCTTTGCCAAGCTATGTGATGAATTTGTTGTTGAATGTGATACGTGGATCGATCGCGCCGAGCGAAATTTTCAAGGGAACGAGGCCCAGTAACTCGCAAATTACAATTGGGACTCCGAGAAATATTGCGAGACCTGCTGTTGGCGCTTCCCAGATCAACTTGTGTTTTCGGTGGCTCGCGGCATTGCTTGCCGGTCGCGGCCCGTGGCACTCCGCCGACCCTTTTCCATTCAGCATGGATTTACGAACCAATGCTTCGCTGTTGAAGGGCCGTCGCCAGTAACAGCTTCGGGCGGACGCAACTCAGGGTACGTGCCACGGCCAGAGCAGCGAGTCTCGTATTACTACCTGAATGCCACAGGCATCGGGATCGTTCGAGCGCTGCTCGGAAGTGCATTCGCCGCCACGCGGAAAGCCGACGATAAACCAGCCGGCCAGGACATAAAGAACGGCAATGCCGATGAAATAGCGCATATCGATCAATTCTTGTTGGTCAGGGCGGACGTTGCCCCTGAGCTGGATTCGAACCAGCACAAATCATCCTCTCGGGATGAAACGTCCTACCACCTAAACGATCAGAGGCCTCGTCAGCATACCAAGGTTGGGACAAACTTGTCTGCCGCCAATACGCCTCCGGCCCACTCGCTTGGCGGCAATTTGGTCAATCGCGTTGGTCAGATGAGGGTTTCCTTACCGGGAACTTGGCATTGGCTGCGAAATCAAGTGGTGATGCCTCGTTGTGTACCCACCAATTGCGGACAAAGTGCCGCGCAATATTCATGACAGCCACAACGTCCGGATTTGGCCCTGGGCTGACTCCAAGACTTGCGTCATCCAAGGACAGCTACTGAGGGTATAGCGGCCGCAAACTCATTCTGACTCTGCAGCTAACTGTTTGAGGCTGCACCCCCGCCGAAACCCTGAAAAAGTCAGAATAGCCTCTGAAATCAGTAGATTCTCACTCGATTCCTAATCTGAGGGTCACAGGTTCGAATCCTGTCGGGGTCACCAACAAAATCAAACAGTTATGTTAGTTGGAGGCTTGCAATAATTGATCTGGGGTTCCAATGGGGTTCCAATTTAATAAAGGTATGGCGGCCGTAGTTCGCTAGAAGAGCGTTTTTTGTGTCTAACATCCGAGTTCGGAGCACTGGAATTAGGATCTTTACAATCGGTGATCGGCTGGCCCCTAGATCTTGCCACATCGCTGCCGCGGGCTTGGCCGCGATATCCCAATAGCGGTCATCGGCCGGCCGCCAACCGAAGCCACAGATGTCACGGACTATGATGTCTGCTCTTCGGGTTACCGGAAAAGTTTGAAGGGCCGCCCACGCGCACACGTGACCCGCTACAGACATTGTGCCGGTCCGCAGCAACACTCCAACCCTGCAAAATCGCTTCTAAACATTGTTGGTATAAATGCGGCATACGGGCAATCGTTCGATCGGTCTTGAGGCCGCAATAAGATTGCCCGGCTTGAAGGGGCTGAGACTAAAAGGTGCTGCCGGCCAATTCGACTCCTTATATTTGCCCGACTGCATCCGGCGGACATCTTTCTAATCTGGATAGATCACCTTCCAGTCTGCCTTCATGTCAACGACGGTCCAACCATTCGCTTGAGCTTCGACAAGCGCTTTATCCAGCCGCCCAACAGAGGAGTCACGATCATACGCCCATTCGCGCGCTCCATCCGTGTGATGCACGATCAAACCAAACCGTGCACCGGGTCCCGAGGTTGTCCATTGCAGCATCTGTAGATCGCCGTCTGAATTACCAAATGCTGCGATCGGGCGCCGGCCAATGTGCATCTGTATGCCGACAGGTTTCCCTGCCTTATCGTCGATGAAGTTGATTTCAGGCAGCCTGACGAGAACCGGCTTGCCATCTCGAAGTTCGAACTTCGTCTTGATGCTGGAGCCCACGACCTGCTCCGGAGGGATGCCGTAAGTCGCCTCAGTCCACGGCCGCATGAATTCTATTCCGCCGCCTGAGACGATAAACGTCTTAAAGCCATTTGCGCGCAGGTATGCGAGCAGTTCAAGCATGGGTTGGAACACCATACCCTTGTAGAGGCGCTTGGTTTCGGGATGCTTGGCTGTCGTGATCCACTCCGTGGCAACCGATTGGAACTCGTCGGTTGTCATGCCCGCATGAGAGGCCATGACGATTTCGGCAACGGCGTGCTCGCCTCCAGCCAGTGCGCCCTTCAGGTCGCCTTTGAGAAGTGACGCAAAGGGTTCCTTGTCTTTCCACTCAGGATGTTGGGGGGCCAAGGCCTTTACACGGTCCAATGCGAAGGCGAGTTGAAAGTAGAACGGTTTTTCCGACCACAGGCATCCGTCGTTGTCGAATGTGGCGATGCGCTCGGCTGGAGGAACAAAGTCTGGCGAACCTGTTGTCGTTACCTTCTCGACAAAGGCGATGATGCTTTTTTTCGGGCCGCTATCATTCCACGACGGCAGTGAGTCTGCCGCTCGTGCCACACCACCGCACGCCAACAAGCAGACAGCAAGCGCTAGCGCCATGACGCGCACTTTCATGGCATATCTCCAAAGTTGAGAGAAAATTGTGGGGCGCTCCGGACTGAGCGCCCCGCCTGCTGTCTAGATCAGTTTCCGCCCACAGTCATGGCGTTGATCTGTGCCTCGAGCGAGTGCAGGCTCCAGTCTCCAGGAGCCTGGCTCGGCGGGTACTCTTTAAGTGTAAGTAGGAACTTGCTCGCCACGACCTGCATCGGACCTAGAAGGTAGGCGCGATCAATGAACCAGTCTTCATACGTGTTGGAGCCGATCTTGGCCTTCTCGAAGGGGTCGCGGCGCAGATTGTAGAGATCTGGCGTGCGCAGCTGCACGAAGGGCTCCTTCCAGATCTGAAGCGTGCGTGCACGGTTCTCCGCATAGACGGCCTTCCAGTCGCCGACGCGGATGCAGACGACGTGGCCACCATCGTCAGAATAAATGAACTCCTTGCGGGGAGACTCTTTCACTTTGCCGGAGAGGTAGTCGAGCTGGTTGTAGCCATCGATATAGTTCTTGTACGTGCGCCCGTTCAATTCGACACCCTTGAGCAACTTTTCCTTGATGTCGGGAGCACCGGCAACTGTCGCGAACGTCGGCAGCCAGTCCTCGTGTGCGACAATGCCATTGAGTGTAGTGCCGGCCGGGAACTTGCCGGGCCAGCGGACGAACGCCGGTACGCGGTAGGCGCCTTCCCAATTGGAGTTCTTCTCGCCGTGGAACGGCGTGGTTCCGGCGTCTGGCCAGGTGTTGTAGTGCGGGCCGTTGTCGGTCGAGTACTGGACGATCGTGTTGTCGGCAATGCCGAGTTCATCCAACAGCTTGAGCAGCTCGCCGACCATAGCGTCATGCTCGACCATTCCGTCATGATATTCGTTGCCGCTCCGGCCGCTTATGCCCTTGTTCTCCTTCTTTACGTGGGTGCGGAAGTGCATGCGCGTAGCGTTCCACCACGTGAAGAAAGGCTTTCCGGCTGCGTGCTGGCGCTTGATAAAATCCTTTGCGGCGGCAAGCGTTTCCTCGTCGATTGTTTCCATGCGCTTTTTGGTCAGCGGGCCGGTGTCTTGGCAAGACTGTCCGCCCTTTCCGTCCGCTTTGCAGCTGAGCACGCCGCGCGGGCCGAACTGCTCGCGGAACGTCTTGCCATTGGCAAGTTTCAAATCGGCGGGGTAGTCGCGGTTCTCCGGCTCTTCTTCAGCATTGAGATGATAAAGGTTGCCGACGAATTCATCGAAGCCATGGACCGTGGGGAGGTGCTCGTCGCGGTCACCCTGGTGGTTCTTGCCAAATTGGCCGGTGACGTAACCCTGGCTCTTCAAAACCGTCGCCATCGTAACGTCGGTCTTCTGCCAACCTTCCTTGGCCGCGGGCATTCCAACCTTGGTCATACCCGTGCGTACGGGCACCGAGCCATTAATGAATGCCGCGCGCCCTGCTGTGCAGCTTTGCTGGCCATAGTAATCGGTGAAGGACACGCCTTCTTTGGCAATCCGATCGATGTTCGGTGTCCGATAGCCCATCATGCCACGATTGTTGTGGCTGATGTTCCAGGTTCCGATGTCATCGCCCCAGATTACAAGAATATTTGGTTTGCCTTCTTGTGCTACGGCGCCAGTCGTGCCCAAAATTGTTATGATGGCGATTGACGCCAACTTGCACGATGTTGTTGCCCATTTTTTTTGCATACTCACGGACTTCCTCCTAGGTGGAGAGGGGGGGGGAAAAGTTTGAAAGTCAAAAGCTTCGGCAATCTAGACCCAATTCGAGCTTCACACTGGAAAACATGAATCAATTCAACGCCGAAACCACCGCGAATCACGTGAGAATCGACCCGCTTGATAAAGTCGGTTGGTTAGCGGGGCAGCCTGAGGCTTTCATTAGGTGGGCCGCGCAGGTCGGCCGGTGGAAAATGTTTGAGAAAGGTCAATTCATTTACCATTCGGGAGATCCACCCGACGGAGTATACGGATTGGCGTCTGGAGGACTGCAAATTACGTTCCCGCTCGTAGCAGAGACGCCGGTCATTATTTATCGCGCGGAACAAGGATTCTGGATCGGTGATTCAGCGGAACTGTCGGGCCAAACGCGCATGGTTACGGTCATGGCGGCATCGCAAACACGCATGCTGCATCTGCCTAGTTGGTCGATAAAGGTCCTCTTGGCCAATTGCCCCGAGCACTGGCGCTCATTTTATCAACTCAGTGCAATCAACGTGCGACTGGCGATCACGCTTCTAGCAGAGGCTCTGTCTCTGACGGTGCGTGCCCGTGTCTGCCGTCGGCTGTTGGAACTCAGCAATGAGGGCGGGAGCGACGCCTCGATCACACAGGATGAACTGTCTAATTTGTTGGGTGTTACCAGGCCCACATTGCGCAGATGTTTGACTGACCTGCATTCGCAAGGTGCAATAGAGACCCACTATCGCAATGTAAGAGTTCTTTCTCCCGAAATTCTGGCGGCATACAGCAATGAGCAGTGATCAAACCGGCCCGCACTACCAAAATTTTGGTAAATGAAACTCCGTAGAAGCCAGTTAGAATTGGAAAATATTTTACAATTCCAATTATTCGGCGGGTGTGGCTGACCGGCTCTATCGTCAGTCCGCACAATCACATACTTATTCTGTGATGACTTCACTTGTGCCACTGTAGGCGGCCATTTTCCATGCTGAAATTCAATGTCGTGTCATCGCGTCGTCCACATTTTTATGAGTGCAAATCCGGGTCTGCAGATTGCCGTCTGATGTAGATCAGTCCCGCCAACTTTGAGCATGGTCATCTGGCCTGCGAGCCGGGAGTTCCAATGAAGCGAACGCTTGCAATGCTGGGGGTAGGCATAGGTCTGAATGCTGGCATGTGCCCTGACAATTCACATGCTGCCGAGGGAGCTGCGGGTTTTTACCTTTTGGGATCCCGCACCAGCATGGCGGGCTTCCTGCCTCCGCCGGGCACCTACGTGCAGAGCGCCAACTACTTTTATTCCGGCAAGGCAAACACCGATCTCAGCATTGGCGGGCTTACACTCTCAGGAGGCGTCGATGCCGACGTCTTTTATACACTCCCGACCGGCATCTGGGTCGCTCCGGGAAGCGTCCTCGGCGGAAACTTCGCTCTTTCGGTTATAGCACCAGTAGGGTGGAAGGATGTTTCCGCCGCTGCAAGCATCACAGGTCCGATGGGAGCCACGCTTGCAACCCGCTTGCAGGATGACGAACTAAGGTTTGGCGACCCGGTTGTTGGTGCCATGCTCGGTTGGCACAGCGGAAACTACCACTGGAACATTGGCGCGCTGGTGAACGTGCCCGTCGGCTTCTGGGAGCAGGGCAATCTTGCCAATATCGGCTTCAACCGGTGGGCGGTCGACGTGAATGGTGCTCTGACGTACCTCAACATGACGACCGGTGTTGAGCTTTCAGGCGCTGTTGGGTTCACGTTCAATGGTGAAAATCGCGACACGGACTACAAGACCGGCACTGAGTTCCACCTGGAACTGGCGGCCATGCAAAACTTCTCCAAGTCATTCGCCGTCGGCGTTGCTGCCTATTACTACGAGCAGGTTACCGGTGATAGCGGAACCAGTGCGCGCCTTGGCGACTTCGAAGGGCGCATCTTCGGCATTGGTCCCGCGATCAACCTGACATTCCAACTTGGTCAGATCCCGGTGAGTACGAGCTTGAAATATTTTCATGAGTTCGGCGCAAGGAACCGGCTGGAGGGAAGTGCAGGCTTTGTCACGTTCACGATGCCGCTTTCGGTCGCCGGCCACTAGGTTCTTTCACCCATCTGCTCAATCTCGTTCTGACGTCCCACAACTCAGTTCGACTCGACGACCGTGACCGCGGGCGTAGATCAGCATAGTAATCAGCTCAACAGCAAAATAGACTGTCAGGAAGCTCGCAAAAACGGGAAAGCTTTTGGTGTCGAAGACGATGCCCCCGAGGAGCAGTGCGACACTAATATTGCGTGTTCCCGACTCGAGCACCAGTACAGTGCGGACGTCGTCGTTGAGCCCTGCACCAAACAGCCATCCCGTTAGCATCGCGGCGACGACAAACAGGATTGCAGCCGACAGAATCTCCGGCAAGAGGCTCCCTAAGGTCGGGTAGGTGGTCCAAATGGCCAGCAACAAAATGGAAAGGACGAGCAGGTTCGAGATCGCGCGCAGCGACGTGCCATATTTTTTGACGATGGTTGGAAACCCATTTGCAAGGAGCGCCCCAATTAGAAGCGGCATCACCATAAGAAGGAATAGTTGCGCCAATATAATTCGAACCGCCCCCTCTTGAACCCGTTGGGTCTGTCCGAACAAGTCTGGGAACAGGCTGATGAAGCTCGGGATCGTCACGAGTGCAAGCAAGGTCGCGGATGTGGTGATCATTGCAGAAAGCAGAACGTTGCAGCGCGCAACATAGGAATAATAGTTGGAGATGCCTCCGCCTGGAGCCAACGCCAGTATCAACATGCTGGTTGCAACAACTTGCGATAGCTGGGCTAGGGCCTGTATGAGAAGCGCGATCATTGGCAAGGCAAGCAGCTGACCGATTGATCCCAAAGCCAGGGCACGCGGCGTTGCCGCGACCTTTCGCACGTCGGCGATGCGGACCTCAGTACCTGCAATTAACATCAGGAGGAAGAGGCCTGCCGGGATTGCATAATCGATAAGGAGTTGCAGCATGCGAATAACAAACGAGACCTGTGCACATGCAAACATGTACCTTCAGGTTCAGTTTGGCGAGAATCACCTAAAAAAGAAACGTTTCATCGATCTTATGCTGTCAGGCTGGTATTGCCAGATCGAAAACGCAGCAATCACTAATCCTTTCCGAAGAGGCAGTGTTAAGGATGGATCGCTACACACAGCAGCCTGCCGGATGTCCCAAACGGCGAGGTGTGTTGCTGGTTCGTAGGGTGTTGGGTGTTGCACTCCTTGCTGTTGGTTCACTCTATGGATCAGTGCTCCGGGCGCAGGACCAAGGTCCTCCTGGTATCTTCGAGGAACACGAGAAAGCCCAATTCGTCGGCTCGCAAGCTTGTACCTCATGTCACAGTAAGGAACACCAGGAGTGGCAGAGTTCGCATCACCAACTGGCGATGCAGGACGCCACTGAAAAGTCAGTCCTTGGCAGCTTCAACAATACGACATTCAATGCTCACGGCGTCGAGAGCACTTTTTTCAAGAGGGGAAATCGATTCTGGGTTCGCACCGATGGTCCCGATGGGAAACTTGCTGATTTCGAGGTCCGCTACACGTTTGGCATCTTTCCTCTGCAACAGTACCTAATCGCGATGCCGGGCGGGCGCTATCAGGCTCTGGGCATTGCTTGGGATACACGCCTGGAAAAGGAGGGCGGCCAGCGTTGGTTCCACCTCTACCCGAACCAAAATCTCAAAGCTGGTGATCCATTGCATTGGACGGGCATCGACCAGAACTGGAACTACCAGTGCGCGTGGTGCCATTCAACGAATCTCCAGAAGAACTACGATGTACAAAGCAGGACGTATGCAACGACGTGGTCTGAGATCAATGTTGGCTGTGAGGCCTGCCACGGCCCCGCATCTCAGCATCTGGCCTGGACGAAGGAGGCTGACGGTCGCAAATTCGCGACGGTGGGGAAGGGCTTTGCCATAAGTCTTGACGAACGCCGTAATGTGGCATGGCAAATGGGCACTGACGCGAATGCTTCTCGCTCGCTACCACGAACAACAAGCAAGGAAGTCGAGGTCTGCGCGGCCTGTCATTCACGGCGTCAGCAATTTTCGTCCGATGCAAGCGCGACAATGCGCATGTTCAATGCATTCAGACCGTCGCTTCTGGAAGATGGTCTCTACTACCCCGATGGCCAGCAAAGAGACGAAGTCTACAAGCACGGTTCATTTGCTCAAAGCAAGATGCACGCTGCGGGCGTGACATGCTCAGACTGCCACAATCCACATACCGGCAAGCTGCGCGAAAGCGGAAATGCTTTGTGCTCACAGTGCCATGCGACCGGAACATTCGACACTACGGCGCATCACCACCATGAAGACGGCAGTGCCGGGGCCCAGTGCAAGGAGTGCCACATGCCGGCGACGACCTACATGGGAGTCGATGCGCGCAGCGATCACTCCCTGCGCGTTCCTCGACCGGACCGCACAATTCTGATTGGCACCCCCAATGCATGCAACACATGCCACAAAGACAAATCGGCCACCTGGGCGCGTGATGCGATCAAAGCTTGGCATCCGACGCAGCGACCGGGCGCCCAGCAATTTGCTGAGGCATTCGATTTAGCCGATCGCCGCGCTCCAGGTGCCCAGAAGGCGTTGGCAAAGGTCGCTACCGATGCGGAGACTTCGAGCATTGCCCGTGCCAGCGCTCTTGCGCGCATGCGTAATTTTGCATCACCCCTTGCACTTGAGATCGCAACGAACGCCCTTGCAATTGAGGATCCCCTGGTACGTGTGGCCGCTGTCTCCATTATTGCTGAATCTGATGCAGCCACACGCCGCTCGCTTCTTGTTCCGCTATTGCGTGACAAGTGGCGCTTGGTACGCATGGATGCAGCTAGGGCTCTCGTTGGAGAGCCGTCGTCGGGACTGCTTGGTGATGATCGAGCAGCTTTTAGCACGGCGCTTGCAGAGTATGTTGAAGGACAACGGTTCAATGCCGAACGACCCGAAACGCACCTAAATCTAGGCACTCTGTTTCTGCAGCAGAACCAACCCGATGCGGCTCAAAAATCGTTCCGAACCGCAATCGATCTGGATGGGACATTTGCAGCAGCCAGTATCGCGTTGGCGCATCTGGAAAGAACGCAAGGGGATGAGGCCGCGGCAGAAAAGACCTTGCTGGCTGCTCTGTCAAAAAATCCTGCCTCGGCACCCACTTTGCATGAACTTGGTCTTTCAAAGGTTCGCCAGGGGCGGGTCGATGAGGCGATGGATTACCTAGGGCGCGCGGCCGACCTTCAGCCCGCAAACGCACGTTTCGCTTACGTATATGCGGTTGCATTGCACGACATCGGCAAACAGCTAGATGCGACCAAGGTGCTGAAGGTTGCACTGGTCCGCAATCCATACGATCGCGACCTGTTGTCCGCGCTAATTTCGTATGAGATGGAGGCGTCAAATTTTTCCACGGCGCTCGAAGTCGTCGAACTGCTCAACAGTTTAGAACCCGACGATGCCGCCCTTGCGGACCTGCTTGCGCGCTTGAGGCGGCGGGTCCGCTAGTATGCCAAGTGGCGTTTACTCCGAGGTCTAGCTTGCTGTTCGGCGATACCGTCAAGTGGCCAGCTTCGTGTCCTAACTCCCGAGAACTAGATCATCATCATTATATGTGTCGATACCGACGGCCCGCCCTGATGTGCTAGCGCGAGATAAAGTCAATTCGCTAAGCTGCAAGCCTTTTTTGCAAGCGCAAAATTGCTTCTGCAGGACGTCAACAACCTAACGACCCGCATGGCTCAACAGGCTTTTCACATGCCTGTTAGCGTCACTCCCATCTGCCAATTGGAGCATCCGCCGATCTTGCTCGACAGTGGTACATTCGCTGTCCAGCCCCCTCAGTCTAGGCCACTGATTTGGGGCTTCTCTAATATCGTTTCGGGGACCGGCGGGCGCATGCCGAGTGCGTGATGCGGGCGGACGTGATTGTACTGGCGGAGCCAGGTGTTGAT
>JAGRKV010000052.1 GCA_020442165.1 Hyphomicrobiaceae bacterium | reverse complement strand
GGCGACGAGGAGGATTCGCATCTGGGCGACTTCATCGAGGATCGCAATGCGGTGCTCCCCATCGACGCCGCGATCCAGTCGAACCTGCGTGAGACGACGACCCGCGTGCTGGCCTCCCTCACCCCGCGTGAGGAGCGCGTCCTGCGCATGCGCTTCGGCATCGGTATGAACACCGACCATACGCTGGAGGAAGTCGGCCAGCAGTTCTCGGTGACACGCGAACGCATCCGCCAGATCGAGGCCAAGGCGCTGCGCAAGCTGAAGCACCCGAGCCGGAGCCGCAAGCTGCGCTCGTTCCTGGACAACTGAGGATTAGCCCTCTCCCAAGTTGCAAAGGCCGCCCTCCCCGGGCGGCCTTTTTGCTTCTGTCACCCCCTGCCCTCCGGCGACGGCGACAAAATCGTCGCGATCAAAACCGGCTTCGTCAGCATGCCTCCCGGCAGTCCGACGCAAACGCGAAGCGGCATTAACCATATTTGGTGCCGCAATTCCGGGACAGCCCCGTTGAGGCTCCCCGGCAACGACAACCCGACGACTGACCTACGGCAGCGCCTGAAAAGCTCAGCCTAGTGGATGTGGTCCGGCACCAACTTCCCGGTTGTCATTCCCGTTGCTAAAGTCGGATTCGCGGGAAAGCCTCGGGCGCAAGCCTGCAACGGGGTGCCAGATGGGACTGTCGGATCGATGAACAAGATGACTCCTACCGATCTGGAGTCGATGGAGGACAGCGAACCCGTCTTCCAACGTATGGGACTTCCCGGCTACGACGAAGCCTTCGACGATAACGGTCGGGTGCGCTCCCATTGGGCTGGCGTCATGTCCCGCTTCGCGCAGATGTCGCGCGGCGAGCTGCAGTTGCGCAGCGACCGCCTGGCGCGCCGCACGCGCGAAGCCGGCATCGATTACGACATCTTTTCTGATCCGAGCCGCCCTTCACAGGCGTGGCTGCTCGACTTGATGCCGATCCTCATCGCAGCGGCGCAATGGCGTTGGCTGCAGACCGCGTTGACCCAGCGCGCACGGCTGTTCGACGCCATCTTGCACGATGTCTACGGCCCCCAGAAAACCTTGAAGAAGGGTATCATACCGCCTGAACTGGTCTTTTCAGATCCCACCTACCTGACGCCCTGTCGTGACATCCTGCCAAAAGCCGGGCCACTCCGGTTCTATGCGGCAGATCTCGCCCGCGATGACAACGGGCTCTGGCGCGTCATCGACAGCCACACAGAGACACTCGCCGGCCTGGGATTCGCGGTTGCCAACCGGGTAATCCACTCCCATGTCGTCGGCGATGTCATGCGCGGCTGCAACGCCACGCGCCTGGCCGCATTCTCGCAAAACCTTCAGAACGCCCTGAGCCGTCATGCCGGCAGCGAGAATGCCCGCATTGCCGTTCTGACACCCGGCCCGCAGCACCAGGACTATTTCTCGCACGCCTACATTGCTCGCTATCTTGGCTATCTCCTCGTGGAAGGTGGAGACCTGCGCACACGCGGCGAACAGCTCTGCCTGAAAACGCTTGAAGGGTTGCAGGACATCGACCTTGTGGTCCGCTGCCTCGATGGCCGCAACATGGATCCGCTTGAACTTTACACCACCCGCCTCGCCGGACCCGCTGGCCTATTGCGCGTCAACCGCGACCGTCCCAATCTTGTCGTCAACGCCATCGGAACCGGCATTGTGCAGAACCGCGGGCTAGGCATGCACTTGGGCCGCCTCGCCGAAGAACTGCTGGGCGAAGAGCTGATGCTGCCGGATGCTCCGCGCAACTGGCTGGGCGACAGCAACGATCAGCGCTATGTGCTGGAAAACCTCGACCGCTTCGTGATCCGCAACGCCCAGGAAGGAACCGGCCGCCCTGGCCAGGCCATGCTCGGCCAGGAAGTACGCTCGATGACCTCCGAGCAGCGCGACCTCCTGGTCCGTTCGATCGCACTCGACGGTTCGCGCCTCGTTGCAGAAGAAGAACTCGGTTTCAGCCATGCTCCCGTATGGCAGAACGACAAGGCGACCTCCCGACCGTTCGCAATTCGCTTCTTCGTCGCCCACACCGGGGAGAGATACGAAGTGATGCCGGGCGGCCTCGCCATGTCCGTCGATCGCGGCCGAGCCGTTGCCTTGAGCACAGTTGATGGGCACACCCGCGACGTGTGGATTCTGGGCGAGCAGGACCAGCAGCCACACTTCAGCCTATGGCGGCCGCGTCTGGAAAATGCGCGAGTCGAGCGCTCCCAGCGTGTCATCCAAAGCCGCGTCGCAGACGATCTCTACTGGATCGGGCGCTACCAGGAACGCGCCGACTGGACGATGCGCGTGCTGCGCAGTGCATACCGCCGGATCTCGGAAGACAGCGGTCCATCGACAGAGGACCTGGGCGCCGTGCATCGCTGCCTTTCGGGCATGCTGGCCGATGAGAGAGGGCCGGTCAAACGCCCGTCCGGCACCAATATCGACGTCGTCGAAGGCATGTGCTCCCGCCTGCTGTCTGGATCCACGAGTTGGCGCACACTCTCGGTCGTGTGTGAAAACCTCTATCGCTGCGCCAACCTCGCACGCGACCGTCTTTCATTCGAGGCTTGGCACACGTTGAGCCTCTTCCGTCCCGGCGACGAATTCATGAATGAGTTGTCGCGGGCCACCTCGCAGGGCGCCATTCTCGACATGCTGGATGTCGGCCTGCGCTGGCTGTCTGCTTTCGGTGGACTGACCCACGAGAACATGACGCGCAACTATGGCTGGCACTTCCTCAACCTCGGCCGCCGAGTTGAACGTGCCTACAATCTCTCCGAAGTGCTGGCCAACCTGTTTGCCGACGTCACCGATGGCGAGGACGAGATGAGCGCGCTGCGTCTGGTGCTCGAATTGGCCGACAGCTTCATCACATACCGCTCGCGCTATCGCATCGATCCCTCGTTGCCGCTGGTGCTCGACCTGCTGCTGCTGGACCAGTCCAATCCGCGATCACTGGCCTTCCAGCTCACCGAGGCCATGCGCGACATGTCGGCATTCCCAAGCGACAAGCCAAGCGCCGATCTCAGCGAAGCGCGAGGCCTGCTGGCTTCAGCGCTCGATGAAGTACGCCAGGCGGATGTCGTGGCGATGGCCACACCTGTTGGCCGCAAGCGGCTGGCCGAACTCGTGCGCGGGCAACTGGTATCGCTGCCGCAGTTCTCCGACGCGCTCGCCCGCCATTATTTCAATCCGGTCGAAGACATGCCGCATCGCGTGCATACCCGCAGCGAGGCAGCTCCATGAAGTTCGAAGTCAGCCATCGTACCACCTACCGCTACAGCGAACCCGTGGTGCATTCCCAGCATCTCGTGCATTTGGCACCATGTTCAGTCGCCAACCAGCGCGTCACTCGGCACGGCCTGGAAATTCATCCAAGCCCAAACCGGCGCGTCGACTGGCGGGACACCTTCAAGAATCCCGTGACGTTTCTGGAAATCGAGCGCAGCCACAAGGAGCTTGTGCTGCACGCCCGTTCCACCATCGAAACGTCAGCAGGCATTCCCACACTGCCCGCGCGCACCACACCCTGGGACGCACTCGACGCAGCGCTGGCCACCGGCGGCACGATTGACCTCGACGTCGTCGCCTACAGATGTGCTTCGCACGCAACGACAGCATCTTTGGATATTGCGGATTATACCCGCCAGTCGTTTCCAACTGGGCGGCCGGTGCTCGAAGCCTGTACAGATTTCATGCGGCGGATCTATGCCGACTTCACCTTCGATGCCAAGGCGACCGACGTATCCACGCCGATCAGCGTCGTCTTCGCCAAGCGCCGCGGCGTCTGCCAGGACTTCGCGCATCTCACCCTTGCTGGACTCCGCGCCATGCGCGTGCCAGCCCGCTACGTCAGCGGCTATATCCTCACCCACCCGCCGCCAGGGCAGCCGCGCATGCAAGGCGCTGATGCCTCCCATGCCTGGGTCTCGGTCTGGTCACCGGAATATGGATGGCAGGGTCTCGATCCGACCAATGGAATTGCGGCCGGCGAAGAGCACATCGTGATCGCGCAAGGTCGCGAATATAACGACGTCTGCCCCATCAGCGGTGTCCTGCTGGGCGGCGGCGAGCATTCCGTCGATGTAAGCGTCGATGTGGCGCCGTTACCGTAATCTCAAGCCATGCCTGGATGGCGATAGGTCGCCGTTGCGGTCGAGCTAAAAGGCAGCGAGGCCGGCTCTTCGATTCCCGCACCGCTGTTTGTCGCCGGCGCGGCGCTTCCTGCCGCCACGGCAACCGACGCAGCCTGTTCGCCGCCCACAGGCGAAATCGTCGCCAATTGACAGATCAACTGAACGAGTTCGTCCTGCGCTGCTCGTGGCGTGATCGAATGATCGCAATTTTCCAATGTATGGATTGAAACACCGCGGAAGGAATTCGGAGCGCCAACAGCTAGTCCCGTATGTGCCTCCAGCATTGCTGCTCCCGCCTCCCCCCGTGCATAGACGAAGGCCAGTTCGCAGCGGCGTGCCGACATTTCTTTGATCCAGCCCAGTACGCGCCCGTCGTCGGCCATCTTCTTCGGCACCAGCTTGTCACGGATGCGCCGTTTGGAGCCTGCCAGAACCTTGCGTACGAAGCCTGTGGCCGCCTTGCACACAGATAACGCCCGACCTGCACCTGAGCCCGCCCGAGCGTCGGCGGCACGAACATGCGCCGCACTGATTTCCGCGCGCCGCATGTCGCGCCAGCGTTCGACGGCGAAACCTGTTTCCACGGTCCAATGGAAACACTGCAGGTTGGCAACCAGGACTTTCTCGATGCGGGTGTCCTTGCGGGCGACATGGAATGCGGTGTAGCCACCGCTGCATGCGCCAAACAGCAGCGGCGCTCCATGCCCCTGCTCGATCAGCCAGTCTATGGCCATCGTGAGGCCCTGCTCTGCCCGCTCATCGTAAAGCGGCAGCTTCCCCGTCGGCAATTCATCGATGCTGTCGCCAATCCCGGGCAGATCATAACGCAACGACATGATACCTGCTTCGGCAAGGGCCCGCGCCTGGCGCACAGACGAGCGCGCCCAGCCTATGTGGTAATTCATGCCCGAATTGATGAAGATGACTGGTGGCGAATTGCGGATGCGCTTTTGCGGCATGCACACGATACCCGCCAGCTTTCCCCCCGCGCCGAACGTCACGCCCTGTTCACTCCAATCGGGAGTGACAAGCGCAGTTGCAGCAACCTCCGGCTCGGTTCCGATTGCGCCAATACCGATTTCCCGCACCCAATTCACAACCGTGTCGATAGCGCCCGTAGGTACCCTGGATGCTGTGGGATCGCAGATCAGCTCCTCATAACCATGGAAGGGCACGCGCGTCGTGACACAACCTGCAGCTTCAAGGCTCGAAGCCAGTTTGTCTTGCTTCGCCCCGCGCTGCTCCATCAACAGGATTGGCATCGGTTTCGCCGGCCTGAATTCATGAAGCGAAAGGCCCTTCAGATCGGCTTCCGTTTCTGCCGATGTGCAAAAACCACAAACGTCTATGGCACAGCAACCTTGCTCGTCGACGGCGTAACTCGGCATCGTGTCCATGATCTTGGACAGAATGGCCGTCTCGCGGGTGTATTGGCGGCCCGAAACAACGGGCGCGAGCAATGCAAGAGCGGATATCCCCTCAACGGCCTCGGCTTCCAGCGCGGCCAGCATCGCCCCCAGTCTGAATCCTATGACGATGATGTCTTGTACGCCCTCCCGCGCCTTCAGCCAGAGCGCGGCATCCTTGATGCTCTGGCGCCAACCGGCCACGAGATTGGGATCCCCATCACCACCCGCAGCATTCGCCGTGCCGGGATAGTCAAAACGCAACACGGGCATCCCCGCCTGCGCGAGCTGGTCGGCAAGGCGCATCAGCGTGCTGCGGGCGCACAGTTCTTCGAAACCATGACCAGAACACACGAGCACGGCGCAGCTGCCAGAGGCTGGATGGAACCAGCCTTGGCACGCACCAAAGGAAACTCCGATCATTCTTTCGCTAGACATGTCACGTTTGAATTCAAATTAAGTGCCAATATCCGCCCGTCCGGCCGATCGTCTGAAGATCCGCGCGGTATTAACCGAACGCGCCTTGGCCGCAATGGTGACAAATGAAACCAGTCGTCCTCGGCCCGGAATGCCATATCAACATAATGGACGAAGCGGGCCGTCTTTGCCGCCTCAAGCGTTAACCACCAAGTTCCGTCAAGCTGCTCGACCGACGCGGAAACCTGGGCCTCGGCCATATCGGCATGGCCGCGAGGAAAATGAAACGCCTCACTCAATACCTCGCCAGTCGCGCAATCCATGAGCATAGCGACCGTGGTGTCATGCTGCGGTGGCTGGAACCTGTAGGCATAGGAGATGTCGAAGAAACTCCCCAAGAGGTCATAGGCGTTGATCGTCACATCTTCGCGGGCACCAAGATCGATGTCCCGCTTCTTGTTCAAGACGACCGTTCGCCCATCTCTGAGCGCCACGAGCCGAAGGGTTAAAGCACGCGGCGCCCCCGTCTCGTTGCTGACATGCAGATCAAGGCCGTTCATGCCCTCGTCGCTGATCGTCACACGAATTGGAGTGAACAAGCGCTTGAGCGCATGCCACGGCGACTTGGGCTCTCCCGCAGCATCGATGAGGCCCCATCCGGCACCCTGCTGCAGATCCTGGAGCATGAGAACCAGCCCACCACGCGTCGGCGAACCCGGACGAAGCCATTCGCCAAAAACATGCTCCATCGCGTGCGCCGACGCTGCCCGGCCAAACTCCAGATACCTGTCACTGTCCAGATAGCGCAGCGCTGCCGCTTGGACCCCAAAGATTTCTTCGACGTAGTGATCGCGAACGTCTTCGAAATCCCAGCTGGCCCCGATGTCACGCGGTACCAACGCCTTCCAGGCAGCATCACCAGCCACGCATTGCGCCAATGCCCCATTACGCATCGCAACCTGACTGGGCACGTTTGCGAACGCAAGGCACTCCGAGGCAAACCTGACATTCGCTCGCCGTTCATCCCCCAGTGGCCGCTTGTAGCCTCCAACACCGAAGTAGTGGGCAACACCGCTATCGACACTGAAAGGCAATGCGCCACCCGATGGCGAATTGACGACGTAGGCGACATCAGGCCGCGCATCGGCAATGAGACGCGGCAGAATCTCATCGAAGATCGGATTGTTGTACTTGCGCTCCGGCAGCCCGAGCATGGCGGCCTGCTGATAGACTTCGCTTCCACCGCTCAGCACGCACAAGCAGGCTGACGTCTGGGTGCGCGAAAGGAACTGGCGTGCCTCTGTCTCGACGTCGACGAGAAATACCGGATCACTTGCAGGATAGTCGAAGTTCGCAAACATGAAATCCTGCCAGACAAGCAGGCCAAGCTCATCGCACAGGTCATAGAAGGCATCCGCTTCGTAGATCGCCGTTCCCGGCACGCGCAGCATGTTCATGCCTGCTTCTTTGGCCCTCTGCAGCCAGGGCTCCAGGGCGTCACGCGACTCTGGCAAGCCGGCAACATCAGCACTCGACCAGACCGCACCCCGGCAGAAGATTGGAACACCGTTGACGACGAGACCAAAGCCTCGGCCGCCAGCGCCTTTGTCGACCTCGATTGAACGAAAACCTACCCGGCCAAGGCTGATCCGCCGACCGCTCACAAACAGGTCCACCCGATGAAGTGCAGGCGTTCCATGAGTATGCGGCCACCATGTCTCAACGCCGGGGATCTCCAGGCGAGCGCGCAAGATACCGCTGCTGTCCGCCTTCAATTCCGTCGAGCGATTGGCGCATTCAATCCGAGCGGATCCAGGCCAACCCACCCCATCGACCAAAACCTCAACAAGGCCAGTCGTCCCAACGAGGTTCGCATGAACGTCGCAAGTAATGGCAGCCGCCTCAGAATCCATGCACTCGATAGCGCGCCAGGGACCGGCAACGTCAATCTGTGGACACCATCCCGGCATGTGACCGAGCAGCGTCGTTCGCACATGCCGCAGCGATGAGGGCGCAATCATGCGAGGACGCCACCTTCCAGCTGCCCATGGTTCCGACAACTTGTGGTCAAGCGAGCGGAAGCAGACAACAAGTTCGTTGTCGCCCTTAAGATCAACGGCAATGTCATGGCTTACAAACATCGACCGCGACGACAAGATCACCACACCGTTGAGCCACACGGTCGCCAGCGTCGCCAGGCCATGAAAGCGGAGTGTCCGCTTGCCCAGCCCTTGGAAGCTGGTCCTGTACCAGTGATCCTCGCCGTGCAGAGTTGCGGGCGTGCCGGCGTTCCATGTTCCTGCTGCCGCGCGTGCCAATGCCACGGTGCCCGGAACAATTGCCGTGATCCATTTGAGCGTCGATGGCAACTCGTTGGGTGTCGCAATGGCATTTGCCTGCGTCGAAGCGAGCAGCCAGCCGTTATCTATCCGGATAGCTTCGTGGCCTTCGATGGAAAGAAGTCTTGCCACAGTAGCGCACTCCGGGGCTGGATCTAAGACGCCATGCGGTTCTGCCCGCCGCCAAAGACCGCAACGAGATCGCCGAAGGCCAGGTCATATGCGTCCGCCATGCGATCGAGCGTCGCGTCATAGTTCGCAAAGGAGCGGCGTGCGACCGAGCGTGCCAGCTGGAACTGCATGGCCTTGGCCGTGCCCGAAAGCTCCTGCGTCTTGGCAATCGCGCGGTCCAGCCCGTTGATGCCATGCGACCGTAGCCATATGAGATAGGACGACAGGAGCTCGTGATTGGCGCCCAGCTGGCGCAAGACATTGAATGTGTACTTGTGAAAAAATTCAGGTGCAGACGTCATCAGCCGCTCGGCATGAGCGCCAAAATTGGCTTTGTATGCCCTGATTGGATTTGCCCGAGGCCGGTTGCCGAGATGGTGTTCCAGCAGCCGCAACGCAATCTTCGGCAATGCAGCGTCGTGCGTCACTGGTGCAAGTTTGACGAACTCCGTATAGGGCAACAGCCTGTCTGCAACCGCCATCTGGTCAGGCAGCCGACCAAACAGCCCGTCGAAATCGTCACCCGACAGCGCGAAATAGCCAGCGTTATGAAAATAACCCAGAAACCTTGTCGCGGGATCGATGCTGTTCACCGCAATCGTCGTCTTGGTGTGTTCGGTTCTGTAGGATACCCCCTTGGTGTCGGGCAGATAGAAGCCATCCACCTCCACCAGCGCAATGCGCCCCCGGCTCGCCTGCGTTTCGACATGCGCAACCGTATTGTCGAAAATCGCCAGTTCCAGCACGCTGACACCGTAGAGCACTTCCAGATCTGCGGAAGGAAACTTGAAGAATGTGAACTGGTCGCCTTCGAAATCCTGCGTCACCGTAAAGCCCAGTCCAGCGACAGGGTCGTGCCCAAGCGCCGCGATCATTTCGATCCACAAATCGACGTAGCAATTGGTCTCGGGCCAGTCGCGCGCCTGGTCATGCAGCCCATGGCGGGCATGACTGGCTGGAGACAGACCCTGGATCACAACCGTCATGACTAAGTCAGACCAAGCTCGGCGCGGACACCAGCCGGCCATTGAGTGGTATCGAAGCCGTGATGCCGGAAGAGTGCGATAGCAAGACGCTCCAGACCGAAGCCGACGCAGCCGGTATGCGCCACGTCTCCGTCAGCCTGGGTAATTCCCCACAGCTTGCCGAAGTGATCTTGATGGTAGTTGAAGCTCAGGCATGCCGTCGGATTGGCTTGGCTTGAAACAGGGATCAGCAGTTCGAATTTCAACCCAAGTTCGCGCTGGCTGTTGGCGATGATCTTGCCGCCACGTCCGAAGAAGGGATCGTTCGCCACGTCAACGACGTAGGGCAGCCGGAGCTTGTCGATAAGCGTCTTGCCACGCTCCATCCACTCGGAACGGAAATCGACCACCTGCTCGGGCGAGCCCACGCGCACATACTCACGCATGCGAAAAAGTTGCATGCGCGTAGGATCTGTCGATGGCTCATGCCGGAAGCAATATGAACTGAGATCGAAAAGCCCTCCCCCCGCAGCCAGCGGTCCACGCTTGGCAACGATCGGATACAGCGGATAGCAGGCCGCTGGCGTGATGACGATGTCAGACGCCTTCTGTCCGCCCGTCCAGTCGCGACCCTTTTCAAGGTCGGCGAGCAGGCTGCCATGAGCGGCCTCGTCACCACAGAAGCAATGAACGGTGCCGGCGAGATGCGGAAAGCTCTTGAGGTAGCCGCTTGCTTCGAAATGCGCGCGGTTCATGCCCGGCGGAAAGCGGATAACCTCGGGGCGATCGACATGGCCAATTCTGACGACCATGGTCTCGATGCCTGAAATCACTTCCTCGAAAATGCCCGCGCGTCCGTAAAGCCCGTCCACGCCGGTATCGAACAGCAGCCCATGGCGAAGCAATTCGTCAAGCAGGCTCGGTTGAGCATCCATAAACTCTACTCCAGCAGCGAGGCATCGAACTTCGACGCCAGGATCGAGGACGACAGGTTGGAGACGACACGGTCGTTGGCGATCATCAAAGGTGCAGACAAAACGTCCCGCAGATGCCGGCCCACACTTGCGGGACTGTCGTTGCGATAGCCCTGGATGCCGGCCACGCGCAGCGCTTCCATCACCACATCGGTACACAAGCGCGAAGACGTCACCTTGAGGTTGTTCATTGCAATGGCGAAGCTGATCGAACCCAGCGCATCAGGGTCCTTCTTCACGCGCGCGAACCGTTCCAGGCTCTCAACGATTGATGCACGGACCTGGTGCAGCTTGATGTTTGCTTCCGCCAGCGGAACCGTGGACGGTGGCCTTCCGTCAGGACGGCGGCGGGCTTCAGCGCGCACCGTCGATTGCGCGCGGCCCCAGGCATCCTGCGCGATGCCGTACCACACGCTGGACCAGAGAATGTGTGCCGCGGCGAGCATCGATTGCGCAGCGAGTTCAGCGAAGGGCTGCGGAAATATTTGCTCGCAAGGCGCAAGACCTTCGAGAATGAAGCCTTCGCTGCAGGTGCCACGCATCCCCAGCGTGTCCCACGCATGCGTTGGCGCGAGGGTGTACTGGTCCTTGAGCAGGGCCACCATGACCTGATCGGATGAGGCCGCATCCGGAGCACGCCGCGCAGTTGCAAAGATCGCATCGCAATGGAGCGCGTAGGAGATTACGGTCGCCTCCTTGCGCAGATGGAACCCATCGCCATCCCTTTCAACTGCGCAGATGCTGTTGCGCAGATCGCCTCCGATACCCGCTTCGGTGGTGGCTGAGCCGAGCAGCAGCTGCTCGTCGGCAATGCGTTGCATCATCTGGCGATGCCAATCGCTCGCAGCACCCCCGACCAGGAGATTGTGAAGCTTGATATTGTGCATGGCGTAGACCATGCCGGCCGACGCGCAATGTTGAGATAGCATGCGGCACAGATCGGCCACTTCTTCCAGCCCGGCCTGTTCACCGCCCAACTGGCGCGGAATCATCACGGCCAGCAGCCTCGCCCTCCTCAGTTCATCGAGAACCTCGATGGGGAACCGCGCCTGCCTGTCGACATCTCCCGCGTGTTGCGCCGCGACGAGGCAGACCCCCTTCATCCTGTTGTGCAGGGGAATATCGGTGATCTCCAGCATTGCTAGACCACCTTTTGCATCAACAGCTCTTGAACCCGTGAGGTGATGGTTCCAATCGAGCTGAAGGTCCGCCGGTTCAATAGCGATTCTGGGAATTCGATATTGAAGGTATCTTCGAGCGCGAGCATGAGCTGGACGGTCGCAAAGGACGTCAAACCCGCGTCATAGAGATCGCTGTCGTCGGCTAACGCGTCAACCGATACGGTTTCAGCTTCGCCCAGAAGCGCTCTAACTTTGGCGTTAATCTCATCTTTCATGCGGAAACTCACCAGCGTCCAAAAACGTACCCATTTGTACACTCCCAAGCAATAGTCGGGCCAGCGGATTGCGGCCTGCGCCGCGAATGCCGCTGTTTTCGCGGATGCGCGCGCAAGGTTGTATGCACTAACGTCCCCGCACCATGAAACACCGGCTAATTTGGGGAATGGTCCTTGCTCGGCAGTGGCACAATGACGCCACGCAACAAATCCCCTGTGCCGAAGCGAACCGGAGTGTCCCGAATTGCGGCAGACACTTCGGAACGCATTGCGTCACCGTTCGACTGCAGGACACTGCGTCCAGCCCCCAAGGGGCTCGTGCTTTACGGCTCCTGCCGTAAAGGCGCTTTCAGCCGCAAGCTGGCCCTTGAGGCCTCACACATGCTTCGCGAAGCGGGCTGCGACACGCGGATGTTCGACCCTCAGGACCTGCCTCTTGCCGGCAACGAGGCGAAGGACAACGACCGCATCGCGGTGCTTCATGCCGATGTGGCGTGGGCAGACGGTTTCGTCTGGTGCTCACCTGAGCATCACGGGGCCATGTCTGGCGTCATGAAGCTCGTCCTCGACTGCTTCCCCTGCTTCAACGATCGCCCGACGGAAGTCGAAGGCAAAGCCGTGGCTTTCCTTCAGGTCGCCGGAGGCCGTATCTGCGGCGGCGCCATTGGCGATATGCAGCGCGTGGCCTCGTCAATGGGTCTCCTCGCTGCGCCAAGATCTCTGGTCGTCGCCCAGGCGGCACTCCAGTTCGATCGATCGGGCAGCCTCAACGAACTATCCCTGCAAATACGTCTGGCCGACATTATGAGGCAACTTGTCAAGCTCTCGGAATTTGCCCGTGACGCTGCTGCACGTTCACCGCAATTCGCTGGGCGCGACATGGAACACACCCAACCCGCTCTCATCCGGGCCGCCGCCTCAAAGTGAGCCCAGCGCGGCCTTCGTCAGCACCCCAAGGTCCGAAAGCTGCCGACCGGCAGCATCGAAATTCGACGGCGCCAACCAGGTTTCAAAGGCCCTTTTCAGCACCGGCCAATCCTTGTCGATCATCGCATACCAGGACGTATCGCGGTTACGCCCCTTGTAGATGACAGCCTGACGGAAAATACCTTCGAAGCTGAAGCCATATCGCAAAGCGGCACGCCGTGACCGCGCATTGAGGCTATCGCATTTCCATTCGCATCTCCTGTAGCCCAGGTCATCGAACGCATGAGCGAGAAGAAGGTAGACGGCCTCGGTGCCCAATCGGGTCCTCTGCAAGGGCTCCGCGAAATTGATGTGCGCCACCTCGATCGTACCGTTGCCAGGATCGATGCGGATGTAGGAGGCAATCCCAAGCGGCGCTCCGCTCGACTTGTCTTCAATGGCAAAAAAGCAGTCGCCCGCGATCAGGCTCTCGATCCAGGCCTGCGTCTCCGCGATCGTGCCTGGGCACTCATAGGGCATGTACGTCCAGTCGCGGTCGCTGCCCGATGAATAGGCCGCGTGCAGGCCCGAAGCATGAGCGACGGCCAGCGGCACCACGTTGCAGAATTCGCCTTTCAGCGAGACCGGTTGAGGCCATGGTCTCGGCCGCCAATCCACAACCGCCTCACCGATGTGTGGCTGCTGGCCTGATGCCAAGGTCTGCCCTCCCAATCACAAGCTGCAGCCGAGAAGAAAACTGCAATAGCCAACACGGTCATGCGCAATTCTGCACCGCCACTTTAGGCCGCTCAACTCCAAGCATCCGGCAGCCCTGAATGGATGAACTCTAGGTAAAAGGCCGCAACCTCCTTCAATCCACCGCGGCCAACCTCATCGAACAATCAATAGCGCGTGTTTGCTGAAAACAATTGATGCGCTGCCACAAGCTGCACTTATTGCCAGCAGCTCAAAATGTGCTTACGTGATGCAGCCAATCGGGGAGAGCTTAACCATGCCAAACCTACCCTTGAAGTACCTCGTGGCGGGCTTCGCATTTCTGGCAGCCATCGCACTGGCATGGCATTTCATGAGCGCGGCCCCGCCGGAACGCCAACACACTGTCATCCGTCCGGTCCGCACCACTGTCATAGATCCGCAGTCGATTGAGGACGACCGCCAAGCTGTCGGCGAAATCCGACCGCGTCAGGAAAGCAGCATCGGTTTTCGCGTTTCCGGAAAACTTGTATCGCGAGCGGTTGATGTAGGCGTGCGCGTCAAGGCGGGCGACCTGCTGGCCCGGCTGGACGAACAGGATTTCCGCAACAAGCTGCGTTCGGCCGAAGCCGATGTCAGCTCAGCGGAGGCTGTCCTGGTCGAGGCCAAGTCGGCGGAAGACCGTCTCAAACAGCTTCTCGAAAAGGGTGTGACGACGCGCTCAAACTATGATGCCGCATTGCGCAACCTCCGCTCTGCGGAAGCCAAACTGGAATCGGCCAAGGCAGCCCTGTCCCTGGCCAACGACCAGCTGAAGTACAGCGAACTCAATGCCGACTTCGATGGCATAGTGACCGCGGTAGGTGCCGAGCCTGGCCAAGTGGTCAACGTCGGGCAGATGGTCGTCAAACTAGCCAAGCCCGATGAGGTCGACGCAGTTTTCAATATCGCTGAGTCAGCATTCCGCGACCGCAAGCAAACCGACCGTCCCGAGCTGTTCGTATCGCTGCTCTCCGACCCCAAGCTGACGGCTGAAGCAAAGGTACGCGAGGTATCTCCCGTCGCAGACGCTGTAACCCGCACCTATCAGGTCAAGGCAACACTCAAGAATCCGCCACCCGCCATGCGCTTCGGCGCCAGTGTGGTCGGCCGTCTCAAGGAAAAGACGGCACCGGTCGTCATCCTTCCCTCCGGGGCCCTTTATGACCAGAACGGCAAGCCCGCGGTCTGGGCATACGATCCCAAGACCTCGCAGGTCGATCTGAAGCCGGTCGTGGTATCGCGCTTCGAGGCAGACCGGGTGATCCTTGCCAGCGGGCTCGACAAGGGGGAAATCGTCGTCACCGCCGGGGTCAACCGGCTGCAGAAAGGCCAGACCGTCAGACTTATCACGAGCGCCCGGCCATGAGCAGCTTCAACCTGTCGGACTGGGCACTACGTCACAAAAGCCTGGTATTCTACTTCATGCTCATGGCGGCCTTCGCTGGCATTTTCTCCTACGAGAAACTGGGACGCGAAGAAGACCCGCCCTTCACGATCAAGACCATGGTCGTGCGCACGCTCTGGCCCGGAGCCACCACCAGCGATACGCTCACCCAGGTGACCGACCGGATCGAAAAGAAGCTTGAAGAGCTGCCATTCCTCGATTTTGTCCGCAGCTACACCAAGCCCGGCGACTCGCTGGTCTACGTCAACCTGAAGGATTCAACGCCCGCATCGAAGGTTTCCGACCTGTGGTACCAGGTGCGCAAGAAGGTGGGCGACATTCGCTCCCAGCTGCCGAGTGGCATCCAGGGCCCGTTCTTCAACGACGAGTTCGGCGATACCTACTCGATCATCTATGCCTTCACCAGCGACGGCTACACCATGCGCGAATTGCGCGACGAGCTGGAGAAGGTTCGCACCCGTCTTCTGGCAACCGCAGGTGTGGCCAAGGTCGACTTCATCGGCACGCAGGACGAAAAAATCTTCCTCGAATTCTCGACCAAGCAGATGGCATCACTCGGCATCGATGCGAGCGTCCTCATGGATGCACTGCAGTCGCAGAACGCAATCGTGCCCAGCGGCATCCTTGATGGTCCCGACGAACGGGTGGCCGTGCGCGTTTCGGGTAGCTTCGACAGCGAGGAAAGTCTCCGCACCGTCAATCTCAAGGCTGGCGACCGCTTCTACAAGCTCGCCGACATCGCACAGATCCGCCGCGGCTATGTCGATCCGCCACAACCGATGTTCCGCTTCAATGGCGCCCCGGCGATCGGGCTGGCTATTTCCATGGCAAGTGGCGGCGATGTACTGGCGCTCGGCGAAGCGATCCGCGACAAGATGGTCGAAGTCGTCACCGACCTTCCTATCGGCATCGAGCCCCACCTCGTATCCAACCAGCCCCATGTGGTCGAGGAAGCCGTTGGTGAATTCACCAAGACGCTGTGGGAAGCCATCGCCATCGTTCTCGGCGTGAGTTTCTTCGCACTTGGCTGGCGCCCCGGCGTAGTGGTTGCCGTGGCAATTCCGCTGGTGCTCGGCATCACATTCGCCTTCATGCTCTATTTCGGCATTTCGTTACAGCGCATCTCTCTTGGCGCTCTCATCATCGCGCTGGGCCTTCTCGTCGACGACGCCATGATCGCTGTCGAGATGATGATCTGGCGTCTGGAACAGGGTGCTGACAAGATTTCGGCAGCGACCTACGCCTATACGTCGACGGCATTCCCGATGCTGACCGGCACATTGGTCACGATCGCAGGTTTCGTGCCCGTGGGCTTCGCGCGCAGCGGCGCAGGTGAATATACGTTCTCGCTGTTCGCGGTCGTCGGCATTGCGCTGATAACATCATGGGTTGTCGCCGTACTCTTCACGCCGTTGACAGGTGTCTACCTCCTACCCGACTCCATGAAGGCGCATCACGCGGAACACGGTGAAGGCAGCCGTTTCGCACGCACCCTCGACAAAATCCTGCGCCACAAGTTTATTGTACTCGGTGCCACGGCGGGCATATTCCTGGCAGCACTTTTTGGCATGCGCTTTGTACAACAGGAGTTCTTCCCGGCCTCCGACCGCGCCGAACTGCTCATCAACGTCACTCTTCCGCAAAGCGCTTCGATCAACGCCACCGACGCAACAGTCAAGCGGATCGAGGCGATCCTGAAATCTGATCCCGAAATCGACTACTGGACGTTCTACGTCGGCCAGGGCGCGGTGCGATTCTATTTGCCGCTCGACGCCCAACTCGCCAATTCGTTCTTCGCGCAAGCCGTGGTCATGACGAAAGGTTTCAAGGTCCGGCCCGAAGTCGCAGCACGCTTGCAAGAGGCTATGTCGAGCGGCTTTGACAACGCTCTCATCCGCATCAGTCCGCTCGAATTGGGGCCGCCTGTCGGCTGGCCACTTAAGTTTCGTGTCAGCGGACCAGACCCCGGCGAAGTCCGCGCCATGGCTCTGAAGTTTGCCGGTATGATCGGAGCCGACCCAAATGTCACCAACATCAACTACGACTGGAACGAGATGTCGAAGGTGGTGAAGGTCGACATCGACCAGGACCGGGCACGCGCCGTCGGTCTTACCTCGCGGCAGGTGGCAAGCAACATCAACTCCGTGCTCTCCGGCACCACCATTACCCAGGTGCGCGACGACACCTACTTGATCGATGTCGTTGCGCGCGCGGTGCCCGGCGAGCGCGCTGAATTGGAAACACTACGTTTCCTTCAGCTGTCCACACCTTCCGGAGAAACTGTGCCGCTGGCACAGGTCGCCACACTGACCTATCAACTGGAGCCGCCCCTGATCTGGCGCCGCAAGCGTCTACCAACGATCACGGTGCAGGCGGATGTCGCCGGCCATCTCAAGGCCATCAACGTCGTCAACCTCCTGCAGCCCTCCATTGATGCCTTCCGCGCCGCGCTACCTGCCGGCTACGACGTTGCCATAGGCGGCACGCTGGAAGATTCGGCCAAGGCGCGTGGCAGTATCTTCGCCGTGTTTCCGCTGATGGCGTTTTTGATGTTGACCATCTTGATGATCCAGCTGCGCAGCTTCCAGAACCTAGCCATCGTCCTGCTGACGGCACCGCTGGCGCTGATCGGCGTTACCGCGGCACTGCTGCTTTTCAACGTGCCTCTTGGATTTGTCGCCATTCTCGGCGTCATCTCCCTGGTCGGCATGGTGATACGCAATTCGGTGATCCTGATCGATCAGATCGAAGGCAACATCAGTGCGGGTCTGGACCGCTGGCACGCCGTCGTCAGCGCCACCGAACACCGGCTCCGGCCGATCCTGCTGACCGCGGCTGCTGCAATTTTGGGAATGCTGCCGATTGCGCGAACCGTCTTCTGGGGACCGATGGCCTATGCGGTGATTGGCGGCCTGCTCGGCGCGACACTGTTGACCCTGGTCTTCCTGCCCGCGCTCTATGTCGTTTGGTACAGGATAGAACCGCCCAAGGACACAGCCTGATCGGGCACAAGCAGACCCGAAATCCCACTCGCACAAGCCATGAGCGCTTAAAGTTGGTCGCGATTACTCCGCCCGCTTGGAGCCAGCGCGATACCACACTGTTTAGCGCAACAACCCGCGCGACAGCCAAAGCGACAACGCAATGCCGTAGATGGCCACGCCTGCCAGGACAAGCTGTGCGGGCCACGGCGGCGGGAAGCCCGCCATCACGCTCCATAGCGCGGCAGCAGACCACGCCACCGTCGCCACAAACGTCACCGGTCTCATTTCAACGACACGCAGCGGATGCACCCAGTGCAGAGGAACGAACGTCAGCAGCACGCACACGACGATCAGCACTGATGCAGCAATCGGCCCCATATCCATCGCGAATATGTAGAACGCCACGAGGTTCCAGATCGCCGGAAAGCCAACGAACGAAAGATCCTCGGATTTGCTTTCTACATCTGAGAAATGAAACAGCGAGGATAACAGCACAAGTCCGCCCAGCCACGCCCCGGCGCCCGACGGCAACCTGTCCGCCATCAGGAGCATCAGCACCGGCACGAACACATAAGTGATGTAGTCGATGACAAGATCGATCCGCTCGCCACTGTAGCGCGGCAGGTTGGCCTTGACATTGACCGCGCGGGCGATCGGCCCATCAATGCCGTCGATGAGGAAGGCGGCGCCAAGCCACATGAACGCCTGAGACCACGCCGCTGCAAAAACAGCCTCCACGGCGAAAAGCGCACACACAGCGCCGAGCCCTGTCAACACATGGACCGCGAACCCTGCGAGCTTCACGTCACCAAGTCCTCCATGCGCCCCGACCCGAGCGCGGCTCCACTGGACCTACCGCCACAGCAATCACCTGCCAGATACACCATCGCGGCCGTCACACCCTCGCCCCGCACAAGCCCCACTCCCAAAACACGGGGACGGCGCACTCCCCGGGCGCTTCAGCAATGCAGCCTACTCCGAATTGCAGCAGGAACGAAAAAGGGGAGCCCAAGGCTCCCCTTAAAATCGCTCATCGGCACAATCGATCAGAACCGGTGTTTGACCGTGCCTCTGATCCTGAGGTCGCCATCCTCCGATGTCGAATTCGGCCGCACATCTTCAGGCTTGGGCTCCGATGCCGCGCCGTAAAGCAGCTCAAGCCCGAAATCCATCTTCGGCAGCACGCCAAGCTTGCCAAGCCCAGGGATACGCACCTCGGTGCCCGCACCTTTGGCAGCATCCGTCGACGAAAACCCGATATTCGGCTTTGCAGCGGCATCCACGGGAGCCTGCACCTGCGCACCCGCGGCTGCCGGAGCCGCGCCTTGCTGTTCCTGAAACGCAGCGGCGGCCGTCGAAACAGCCATCAACGCCACGGTCACAACTGTAATTCTACCAATTCGCATCGAATAAACCCCGCCGGGCATTACGCGGCACCATATTCCCAGCGAACATGATGCGTCGCGCCCGGAACCTCAAGCATCATTCGATCATGGTTAAGTCCCGATGAATATTTCACAGTTCGAGTGTGTTACATGCGCCATGTGGCCGATTGCCCACAATCCGAAGCCAACTCGCCTCAGGGTCGAGAATTGCCACTTTTTGTCCACAAAAACTGCGCTTTAGCCACTTGTCACAGGCACTTGCCAGAAGCCGCCCCGACCCCGCCTTGGCCGCCTTTTGCTGGCACCTGCCAACATGAACCACGCACCTGCAGAACGCACAAGAACGCCCCAGACAGCAAAAAAGCCGCACCCGGAGGTGCAGCTTTCTTGTTCTGGCAAGTTCCGATCGGAAGAGATCAGAACTGGATGCGACCGCCAGCCATCAACTGATGGAAGTTCTGGTATTCGGTCGTGGTGTTACGAAGCGTAGAGTCGCCGTCGTAGTTGCGATAGTGCAGATAGAGGTCCATCGCAGCAGCGTCGATCTGCTGATTGATGCCAAGACCCCAGGCCCGCATGTCTGAATTGTCAAACGTAGCGATCGTGCCCTGGGTCGCACCGATGTCCCAAGCCTGGTACTCGCCGAAGAACGTGGTCTTGCCGAGTGGGAACCACTTGCGCTCGATACCAGCGATGACGAACCACTGCGTGGACGTATCGTCCTGCACTGCAGTCGCATTGTCGTCCCAGCGGATGCCGTAGCCTGCCTCGACGAACAGACCCGTCGGAGCATGCAGCAGGCCGCCGAACACGCCGAACTGGCTGCAAGCCTTGTCAGGATCGCCAGCGCCACCGGTGAGGCAGTTGCGCTCATCGTTATTGCCATCACGCCACTGCTGGTAGCCGACGTTCATGGCAAGCTTGACGCCGTTGAATTCGCCAGCGTAGCGCAGAGCGACATCCCACTGATCGTCCTCACCCCATGAGGCCGAAAGCGTGAAGCCCTGAAGCGAAGGCGAGTCGTAGCGCACGACGTTCATGCGGTTGCCTTCACCGATCTGCGCGGAGTCGGTGCTGGTGCCGCCCATCATGTTGCGCAGCTGCGGTCCGGTTGTACCATCCGCACGGCGCAAACGGAACGAACCAACCATCGCGGCTGCGTTCTCGCTGTCGAAGTGGCCGATGTTTGCAACGTGCGAATCAATCAGACCGTCGGTCGCCGTCGAGAACTGGCCGACCGTCATCTTGCCGAGACGCTTGGACTGCAAGTACCAGGCGCTGTGGCGAACACCAACGCCCGAACCGTTATCGTCGTTGGCAGCATCAACGCCGTCCGAACGCGAACCCGCCACACCCAGCTCGATGATGTAGCCCGCAGACAGATCCTCGTCGATCTTGGCGCTGCCGACCAAGCGGAAGCGCGTCTGCGCGACCATGTGAGTCACCTGGTAGGTATTGGTCTCAACACCATCGTCCCAGAACAGCACGGCCTCATTCACCCAACCAGAAACGGTCAGCGAAACCTTGCGGTTGCCCTTGCGGGCGGTGGTGGCTTCAAGCTCTGCAACGCGCTCTTCCAGATCCGCGCAGCAGTCGCCACCGAGATCCGCAGCCTGAGCCGACGCACCGAAGGCGGTCGCGGCAACGGCGGCGATGGCGAAAAGGCTGGTCCTCTTCATCAGTCCCCCAATCATAATGTCATCTCCACTTTCGAGTGTCCGGCGAAACGGGAAGCGCACGCGCGGCCCGGCTCTAGGTCCCGTGTCCTGACCAAGCGACGCATGCATGGAAGCACGCGCGGCCCTGACCGGACGCGTTACGCGAGTGACGCAACAAGAACTGACGCTGGAGATACGCTGTCGTGAGACGTGGGCGCCGGGCTGCTTCCCGCGGCGATCCTTGCGACGAGATGTCGAAAAACCGCCAATTGGCCTGTGAGGGCCACCCTACGACTCGCAAACACTGAGAGTTTCATAGAATGACCGACGTTACCGCCGCAATAATAGCGTGAGGTAATTGAAAGCTTTCAGCAAGAATTGTGGCTGATGAGACACGAATGGGGTTGCTCAACCCGCACATAAGACTGCTTTTCAACAGCCTGCGCCAGATCAGGCCGTAGGCCCTTAGACTTCAGTCGAGTTGCCTATCGCTCTGCACACACCCTGCCAGATCAACGTAGACACCGCACCGCCTCGAACGCTGAGACGAATCGAAAGCAATAAAGTTGCTGCTACAGCGGCCGCAGAGGCAACATCAACGCAATGCCGCCCGGCACATCCGCGCCATCGCAGAACCACCCGCCCCGCGATCACACCTCTGATAGGCAAAAGGGCCGCGCTTCTCGCGCGGCCCCCTGCAACCTTGGAAATTTCCGGTGGATCGCTATCAGAACTGGATGCGACCGCCAGCCGTCAACTGATGGAAGTTCTGGTATTCGGTCGTCGTGGCTCCAGTCGTGCTCTGGGCATCATAGTTGCGATAGTGGATGTAGAGATCCATCGCAGCGGCATCGATCTGCTGATTGATGCCCAGACCCCAGGCTCTCATCTCTGACGTATCGAACAAGCCAGCTCCGGTGAGCCCGATATCCCAGCGTTGATACTCACCAAAGAGGGTGGTCTTGCCGAGCGCAAAGAATTTCTGCTCGATACCCGCAACGACGAACCACTGCGTCGAATTATCATCGAACGCTGCAGGTACGTTGTCATCCCAGCGGATACCGTAACCACCTTCGACAAAGAGGCCAGTCGGAGCATGCAGGATTCCGGCGAATACGCCGAACTGCGAGCACGAGCGATCCGGCTGACCAGCGCCACCGACGTCGCAGTTGCGCTCGTCATTGTTGCCATCACGCCATTCCTGATAGCCGACGTTCAAGGCCAGCTTGAAGCCGCTGAACTCACCAGCGTAACGCAGGGCGACATCCCACATGTCATCCTCGCCCCAAGCCGCCGAGACCGTGAAGCCTGCGAGCGCGGGTGAGTCATAACGCACGACGTTGTTGCGGTTGCCTTCACCGATCTGACCGGGGTCGGTGCCTGCAGTCGCCACAGCTCCCGTACCACCCATGAACGCGTTGAGCCGGGGCCCTGTGCCGCCCGCGGCATTACGCACTCTGAACCCGCCGACCATGGCAGCGCCGTTCTCGCTCATGAAGTGGCCGATGTTGGCGACGTGAGCGTCGAGCAAACCATCGGTCGCTGACGAGAACTGGCCAACTGTCATCTTACCCAGTGTCTTGGACTGCAGATACCAAGCGCTATGACGAACGCTGACGCCTGTACCCTGGTCATCGAAATTCGCGTCCACGCCATCCGAACGCGAACCCGCAACACCCAGCTCGATCAAGTAGCCAGCTGTCCAGTCGGCGCTGATCTTTGCGCTACCCGTAAAGCGGAAACGGGTCTGCGACACCATGTTGGTGACCTGATAGGCATTGGACTCGACGCCATCGTCCCAGAACAGGACCGCCTCGTTGACCCAACCAGAAACGGTCAGCGAAACTTTGCGATTACCCTTGCGAGCCGTGGTCGCCTCGAGTTCGGCAACCCGCTCTTCCAGATCCGCACAGCAATCACCACCAAGATCGGCGGCATTCGCCTGCGTCATCCCTCCGACAAGACCGCTAACGGCGAATAGTGCCGCCAAGCTGGTCGTCCTCAACAGTCCCCCAATCATGAACACTCTCCAATCAACTGACGCTACTGGCACAGACAACCACTCAAGATTGCCGAACCTGATCCCGTGGTGCAGGCTGGGTGACTAGCCTCGGCAAGAGTGCCGAAATCACATCGCCAGCTAATCGACAGTTAATAGACAGGCTGCGTTCCCGTAAACATGGAATGCCGTTACAATTCGATCTCACAACTTCTGCGTGGCGAATCTGCAACTTTTCAGCTCTCAGAGCTGCCAGCCACATGACAGTAATTCGCAATGGATTCCACACCGGCATCAATGGTTTGGCACCACGGGTGGCTTGCGTGTCGTCGTTAGTGGCAGATGATGAGCACATGTCCTCTGGCCAGCTCTGTGCGCACCGAATTAAGATCACCGCGAACCGCCTTTCGGCCGAGGCGGCTAAGAACCGGCCCGCGTGAACCCTCAGCTGATTGCAATCAAGGCGAAATCGCGTGCATCAGGCCATCCAGGTTTAGTCGGGAACAAGGTCACATCAGCGCCAATGGCTCAAAAGGTGGAACCGATGCATTTCCAGCCTCCTGAGATTGCGCAGGGCCAAACGGGCCGCGACGATGATTTCGACGCTGTCGTAGTCGGCGGCGGACCAGCCGGACTGGCCGCAGCCCTTGCGCTAGACCACGCAGGCGCGAAAACGGCGCTTGCGGGACCGCCTCACCAACCAGCGGGCGACCGCCTCGATATGCGCACAGCAGCACTCTTCCCTGGCTCGATTGCCATGCTTGCCAACCTGGGCGTGTGGGAAAAACTACGCCCAGTTGCATCCAGCCTGACGACAATCCGCTTGATCGACGATAGGGACGCGCTGTTCCGAGCACCTGAAGTAACATTCCATTCCGACGAGATCGGCCGCGCGTCTTTCGGCTTCAATGTTCCCAATACCCCACTTGTCGATGCGCTCCGGGCGCGTTGCCGGGAGCCCGGTTCCCGCGTCACACTTATCGACACCGCAGGCGTGCGCCACCTCGCCATCGATGACGATGGCGTCACGGCAACCTTGGCTGAGGGCCGCACCATCCGCAGCCGCCTGGTTGTGGGCGCCGATGGCCGCCGCTCCATCTGCCGCGATGCGGCTGGTATCGCCACCGACCGCTGGAGTTACGACCAGAGCGCCCTGACCACGATCTTCACCCATTCCCGCGAACACAATGGAATATCGACCGAATTTCATCGCCCGGCGGGCCCATGCACCACCGTTCCGATGCCCGGCCTCTCCTCCAGCCTGGTCTGGGTGGAACGCCCCGCCGAAGCCCAGCGCCTTGCCGACCTCGACGATACCGCCTTCCGGCACGCCCTCGAACTGAGACTGAAAGGCTTGCTCGGCACCATCGCCACCGTCAGTCCCCGTGTTTTATTCCCACTCTCAGGCCTGACTGCGCGCACCTTCGCTCAGAACCGCGTTGCCCTGGTGGGTGAGGCCGCGCACGTCATACCGCCAATCGGCGCGCAAGGACTGAACCTCGGACTGCGCGATGCCGCCGCCCTTGCCGACTGCATCCAGGATGCCCTGCATTCCGGTCGCGACATTGGCGGCCCCGAAGTCCTGGCTGCCTTCGACCGCGCCCGCCGGGCAGATGTTACCGCCCGCAGCTGGATCATCGATCTGCTCAACAAATCGCTGCTCTCGCCGTTCCTGCCGGTCCATCTAGCGCGTGGCGCCGGGCTATTTGCGCTGAAGGCATTCGCCCCTATTAGGCGCCTCGTCGTACGCGAAGGATTGCAGCCATCGTTCGCCGAACCCGCCCTGATGCGCGATAACCAGCAGCATGCGCGCTGAATGTCTGGACCGGTTGACTGCGCAAGCAGCCCGGAAGCGAACGTCCGCACACCCGCAAAAAACCCACGTATCTTTTTTAGGCGTGCATGGGGCAAATGCCGGGGTTGACCAGGAGCGCGCCTCCCGTCAGAAGCGGGAAACGCAGTGCCTCGTGATGGGCAGCCTGCCGCCCACGGGCACCATCTTGCCGCAACCATTATGCCGATGAAGCCAATTCCCCTCCTGCGCGACTTTCAATTCCGGCTTGAATACTACGCGCTGCGCTTTGTGGTGGCGACCAGTCACGCACTGCCGCTGGAGGTCGCGTGCAATTTGTCGGCGTGGACTTGGCGCAGGCTCGCACCCATCATCAATCCCAAGAGGCACGCGCGCGCCCTCGCCAACATTGCCATCGCTTTTCCCGACAAGACCGACGCCGAACGACTCGCCATTGCCAATGCGCATTGGGAGAACCTCGGCCGCGTCATGATCGAGACCATGCGTATCGACGAGTTGATCCACGACACCGATCGCATCGAGATCAAGCACCCGAAAATTTTCCTGCGCTATCGCGACAAGCTTGGCCCCATCGTCGGCGTCTCGCTTCACATGGGCAACTGGGAGCTGGCGATCTGGCCGCTCACCATCGCCGGCGCCGAACCGGCAGCCGTCTATCGTTCTGTCAACAATCCCTACGTTGACCAGTACCTGCGCGACCAGCGCCGGGATCTCTATCCTGGTGGACTGTTCGGCCGCGGCGGCGTCGAGGGCGATCATGGCGAAAGCCAGAAGACCGCGCGCGTCATCATGGACTATGTGCGTCGCGGCGGCCGCCTCGGAATGGTCTGCGATCTTTATGACCGAACCGGCATTCCGGTCCCGTTCTTTGGCAAGCCGGCACTGACGCAAGCCATAGGCGTGATGATTGCCCGCCGTGTCGGCGCCCGCGTCTGGCTGGCGCGCTGCGTGCGCAAGGGAAAATCCAGCCGTTTCTGGATCGAACTTACCGAATTGCGCATTCCCCGCACCGCCGATCAGGGTGCCGATATCCGCGCCGCGATGGCCGAGATGCAGCAGGTGTTCGAGCGCTGGGTGCGGGAATATCCCGAGCAGTGGATGTGGTCGAACCGGCGCTGGAGCTAGAGCATGTTTAGCTGAAGTGTGCAGCGGTTCAGCTAAACATGCTCAACCGACCCACGCCCGCGTCGTTCACAAGCCTTCGTTCATGCCTCTGAGCCGCCGGGCCAATGTGCGCATCACCTCAATGGCAAACTCTGGATTGCGCTGTACCAGGGTCAAGAACCCCTCGCGCGTAATCGGCGCCACTTCACAATCCTCCACCACCACCGCACTGGCGGTACGTGGCGCCCCATCGATCAGGGCGATCTCGCCGAACATACCGCCCGGCCCCACACGGTCGAGCACAGTGCCATAGGCGACAATCTCAACCAGCCCCGAGCGGACCAGATACATGCAGTCACCCTCGTCTTCGGTGACGAACACACAATCCCCTGCCGCATAGCGCCGATATGCTGTGCCCACATCGTCGAGCAGGCCCATATCGAACCCGCCTTTGACGCCCTCACTCATGTAGAACCACTCCCTCGGCCCGGTCTGGCAAACTGCCAGACCGTAGCCTCAGCGAGCGGCTGGAACAACCACCAATACCGGTTTCGTCAAGTGGCAGGCGCCACGCTGGCTTCCTCCGTGCTTTCATCGCCAGGCTCGGGATCGAGCGGCACGCCGTCATCGCGCAGCACGACATAGATTGCTGGGATGACGAGAACGGTGAGCAGCGTCGATGAGACGAGGCCAAACAACAGCGAAATCGCCAGCCCCTGGAAGATCGGATCGGTGAGGATCACCGCCGCGCCGATCATCGCCGCCACCGCCGTCAGCAGGATCGGCTTGAAGCGAATGGCCCCTGCTTCCAAGAGCGTCTGCCGCAAGCTCATGTCCGGGTGGCTGCCGTTGCGGATGAAGTCCACCAGAAGAATCGAGTTGCGAACGATGATGCCGGCAAGTGCGATGAAACCGATCATCGAGGTTGCCGAGAACGGTGCATGGAACAGCCAATGGCCGATCATGATGCCGATCAGCGTGAGCGGCACCGGCGTCAGGATGACCAGCGGCAGACGGAATGAACCGAACTGCCCGACCACCAGGAAGTAGATGCCAAGGATCGCCACGCCGAAAGCAGCACCCATGTCGCGGAACGTCACGTAGGTCACTTCCCACTCGCCATCCCACAGCAGCACCGGCTTGGTGTCGTCGATGGGCTGGCCATGGTAGCGGATCTGTGGCTTTTCCAAGTTGCCCCAGTCGGCCTTCTCAATCGCGTCGGCCACGGCCAGCATGCCGTAGACCGGCGCCTCGTAGGCACCTGCCAGCTCACCCAGAACCATTTCGGCAGGCCGGCCGTTGTGACGGAAGACGGGATATGAGGTCCGTTCCTTCTTCACCTTCACCACGTCACCAAGCTCGACGATTGTCCGGTTGCCGGGAAGAGCATTGGCCGGGACAGGCGTTGCCAGCGTCGCCGCCGTCACCGTGCGCGAGGACTTCGGCAGGGCAACAGCGATCTCGACAGGATGCCGGCCGCCGCCACGATGCGAGTAGCCAACCGGTACGCCAGCCAGGAACGACTGGATCGTATCGTAGACGTCGCTCTCCTCGACGTTGTGGAACTCGAGATTATCGTGATCGACAGCAATGCGCAGCCGCTCGGCCGGACGCCCATAGCTATCGTCGACATCAACGATATAGGGCACTGAGCGGAACGCTTCCTTGACCTTCTCGGCAACCTCGCGGCGCGTCTCGGGGTCCTTGGCATAGATCTCGGCCAGAAGTGTCGAGAGGACCGGCGGACCCGGCGGCACCTCAACAACCTTGATCGACGTGCCATCAGGAACCGCAAGCCCCTCAAGCCTCTTGCGCACATCGAGCGCAATCTCATGGCTGGTGCGGTCGCGATGATGCTTGGCCTTGAGGTTGATCTGCAGGTCGCCGAGCTCAGGCGAACTTCTCAAGTAGAAGTGCCTCACCAATCCGTTGAAGTTGAACGGAGCTGCGGTGCCCGCATAGGCCTCTACGCTTTCCAGCTCGTCGAGTGTCTTGATACGCTCTGCCACGTCGCGCAACGTGCGGTCCGTCGCTTCGAGCGAAGAACCTTCCGGCAGATCGACAACGACTTGCAGCTCCGACTTGTTGTCGAAGGGCAAGAGCTTCACCGTCACCGCTTTGGTCGCGAACAACGTCAGCGACGCAAGCGTGGCAAAGCCGACGCTGAGCAGGAAGATCCAGCTCGCCTTTTTCGATCGCAGGATCGGCCGCGCCGCCTTGACATAGAGCCGGCCCAGAACGCCGCCGTCCTCGTGGCCGCCTTCGCTATCCCCGCCTTCGTGCGGTTTGCCGATCCGCACCATCAGCCACGGCGTCAGGATCACCGCAACAAAGAACGAGAAGATCATGGCCGCCGACGCATTGGCAGGGATCGGGCTCATGTAAGGCCCCATCAGCCCCGACACGAACAGCATCGGCAGCAGCGCCGCAACCACCGTCAACGTCGCGATAATCGTCGGGTTGCCGACCTCGGCCACCGCCTCGATTGCCTTTTGCACCTTGGAGCGGTCATCCTTCATGCTCCAGTGGCGGGCGATGTTCTCGATCACCACGATGGCGTCGTCCACCAGAATGCCGATGGCAAAGATCAGCGCGAACAGGCTGACGCGATTGATCGTGTAGCCCATCAGATACGAAGCAAAGAGCGTCAGCAGGATCGTCGTCGGAATGACGACGAGCACAACGACGCCCTCGCGCCAGCCGATGACGAAACCGACGAGCAGCACGATCGACAAGGTCGCAAGACCCAGATGGAACAGAAGCTCGTTGGCTTTCTCATCAGCTGTGAGGCCATAGTTGCGCGTCACCGAAACCGTGATGTCGTCGGGTATGAGTTTCCCCTTGAGCTGCTCCAGACGCGAAATCACCTCTTCCGAGATGGTCACCGCATTGGCACCCGCACGCTTGGCAATGGCAACAGAAACCGCTGGAACCTGTGTCAGCCCCGACACCTTGCCACCGTCGCCATGATCGCCCTTTGCGTCACCGTGTTCCGCGCCACCGACACGGATCGGGCGCATCTGCCATGCGCGGCTTTCCAGAGGCTTTGCCTCGACCACGACGCGGGCGACATCGCGCACGTAGACCGGACGGCCATCGCGCGTCGTCATCAGCAGCAGTCCGATGTCGGGAATGCCCTTGAGCGTCTGGCCGGCGACCACCGGAACAGCCTGGTTGGCTTCGCGAACGGTTCCCGCCAGGAACGAACGGTTGGCTTCCTTCACCTTGCCGACGAGTTGCGCCAGCGTGATGCCGTAGAGCGCCAGCTTCTCCGGATTGGGCTCGATGCGGATCTGGTCTGGACGGCCGCCGGAAAGGTAGGAGAGCCCGATATTGTCGAGCTTGGCAATTTCCGTCCGCACGTCATCGGCCAAATGATAAAGGCGACTGTCGGACCAGCTCTGCGCCACCTCCGGCTTTGGCGACAGCGTTGCCACAACGATGGCAACGTCATCGATTCCGCGGCCGACGATCAGCGGCTCGGGAATACCAACCGGAATACGATCGAGGTTTGCGCGCACCTTGTCGTGTACGCGCAGGATCGCGTTATCCGCCTCCGTGCCGACAAGGAAGCGCGCCGTCACGACGACGCGGTCATCGACCGTCTGCGAATAGACATGCTCGACGCCGTTGATTGACTTTACGATCGTCTCCAACGGTTCGGTGACGAGCCGCACGGCATCCGGCGCCCTGAGACCGTCCGCATTGACCATGATGTCGACCAGCGGCACCGAGATCTGCGGCTCTTCCTCGCGCGGCAGCGAAACGAGCGCGATGAGGCCCAGCGCGATCGACGCCAGCAGCAAAAGCGGCGTCAACGGCGAGCCGATGAAGGCGCGGGTAAGGCGCCCCGAAAGCCCAAGGTTTGCCTGCTGCGCCTTACCCAGGTCTTGCGCGTTGGAATTATCGGTCATGGCTGTACGATCTCATCACCAGGATTGAGCCCGCCCAGCACCTCTATGCCGGCCTTGCCGTCACCGAGTTCCGCCGCCGGACCAAGTTGCACCACCACATCCGTGGCGCCGCCGTCGCGCCGGACCTTGACGAAGTCGTAGCCGTATCGCGTGGTGACGAACTCATGTGGGATCACCATGCCTTGCCGCTTGCCACCCGAGATATAGACCAGCACACGCTCACCAACGAAGTAATTGCCAAGCCCGGTGACACTGGCATCAGCGATGACGTGACCTGATTGCAGCTCGGGATAGACCTGCGTGATCGCACCCTTGATGAGGGAGTTGGCCGAGGTCACAGTGCGCGGGCCGAGCTGGATCGGATCGCCCTTCTTGATGAACCGCGCATGCCGCTCGGGCAGCTCCAGGCGCAGCACGTACTGGTTGGCGGCGATTGTCGCCAGGCTCTCTCCAGGCAACACCACCGATCCGACCGTCACCGGCACCAGCAGCGCACGACCCGATGCCGGCGCCAGAACCTCGCCTTCCTGCACCTGGCGGTTTACGACGTCGCTTTCCGCCTCCGCTGACTTGAGCTGATTTTCAGCGACTTCCAGCTGCGTGCGCAATTCATCCACCTTGGCCTTGGGCGTGAAGCCGCGCTTGATGAGTTCTTCCTGCCGGCCCAGCTCTCGCTTCGCGTTCTCGACCTGCGCCTTGAGGCCCTCGATCTGCGCAGCCAGAGCCTTGAGCTTGAGAGCCAGCTTCTGATCGACGACCGTCGCCAAAACCTGGCCAGTCTTCACCTCGCTACCCTCATCGATGTTCAAGGACGAGATCGTTCCGCCAATGCGCGCACGCGCCTCAACACGGTCAGTCGAGCGCACGGTTGCATAGACCGACTTCAAGTCATCGATCTCGCTCATTTCCACCTTGAAGCCGCCCGGAACCGACGGGGCCACGACGGGGCTCGATGGCGCGGCACCCGCAGCTTCGGCAACCGCCGCCGTCGTGATGACCCGGCTGATGACGGAATCATGCACCATGTCCTCCAGGCCAAGCACGCTCGGCACCGATGGCACCGGCGAGGCGACACCTCGTGAGGGATGCGTGATGGGCAATGGCGGCACCACACCTTCAGACACCGGACGCTCGGCCCTTGCGACCTGCACGGCAAGCCCGGCCGCGCCCAACGCAGCCAAGGCGAAACCTCCGATCACATGTGATTTCATCATCTTGCTCATGTTGAACCTGTTATGTTCTGTTCGTATTGACCAGCCTGACCGAGCCAGGGAGTCGGGATTTGAGCGTTAAGTATCATGGCGCTGATTCCCTGGTCCGTGATTGGCGTCACCAAAATTGCTGCACCTGCGAACAAGTAGCTGTTGCGCTTGCCCGAATTCGCCCAACAAGGACGCCAACACTCTGAAAAACCAATAAAAAGTCAGCCGCTTCTCCGGCGCGTAGCCCAACCCAGCGGGCGAACCGCATCAATCATGTGCTCGACAGACTGTTCATAGTCCGACGTGACCGGCATGGGCAGGCCGGGCCCCGACCCTTTCGCACGCCAGAACGGTAGCCACAGCTCCAGCCAAGCGCCACGCCTAAGACGTGGCTCACCGCCTGCAACAGGCCGCTCCTCCGCCAACAGCCGCCAGCGGGAAAGCCATTGGTAGGCGGCCGCCCAGACTGCATCAGATGCGTCCGAATTGCCGACAGCGTGGAGCTGCTCCAGCCGCGGCACCCCACGCCTCGTGCGCGAAAGGCTGATTTCCATGTCAGCCACCGGAACGCCATCCCGGCGGATGCTCCAGATCCGGCTGCCACGGGAGCAATAGGCCGCGTAGGTGCCAAGGCAGTTTCGCATGCGCATGCCTTCAGCCACCAGCGGCAAACCCCACTCCAGCTCGACGAAGGTGAAGTCCCCAACATGGTTGTCACCAGGCGGCGCGATGCCGTCGGCCTCCGGCGCCTCGAACAACAGGTAGTCCAGGGCGTGCAGCCACGTCAGCGTATCCCTCGCCGCCTGGGTGAGAGACATGCGCGGCTCCCAGCCACGTACGATCATACTGCTCGCCGCATTGCGCTCCGCCGTTCCATACCAGGCCCACAGGGCAATTGCTGCGAGCCCCTGTGCGCCTCCCGGAACGATGTGGCGATTGCACTCCCGCGCCAGCCACAAGGCGAATGCCTCGTCCATGATGCGGGAACCCAGGCTCACCGCTTCAAGCCAGCCGCCCCAATCCACCGCACTGCGCGGCATCAGGTTGGCGACACGCGCGGAAAAGTCCGCGCTGTCCGGCAATGGCAACAGCAACGCCGGGCCGCATGCTTCGGGAGGCATGCGGCGCAACCAGAACGGAATTTCCAGCGCCAACGCGATGTCGCGAAGCGATGCTCCCGCGATCGCAAGACACCGCGCATCCACGGTGCGCCGGCGGCGGCCATGCGCGATTGCAAAGATGGCGGCGGGAAACGACACCATCAGATCGGCAAGATAAGGATGCGCGAGCGCAAGCTGCCGCACCGCCTTCCGCCGCCGGCGCGGAAAACGGACAAGAGCTGCCTGCTGAGCAGGTGACAAAGCGATATGGCGCGCACCTGCGCACAGATGCGCACGCGCTTCATCTGCCGCCTCGATGACGGACAGAGTCATGGCGAACACCAGACTTTCTAGGTTCTGAAGAATTCTTTTTCAGGTAAAGAGCGCGCCGATCGCGGCGCGTATGAACCGGCGCTCCGGCGAGCGCCGAAGAGCGGTATCAGGCACCCTCTCGCGGGGTGCGGATTGAGTTGGTGCTTCGCATCAGCACCTCCGCTGCTCGATCGCATGGTTGCGATCCGGTCAAAACAAAGCGCGCCGTTTCCGGTGCGCGCTGTCTTATGACACTAGGCCGCAATTCGAGCAAGAGTTGGGCGCGCTCACACTTTTGCGATCATTATTAAGCGCCGTCACCCTGTCGGATCTCATCCGAGACATGCTCAGGCCTGACGCCCATGCCAATGAGACGCGCTGGGATACGCTGCAGCAATGGAAACCGCGCGATGAGCCGCATCGGCCAGGGAGGCACCATCAGCTTCTTCGCCCCAAGCGACGGCGCGATCACGCGCTTCTGCATCGTAACCTGCATGTCCTGCGTCATCCGCGTCGGGAAAGACCTGCGCTTCTGCACCAAGGCAAGGTCTTCCTCGCGCAGCGTGCCAGCCTTCAAGGGTTGCCAAAGCACGTTTGCTGCCGCGACAGCATCCTGCACCGCGAGGTTCACGCCAACGCCACCCATCGGAGACATCGCATGCGCTGCATCCCCGATGCACAACAGACCTTCGCGATACCACCGCTCCAGGCGGTTCACCTTCACATTGAGCAGTTTGACATCATCCCAGCTTGCAATCTGCCGCGCACGATTCCCCGGCACCTGCGCAAGCCAGGCGACTTTCTCGCGGAACTTGTCGAGCCCGGCGGCACGCACCTTTTCGACATGCCCCTTGTCGAACACGTAGGCGCATTGCCAGTAGTCGCCACGGTTGAGCTTGATAAAGATGTGACCGGGTTCGATGCGCCCAAGTGAATCGTCAGCGTCCTCCGCGCTTTTTTCGAGCCGGAACCACAGCACGTCCATCGGCGCACCGATGTCGAGCACCTTGAGCCCGCTCTTATCCCGCAGCACAGAGCCACGACCATCGGCGGCAACGATGAGATTGGCGTGCAAGGTGCGCAGCCCCTGCGGCGTTTGCACCACCACGCCCGCCACCCGTCCCGCCTCGATGACAAGATCAATGGCCTCCGATTGCATTTCGAGAGCAAAACCCGGATAGGTTTTTCCCTTCTCGGCCAGAAAATTCAGGAAATTCCACTGCGGTGTCATCGCGATGTAAGGGGCGGACACCGGCAGCTTGGAGAGGTCCGCCATCCGAAGCGGCGTACCGCCAAATATCACGGTCAGCCGCTCCAACTTCGCGTGCGGCAGAAGCAGGAAATCCTCAAGCCACCCGAGCTCCTGCATCACCTCCATCGTCGATGGATGTATCGTGTCGCCGCGAAAATCGCGAAGGAAGTCCGCATGCTTTTCGAGCACACGCACCGAGACACCCACACGCGCCAGCAGCACGCCGAGCATCATGCCCGCCGGACCACCGCCGACAATCAGGCACTGTGCAGTCTCTGTCCGAGCCATGATCCGTGCGACCTCAACCGTGCCTTGCCGCAAGCAAGTTCAGTCGATGAGCAATGTCGAAACCACCCTCACTCTCCCATGCGCAGGTGTCGACAATCAGGCCGCATATGATGGTACAGCCGCTATGGCTAACGTGCTCTAACCCGCCTTGCCGAGCCGGGCCAGCAGCCGGCCCTTCTTGTCTGCGGGAATGCGCACGGTGAAACGGGCGCTGCCATCTTCGTTTTCTTCGCTGGCGACAATATCGGTATTTTCGTGGAGCCATGCGCGCAATTTGCCGTCCCCGGTCGCGATCGGAACTGTCACGATCTCATCGCTGGCACCCAGCCGCGCATCGATGGCATCGAGCAGCTGCGCAAGTCCCTCGCCCGTCACCGCCGACACCAGCACGGGGCGGGGCGACAGGAACCGGGCGGCATTTTCCGCCTCAGACCGCGTGACGGCAGATAGCCGGTCAACCTTGTTCCACACCTCCAGGACGTGGTTTTCCGCAGGGGTCAAATCGATGCCAAGACTCTCCAGCACACGTGCAACGTCTTCGGCCTGCGCCTCTGTCTCTTCGTGTGAGATGTCACGGACATGCAAGATCAGATCAGCGTCGATGACTTCTTCCAACGTCGCTCGAAACGCCGCCACAAGCATTGTCGGAAGATCGGATATGAACCCCACTGTGTCCGATAGAATGACCCGCCGGCCGCTCGCGAGCCGCACTTCGCGCATCGTTGGATCGAGTGTCGCGAACACCTGGTCCATTGCCAGCACGTCCGCACCCGTCAGCCGGTTGAATAGCGTCGATTTACCCGCATTGGTGTAGCCGACGATAGCCACGACCGGATAAGGCACCTTGCGGCGGCCGGCGCGATGCAGCTCTCGCGTGCGCACAACCTGTTCGAGTTCCCGCCGGATGGCATCGATGCGGTCCTGCAGCATACGCCGGTCAAGCTCGATCTGCGCTTCGCCAGGACCACCAAGGAAGCCGCCGCCGCCGCGCTGACGCTCAAGATGGGACCAGGCCCGCACCAGACGGCCCTTCTGGTAGCTCAGATGTGCCAGCTCCACCTGCAGCCGGCCCTCGCGTGTTCTCGCCCGCGCACCGAAGATCTCGAGAATGAGACCGGTGCGATCGAGCACCTTTGCATTCCACGCCTTCTCCAGATTGCGCTGCTGCACTGGAGACACTTGATGGTCGACGATAACGAGACCGATCTCGTCGTCTGCCACGCGGCGGCCGATCTCCTCGACTTTGCCCGACCCCATCAGCGTACCAGCCTTGGGCTGCGGCACCGTGACGATCAAGCCGTCTACCACATGCAGATCGATCGCCTCGGCAAGCCCGCACGCTTCCGCCAGACGGTCCTCTGGCGAATGCACAACGGAAGCACGTACGCGCGGGGCGTCGCCGTGCCGGCCACCACCACGATCAGCACCTGCCTCGCCTGCTGCGCCCGCCCCCGTCGCGACGGCCGGGATACGTTCCCGATCGCGATCACGAGTCCTCACCGGTAACACCGGCACCAGCACCAGAACGCGCTCGCGCGACCGCTCCACATCGGACACGCCACCGCCGGGCGCTGAGCGCACCGGCTTCAAGGCGTCTGGAGCGTTCTTGTCGATGAGCGCCAGTCCTCGCAGGAAAGACGTTAGCTGCCTTCCGCCGGATCCGTATCCATCAGATGAACCGGCTGCCCTGGCATGATCGTGGAGATTGCGTGCTTGTAGACGAGCTGGGAATGCCCGTCGCGTCTAAGCAGGACACAAAAATTGTCGAACCACGTCACGATGCCCTGCAGCTTCACACCATTGATGAGGAAGATCGTCAGAGGGGTTTTGTTCTTACGAACGTGGTTGAGGAATGTATCCTGGAGGCTTTGAACTCTGTCTGCCGCCATCGTTTTTTTCCACCCTTGTTCCTTTATTCCCGAGCCGACGCAGCAATGGCCAGCCCCTTCCTCAGCGAAGTCGCGCTCCGCTGTCACAACGAGCCAGCCAATTGACGTAACCGGTCCGCCGACACTAGCCCGGCGGGTCCAGCGAAATCAAAGCCAAAGACGATCCCCAGGTTAGGCAATACGACGCATAGGCTGTTCTCCGGGATCTCCGCGACCCGGTCGGCTATTTCGTCACACTCGCAATGCTATGAAAAATCGTACGCAAATGGAGTGCGATGGACCCCGGGGCTCCGTTGCCGATGGCTGTCCCGTCAATACTGATGACTGGCATGACGGTATTGGTGGCCGAGGTTATGAAGGCTTCGCGAGCGCATTTCGCCTCCTCGGGTGTGAAGGCACGCTCCTCCAGGACCAGACCCTCATGGGCAAGAATGTCGATGACCGTCCGCCGGGTCACGCCCGGCAGGAGCTGGTGCCCCAAACCGCGCGTCACCAGCCGGCCATCGGCCGTCACGATCCAGGCATTGGAGGCGGAACCTTCCGTGACGAAACCGTCGCGATCGACGAGCCAGGCCTCTTTCGCGCCGGCCTTGCGGGCGGTGTCCTTGGCCAGCACCGCCGGCAGCAGCATTGTCGTCTTGATGTCGCAGCGCCCCCAGCGAATATCTGGAACAGTGATGACAGCTATTCCGTGTTGAGCCTGATCGGCAAAGCGGGCCGGATCCCCACGGCGCGCCAGACAGATCAGTGTGGAGGGCGTGCCGTGCGGCGGCATGGCAAAATCCCGCGGAGCCACCCCGCGCGTGACCTGCAGATACAGCAAGCCATTGACCACACGATTGCGCCGCACTGTCTCCCGCATCACCTGACGCAATGCCGCAGGCCCCATCGGCGGACGGATGCCCAGCTCCCCGAGCGACCGTGTCAGCCGCTCCATGTGCCGAGCCTGATCGACCAGACCGCCATTGTAGATCTCGCAGACCTCATAGACCGCATCGCCGAACTGAAAGCCCCGGTCCTCCGCATGCACAAACGCATCACGGTATTGCCGGTAGCGGCCGTTCACATAGACGATGCGTGTCATGGTTGGGCTCCGCAGGTTCGGCAATCAATCGACGGCACGCACAAGCTTCCTTGAGCCAGTGTCAGAAGTAGTCGGGGCTGACACGGAACATCTGTTCCACCTCGCGCACATGATCGGCCCGGGCAAACAGGACGACGCGGTCCTTGACCTCCAGTTCGGTCGCACCCGTCGCCATCATTACTTTGCCATCACGCAGAATGGCACCGAACCGCAGCCCTTCCGAGTTCTTGTAATCACGCAGCGGCCTGCCGAGAACTGGTGCCGTCTCCAGCACCTCGGCCTCGATCAGCTCGCCCGCACCATTGTGCACCGAATGCACGCCGCGAATGCGCCCGCGCCGCACATGCTGCAGAACCCGGCTAACGGTAATGGCACGCGGGTCGACTTGCGCATCGATGCCCAGCGAGCGCACCATCCCTGCATAGTTGGCCGAATTGACCAGAGCCAGATTGGTACGGCACCCAAGCTGCTTTGCCAGCGCCGAGGTCAGCAGATTGACCTGATCGTCATTGGTGACGGCAACCAAGGTATCCGCCGCCGTGATTTCAGCCTCGCGCAGCACATCTTCCGACAGTGCCGAGCCATGCAGCACCACCGTGCGTTCCAGTTTTTCCGCGATCTGCACCGCGCGCTGTCGCAGCACTTCGATCACCTTGACCCGGATGTTGGGCTCGCGCTCTTCGAGCTCCCGCGCAATGTAAAGTCCGATATTGCCGCCGCCGGCGATGACGATGCGCCGCGCCCGCTTCTCCTCGTGACCGAAGATCTGCAGCGTCCGCACCACCTGCTCGGTCGGCGTTATGACATAGGCGTCATCGCCCGCCTGCAACTGATCCTGCCCGTGCGGCACGAAGAGCCGGCCCTTGCGCACGATTGCCGCCGTTATCGCAGGCAGATCGGGAAAGAGTTCCGCCAGCTGCGTCAACGGCGTATCGAGCACCGGACATTCCGGCCCGCACGCAATGCCGAGCACCGAGATCTTTCCATCACCAAAGCTAACCGTATCGAAAGCCCCCGGCAGCTGCAGGCGCCGAAGGATCATGTTGCCGACTTCGATTTCCGGCGAAATGATGTAGTCGATCGGCAGTGCCTCGCGTGAGAACAACCGCCGGTATTCCTTTTCCAGATAGGTCTGCGCGCGCACCCGCGCGATCTTCGTTGGAATATCGAAGAGCGTGTGCGCCACCTGACACGCAACCATGTTGACTTCGTCGTGCAGCGTCACCGCGATCAGCATGTCGGCTTCGCGCGCACCTGCCCGTTCCAGAATGTCAGGATGGGCGGCGTTGCCATGGATCGCGCGAACGTCGAGCATGTCGTTTGCGCGCTGCACCAGTTCGGCACTGGCGTCGACGATGGAAACATTGTTGCCCTCGCTCGACAGTCGTTCGGCGATGCCGGTGCCGACCTGTCCGGCACCGCAGACTATGACTTTCATATCATCACCGCCAACGCCTTCGTCGCAGTCGCCGCAGCCCGCGGGTCAAGTGCCCCGCGAGCAGCTCCAGTCAGTTCCAGCACCAATGTCATTCGTTATTTGTCGGATGGCATGGGGCCGCTGGGCGCACCGCCGCCGCCCCGGTGCTCGGAGGAAACACCCAGTGCCCTGAGCTTGCGGTGAAGCGCCGAGCGTTCCATGCCAACGAATTCCGCCGTCCGCGAGATATTTCCACCAAATCGGTTGATTTGGGCCAGCAGGTATTCGCGTTCGAAGATCTCGCGCGCCTCGCGCAGGGGTAGGCTCATAAGGTGCTCCGCGCCGCCATTGACCGGTAGCGGCACGTTCGACCCGATTTCCTCAGGCAGCATATCGGCGGTGATGACGGCACCTGGTTCACCACCGGCAAGGATCATCAGACGCTCGATGTTGTTGCGAAGCTCTCGCACATTGCCCGGCCAGTCGTGCGCCTGCAGCACGGCAATCGCATCTTCGCCGATCCGCCGGGGCGCCAGTCCCGACGTGTTGGCGACCTGGTTGACGAAGTGTTCGATCAGCTCGGGAATGTCGTCGCGCCGTTCCGCCAGGCTCGGCACCCGCAATGGTACGACGTTGAGGCGATGGTAGAGGTCCTCGCGGAAGCGGCCCTCCTGCATCTCGCGTTCCAGATCGCGGCTGGTCGATGAGATGATGCGGACATCGACCGCCACTTTCTGACTGCCGTTGAGGCGCAGGAACTTCTGCTCAACGAGCACCCGCAGCACCTTGCCTTGCGTCTCGATCGGCATGTCGGCGACTTCATCGATGTAGAGCGTGCCGCCGTGCGATTCCTCAAGCGCACCCACCTTGCGCGGCGTGCCCGCTCTGTCCTCGATGCCGAACAGCTCCTCTTCCACCCGTTCCGGTGCCATGGCTGCGGCATTGAGAACGACGAACGGACCATCCTTGCGCGCCGACTTCATGTGGATGACGCGCGCGGCGAGTTCCTTGCCGGTGCCCGATGCACCGCGAATGAGAATCCGGCTGTTGGTCGGTGATACGCGATCGATGTGGCCGCGCAGGTGGTTGATAGCCGCCGAGTGCCCGACCATGTCGGTCGACACCGTCGAGCGTTCACGCAGTTCCCTCACCTCGCGCTTGAGCTGCGATGCTTCGAGCGCACGCAGCGTCACCAGCAGCAGGCGGTCTGCCTTGAACGGCTTCTCGATATAGTCGTAGGCGCCCCGGCGGATCGCGGTGACGGCCGTTTCGATGTTGCCGTGACCGGAGATGATGACCACGGGCAGATCTGGATAGGTCGCCTTGATTGCCGACAGCACTTCAAGACCATCCAGACGCGATCCCTGCAGCCAGATATCCAGGATCACCAGATTGGGTCTCCTGTCCTCGATCGCGCGTAGTGCTTCGTCGCTGTCGCGCGCCAGCCGTGCCTTGTGCCCCTCGTCTTCGAGGATGCCCGCCACGAGGTCGCGGATGTCGGCCTCGTCATCGACGATCAGGATGTCAGCGGCCATCGATTGCTCCCTTATCCATGTTTGTTTGTTGTCCCGGGGGGTGGGACGCATCGTACCTTTGAGTGCAAATTCTGATCTCGGCCGAAGGGTGCTTCATGTCCCAGCTCCGGCCGAAGGAATGGCAACCTCCGCGGTGGAACGCACACCCTCAGCCGCGGTCTTGGTAATTGGCAGCACCATGCGCACACGCGCACCCTGTGTGCGTTCCGCTGTCGCCGGTGCATCGTCGAGCAGCAGCACTCCACCGTGCTGTTCGGTGATCTTGTGGACCATCGCAAGGCCGAGCCCGGTGCCCTTGTGTCCCTTGGTGGTAACATAGGGTTCGAGCAGACGCATGCGGTTCTGCTTGGGAAAACCCGGTCCGTTGTCCATCACTTCGATAATGGCGCGGCTTGCCTCGGCCACAACCCGCACCTCCACGAATCCCTGCCAGTCCGGTTCGCCAGCGTGACTATCGGTCGAACTTTCAACCGACTCTGTGGCATTCTTCACGAGGTTTGTGACGGCCTGTGTGACCAGCCTCCGGTCATAGCTCGTGACCACGGGCGCATCGGGTACTTCGACGCGATAGCGCACCTTGGGATGCCCCTCGCGAAACAGCAGAACCGGCTCTTGCACTGCATGACGCAGATCATCGTCCGCCATCTCAGGCTTCGGCATGCGCGCGAATGATGCAAACTCGTCGACCATGCTCTTCAGATCGCCCACTTGCCGCACGATCGTATCTGTCAGCTTGTCGAAGGTTTCCCGATCCTCGTGGATGACGCGGCCATACTTGCGCTTCAAGCGCTCGGCCGAAAGCTGGATCGGTGTCAGCGGGTTCTTGATCTCGTGCGCGATGCGCCGCGCCACATCAGCCCATGCGCTCGTCCGCTGCGCCGTCACAAGTTCGGTAATGTCATCGAAGGTAACGACCATGCCGACATCGCCGCTCGAAGCCTTCTCATGCGTCACGCGCACCGCGAAGGTCCGTTCATTCCCTCCCACCTCTATGGTGACGGGATTGGGTGAACGCGCCGACTTCTGTTGCTGGTCGGACTGACCCTCCAGCGCCGGCGCGAACGCCGGGACCGCCTCACCCAAGGGCCGCCCGATCAGCTCGCGCTCGTCCAGCCCTAGAAGTGCCTGCGCCGCCCTGCTTGCGAGTTCCACCCGGCCGTCGCTGTCCAGACCGATGACGCCAGCGGTCACGCCTGAAAGCACGGCCTCCATGAAGCGGCGCCGTTCCACCAATTGTTCGTTGGCAGAGACGAGCTGATCGCGCTGGTGCTTCAACTCGCGTGTCATGGTGTTGAACGTCGCCGACAAACGCCTCAGATCGCCTTCGCCCCGCTTCTCGGGAAGCACCACGTTGAGATTGCCCGTCGAAACTTCCGACGCAGCTCCGATAAGACGCCGGATCGGAGCAACGAACCTCCCCGCAAACCACAGGCCCACCCAGATTGCGGCCATGATCGCGGTCATCGAGATCATCAGGTACATGAGCGCGTGCGCCCACTTCAGGTTGCCGCGCGATTGCCGCAACCGGGTATATTCCGCCGCATTCTGCTCGGTGCGCTGCAGATGGGTCAGCACCTTGGGACTGACGTGCCGACTGACATAGAGAAACCAGCCCGGGTAGCTGGCAAGCTTGGCCATCGCCGTGATCCGGATGTCCTCCATCGAGATCGACAGCGGCACCAGCCCGGCTTCCACCTCGTCGAGCGCTGCCCGCGTCGGCGTGGCAAACGCCATGCGTTCATCCTCGACCGCAGTGATGACCGGCTTGCCCTGACTGTCGATGATGTAGGCAGAAGGAAGGTCGCGAAGCCCCGCTTGCGCAATGACGAGCCGGCGCAACTGCTCGTTGTCACCCGCAACAAGGGTTGCCGCGGCGTCAAGATCTCGCGCCATGTTGAGCACATCGTTGCGGATCACCTGCCCGTGCTCTTCGACGTAGGCCTGGGCGACCCCGCGCGAGTCCTCGATCAGCGCCCGCACTCGCCCGGTGAACCAGCTGTCAATCGAGCGCGAGAATGTCACCGTCGCGGCAACCGCCAGCACGAGCGCGGGCAAAGCCGCAATCAGTGAGAACAAGGCAACGATACGGATATGGAGCCGCGCGCCAGCACTCTTTGCCCGCCATGCCTGCCACAACCCGGCAATCTGCCAGGTGATGACCGCAATCATGGCTATGATAACCGCGACATTGAGGAATAGAGCCGTCCATACGACGCCGCCGGACGGCAGGATCGGCGTTAGTCCGGTCAGGATGAGATAGGTCGCGAGCGCCGAAATCAGAGACAGAACAACAACGACCAGACCAACCCAAAACGAGCGCTCGCTCGGGTCTAATGACGGGGCTGCAACGCGATCTGCTGCACCAGATGTGGCTTGGCGCACATCGACCGAGGTCATCGAAACGCACTCTCCCGCTGCTCGTCCGAAGTCACGCTGCCATCCTTGAGAAAAGATAATCCCCCGAACCACTTAGTATTGCGCCATGCCCCCAACCGGGGACGGGGAGGAGCGTGGCCGTTCGGTCGCCCGCCCATAGCGGGTGACATCATAGCAACCCGAAGACTGTGACATTTTCGCGACATTCATACCGGTAACGCGCTGGCAAGAGCCCGTCAAGCGAGAACACCCCGCCGCACATCCTGCTCCAGTCAATTCACACTACCGCCTGCCGGCTCCTTAAGGTGCAGGCGTGCGGAAGACGCGGATGTCGAGCGCCTTGATGCGGGCACGCAGCGTATTGCGGTTGAGACCTAGAAGCTCAGCCGCCCGGATCTGGTTGCCGCGGGTGGCCGCGAGTGCAGCCGTCAGCAGTGGCAGCTCAACCTGCCGGATGACGCGCTCGTGCAGACCGGGCGGCGGCAGCTCAGAGCCAAAACCGGCGAAGTACCCAGCCAGATAGCGCTCCACCATTTCCGAAAGATCGCCGCCCTCTCCGACACTACCCTGCGGCGCAGGTGGCGTTTGCTCGGCAAGCTCCTGTTCGATGATTTCGCGTGTCAGCGTATCCTGCGGATAGAGCGCCACCAGACGGCGCACAAAGTTCTCAAGCTCGCGAATGTTGCCAGGCCATACGTGCGCCTTCAGCCGCTCGATGGCGCCCGTTTCGATTGACTTCTGGCCCAGTCCTTCGCGCGAGGCCGTGCGCAGGAAGAAGCGCACCAGATCACCGACATCGTCCAGGCGCTCACGCAGGGGCGGAATTCGCAGCGGTACGACATTGAGCCGGTAGAACAGGTCTTCGCGGAAAAGCCCCTGCGCAATCTGCTGTTTGAGGTCGCGATGGGTTGCCGCGATGATCCGTACGTTTGTCTTGATCGGAGTGCGCCCGCCAACGGTCGTGTACTCGCCCTGCTGCAGCACGCGCAGCAGCCGCGTCTGTGCCTCCAGCGGCATATCGCCGATCTCGTCAAGAAAAAGAGTGCCGCCTTCTGCTTGCTCGAAGCGTCCCTGCGTACGCGTCTGCGCTCCCGTAAAGGCACCCTTTTCGTGACCGAACAGCTCGCTCTCGATCAGTTCGCGCGGAATGGCCGCCATGTTGATCGGCACGAACGGGCCATGACGGCGCTTGCCGTAATCATGGAGTACACGCGCCACCAGTTCCTTGCCGGTGCCGCTCTCGCCCGAGATCATCACGGTCAGATCGGTCTGCGTTAAACGCGCCAGAACCCGATAGATCTCCTGCATGGCATGCGAGCGCCCGATCAGCGGCAGCTCTTCGCCCTCGCTCTCGATCTGCTGGCTGCGCTGCGGTTTGCGGCCGGGCTCCGATAGCGCCCGCGCCACCACCGCGACCACCTCGCTGAGATCGAACGGCTTGGGCAGGTATTCATAAGCGCCCTTCTCGGCCGCCGTCAGCGCCGTCATCAGCGTATTCTGCGCGCTCATGACAATGATCGGCAGCTCAGGCCGCAGCTTCTTGATGCGCGGGATAAGGTCGAAGGCATTTTCGTCCGGCATCACGACATCGGTAATGACGACGTCGCCCTCGCCCTGGCTCACCCAGCGCCAAAGCGTTGCCGCATTACCCGTAGCACGCGGCGCATATCCCGCTCTCGCCAACGCCTGATTAAGCACAGTGCGGATGGCGGTGTCGTCATCTGCGATCAGAATTGTGCCTCTGGCCATTGTCGTTCTTGCCTTTCCGGTCAAGCCGATTTGCCCTGCGCCGCAGGCGACAGCAGCGGCAGCAGTATCCGGAACACGGTACGCCCGGACTCGCTGTCGCATTCAATGATGCCGCCGTGGTCGTTGATGATCTTGGCCACCAGCGCCAGCCCGAGGCCGGTGCCGGATGGCTTTGTCGTGACGAATGGATCAAAAATCTGCGAACGCAGGTGCTCCGGAATGCCTGGCCCGTTGTCTTCGATCTGGATCATGAGCGGCAGCGCGATCCTCGTGTTGGTGCCTGGAACCGTCAGCCGCACGCCAGGACGAAACGCTGTCTGCACCAGTATCCGACCCTGCTCGGCGTCATCGCCAACCGCTTCCACCGCATTCTTGAAAAGATTGAGGAACGCCTGAATGAGCTTGTCGCGGTTGCCGCGCACCGGCGGCAGCGAAGGATCGTAGTCGAGCGCAAACCGGACATGACGCCCCAGTCCCGTCTCCAGCAGCCGCCGCACATGGTCGAGCACATCGTGGATGTTGATCGGCTGCATCTTCAGCGGGCGCTCATCGCCGAAGACCTCCATGCGGTCCACCAGATCCCGAATGCGGTCCGTTTCCGAACAGATGAGCTGCGCCAGAGCGCGATCCTCGTCATCGAGAGAGGGCTCAATGAGTTGAGCAGCACCACGAATGCCCGACAGCGGGTTCTTGATCTCATGGGCCAGCACGGAAGCCATGCCGGAGACAGAACGCGCCGCCGCACGGTGCGTCAGCTGTCGCTCGATCATCTGTGCCATCGCGCGCTGCTGCAGCATCAGGAAAATGTAACCGGGCTGCTCCTGCAGCGGCCCGCCATAAACGTCGACAAGCTTGGGCGCAACAAAACGTGGAGAGGCAATCTCCACACCGTATTCGTTGATGGTAACGCCCGTCCGCCGCACCTGCTCAACCAGCGCCAGCAACGGACAGCCAAATACGACAAGGTCGTCGAGGCTCATCCGCTTCAGCATCGAAAGCCCAGAGGACATGAAGCTCTCAGCTGCGGAATTCCCGTAGACGATGCGGTTCTCTTCCGCCACGACCAGAACCGGATGGGGAATAGCCGCAAGCAGCAGGTCGTGTTCCACCGGACGGCGCAATCCGCCCTGCGGACTGGCAGCACTGCGAACCGCGGCCACTGCTGACACCACGTCATCGCGATCGCCCGGCTCCACCTGCTGCGAAGAAGCTCCCCCCGATGGCGGCACCTTCAGCGCCTTGTCCGTATCGGCCTGGCGACCACCACCCTTGCGGCCTCCCGATTTCTTGTCGGCATTTGCTGGGCTCATGCGGCGAGCCTCATTTCTTCTGCGGCAACATAGGCGGCACGAAATTCATCCATCACCCGCACAGGATCGTCATTAGTGCAGAGCCGCCGTCGCCAATCCTTCAACGAGCCACCCTCAAAACCAGCACTCTCCAGGTACCAACCGATGTGCTTGCGCGCATTGCGCAGACCAAGCTCCTGCCCGTAGTGCGAAAGCAGAGCGTCAACGTGTGCCTCCGCGATCAGCCCCTGCTCGGCAAGCTCCGGTTCGCCAGGATCGTTGCCGGTCGTCAGCGACACCGCAATCCGTCCCGGCCGCCACGGCGCGCCGTAAGCCCCGCGCCCGATCATCACCCCAGCTGCACCCGACTGCGCCAATGCTTGCCTCGCATCGGCTGGCGTTGTGATGTCGCCATTGACGATCACTGGAACCTTGACCGCCTCAACGACGGGCCTGACCGCCGCCCAATCAGCGCTACCCTTGAAGAAGTCGCACCGCGTTCGCCCATGAACCGTGATGAGCTGCACGCCCGCCGCCTCCGCACGCCGGGCGATCTCAGGCGCATTCATCGCATTGCGGTCCCAGCCCAATCGCATCTTGAGCGTGACTGGCACATCCACGGCTCCAACAACGGCCTCGATCAGCGACAGCGCGTGGTCTGGAGCGCGCATCAGCGCGCTACCCGACAGCTTGCCCGTGACTTCCCGTGCCGGGCATCCCATGTTTATATCGATGACATCGGCGCCCAGATCAGCCGCGATCCGCGCACCTTCGGCCATCCAGTGCGCTTGCCGGCCAGCCAGCTGGATCACGAATGGAGCAACACCTTCCGACTCGGCACGACGAAGCGAACCCTTCCGGCCGCTTTTCAGCGCATCGGATGCAATCATTTCAGACACGACGAGCCCCGCCCCAAGCCGGCTCGCCATCTGACGTAGCGGCAGGTCCGAAACGCCCGACATGGGCGCCAATGCTACGATGTTCCTGGTGCTGACAGAGCCGATCTGAAGACCACCAGCCTCAACACCACAACTTTTTCTGCTCATTTGCTGGGCAACATTTTTAACTGCCACACTCTTGTGCAGAATAAGAATGTTCCCCTCTTCTCGCAAGCGCGAAAAGCGGTTCCTCCAATCAAATTGGTTGATGCGAATTGCCGCTGCCAGCCCGGTCGGGTATTCCACGAGCCAAGTTGACGCCAATCTCACGATCGATGGCCTGCCAAGGGAGCACCGGACCCACCCTCGGCGGCTTGCCGCCCCAGGAGCCCAAGTCCCCGTGACCACAGCCGCACTAATCGTCGCCGCCGGCCGCGGCACCAGGGCGGGCGGCGATCTGCCCAAGCAGTACGCGCGGCTCGCTGACCGGACGGTATTGGCCTTGACGGTCGAAGCCTTCGGGAATCTCGCCGAAATCGAGCACATCCAGGTCGTCATTCATCCCGAAGACGGCGCGCTCTATGCAAGCGCCCTCGCCCTCAGCGCCTGCCGGATTTTGGCACCCGTCCATGGAGGCGCAACACGCCAGCTCTCGGTGCTCAACGGTCTGGAAGCCCTGGAGAACGCAAACAAGGGCATCACCGAGGTCCTCATCCACGATGCCGCCCGGCCGTTCGTTCAGCCCGATACGGTCCGGCAGGTTATCGCTGCACTCAAGACCCACCCCGGCGCCCTGGCGGCGATACCCCTGGCCGACACTTTGAAGCGGGCAGGACCAGCCGGCCTCGTCGCAGAGACGGTCCCGCGCGCAGGGCTATGGCGCGCCCAGACCCCACAAGGTTTCCGCCTCGGCGACATCCTTGCCGCCCACCGCAAGGCTGCTGCGACGGGTCGCGACGATTTCACTGACGATGCATCCATAGCCGAATGGGCAGGAATTCCCGTCGCCATCGTCGAGGACACACCCCTCAACTTCAAGATCACAACGCCTCTGGATTTGCGCATGGCGGACAAGCTCATTTCGGCCCCAAACCTTTCCGGCTGGCTGCCCGCCACCGGCACCGGTTTCGACGTCCACCGCTTTACCGACGGCGATCACGTCATGCTGGGTGGTCTCAAGATTCCACATACCCAAGGGGTCGATGCACACTCCGATGGCGACGTCGTCCTACACGCGCTGACCGACGCTCTCTTGGGCGCGCTGGGCGATGGCGACATCGGCCAACACTTTCCCCCCTCCAATCCCAAGTGGAAGGGCGCCGCCTCATACATCTTCCTTCAAGACGCCGTTGCCCGCGTCGCCAGCCGTGGTGGCCGCATTACCAACGCCGACGTCACCGTGCTGTGCGAGGCCCCCAAGATCGGTCCTCACCGCGATGCCATGAAGACGAAAATCGCCGAGATCATGGGGCTTGACCCCACGCGCGTTGGCATCAAGGCAACGACGACCGAAGGGCTTGGCTTCACTGGCCGGCGCGAGGGCATTGCCGCCATGGCATCAATAATGTTGCTGTTGCCCCACAACAAACCGGCCGCCTAGAAACTCGCAAATCGACGGCTGTGAATAGTGTTGAGTTGCGCAAACAAGACTTGTTTTGATCCATTCGTCACACGTAAGCCACACTCCCTGCGTTGACCCCGCCGCCAGAATCGCGGCATCAAAATCCTCGTGCGTGGTTGTATGATCACGAGCCTTGCGGGGGTTATAAGAATGGATTCTACACTTACGATCGATCGGCCAAGCGCTGAGACACAAACAATCAGCGACATCGCCGAAACCACCGCGGCCGCGTGTTTGGCCACGCGCGTGCGCCAGTTGTCGCGCATCATTACGCGAGTTTACGACGATGCCATGCGCCCGCTCGGCATCACGGCGAGCCAGTACACCTTGCTCGCGCAACTCGCGTCACGCGATGGAATCACCGCTGTCGAGATCGGCCACGAACTCGACATCGAAAAATCGACTCTGTCGCGCAACCTGAAGCGTCTTCTGGCGCTGGGCCATCTCATCATGGACCCACCGGCTGGCCGACGCGGACGTGGCCTGCACCTGACGCCCAAAGGTCAGGCCGTACTCGTCGATGCGTATCCAATCTGGCAGGACGCACAGCGCCGTGCGACTGCCGTAATGGGACCGGAGAGCCGTTCCGTGCTCGATGGTCTCCTTGACCAGGCGGAGAAGCTCATCGCCGCCTGACACAATGCTGTGTCAAGATACTCTCTCTCCCGACAATCGAGCCGGCGCACCTGCCCAGTGCGCCGGCTCTGCTCATTTATCGCCTGGCGAACAGTCCGGCATGGACAGATACGCTGTCGCGAGTCTTCATATGGATATTGCTGTATCGGCACGGACGGCAGATGAGCACGTCAACGGTATTTCCCATCGAATTGACAGCGGCCGCCACGGCACTCCTGGAATGCTGCAAGGCGCGCGGCCTGCGGATGGTGACGGCTGAAAGCTGTACCGGCGGTCTGCTTGCCGCCGTGCTCACTGAAATCTCCGGCTCATCCGCGGTTGTCGACCGCGGCTACGTCACCTACTCCAACACCGCCAAGATCGAGTGCCTTGGGGTGCCAGCCACGCTACTTGAAAACCACGGCGCAGTGAGTCGCGAGGTAGCAGAAGCAATGACGACCGGCGCCTTGGCCCGAGCGCGCGTTGATTTGGCAGCCGCCATCACCGGCATTGCTGGCCCGACCGGCGGCACACCGCAAAAGCCTGTTGGCCTTGTTCACATCGCTGTCCACCGAAAGGGCCACCTCACCCGCCACCGCGAATGCCGGTTCGGCGACATTGGCCGCACTGCAATCCGGCTCGCCACGGTCGCGGAGGCGCTGGCTATGCTGCACAAATGCGCCGAGCACTAGTGCATGTTTGGCTGAAGTGTGAAGCGGTTCATCGTGAAAAACATGCACAAATCAAAAACATGGAGAGCGCATTCGTTTCCATCGAGATTGAACGAGCACTAAGCCTTTGACCCGGAACTCTCAGCCCCGACGCGCCCCAGTGGCCCATAAACCTGCCGCGCCCGGTCCTCGAAGGCCTCGGCAAACTTGCGGAACGCCTTGTCGAACACCGTCCCCATCACCAGCCCCAGCATCGCCGAGCGGAACTGGTAGTCGATGAAGAAGTGGATGTCCGACCCGTTCTCGCGATCGGTGAACCTCCAGCGGTTATCGAGGTGGTGGAAAGGACCATCGAGGTAGGCCACCTCGATCAGCGGCGGGCTTGCCTTGGGCGACAGCACAACCCGCGTCGTGAAGCTCTCCTGGATGGCCTTGTAGCCAATGCCCATCGTTGCGACGACATGCGTCGTCACCCCATCGTCTTTGCGTGACGTCACCTTGAGGCTCTCGCACATCGGCAGGAACTGGGGATACTTCTCGATGTCCGCCACGATCGCGAACATCTGCTCGGCGGAGTATGGAACGCGCCGTGTCGTCTCGAAGCGGGGCATCAGCGAGCAGCCCCAGCGCGGAGCTGCTTGTCACGCGCCGCCCTGAGCCGCGCGAAATCCTCGCCCGCATGATGCGATGAGCGCGTCAGCGGTGTCGCCGAAACCAGCAGGAAGCCCTTGGCATAAGCCGTCGTCTCGTAGGCCTTGAACTCTTCGGGCGTCACGAAACCCTTTACTTCGGCATGCTTGCGCGTCGGCTGCAGGTACTGTCCGATGGTGAGGAAGTCGATATTGGCGGAACGCATGTCGTCCATGACCTGCAGGACGTCTTCGCGCGTTTCACCCAGTCCCACCATCAGGCCCGACTTTGTGAACATCGCGGGATCGAGTTCCTTCACACGCTGCAACAGCCTCAGAGAATGAAAGTAGCGCGCACCCGGCCGGATCTTGAGATAGAGGGACGGCACCGTTTCCAGGTTGTGATTGAACACATCAGGCTTTGCTGCGACGACAACTTCGAGCGCACCATCCTTGCGCAGGAAATCAGGTGGCAGGATCTCGATCGTGGTATCCGGCGCCGCGTTGCGGATTGCCGCAATCGTCGCCGCGAAATGCGCTGCACCGCCATCATCGAGATCATCGCGATCAACCGACGTGATGACGACGTGATTGAGACCCAGTGCCGCCACCGCTTCGGCCACCCGGCCGGGCTCCGCACCATCCAGGGCATTTGGCAGACCGGTGCGCACGTTGCAGAAAGCGCAGGCGCGCGTACACGTATCGCCCATAATCATCATAGTCGCGTGCCGTTTCGACCAGCACTCACCGATGTTGGGACAGGACGCTTCCTCGCAGACCGTATGGAGCTTGTTTTCCTTCACGATACGGCGCGTCTCGCCATAGACGGGCGAACCCGGCGCCTTGACCCTGATCCAATCGGGCTTGCGCAAGACAGGAGTATCCGGCCTTCCTGCCTTCTCCGGATGGCGCGGACGCACCGCCCCGCCATCTCCAACCGTATCGAGAACCTTCACCATTGCATCGACCTTCACCGACCCTGACGCCTAGGCAGCTGCCCCTATTCTGGAGAGCCGCCGCGGCGCAATCAAAGCTATAGGTGAACGAGCCCGCGCGCGGGATCAAGCGCTGCGGATGGCGTAGGTGAAAACCGTGCCGGAAAAATACCGTCAACCGCCTACCGGGCGATGATCCGGGCGATCACGATAAGCAGCAGGGCGCCGATGGTTGAGACCAGGATCTGGTTGCCCCAGGTGCCAATGTCGATGGGCAGCTTCAGCACCCCGGCCTGCACCAGGGCCCCGCCGATGAACGCGCCCAGAATGCCGACGACGAGGTTGCGGATGAGCCCACCCCCGCCGAGCAGCAGCCCAGCCAGCCAGCCTGCGATCAGGCCGTTGATGACCATGATTACCCACGGGTTTTGCAGATAGGCCATCACTTGATCCATCGCACGTACCTTTCTCGATCCAGCACGACGCGCACCGGCTAGGCGCGATCTTATGCAATCAATCGGGCCAGTATTACGACAACGATGGCGCCGATGGTGGCTGTCACGATTTGGCTCGCCAGCGGGTTCTTGATTCCCAGGTTGACCCCAACCGCGTTGAGCAGATAACCGCCCACGAACGCGCCGACCACACCCGTAATCAGATACCGCAGCAACCCGCCGCCGCCAACGACGATCGAAGCAAGCCAGCCGGCTACAATGCCGATGAGCACAAACATCACCAATGCGCGAGAATCAGCATTCATCGGCCGGATCCATCATATAATTCGCGATGGCGCCTACGGTTGCGCGAGTCTCCCCGCCTGTCCATCAACATCGCGAAAAAATTCTCATGCCCGCCGAGGATCAATCGCTCGGCAAAGAAGCCTTACTGCAAATGGCAGCGTGACCCAAGGTATTGAGCCAGCAGGCGGTTGTAGTGATCCACGTCGGCCTTCTGCGACGCTGACAGCTTCTTGCCTTGGTTCGCAGCCTCGATCCTTGCAGGCACGCCGCGCGCATCGAGCCTGTCGAGTTCCTTGCGTGATTCCTGACAAGATGCGTTCCCAGCCACCGCCTTCGCGGGGCCCGCACCACCCTGATTGCCATCAGCTGCACACGCTGCGACCAGAAAGCCGGCCCCGAGCACGGCAAGCGGCGCAAAACGGTGTGAATGAAAACCGACCCTGAACACATTCCCCTCCGGCAGAGTTCCACGTCGCACCGATTGGCGATTCAACATAGTCGCCCGCCCGCCGCAACCCCATGGATGCCCGCTGTTGCCATCAAGACGCAGCTCAAGTTTTTGAATTCAGTAAGACAACACAACGCATTGCAACGTGGCTTTGGCGAGTGTTCTGCCGAATTTGCGGGCATCATGCTGCACTTAGGGCGCCACACTTCCAATTGTGGGCAACCTCCAGACCGCATCCCCGCTCCAGCGCACAACAAGGGGGCAATGCCCCCTTGATAAAGTCATCTCACCAAGCAATCCGCATTGCGCCTCGCGCACCCCACGTCACAGCATTTCTGCTGGTATCGAGGCGCAGCTAGGCTCCAGTCGCATTACTGGGTTGCGGCTTTGGCAGCCTCTTCGGTCGCAGCCTTTGCCGCTGAAGACTTCGCAACCTTGGCAACAGTCTTGGTTGCCTGCTTCTTGGCAGCGTCGGTGGCAGTCTTTTGCGCTTCGCCTGAGGAGGCGCTGGCGGCGGCAGCTTCCTGACTTGGCGCCGCTGCGGCCTGCTGCGCCGGAGTGAGCGTCGAGCAGCGCTGCTGGAACTCGGCATTTGCCTTGTCGAGTTCGGTCATTTTGGCCAGAGAAACGCGCTTGACGCTGGCCGTGGATCCCTTGCCGCCAGTGGCGACTTTTTCGATCCGCTCAGGTGTGCCTTCCTTGCGCAGCGCATCGATCTTCGACATCAAGGCGACGCACTGCGGATCAACCTTCGCCGCTGCCTCAGCCTTGGTCTCAGGCGCCAGCGACGACGTCGTCAGGCCAAGCCCGCTGCCATCATTGGCGCAGCCGCCGAGAATACCACCCAGAGCTATGACAGCCACTCCGGCAAGTGTCCGATAAAGCATTGTTAGAGCCCCCTCGCTGAGATTTTGGCGCAGAAACGACAGGTCCCCCCGGACCTCCGGATATGCAGCCATAAAGCGAAACGCGAGGCCGCGCCGCAAGCGGGTCGGCATATTTGCCGGTTGATGAATTGGCCCGCAAATAGCTGTTTTTGCAGTTATCTGTGGAAATGGTCGGGTTGTGCCAGTCCCGACACAGCCCATTCAATCGGCCACGTCGCATGCGTTGGCGCAGGCGTTATCGTCGCTTGTCCGTGAGTGGCACACCCTCTGCCGACCAACGATAGATGAACGTCAGGTAGAACAAGGCGACGTAGACAGCCAGCGCCACGATCCAGCCTATGCCAACGCCGATTTGCTGCTGCGTGAATCCCGCCGTATAGAGGCCAGGTAACGGATTACGCAGATCCTGCAAGGGAACGATAGGCCGCTCCAGACGGTCCCAAGCCGCAAACAAACCTTCTTGAAGCTTCTCGATAACGGTTGCTGTTCCGCCCAGGAACGCCAGACCGATCGTCAGCAGCGAAAACGCGACCGTGCGCAGGACCAACGGCGCGCGCGCCAGGAAGAAATAAAGCGCCGCCACGTAACCGGACACGATTGCAAAGAAGGTCGAGAACACCACCAGCACTGCATCGATCGCATCGAACAGGTTTTGCAGAATGTCAGCCTCGGACATGCACCTCTCCGCTAAGGCACCACGCGCAAGCCCTAGTGTTCGACCCGGCCCTTGATCCGGCCCGACATCTTGGACGAATCGGTGCTGTCGACACCGCGATGGAAAGCTTCCGTCATCGCCGCCAGCGCATCGTCACGCCCCATCTGCCCATCAAGCTCGACCGCATGGGCGATGTGTTGCGCGATATCGCCCAGCAACCTGCCCCATTCCGAGACATCATGTGTGAACGTCTCGGGGTTGAAGATGACGTGCAGTCCACCGTCGGCAATCCAGGCGCGCAGCACTTCCAGCGCCGTTTCGGCATCATGAACGCCATCGGGCAGCTCCAGCTCTTCCAACTCGTCGAAATTCGTATCGTCCATAACTGCTCCTTTGCCGGCCTCCCCGCGCACCGGGCGCGTGGCGAGCTGGCGGCATCATGCTGCGTGCCGCATTCGCCACAGATACACGCGAAAGGCAACACTGGCGAGAAATCCGAGCGGAAACAGGGCAACCACGACCGGCACGGCCAACGGATGCGCCCACGAGATCGTTACGTTGAGCCGCCCATCCACTCTGATGACACCCATCCGTTCCAGCAGTTTCTTCAAAACGCAAACTAGCCGCTCAGCGAGACGAAGCACACCGACAGCCACCCCAAACCGCCGCCATTGTCCGATCGCAAAGGAAATTTTCAGCTGCCGCCCCTTCCAGCCCGTTTCGGCTACCGGCGGACGCAACCACCCCTGCCGCACGGCCATCGCCCCTCGCACCAAATCCCCGGCGCCACCAGCCGTTCGCCAATGGCGAGTATCAAGAGGCATCTGAGCAAAGCCTCCGCGCAATGGCCGCCACACGCTCTCCATCAGGGAGCGCCATTCTTTCCAGGTTTTCCGCGTAAGGCATCGGCGCATCCACCGCGCTTACCTTCTGCGGCGGCGCCACCAGCAGGTCAAAGCCATCGATCGCGGCTCGCGCGCAGATCTCCGAGCCGATCGAGCACACCGGCCAGGCATCCTCCACCACAACGAGACGGCCGGTCTTACACAACGAGGCAATAATGCAGTCGAAATCGAGAGGGCGGAGAGTTCGCAGATCGATGACCTCCGTCCCAATGCCATCGCGGTCAAGCAGGCTGGCCGCCTCCAGTGCCGTGTGAACACCGCGCGCATAAGACACGATTGTGACGTCGCCACCCTCCACAACAACACGCGCCTTGCCGATGAGGCTTGGAGCTTCACTCCCGCAGGGCACCGAACCGGATTGGAAATAGAGTTCTTCCGTTTCCAGCACCGCCACAGGACCGGGATCGCGGATCGCCGCCACCATCAGCGCTTTGGCATCCGCCGGACTCGATGGCGCCACCACCTTCAATCCAGGCACATGCGCCAACCAAGCGGAAAGGCACTGCGAATGCTGCGCGCCAAGCCGCCCTGCCGCACCATTCGTGCCACGAAAGACGATTGGAACCGCCAGCGTGCCGCCCGACATGAGATGCACTTTCGCCGCTGAATTGATGACATGATCCAGCGCCTGCAGCCCCAAGCTCCAATTGCCGACGTCCACGACAGGCTTCAAACCCGCATATGCAGCCCCGATGCTCATACCGGTCAAAGCCTGCAGCCCCTCTGGCATGTCGACAACACGGCGTGGGCCGAACTCATCAAGCAGACCCTCGCTGACGGTGCATGAGCCTGCATCCTGAGCCACCGCCTCCCCAATCAGGAAAACATCAGGATCCCGGCGCATCTCCTCTGCAATGGCATCTCGCAATGCTTCCATCATCGTCTGCGTGATGTAACGGGCCGCAGACGTCCCGCCGAGCTGTGGCGTTCCACCTGCCAGATCCGTTGCAGCGTCATCGCCACTGCCTGATTTGCAGGGAGCCGCTTCCATCATCGCGGCACGCCCTGGAGCGGGCTCCCCATCAGCGCCGCCCGCCGCAGCAACGCCAGCTCCATGCTCCAGGCGCATTCGCGCAATCGGCGCGTTCACCTGAATGCCGTCAGCGCCAGCCGTGAAGAGAAGGCTTACTATAATCCCGTCATCGTCCGCCTCGACCTCCATGGTCGCGCTGGCACTTTCCACCTCACCGATGACATCGCCTGCCGCAACGTGATCTCCCGCCGACACCAGCCAGCGCACGAGCCTGCCCGTTTGCATGGATGGCCCCAGAGCCGGCATGACGATGTCAACCAGATCACTCATCGCGCCACACCAGTTGCGGCACTGATCGCGTTCGCGGCGCGGATCATGTGAGAGCGTACCTGCCGCACTTGCCACCACGGTTGCGAATTGTTTGTGCGGTCAACAATGCGGAATGGGACGGGGCAAATCATGCAATGTCCTTCAGCTTCCACATCAGCAACGCTCCGAAGACACCGCCAAGTCCGGCAATTGCCAGGAAGCGGCCCAGCGCTGCGCGATGCCACTCCTCTCTTTCAACACCTTCAGCGACCTTTGCAGCTTCATTGAAACCGCCAAGCATGAATGTCCACAGCGTAATCCGGCTCGCCCACGGATAGCTCACATGCCGGTTCTGTTCGGGCACCACCCGGGCGAGCGACTGTGACATCATGATGAAGCCTGCAACCGCTGCGACCAGCGACGGCAACAACAAGATTTCGGCCACAGCCCTGGCGATGCTTGCCACCTCGACCTCCGTCAACCCTTAGCAAAGACGAAATCTTGCAGCGCGCCAGGATCGGGCTCTCCGCCCTTCTCGGCAAATCCAACCGCCTCAGAAATGACGGCGCCGACCTCCTTCTCCCATGCTCCAAACTCTCCATCGGAAACGCCTGAAGCAGCGAGCCGCTGACGCACTATCGCAATCGGATCTTCGCTGTCCCGGTCCTGGCTGGCTGATCCCACGACACCAGCGGCCGCATGCCCGCGAAACGGCAACGTCAGCATCTCCAGTATGAACGGCCCCTGGCCAGACCGGGCAAATGCCCCTGCCCGCACCGCAGCATCATGTACCGCCCTGACATCGATGCCGTCGACCTGCCAGCCCCGAATGCCGAACGATCGTCCACGCTGCGATAAATCACTTGCCGCAACCGAACCGTTGAGGCCTTCACGCAATGTATCGCCACAGCGGTTCTCGATGATGACGACAAGCGGCAGACGAAAGCGCGCCGCACTTTCGAGCGTCTCTATCACTTGGCCCCGGCTGACACTTTCAGCATCCAGATGGCACCATGCGACACGATCTTGGCTGCGATAACTGTTGGCAAAGGCTAGCCCTGCCCCAAGCGCCACTGGCGAACCACTGACTCCATGGCCGCCAAAAAATCCGAACTCCGGCGCAAACATGTGCATCGAGCCGCCAAGGCCGCCCGAACAGCCCTCCCGCCTACCAAACAACTCCGCCATGATGGCGCGCGGGGCCACGCCAGCGGCAATGAGTGCCCCGTGGATGCGTTCCCCGGCGATGGTCTGATCTCCCGGCTGCGCCGCCATCCGCACACCCGCGATCACCGCCTCCTGCCCGATTGAAAGCTGGCAGAAGCCGCCGATCTGGCCCATCCCGAACATCTGCCCCGCCCGCTCCTCGAAGCGGCGGATCAGCAACATTGTCCGGTAGGCGTCCCTGTCCTGTTCCAGCGAAAAGGCCGGCAGGCCCTGGGAGCCAGAGGGTGAGGCGGACGGCGGTGAAGGAAAAGCCATTGCGGAATTGCGCCAAGCGATGGAACTGGGAACGGGGCAGGTGGTCCACCAACCCTAAAACAGGTCCCTCGGAAGACCAATGGTGTAGGCAAACTATGGATCCAGACCTGGGTGATGCGCGCCGCGTTCCAGCGCAGCCACCGCGGCCAACAGCCAGCACACCGGCAGCTATAGCACCGGCTCGTCAACCGCAAAAACGTGCTCGTCCGGACGAACGAAGCCCAGCACGTCGCGGGCTACCCCCTCGACGAGATCCGCATCAGGAATTTCTGGAGCAAGCAGCGCCACATCGCGCGCGAGTCTGGCACGCACGGCTTCGAGCCCTCTGATCTCGAACTCCAGTCCTTCGGAGCGGGAAATCAGTCTGGATCGGGTCTCGAAGCCGTGGCGGCCGTACATTGCATGATAGGCGAACGTAAAGGTCATCGCGAAGCAAGTAAGCACAACCAGGATCTGCTTCACCCTTGCCGGCCTGTCATGTTTTGGCTTTTTACGCAGCACTGTCATAAGCGAGTGTTCGTCTTGGAACAGGACCTTTCTAACCCAACCTTATTAAGGCCCAGTAAAACTCCGAACATATTTTGGCACACTGACGCGAGCTTCACGGTTGCGGAACCGTGGACCCGCCGCCTGCCCAAATAGCCGGACATCACGCCTGATCGATCGCGGGCCGCCACAACCCTGCCCCAACCGGCTGGTCACTTGCGCCTTTCTCACCTACGATCCAATCCTCCCGGCGACATCCAAGGGTTTGCGAATGCTGCGTTTCTGTTTGCTCGTTTCCGCAATGCTGATTGCTGTTATTACCCCGCACGCTGCGACTGCCGAAAGCCGCGTTGCCCTGGTTGTCGGTAATAGCGCCTATTCGCACACCACGCCGCTGGCCAATCCGGCCAATGATGCCCGCGAAATGACGGCAGCACTCAAGGCGACCGGCTTCGATGTGGTCGAGGCCCTAGACGCCGACAAGCGTAAACTCGATTCCGCCCTTCGCAGCTTCACTGAAAAGCTCGCCAGCGCCGACGTTGCGCTGTTCTTCTATGCCGGACATGGGTTGCAGGTGGGAGCTCAGAATTATCTGGTGCCGATAGATGCCCAGCTCACGCGCGAGCGCGATTTGGCCTTCGAGGCCGTGCGTGTTGATTTCGTTTTGCGGCAGATGGAAATCGACCGGGAAGGCAAGACATCGATCGTCATCCTGGATGCCTGCCGCGACAATCCACTGTCGCGCAACCTCGCGCGATCGATGGGCACCCGTTCCACCGCCATCGGCCGCGGCCTTGCCCCGACCGCAACCGGGCTCGGCACTTTCATTGCCTATGCCACCCAGCCGGGCAACGTCGCCCTCGACGGCAGCGGAAACCATTCGCCCTTCACCACGGCGCTGTTGAAGCACATGTCCGAAAAAGGCCGGACGCTCTACTCCACCATGATCGAGGTGCGCAAGGATGTTGTCGCCGCAACCGGCGGCGATCAGGTCCCCTGGGATCACTCCGCGCTCACTGGAGATTTCTATTTCGTGCCGGACGATGGAGCCCCCCGTTCAGGCACGGTGACGGCAGCACCCACGGCATCGACTGACGATCTTGCCGCCCTGAAACAGCGCCTGCGCAAGCTGGAAGAGGAGGCGCGCAGCCGGGAGATGCAAATCGCGTCCGGACGTCTCGACGACCTCAAGCGGCGGGAAGCGGACCTCGCCGAACAGAGCCGCACCCTTCAATTCAAGCTCCTCGACATGATGCGCGAGCTGGGCCAAACGAGCGACACAAACGCCAAGGCCCGGATCAACAAGGACCTGATGAACCTGCGCATGGAAATTTCCAGACGTGGACAGGATCTGGCGCGGGTCCGCCAGGAACTCGAAACTGCCGCTGGACTGCAAACCAAGACCGCAGCCGTCGACGCCACGCCGCCAGTGATCCCTCCCGTCACGCCCGCGATGGATCCAAACGCCAGCGCCGCCGACTTTTCCCGCGACGACAATGTTCGCCTTGAAGGTAATGAGATCCGCTCCTTCCGTGCGCCCAACCCGGATGCCTGCCGCAACGCCTGCGCCGACGAAGCGGACTGCGTCGGCTTTCAGCACGGCCGCAAGATCCCAGTCATGGGGACATGCACGCTTTATTCGGCAGTCTCCGCGCGTCACGCCGACAAGAGCTGGCGCAGCGGCATGCGCGGCGCGGCGGCCAAAACCGCCACGCTGCTGCCGCCGCAACTCCTCGGGCAGAAACCCTCCCGCACCGAACACGGCTTCCAGGTCTTTGAAGGAGCATCACTCGAAGGCGATGTCATCAAGATGGCCGGAGCGGATTCCACCAGCTCGTGCATCACCGTCTGCCGCAACACTTCCGGGTGCACAGCTGCAGTGTTCCTCGCCAAGTCCGGCCAACTCGGCAACATGTGTACGGCCTATGGCCGCGTGACCAAAGCCAAGACCGGCATGAACGGCGCCCAGGCGATAATCCGCGAGTAGCAAATCCACTTGGGAATTAGGCACCTGCCCGGAACCCTGCTTCAATGCGAGCCCAGCATCTGCACGGCAAAGATGCTCGCCACGACCAGCACGCCGAATAGCGCGGCAAGCAGCGGCCAGTTCGACCGGCGGGCAAGCCAGAACGCCAGCCAGCCTATGAGCAAGCTGCCGACGACAAGCCCCACCGGCCCGCCGACAAAAAAGGCGGCATAGGCATCACCTTGCACGCCCTCGCCGCCGCTGGGTGGTGGACCGCGCAAGGCCTGCCACACGCCCGCACCACTTATGCCTGCAACAACGGATACCGGCGCTGCCACAACGGCGGCGACAGCAGCGATGAGCGACGCCGTAATCCGCGTTGTTGTCATACCGGCTCCGCGTATCGCACCGGTTTTCAGATCCCGCCGATCGACTTGCGCAGGATCGACCGCCCAGCGAATTTCGCGATGTCACCCAGTTCGCCTTCGATGCGGATAAGCTGGTTGTATTTCGCCAGCCGGTCTGAACGCGACATCGAACCGGTCTTAATCTGCCCGCAGTTGGTCGCGACAGCCAGATCCGCAATGGTCGAATCCTCGGTCTCGCCGGAGCGATGCGACATCACGGCGGTGTAGTTCGCCCTGTGCGCCATGTCGACCGACTCCAGCGTCTCCGACAGCGAGCCGATCTGATTGACCTTCACCAGGATCGAGTTGGCGATACCCCCTGAAATGCCCTGCGCCAGCCGCTCGGTATTGGTGACGAACAGGTCATCGCCCACGAGTTGGATCTTGCCGCCCAGCTCCTGCGTCAGCAGCTTCCAGCCCTCCCAGTCGTCTTCGGCCATGCCATCCTCGATGGAGAAGATCGGATAGCTGGAAACGAGCTTGGCCAGATATTCCACATTGCCGGCAGCATCGAGCACCTTGCCCTCGCCCTCCAGGCGGTACTTGCCATCCTTGAAGTATTCGCTGGCCGCGCAGTCGAGTGCCAGCACCACGTCGTCACCCGGACGATAGCCCGCCTTGGAGATCGCCCGCATGATGAACGCCAGCGCGTCGTCGGCACTCTTCAACGCCGGAGCAAAACCGCCCTCATCGCCAATGCCGGTATTGAGGCCCGCGTCCTTCAGACCCTTCTTCAGCTGATGGAATATTTCAGCCCCCATGCGGATCGATTCCGCCATGGTTGGCGCACCGACAGGAACAATCATGAATTCCTGGATGTCGATCGGATTGTCACCGTGCGCGCCACCATTGATGATGTTCATCATCGGCACCGGCAGGACATAGGCCGACGTACCGCCCACATATCTGTAAAGCTGCAGGCCGGTCGCCGCAGCCGCCGCCTTGGCCACCGCCAGCGAGACGCCCAGAATGGCATTGGCGCCCAGACGCCCCTTATTCTTGGTGCCGTCGAGTTCGATCATCGCCGCGTCGACACCGCGCTGGTCTTCCGCATCCATACCCGCCAGCGCATCGTAGATCTCGCCGTTGACGGCATCGACGGCCTTCGTCACGCCCTTGCCGCCATAGCGGTCCTTGTCCCCATCACGCAGTTCCACCGCCTCGTGCGCGCCCGTCGAGGCTCCCGAAGGCACCGCCGCCCGCCCAAACGACCCATCCTCCAAGGTCACATCGACCTCGACCGTCGGGTTGCCGCGGCTGTCGAGTATCTCGCGGCCGGTGATGTCGATGATTGCGGTCATGAGGTTTGGTCCTTCATTTGTCTTCTGGCATTTGACTTCGGGCATCGATGTCCCGGTGGCAATTCTTGCCGCCAGCTCAAAGCGGCTTGGCGTGGTTGCCCGGCAGGGCAGCTGCTAATCCACCTTCCCCCAACCGGTCACTGCCGCGTTTTAATCCCGTTTACCCTTCTGGCAAAGCCCCGAAAAGATGAGCATCAGCCTACCCGCACAGGGAGCAGGCAACTGCCCGAAGTCAGTAACCATCTCTGATTACATAATCTTAAGCTTCCCCAGGGCAGACTCCCGCCAACATGCGTCAAGTCGGCAAGTATGGTTACGTGGAGTTGAAGCGATGCTGCTCAGTTTGTCGGGTATCCCGTCGTACTTGAACACCGCCGTCGAGATTGACGAAGCCGATTTCCGGGACCTTGTGATCGACGTTCTCGACCAGCAACGTCCACGACTTGAGGTAAGCTCCTCCGCCACTGCAAACGCCCTTACGGTCGGTGGCCACACCTTCCCACTCAGCGACCTTTATACCGAGGCTCTCGAATTCGAACCCCACGACCGGCCCGAATTCATTCTTTGGTACTTCGACACGCAGCTGGAAAATCTCGAAAAAGCCGACGAACTGGCGCACGGCAGCTTTGAAGAACTCCGCAACAGCCTGATGATCCAGCTCGTTTCCCTGCAGGACGCAGCGGACGGGGCGCCAAGTGACCTGATAATCCCGTTTTCCAAGAGCGCGGGCCTTGCCTACGTCGCCGACACCGGAATCGGCATGATGTATCTCAGCCGCGAACGCATCGAACACTGGGGCGTCTCGCTACTCACCGTACACGAGGCGGCAATGGCCAACCTCGACACCAAGAGCGAAGACGTTGCTATCAAGCTCGTGACACCCGAAGGCGAGAACGGCGAGATGGCGCACTTCGAAACCGGCGACGGTTATGATGCCGCACGTCTGTTGTCCGCAGCATTCCACGCACGCCTGTTGAAGGCTCTGGGCCCCAAGGTCTATCTGGGTGCACCCAACCGCGACTTCCTCGTTGCCTGGACCGACGAAATGTCAGACGACAAGAAAGTTCACATCGGCACCAGCATCGCCGAGGATGCAGCCACCCAGCCCTATCCCAAGACCGCCGATATCTTCGTCCTGACCGCCAAGGGGCTCCGCCAGGCAACCGAGCAGGAATACGCCGATCATGGTCGCGGCATGGCATCTGGCGATAGCGTTGCGTCAACTGCAAGCCAAGCCAGCGCGTAATAGCAAGGGCAGCCCCGCAGCCTCGAAATAGCCGCTCGCGGGTCGAAGCACTGTCACGCGCGCTGCCCACCCTTGCCGATCATCCTCAGCGTGCGTTCATCGCGCCGTCCCCCGCACATCGCGGCGATTGCTTCCGCATAGACGCTTTCAGGCGTGGAAGCCGCCTCGAAAAGCGTCATCGACGACTGGAACTTCAAGTCGTCAGGCGTTCCGAACAGGGTTCGCAGGGATGTCCCCCGGTGCTCCAGGACAAGCACAGTAATGCGCGCCAGGTGCGGCCCAGTCACGGGATGAGCCAGATAGGCCTGCGCTTCCGCCAGCGAGGCGATTCCATAACGCTCCGCCATCACGCTCGTCCCCAGCCCTCTCAGCTGCGGAAACACGAACCACATCCAGTGCGACTGCTTGCGGCCAGCCGCCATTTCGGCGCAGGCACGCTCGAATATCCCGTCCTGAGCCGCCACGAAGCGATCAAGATCGAACCGGTCGGTCGTTGACATCGCGCCAACCCCTGGGCATGTCACACTGAACCCAAATCTAGGAGATCCCGGTTGGCAGGTCACTGGCGATCCTCCTCCATGGTCCCGGAGACCACATGCCGGCAACTTCTGCTCTGGTCCTATTTTCAGGCGGCCAGGATTCAACCGTCTGCCTCGCCCAGGCGCTGGAGACATTCGACAGCGTCGAAACCATCGGCTTCGCCTATGGCCAAAGGCACGACATCGAGCTTGAAACGCGCCTCGACGTACTCGCGCGCCTGAAGGCGGAATTTCCCCGGTGGGGTAGTAAGCTCGGGCCCGATCATCCCCTCGAAATGCCGACTCTTGGACGCATATCGGAAACGAGCCTGACCCGCTCCGTCGCCATCGAGATGGCCGACAGCGGTCTGCCCAACACGTTCGTTCCAGGCCGCAACCTCTTGTTTTTCACCTATGCGGCCGCCCTCGGCTATCGGCGCGGCATCACCACACTCATTGGCGGCATGTGCGAGACCGACTACTCGGGCTATCCCGATTGCCGCAACGACACGCTTCAGACCCTGGCGCAGGCGCTGTCGCTCGGCATGGACCAGCACTTCGAGATCGTGACCCCCCTCATGTATATCGACAAGGCCGGCACCTGGGCCCTGGCCGAGAAGCTGGGCGGCGACAAACTGGTCGCCCTGATCGCGGAGGCCACCCACACCTGCTACCTTGGCGACCGCACACACCGGCACGATTGGGGCTGGGGCTGTGGTGCGTGTCCCGCATGCGAACTGAGAGCCAAAGGATGGGAGCAATGGCAGCAAGCGAGGAAATCCGAGCCGAATTGATGAAGGCGCTCGACGCCGCCCTCGCGGGCCGGTGGGAGGAGGCACACGAAATCGTTCAGCGCTATGAGACGAGCCCGGTTGCCTGCTGGCTGCACGCGGTCCTGCACAAGATGGAAGGCGACGCTTCCAACGCGCGCTACTGGTATGCCCGCACCCATATGGACTATGAACGCTTTCCCGATCCCAAGGCCGAGCTTCGCGCGATCCATCACGAACTGGCCCACGAGACCTGAAACCCCAGACCAGTGACACCGAAAAAGGCGGACATGACACCCCACGCTCTCATCATCAGATTTGACGACTACGCCCAGCGGTTCTCCAACGAAGGAAAGCCCGACCTGCAGCCCCTCATCCTGCTCGCCGATCATCTCGACGGCGTCCTGACTGCCGATGGCCATGGCGAACTCGACGGCTACGAGTTGGCCGACGACGGCAGCGTCGGCACCATCTATCTCTATGGCGAGGATGCGCGTGTCATGTACGACGCCGTCAAGGACACGCTCAGCACCTCACCCGTGACCCGTGGCGGCATGGCATTCCTATACTTCGGCGACGTGACGGACGACACCACCAAGGTCGACGAAATCGAGATCGTCGGCCAACTGTCGTCCTAGAGCGCGTTCATTTTTTGATGAATTCGGGAACGCGCTCTGTCCTTTTGTCATGGGCATGTTTTTCACGCTGAACCGCTACTCACTTCAGCAAAACATACCCTAGCGATCCGTCCTTAGCGTGAATGGATTGAAGTCGGTGTTCCGGTCATAGACATCGACTTCTTCCACGCGCTTCAGCGTTCCCACGATCCAATAGGTCGCTGGCGTGAACACGACCTCGACGAGCATTTTCAAAACGAATTGCGCCAGCATCACCTTCGGCAAAGCCTCGTTGGGGATGATGCCGGTTCCGTAGAAGGCCAGTGGATAGAAAAGCGCGCTGTCGACCGCTTCACCAAAGATCGTCGAGCCGATGGTACGGGTCCAAAGCCAGCGCCCCTTGGTCCAGATCTTCATCTTCGCCAGCACGTAGGAGTTGACGAACTCGCCGCAGAAATAGGCGAACATCGACGCCGCCACGATCCGCCACGCATTGCCGAACGCCACTTCATAAGCCGCTTGATGCTTCCAGAACGGCGCCGGGGGCAGCGCCACCACGATTGCCGCCATCACACTGGCAAAGGCCAATGCGGCAAAGCCCGCCCATATCACCTTGCGGGCGCGGGCATAGCCATAAACCTCCGTCAGCACATCGCCGAAAATGTAGGAGATCGGAAAGAACAGTACCCCCGCGCCGAAGACGACCGGCCCCAGAACCGGCAGATCCAGCGTCGCGATCTTGGCCGGACCGATGAGGTTCGAGCAGACGAGCACCGTGACGAACGCCACCATAACGAGATCGTAGTAGCGCAAGGGATGTGCCCGGCCCACCACCTGCTCGGGATATCCGGTCCCCGCAACGACATGCTGATAAACTCCAGCCGGAGTCCGGGGCGTGTCGGCCGGCATCGGAAACGGTTTGTCCTGATCCAGCAGAAGATTGCCGATCAGGAATTCCAGAAGCTGTGCATCCTCGCCCCTCGAACGGTCGTCCGGCACTTCGATGGCCGACAGCGCCTCCACCACCCGCCCACCATCCGCATCCTCGGCCAATTCGACACGATAGGCTGGATCGCCCGTCCAGCTCCGGTGCAGGTAGAGATATGGCGCCTCGAAGAAGACGAACCACTTGTCCTCCATCGCCTCCGGCAACAGCCCGGCGCGGATCCTTTCCATTTCGCCGGTCGAGTACGACGTCCGGTAGGGAACCGGCGTGCCCGAGACAAACGGGGTACATTTCCAACTGTCGCGGGTGACCGCCAAAATGAACCCCTCCTCGCAATGCAGGCCGTGACTTGCGCAATTCGAACGACTATAGCCTGCTCATCAGCGAACAACGACGGCACGACATGTACCAGATCAAGGAGATCTTCTACACGCTGCAGGGCGAAGGCCATAACGCCGGACGCCCCGCGATCTTTTGCCGTTTCGCTGGCTGCAATCTGTGGTCGGGCGTGGAGGCCGATCGCGCCACCGCCACCTGCACGTTCTGCGATACCGATTTCGTCGGCACGAATGGACCGGGCGGTGGCCGCTACCGCCGCGCCGAGCAGGTCATCGACGCCATGGTCTCAGCGTCCAGCGATGATGCCGCCCCAACGCTCGTCGTCCTGACCGGCGGCGAGCCCATGCTGCAGGTCGACAAGGAACTGATCGATGCGCTCCACGATGAAGGCTTCGAGATCGCCATCGAGACCAACGGCACCATAGCGGTGCCGCGCGCCATCGATTGGATCTGCGTCAGTCCCAAGGCGGGCGCGGAAATCGTTCAACGCACCGGCGATGAACTCAAGCTCGTATACCCGCAGAAGGCGCTTTCGCCGGAAGACTGCCTCGACCTTGAGTTCACCCATCGCTATCTGCAGCCGATGGACGGTCCCGACAGCGCGGCCCACACCGCTGCTGCCGTTGCCTACGTCAAGGCAAATCCGGAGTGGCGCCTCTCCCTTCAGACACATAAGCTGATCGGTATACCCTAGGGTCGGGACGCTAGACCACTTGTCCGTATCCAGGACCCGTGATGCCTAAAACAACGTGGCCGCATTCCGGCCACCAACGGGATCGACTGACGGATTTCCCAATGAACCCTGCCCATCGGATGTGTGTGGCGGCGCTCGCAATAGCAGCCAGCGCGATTTTCCCGTTTGCCGGGCTCGCTAGCCCCGGTGGCAACATTGAGGGCACATACTGCCTGCAAGGCGTACGCGAGGTTGGCTCATGCTTCCGACTGACGCCAGACGGCAAGTTCCAATACTACCTGTCCTACGGCGCCTACGATGAGCAGTCCGAGGGCACCTGGCAAAGCGATGGCGACGCAATCGTCCTGCAGACCCCTGCCTATGATCGAAAGCCGACATTCACTTTCAAGGAGCAACGCGAGGCGGAAAGCGGTGCCTACGAGATAATCGTCGGCAGCACGTCGAGCGAGAGCATGCAGGGTATTAATGTCCGCGTACTCTGTGACGGCACGTCAAGCGAAGGATACACCCAGTACGACGGCTACAAGACGGACTGTCAAAGTCCTCCCGAGACGGTGGCACTCGGCATTGGCATGGTGGGTCTCGACTACCAGACCGTTGCACTTCCCAAGCCTGCTGGTATGGGCAAAGCCTATCTGTTTGTTTTCGATCCAGGCGACATGGGACGTAAGCCACTTGTGGGAACCCGGTTGCAGCGCGATGAGCTCGGCACCCTGCATTTGACCTATACCAGCACTGCGATAAGGGATCTCGACGGCATGAAGTTCAAATATCAGCGGAACGGTCCATGAAGTGCCAGCCGCGCATCATTCAAACACACGCTACTGAATGAGACGGACAACCTTGCCGCCGGATGAAGCGGGCATCGCAAGGTCGCCGGGATCGAGTTTCCAGTTCGTGTCGTCGAGGATCAGGGTATTGACCACCAGGGCAAAGTTCTTCACCTCCATGTTCGAAGCCGAATTGAAGATTGTGTCCCGGCTTGGCAGGTAAATGAGCCCCGTCAGGTTGAACCCGCGTGAATCGTCGACAACGAAAGGCGACCGCGCCAGTCCGGCCTTCTCGAACATGATGACATTGGCGTAGGAACCCGAAGTTGGCGCCGTCAAGGTCGCGGCAACCGCGCTGTTGAATTGGATTTTTGACTGGTCCGCATAATAGAACGTCACGCCGCTGCCAGACCAGTTGCCGCCATTCACGTTCCAGCCGCCATCCTTGATGATGTAGACGCCCTGATCAAACGTAACGTCGGGCGCGGCGTTGAAATTGGTCCAGCCGCAATAGACGCCCGGCTTGAGATTGACCGCGCCACCATTGATGTTGAGATTTGAATAGTCGCAGGAGCTGGTGCTCGGTTCGGGAAATTGCCCGGCATAAGGATCGCCGATTGTCGTGCAGCCAAGCGCCAGGTTGGGATGATACCCGCCATTGTCGATGATCGACGTTCCAGCGATGCACAGCCGCTGCGTCTCGATGTCCGATGAGGCATTGAATATGGCGGCTGGCGATGCCGTCGAACGAACATGCACTTCGCAATCGGGAGATTCGACATTCGCACCACTGTTGACCAGAAAGGCTTGGGCCGCACTCGCGTCGAGCACGAGAATGCAGACTTTGCCGCCGGTCGAAAGCACGGCCGTGGCGGTCTTGTTCACTGTCAACTTGGAAACACCCAGGATGCCCAAGAAGGGCGCATCCACATATGCTTCTGCCGATCCCAGGAACACTGTCGCATTCTGCGAATGGAACTTCGACGTCAAGCCTTTCATATCCACCGCGCGCATATTCTCTTCAAACACACTCTCAGCGATCGTATTGCGGTCACTCGGATTGGCTTTGGCACCAGCAATCACCGCTGCATCCAGAGCAGCCTGCAGCCTCGATTGCAGCGAGGTCGCACGGGAGTAGTCGATTGCCAGGCCGCCGATGCTGACGACGATCAAAGCAATCAATCCAAACATCACAGCAATTGTTCCAGAGGAATCGCGCCTAAAGCGCAAAAGCATATCGGCCAGCATTTCCCAAACTCCCAAAAAACATCGGGAGCCTAGCCACAAGGACTTATCAACCCACAAAGAAAATTGGTTCATTCTCTATTGAGAATAATTGGCTCACGGATTCAGAAAAATCCCCTTGTATAACCGTGATTTAGTGAGTCTGACTACCGACAGTGACGCGCAAAAATGCACGTTGCACAATTAATAAGTGGCGCCCAATTGGATTGCGACTATTTGCTGTGCAAATACTTCTTTGCTCACATCTTTTAAACCAAGTCACTGCATCCAAAACAGGCACCGCCTCCGCTGTCCTCCCCGCTTACCGTTGCACGAGCGCTTCCCAGACGGTAGAAGCCACGTTGAAAAAAAGCGACCCATCCACCCCTTGCGGCCAGAACCCTTGGCCCCAGAATCTGGTTCCATGCTGATCTATCGCGAATTCTTCTTCGAGGCGGCGCATTTCCTACCCAGCGCTCCACCCGGACATCCCAATGCCCGGGTGCATGGGCATTCGTTTCGTGTACGCGTCGTCGTGGAGGGCGAACCCGACCCGGAAACCGGTCTTGTTATGCCCTTCGATGAGCTTTCAGCCGCCGTTGCCGATGCACGCCAGGCGCTCGACCACCACATGCTGAACGACTTGGAAGGACTAAAGGCGCCGACACTTGAGCTGATCGCCATGTGGATTTGGGACCGCATCGGCAATCGCGTTCCGGGCCTCTCCGAAATCCAAGTGGCGCGCGACAGTTGCCAGGAAGGCTGCATCTACCGCGGCCCTGCTCGGCGCCCCTCGCGCATGGCGGCGGAGTAGGCGGCATGGGACGCAAGGCGGCGGGAAACACGCCACAGCTGCTCGGCCACCAGGTGGCACTGCCTGAGAGCCCTGACAAGGCTGTGCTGGACAGGGTGGCAAACCCGCACGCCGACACCCATTACGTTGCCCGCTTCACTGCACCTGAATTCACATCAATTTGTCCGGTAACGGGCCAGCCCGACTTCGCACACATCGTCATCGACTACGTGCCGAAGGACTGGATCGTGGAATCGAAGTCGCTCAAGCTCTATCTGGCATCCTTCCGCAATCACGGTGCCTTCCATGAGGATTGCACCGTCGCAATCGGCAAACGTCTGGTGGCCTTGCTCGAGCCGCACTATCTGCGCATTGGCGGCTACTGGTATCCACGCGGCGGCATTCCGATTGATGTCTTCTGGCAATCGGGAGACTGCCCCGCCGATGTCTGGCTGCCCGACCAGGGTGTCGCGCCATATCGTGGCCGCGGCTGAACCCGGTCCCTCGGTTCAGCACGCCGCATCAAGACACTTTCAGCTCAAATGATGAGCCCAAAATATGCCGCGAATTTTGGGCGGTTAGCCCTGCAGCCCGCAATCTCCCAGACCGGCGGCAAGCCTCGGCATTCGATCGCACTCCGAGAAAAAAATCTCAACTCAAGCACGACGGATCACGAGCATGGCGCACGTTCGAGAGGTATCAACGTGGCTCATGTAAGGAGACCCAGAATGAAGCTCACTAAGATTGCAGCTCTTGCTGCGATTACCCTCGTCGCGCCCGTCGCCACCGCTAATGCCGCCCCATTGGGCGGACTGTCGAAGGCTCCGGCCGTCAACAATGGCGTCGTCCAGGTCCACGGCCGTCATAATGCCTGCGAATTGGGCCGCGCCGGCTGGCATCGCTCGCCGCGCCGCGGCGTCCGCGTCACCTGCCGTCCGTTCCGTCCGCGCGGTGCCTTCTGGATCTGGCGTGACGAAGGACCGCGTCACGGCTGGTACCACAGCAAGGAAAAGCGCTGGCACTGAACGCGCTACGCCATCGTTACATGTATCGCATTGGGCCGGCTCCGCAGAGAGCCGGCCCATTCAGCTTCTGCACCGGTTTTCGCGGTGTGCAACTCTTCAAGCCGGCCGCTCGATCACCGAATAGGTCTGATCTGGAAAGCCGCCAGATCCGGACATGCGACGCTCGGAATGCACTTCGCGCCATCCTGCCAATGCGCCTTCATCAAGCGCTGGCTGATTATCGAGACGTTCATGCAGCACGGTGCGGTAGACACGGCTGACGCGCGGCAACGCCTGAGCATAAACACTCGCCCCGCCGGCTATGAACACCTCGGGTGCACTGCGCGCCTGCGCCAGCCGCAACGCCGCATCGACCGCGCTGTCGATGTCGGGCAGGAACCAGAAACCGTAGCCCGTCAGGTGATGATTGCCGCCCGCTTCCAGCAGGTCCTCATCGCGCGTGACCACGAACAGCCAACGGTCTGCTCCCAGCATGTTCATGTAGTGAAATGCACGCCTGCCGACGATGACCGGCCGGTTCCGCGTCACCTGCACCGCGCGATTGCTGAGCCAGGGTGCCCGCCAGGCTGGGGACTCGACTGGACCCGCCAACGCATTGTTCTCACTCATCAGAGCGATCATCGAAACGGTGGCCTGTGCCGGCGCAGTCGTCGCCATGCGTGATATCTCCGCGATTTTCTGCCTGAACCTTCTCACAAGCCTCCCTGTTTGCCGAGTCTTGCCGTGCGTTGTGGGACGACCTGCGGCAACATGCCGAACGCCCGCAGATCTTGCGGCGCAAGGTTTGCTGCATGCACCGGAGTTCCATCATGCCCCGTCCGCCCATCGAAATCGCACCCGCCACCAAATTCGCGGTCACAACACTCGCTCTCACACTTGTGCTTGTGCTTGTGCTGCAGGCGAGCGCACAAACTCAGCCTGAAGCGGACATCGATTGCAGCAACGCGATGTCGACGGCGGAAATCAACTCATGCGCGGACCGCGCGTTTGATGCCGCCGACAAGAAACTCAATCAAGTCTACCAGCAGGCGATCACTCGCATTCCAGAATTCGCGACAGTGCCGCCGTTCGATCAAAAGAAATGGGAAGAGACACTGCGCAATAGCCAGCGTGCCTGGCTCGCCTATCGCGACGCCCAATGCAAGGACCACGTCGCGTTGTTCTGGGGCGGCGGCAGTGGAACATCAGCCGCCGTGCTCGGCTGCATGACCGAGAAAACCAAGGAAAGAACCAGGGAAATCGAAGAGGACTACGCGCCACGCTGAGCGCATATCAATCCATTTAACACGACTGCGAGCACATAACCCTCGGCAGACCATGACTTTTTTCGGCCATGCGAATCACCAACACCTTGCACAACGCGAACACGATGGGGGTTTCAATGACCGGATTGCCAGAGAACGTCGAAGAACTGCTGACCGAGCTTGTGGAGCGCTCGCGCCATGAAATGAATATCGTGCTGGCATTGGCCGATGCGATCCGCCGCACCGACGAGCAGCTTCTGCGCGAAGTGCGCAACGTCACCATGCACCACGAGATCCGCCGCGAGGAGATCCGCGACGAACTGCAGGCCCTCGCTTCACGGCTATGCGTTCTGCCCGCCCGCACCATCACGAACGGCACACGCGCGCGCCTCAACCAGCAGGCCGCAATACCTGGCACGGCTGTTGCACAATCCCCCGCCAATGAAGCCGAGGAAGAATGGCCGACGCCCGCCGACCGCATGGATGCGGAACTGGCCGAGACGTTCGGCTCCGACATGCCGCGCCACTGAGCAAACCACCACACACGCCATGCCCCTCAGTCTGAGTGCGACCGCACTCATGCGAGCAACAGGCGGCGTGACCTGAGCCTAAAAATGGCTCTCCCCAACACATGAAGGGCGGCCTGAACACGCCCTTCTCACGCACCGCCTCGGAAAGCGCCCACCGACGACTGTGATGACTGCAACACCGTCATCCGTCTCGCGCCGAAAGCGTATCGCGCAGGAACCCGCGCAGATAATCGAGATCATCGCTGTCGCGGTGGTAACCCCAAGCCGCGATTGCAACACCTGCAACCGGCAGGATAAAGCCGAAAACAGACTCCGTCCCCACCGCCATCAAAGTTGCAAATACCAGCAAGACTGGAAATACGACTTCGACGCTACGCCGAAACCCAAATCTATATTCAATGCGCGTTTCACTGCCATCGTTCACCAGCTTGCCCTTGAGAACCGGCCGGAAGGAGTTCTGATACCCAAGCGGGGGCATGGGGCGGCGCAGCATGAAGCGGCCGTTGCCAACCTGACCAAGCACGGGTTTGGAGATCTTGCCTCGCATCTCAACAAACATGCCGTCCGGCTCGATAGCCGCCAGCAGAAGCCGCTCGCATTCGGCAGGCGCGAGGCGCGTGACCATGGATCCCGTATCGAAAAACATGACCGCGCAACCTCGTTCAAGCCCCTAGGAAACGACCAGTTTCACCCGCGCATGTCAGGTGGCGTGCCCTCTTCCTTGAGCATTGCGATCGCCTCATCGAGGCCCATCACCTGCTGAGCCTGTGAGCCGAGACGGCGGATCGAGACCTTGCGCTCCTCCGCCTCGCGTTTACCGACGACCAGCATCACCGGCACCTTCTCCAGCGAATGCTCGCGAACCTTGAGGTTGATCTTCTCGTTCCTCAAGTCCGTCTCCGCGCGCAAGCCCGCCGCCTTCAACGCGGCGGCCACTTCTCCAGCATAGTCATCCGCATCGGAAACGATGGTCGCGACCACCGCCTGCACTGGCGAAAGCCATAGCGGGAAGTGCCCGGCGAAGTTCTCGATAAGGATGCCCGTGAATCGCTCCAGCGAACCGAACATCGCGCGATGCACCATGACCGGCACCACCTTCTGCGAGTTCTCGTCGATGTAGAACGCACCAAGCCGCCCGGCGAGGTTGAAGTCCACTTGCGTCGTGCCGCACTGCCATTCGCGCCCGATCGCATCCTTCAGCACGTATTCGAGTTTCGGCCCATAGAACGCACCTTCGCCCGGCTGCAGCGCCGTCTTGATGCGGCCATTGGAGCGGCGCGTCACCTCGTCGAGCACGTCCTGCAAGGCTTTCTCCGCCTTATCCCAAAGATCGTCTGAGCCGACGCGCTTCTCCGGCCGCGTCGACAGCTTGATGAAGATGTCCTCGAAGCCGAAGTCCTTGTAGATCGACAGCATCAGATCGTTGACCTTGAGGCATTCCTCCATGATCTGGTGCTCGGTGATGAAGATGTGCGCGTCATCCTGCGTGAAGTGGCGCACGCGCATGAGCCCGTGCAGCGCACCCGACGGCTCGTAGCGATGCACCTTGCCGAACTCCGCGATCTTCAAGGGCAGGTCACGATAGCTTTTCAGCCCATGCTTGAAGATCTGCACATGGCCGGGGCAGTTCATCGGCTTGCAGCAGAACACGCGCTCATCGGGCAGCACCGTAGTGAACATGTTCTCACCGTAGTTCTCCCAGTGGCCCGACAGCTCCCAGAAATGCTTCTCCATCATGTCGGGCGAGTTGACCTCGACATAACCCGCGCGCTGCTGCGCCCGGCGCATATAGCCGATGAGCGTCTGGAACAGCGTCCAACCCTTCGGATGCCAGAATACGGAGCCCGGCGCTTCTTCCTGGAAATGGAACAGGTCCATCTCGCGGCCAAGCTTGCGATGATCGCGCTTCTCGGCCTCCTCGATCTGCGTCAGGTACGCCTTGAGATCGTCCTCGCTTGCAAACGCCGTCCCATAGATGCGCTGCAGCTGCGGGTTGTTGGCATCACCCCGCCAATAGGCTCCGGCAAACTTCATGAGCTTGAACGCCTTGCCGATCTGGCCGGTGGACGTCATGTGCGGACCGCGGCACAGATCGAGCCACGATTCTTGGCTGTAGATCTTGATGTCCTGGTCAGCCGGGATCGCATCGACCAGTTCGACCTTGAACAGCTCGCCCTTATCGCGGAAATACTTCTTCGCATCCTCGCGGCTCCACACCTCCTTGGTGAAGCGCGCGTTACGCTGGATAATCTCCGCCATCTTCTTTTCGATTTTCGGCAGATCGTCGGGCTGGAACGGCTCCGCCTTGGCGAAGTCGTAGTAAAAGCCGTTCTCGATCACCGGACCGATCGTCACCTGCGTGCCGGGCCAAAGCTCCTGCACCGCCTCGGCCATCACATGCGCACAGTCGTGCCGGATCAGTTCCAGCGCTTCCGGGTCAGTGCGCGTAACGATCTTGATCGCGGCATCCGCTTCGATCGGGTCTGCGAGGTCGACGAGCTTGCCATCGCGCACAAGCGCAACCGCCTTCTTGGCGAGGCTCTTGGAAATGCCTTCCGCCAGTGCCGTTCCGGTGATGCCTTGGGGATAGCGGCGCTCTGCGCCATCGGGGAATCGGAGCGTGATCTCGCTCATGGCCTTCTCCTCTCACTCGCTGCCTACCACGCAGGTAAGATTGGCTGGATATGTATTGCCGGCTGCCGCTCAAAAGGCTCGCCGGAGCACGGCTTTTGCACGCCCACCTGCCGCGCTGTCAAGCGCACCGCGCCGAACTAGAAGCGCCGCCCGCATCACATTTCCAATGCGGCGCCAAGCGCTTGAAACACCTTGTCTCTTTTCCGGCATAACACAGCAATGCCTTTTTTGCGTCACCGCATCTCCCTGGTTCGGTCGCAATACCGCCCAGCCACACCGCACACTGACGTACAGGCCCGGCAGCGGGCTCGCCACCGCGCAATCTCGTCGCAAGCCGGTGGGAGTAAAGAGTTCAGTCAGTGCGACCTGGGGGGATGCAAGTTGATCGTCATGTCGAGGATGGGGAGTTTCTCCCACTAGCCGGAGACGTACGTCAGGGCGGCATAGCGGTTCCAAAACGGAGCCGCCGTGACCTGGGGAGGTGACGCATCCCTGGCCTGGCTTCGGCAGATCATCTCAAGACCTTCAGGAACCGCCTGATCGCGTACCGGTTGGGAGTTCCGTCATGCGTAACCATGCGCGCAATCGCTCCGTTGTGCGTGCTGCGGGCAGACTTGCGCCCATTCTCGCAGCGCTGCTTTGGACTGCGGCTTCAGCCACAGCGCCGTCTGCCGCCGGTCCCGACGATGGCTGGATTACCCGCGCGCCCCCACCCGAACCTGTCACGACAACGGCCGCCAGCCCCAAGACCGACAAGCTCTCAATTGGTGATACGCAGCTTTCCAATCAAGGACCGGAAGGCGTCATCACCGTCTTGGCCGGAGGAGCTGGCGAAACGCCGCTCGACCTCGCAATCGATCTGCGCGCCGCACTCGACGCACCCGGCAGCCCAATCGTCCTGCCTGTCGCGGGCCGCACCGGCGAGCGCAACGTCGCCGATCTGCTCACCACCTCCATCGCCGACTTCGCCATCACGCAGACCGACGTGCTCTCCGGATTGCAATCGTCCCATAAGCTCGGCCGGGACCTGACGAGCCGCATCGGCATTCTGACCAAACTCCACGACGCCGAATTGCACATCGTTGCCGGCAGCGGCATTTCCCGCATCGAGGATCTTGCAGGCAAGCCCGTCAACTTCACATCACCAGGCTCCGCCAGTGCCTATTCCGCAACGCGCATCTTCACGTCTCTGGGCATCGAAATCGTGCCGGTGCATCTGCGCGCCGAAGACGCATTGAACAAGTTGGCTACGGGTGAGATTGCAGCCACCGTTTTGATGACAGGCAAGCCTGCACGCAATCTTGCCGCGCTGCGCCAGACCACCGGCCTCACCCTTCTCCCCATTCCCTACGCAGAAAGCTTGCAGGCCGATTATGTGCCGGCCGTCCTGACACATGATGATTATCCAACCCTCATCAGCGAGGGCGAACGTATCGACACCGTGGCTGCTGGCGTCGTCATGGTCGGTCAGCTGCAGACAGAGGAAGCGACACCGGCACGCATCGACAAATTCGTGGCCGATTTCTTCTCGCATCTTCCTGAACTGCGCACCGCGCCCGGCCATCCAAAATGGCACGACATGAGCATCGCGACGGAAATTCCCGGCTGGCAGCGGCTACCTGTTGCCACGCGCTGGCTCCAGGCGCGTGCCCGTGCAACCCAACAACAACAGCCGACAGCACTTGCGGTGGCAGCAGGTGAAGCGCTGATAGATCCTCCCGCTGATCCGATCCTCGCGTTCGCGCAGGCAACGCGCGCCGCCCATGGCAACCCAACCGAGCAGCAGAGGCTCTTCAAGGAGTACCTGGCCCGCAACGAGGCTCGCCGATCTCCGCAGTCCGCCCTGCTAGACCGCTGAACCCATAATTGGCTCCAGAATTGAAGAAAAACGACATGCAGGCAAACCCCATCCGCAACGGCGTCCCCTCCATCAAGGAGCTACTCGAAGCCCTCGATGAACAGGAGCACGCCGCCGCGCATGCCGATTTCGCAGCAGGCAACAGAGCCTCCGCGATGGCCGCGTCCTTCACTCATACCCGTCATGCTGCGCCGTTCTTCGGCACAGCACATCAACAGGGAGGTGGCCACACGGCTGGTCACACGCCACGGACCACCGCAAACGGCGCTCAGGTATCGCGTCATGCGCCGGAAGCGCCACCTCCCTCCTTCCGAAGCGCGAAATCGCATCAGACGTTCCCACCTCACGGCGGAAGCCCACTTCGTCCGCACGAGCCAACAAGTCGCCAGCCCGAACCCGCTCGACCCGAGCCGTGGACAGCGAGATCGAGCGCACCTGAAATGGAAGCCCGGCGAGGAATCGTAAGAGAAAGGTCCGCAGGCAAATTTAGTGGTCAGCTGGCAAAACTGGCATCGCACCTGCCAGCATTCGCCGGACGCATGCTGAGCGGTCTCGCCGTGCTCGCAGTCATGCTGCCGAGCGCTTTCTATCTCACCAGCACGACCTTTTTTGATCGCTCGCCTGCCGCCAGCAACACCGGTGCGGACCGCCCGATCGTGCAGCGGAATGTCAGCGTCGCATCGTTGATTCCGCAGGCACCGTTGCCGTTGACCAAACCCGAACCCGCGACAGCAGCCCAACCGACCGAACAGATCGCCGTCCCCGCACCTCGTCGCACACTCACTGCCGGCCGCATTGCCGAACTCATGCAGCGCGCGGCGTTGCTGACCGACGCCGGCGACATTTCAGCTGCCCGCCTCGTGCTCATGCATGTGGCGGAAGCAGGACAGGCTGATGCAGCCCTCGCATTGGCCCACCTATACGACCCGGCCAAACTGGCTGAGCGCAATGCCGGAGACATTGACGGCAACCTGACCGAAGCGCGGCGCTGGTATGTTGCGGCCGATGCGTGGGGAAACAGCTCGGCTGCCGCCGACCTGGCGCGACTGCAGCAGCGCTAGTCCATTTCGGAAAGACGGCTGACCAAGCCTGCGCGGCTTGGCGCGGCACAGCGACACAATCAATCAGTTTCGCAGCTGGATCTCAGCGCTCTTGATCGGTTGAAACTCCACCGCAACCACAGTCCGAACCGGCTTTGCAAGCCGCGGTGGCGCTCCATTTCCGCGCCCCGGCAATGTGCCGCCCAGTCCAACGGCCATACCGCCAGGGTGCGAAGGGGTGGTGTTCGGCGCTGATGTCGGGTGGTGGATCATAACCCGCCGAACCCCAGGGATTGCATCGCAGCACCCGCGAAAGCGTCAGCCAGAAGCCGCGCCATGCGCCATTCGTGTCGATGGCCTCCAGCCCATATTCGGAGCAGGTGGGCAGATGCCGGCACTCCAGCCCCATCAGCGGCTTCAGCGTCCAGCGGTAGAGATGGATCGGAGCCTTGAGCGCCGCCTTCGTCACCCGCATAACCGGACGATCACTCATAAGGTGTGCCGTCCTTGTGGAAGAACCGGAACGCGCCGTCGCGCTTCTCCAGCCGGAGATCGACATCTGGATAGGTCGCGTCCTCATCGGGCGAGCGCGTACCAATCTCAAGATAGGTCGCCGGCTCCGTGCCTCGATTGATGAGATGATGACCGTCCTTATCGCCTGCGGGAAATCCCGCCGCCATCGACGGACGAAGGGTCTGCTCCCAGTCTTTGGTAACGAGCACCAGTTCGCCCGCAAGCACGTAGATGAACTCGTCTTCCTTCGCATGCCAGTGGCGGTGCGAGGATTGTGCGCCGGGCTCCAGCGTCGTCAGATTGACGCCGAACTGCGTCAATCCGAGCCGCTCCGTCAGAGCCCGCTTGATGCGGCCCTCGAAGCCCTGGTCCAGCGGCTTTGGATAGATCGTGCCGCGCCGCCCGGGCACACGCATGGGATCATGAATGACAGGCATGGTTAGCTATTCGCCTTACTGTGCGGCTTCGGCTCGAACAGCCTTGCCGTCGATTTCCTGGAGCGCCTTCGCGATTGCTTCGAACACCAGCATTGTCGAGGTGTGACGCGCCTTGTAATCGCGAACAGGCTCCAGAACGCCAAGATCTGCCCAGCGTCCGACCGGCGGCCGACCGTTTTCCTTGAGCATCCGCCGCATGGTCTCGGCCACCTCGCGGATCTCCTCCCGCGTGGTCCCGACGATCTCGCGCCCGACGACAGCCGCCGCAGCCTGACCGAGCAGACACGCCTTTACCGTTTGACCGTAGTCCGCGAAGCGCTGCCCCTCCATCACCAGATCGACCGACACCGTCGACCCGCAAAGCTTTGAGTGCGCGGTCGCCGTCGCCTGCGGATCGGCAAGCCGCTGTGTTCGCGGCATTCCAGCAGCCAGCTCCAGAATTTTCGTGTTGTAGATGGCGTCTAGTTCTGTCATCCGGGCGAGACCCCTTGCTTCATTTCCCCCTGCAGGTGGTTCAACCATCCGCAAAACGGGCAAACAGCATTGGTTTGGCATTCATCCGCATATATAGGGCATTAGAGCGCCAACCGGGAGCCCCGCAAGATGGCAGATGCACCACCCGAATTTCCCGCCTCCTCCACGACGGCGGAACTGGAACAGGGCGAACGCTTCACACCGCGCTTCGATGGCGATGGGCTCATTCCCGCTATCGTCACGGATGACACGACGGGCGAAGTGCTGATGTTCGCGTGGATGAACGCAACCGCACTTGCACGCACGCTTGAAACCCGCATCGCCCACTTCTGGAGCCGCTCGCGCAAGAAGATCTGGATGAAGGGTGAGGAAAGCGGCAACGTCTTGAACATCACGCGCATGACGACCGACTGCGACCAGGACGTTGTTTGGCTGCAGGCAAAAATCACCGGAGCTGGCGTCGCCTGCCATACGGGCGCACGCAGCTGCTTTTATCGAGAAATCCTCACCGACAGCGCAGCCGACCCTCATCAAGCGCGTTTGAAACGCCGCGATTAAGTCCATCGTGATTCGCGAATTTCGCTATTCGGATACCCTTGAAGCACGACATGTAGCTGCAATTTTGCCCAGCCAAACCAAGGCACAACGCGATAATGCTGCGATCGCGAATAAAATCGCGATGTTTCACGGCACCGCAGCGACGAATTGCGGCTGTGCATCACGCTTTCGGTAGCTGCCCTTTAATTCCTAAGGACTAACATCAATTAAGTTTTAAGGGCGCAGGCAGCCCCGGCAAAGGGCTGCCACAAGGCTGGAATGATAGCCTCGACGAGCCAAACCCCATCGTTGGGGGATCCAGGCGGCACGTCGATTGCACAGCTCAAAACGCAAGGGTGGTTGGCGCCGGTCTGGAATGAGCAATTGAAGGGGTCCGCGATGGCGGCGAACGGCACATCGACTGGCAAGATCGGATTGGCGCTAGGTGGCGGTGCGGCTCGCGGTTGGGCTCACATCGGTGTGCTCCGCGCCCTCGATGCAGCCGGCATCCGCCCCGACATTATCGCCGGAACCTCCATCGGTGCCGTCGTCGGCGGCTGCTACGCGGCAGGACACCTCGATCAGCTCGAATATTTCGCCCGCGAACTGACCGTCCGGCGTGTCTTCGGCTATCTCGACTTCAATTTCGCCGGCACCGGTCTCATTTCAGGTCAGCGCCTCGGCGAGCGGCTGGAAGCGCACTTGAAGGATCTGCGCATCGAGGAACTCAACCGACGCTTTACCGCCGTGGCGACGGAAATCGGCACTGGTCACGAGGTCTGGCTTTCCCGGGGCAGCCTGGTGACGGCGATGCGGGCATCCTACGCACTGCCAGGTATTTTCCGCCCCGTGAAAGTCGAGGGCCGCTGGCTGTTCGACGGTGCACTGGTCAACCCCATTCCGGTAACGGTCTGCCGGGCGCTCGGCGCCCGCTATGTCATCGCGGTCAACCTCAACAACGACACCTGCGCACGCGGCACAGTGATGCCGCATCTGGATCATTTCCCGTCTATGCCTGAAGAGGACACCGAAGCCGCCGACGCAGCCGAGCAGTCGAATTCTCAAAACGGCGGCCGCACGCGCAACGCCATGCGCCGTCTGCTCCAGCGCCAGATGTTCGGCAAAGGTGACGACAGTCCGGGCATCTCTACCGTCATGGTCGATGCCTTCAACATCGTCCAGGATCGTATCGCCCGTTCACGGCTCGCAGGCGACCCGCCAGACGCAATGATCTCACCGCGCATCGGCGGCGTTGGCCTCTTTGACTTCCACCGCGCCGATGAGTTGATAAAGGCCGGTGAGGCAGCCGCAAAACGCGAAATCGACGATCTCACCCACGAGATCGAAGCACGCCGCCACCACCAGCAACTGGCACAGCCGGTCGCCTAGAACTGCCTTAGCTGAAGTGTGTGGCGATTCAGCGTGAAAAACCTGCTCAAAGCAAAAAGCTCGATCGTTCCCGACACGATCAGAAGCGAACGCGTTCCAATGCTCCATGGCCAATGGGGTGCTTGTTCAAAAAAAAACGCGAACCGGAAAGGTTCGCGCAAAAACTTCTGAAAATGTTGTTCGCTACCGGCCGCGATCAGCCCGTCGCCAGATAGTCACGCATTGCGGTGACTTCCATCTCAACTTCGGCGATGTGATGTTTCACGACGTCGCCGATCGAGATGATGCCGACGAGGGAACCATCCTCGATAACGGGGACGTGACGGAAACGTCCTTGCGTCATCACGGCCATCATCTGCTCGAGGGTCGACGCTTCGTGACACGACATGACGTTCTTTGTCATGATGTCACCGACGGGCAGTGTCAGGGCCGAAGCACCGTTTGAAGAAATGGCGCGGATGATGTCACGTTCGGAAATGATTCCATTGACGTGACCACCATCGCCGACAATCACGATTGCGCCGATCTTGCGGGCCGCAAGCTTCTGCGCAACGGCCTCGACCGTTTCATCCGGGCGAGCTGTGGCAACAGACTTGCCCTTGACCTTAAGGATTGAAGCTACGTTCATTCGCAAAACCTCCTGGAAACGGGGGAAAGCTGCGTCGGACTCGATAACAAGACGCCGCATACGATTATCGAGCTTTGCGGCGAGCAAGCCAGCGATGCCGAAGCACCCCCAGCTAAGCCTGCGAGACCGAACGAACCGGTCATTGGGCACCAGCCGCCGCAACCCAACCGCGCTTATGGTGCGACAATCTGACATGGTGCGCAAGGCCATCCCACAACAAGGGTTGGCGACTTTGTGTTGAATACACACAACCAGTCCCACGCAATGGCGCAAGAAATTGATTTACAGCACTTTTATCAGTGGATGGTCGGAACAACTCTGAGATCGGGCCGTTTTGGAGCAGGCCGGTCGAACAGGCCGAAAGTCAGCAAACCGGCGAGATAGCCGCCGATATGGGATTCCCACGCTATCGCCCCAGCTGAAACCCCCGCAGTTCCCACCCCGACAAACGCCAGCAGGTTGATGGCAATTAAGATCCCCGTTGCGACCAGCACGCGCCGGTCCTTGAGGGCGACGCTGAGGGGCATCAGCGGCACCCGCTGTGGCGCTTCCCTGAGCAAACCGATGCCGCCCAAATCGATGGCCGAAAAGAGAAAGCGCATCGCACCTCCCATCAACCCGGCCACGGCCCCCGATGCGCCAATAACGGGAAGCCGTCCCCCCCAGTTGAAAGTAAGGAATGCAAGCGCGGCAACCACCCCGGTAAAGGCAGAAAAGGCCAAAAACCGCGTGGCCCCGACACGCATCGCGATGATCCCGCCAAACGCCAGCAGCCACAGCCCGTTGAACATGATGTGGGTCAAGTTCCCGTGCAGCAGCTGATAGGTAAATGGTGAGGTAAACAGCGCAGTCGTGCCACCCGGCAACAGCGCGGCATCGCCCGCATATCGCGATGGAATGAACGCCATCGATAACACCATTGCCGTATCGAGGTCCTCCGGCAGGAACCAGCGTATGGCATGGATGGCGAAAAGCAGCCCCAGCAGCACCACGACGACCTGCGGCACGTTGAACAATGGCTCATGTCGCTGGATCACGGTCTTCCCTCACGATTTGGCTAACCACGACGGTTAACGGCTCGGCATCGGCCAGACAACTCCTATAACCCGCCTCCCCACTCCCGCCGCTGGCACGGAAGCTGCTTTTCTGAGGTTCGGTGGCCCGCATTAGGGCAACCCATCTACCGAAAACGCCAGCACACCGCTGGCGAAAGGACGATTGGGGACAGGAATTGCCCGCGGGGACGGACGCCTAGCACAATGAAATCGAAAACGAGCCAATTTCTGTATTCATATTGGAATGACGTCCGCAACGGCCGCCTCGCCCCACGCCGCTTCGAGATAGAACCATCCCGCATCACATCGATCTTGTCGGAGACGTTCATTCTGGAGCGGCTCGATGTCGACATCTATCGTTTCCGACTGGCCGGCACCCGCATCTGCGACGAATTCGGCGCCGAACTGCGCGGCACGAATTTCCTCGACGGCTGGCTTGCCGAAGACCGCATAAGCCTGACGCGGCATCTCAAGGAACTAACCCAGCAGGGCGGCGTCGGGGTCGTGACATTCCAGGCCCGTGCGCCCGATGGCGGCTTGAATACCTTTGAATGCCTCCTGCTCCCCCTCATTCACACCCGAGACACCGCGGATCGCTGCCTCGGGGCTCTCTCCCGCATCGACAACGCCCCACCACCATCAGCCAATGACCAGCGGCTCGCCATGCGCCGCCTGACGAGCGCCGAGATCATCTGGCCCGACGGGCGCCCCCATCAGGTCGTGACCCATCAAAACCGCCAGATCCCATTCCTCCCTCACGTCCGCCAGGCCCGGATCGTCCGCTCCGACAGGCGGCAGTTCCGCGTCTACGAAGGCGGCCTCGGCAAGCCCGAGAGCCAGGAGACTTAACGACCACTTCCACACGGACCTCCCATCAATCCCCTCCCCCAAAAAGCGTGGCATTTCATCAGTTGGCAGCGCACTGCCACTGATTCGCCCAGCCGGCGACACCGGATTGTCTCAAAAAGAACCGCACGGTTAGCCTCTCATTAAGGCGCCGCAACCATAATCGGCACAGATGGGCGTCCATACCCCGACACAGGGTACCGTCGGCGCGCATCCTTCAGATGGCTTGTTCAGTCACTCCAGGAAATGCCGATGTCCGCCCAGACCACGATTTCCAGCTACTCCAGCCACCGCCCCGCGGCTCTCATTGAGCCTGACCGGCGCCGTCACAAGCGACATGCCCTGAGCCTCCTTGGCCGCTACATGCGCGCCGACCGCCACGAATACGTCTGCCAGACGTTGAACGTCTCCGTTGGCGGCATGGCTCTTTTGTCGCCCGTACAACCGGGGATTGGCGAAAGCCTGATTGTCTACATCGACGAACTGGGCGGTCTTGAAGGCGACGTCGTACGGCATTTCGAAGGCGGCTTCGCCATTGAGCTGCGCGCAACACAACACAAGCGCGAGAAACTGGCCGCGCGCATCACCTGGCTCGTCAACCGCAGTGAGTTTGCGGGTGCTGAAATGCGCGAATACGAGCGGGTCCTGCCGCACAACGATATCTCAACGCTGAAGATTTCGGACGACATCACAACGCAGGTCCAGGTGCTCGACGTTTCTTTGTCGGGCGCCAACGTCGCCACCGAGGCGCGCCCGCCCATCGGCAGCGAGGTCGTGCTCGGAAAATTGCGGGCAATGGTCATGCGCCACCATGATCGGGGCATCGGTGTCCGCTTCGTAGACATCCAGGATCCCGATGCCTTGAGGCGCACTTTCGGTTGAATCTCGCGGGAACCAGGCGGAACTCGGGAGAATTTACCGCGATGGAAACAATTTGAACCGAATGCCATGCACTTCATTGAGGCGAAATCGAAGGATTTTGGGTACTGTAGCCCAGTTCGTACGGGGTATGTGATGTTGCGTCAGTTCTATTCGATTACGGCTCTTGCTCTCTTGGGCCTGGTCTCGACAGGGCAGGCCAAGGCCGACCCGATCGTCAAGCTCCCACCGGGTGGGATCTACTCGTCCGCTTTCATGCGGGTTTTCGGGCTGTCGCAGCCTCCCTACGGGTTCGTCCGCTTCTGCGAGACGAATGCGGTCGAGTGCTCACAGGACGGTCGTGAAGAGGCGCGGCTGGATGCATTGCCCGAGCGCTTGTCCGAACTCGACGCAATCAATCGCACCGTCAACCGTGCCATCAAGCCGCTCACCGATATGGAAGTCTACGGGGTCACGGAATATTGGACCCTGCCCACGAGCGCTGGCGATTGTGAGGATTATGCTCTGCTGAAGCGCAAGATGCTGATGCAGCGCGGCTGGCCGGCAAGTTCACTCCTGATGACGGTCGTCCGTGACGAGCGTGGCGAAGGCCATGCCGTCCTTACAGCCCGCATGGCACAGGGTGATTACGTGCTCGACAACAAGGTCGACGGCGTCAAGCTGTGGCATCAGACGCCCTACCAGTTCGTCATGCGCCAGTCCTATCTCAATCCCAAGGTGTGGGTTGCACTGGAATCTGGCGATCAGACCAAGCCTGCTTCCATCGCGGGCGTCGATCAGCCCAAATAGGTCGAACAAGGAATGCCGGTCTGCGCGGGACTGTAACAGTGCTCGCGCCCCTTGCTGAAACCTTCACGGTTACAATCGCTGCACCCAACTGAGATCATCGAGGCTGTTTGAGTTCCGTTCTGGCCGATTGCCAACGTCTCAGTCGCCCTGCGGTTGCAGCTGCGCCTTGAACCGCTGCCAATTTTCGACGTAGCGCACCGCCGCTTGGCTGAACCGCGCCACATCCTCCTCCGACAATTCACGCACCACCCGCCCTGGCGAACCCAGAACCATGGACCGCGGTGGGATCACCTTGCCTTCCGGAATGAGCGTATTGGCTCCGATGAGGGAGCCTTCGCCGATTTCCGCACCGTTGAGTATGATCGAGCCTATCCCGATCAACGACTGCGCACCGATGCGACAACCGTGCAGCATCACCATGTGCCCAACGGTGACGCCCGGCCCTATCATCATCGGATAGCCGGGATCTGTGTGCAGCACGCATCCTTCCTGAATGTTCGATCCCCTGCCGATACGGATTTCCTCGTTGTCGCCCCGGATGCTCGTGCCGAACCAGACGCTGGCATCTTCTTCTAGCACAACATTGCCAATCACGACCGCGTTGGGCGCAATCCAGTAGCGGCCGCTTTCAGGCGTGCGCACACGAACATCGCCGAGAGAGTAGCAAGTCATCACCAACCTCTTGGATGGATGGATTGCCGGTCCGCATCACCGGCAACGGGAGCGGCAGATGGGCTCCGCTTTGGGTGTTAGCGGATCATCAAAGTGTCGGCACGAAGAGCGTTACGCTCCCGCACCAGGCCTCACGCCTCTTCCAGATCCATTTCCAGGATCGCCATCTGCAGCTGATATTCGATCTCGCCATCTTCCTCGATGCGATAGAGCGTGGCGACAAAATCGTTGTTGATGAAGATCTCAGCCATGTCGTTCTTTTTCGGCTGCGCTTTCACCTCGAGGCTTGCTGCACCGAATGTCTTTCGCAGATAGCTCTGCAGGCGGGCCAGTTCGTCCTTGGTCACGTTGTAAATGCTCCAGATCGTCCATGCGGAGCTGCGAGACTTGCAGTTCCACCAATTGGTTTTGGCACGCGGATGCTTAGTTCGTCATCCACACGCGAGCCACTCAAATGCGTCCTAGAGCCTGTTTCGCTGAAGTGACGAGCAGTTCAGCGTGAAAAACATGCTCCAATCAAGAAGATAGAACGCGATCCCATTTTCATCAAAAGTGATCGCGCCCTAGGTGCAACCGCAATCGCCCGGGCCCAGACCCTGATCCATGTTGCGTGCCGGCTCTGAACAGCCAGCAGACCCCACGACACGCGCAGGCACACCCGCGACCGTCGTGTTGGCCGGAACGTCCGCCAGCACCACCGAACCCGCGGCAATCCGTGAGCAATTGCCCACTTGAATGTTGCCGAGAACCTTGGCGCCTGCCCCGATCAACACGTTGTTGCCAAGCTTGGGATGACGGTCGCCTGTAACCTTCCCGCTGCCGCCCAGCGTCACGCCATGCAGGAACGAGCAGTTGTCACCGATCACCGCGGTTTCGCCAACCACGAAGCCTGTCGCATGATCGAGCATGATGCCCATGCCGAAGTGGGCGGCCGGATGAATATCGACGCTGAAGAACTGCGAACCCAGACTCTGCAGGAAGAATGCAAAATCGCGATAGCCCTGCGCCCACAGCTCATGAGCGAAGCGATGTGTCGTCAGTGCATGGAAGCCTTTGAAGTAGAGCAGCGGCTCGATGTAGCGGTTGCATGCCGGATCGCGATCGCGAACGGCGGCGAGATCGGCACGGAACACTGCCCCCAGATCCGGATTGCGCTCCAGAACCTGTTGGAACCGGCGGGAGATAAGATGCACATCGACGTCGGCGTTGTCGAGCCGGCGCGCAAGACGATGCCCAACCGCTTCCTCAAGCGTATCGTGCGCCAGAATGGTCGCGAAAAAGAAGCTGCCAAGGCCCGGCTCATCTTGCATCGCGGCCTCTGCTTCCGAGCGGATGGCCTGCCAGATTGGGTCTATGGTCTCGACGACTCCGCGCGGCCCCGGGGATGTGCGGCTCTGCGCCATTGCGGTTCTCCTTCAAGCTGCACGCGCCGAACAAAAAACCGTTTCCGGCAATCTGCTCACACGCTTGCATGCCAAGTCTGCCACACGGGGTAATTGGCGTGTGGCGGGGTGTCAATCTAGTCCCAATCTAAACGACGACGCATGGCAAGGCACGGAAAAAGGCCGTGATTGCCGTGAATTTGGCCATATTGCCCATAACCAGACACAGACTTTCGGGGCAATTACCAGCCCGACGCGCACCCCTCTCGGCCCCCGCGCGTCAGCATAAACCACGTTGCCCTACACGTTGCCGCAGCGGCATATCCGATCCCCGCGCGCAGTGCTAAGAGGCACCATCGGGAACATGCAACCAACATGGAACCAAAGACACCATGAAGCGGCGCCAATACGTTCGATTGAGCTTATGCATCGCTGGCGCAGCCCTCACCGGCGCAATAGCATCCCAGCAGGCCTGGGCCGCAGGCGCTGGCAACCAGCAAGGCAATGGCAGCGGCGAACTCCTGCAAAGCTGCTTTTCTCCCGCCGACCTCGCCGCCCGCCCCGAAGAACGTCAGCCGCGAAAAGGCCAGCGCGGTTTCGATCGCGCGGAACCAGCGCGTCCGCTGGCGTCATTCACACCGCTTCCAGCAAGCCTGCGCGGCGCCATCCGCCGCGTCAAACTCCCGCCCGGCCGCAAGCTGGTCGCGCTCACGCTCGATCTGTGCGAACAGCCAGGGGAGATCGCCGGTTACGATGGCGCCATCATCGACTACCTGCGGCGCGAGGGTGTGAAGGCCACTTTGTTTGTCGGCGGCAAATGGCTGCGTTCGCACGAGACGCGCACCCGCCAGCTCATGGCCGATCCCTTGTTCGAGATCGCCAATCACTCGGCGGCCCACCGCAACCTGCGCCTCCTCAGCGGTGCGCGGCTGACCGACGAGATCGCAGCACCCCAACGGGCATACGAGTCGATCCGCGAGAATTTCGCGGCAAGTTCGTGCGCAAGCAAGGCGGCAAGGCAATTCCAGCTCGTACCTGCGCGGATGTCGCTGTTCCGTTTTCCCTTCGGAGCCTGCAATCAGCCAGCACTGGATGCTGTCAACGATGCCGGTCTGAAAGTCATCCAATGGGATGTCTCGACTGGCGATCCAACACCCGGCCAATCGGCCAAGGCCATCGCCGGGGAAATTCTGAAATCTACCCGCCCCGGCTCCATTGTTATTGGCCACGCCAACGGTCGTGGTTTCCACACCGCCGAAGCACTCCCGCTTGCCATTCCGCAGCTCAAGGCGAAGGGATATGAATTTGTCACCGTCAGCGAACTCCTCGCCGCTGGCGAACCCGAGATCGTCCAGACCTGCTACAATCTGAAGCCTGGTGATACCGACCGCTACGACAATCTCGCCACCGCCTTCCGTCATAAGAAGCCGGCGGACAAGGCGGGCCGACACACCACCGCCACCAAGACGTCGGGCTCGTGGAAACCATCCCTGTCGAAGCCCTAGCAGCAACATCAGCAGCCGGCAGCAAGCTTCGCTACGCTATGCGCAGAGCCCAGTGCCCCTATCGCACACGACAAGATGATGAGCGATGCGATCCAACTCTCCAGGCGCGATTGCCTCTTGCCAGTCGCCCTGTTGCCTTTGCGCAGCGGAGCGTGTGTTTCGCTTGAGCAGATTATAGCTCCCCTACCTCAGCAGCCAGAAACAGCCATCGCATCCGCTCTCGCCGCCATGGACCCGTGGAAACGCTATGCCTTCAGCGTCGAACGCATGACAGCCTCACTTCGTCCGGTTCATGAGACAGCGCCGCGATACCTGCTGCTCGACGGCGATTTCGTCGCGGGCATCATGACTTTGAAGCTCGGCTGGATGTTTGGCACCTACCTCAACCTGCTGGCCGTACTGCCTGCCCATCAAGGCCGTGGCATCGGCAGCGCCGCACTCGACTGGCTCGACGCAACAGCGCGCAGCAAAGGCGAACGCAACCAGTTCGTGGTCACGTCCGCCTTCAATGAGGGCGGTCTTCGACTCTATCAGCACCACGGCTTCACGCCGATTGCCAACATGCCGGGCCTTATCAGCGACAACGAAACCGAGATCTTGTTGCGCAAGCAGCTCTACTGAGCCGAGCCACGAGGCTGGTTTGCCAATCCGGATTCCTCACGCCGCGCTCTGTCTGAGAGATCGCCCTTCAGTCGACTTCAAGCACGATACGTCCCCGCACTTTGCCGGCAATAATATCCGGGGCAAGCGCCTGCACCTCGGCGATCGGCTTCGTCACCGTCAGCGCCGCGAGCTTCGATTTGTCGAGATCCTTGGCAAGCCGCTCCCACGCGATCACGCGGCGGGCCTTGGGCGCCATCACGCTATCGATACCAGCAAGCGTCACACCGCGCAGAATGAACGGGGCAACAGACGTATTGAGATCCATGCCCTGCGCCAGACCGCAGGCTGCCACCGCTCCGTGCAGCTTGGTCTGCGCGATCGCGTTGGCAAGCGTATTGGAGCCAGCAACATCGACAACACCCGCCCATCGCTCCTTGCCGAGCGGCCGCGGCGTTCCGGAAAGTTCATCGCGCGCGATGATCTCCTTGGCACCCAGCCCTTCCAGGAAGGCTTTTTCCTCCGGCCTGCCAGTCGACGCGATGACGTGATGCCCGAGCTTGGCAAGCACGGACACCGCCACGCTGCCGACACCGCCGGCCGCTCCCGTCACCAGTACCGGGCCGGATGCGGGCGTCACGCCATGCTCCTCAAGCGCCAGGATGCACAGCATCGCCGTGTACCCAGCCGTTCCGATTGCCATCGTCTCAGCCGCACTGAACGCCTGGGGACGTTTGACCAGCCACCCGCCCTTGACGCGGGCGAGCTGCGCATAGCCGCCGTGATGCGTTTCCCCGAGGCCCCATCCATTGAGGATTACGCCGTCGCCAGGCTTGAACTCCGGATCGGCCGACTCGAGCACCTCTCCGGCGAAATCGATGCCTGGGATGAGTGGCCACTTCCGGATGATCGGCGCCTTGCCCGTCAACGCCAACCCGTCCTTGTAGTTGATCGTTGAATGCGTGACGCGGACCAGGACATCACCCTCCATGAGGTCGTCGCGTCCAAGTTCGGTCCAGGCGATATTCGATCCCGTTTCAGTCTTGCTCGCCAGCAAAGCCTTAAAGCGTTGCATTTTCAGGATTCTCCTCGTTGTCTGATGTCTCGGGAGCCATGACGCTCGCGCCCGGAAGCATAGGGCGCGGCAAGCAGAACCGTAAATCCTGGCGATTCGTCGAGTTGTCAGAGCCAATGGCAACCGCCGCCTTACATCCGCCAGCAGGCAGCCACGGCCTCGCCACAAAGCCGGCACCCATCACGCGCCGTCAAGAACAGAAAAATGCAACCGAAGTCTTCGCACTGCACAAGGGTTAAAACGGCATAATCACAATCTATATTAGCAGTAACGAATATCATTCAGGCCGGAAAATCTCGCCCCGCCAAGGTCTAGCGCAAACATCATAAGACGCGAATATGTGTCCTGTGCGCAAACGGACAGTGTTGCCAAGAGGCGATGCCTGGAACCTCTGAAAACGCTTCGCGACGCAGCGACGTTTTTACTTGGCATCCGACCATTGTCGCATCTAACGTTGCGCCATCGTGACACCTTCCCCCAAAACGTCACGTTCCCAACGGCCAGGGTATTTGCGCCGGACCGCCCGACACGAATCGGTCGGCAACCCAAGGTAGGAGGCAACGATGGAAATCAGAACGAGATTGAACGTGCTCGCGACGATGATGTCATTCGTCTTCCTCGCTGCAGTCGTGTTCGGCATGATCTAGTGCCGTTCCGCGATTTGCCACAGCGCCGTGACACTCCTTGAATTTGTGGCGTAACGGGAGTTTTGCAGAAGACATTTGAAGCATCGTCTCGGGAGAACTGCACCCCCACTCCCGAAACGTGAAGGGACCGGAACCGAACTACCTAAGCAGGGTTCTCCGGGAACGGTCTAGATCGAAAGGCGCGGCATTGTCCGCGCCTTTTTTGTTGTTCCAGCACTCATGCCTTTGCCGGCAATGGCAAACGCCTGACCGGCCCCGTGAAGTGGTGTAGCGCTTGACGGGCAAAACCCACCTTGCCGCGACACTCAGCAACCAGCAGCAACGATCAGAGTGATTTCATCAACGCTGCGCGCACCGATTTGGCGATCAGCAACGCCCAGGGGGCGGAATGCAAGAGCAGATCGAAGATGTCGATCGGCCGAACGAGAGTACCGCGCGAAAGCATTTTCAGCTTTTCCCAAATATGCGGTTCAGGGAAGAACGGCGCCAATCCCAACGTCAATGCGCCGATGATAGCGATCGACCACGGGACCTGATCCAGAAAGCTCATCCGCAAAAAATACTCCCTCTCTGCTTGAATGCGATGTGCCGCGCCAAGTTCACCGGCACATCCCTAGCGTCGCAGGAAATATCCGATGATGGCGCCGAAGAGAGGAAGGTAGAGCGGCGGGAACTTAAAGGGAATTGCGGCAAGAAGCTGCGGCACCAACATCAAAGCCGCACCAATCATCGCGCACACCAGTGCCGCGGCAAGCGTTCGCGTCGAGGGCATGCGCACATCCCTCAGCGCAAAGCAGCCCACAAGCCCTACGATCCACACCACGACGGCATAGAGACCAGCGTGGACGAAGGTCTGCAGATGTCCGGTAACCGGAATATGGCCCAACACCATGGGGGCGGCGAACCAGGCCGCAATGAATTGCAGCACCACCAGTACGAGATGCCCGACCATGAAGCCCCTCCCCGCAGAATAGGTTGTACAGCACCTCGCTCCGCCTAGCACAAGAGAACACCAGGGTCGATGACGCCTGTGCAAAAGCTGTCCGGCACAGCAGGCGCGCCAACAACTCGGTGTTTTTCAACACTAAGGCTTCTGGCGCTCACGCCACCTTCGGCGCATCCATGCTCCGCGGGTCATAGTTCAGCACAGGCGCCAGCCAACGCTCCGCTTCCGCGACTGTCCAGCCCTTGCGCTTCGCGTAGTCCTCGACTTGATCGCGCTCGACCTTGCCGACACCGAAATAATGGCTCTCGGGGTTGGCGAAGTAGAGACCGGAAACCGACGCAGCAGGCCACATCGCGAAACTCTCCGTCAGCGTGATGCCCGTCTTGTTGGCAACGTCCATCAGCCTCCAGAGAGTCTTCTTCTCTGTGTGATCGGGCTGGGCGGGATAGCCGGGCGCCGGACGAATGCCGCTGTATTTCTCCAAGATCAGCTCATCGTTCGACAACTTCTCGCTCTTGGCGTAGCCCCAGAACTCGCGGCGCACGCGCGTATGCATGTGCTCGGCGAAAGCTTCGGCCAGACGGTCGGCCAGCGCCTTGAACAAAATGCGACCGTAGTCGTCCGTCGCCTTGAAGTGCGCCTTCAAAGCCTCCTCATCGCCGATACCGGCTGAAACCGCGAAGCCGCCGATATAGTCGGCAACGCCCGTTTCCTTGGGAGCGATGAAATCGGCAAGTGCCGTATGGGCGCGGTTGCGGCTGGGATCGCGTGCGATCTGCTGGCGCAACGTGTGCAGCATGGCCAAGCGCGCCACGCGCGGTTCGCCTGTATAAAGCTCAATGTCGTCGCCAACCGAGTTGGCCGGCCAGAAGCCGATCACCGCGCGCGCCGTCAGCCACTTTTCGTCGACGATCTTCTTCAACAACTCGCGAGCATCAGCAAAAAGCTTGCGCGCTTCCGCACCGACCTTGTTGTCATCGAGGATCGCGGGATACCGCCCCGTCAGCTCCCAGGTCTGGAAGAAGGGCGTCCAGTCGATGAAGGGCACCAGCTCCGCCAGATCGTAGCTCTCAAAAACGCGCGGACCAAAGAACTGTGGCTTCGTCGGCGCGTACGTCTTCCAGTCGATCTCGAATTTATTGGCACGGGCCGCAGCCAGCGTAATGCGCTGCTTCTTTGCTTCGTTGGCAAGGTGCTGCTGCCGCACCTTGTCGTATTCGGCGCGAATTTCGCCGACATACGCCGGACCATCGGTCTCCGATAAAAGCTTGGAGACGACACCCACCGCGCGGCTTGCATCGAGCACATAGAGCGCCTGGTTGCGCACGTAGTTCGGCGCGATCTTCACAGCCGTATGCACGCGGCTCGTCGTCGCCCCGCCGATCAGCAGCGGAACATCAAAACCTTCACGCTCCATCTCGGCCGCCACAAAACACATCTCGTCGAGCGACGGCGTGATAAGGCCGGAAAGACCAATGGCGTCGACCTTCTCCTTCCGCGCCGTCTCGAGGATCTTCGCCGCCGGCACCATGACGCCCAGATCGATCACCTCGTAGTTGTTGCACTGGAGCACGACGCCGACGATGTTCTTGCCGATATCGTGTACGTCGCCCTTCACCGTCGCCATGAGAATTCGCCCAGCCGCAGGCTTATTCTCCAGCCCGAGTTCCGTCTTCTCCTGTTCGAGGAAGGGCTGCAGGTAGGCAACCGCCTGCTTCATCACGCGCGCCGACTTGACGACCTGCGGCAGGAACATCTTGCCCGATCCGAACAGGTCGCCGACGACGTTCATGCCGTCCATCAACGGACCCTCGATGACGTGCAGCGGCCGCTCTGCTGCCTGCCGCGCCTCTTCGGTGTCTTCCTCGATGAAGTCGGTGATGCCGTGCACCAGCGCATGCGTCAGCCGTTCGCCCACGGCCTTCTCGCGCCAAGTGAGATCCTTCTCCTGCCGCTTGGCGCTGCTCTCGCCCTTGAAGCGGGGCGCAGCCTCGAGCAGCCGGTCGGTCGCATCTTCACGGCGGTTGAGGACAACGTCCTCCACAAGTTCGCGCAGCTCGACGGGAATGTCGTCATAAAGCGTCAGCTGTCCAGCGTTGACGATTCCCATGCCCATGCCGGCCTTGATCGCATGATAGAGAAACACCGAATGCATCGCCTCGCGCACCGGCTCATTGCCGCGGAACGAGAACGAAAGGTTGGAGACGCCACCCGATACATGCACCAGCGGCATCTTCTCCTTGATCTGCCGCGTCGCCTCGATAAAGGCTAAGCCATATCCGTTGTGTTCCTCGATGCCCGTCGCCACGGCGAAGATGTTGGGGTCGAAGATGATGTCTTCCGGCGGGAAGCCGACCTTCTCGGTCAGAATCTTGTAGGCGCGCTCGCAGATCGAGACCTTGCGCTCGATGGTGTCCGCCTGCCCCTCCTCGTCGAACGCCATGACGACGACGGCAGCGCCATATCGCAGCACCTTGCGGGCATGATCGAGGAATGCCTCCTCGCCTTCCTTGAGCGAAATCGAATTGACGATAGCCTTGCCTTGCACGCACTTGAGGCCAGCCTCGATCACGCTCCACTTGGATGAATCGATCATGATGGGAACGCGCGCGATGTCGGGTTCCGAAGCGATGAGATTGAGGAACGTCGTCATCGCCTTTTCGGAATCGAGCAGGCCCTCGTCCATGTTGACGTCGATGATCTGCGCGCCGTTCTCGACCTGGCTGCGCGCCACCGCGAGTGCGGCCGCATAGTCGTTCGCCTCGATGAGCTTGCGGAACTTGGCAGATCCCGTGACGTTCGTGCGCTCGCCGACGTTGATGAAGGATTGTGCTGCGTTGCCTTGGGTCATCTCGTTCTCGATTCTGCTCTAGCGAATGTGTGGTTTCCAGCCGGCACAGGGTGTCGATGGCCCGCGCACCAGCCCAGCCCGAAGCACAACCGCCCGGGGCTCGACGCCAGTGAAGGCACGCTCCGCCCGCCCGCAACGGCAGGTGGCGCGGCGGCGGAAACGTCGTGTGACTCTGAATTGGCAGGTGTGTGTGAACCCGACCGCGCGCCGCTTAGCGACCGCGATCGGTTAAAGCTGACCTTGGCACCCTCGCCGCACGATCCTGCGGCTCCGTTACGGGTTCCTCGGCAAGATAGCCCTGATGGACCAACGACGGCCTTCCCGCCACCGGAGCCAGCGATCCAATGGCTGATACCGGCCCGCTGACGGCGGTTGGTCCCGGACGAACCAGCGGAACGATGAAGAGCCACAGCAGCGTCGTCAGCAGGAACACGCCGGTCGACAAGATCACGGGATCGCGCCAGCTCCGCGTCGGCGCCAGCACTGAAACGCGCGCGTCCTTCTCCTGCATCTCCACTTCGATGTTCGGAAAGCGCTGCATGGTCGTGTCGCGAACGACATTGGCGAGTATCGGCACGAACAGCTTCCACGCCGACCGCGTCAGCAAGCCGGCCGGCCAGCGCACGGTCGGATCGACGATCCACAGCTCGGTCACGGCACCGGTCTTTTCCGGCCTGAGTTGCGTGCGCGCGAACACCGAGTAGGTCGGCGGCAGGTAGGCTGCCGCGCGCTGACGAACATATTCTGAAATCTCGTAGTCCATCCGCTGCAACTCGCTGAAGAGCTGACGGCGAATTTCGTCCGATACCAGTGAAATCTCCGGATCCGCCGAGCGATATATCGCGGGCAAATCGAGTTTGATAATACGCATGAACATTATCCCCCAACGCGTCAACGCCGCCGCGAAGCACCGACAAAAGTGCGTAACGGCGGGACGACTGGGGTCTCATATGCTGCGACATGGGCTTAGATGTGGCAAATCGGCCAAATAGTGTCTCGTCGGCAACCTGATCGTTCATGGCGGTTCTTTCAACGCGCAGATCAATTCCAAAACCGCAGACAGTCCGGTTTTGGTCATTATCGTCAAAACGCGATGAGATTGTCGCCATGCCACCAGCTTTGCAGCACATCATCCTGCAACGAACGGTTCGAGACCTGACAACCGCATCTTTGGTTCGATCTCGGGCAACTGGCGCGGCTTGTACTTCGCCACATGCTCGGCGACATGACGGATGTGATCGGGCGTCGAACCACAGCAGCCGCCAACGATATTCAAAATGCCGTCCTTCGCCCACGGCTCGATCTGGCAGGCCATGTCGTGCGGGGTTTCGTCGTACTCGCCCATGGCATTGGGTAGCCCCGCATTCGGATAGGCCGAAATGCGCGCATCCGCGACGTGGCTCAAGTCGGCGAGATAGGGCCGCATCAGCTCAGCACCCAGCGCGCAATTGAGCCCCACCGAGAACGGCCTCAGATGACGCAGCGAATACCAGAAGGCTTCAGCGGTCTGGCCCGACAGCGTGCGTCCCGACCGGTCGGTGATCGTGCCCGACAACATGATGGGCAGTTCAACGCCCTTTTCCTCGAACACTTCGAGTGTGGCAAAGCCCGCGGCCTTGGCATTCAGCGTATCGAAAATTGTCTCGATCAGAATGAGATCGGAACCGCCGTCGATCAATCCGCGCACCTGCGTCTTATAGGCATCGCGCAACGTGTCGAAGTCGACGTTGCGGAAACCAGGATCATTGACCTTTGGCGAGATCGATGCGGTGCGGTTGGTGGGCCCGATAGAGCCGGCCACGAAGCGCGGCTTGTCCGGCGCCTTCGCCGTCCATGCGTCGGCCGCCGCGCGTGCAAGCTTTGCGGCCTCAAGGTTCATCTCGTAGCAGAGTTCGTCGCTATCCATGCCGTAGTCGGCCATCGAGACCACCTGCGCATTGAAGGTGTTGGTCTCGATGATATCGGCACCTGCAGCGAGATACTCTTCATGGATCTCGCGGATCATCTCGGGCTGCGACAGCACAAGTAGGTCGTTGTTGCCCTTGACGTCCTGCTTCCAGTCCTTGAAACGCACGCCGCGATAGGTCTCCTCCGTCGGCTTCCTCTTCTGGATCATCGTGCCCATCGCCCCATCGATGATGAGGATGCGTTCCGATGCAGCCTTCTCTAACGCAGCCCAGCTGGCAATCTTCTTCATGTCGGCACTCGTTGTCTCTCGTTCTTCAATGATGGATCAGCCGTTCACAACCTTGCGGCTCTCAAGCGGTGCGACAGTGAGCGGCCGCAAGCCCAGCAGGTGACAGATGGCGTAAACCAGATCGGCCCGGTTCAGCGTGTAGAAATGGAACTTCTTCACACCCTGCTCGACGAGTTCCATCACCTGTTCGGTGGCAACCGCGGCAGCAACGAGCTGTTGCGTCGCAGGATCGTTCTCCAGCCCCTCGAAGCGGCGCGCGAGCCACGCCGGCACCGAAGCCCCGGTACGGATCGCAAAGCCCGCCACCTGCCGGAAATTGTGGATCGGAACGATACCCGGCGTGATTGGCACCCAGATGCCCGCACCCCGCGCGCGCTCCAGGAAACGCAGATAATGCGCGTTGTCGAAGCCGAACTGGGTGATGATGCGATCAGCACCCGCATCGACCTTGGCTTTGAGGTTGTCGATATCGGCCTGCACGGTCGGGCTCTCGGGATGCTTCTCCGGATAGCCGCCTACCGAGATCTCGAAATTTCCGATCCTTTTCAATCCAGCGACGAGTTCGGCGGCATTGGCATAGCCGCCGGGGTGCGGCTCATATCTCTGTCCGACACCAGCCGCCGGATCACCGCGCAGCGCAACGATGTGGCGCACGCCAGCGTCCCAGTAGCCGCGCGCAACCGCATCAACCTCTTCCTTCGTTGCATCGACGCAAGTCAGGTGCGCAGCCGGTCGCAACGCCGTTTCCTTCACCAGCCGTGCCACCGTCGCGTGCGTACGCTCGCGCGTCGAGCCGCCCGCGCCATAGGTGACGGACACGAACTCCGGCGCCAGCGGACCCAGCCGCTCGATCGCCGTCCACAGCGCCGCCTCCATCTTCTCGTTCTTGGGTGGAAAGAACTCGAAAGAGACCTCGATGTCGCCGCTGCCGAGCAGGCGGCTCTTGCGTTCTCTCGCCTCGATCATGACTTAAGCCCTTTCGAGTTTACGATTCCCGGACGCCGCCTTGCGCAGTCCCGGGGACTGGGCACCGTTGTCGGCGGTCCAGATGGTTACGGAGAGCCGGCCAGCCGCATCGGCAACCGGTGGTGTCAGCGTTCGCGTCTTGCCCGGCTTCAATCCCGAGCCGCGCATCCAGTCCTCGATCTGCTGGCCTGAGAAGCCGAGCCGCTCGTGTGCGAAGCGATCGCGTAACTCTTCCATCTCGTGCGGCGCGAAATCGACGATCATCAAGCGGCCGCCGGGAGCCAGCACGCGCGCCGCTTCGTCAATGGCCCTGGACGGGTCCGACAAGAAGTGCAGCACCTGATGCATCACGACGGCATCGGCGCTGCCGTCCTCGATCGCCAGGTTGTAGAGGTCGCCATGGCGCACCTGCACCGCATCGAGCCCAGCGCCCGAAAGTTTGGAGCGCGCATAGGCGAGCATCGCCTGGTTGAGATCAATGCCCAGCCCCTGGCCATAGCGATCCGCAAAAAGCTCCAAGATGCGTCCGGTGCCGGTGCCCAGATCGAGCAGCAGATCGAACGGCCCCTCGCCCAGCATCTCGCGCATCGCCGCTTCCACCTCGACCTCAGCGACGTGAAAGGCGCGAATACGGTCCCAGTCGGCGGCATGCGCTTCGAAGAAGGCTTGCGCGGTGGCTTCACGCTCACGCTTGACGACCCGCGCGCGTTCCTGGTCCCTCGCCAGCACAGGGCAGGCGGGATCCGCAGCGTCGAGGATGCGCCGGGCGAACTCACCGCCACGGGTGCCATCCGCGACGTAGAAATAAACCCAGCTCCCCTCGCGGAACCTGTCGATCAAGCCCGCCTCGTTCATCAGCTTCAGATGCCGCGAAATGCGTGGCTGGCTCTGCCCGAGGATCTGCGTGAGGTCCTTCACGTTGAGTTCACCACCCGCCAGCAGCTTGAGAATGCGCAAGCGCGTCGGCTCGGCCGCAGCCTTCAGCGCGGCAACCAGATCTCGTGAAGGTAGAATTGCCGACATGCCTTGGCCCGCGTCAGTCTCGCTGCCAGGAAACATATAAAGATATGTTTATGTGTCAAGGGCTGTCGTTATGAGACCAAGCGCCAACCCAATGCAAAAGCGCGTTCCCGAGCGAATTAAACGCCCCGCGCCTAGCCTGAACCACCCGAGCCGGGCCGCCTGAACCCGCCTCGGCATCATTTTGCGACGCGCGTTTACGAGCCGGAAAGCATAATCGCCTAGCGTGAGCGCCTCGCTTTGCTTCTACGCTCGTGAATTATACCGGGGCTCCCATGCGCATTGCCGAATTCGAAACCGTCACCCCGCGCCTGTCCGAGGCCAGCCTGCCCTACCGGCTAGAGCAAAATGGCTCCAATCTTGGAAACACCCTGACGCTGGTCATCCTGGCGTCGCTTGCGGCATTGATCCTGACGCCGTTTGTAATTCTGCTGACCTACATCGCCTCCGATCCCTTCACGCGCGACGCATTGACAGCCCAGCCCGCGGCGGCAATTGAGATCGCCCTTGGCATCTCTGTGGCCTCAGCGCTGATCGGCTGGCCGCTGCGAACCCTTGTTCACCGCCTTGGAAGTCATCGGATCGTTGAAATCGACGCCAACGAAATTCGCGTGACCGACCAGGGACTTTGGCGCCGCCACACCTGGCGGCAGCCCATCACGGCCTACCTCGGCCTGACCCATCACCTGCGCACAACAAATGCTGGCCCGCGCCACGAGCTAATCCTGGTGCATCCCACTCGCCGCTACCACGTTCTCGTCGCCCTCGCCGACCGCATGACCGACATCGAGGTGGCAGCAGCGGCCAGCCGGCTCGGCGTCCCACTGGTTCCGCCCGCACAGCTCTATCGACTGCCCAAAACGCTTCCCCCCACGATCGCCGCCACACCGGAGCCGCAGCTTGCGACACACGACCTGCCGGCGGCCGCCGGTGCTTGACCAGTAAACTTTGAGGCCGAGACCGATAGAAAATGCCCATGCATATCCGATCATGCCCCGATATGGCCCAGGTTTTGGCGCCGATTGGCTCAATCAGGCTTGAGGGCGGCACGGATTGCATTTGATTCCGCAGCATGGTTGTCGTGCGGTCATAGCCATGGCTCTACTCGCGTGGCATGAGCTGGCAGCCAGAAGCTCCACGGTCCAGTAAGTCCAGGCATTTCAGGCCCTGACTGCTGGCAAACCGAGGTGAGCGGGGATTAGACAGCCAGCCGCCGCTGGCAACAACGCTGGGCCCGCTGTCAAGGCAGTGTCCGGCACGAAACGGATTTGAGTTGATGAGCCCTGTCGTCCACTCACTTTGGTGATGGATGTCGAAGGCAGGTTCAGGAGCAAGCCAAGTATGATGCATGCACGTCGAATGATCCGCTCGCACGTCCGTACAGCCAGCGTGGCATGGCTCGCCGCGCTGGTGTGCACGCTGCTGCCCTTTGCATTGACTTCGTCCCCGGCACAGGCCGGCGAGGCACCTGCCCACTATATGCAGAAGGTTGCCAAGCAGCTCATGGCGGCAGCCCGCTCAAGCTCCCAAGGCGCCTTCGCCATGGCGGTGCGCAGCCACTCCGACTATCACTCCATCGGCCTTTATTCGCTGGGCTCTTATGCGCGTGGCCTGCCGAGTTCGGAGAGGCAGTCCTACTTCACCGGGATGATAAATTTCATTGCCAAGTATGCCGCCACGAATGCGCCCAAATATCCGGTCGCATCCGCAGTGGTGACAGGCCAGACCGAGGAGACCAAGTCAGGCGTGCACGTCGACACCAAGGTTACATTGACGGATGGCACGAGCTACGACGTGCGCTGGCTGCTGGTCCGCCGCGGCTCCACCTGGAAGGTGCGCGACGCCCAGGTGCTGGGGTTCTGGATGAGCCCGTTCCTGAAGAACTTGTTTGAGAACTATATTTCAGAAAATGGCGGCAACCCGCGCGCGCTCGTCGTCGCCCTGAACAGGTGAGCAGGGCGCTCCCGCTCACCCCAATCTGAAATACTCTCTTCGCGGCCACGCATGCAGCCCCGTCCGCACGGGCTGTTCTGTGCGGGCCGGCGAGCGCCGCGTTACGCGCGAACTTCCCAATCCGGGCCAATCCGGGCGGTCCCGCCACACAGCCGCCATCAGGTTGAACGGCAGCTAAACACACCCCTCAGATCCAGTTCAGCCACCCCCAGCTAGTCTTTCATTCATGTTGAACGGCCCGCCCGCCGAAAGGCGCCAGGGCCAGGCTCATGGAGAGACAAGATGGCCGAGTTCCTTCGTTCCGGTGTCATCGTCGTGATGGGCACCACCGTCATCGCGGCCGGCGTGTTCGTCATGTTTTTCGGCTGAAGACCTTGTACGAGACGCCAGCAATACCCAGCTTATGAAAAGCTAAGTCTTGGACGGTCCCCCGCCCGTGCGCGCCAGTCGCCCCCCCGCGACATCCCCCCTTAGGCGCGCGCGGGCCTTCCATTTTTATTGCCCCGAAATTCCGGCCATCATCCCTGGCAAGCCCAGGCAACATCCGCGCGAACTCCGGCAAATCGCCTTGCACCCCCACACTCCCGCAGGCGCCCCAACCCTGCGTCGTGCCTCAGCCAATGCGCACCCATTTCCCCCTTTGTGGCTAGGTGCTGCGTGGCGTAACCGAATTCCGCTGCAGAACACCAGCCAATACGAACACGAAATTAATTATAAAATTCAGATGGTTGATGGCGACACCTCAACATGAATGAAAACTGAATACACTGTTCAAGATCAATTCAGCCGCACTCCGGCATTCTCCGCCTCGATCAACACAACATCCCACAAGACTTCAGCAGAATTTCAAACCGGAGGATCCAACAATGACCGCCCTCGCCGCCACTTCAACCAACCGCAATTTTCTCACCATCGCCATGGCTCCAATCATCGCGCTGATGATGCTTCTGGCGCCCGTCGGCACCTCCAAGGCCGCAGCAGGCAGCTATGATCGCGGCTACGAACAGGGCATGAAGGTTGGCCGCCAGCACGGCTACCAGGACGGCTACAAGAACGCCTATAAGAAGTCGTATGTGCGCGAATTGATGCGTCCCCGCTCCGGTTACTCGACGTACGGCAAGGCCGCGGCACCGCAGGACGCTGACTACATTCGCGGCTATCGGGACGGCTACGAAACTGGCTACCAGTCGGGCTACAAGGCCGGCCGCCGCAACGGCAAGCATGATGGCCGTGAAGACGCCCGCGACTGGAAGCATGATCTGCGCGCCAAGATGCGCCGTTGCATGGAGCGTGGTGGCTACGGCTGCTGAGCTAACGCAAGACAGTCCCAAATAACGATTAAGCGACCCGTTGCGCTCAATAGATGAGTTTGATCCGGCCACCCCTGCCACCAGCACGGGGTGGCCGTTGCCGTTCCGGAGCAAAGTAGCTGCCCGTGCTCTGGTAACTCCGCAGACACCTTCCAGCAAATTCCAGCAAAAAACAAGAAACGCAGGCCCTCCCCGTCACCGGGGGAACAGCCGAAACGGTTCCTTCAGCTCCATATGCTCAAATTGCCTCACGGATAGTCGCGTGAATGAGGCCGCGCCGCTCCAACCGCCCCACAAGAAAGGGGTTTAGCCATGCTGGAATTCTTACGTTCCGCCACAATCGTCGCCATGGGGCTCATCGTCGTTTCGGCGGGCCTCTTCGTTCTGGTCTATAACGCCTGAACGATTGGAATTGCGGCACCGAGCCACGGACCAGCGCCCTCCTGTCCCACAGGCAGGCGCAGCAGGTCCCTTGCGGTTGACCCTTCGAGCGGCCACTTTAGCTAGCGACCCGCCCTGAACGAGGCCCACCGCTTGCCGCTCGATTCCCTGACAAATTCCGCCACCGATGCGCTACGCGCCGCCGGCAGCTACGTCACCGACCTGATGACGCCAACACTGCGCCTTGGCGTCACCGGGCTTTCGCGTGCCGGCAAGACCGTTTTCATCACCTCACTGGTGCGCAATCTCATCGTCGGCGGCCGGCTGCCATTCTTCAAGCCGCACGCGGAAGGGCGCATTCTCCGGGCTTTCCTGGAGCCCCAGCCAGACGACGACGTGCCTCGCTTCGACTATGAGCGCCACTTGACCGCTCTTTCAGCGCAACCGCCCGAGTGGCCGCAATCCACGCGCCGCATCTCGGAACTGCGCGTCACGATCGAATACGAACCAACAAACAAATTCATGCGGATGCTTGGGCCAGCGCGCCTTCACCTCGACATCGTCGACTATCCCGGCGAATGGCTGACCGATCTCGGCATGCTCGATCTACCCTACACGGATTGGGCTGAAACTGCACTCGGCCATGTCAAAAGACACGGTGATGGCAACGCGGCAATCGGGTTCACCCAATTCATTGAGGCTCTCCCGGCGGTGACTTTGGATGCCCATGCGGCCGAACAGCTCGCATTGGAAGGCGCCCGCCACTTCACCGCCTATCTGGCCGAAGCGCGGCAATCAAACGGCGGCATTTCAACACTTTCGCCCGGCCGCTTCCTGATGCCCGGCGACCATGAGGGCTCGCCCCTGCTCACGTTCTTCCCCCTGGCGCGCGCGGCGGAAGAAGGCGACGCCTTGTTGCCGCTGCTGCAACGCCGCTACGAAAGCTACAAGACACACATCGTGCGCCCATTCTTCAAGGAGCACTTCAGCCGCATCGACCGACAGATCGTGCTGGTCGACGCATTGGGCGCCATCAATGGCGGCGCCAAGGCTGTCGCCGATCTGGAACGCGCGTTGAGCGGCGTGCTTGCCGCCTTCAGGCCAGGCACCAATACGTGGTTATCGTCCCTCATCAGCCACCGCGTCGATCATCTGTTGTTTGCCGCAACCAAGGCCGATCACCTGCACCAGGCCGATCACGACCGTCTGGAAGCACTCCTGCGCCACATTACCGACCGGGCCATAGCGCGCGCCGAAACAGCGGGCGCGTCCGTCCGCGTCATGGCGCTTGCGGCGTTGCGTGCCACCCGTGAAGCCGAAGCCAAGCAAGGCAATGAAAAACTCGCGTGCATCATCGGAACACCACTGCCCGGCGAGAAGCTTGACGATCGTGTGTTCGACGGCAATACGGAGGTCGCAATCTTTCCCGGCGATCTGCCTGCCGATCCCGCCGCCGCGCTCGCGGACGCCGAACGCGACGACAACAGTCCGCGCGATCTGGACGTCATCCGCTTCCGGCCACCGCGTCTCGCACTTGCCGCGAAAGACGGCCAGCCGCTCGCCATGCCGCACATCCGCCTGGACCGGGCAATGGACTTCCTGATCGGAGATCGCATCCGATGACTGCAACCGACAAGCGCCGCCGGCCACGCGCCTTCACACCGGACGATCCCGCGCTCGACGTGAATATCGCGCCGCCCACCGACGAAGCAGCGACTGCTGCACCCGAGATTGTGCCAGAGGCTGCAACGTCTGAAGACGAAGCGGCGCCCGATGCCTCGGCCACACCATCTCGCACCATTCCGGGCCGCCGGCCGACAATCGCCGACCTGAAGCGCGGCTTTGGCTGGGGCAGTCTGCTGCTCTCCTCGTTGACCGGTCTGGCAATGCTGGGGCTTGGTGCCTGGTTCGCGCGCCTGGCATCGGCGGCCCTCGCCCGTGACGACATTGTTGGCTGGACCGCCTATGGCCTGCTCATCACTGCGGCACTCGCCGCCGCTGTGCTTCTAACCCGCGAATTGATCGGCTTTTCGCGCCTTAAGCGCCTCGCCCGCATCAAGACAGACGTTTCGCAGGCTATCGAAGCAGGCGACGTCAAGGCCGAGCGTGACGCCGTCCGCCGCATCCGCGCCCTTTACAACGGGCGGCCCGACTTGAAGTGGGGCATCGCGCGATTCCGCGAACACGAAAAGGACGTCCACGACGCCGGCGGCCTTATGGCCCTTGCGGAACGCGAAATGGTGGCGCCACTCGACGCGGAGGCACGCCGCACGATTTTGACATCAGCGCGCCGCATCGCCGTCGTCACAGCGATTTCACCGATCTTCTTTTTCGCGATCCTTTATGTGCTGATCGAGAATGTGCGCATGCTGCGCGGCTTGGCGACACTTTATGGCGGCCGCCCCGGCTTGCTCGGCGCACTGCGCCTCGGCCGCATGGTCATAACGCACATTATCGCCACTGGCGGCGTCGCCATGACGGACGACCTGCTCGGCCAATTCCTTGGCCAGGACCTGGTCCGCAGACTTTCAAGACGGCTTGGCGAAGGCGTCTTCAACGGTGCGCTGACGGCACGCATCGGTGCCGCGGCCGTCGAGGTCTGCCGCCCGCTGCCATTTCTGGAAGCAAACCCCATCCGCGTGCGCGATCTGGTAGCCGAGGTAGTGCGCTGGTTGCGCAAGAGTGAGGAGCAGCAACCTCAAAAGCCCCGCTCCACACGCATCAGCAGCTAGAGTGATTCCGATCAAGGCGGAATCGCTAAGGCCGCGACTGCGGCCCGGCGCCTTGCGCCGCCTTCGAGGAGCAGCCCGAGCGATAGCAAGGGTTAGCTGCGTGAGCGAAGAAATCTGGATCGTTTCAACGTAAGTCTGAAACAATCTAGGACGACAGACAGACAGGTCACGCAGCACGCACACCAGCAGCCTGCGCGGTATCGTTGTCTGCCCGCAGCGGCATCGTCTCGATGTCCTGCCTCCAGCGCTGCGAAGCCGCAGCGACCCGTTCGAGAATGGCAGGAGGAGCGCGATCCTCAGGCGTCGACAACAGCACGCCCATGGCCTCGCTCGCTGGTTGCGCCACGAGCCAGCTGAGCGGCCCGGCCAGCAGCAGGCCCAGCACCACAGGCGACATCCAGACCAGCAATGCCGGTGCGACCCAATACGAAATCACCGCCGTCATGACGCCAATCACCATATGCGGCGCATGGAAACGCATCGCATAGCCGAACGGCACCTCGCCATTGGCGCGGCTTTGCGGCTTCCAGCCGGAATCGCGGCCAAGCATGATCTCTGTCACAGCCACTGTTTGCGTCATCATAAGGATCGGGGCGAGCAGCATGGAAAATACCGTCTCCACCGCAACGCCACCGAACGCGCGCAAGGTTGCAAACGTCTCCCGTGCCGCCCGAGCCCGCCGGATCTCAAGCCACAAACCCAGCATCTTGGGCAGCAGCACCACAGCCATCGTACCCATGAAGAGGCGCGCGGCAGCACCCGGATCCATCACCGGCCACAACGGGAACAGCGATGGTTCGCTGGGGAAATAATCCGGCACGACGCCACGGCTCTGCAGCGCCAGGAGCACGCCGAGCACGAGCGAGGCGGCCCACACAGCCGAGACGAGATAGGAGAAAGCACCCATCAGCAGATGTACCCGCCCCATGCCGGTGATGCCACCCGAGGCGGCAATTCCCAGATGCTGCAGATTGCCTTGCGCCCAGCGCCTGTCGCGCACGACGAGATCCATGAGATTGGGCGGCAGCCCCTCGTATGAGCCTTCAAGAGCAGGCGCCATATGCACGCCATAGCCCGCGCGCTGCAGCAGCACGGCTTCGACGAAATCGTGGCTCTGGATATGGCCGCCGAAAGGCGCGCGGCCGGGTAGCTCCGGCAGGCCCGCAGCACCCGCGAACGCCTCGGTGCGGATGATGGCGTTGTGACCCCAATAGTTGCCTTCGTCACGGTGCCAGCATGCAAGGCCGGTTGCAACGAGCGGGCCGTAGACCTGCGCAGCGAACTGCTGCAAACGCTGCAGCATAGTGGCGCCGCCAGTGAGCCTTGGCACCGTCTGGATCAATCCCGACTTCGGATCGGCTTCCATGGCGCGAGCAAGCCGAACGAGCGTTTCACCCGACATGACGCTGTCGCCATCCAGAATGACGAAATAATCGTAGCCTGCACCGAAGCGCTCAACCCAGTCCTGGATGTTGCCGGCCTTGCGCGCATAGTTCTTGAACCGGCGGCGATAGTAGACAGGCATCAACTTCGCCAGCCGTTCGCGCAGCGCGCGATAAATGCACTCTTCCTGAGCGCCTGCTTCATCGCCGCGCGTATCCGACAGCACGAACACGTCGAACTTGGACGACTGCTTCAGACCATCAAGCTCACCAGCGATCGCTTCGATCGTTCCGGCTATGCGCGCTGCATCCTCATGATAGACCGGAAACAGCAATGCTGTGCGGCCCCACAAGCTGCCCTCCGCATCGGGCAACGTAACCGACAATGCCGGCTCACGGGAAAACAGCGGCAGGAAACCCATCGCGGCGCTGAGCGAGCCAAGCGCGATCCAGCCGAACGCGAGTGTCGAGAGCACCAGGAACACCGCCTGCAGCGGCGTCATGCCCGTCACGCTCAACACATTGTATAACTCGAACGCAAAGGCCACCATCAGCATCGCGCTGGCGCCGAACAAGGCAACGCGCGGCGCCAGCACGCGAACCGAACGCGCAGCACTGCTGCGGGCGGGCGCTACGCCGAAGTCCTGCTCAGGCATCGCAAGTGGCGTTTCATGTGGCAACAGCGACGGATCGCTGACATCGCGAGGCTCTGACACGATCATCTGAGTGGCATTTTTCTGGGTCATGCTCTGGTCCAACGGTAAAGCCAGCTTTCAGAAACAAGTCGATCTTTCGCCTTGAGCCCCAAACGCAGCTCAACAACATCCGTTCCAGCGGTGTTGAGGACAAAGCTCACGCGGACGCCCTTCACCTCGGGGTTCTCCTGCACCATCAGGTCGGCGATCGAACCCGAGCTGGATCGCACCTCCGCCGTCGGCAGCGCACCGAGTTCTGATGTGCCCGGTCCTGCGAAATCTATGACGAACAGCCGCTGGTCTTCACCGCCCGCGCTCCCCTGCCGCGTCGTCACGACCGACAATCCCGACCACGCGATGGGCACGCTTTGGCCCCAGGTCATGCGATAGGCGAACTGGTAGGAACTGCCCGCCTGCAGCCCCTTTGAGGGCTTCCAGTAGCAAACGATATTGTCGTGGATCTCCGCCTCGGAGGGGATTTCGATCAGCTCGACGTAGCCTTCGCCCCAAGCACCGCGAGGCTCAACCCACACCGTCGGGCGGCGTTCATAGCGCGCGTCGAGATCCTGATAGCCGGAAAAATTCCGATCACGCTGCAGCAGTCCGAATCCCTTCGGACTCGCATCGACGAATGCGCTCGTCTGCAATGTGCGTGGATTGGTAACGGGTCGCCATAACCGCTCACCACGGCCATTGAGAATGGCGAGGCCTTCGCTGTCGTGGGCAGACGGCCGGTAATCCATCGGCAGCCTGTTCTGTGCCGCGCCATGCCGGTACATGCTGGTGAGCGGCGCAATGCCGACGTGTGTCACGTCCTTGCGGGGAAAGAGTGTCAGTTCGACATCGATGACGGTCGCTTCACCCGGCGCAATGACAAACCGGTAGGCGCCAGTGGTCGATGGACTATCCAGCAGCGCATGGATGACGACACTCTGCATCCCCGGTTTCGGCTTCTCGATCCAGAACGTGCGGAAGAATGGAAACTCTTCCCCCGTCGGGCGCGCGGTGTCGATGGCAAGTCCACGCGCCGACACGCCATAGCGCTGATTGCGGCCGACCGAGCGGAAAAAGCTCGCGCCTTGAAAAACGAGATACTCGTCGAGCACGTCGGCCTGATTGATCGGACTGTTCAGCCGGAAACCCGAAAAGCCGTATGGCGCCCCTTCTGCAACCTTGCCGATAGACGGACCGATCGTGAAGAAGCGCTGGTCGGCAACAAGCGGACGCGCTCCTTCATCATCCACGAGGTTGATCTTGACAGGTACGTCGTAGAGATAACCCAGCGGCAAAAGCTGCACTTCGCAATCAAGCCGCTCCCCTTTCCACACGGCACTCTCCGCCTTGAAGCGGATGTCGCGGAACTGATCGGCGGAAAGCTTGTCGAAAGGTGCGGGCGCATCAATATGCGGCTTGGAAAATGCCGAGCGTGAAAGTTCTTCCGCGCGCTGGCGAACCATGGCCGCCGAAAATGGCGTAGCCGGCTGATCGTGACCGTTCTCGTCCGCCAATGCGCTCAGCCGCTCCGGCCCGAGCACCGCCAGCGCAGCTAGCAATCCGCCCAGCTTGGCGCCGCCGACCATCAGATCTCGGCGTGTACCGGCGGAGCCGTCGAACACGTCGGCAGAATGCCCCCCAGCCTTGCGTGACATTTTCATGCACTGACCCCACCGGTCGAGCCACACCCGGCGCTGCACCGCAAAATATCACCCCGCTCTGTGATGATAATCTTCGCCATTTTCTCACCACGCCACTTCGCTGCCGCTGGCGACAATACCCACCTGCTGTCCCCAGACCCATTCCCACGGGCCCGGAACAAACATTCGATTCTCAGTGATTTAGGCCTTGAATATGGCAGCAATTGTGGCGTCACCACGAACGATCTACTTGACCGCTGCCGCCCACACCGCCTCGCACGTCGACATGGCTGACGGCTGGTGCTGCATCGCAAAAAATATACTCCGGACGAACGTAACCATCAAGTGGGGGTGCGGCCACTTGCGGGTGCGACATGGTGCCTTGAGAGCAACAGCTCGCCAGAGCTGCGATCACGGCGTCCCCCTTGGCCCATGACACAGCAGTGCCATTGATGGCAGATACCTCCGTGGCGGCCCACAATCGGGAAAACACTGGGCCAGGCAGCGTTGCGTCAGGGAGACCACTGCGTCATGGAGTTGGGCGTTCTTCAGGAAAGCGTGTTGGTCGAGGCAATTATCGATACGCGCACACAGATCGACTTCATCTGGCAAGTCTTCATAACCGTCCACATCGCTTTGTTTGCGCTACTCTTTATCTACAGTGAAGCCGTCGATCGCTGGAACTTCATGGCGCGGTTCTTTGCCATGGCCGGTGTTGGATTGTTCGAGTGGATCAACGGTAAGGCACTGGTCAGTGCATACCTCCTCCTGGATGCCATGCACGACCAGTACCGCGTGCTTTACGGCCAGCCCGAGCGCTTCCAGCCGCGCTTCTATGAGCAGTTCGTCCTTGCCCAGTATGCCGACCGGCCTGACATGGTGATGGTCACCCACGGGCTCGCGCTGACCACTGTTTTCATCGTGCTGGTCGCCCGCCACCTCATCCACAGATCGGCCAATTGAATTAAAGACCGTAGATTTTCAACGGTCGGCGCTGGCGCAATCCACAGCCAGCCGCGCCGCCGCATACACTCAGTCCACCCGCAATTCCGGCACATGCTCGCGTTGCATCGGCGCCACAAGGGCTCCCTAATCCACAGCCTCCGACCGTCAAGACAGTTTCCCTTGCCAAGTCGATCTGATTAATTCTTGAGCCGAGCGGTGATTCGGTCAGGGGGAACATCGCCGATTAAGATTGCGTCGCGGGGGGCCTGCGTATTTGGCAGCCGCGCTGAAGTTAGTCAGACGGGAGTAGTAAAAAATGAAAAAGTACAGTGTCAGCGCCGCCGTGGTCGCTGGTCTGCTCGCGGGCGGGCTTTCCATCGGCAGCGCACAGGCCGCCGATCTGGGCGGAAATTGCTGCGCCGATCTCGAGGAGCGTGTTGCCGAACTCGAAGCCACCACCGTCCGCAAGGGCAATCGCAAGGTTTCGCTGACGATCTCCGGCTGGGTTGCCGAGCAGGTCATGTGGTGGGATGACGGCGTCGAGTCGAACACATACGTGACAGGCCTGGGCACGACTTTGTCGAGCCATTTCAAGCTGACTGGCGCCGCGCAGATCGCACCGGGCTGGAGCGCTGGCTACGTCATCCACATCGAGGCGGGCACGGCTGATCCTCTGGCTTCTTTGAACCAGGATACCGATGAAGGTAACAGCACCGTTCGCACGCACCAGTCTTACTGGTTCTTGAAGAGTGAAACACTCGGCAAGCTGTCTGTCGGCTTGATGTCGCCGCCATCTGACAACGCCGCTATTCTCGTTGACGGATCAGGCTCTCTGGTCCCTGCCAACTGGGTGCTGTTCGACAACCAGGCGTTCTTCGTCAACATCAATGGCCAGCGCGTTGCCGGCGGACGCAACTGGGGCGATTACGCACACTGCCAGTCGTGGGGAACGGGCGGACTTGGCGGCGCGGGTGACTGCGGAGCTTTCGCGGGTCCCGCCAACGTGGTCCGCTATGACTCACCGACCTTCGGCGGCTTCTCGGTCAGCGCCTCATGGGGCGAGGATGACATGTGGGATGTTGCCGGCCGCTATGCTGGTGAACTGGGCGGCTTCAAGCTTGCCGTCGCCGCTGCCTACTTCAGCCAGAACGACACTAGCAACACTGCTGGCGGCGACACCGGCTCCAACTGGCAGATTGGTGCCTATGTCGAACATATGCCCACCGGCCTGTTCGCCTACGGTGCTTACGGCGCCGATCTTGATACGCCCAATCCCAATTTCGACCTCGGCGCTGACCGCTGGTACGTGAAGGCAGGTATCCGCCAGCGCTGGACCTCGCTCGGACATACCGTTCTTTACGGCGAATACGGCATTAAGAATGATAGCGTAGACTGCGGCGTCCTCGGTTGCGCTCCGGGTGGTCCGGTCACGGGTAGCGAACTCAAGCAGTGGGGCCTGGGTATCGTGCAGGAGATCGACGCTGCTGCAATGAGCTTGTGGGTGTCTTACCGTCGCTTCGATCTTTCGGAAGACTGCTCGCCGGCCTGCAGCATTTCGCTCGAAAATGGCGGAACCATCCCAGCCGCGACGCACCACGAATTCGACGGCATGCACGTCGTGAAAGCTGGCGCTCTTATCAACTTCTGATCTAAGAGCCCGTCGATACCGAAATTAGGAGAGGCCGCCCCCTCAACGGGCGGCCTCTTTCGTTTTGCCCATCCCGTGCACCGCTCCCGCCCACGGTGATCCCGAACCACGATTTCCGTCAGTATTTCGACAGCCACAGTCGGATTTTCCGCCCTCCCGAACTGTGTCCAAACAACATCAAACAGTCGGCCAACGGGCCTCCGAGCACCCCTTCGACCCGCAATTTCCACTGTTAGTACACAGGATTCAAATTCATCTCATACTTCGCTCCAGGACTAGCTCGGGGCATCTGCTTGGGAAATATTCTAATTTCATAACAACAACTTAACCCGCAGCGCCCCTGCCATGCACTGTACCATTTGGCAACCCGTCGAGTTGCTCTTACGCCACACGAGGCTTCGCAGTGACGGCGACTTCTGCTGCGCGATTGTCGCGTTCTAGAGAATCACAGAATCTCCGGCCCAAGCGGCACTTGGGGTTTCATGCGCCGCGTAAATTGAGAGGGCGCTTTTTTTATTTGGTCGCGTTCAGTTCTGTGTCCGCCGTCTTGATGCCAACGCAGATTGGGAGAAGACTAATGAGAAGACATAGCCTGGGCGCGCTTGTTGCCGCCGGTCTGCTTGCGGGCGGACTGTCGACCAGCGCATCCGCCGCCGACCTTGGCGGCAACTGCTGCGCCGACCTCGAAGAGCGCATCGCAGAACTCGAAGCCACCACCGTCCGCAAGGGCAACCGTAAAGTCTCACTGACGATCTCCGGCTGGGTCGCCGAGCAGGTTGTGTTCTGGGATGACGGCGACGAGAGCAACGCTTACGTCACCGGCACCGGCACGACGCTGTCGAGCCACTTCAAGCTGACCGGCCAGGCGACCATCGCCCCCGGTTATCAGGCCGGTTACGTGATCCACGTCGAGACGCAGAACGTAGACCCGTTTGCAATCGACCAGGATCATGACGACGCAGCTCTGAACCCGTCGGTTAGCGTGCTGCAGTCTTACTGGTTCATCAACTCTGACCGCCTCGGTAAGGTCTCCGTCGGTCAGCTGTCGCATGCTTCGGACAACACCGCCATCCTGGTTGACGGTTCGGGCTCGCTCGTTCCCGCCAACTGGCTCGTCATCGAGGGTACGTCGTTCCTCACGCTGGAAAATGGCGTGCGTAACGGCTTCACCTGGGGCGACTTCCATCACTGCGGCCACATCTCGCTTGGCATCGCAGCGGACTGCAACGGCGTGCCGTGGAATGCTGTTCGTTACGACTCGCCGACCTTTGGTGGCTTCTCGGTCAGCGCCTCTTGGGGCGAGGATGACTTCTGGGACGTTGCCGCACGCTATGCAGGCGAGTTCAACGGCATCAAGGTTGCCATCGCAGCTGCCTACTCGCATCAGTCCGACGAGGCTGGCGCGGTTGATAAGCGTGACAGCGACTACTTCCAGATTGGTGCTTTCGTGACGCACGTTCCGACGGGCCTGTTCCTGTACGGTGCTTACGGTCACGAGAACAACAACAACATCACGCTGGATCCGCTCGACGATGGCATCGGCGGCGAAATCAATCAGCCTGACAATGACCATTGGTACTTGAAGGCTGGTCTCCGTCGTAAGTTCCACGAGCTTGGTCATACCGTGCTCTACGGTGAGTATGGCGAATACAGCAACATGATCTCGCCGACCGTGATCGATGCCTTGAACGCCAACGTCTCTGCAGACTCTTCCAGCCGCATCTGGGGTCTGGGTGTTGTTCAGGAGATCGATGCCGCCGCTATGTCGCTGTGGCTCACCTACCGCAACATCGATGGCTCCTACAACATCGATCGCGGTGATGTCACTGGTGACCTTGACGAACTGCACATCATCAAGGCTGGCGCCCTCATCAACTTCTGATCTGGTCGCACAACCTGGAACTACGGAGAGGCCGCCCAACCGGGCGGCCTCTTTCGCTGTTTGCGGAAGCTCAAACCGCACTGGCAAGACTTGCTCATTCCGCATTTCCAGTCGATGCTTGCTGTGCGTTCAGCCCCACCTGGCTGGGATGTGGTGGATGGACGAAAGCCGCGAACCGGCGTCAGGCCGGCGTAGGCGCCACCGAAGGAGCCAACCGCAGTGTTCGTCACGTTCTTTCATGAGCTGAAAGCAGCCAAGATCCCCGTGACGCTGCGCGAATACCTCACGTTGATGGAGGCGCTGCAGGCGGACCTTGCTGGCCGGCGCGTCGAAGACTTCTACTATCTGGCACGCGCTGCGCTCATCAAGGACGAGCGCCACCTCGACCGCTTCGACCAGGTCTTCGCTCACGCCTTCAAGGGGCTGGAACTGATGAGCGACGCTGCTGAAGCGCAAATACCGCAGGAGTGGCTGCGCGCGGTTTCACAACTGCATTTGACCGATGAGGAGAAGGCCAAGATCGAGGCCCTCGGCGGCTGGGACAAGATCATGGAGGAGCTGCAGAAGCGGCTCGCTGAACAAAAGGGCCGTCACTCCGGCGGCAACAAGTGGATCGGTACTGCTGGCACTTCACCCTATGGTGCATATGGCTATAACCCAGCTGGCATCCGCATCGGGCAGAAGGAAAGCCGGCACCAGCGCGCCATCAAGGTGTGGGACAAGCGCGAGTTCAAGGATCTCGACGACCAGGTCGAAATTGGCACCCGCAACATCAAGGTCGCGTTGCGCAAGTTGCGCCAGTTCGCGCGCACTGGCGCCCATGACGAGCTGGACCTCGACCAGACCATTCGCTCATCAGCCCACAAGGGCTACATCGACATCAAGATGCGTCCTGAGCGCCGGAACGCCATCAAGGTGCTGATGTTCTTCGATGTCGGCGGCTCGATGGACTGGCACATCAAGGGCGTCGAGGAACTGTTCTCCGCCGCGCGCTCCGAGTTCAAGCACCTGGAATACTACTACTTCCACAACTGCCTTTACGAAGGCGTGTGGCGCGACAACCAGCGCCGCTGGAACGAGAAGACACCGACATGGGAGGTACTCCATACCTACCCCTCCGACTACAAGGTGATCTTCGTCGGCGATGCCTCCATGAGCCCATACGAGATCACCCATGCCGGAGGCGCCGTTGAGCATACAAACTCGGAATCCGGCGCCACCTGGCTGACCCGGGTTACAGCCATCTATCCCCACACCGTCTGGCTGAACCCTGTGCCCGATGCGCACTGGGACTGGACCCACTCGATCGGCCTCATCAAACGCCTGATGGCAAACCGCATGTATCCCCTGACCCTCGACGGCCTCGACCGCGCCATCCGCGAGCTGATGCGCTGAAAGTATGGCACTTCGGCCACGGCAGAAGCATGTTGCATATTCGCCGCGCCCACATGCCGTCCACACGCCTTGATTGTGTGCAATTGACGTGGCCCCGTCGCCGCGCGATGGTTCCTGGCAGGGCACATGGGATTCCGGAACACCACGATGAAGACCGCTTTCGCAGCATGCTTCGCGGTTTCAGCCGCATTGATGATGGCCGCTTGTTCGGGCGGCCCGAGCTTGCCTTCCCTGTCGACCGGCTCGCTGACCGGCAATGACGCCGCCGCGACGGGCCAGACCGCGGCAACGGCGCAGCCTGCCGCCCCGGCCGTCACGAATGATCCCACACAGCGCGCATTCCAGGTCGGTTCCACTTCGGCGCGCGCGGTCAAGTGCGGCTTTTATTTTGATCCCGTGCGCCTGAAGCAGCAGTTCCTCGCCGCCGAAGCGACGCAGGGGACCGCCGTCGCCGACATGGCCAAGGTCGAGAAAATCTACGACGTCTCCTTCAACGGCATCTCGCGCGGCATCGCTGCAAAGGAAGACTATTGCAGCAAGGCAAAGACCACAGAGATCAAGGCCGACCTCACGCGCCACCTTGCCGGTGACTATACGCCCCGCGCACCCAAACAGGTCGCTGCAAAGGATGACGGTGGCTTCTTCGGCGGCTTCTTCGATAACGAGGAAGTCGAAAAAGGACCCAAGATGGGCACCGAAGAATGGTGGGAGCAGCAGCGCAACAAGGCTGGCGGCAAGTGATGCTGGCTGGGGCGAATTGACGGTTTTGCCGTGAACCAGCTTCTCTACCTCGAGACGATCGTCAAGCTGGCGTTCGGCTTGCCTTTGGTCCTTGCCCCGATGGCGGTATTGAAGACCGTGGGCTTGTATCAGCCGCCCACAAGCTTCTGGCCTCGGCTGGTCGGCGCACTGCTGCTCGGCCTGTCGGCGGCAACCTTCATCGAGATCCGCCTGCCGGGATCAAAAGGGCTAGGCCTTTACGGTGTCATAGCCATAAACCTCACCGCCGCGCTCGCATTGCTCGGCCTGCTCATAATGGATGCCGGCGCACCGACACGACGCGGTCGCGGCGCCCTTTGGCTTTGCATCTGCCTGCTCGTATTGCTGGCCCTCGCTGAAATTGCCGACATCTGACCCGCATGACACCGGACAGCAAGTGTCCCACAAGGATCCGCCAGACCGGCACCCGCATGCTGGATGGGACGAGCGGAGTTGTGCCCGCGAAAACAAAGTGCATCGCCTTAAGAAAGAAGTCAGCGCTTTAGGACAAGATCGACCAACCGCGATCAGTACAGCCTGGAGCGGGATGAGCCCATTCTGGCACATGGGTTGCTTAACAAGTATGCCCGGCCAATTCCGCCGCTGCATTTCCGTTCAAGGCAGCCCAGAAGCAAACAAATGCTGGTTTCAGTGTTTAAAGCCGTCGATGCATCTGTTCCGAAACGGAACGCTGCCGCACCTCAATTCCTCGCTGAAAGGCGTGGAGCGGAGCGCACCCCAGCCGTCACCTTGACGTTGCCGCGTCCGGCAGATCTTGAATTCTCCGTTGTCACAACACGCGCTGGCCTCGACGCCCTCGAAGAGGATTGGAACGCTCTTTTTGAACGCTCGGCACGCGGCATCCATGTGTTCCAGTCCTTCAATTGGATCTGGCACTGGGCAAACCACTTCCTCCCCCGCCCATCGACGGCCCAAGACAGCGCCATCTTCATTCTGACGGCGCGGCGCAACGACCGCCTCGTCATGGTCTGGCCGATGCAGCGCCGCCGCCGCGCTGGTCTTGTGCACATGTGCTTCATGGGCGAGCCGGTCACCCAATACGCCGACCTTCTGATTGATGATCTTCCCGACCGCGACCAGGTCCTCGACCACGCCTGGGCCTATCTGGAGAAGAACTCCGGAGCTGACGTCTTCGCCTTCCGCAAGGTCCGCGCGGATTCAAACATCACACAGCTTCTGTCGCGTTGCGGCGCCGTCGTAACCTGCCGCCAGATCGCACCAGCGCTCGATTTGTCTTCGGCGCCAGACTTCGCGACCTACGAGACACGCTACACCGCAAAGGCCCGCAAGAACCGGCGTCGCCTGCTGCGGCGCTTCGAAGAACGCGCGCCCGCCGTCGTGCAGTCATTGACCGGCGGAAAGCAAGCAGGCGAGCTGGCCGAACTGGCGATCACGTTGAAACGGGCTTGGCTAAAAGACCGCGGCCTGTTCTCTGCCGCACTGTCAAATCCGGCGACCCGCCATTTCTTTCGCGACGTGGCACAGGCCGACACACATCCCGTCGGCGCGGTCATCACCAGTCTGGAATCGCGCGGCGAACCAGCCGCCATCGAAATCGCTTTCGATTGCAAGCAACGCCGCGCGGTGCATGTAATCGTCTACGCTCTCAAATATGAGCGCACCGGTGCCGGTCAGCTTCTGATGGAACGCAGCCTGCGCGATGCCTTCGCGAAACGGCTCGACGTCTATGACCTGCTCGCCCCCGGCGACTCCTACAAGCTCGACTGGGCCGATGGCAGCATCGCCGTACTCGACTATGCGCTCGGCACATCACCGCTGGGCCGAACCTTTGCCCGTTACTATCTCGGGATCATTCGCCCACGCCTGAAGACCGCGCTCAACACGACGGCGCGGCTATGGCGCCGGCCCGATGGGAAAAACCGGCACAACGCGAAAGTGGCATCGCCCAGCGACGCTGCTTGAATGTGAGCGGCGCTATTTTACGCCGAGCTTCTTCTGCAGGTTCGACGACGACGTCGTGTACTGGAAGAGAACCTTCTTGCCCGGGTAGACGTATTGGTGCGCCTTCTGCGCCATCAGCGCAGCTTCGTGGAAACCCGACAGAATAAGCTTCAACTTGCCCGGATAGTGATTGATATCGCCAACGGCGAAAATTCCAGGCTCGCTCGTTTCGAACTTTTCGGTATCAACAGGGATCAGGTTCTCATTGAGATTGAGACCCCAGTCGGCGATCGGACCGAGCTTCATGGTGAGCCCGAAGAACGGCAGCATCGCCGTCACCCCGATCCGCTCCTCGCCCTCCTTGGTCTTGACGGTGGCGGCTTCGAGCCAGCCTTCCGATCCATGCAGCTGCGTAACCTGACCGATGATGAGGCGCATCTTCCCATCGGCCACCAGCTGGCGCATCTTCTCGACCGAGTGGGGAGCGCCGCGGAAGTCATCGCGGCGGTGTAGCAGCGTGACGGACTTCGCCACGGGCTGCAGGTTGAGCGTCCAGTCGAGTGCACTGTCGCCGCCACCGACGATGAGCACGTCCTTGTCCATGAACTCAGCCATCTTGCGCACGGAATAGAAGACGGACTTGCCTTCGAAAGACTCGATCCCTTCAAGCGGCGGGCGCTTGGGCGTGAACGAACCGCCACCTGCCGCAACCACAACCACCTTGGCCTTGAATGCGGTGCCCTGGTCGGTAACGAGGCGGAAGTGATCGCCCTCACGCTGCAGAGAATCGACACGCTCCCCCAGATGGAACGTCGGCCCGAACGGCTTGATCTGTTCCATCAGCTGGTCGGTCAGCTGCTGGCCAGTGACGATCGGGATGCCGGGAATGTCGTAGATCGGTTTCTCGGGATAAAGCTCGGCACACTGCCCGCCGACCTTGTCGAGAATGTCGATCAGGTGTGCCTTGACGTCGAGAAGCCCCAGCTCGAAGACCGCGAAAAGACCAACCGGCCCGGCACCGACGATGACGACGTCTGCTTCGATGGTGCCGCCGCCGTTGCTACCGTTATCGGGGTTCGATTCGAGCATATGCGTCACTCCCTGTTTGACGCTGTCATTGTCTGACCATCCCAACGCTTGGCGTCAGCGGTGCCTGATGTCTGTAATCCGCTAGAACCTGGTCGGGACTTTTCTCATCACATGCCGACTGGGGGCGATAGACAGCCCGCCGGAATGTGGCGCAGACGACCTAGAACTGCTTGGCAGGCACCCGCACGACAAGGCCGTCGAGAGCGTCAGTCACCTTGATCTGACACGAAAGCCGGCTTTCCTCGCGCACATCGAACGCGAAATCCAGCATGTCTTCTTCCACATCAGCAGGTGTGCCCGTCTTTTCGCGCCACGCCTCGTCTACGTAGACATGGCAGGTCGCGCAGGCACAAGCCCCACCGCACTCCGCCTCAATGCCCGGAACCTCATGCAGCTTGGCGGCTTCCATCACGGTAACGCCGTTCTGAGCCTCGACGACCTGGCTGCTGCCATCGGGCTGGATAAAGGTGATTTTGGCCATGGGATGAAAGGCGACTCCTCGGTCCACGGATCGGCAGGCTGGCGGCATTGCCGTTCGTGGCTACGGACGGCAAAACCCATTCGGAAGCCGCACAATTAGTCGCCTGCGCCCACGATTTCAAGCGAACGGAAAGCCACAGGCATCAGACCATCGCACCACCTCAGCGGTGTTGACCTTTGTGTGGTTCAGGCCCTGCACCAGCATTTGACGGGCGCATACGGACCAATGCCGCGCCAGAAGCCTCCAGCGCATGAAGAACGAGCGATATGTGTACGCCGACAGGAAGAGCCGCAACCCTGAGCTGGATCAGACAGCCTTGCACGCATCGCCCAGGCCCCTGATGTAGGCACTGGTTTCCTGGAGTGCGTCCTCGATTTCGGCAACATGGGCAGCAAGTGCTGCCTGCTGCAGATCGTTCGTGCGCTCGGCTTGTTCTGCAAGCGTCGCGACGCGTGTCGCCCCAACCGCGCGGGCCGAGCCCTTGAGAGTATGGCAGGCCGTCGTCCATGCACGCTGATCGAACGGGCAAGCGACAGCCGCAGCGTGCAGCCGGGTTACCGTCAGCGGAGCCTCACCTGCAAAAAGACCAAGAACTTCAATCTCTAGTTCACGATCCCCGAGCGTATAGCGCGCCAGATGCACATGATCGATAGGCGCTGCCTCGGACTTCGCCCTGGCCGAGGCAATCGCTGCTTGTTCTGCAGCGCGGCGGCGGGCATAGCCACGATCTCCTGCCGCTGGGACATCGACATCGGCTTTGTCCCGTCCGGCATCGGCCCGCCCAAGGTCTGTCATGACTGATCTCCACGGTCCAAGATGATCGTCCACAAGCTCGCTGCCAGGATCGCCTGACAATGAGTTGCATCTACCGGTCCACTGACCTGATCTGTGGCGTGAAGATTAGACGGCCGCCCATAACACCGGGTAAACCGGGCAAATGACATGTGCACAACGGCGAAGAATTAACTAAAGAATTGACAGTGAAGTCCTTTTTCGGGCCTATCAGCGAACCCCCCGCCAGCCAACCTTGCTTTTGCCCTAAACGGGCTCTAGCGGCTGTCAGAGGGCAAGGCACGACGCGGTTATACACAGCGCATATTCAGGAGTGGGACGATACCGAAAGCCGCTTTCGGAAACGCACCATCCTGCACTAGATTGATCCAGGGGGACGCGCCGCCCGTTGCGTGCGCGAGATCAGGCGTTTCATGGCACAAGACCAGGCCAAGTCCAGTAGCCAGTCCGGCCAGCCAAAGGCGGATACCGGTGCAGACGTGCGCGCTGACGACAAGGTCGCCAACGCCAAAAAGGGCCGCAAGGAAAACGCCAAAGCGCAAAGCCCAGCCGGCACTTCCACCTCGCCAGCCCTGCCACCGCTTCCCGGCGCTTCGGCCACGACCGGCACGCCGCCTGCCAAAGAGCAGCCGAGCCTCGCCGCCATGTCGTCATCGCCGCTACCGTTTCCGCGGATCGAGCCGGGAGCAGCGGCTAATTCTTCCACATCAGGCATGGCACCGCCGCCGCTGCCGGCAGCTGCCGCGCTGCCTGGCAAATCCTCTTCCGCCGTGCAACCAGGACCGAAGGCGCGCGACCGCAACGTCTCATCCACTGCCACTACCCCTCCGTCACTGGGCATAGAACCCGCAGCGGAAATGTCGAAGCCAAAACCGAGCGCGACCGTCATAGGCGCGCCACCCGCCCGCTCTTCAAATGTGCCATCGCCACCGCAATCTCCAGGCAGCCTTGCAGGGGCCCTCGCTACGGTCTTGCCGCCTACCCCTCCTCAAGCCGCAAAAGCTCAGGCTGGAGCACAAAAGGCGGCGGCGCCTCAGCCGGCAACCGCACAACATGCTGCAACCGCGGCAGCACCTCTTTCCAAACCCGGTTTCGCGTCTCCAGCCATGGAGCCCGAGAACGAGTTTGCCGATACCGAATTGGATGAGCAGCCGGAACAACCGCCGTTTGCTAATGACCAGGACGGCAGCGCGATCGAACGCCGCGTCGCGCGCCGCCGTCCGGCAGGCCCGGTCCGTGGCAAGGTTGCCGCCAACGACGACGCTCCCTCCATTGGCGGCCTTATCTATGCGCTCGAACAGAAGCCATCGGGCCGCATTTTCCAGCATGCCGCGATCGCCAGCGCCGCCTGGGCTGTGATCGCCTTGTTCTTCGCCATCTATTCGCTGTCATCCGAGGCAGCGCTCAGCAGCTGGGGCGCGATCCTCGCAAAGCCTACGACGTTCCTGACGGCAGCCGCCGTCATCGTGCCCATCGCCGTCATTTGGTTTCTGGCATTGTTGGGCTGGAGAGCTGAAGAGCTGAGGCTCCGGTCGTCCACGATGACCGAGGTTGCAATCCGCCTGGCCGAACCCGACCGTATGGCGGAGGATTCCATTGCATCGCTCGGCCAGGCGGTACGTCGTCAGGTCGGCTTCATGAACGAGGCGGTTGGCCGCGCGCTTGGCCGCGCCGGTGAGCTGGAGGCGCTCGTCCACAACGAGGTCGCCGCACTCGAAAGATCCTATGAAGAAAACGAACGGCGCATCCGCGGCCTTATCAACGAACTGGCCAACGAACGCCATGCGTTGAATTCCACGAGCACCAGCTTCAACGAGACACTGCGCACGCTGGGTCGCGAAGTCCCCGTGCTCATCGAGAAGTTGTCCAACCAGCAAACCAACTTGTCGTCGATCATCCATGGCGCTGGCGACAACCTCTATCAGCTGGAATCGTCAATCGCCAAAAGCGTCACCGCGCTACAAACCGAACTTGGCGGACGCACCGGAGAATTGAAAGGCGTGCTTGAAAACTACACGGGCGCTCTTGGGCAGGCTCTCGGCACACGCACCGAACAGCTCGAAGCAATGCTCGGAACCCACGGTCAGCGGCTGCAAACCATGATCGACGACCGCTCAGGGCGTCTCGGCGACGCGCTCGGCGGGCGCACGCAAGAAATGCAGAAGATGCTGGAGGGCTATACGGGCGCGTTAGCGACGGCCTTGAGCTCGCGCACCACCCACATGCAGAAGGCATTTGCCGAGCACATGGGCAAGCTCGACGCGGCCATCGCCAACCGCACGACCAACCTCCAGACGGTGTTTGAGGAATACGCACGCGCGCTCGATACCACACTTGCAAGCCGTGCCGGCACTCTCGACAAGCAGTTGATAGAACGTACCCGCGCGCTCGATTCGGCTTTCGAAAACCGCCTGCAACTCTTCGACCAGGCGATCCAGGCGTCGACCCGCGCGATCGACAACGCCGTCGACACCCGCGCCAAGGCATTGACGGGCGCGCTGGAAAACCACGCCAAGACCTTCTCCGAGACCATCCAGCGGCAGTCGGCCGATCTCGATCATTCGCTCAACCAGGGCATCAATGCGGTCCGCCGCACGTCCGAGAACATCACCCGCCACTCGCTCAACGCCATCGAGAACCTTGCCGGCCAGTCCGACATGCTGAAATCGGTCTCGGAAAACCTGGTGGCGCAGATCGGCTCGCTCACCAACCGCTTCGAGGCGCAAGGACAGACGATCCTCAAGGCCGCCAACGCACTCGAAAGCGTCAACTACAAGATCGACTCGACGCTGCAGACGCGCCATGCCGAGCTGTCGGAGACACTCGACCGCATGGTCGGCAAGGCCAACGAGTTCACCCGCCACGTCAAGGACTACTCAACAACCATAGAAGGCACGCTGTCGGAGGCCGAGAAGCGCGCGCTCGCCGCCGCCGAACAGTTGCAGATTGGCGCCCAGAGCCACCGCGATCAGGCGCTGTCGCAGATCGAACGGCTGAAGTCCGATACCGAGGCGGAAAGCTCCCGCGCGCTGGCTGACCTGAAATCGCGTCTGTCGCATGTTTCCGACGAAGTGACATCGCAGCTTGCATCGCTTGGCGACCGCTTCTCCGAAACCTCCGAGGACGTTCGCCGGCGCGCCGAGCGCGTGGCCGAGGAACTCGCCCGCGAACAAAACCGCATGCGCGAGGAAGCCGAGCGCCTGCCCCACACGACCCGCGAATCCGCCGAGGCGATGCGCCGCGCGCTGCAGGACCAGCTACGCGCCATCGACCAGCTCTCAAACATGACCAACCGCGAGGCGCATCGCCGTGACGTAACGCTGCCCATCGCCCAGGGAGGTGCGCTCAAGCCTGCGTCCAGCCAGACAAATCCACGCCAGGGATTAAGCGGACCGGGCACCCCACCCGCCGGAACACAGGACCGCCCGCTGTCGTCATTGTCTGAGACATTGGCACAGGAACTCGGTGCGCGGACCGGCCATCGCCCCATGACAGGTGATGGCAACGACCCCCACTCCAATTGGTCGATGGGCGACCTGCTCAAGCGCGCTTCGGGTGACGAGGCCGCCAATGCCCAGGCGCAGCATGGTCAGCGCGCGCACATTCCACAGCAGCAGCCCCCTGCTCCGGTACACACGAACGCAGCACCGCCACGCCAGCACCAGCCATTTAAGCTCGATATCGATGCCCTGGCCCACGCCATCGATGGCGCCACCGCAGCGGTCATCTGGACGCGCTTGCGCAGCGGGCAACGCGGCATCATGGTGCGGTCCATCTATGCGCCCGAAGGCCGCCAGGTTTTCGATGAAGTGGCGCGCCGCTACCCGACCGATGCACACCTGCAAACGACCATCGACCGCTATGTCACCGACTTCGAGCGTATCTTGCGCGATGCTGAGGCAAAGGACGCTTCGGGCCGCCTTGCGCAATCGCACATGAGTTCGACCATGGGACGTGTCTATCTGCTGCTGGCGCACGCCTCCGGACGGATCACCTGATCTCCTGCAACGCCAAATGTTGCGTGCAGCCAGCACGGTAATGTGTACTTGCCGCGCACTCAGCGCTCGTCCACGCCGATCAAGCAGCCACGTGTCGATTCACCGCCGCAGTCCCGCGCCAATCCCGAGCCAACCGCCGCGATGCCCAGCCGCCAACTCACCTGCCGAACGGAGCGCTATCCACTGGCCCAGCCGTTCGTCATCTCGCGTGGCGTCAAGACACATGCTGACGTCGTGGTCGTCGAGATTTCCGACGCAGACGGCAACCGCGGCCGCGGCGAATCCGTGCCCTATGCACGATATGGCGAGACCATTGCGGGCACCCTTGCCGCCATCAATGCCTATCAGGGTTCGCTCGACCGCCCGGCTCTGCACAACGGGATGGCTGCCGGCGCGGCTCGCAACGCCATCGACTGCGCCTTGTGGGACCTCGAAGCCAGACAGCAAAAACGGCGAGCGTATGAATTGGCGGGCTTGACCTCGCTATCCCCGGTCGAAACCGCCTACACCCTGAGCCTCGACACACCAGGCGCCATGGCAAAGGCAGCCGCCGCCGTACCCCACTTGCAATTGCTGAAGTTGAAGCTCGGCGGACAAGGCGATGATGAGCGCCTTGCCGCCGTGCGCTCTGCCCGCCCCAACGCGCGTTTGATCGCCGATGCCAACGAGGCGTGGACCGACGCCCTGCTCGAACCGCTGATGGCAGCCGCTGCCACTGCGCGGGTGGACCTCATCGAACAGCCGCTTCCCGCCGGAGCCGACGCAGACCTTGCCCGCATCGCGCATGCCGTCCCTGTCTGCGCCGACGAAAGCGCCCACACCACCAAGGATGTCGCCGCGCTTCGCGACCGCTACGATGCCGTCAACATCAAGCTCGACAAGGCCGGAGGATTGACCGAAGCCCTCCATATGCTTGCCGCCGCGCAGCGCTGCGGACTGGAGGTCATGGTAGGCTCCATGGTCGCCAGCTCCCTTGCAGCCGCACCCGCACTTATCCTGGCGCAGAGCGCACGCTGGGTCGATCTCGATGGCCCGCTGCTGTTGGCTGAGGACATCGCCAACGGGCTTGTCATTCGCGATGGTTGGATCGAGCCGCCCGCGCCGGAGCTGTGGGGCTGAAGCCTGTCCAGCAGCTCAAGCACGCTCGTCGCGGCCGCTGTTCGTTTGCTCGTCGTAGTGCCATAGCGGATCGCCACCCCACGCCCGCGACAATAGCAATTGTGCCGCAAGTCCGATCCCAGCCACCAGCGCCATCGCCAGATAGGCGCCGCCAACGAAACGCGCATAAAGAGCCCCTGATAGCAGCGTCGCCGCACCCTGCAGCACGCCCGAGGCAAGCGTTGCGTAAAGCGCTTGCGCCGTGCCGCCCGCTTCCTCCGGCACCGCCCGGCTGATGAAGTGGATCGCGCCAACGTGCGAAGCGCCATAGGTCAGCCCATGCAGAACCTGCAGCGCAATCAACCAACCAAGCGATGGATCAAGGCTCATCGCCGCCCAGCGCACCACCGCCGCCACGCCACCGAAGATCATCAGTCGCACGGGTCCAAGCCAGCCGACCACGCGGCCCGATACCGCAAATAGCGATACCTCAGTCAAAACGCCGATCGCCCACAACATGCCGATCAGTGCTGACGAGAGCCCTTGCGCACGCCAGTGGATGGCGCCGAACGTATAGAACGTCGCGTGCGCCGCCTGCACCGTGCCGATCCCGAGAAGAAACACCAGGAACACGCGATTGCGAATGAGCCGCAAGACAATCTCGCGGTCGATACCGCGACGCGGCGACACCGGCGATAAAGGCGGCTCCAAAGCACCGGCGGCGGCCCGCGCAGCATCGCGTTTCCGCCGGTCGTGTTTGGCCCCCGATTGAGGCAGCACCATTGCCGCCGCAACCGTAGCAAGCGAGCCTCCAATGATGAGCCAGATGCCGGCACCGCGCCCGAACCAATCGATCGCGGTGCCGCCCGCAAAGCTCGCCGCAATGAACGTCAGCGATCCCCACAGGCGCATGCGGCCATAATCGAGCCCTTGGCGCACGCCGCCGATAGCGATCGTCTCCGTTAAAGGCATGATCGAGAAGATCGAGATGGCCAACACCAGCGAGACGAGCAGGATCAGCCAGAAGCCGTGCACGCCTGCCAGTATCAGCGCGGAGCCAAGCGCCAAAACCGCCAGCCACAGGATCATGACGGCATGAATGCGCTCCTTGTCGGCCCAGTACGCCAGGGCGGGCGTTGCGGCCAACCGCAGAAAGAACGGCGCCGACGTCACGATGCCGATTTCAGCAGCCGTCAGTCCACGCCACTCGAGCCACAGCGGCAGATAGGGAAGATGCACGCCGTAGATCAGGAAAAGTGCAGCATAAAACACACTGACCCTGATGCCGTAGCCCGCCATCACATCCATCCCGCGCCAGGCAATTCGCCACGCCAGCACTTGCCGCTGGAAGCGGCTCGCGCTCGCATATCACGCTCCTCATCCACAGCATATCCTTGACCGTGGAGACGTGCCCCCGATGCAACGGCGAATCGCCTAACACTTGGCACATCGATCGACCGGCAAGGAAAAGACCACCATGTCCGAGACCAGGGCAACGCCCGCCAACGAAGCCGATGCAGAGTACCGCGCCATCGAGCAGACGCTGCTTGAAACGGCACGCGGACGATGGTTCCTGGCCGAACATGGCCGCCGCGCCCGCCGCCTCGACATGACGCTGCTGGAAGACGCCATCGGCCGCTTATCGAGCGCGCTGAAGGAGCCGCCGCCCGTTCTTGCGCTGATGCAGGTCGAGCTGGAAAAACTGACCGGCTACGTCGCCGACACCAAAGCGCAGATTCTTTCGAAGACGGCCTCCTCACCACCAACCGCCACCGATTCCAATCCCGACAGCAAGCAGGCGGCGCCGACAACGGTCGCACAAATGCTGCAGATGGCGGAGAACATCCACGAGCTGACCTGGACCCTGCAGGCGGACGAGCTGAGCCCGCAAAGCTGTGAAGCAATCGCGCGGCACGCATCCACGCTTTATGCCGTCAGCCGCCAGCAGGCGATGGAATCGGAACGGGCATTGAAATGCGCTGGCGCGCTCGAGGATACCGCCAGCCGCCTGACGATCCTGCTCGATACGCTGATCCACGAAGCCAACACCTATGGCCGCGATACGCCCGTGCCGCCACCGTCCGAGGAATTCTCAAGTCAGCCCATATCGCCGCAGCATGCAACCACGCACAACGCACTGCCCCAGGCGGAGCAACGCGAGTCCCTGCTCAACGCCGGCTGATTTGCCGAAGCGCAAGAGCCGCCGCAGATCCTGACTGCATGCCCTCCGGCAACCTTTCGGCCCATGGGTTTGCTCCACCACACGCGCTCTCAGCCGCCGACATCGCCAGGCGACCCGATCAGACGCGAAAACGTGGCAGCGTCGACATTGCCGCCGCTCAGGATTACCGACACGACTTTGCCTGCAACCGGAACCCGTTGTGCCAGCAGTGCTGCAAGCGCCGCCGCACCGCCCGGCTCCACCACCAGCTTCAGTTCCATGAAGGCAAAGCGCATGGCGGCAGCGATTTCGCTATCGCTCACCCTAACAGCGCCGCCGAAATGCCGCTGGCCGATGGCAAAAGGCAGCACGCCAGGCGCAGCCGCCATCAGCGCATCCGCGATGGAACCCGATGCCCGCCCATTGCTTTCCCGCTGCCCTGAGGCAAGCGATCGGCCGAAGTCGTCAAACCCCTCCGGCTCCACAATCACAATCTCGGCGGCTGGAAAATAGTGATGCACGGCCAGTGCCACACCTGACGCAAGTCCACCGCCCGAACACGGCACCACCACCATGTCGAGTTTCTCGCCAGCTGCGAGCGCTTGGGACGCGATCTCCAGACCAACGGTTCCCTGCCCCGCTATGACCTGTGCATCATCGAAAGGATGCACGAAATCCGCGCGTCGCTCCGCGCCGATCGCCTGAGCGATTGCCTCGCGGTCCTCACGTTCGCGGTCATAAAGCACGACTTCCGCGCCGAACGCCCGCGTGCGCGCAATCTTCATGCGCGGCGCATCGGACGGCATCACGATGACTGAGTCGAGCCCGAGCAGCTGCGCGGCATGTGCCACCCCTTGCGCATGATTACCCGACGAACACGCGACGACCCCACCAGGAAAACGCTTCCGGTCCACCTGCGATATGCGATTGAAGGCTCCGCGAAACTTGAACGCGCCGACCCGTTGCAGGATCTCTGGCTTGAGCAGCACCTTCGCGCCGGTTGCGGAATCGAGCGCAGGATGGCGGATGAAACCCGTCAGCACGGCATGACCGGCAATCCGCTCCGCAGCACTTTCGATACCCTCGAACGTGACGTCCGGCAAAGTCATGCTCCAGCCCCTTCCACAACGAGACAATGCAAAAGGGCCGATCTCAGTGAGACCGGCCCCAAAATTTTTGCTTTGGAACAGCGCCCTATTTCAGCGGCTCCAGGACGCGGTCACCGCCCCACTTCATCTTCAAGCTGGCCGAGACAATGTCCACCTGAGCTTCAGAGATACCAGCAAAAACCGGCACCGCAGCCGTCGCGGGATGGCGCTCAAATTCCCCGTTCTCAACGAAGATATGACTGTACGCAAAATCCGCGCTCATCGTCTCGGTAAGCTGCACGGTTGCTCCAGCCGAAAGCCAAAACCGATCATTGTCGGGAATGGAAGTGAAACGCTTCTCGGGACTATCGACGGGCGAAATCTCGTAAGCAACACCCGCACGAAGCGTCAAGCCTGGATTCATGTCGTATTCGCCGCCGAGCGAGAAGAACCAGCCGTCACTCCAATTTGCTGGAATAGGATTGATGCCTGGAACACCTTCGAGCCGAAGCTCTTTGAAGCGGCTCCAGTTCGACCATTCGACAGTTCCAAGAAGCCGCATGTTCGGTGCGATCGACTGACGGATAGACAAAGTGACAATGTCGGGAAGATTGATTTCAGCAGAAGCAGGAATAACCCCAGGCCGGAAGTGACCCTCCAAATCGTGGGTTAGCTGCGAACGGTAACCGATACCGATGCTCGTTCCCGCTGCTGGCTCGATCAGAATACCCGCCGTCCCGCCAAATGCAAAATCTCCATCTTCCGTCTTGAAGTCGGCAGTCGGCCCACCGGGCGAGCCCGCAGCAAAACCAAATTTGCCACTTGCGTACTCAATCTGCGCGCCTGCGCCGATGGTAACACCAGGCATGATCTGGAACGCCAGCGTCGGCGCTGCATTCATAGTGAAAAGTTTGGTTTTACGGCCGAGAACGGCCCCCCAGTACGTGTTGTTTGCCGGCTGAGTGGAAAGGCCGAAACCGGAGTTGATGGAAAGGCCAAGCACCAAGCGTTCGTTCAGCCGATATGCGTAGTAGCTCGACGGAACCAGCGCCATCGACGCAATGTCGCCGCTGGTGGCCGAGAATGGACTGGCTGGCAACGGACCGCCATTAATGGTTTCAACTGTATTCACAGCCTGGCCGAAGATCAGCGATGCGTGACTTTCCGATGTAAGCCCAGCCCCTGCCTGGCCGAGCGCCGCAGGGTTCCAATACATCGACGACAAGCCACCACCAGCACCATTACCGGCAAATGACGAGCCCTGGAACTGGGCAGATTGTTCGCGAATGGCAAACCCGCCGGCCTGAACCGGACCGCTCACAAGCCCCAACACAGTTCCTGCGGCTGTGGCAGCAAGCACGGCCTTCAGCACATCAACCGAATTCCGCATTGTATCCCCCGTGCAACCCGCGATGGCATCTCGTCTTGCCCTCTACAGCAAAACGCCGACGCTGCGGCTATGGCATCTTCCCCTCGGAGCGAGCGCTCCATGCAACCTTCACAACCAAGCCCGTGGCTCAATCTTATTGGCGAGCGCCGCATCCCGAACTTCTTCCCCCGGTAGACTTGGCGGACGGCAGATTGTCGCGAGAGCTATTCGCGCAAGGAAAGTACCCTGAACTCGCCTTACCCGGAACGACGGACTGGGCAGGTGATCGCCGATCATGACGCTTTGTTGAGCAATGTGTCGCAACAGTCACGCATTCCATGCTGGAAGGTGACAGCGTTTCGCCACCAAAGAAAAAACCGGCCTGGCATAGCCAGGCCGGTTTTCAGCCGAGCCAAGCAGCGAATGGCGCGCTTGGCCTTCCCCCCGGAAGATCGTTGCTGGATAACCCCCAGCCACGGGCAATAGATGCCTAGACTCTTGCCAAGCTGACAAGATCTTTCACGTTCCCCAGAAAACTATTGCGCATCCACGATGCTGGCATGCCACATCATGCATCGCAACATGCTTCGTTGCCCGCGCACAACCGCCATCAGCACTTATCCAGGCCGATTGCAATCCGTCTGATTTCAGTGCCTTCCGGCGCGATGTTGATGGATTGCTTGCATGACGAAGTCGACACAGCCATCACCGCCGTGAAGTTGTCTCCGTGGATGGCAAGATTGAACCCGCTACCCGTCATGCGCCCGTAGACGGAACCTTCTGCCGAATTGGCCCGCTCCTGCCAGCGGCCATGCACCTTGTCGCTGGCGACCTCCAGTTCCGCCTTGGAATCGATGCGGTAGCTGACCGAGGCACATCTGAGATTCTGCTCCAGCTGCCCGCCTTCGTTGCGAACAAAGTAGGTCGCGATACATTTCACCTGCTCGGACTTGCCCGAAGAAAGGGTGATTGCACCCCAGCCCGACCACCGCCCTTCAAGATGCATGAGCGGTGTGGGAACGGCAGCGGCCGCGAAACATGATGCGAAGAAAAACGCCGGCGCCAGCAGCAGCATCCAGCCGGCATGTGCATGCACCGGGCGCCGGCCGGCGGTGCCCGGCAAAGTGAATTCGTGACCCATGGTATTGCTCATGCTCAGCACCCTCTTGCGCTTCATTCGCCCCTGAAATCATGGGGTTCGAAGTTACAGCGCGACGATTCTCATGCCGGCATCGTGACGTATTACGCTTTGACATCAACGCTGGGCATTATCTGAGCGATGTTTGTTTGGGGAAGTGTTGCCCCGATACCAGGATCAATGCCCGCAGCGCCCCGAATTGCGGGCCACTTCTACCAAGGCTTATCGGGATGGACCCCGACGTCCCAACAGATGGTCGACAGGTCCAGAGCCCTTGCCGATGGCGAGGCTGCGCCCCTCGGCGAGCGCATCGGCAAGAAACCGTTTCGCCGCGCTAGCCGCCTCGATCAGGGACAGCCCCCCCGCCAAACCTGCGGCAATGGCCGCCGACAGCGTACAGCCGGTGCCATGCGTGTTGCGGGTCTCGATACGCGCAGCGGAAAACCGGTGTGCCCGCTCGGGCGACTCGCGCACCACCAGCACATCGATGGCCTCATCGCCCGTCATGTGCCCGCCCTTGATGAGAACAGCACCGCAGCCCAGCGCCAGCAGGTCACGCGCCTGCATCTCCATGTCGTGAATGTTGACCGCCACCGCGCTGCCAAGCAAGCGGGCGGCTTCCGCGAGGTTGGGCGTGATGACGGCAGCCCTCGGAATAAGCCGCCGCGTCACCAGATCGATCGCATCTGGCGCCAGCAAGACATCACCGCTTGTCGCCACCATGACGGGATCGACGACCAGTGGTCCCAGATCATGACGTTCCAGTCCATCGCAGACCGCCTCAACCGCTGATGCTTCGCCAAGCATTCCGGTCTTGGTCGCACCAACCTTCAAGTCGCGCGCGACCGCATCGATCTGAAGCGCGATGAAATCGGGCGGAACGGCAAGCACGCCGGTGACACCTTGCGTGTTTTGTGCCGTGAGCGCTGCAATAACACTCGCGCCATAGACGCCAAGCGCCGAGAACGTCTTCAAGTCCGCCTGAATGCCCGCGCCGCCTGACGAGTCGGAACCCGCAATCGTCAGCGCAATGGACGGCGATGTGCTCACGGCATCATCTCATATGCTGAATGGGCCACTTCCGCCGTGCAGGCACGCGAAACTCGGCATCACGCATCCGCGCATTAGCCCTCCCTCGCGCTATCGGCTACTGCCCTGCACCCTTGCGCATGATTTCCTGCTGCAGACTATCGGGTGTCACCCAATCCTCGATCATGCCCAGGCCGGGGAACGTCTCGATCAACCACTGGCCAAACCAGTTGAGCGATCCGGTGAGGAACAAAAGTCCCGTCAGCACAAGCAGCGCGCCCATGATCTTTTCCATGGTGCCAAGATGTTTGCGAAAGCGCTGCATGAAGCCAAGGAACGGCTTGATTGCAATCGCAGCCAGGATGAAGGGAATGCCAAGCCCGAGCGAATAGGCCGCCAGCATCGACACGCCGGTTGCCAGCGAGCCTTCGTTTGCTGCGAGTGCCAGGACGGTTGCGAGGATCGGGCCGACACAAGGGGTCCAGCCGAAAGCGAACGCCAACCCGATTACATAGGCGCCCAGATAGCTCGCACCCTTGCTTTCCGCGTGATAGCGCTTCTCGCTGTAAAGCGCGTTGATCCGTAGGATCCCGAGAAAGTGCAGACCGAACAGAATGATGATTATGCCAGCCACCATCGAGAGCTGGCTCTTGTAGGTCTGGATCACTTGGCCGAACCAGGAAGCACCCGCGCCAAGCCCGATGAACACGGTCGAAAAGCCAAGCACGAAGAAGATCGACGCGATGACGACGCGGCGCCATACCGCACGATCAACCCCACCCTCTTCCGTCATCTGGTCGATCGTGGTGCCGCCAAGATAGCCAAGATACGGTGGCACCAGGGGCAACACGCACGGACTGAGGAAACTCGCCAGCCCCGCAAGGGCCACGCCAACATAGATGTGCGCGTCAGCAAACATTGCATGCTCCAGGTTGGCCGATCCACTGCGGCAGGCAGCATCGCGGCAAGACTTAAAAGACCATGACGCCTCGCCGGAAGCCGGACAAGGCGTCATGAACATCAATTGCAGATCACATTCCGACGACCTTGACCGTCTGCGCAGTGACAGGCGGGATCACCTTCTTCTTGGTGAGATAGCTTTCCATCAGCTCGTAGATCGCCGGACCCGTGGTATCCTTGTTGACCGACGCCCAACCGGCAACGACGTATTTCTTGTCCGCCTCGATTTTCTCGCCGCTCTTCGTCAGCGTCATCTCGGTGATGCGCTTGCCCTTGTCTTCCTTGGGGGCGCACGTATAGCTCATGCCACCCACACGAACCATGTCGCCGCCCTGCTGGTAGAACGGATCCTTGTGGAAGAGGTTATCGCAGACATCCTCCATGATCTCATGGAGCTGCGCGCCGGTCATCTCGTTGCGATAAACGGCCGGATAGGTCATCGAGGTCTGGGTGTAGAGGTCATCGCGTGTGATGTCCTGACCCGGCAGCAGTGTCGTGCCCCAGCGGAAACCCGGCGACAGCGAGATTTGCGCATCACGCTCCTCGATAAGGGCGTTGCAGATAACGTCATCCCAGGTACCATTGAAGTTGCCGCGGCGGTAGAGCAGCCCCTCAGTCTTGGCTAGGACCTCGCCGCATTCCTTTTCATATGGCGCACGCACTTCGGTGATCTTGGCTTCCATTTCCTTGTCGGGCGCGATGGCATCGGAGAACACAGGGATCATGCCCGAGCTGTAACCGACCACCTTGCCATCCTTCACCTCCAGATCAACGCGGCCCAGATATTTGCCATGCGAGCCGGAAGACAAAAGAATGGTCTTGCCGATCTCTATCGCACGCGGAATGGAATCGTGCGTGTGGCCGGTCAGGATGACATCGATACCGTTGACGACAGTGGCAAGCTTCTGGTCGACGTCAAAGCCGTCATGCGACAACAGCACAACCACCTCTGCACCGTCCTCTCGCGCCTTGTCGACATGGCTCTGCACGCGTTCCGGCCGGATGCCGAACGACCACTTGGGGAACATCCAGCGCGGGTTGGCGATCGGTGTATAGGGGAAGGCCTGGCCGATGACGGCAACCTTGACGCCGCCCTTCTCGTACATCTGTGTCGACTCGAAGACCGCTTCCTCGAACTCGTTATCGACGATGTTGCCACCCAGGAACGGATAGCCCATCTGCTCGATCAGCTCCTTGACACGGGCCTCACCGAACGTGAACTCCCAGTGCCCGACCATAGCGTCGGGCTTCAGGAGCTTCATGCAGTCCACCATGTCCTGGCCGAGCGTCTTCAGCGACGTGTAGGACCCCTGCCACGTATCGCCGCCGTCAAGGAACAAGACCTTGTCGTCACCGCGCTCGCCGCGAATGGCCTTGACAAGTGTCGAGATGCGATCGAGCCCACCCAGTCGGCCATAGGTCTTGGCCAGGTTGACATAGTCGACCATGGTGTGAGCGTAGGCCAGCGGACTGCCGGCGGGAATATTGAAGTGCTTCAGGAACTCTTCGCCGACAAGATGCGGAGGAATGCCCTCGAAAGCACCAACACCGAAATTCTCCGACGGCGGCCTGAAGTAGATCGGCTTTAGCTGCGCGTGGATGTCGGTCAAATGCAGCAGCGTAACCTGGCCCTTGGCATCGAACTTCAACAGATCGGCCTGGCTCAATTTCTGCTGCGCGGCGAGCCGTGTCAGATTGCCGGAAAAACCTGTGATTGCCGCAGTGACCGCGGCGAGCTGAAGAAAATCGCGACGAGAGTGCATAGGCGTTCCTTCCCACTGACGTCCGGCGATGTCCCACCGGCTTCTTTGGTTACACTTGCTTCCATCGATGTGTCGGCCCGCCGTCACATCCCTTTCCGTCGCCATCTTCGCCTGCGTGAAGACACCTGCATGCTGGCGGCAACCGCGAACATTCTAATGTCGCGACATACAGTTGCACAACATCGATGAGGTCCCGCCAGCCGCAATAATCGCCCGCCTGCATTGCCAAAAAAGTTTGCTGCAACCGCGAAGCGCTGGCACCTGAAAGCACCAAATTGCCGGGCGCAAAAAAATCCGGCGCGAAACTGGAAGTCCGCGCCGGATCGTTAACCCACCGTTGGCACCGCTGCCTAGCGGCGTACCGCCGGCGTCTCCACTCCGAGACCCTGCCCGCGCCAGGCGAGATAAAGCTCGAGGTTGACGTAATCATCGGCGCCACGTCCCTGACCCTTGGCGCGAACCTGCTCGTTGCAGCCCTTGAAGCGGCGATGCAGCGACCCTGGCTTCTGCCACTTCAGACGATACGTCGGGAAGCCGTTCGACTGGCCCTGGCTCAGCACTTCGGCACGGATCTGCTGTCCGAAATTGTTTTCATGACAGTGCGCACAGCTCATGTCGAGCTGGCCGCGCCGCGTGTAGTAGTACTCCTTGCCCTTGTCAAAGAACGGCTTCAGCTTGTCGTCCACCTTGACCTCGATGGGCATCCCGCGCGACTGCGACTTCACGTAGATCATCATGCCCAGCATCTGATCCTTTTCCCACTCGTAGGGCTTGGCTTTCATCTTGTTTTCGCGGCAGTAGTTGATGCGCTGTTCCAGCGCCATCGGCTTCTTCCACTCGTCGAAATACACTGGGTACTTCGTCGCCACGCCCTTCATCGAGCTGGCTGCGTCCTGGTGGCAATCGGCGCACGACTTGCCGGCCTCGCCGTCCTTCTTGCCCCACTCGTTCTCGCCGATCTCCAGCCAAGGCCCAGCTGGGTTGGCAAAGTCGTCGTCTTCCATGGCACGGGTCTCGGGCGAGGCCCATTTGTAACCCGACCAGATCTCCTTCAGAGGATCGTTCTTGTCTGTCGGAATGACGGGCTTGCTGACGCCGAGCGGCTCGGCGATGGCACCGCTTGCAAATGCAAATCCGGCAACCATGCCGATCGCAGCGATCTTGATGATGTTCTTCATCTGTGAATTCCTTCCCTTGTGCGTTCCCTGCCAGGCCTTATCGCGCCTGTTCATTCCTTCAGCGTCTTGAGGAACGCGACCACATCCTCGACCTGGGCAGCACTCAAGATTGCAAGCCCATCGCAGTCGGGGTGCACATTGGTGAAACCGTCATTGCGGTGGAACGCCGGCATGATGGTATCGGGGAAGATCTTCTTGGCGTTGACGACCAGCATCCGAAGTTCGCCTTCGGTGTAGCGGTCCGCGACACCATCAAGTGACGGGCCGATGTGACCGTGCGTCCCAAGCGGCATCTTGGACGTCTTGCCGTTCAGGTCCGTGATCTCGATCTGGGATTTCGTCTTGGCAAGATCCAAAACCTTGGTGATCTCGTGACATGCTAGGCAGTTGCCAAGACGGCGATGCGCCATCCAGCCCAAACCCTTCTCCGCATCACCCTTGCCATCGGCAAGAGGCTTGCTGATGGAGGCGGGAAGATTCTTGCCCTTGGAAATTTCGTATTTGCCGACCTTGGAAGGCTCACCGTCCTTGCAACGGTCCTTGGCCTTCTTGACGGCGCCCTTGGGCGCTTCGGCCTTCTTCTCATCTGCAGCAGGCTTGGCTGCAATCTTGAGTTCACCGCCTCCAGCTCTGTCCTTGGCGGCCGCGGGTACTGCGGCCTGAAGCGATATGAGTGCGGCGGCAGAAAGACATGCAATCCATGATTTGAGACGCATTGCGCGTGGTCCCTCCCTTAAGTTCCGGTCCAAAGGATCGTTTCTTGTCGCGGGGCAAACTGACCATCCGGCCCACCCGGTGCGCCCTGCCTTCTTCGTTGGTCAGCCCGGCACGTCCATGCGGACACACTTCGAGCTACGACGGCAAATATTTAGATGTCACAATATTTCAGGTCAAACGTATTGCTTGACGCAACGCAGCAATTCAGCCGGCATTTTTGGGCATTTTCAGCCAACTGTAATCCGCGGCGCGCTCGGAAAAAGAAGCGAGCACAACGATAGCGACGACGAAACTAGAGCCCATCTCACGCTGCACAACATGGACTGGCACGCTGCCAGCTTCATGAGCCAGGAGCAGTAATGGGTGCCGTAAAAGTGCAGTCGCCCGCCAGAATAGGTCAGCCCCTCCGCAAAATCGGATCGCGCAACCGATCACCGAAATCTCAGGCCCGCGCCGCCGTTAAGCAAATATGACGCGCGAGCATAGCCGCGCCACGCCAGCCCGCGTCTCCGCGCAAAAAATCGGGCGGTACACAGAGTACCGCCCGACTTGAATGATGAACTCGAGGACTGGAAAGACTGCGGCCATGTGGCGGCCCGCACCCTCGCCCTGCCGCCCTACTTGTTGACGGGTGACTCCTTGTCCATAAGCAGCGCTGTCAGATCCTTGATCTGGTCGATCGTCAAGATCCCCATCGTGCCGAAGCGCGGCATATGAGAACAGGGCACGACCGTGTGCGAGTTGTAGATCTTCGCATAGGTGGCCTTTATCGCTTCTTCGGAAAAATCCCGATTTTTACCGTACTCGGTCAACGGCGGTCCTATTGTACCGAAAGCGAGTTCCTTCTTGTCGATCTGGTGACAGGCATAGCAATTGCCGCCGGAGGGCTCATCGACCTTGTCATTGAACCGCAGGCCTTTACCGTTCTGAGCGATCTTCTCACCGTTTTTCCAATCGCCGAGCAGCTTGCCATCCTCGGGATATTTTACCGATGCCGCCGCAGCCTTCTCCATATCCGCGGCAAGATCCTTGTCAGGATGATTGCGCGCTTCAGAGCAAGCCTGCTGCACGGTGTCGGGTGTGAGCCGGGAGGCCCACGTTGGTGTTGCCGGAGCTTCCGTCGATTTGTCCGGATCCTTGAAACTGGAGTTGATGATCTTCTGGAGCTTTTCCGCTGGCACGCCTCCTGCCGTGGCCTGCACCGAAGTCAGCGCCAGCGACAGCAGGGCCGCGGAGATAATGGTCGTCTTCATCTTTATGTTCTCCCTGCCGGTCAACGCTTCAACGCCGGAACCTGGACTTCGCCACCTTCGGCCTGCTTCATCAGGTAGGTGATGAGAGCAGTGACCGCGTCGGAACCGAAGCCCACTTTCGGCATGCGCATCTGGCGGTAGCAGTCCGACATGCGGTGCTGCATCGTTTTCACCGACTCTGTCGAGACACGGTAGGCCGGCCAAGTGGCGATGGTCTTTTGTGCGTCGACACCAGGCTTGGACAGATCCGGCAGATCTTGCAGCCGGATGCGCGACCCCGGAGTGCCGTGGCAGCTCTCACAGGAGAAATCGAACGGGCCAGCGCGCAGGAAGAACAGCGCTTCGCCTAGTGCATAGGCCTCCTTCTCCTTGGGGTGGCTGAGTTGTGGCTTCAGCGGCATCCCATTCGACATCGAACTGACATAGGACGCCAGGAATTCCATCTCGCTGCCGCCTTCGCCGCTCTTGGAGAAAGCCTTCTTCTTGACCGGTCCGGTATCGAGACCCTGCAGTTTCTCCATGCACCAGAGAATGCGGCTCTCGACATCCATTACTTTGTCGGCGTCAGCGAAATAGCGCGGCATCTCGGCCATCGCACCTTCCAGAACACCGGGTCCCTTGCCCATATCGCACGCTTCAAGCGAGACGTTGTTCGTACCGCGCTTCTCCTTCCAAAGTGCTTCACCACTGTCGACATAAAGTAGACCGGGGTTCGCGAAAGGGTCCTCGGCCATCATCTTGCGGTACTGTTCGATGCCTTTTGAGGCATCTTCCTGTGCGGTCGCCGGACCACTGACAGCGGCCAAACCGGCGGATAGTGCGATGCCAAGTATCAGGGCGCCTATAAGGCGTCGCATCTTCATCGTGGTTCACTCCCCTAGCGGATGAGAAAGCAGCGTGGACCAGCTGTGTGTTCCAGACACTGTTGGATGCAATATCGCCAGAGCCGCCCACCTTAGCTTTCACCAGGCCCCAACCTGATTTCGGTCAGAACACCTGGCGCGCGCGGCAGTGCTTGAAGTCGTGGTCTCGTTGCGGGGACCCGAGCACTAGCGTCTCACATCACCACTTGACGATATGCGGGCGCCCTCGTCCTTGCAACAGACTTGCAAGATCATTTCACGTCAAACATTTTGATTTAGAAGTGTTTTTTGCAAGTGCGCGCGAGATGTTGCGCAGCCGCATGACCTCAAAACACGGTGTCCAATCAATCCTGAATGCGCGTGAAATGCACCGTATCGAAAACCGGATTTCGGTCTTGAGGCCCGATCGGACGTCCAACAGTCAGTGTCAACGGTTTTGCCCACCCGCTTCGATAAGTGCCACCACGCCGGGAAGCGCCTGCCCTTCGAGCCATTCGAGAAACGCACCGCCAGCCGTGGAAACGTACGTAAATTTGTCGGCGACGCCTGCTGCATTAAGTGCCGCCACCGTATCGCCGCCGCCGGCAACCGAAATGAGTTGGCCGGACTTTGTCAGCCGAGCAGCCTCTTCAGCCAGCGCCACTGTGCCCTTGTCGAAGGGTGCTATCTCAAATGCCCCCACGGGACCGTTCCACAACAACGTCCGGCAACCAGCTATCACTACAGCCAAGCGTTCCACACTTTGCGGACCGACGTCGAGGATCATCGCATCGCCGGGCACCTTGTCGATGCTCACGGTCTCTGCCGCTGCGCCTTCTTTGAGTTCGCGCGCCACGACCGCATCAACCGGCAGGATGATCTCGCAGCCCTTGTCCTTGGCAGCTGCTATGATCTCACGAGCCGTGCCGACAAGATCGTGCTCGCAAAGCGACTTGCCCACGTCGATGCCTTCAGCCGCAAGAAACGTATTGGCCATGCCGCCCCCGATGATGAGCTTGTCGACCTTTGCAGTGAGATTGGTCAGCACCGGTATCTTGGTCGACACTTTCGATCCGCCGACAATGGCAGCGGTCGGCCGGCGCGGCTCCTCGAGCGCCGCGCGCAGAGCCAGGATCTCCTGATTCATGAGCGGTCCCGCATAAGACGGCAGCAGCTTCGTCAACGCATGTACGCTGGCGTGAGCCCGGTGCGAACACGAGAATGCATCGCCCACATAAAGATCGCCCGACCGGGCCAGCTGGGCGGCAAACACGGGATCGTCCTTTTCTTCCTCCTTGTGGTAGCGCAGGTTCTCGAACATCGCGATCTCACCCGGTTTCAGATCGCGGCTTGCGGCTTCCGCCACGTCGCCAATGCATTGATCGGCGAAGCGAACCGGCTGCCCCAGCAATTCACCAAGTTTGTCAGCCACAGGTTTCAAAGTGAAGTCGGGGTTGGGCGAACCCTTCGGTCGGCCCAGATGGGTTATGACGATTACCTTGGCACCGCGCGTCAGAAGATCCTTGAGACCGGCAAGGGCGCGATTGAGCCGTGTATTGTCACTCACTGCACCGTTCTTCATCGGCACATTGAAGTCGACCCGCACCAGGACACGCTTGCCCGCCACGTCGACGCCATTGGTCGTGCGAAGTTGATCGAACTGCATGAGTTCCCCCTGAAAACCACTGGCTTGGCTGAAGACCGCAACGCTAGTTCGGCCTGCGGGATGCCGCAACGTGAAAACGCGATAGACGCCTGACGTCCGCCAGACAACACCGCCAGGTCAGAATGCGACTTTTAGCCAACCGCGATTTGCGTGCATGCCCTCACCAACCAGCGAGGCAACCATCCGGAGCAAACAGGTGCCATTGGCCAGCCGCCGCCGCGAGGTCATTTAGGGAGCTGCCCACGCGAGACAGACTTCTCAAGGCATGGTGAAGGCCGCCAAAAGTAAGGTTTGCTGAAGAATGCGCCTTGCCGCTGGACTGCCCATCGTGATCTTGTAGTCGGGCATACCATTGACCCCGCATTGCACGCCGTGGTGCCAATCCCGCGCGCAAGCCGGCCCACCGCTTCGTACAATCACAACAGGAGACGGTCTATGAGCCTTCCAGGCCCCTGGAAAACGGCGTGGTTAACTGGCGCTTCCAGCGGCCTCGGGCGGGCAATCGCCCAGCGCCTCGCAGGCTCTGGATGTCATGTTGCGGCATCGGCCCGCTCCGCCGACAAACTCGAAGAACTCTGCCGCGAGACACCGGGCATCACCGCCTATCCCCTGGACGTGCGCGACGTACAAGCGACAAACGAAGTAGCGTCCAAGATCTTAGCCCAGCACGGCATTCCCGACCTGATCCTTCTGAATGCTGGCGTGGGCACGTTCAAGAAGGCGACGCGCTTCGACGCCGAATTGTTCCGCAACACGATGGAAACAAACGTGATCGGCATCGGCAACGCGCTTGCCACCATGATCCCAGCCATGGTTGAGCGCGGCAGCGGCCACATAGCCCTGATGGGATCACTCGCCAGTTATCGTGGCTTCCCACGCGCTGCCCACTACGCCCCGAGCAAGGCCGCTCTGAAATCCTTGGCCGAATGCCTGCGCTTTGATCTGGAAGACAAGGGCATCATCGTCACCATCATCAACCCGGGCTACATCGAAACGCAGATGACCGAAAACTTGGAAGTCCCCATGCCTGGCCTGATGGGCCTTGAGCCCGCGGTCGACCGCATCATGAAGGGATTGACCAAGCAGAGGTACGAAATCGCATTTCCCTGGACGATGGCCATGGTGGTCAAGCTGGGTGTCCGCGTCTACAACGACGCCTACTTTACCGCGACACGTTGGATCGCGAACCCGGAATGAACCCGGGGCGAAAAGCAAGACACGGCGAACGTGATTGCCGATCTATCGACTCACGCCTTGCGCTGCGCCTTCACCACGCGATCGACATCCATGAGTTCGCGCATCAATGCGCCAAACTCGGAAAGCGGAACCATGTTGGGTCCGTCTGACGGTGCCCTGTCCGGCGCCTCGTGGGTCTCGATGAAGAGCCCCGCCACGCCGACCGCAACAGCCGCCCGCGCCAGTACCGGCACAAACCGTCGATCCCCTCCCGAGCTTGTTCCCTGCCCTCCAGGCTGCTGCACGGAATGGGTTGCATCGAAAATCACCGGAGCACCGATCTCCGACATGATGGCCAGCGCCCGCATGTCGACCACCAGCGTGTTGTAGCCGAACGATACACCGCGTTCCGTGACCATCACTTGGGTGTTGCCCGATCCAGTCACCTTCGCGACCACGTTCTTCATGTCCCACGGCGCCAGGAACTGCCCCTTCTTGATCTTGACCACTTTGCCAGTGCGCGCCGCTGCCACCAGCAGATCGGTCTGCCGGCACAGGAATGCAGGGATCTGCAGCACATCCACGACTTCGGCCAGCACAGCACATTGCGCGGCCTCGTGTACGTCCGTCACCACAGGCAAACCCAGCGTCTCGCGGATTTCGGCAAACACCGCCAGCGCCTTGTCGAGACCAAGCCCGCGCGCACCGCCAAGCGAAGTCCGGTTGGCCTTGTCGAAGCTCGACTTGTAGACGAGGCCGAAACCGGACTGTCCGGCGATCTCCTTCAGCGCGGCAGCCATTTCTAGGGCATGGCTGCGGCTTTCCATCTGGCAAGGACCGGCAAAAACGCTGATCGGCAGATCGTTGCCAAACTCAACATTGCCGATCCGAACCATACGATCAGGGGCGATTGCATCAAGCTTTGTCATGACGCGCTTATAGCGCGCGCAGCAGCATCCCGCGAGCCCATGGAAGACTCCATTCCCCAGGCTAATGACGCGCCCCCGTCAGCATCCATTTCGCCGCAGCCAGGACCGCATTTATCTCACGCAATGTTGCTGAATGTTTCGGTAAATCGCTGTTTTTGAAGACAAATCGCCGCATTTTGCCGCCCTTGCCTTGTGATCGACCCCATCGCGTGCGTTAGCCAACCACGCGCCCCACACCAGTGGGGCACCTGTTGCAATAAAGGGGAGCACTCTCATGACAAACCGATCGCACGTAATGTTTCGCGTCGGTGCGCTCGCAACGCTCGCGCTCATCGCCACAGCCGCCGTTCCGGCCTCTCAAGCACAAGCCGAATGCATGCCCGGCAGCTTGCGCTCGGTCCTGAGCCAGATCCGCAGCAAGTTCGGCCCCGTCCAGGTGATCTCGGCGCATCGCCCGGGCGCGCGCATCGCCGGATCTGGTCGAAAGAGCTACCATGCGTCCTGCCGCGCGGTAGATTTCAACCCGCCCCGCGGCAAGTATCGTCAGGTTGCCGCCTGGCTGAAGCAGCATCACAACGGCGGTGTCGGAACCTATTCGTGCAACATGCACCACATCCACATCGACACCGGTCCGCGCGTGCGATTCCATCATTGCCAGTAGCCGCCCACACACGGGCGCCTCTATCACGATGCCGCCAGAACATGCTTGCATGAGCACTGGCCGCTGCTAGGCTCGGATGTTGGATACCAGGCCAACATTCGAGCCTCTTCGTGATGCACGACTGCAGACCAAACACGCACCGCGCCGATGGGGCACGATACGCAAGGATGGCATGCGCACTCCTTGTTGCGTGCGCACTGGCGTTCTGTCTCTCGACACAAACGGCAGCCGCCGAGGATGCCGTCGACACCGCCCTCGTCATGGCCGTCGACATTTCCCAGTCCGTCGATGAGGACCGCTATCGCCTGCAGATGGAAGGCATCGCCCAGGCGCTGGAAGACAAGGACGTCATCCGCGTTGTCACGTCCGGCCCGCGCCACGCCATACTGTTCACGTTGATCGGCTGGGCCGACCGGCCCAAGGTTCTGCTGCCATGGACGTGGATTGCCAGCGCATCCGACGCCGCGGCGGTGGCCAAGATGCTGCGCTCTTTGCCCTCAGCCAATGGCGAATACACCTGCGTCGGCCGGCTGCTGAAATATCTCTCCGACGTGACGTTGAAACCTCTGCCGGTGAAGGCCGACCGTGTGGTGATCGACGTGTCGGGCGACGGTCCAGACAACTGCACATCGCTCCAGTACGTCGATGATCTGCGCAACCGGCTGGTGCAGGATGGAGTCATCATCAACGGCCTGCCGATCCTGGAGGATGGCAAGGAGAGCGAAATTGAGCGTTGGAACCGCGCGCCCGGCTCCACGCAGAGCGAATTTCCGTTACCCTCCAAGGAAGACGCGCGCACGCTCACCATGTGGTACGAACAACACGTCATGGGCGGACCCGGCGCATTCGTCATCACGGCGGAGGGCTATGAGGATTTCGCCCGCGCAATCCGCCGCAAATTCATCCAGGAAATCGCCTGGCCTGGCGCATCCCGGCCGCAGCAGACAGCGGCACGCGATTGAACCAGGCCAATTCAGCTATCGCAGCCGACCCCGTTCAACACGACGGTTAGCCGGTGCGAAGCTACATCGCCCGCTCAATTGTGATGCAAGCCGCCACGCGCTAGCGTTGCCTCTATTCAGTCGAGGAACGCACCCATGGACCGCATCCAGATCCGCTGCGAAGGCCACATAGGCTGGATCACGCTCAACCATCCCGAAAAGCGCAACGCTCTCTCCGACGAACTCGTCAAGGCGGTCATCGACGGCCTCGCCCGGCTGGCAAAGGAAAGCTGCCGCGCCGTCGTTATCCGCGCGCCCGCTGGTGCAAAGGTCTGGTCGGCAGGGCACGATGTCTCCGAGCTGCCCGAAGGCCGCCGCGATCCGCTGGGCTGGGACGATCCCTTGCGCCACCTTGTGCGGGCCATCGAGCAGCACCCCTCACCGGTCATTGCCATGATCGAAGGCGGCGTGTGGGGCGGAGCCTGCGAGGTCGTGCTCGCCTGCGATCTCATCGTCGCCGCCGACACAGCCACGTTCGCGCTGACGCCGGCCAAGCTGGGCGTGCCCTACAATGTCTCCGGCATGCTGACATTTCTCAACGCCGCCCCCTTCCGCATCGTCAAGGAGATGACGTTCACGGCCGAGCCCATTCCAGCCGCGCGCGCCGAACGCCTTGGCATGATTAACCGCATCGTCCCGGCCGACGAGCTAGAAGCGGTGACGAACGCCATCGCTCACACGATCGCCGGCAATGCGCCGCTCGCCATTTCGGTCATGAAGGAGCAATTGCGCATTCTGGCAGGCGCCCACCCGATGAGTCCGCAGGGCTTCGAGCGCGTGCAGGGCCTCCGCCGCGTCGTCTATGACAGCGCCGATTATCGCGAGGGCATCCGCGCCTTCAAGGAGAAGAGGAAGCCTGTTTTCGAGGGTCGGTGACGGGCGCGCAATCCAGCCCCCTACGCCACAGCCAACACGCCGCCCAGCCATCGACCGGGCGGCGCAATTGTTTTCAAGGATCAACGCTGGCACTGCCCGACAACCATCACTTCGGGCACTCCGGCAGGATGTTGTCGAGGCACCGGCGAACATAGAGAGCGAGCGCGTAGTTGACGCCCGCCTGCCCAGGATTGGCCTGGGGGCGACGGCCGCTGCTGAGCTTCCCAGCACCGCCGAACCGTGCCCGGGCGACGCGCTTGGCGGCCACGAACTTTTGGGCGTGCGCGGCCTTGGCACCGCGCTTGAACGGACCAGCATCGGCGGCGGGAGCCTGGGCGAAACTGGCCAGCGCGGCAACGGCGGCGACGGCCGCCAGCATCTTCACCGTCATGGGGTTTTCTCCTCTAAATTGCGTTCCATGAGCGTTGGTCGCAATGAGCGGGAGAAAGGTTCAGCGCAATTTAGCCTGCCCCACGCACCTTCTTGAGATCGGCGAGACACTGCTCGAATCCGGCAAGCGACGTCAGCTCCTCGCCATCGGGCGCACTGACGCTGCGCACGCGGAACCCCGCCACATCCACCGCACCCACCATCATCAGGTTGTCGGCCATGTCAAAGCGCTCGATGGAAGTGCCCGCGCTGTAACCGTCGAGCACACTGCCAGCGCCCTGCCCATAATAGCGAACGCAGCGTTCGGCATAGCCATCGACGGCGTGCGTGTAGCCGAGCACCGGCTTGCCCCTCGCCGCCATGTAGCCCATCTCGAACGCGGTCCCCGCATCCATGCTGACACCGCGAAACGGAGTCATGTTTGCGATGACGGCGTTGCACCCGTCCATGTGCGCGAGGTTGCCGCGATAGATGGCGATGCCCTGCTGGAACGGCGCCAGACCTTCAAGGTCGAGGTCCCCGTCCATCGGTGAAACGCCCTCAAAACCGAAGGCCGCGCACATCGCCTTCTTGGCGTCGAACACGGGCTTGCCGAAGTCCGGCAGAAACACCTCAGGCCCGGCGAGATAGACCTTCAACATCGGCAGCGTCATCCCCGTTCGATAGCATTGCTTGTTTGCCAACGAAATTGCACCAATCGAAAGCGAATGTCAGGAGCACCCGCGTCCTCATGCCATCTCAGGATGGGATGACGGGAGTTGGCGATGTAGTGCGAACCCGCGATGCCAACGTCATTCCCGCGAAGGTGGGAACCTAGACACCTGGCATCAAACACACAGCTGGCAATAACGGCCACCCTCGCTGCGCGTTTGCATCTCTATCGCACAAGTCGAATGTGCAGAGACTAGCCTGGATCCCGGCCTGCGCCGGGATGACGGGTGTGGTGTTTGCTGTGCCGGAGTGAATTGCTTGCATATATCGCCGCCTTCTCCGGACCGCGACGTGTCATCCTCGGCTTCATGCCGAGGATCCATCGCGCAACCCGGCGAAAGTCGCGCTCATGCCGCCGCATTAAACACCAAGGGTGTCATGGTCGGGCTCGTCCCGACCATCCAGCGCGCAGCAAGGCAAATTCCATGTGACTTGAAATGTCAGAGCCGCAACAGCCCGGCCTTCGCGTGCGGCACCCTGGGTCCTCGGGACAAGCCCGAGGATTACAGGGGCGAGTGCGTGTGACGAAACGCTGGAGGCTATTTTGCAGACCGATTCACCCGCCATACGCCCCATTCATTCGGAGGCTTAAGCCAATATAGTTCTATGCCTAGCTTCAGACACGCATCTCTATATTCGTCGATTTCGCAAATCTCAGAATACCACTCCGCACCGCAATCCTTCATTTCCTTGCGAATACAGAGTGCGATCCTCTCATAAGGCCCCTCGCGTTTGGCATCGAAATGGAGATACAGGGATGGGCGAGTAGAATAGTCGTCACCGTTCTTGTCAAATTGGACAACCTGCTCGAATGGCACATAACCGACAAGTGCAGCGTTGCCAGTTTCTTTAGCATTATCTTCTCGAATGCCTTGGAGCTGCAAAAAGTCCAGAGCTTCATCAGATAGACTAACCCAGTCCAACAGAAGTAAAAGCCCGCGGTCATTGGTGGCCACTAGACCGGCGCGGAACCACGGCGAAATGCCTTGAATGTCTTCGTTAACTTCCGGGTATTCATCGAGGCGCCGCACATCCTTTACCGTCACATCCCGGCCAATGTTTTTGCGGCGCATTTGCATTAGCCACTCGTCGAAAATTGGCTTCCATGTAAGGCGCAGCTGAACAATCTCTTCTGGCTTTAGCTGGCCGCGTCGACCCTTCCACAAGCGACGTAACGCAAGGAATGCATCAACTACCGGTTTCACGATTGATGCAGAGACCAAATCTGTCATAGCCGAATCCACTACACCAACCTGCTCTGCTCCACCGCCGCCGCAATGAAGCTGCGGAACAAGGGATGCGGGTCGAAGGGGCGGGACTTCAGCTCGGGGTGATATTGCACGCCGATGAACCAGGGATGGTCGGGATATTCGACCGTCTCCGGCAGCAGCCCATCAGGTGACGTGCCGGCAAAACGCAGGCCCGCATTCTCCAGCCGCTCGCGATAGCCGGTGTTAACCTCGTAGCGGTGGCGGTGGCGCTCTGAGATGTGGTTCGAGCCATACATCTGCGCAATACGGCTGCCGTCGGCGAGCCGCGCCTCATAGGCGCCAAGCCGCATCGTGCCGCCGAGATCGCCGCCCGAACGTCGCTGCTCCAACTCGTTGCCGCGCATCCACTCCGTCATCAGGCCGACAACAGGTTCACTCGATGGACCGAACTCCGTCGACGACGCGCCCGCAACACCCGCCAGATTGCGCGCCGCCTCGATGCACGCCATCTGCATGCCAAAGCAGATGCCGAAGTAGGGCACCTTGCGCTCGCGCGCGAACTTGGCGGCGAGGATCTTGCCTTCAGCACCACGCTCGCCAAACCCGCCCGGAACGAGGATGCCGTCGACGCCTTCCAGATAGGGTGCGGGGTCCTCGCGCTCGAACACCTCCGCCTCGATCCATTCCAAATGCACCTTGACGCGGTTGGCGATGCCGCCATGCACCAGCGCCTCGATCAGCGATTTGTAGGCGTCCTTGAGGCCGGTGTACTTGCCGACAATGGCAATCGTCACCTCACCTTCCGGGTTGGCGACGTTCTGCGAAATAGACTGCCAGCGGCTCAAGTCGGGCTGCGGCGCGCCGGTGATGCCGAACGCTTCCAGAACCTGCTGGTCGAGGCCCTCGCGGTGATAGGCAAGCGGCACGTCGTAGATCGACTTCACGTCGAGCGCCTGGATGACGGCTTCCTCGCGCACGTTGCAGAAGAGCGCGATCTTTTTGCGTTCCGCCTTCGGCATCTCGCGGTCGGCGCGGCACATCAGGATGTCGGGCTGGATGCCGATCGAGCGCAGCTCCTTGACCGAGTGCTGCGTCGGCTTGGTCTTCAACTCGCCAGCAGACGGAATCCACGGCAGCAGCGTCAGGTGGATGTAGACGCACGAATGGCGCGGCAGCTCGTTGCCCAGCTGGCGGATCGCCTCGAAGAACGGCAGCGCCTCGATGTCGCCCACCGTGCCGCCGATCTCGCACAGAACGAAGTCGACGCCCTCGTTGCCGTCGAGCACGAACTGCTTG
>JAGRKV010000051.1 GCA_020442165.1 Hyphomicrobiaceae bacterium | reverse complement strand
GGCCTCGATCCCGACACCGCGCGCACCATGCATGACGAAACGATGCCGAAGGAGGCACACAAGGTCGCCCACTTCGGCCTCGATCCCGACACCGCGCGCACCATGCATGACGAAACGATGCCGAAGGAGGCACACAAGGTCGCCCACTTCTGCTCCATGTGCGGGCCAAAGTTCTGCTCAATGAAGATCACACAGGACGTGCGCGACTACGCGGCCAAGACCAATGCCGGCAAGTCGGCGATGGTGGAAGCCGAGCAGGGCATGGCCGAGATGAGCGAGAAGTTCCGCGAAATGGGCTCGGAAGTCTATGTCGATGCCGACAAGATGAAACGCGCCAACGATGCGTTGGGATAGAACGAGCGTCTATTAGCGCGCGCGACCTGCCTGCATTTGACCCATCTCATGTGTCAAATCATGTTGCAGACAGCGCGCGCTCACAGCCGTTGCGTCTACTGTATCAGAATGTTTCAAGAAGCTGAACGACGAGGATTATTCCGCGCAGTGTGGTAACGAAGTCAGGTGATCGCAACTGCGCTCCTAGGCGCAACTGCTTGAAGAAGGCGCACGTACCCTTTTCACGGCGCGCGGGGCTCTGGCTGAGCTTTCTCTCTGTTTGCCACCGCACTTGATAGCCACGGCACCAGCTTGCGAATGGCTGCCCCGAAGTCCTCGTTCAACGCTGCTACCGCTCCAGCGGCATCCATCGACGTCACGGGCGACAACTCATGGAAAGCTGTCGTCGCGATGTTCTTGCCGTCGTTGGTGATGGCCCTGGCCGCAAGATCGAGTTTGGCGACCGGTTCTGTCTCGGTCGAAATCGAAAAATTGCGAATTGAAAGCGCCAACTGCAAGTCTGCTTGCATGCCGTCGATATTGCGCGTCACGGATCGGAAGCAGTTCGAGTTCTCCAATCCCTCGATGATCTTGGCATGCACCAGAGCGGGCACCGTGTCGGCAAGCAATCCATTGGCGAATGGGAATGGTTCTGGAGGCTTGCCACTAACCGGGATCTTTGTCGTGCTGAAACCAATCAATGCGTCTGGCTCCGGCACGACAATCTGTACGTCTGCGGGCTCCGCGCACTTTTCCAGGTTCTTTGGCAACGTGAACATGTAGATCGGAGTTGGTGGAGCACCCGCCGGACCACCCGTCATGCGCTCTAGACCGGCAAGAATCCCGTCGATCCTCTGGGAGTTTCGCGAAAGAACATCCGAAAACGTGCTGATGTTCTCGATCGCCGTACTGAGTGGCTTGGCGTTTTCCGTCACGACGTCATCAACATGCCGTAGCGTGTCGCGCGCAGATTGCGTCAGCGTCTGACCGGCGTCGGCACCTGCCACCAGCAGCGGCGGCTCGCCGCCCGTCGAGGTGAGAGGCTGTGCGTCCGGCTTGCCGCCAATCAGAACGACGACCGGTGATCCCGTCAATCCCTGGAAATCCATGCCGACTGACGTGTCGGCCCGGACCGGCGCCGCCGGATCGACAGCGATGGTTGCCATCACGATCCGGGGTTGCTTCGGCTCAAGCTGCAAAGACGTGACCTCGCCAACGCGCATTCCGTTGAACAGCACCGATGAACCGACAAGCAGACCGGACACGGGTCCTTCGAAGCGGACGCGATAGGCCGTTCTCTGCCCGATGCCACCTGTGTTCTGAATCCAGTAAACGAACGCAAAACCCGCTATTGCGACAGCGATCGTGAATAACCCGATCAATGCAAAACGCGCCCGTGTTTCCATTGTGAAGCTCAATTCGCTGTGGTCATGAATCTCGAGTTAAGTGCGCTCGCCCGATGGCCGCGGAAATATTCCTGGACCCATGCGTGCGGCGATTTCAGGATCTCCTGGATCGATCCGATGGCAACGACCTTTCCATCGGCCAGGACGCCGACGCGATCGCATACGGTATAGAGGCTTTGCAGATCATGCGTTATCATGAAGACGGTCAACCCTAGCGTCTGTTGCATCGTCCTTATCAGGGCGTCAAAGTCGCCCGCCGAAATCGGATCGAGACCGGACGTGGGCTCGTCAAGAAAGACAAGCTCCGGATCCAATGCCAATGCACGCGCGAGCGCAACACGCTTAATCATCCCGCCGGACAGTTCCGATGGAAATTTGTCGCAATCCTTTGCGTCGAGGCCAACCAGTTCCAGTTTCAGCCGGGCAACCTCATTCAGCATTCTGGGCGACAGGTCGAGAAACTCGCGCATGGGGAACTGGACGTTCTCGATCACGCTCAACGAGGAGAACAGTGCTCCCTGCTGGAACAGGATACCCCACCTGCGCTCGATCTGCCGGCGCTGCTCTTGGGATGCTCCGGTCAACCGATGACCGAGCACGTCGATTGTTCCAGAACGCGATTGAATGAGGCCGATCACCGTGCGCAGCAGTACGGACTTGCCGCTTCCCGACCCGCCAACGAAGCCGAATATCTCTCCCTGATTGACGTCCACCGAGACGCCGTCGAGCACGGTTCTGTCGCCGAAACCAACGACGAGATCCCGTATGCGAATGATCGGTTCGCTAGCCATGGCTCACATATCAATCGATGCGAAGAAGACGGCGAAGAAACCGTCGAGAACAATAACCAGAAATATCGCCTTTACGACCGAAGCGGTGGTCTGGATGCCGAGTGATTCCGCGCTACCCTTGACTTGCATGCCTTGGGCACAGGCGACGACACCGATGACGAGCGCCATGAATGGCGCCTTGATGATGCCGACCTTGAAGTGTGTCAGCGAGATCGCCTCTCTCAGCCGCGCCAGGAAAATGTCCGGGCTCATTCCCCCGTAGAGCCACGCAACCAGTTCTCCACCATATAGAGCCGACAAGGAACCCAGAAAGGTGAGGATCGGTAGTGCGATGACCAGTGCAACAATACGTGGCAGGACCAGCACCTCAACTGGGTCGAGGCCCATCGTCTGCAGCGCGTCTATCTCTTCGCGCATCTTCATCGATCCTAGCTCGGCAGTATAGGAGCTACCCGACCGACCCGCGACCATGATGGCGACGATCAGAACGCCAATTTCGCGAAGCACCAGGATGCCCACCATGTCGACAACGTAGGCATCAGCGCCGAACTTGCGGAAATGGAAGAAGCCCTGCTGGGCGATGATGCCGCCGATCAGGAACGTGATGAGCAGGATGATGGGAACGGCCTGCCATGCAACGCGGTCCAATTGGTGGACGGCGGAGGTGAGACGAAAGCGCTTCGGGTTGAGCAGAGTGTGGAGAATTGCTATGCAAATGGCGCCAAACATCGCCGCGAGCGCGACGAGATCTTCCCAGACCCGCAGGACCCCGCGCCCGACGTGTTCCAGATAGTATTCGATGCGACCGACACGTTGCCGCGCTGGCGCAGCGGATGTCGACGACGAGGCCACCTCATCGAACAAGGGCTTCAGCCTGTCGTTCAGCGCTACGGCCCTCATTTGTGTTCCGCCATCCAGCTCAGTGCGCATGAGTCGCAACAGCAGCAGCGAGCCATAGGTGTCCAGGGCACCAACGCCCTGCATATTCAGATCGACGATCTCCCTGCCTGCAAGAGTGCGCGCCGCGGCTTCGACAAGCCGCTCCATTTCATCGACATGCGCGACGGTCCAACTGCCGCTTGCTCGAGCATGAAGAACAGTGCCGGTTTGCTCGACCGAAAGGGCTGGGGCGATATGATTCAACAAAGTCTCCGTCATTGGGAGGAGCACACCTGCTGTTCTTCACAATCGACGATTGTCCGCACTGATCGCCAAAACGAAACAAGGCCCCCCGAGCGAACATGAAACAACATAGGACCGCCGAGTTCCTCCACCAACGCAATGCGGAGCCAGGCGGCATTTGCCTATCGGCTTGAACGACCGGCAGAACGGCCGGAGGTCATTGCAGCTCGAACCTCATCTAAGCAATCAGATAGAAGCCGAAGTGCGGGTCAACCGCAAGGCACCGCGAAATCGACGTGATAGTGCTGGTCGTGTCGCACCCAGGCCTTGCCGAGAAAGGGCAGCCGCCCCGACAGCTTGGCTCCCTCTCCGGTCGCAAACAGGTGCGGCTGAAGGTGACTGTCAAAGATCACCCGCCGGATTCTAATACCCTGTTCGCGCGCCGCCCGGTCGAGTTCGGCAAGATGCATGGCCATGGCCTCGAAATCGATCTGCAGATCGCCTGACCGGCCGGCATTGTCGAAGCTGATGCTGTAGCCGAGTTGGTTGAATACGGACGCCGGCATCTCAGCGACCTCGCCGGCGCGCGTGCGCAGCGGCACGAAGAAGTCGACCGATGTCCCATTGGCGTGAGTTCTGTGTGGCCATAATGAGCCGCCCCAGGGCCAGCTGCTTTCGCCATACACGTACCGGAACTCAGGCCGCCTCCTGGCCACTCTCGCATAGCCGGAAAGAACCGCGTCTCTAACGGTTCCATGCATGAAGGTGCGTCCGGTCAGGTAGCCCAACAGACTGTAGGTACGAAAGTTTTCTCCCGAATACGGCAGACGGCGGCCATGAACGAGGTCGCCATGGACTGCCGTGCCATGGCAGCGGCTTGGCGGCGCGGACTCGCGGCCAAGCCAGGCGATCCAACCGAAATAGCCGACAAGCACGACCGTCGGCAGGCCCAGCAGGACAAGCCGCATCCGTCCTAACCGAGCACTGATTGTTCGAAAAAGGGTCATGCCTCTGGTCTTTGCCTGATCTTCCCAGTCCCGTTGTTGATTTCGTGCAATAGGCACAAGAGCAGTTGGCTCATAGGATAGCGCCCGATGTGCCGACTATGGGCACGTTGCCGCACGTTCGTTTCCGTTGAGTCCTGGTTGAGGAGTATGATGTCATGCGCGCCTTGTGCATCCTGTACGTTGCGGCAGGCTTGGCAGCCAACCCTTGTGCCGCACGGGCCGCAGAGTTCACCTACAGCGAGAACTCTAGCCAGGATATCGCCCGGCGCCTCGATATCCCCGTCTTTTATGCGCTGCCAAAAAGCGCGTGGCTCGAACTACCGAAAACGATCAACACGACCGATCGTCTGACTGAATTCCGCGACCCGAAGTACAAGGACAACAGCGCTCACATCGGACTTCGGATCGTTTCCACGAAGCGCGTCGGCTTCAGCAAGCGCATTACGCAAAGCGGCCTCATTCAGACGGGCGACATTCTCCTGTCCTTCCGGCCGGAATGGGGCGGCGCCGGCGTCTATCCCAACATTCAGATGGGCGTCAGTCATGCGGGCATGGCCTACCTCGCTCCCAACGGTATCATCCGCCATATCGATAACCCGATGGATGACGAAACGCTTGGGCGCGGCGACTTCACAGGCGAGCACTATCGCACGCTCAAGTTCATGCATGTCATACGCCCGCGGGGGCTCACGGACGCGCAACGCAAAAATCTTGCGGCCTGGGCTCAACAGCTCGCCAGCCGCGTCAAGCAGATCTATCCGAAGCAGGTTGCTTTCAACAAGGACTACAACGCTCCCAAGTACAGGCCGGGCAGGTCGCTTGATTTCGTGAAGTCCTTCGGTCAGGCGGCACTGGGGCAAACCACGGCCAGCGACAAGCCCCTCGACATGTTCTGCTCGGAGTTCGCCTGGTCGCTGCTCGCGCTACGCAACTGCGATCCAGTTAATGGCAGCGCGTTTCAGGGCGGGCGAATTCCGTCCTGCATCAAGCCTGCGATGACGCCGATGCGGGCTACGGGCAGCTTCATTACCAGCCGGTCGCGGTTTACGAAGGCGGGCCTCTCTGACGGTCCCCTGCTCGTTATTGACGCCATGCAGCTTCCAATTGCGGAGCGCGACGCCTTGCTCGATACCGTATTCACCGAAGACACATCACGAGCCGCAAAAATGTCCGAAGGGCACCGGCAGGTCGCCAAGGACATGCAGCCGAAATTCGAGCCGCTCAAGACCTACTACAAGGCTGTCGAAAAGGGGGGAATGTCCCGCATTCAAGCCTATTTCATCAGCCGTGGGTTCCGACGGGCCTTGCCTGACAACTATTCACCGACGTCCTATTTGATAAATACACTGCTGCCGCCCAACAATCGGAGCCGGACGATGGACTACGTTGCGACGATCATGTTCGAGTAAAAGCAGCCTGAAGTGCCGCGCGGATTGCGGCGCTCGTACTGCGGGACCAATCCATGCTGATCGACCGTCGCGCACTACTCGCGGCATGCGCAGCGAGCCTCATTCGCCCAAGCGGGTTGCGTGCGGCGGACGTAATGCCGATCGCCGACATGCACGCGCATCTCTTCTTCATCGGCCCCAAACCGGCCGCACGGCAGCCGCTGGGGCGCAATATGGAGAGCGGCGGCGCCACGCTCGTATCGTGGTCCCTTGTCGGCGACATGCCATGGATCCGGCGGTCGAAGGCAGGATTGAAGCAGGCTGGCACCCCCAGGCGGGGCGCGGCCACCGCGTGGTTCCAAGAGGAACTTGAACGCATCCACCAGCACCTGTCCGACCAGAAGCTCAAGCTGGTGCGCACACCGACCGACATCGAGCGGGCACTCGCGGGCGAGCCTCATGTCGTCCTGTCGGTCGAAGGGGCAACATTCCTCGATGATGGGCTCGCCGGACTGGAGGCCGCATATGCCGGCGGTGTTCGGCAACTTCAGCTTGTCCATTTTGCGCGCAACGCCATCGGCGACTTCCAGACGGAGGCGCCTGCGCATGGCGGCCTCACCGCCTTCGGGCGCGACGTCATCCGCGAAGCAAACCGGCTGGGCATCCTTATCGATCTTGCACACGCGACGCGGTCTGTGGTCGAGCAAACTCTCGAGATATCCCGTGCACCGGTGGTGTGGTCGCACTCCTCGATTTCGCGTGGCGAACCCAGCTGGCGCATGCCGGCGTGGCGCGCACGCCAGATCAGCGTCGAGGAGGCGCGTGCGATCGCCGCGAAGGAAGGTGTGGTCGGGCTATGGTCCTTGCCGTCCGATGTCGGCAGAACCATTGACTCCTATGCAGATCGAATTCTCCTGATGGCGCAACTTCTCGGCGATGAGCATGTGGCTTTTGGAACGGACATGAATGCAATCGCGAACAGTCCGATCAACAGCTACGCCGATCTCCGGCGCGCCGTGAAATATATGGAGGCGCAAGGTGTCGAGCCGTCTCGCCTGCGGAAGATTTCGATCGGCAATTATGCCCGCGTGCTCCGCGCAGCGATGGTCGCGAGTAAATCATGACTGAAGCTGCAACCAGTTTTCAATTGCGCGCGTGATGCTGGCGAACGGCGAACTGTGAAAGGTAATCTTGCTGCCAGATGTGATTTTCGCGTACGCGCCATTGGCCGATAGCCCTGGACCTCGGTTCGTGCCCTAGCCCCTAAAAACTAGGCCACCATGTTTCGATCCATTTGGGGGACAACGATGCCTCAGACGCTGCTCTGCCCTCAGGCATGCGAATATCTGCCATTGCCCCAGACAATCCAGCTCTGCAAAACGCCCCCTTGAATCCTTCGCGAACAGTGGCAACATGTGAGCCATCGTCAACAACCGAGAGGAGGTGATCCGATGTCGAGTGGGATTTCAGAGGCTGCGATGTCGCGGTCGCTGGATTTGACGCTGGTTCGCCTTCCGGTGACTGGCTAGGGAATTCGGCAACACGCGCGCACGGCCATCAACAGCCAATTCGCGCCTCGTTCCACGGAGGGCTGCCCAACGGGCAGCCCCTTGTTTTTGGCCCGCCTGCATGGAGAAACTGGGGGCTAACCATGCCCCTTTCCCGGACGCATGCTCTTAAGCGCGGCGCAGAGCGTGATAAGAAGAACCGCACTCAGGCCCCGAATAGTGGCCGTCGATCATTATTCTCTATTGATTCATATGAACCCCACAACGATTGATCGCGCTGGCGACCAGTGCTTCTAGTGGGTGCCGAACTGCCACACCGCTCCTCCGATCGGCGCCGGACAGCACGGGCGCAGTGGCCCCGTTCGGTCCAGTCTGGAAGATTACGGCTCGGTATTCTTATGCAAGAAGGGGTTTGCTCCATGTATCGTTTCCTAAGCGTAGCCGGCACGGCGTTGGCGGCACTTGCCGTATCTGTTGGTGCAGTATCGGCGAAGGAATGTAAGAACGAAGCGGTCATCGCCGAGGGCGAGGCCTTTCTGTCGCGCACACTCGGTGCCTATCCGAGTTCTCTTTTCGCCTGGCGCAAAGCCGCCGAAGCGAAAGCCGGCCCGGGCTTCCAATCATGGCGTGTCGCTGAAGATCGCAAGATTGATTGCGAGCAGATCACAATCGAAGGCAACAAGAAGCGTTGGGTCTGTACCCGTACCGCGCGCCCCTGCAAGAACGCACTGGCCGGAGCGATTGGCGGCAACAAGCCGACGTTTGATCGCATTCTGCGGCGCGGAGATTCCGGTGAAGACGTGAAGTCGCTGCAGGAACTCCTCAACAAGCTCGGCTACGATCTCGAGGTCGATGGCAACTATGGCCGCGGCACGAAGGCTGCCGTGCGTGACTTCCAGGAGAAGAACGGCCTTGGCGCCGACGGCAACTTCGGCCCCAAGACCGCGGAAGTGCTTCTCGGCAAAGTCTAAGCAAGCCTGACATGCGCTGCCAAAAGATTGGTGCGGCGTCTGGAAATGGCGCCCGCCCGAATAGAAGAAGGGAGAGGTCATGCCTCTCCCTTTTTGAGTTTCTGAAATACAATCGTATACCCGCGAGCGGCCAGCCCAGCGTTTGACGGCGGTCAGATGCCATGCTGTTGTGTTCCGCCAGGGCATGTTTGGCTGAAGTGAGTAACGGTTCAGCGTGAAAAACATGCCCATAACAAAAGGATAGAGCGCTTTCCCAATTCCATCGAAAATGAACGCACTCTAAGGCGCACGCGAAACCGTTGCAGGACAACGGAAAGCGCGCCTCCATCAACCTCACACCCTGTCTCGCGATCGAACCCGGCTCAGCACGAGGTCATTCGTGGATGCAGAAGAGCTGAAGGCACTCCAGGCTCCGCTGAAGGACCGCTACCGGCAGGAACCCGGTGCAGCCGTCGTCACTTTGCGTTCTGAGGGCCGGATTGGCGACGGTGTTACCTGCTCTGTCGCCACCTCCCGCGCCATCGTCGAAGCCGGCCTCCATCCGGCAACCGGTGGCAGCGGCATCCATGCCTGCTCCGGCGACATGCTGTTCGACGCCCTGGTCGCCTGCGCAGGCGTTACCCTCAACGCGGTTGCCACCGCCCTCAAGCTCGATGTCAAAGGCGGTCGCGTTCGCGCTGAAGGCGATCTCGATTTTCGCGGCACCTTGGGCGTGGACAAGACTGCCCCGGTCGGATTTCGCGACATACGCCTGACTTTCGAGATCGACGGCAACCTGCCCGAGGAAGAGTGCACCAACCTCCTCAAATTGACGGAACGGTATTGCGTCGTCTTCCAGTCGCTGAAAACGCCAGCGTCGCTCGGCGTCACACTCGATGTAAATCCAGCCTGATGTGAGGCTGGCCTTTCCTGGCGTTGTCGCAATTGCTCCAGGCACGCGACCCGCTTCATGGCAAGGCAGCTAGGACCTCCCCGCCGGCAAGAAATTCTTGGCAGCCATCAGGCCGCCGCACTATAGACAATTTGATGTCGATTATTGGCACCGGTTTTCGGTTGGCGTCGCCGTCTGGTGCGACTGTCATATTCCGGTTTCACAAAGGTCCGACATTGCGCTGTCCGGGGGGAAATGCTCGTGAATTTCGGCACCGGCCGTAGCACACGCATGCCTGTCTGAGCGGCTCCGATTTTGTAATGCGTTCAGGAGTGTCTCGAAGTGTTCTCAAGGTCAAACCCTCCCGCCGATCCCTCCCGCACATCCGAGCCAGGGAAGTCCGCCGCATCCACTTCAGGATTCTTCCCCGCGGGAAACAGCAGTCAACCAAACGCCTCACCGCCGCCCATCGCTGGCTGGTCTGGCAGCGGCCCGGTCCAGAATTCCCAGTCGCCCGATGTCACCACTTCGGTCATCGGCAAGGATCTGCACATTGCTGGCGAAAAGATCATCATCACCTGCCAGAGCCGTCTGCAGGTCGATGGCGAGATCGTGGGTGACCTGGCAGGACGAGAAATCATCATCGGCGAGACGGCCAGCGTTACCGGCTCGGTCGCCGCCGAATCCGTGGAAGTGCGTGGCAAGGTCAATGGCGCCATCCGTGGCAGCACCATTTCGCTGCGCCCGTCGGCAAAGGTCGAAGGTGACATCCTCCACCAGACGCTTGCGATTGCCGAGGGCGCCCATTTCGACGGACGTGTCCGCCGCGCCAAGGATAGCAGCGAAATAACGCCGCCGCTGGACCCTGCGATCAAGGCGTGAAGCCGGCGAAGTACCTTCACTTCCATCGACCGCATCCGCGAGCGCAATCCCGGCTGAGGCGGATTTGCTTTAGGCCACGACCGAGGTGCTGCGCGTCGCGCCGCCCCTTGTCGAGCGGCGCGAGCGCCAGAGAAGGTTTTCTGCACGATCAAAAAAATTGGGATCGCTTCAATCTAACCTTGAAACGATCCTGGTGCGACTGCAGGCAACAGCCATTACCGGCCAAAGCCTGGGCGCCCGTTGCGATACTGCTGGCAGATGTGGCTGATGCGCGTGTCATGCCCCATGAAGCGGCAGACCTCGGCCTTCTTGTTGGGGTTGTTGCGGATCTCCCGGGCGGAAACGCGCACGCCATAGCCGCGGGCGACCTTGGCAAGATATCCGTCCGCGCAATAGGGCGTTGCCAGCAACTGACCCTGGACCACCTGATAATCATCCCGGCATTCAATGGCATCAGCGTTCGATGCCCCCGCAATTGACACCAGGGCAAGAACCGGGACGGCGGCCAGCAGTTTTCGGATGTTGCGCTCCTTGCCGCACCGTATTGCATTGCCAATCGACATCTTCGCCTCCTTGATCGCCATTTGAGTACCTGCGCCACCCCGCGCCGACAGGCGCCCGATGCCGCGTCGAGGCTCATGGGCTCGGCTGCCCGCCTTCATACCAGGATTGCTTTCGCCGAATATATATTCGAAACAGACCGGAACGCCCTGGAAAAGCATAATGTCAAAACGACCTTAAACACGTCCCGACCGACATCCATCAAGATTGGCTCTCGCGCGTTAAACTTCAAGCCGCACAGCCCGGTGACATCCAAGGACCGCACTCGACCATGCTGAACATCTACCAGATTGAGAACGGCCGGCTGGCAAAACGCGACACGCTCGACGCCCTTACCGAGGGCCATGCATGGATCGATATGCTGGAGCCTACCGAGGAAGAGGATCTGGCAGTCGAAGCGCTGCTCGGCATATCAATTCCGACCCGGGCTGAAATGCGCGAGATCGAAGCTTCCAACCGCCTCTATGTTGAGCAGGGCGCCCACGTCATGACGGCGATCATTGCCCATTCGATCGACCGGGGTGCCCCTCATTTCTCTGCCGTGACTTTTATTTTGAGTGGCCGGCTGGCGGTTACTGTCCGCTATATCGAGCCAAAGGCGGTTGCTCTCTTCCTGCAACGGACAGCCAGAGGCGATGCTGAATGCGACACCAGCGTCTCCGTGGTTGTCGGAATTCTTGAAAGCATCATTCAGCGGATGGCTGACTCGATTGAGCATATTCAAGACGAGGTCAACCGCATCGGGTCGGCGGCATTCCAGATCAAGGGCGGACAACAAACACGCACCAAGCGTCTCGACGTTGCCTTGAAATCCATCGGCCATCTTGGTGAAACCACTTCCCGCACCGAGGAGAGCGTGACGTCGCTCGACCGACTTCTGTTGTTTCTTTCCCAGGGCATGAAGCAGCGCAACGACAATCCCCGCGACATCCAGCGCGTCAAGATCGTCCACCGTGACATTCGCTCGCTTATCGAACACCTGCACTTTCTGACCGACCGCATCACGTTCATGCTCGATGCCGTGCTCGGCATGATCGCAAACGAGCAGAACCAGATCATAAAGCTGTTCTCGGTCATGGCCGTTATGCTCATGCCGCCAACACTCGTCGCGTCGATCTACGGCATGAATTTCAAGGTAATGCCGGAGCTCGATTGGCCGCTCGGCTATCCGATGGCGCTGCTCCTGATGCTGGTGGCAGCCCTCGTTCCCTATATCTATTTCCGCCGCAAAGGCTGGTTGTGACGGCGCGGTCGTTGCAGTCCTCCAGGATCGCCCCCTAGCTTGCAAAGCCCAGCTGCGATGCCAGCAACACAATCGCGCCGCCACCCGCAAGCGTGGCCGCCGATGCGCCGACAAATTCCGTCACCACGATCAGCGGCCCTGGCGTCGCCAGCCGCTACCAGGACCAATGGGCTATCGACGCCGGCACACCGTCGTTGGGACAAATTTGCGAGGGGTATCGCTGTGATCCGCCAAGGCCGGCTCCATTGGCCACGGAGTCGACACTTGGGCTGGCGCCTCTCAGGATAGTCGACCAACCCCGCCACAGAATTTCCAGCGATTGTGCGTGAGCGCCCGCAAAGCGCGTTCCCGTGTGGTCGCCCAGAATTGAACCTGGAGCTGGCACTACCATCGGCTTATCCTTCACCAAGCCCGAAGCACACGCGCATCCTGCGCGGGTGATCGGAATCACCGAGTTGAACGTGCTGTGTTGCTAGTTTACCCCGAACGGGTCTTCGCCCTGACCGCCCATCAAAGCTAACGCAAACTTCCATCGCTTGGAGGAAAACACCACAATGAACATCGATCGCATGGTTATGGCCTTCGCCGGCCTCGTCATTCTGGCAGGCACTGCCGCAGGCTTCTGGGTTCATCCCTACTGGCTCGCCGTTCCCGCATTCGTCGGCGTAAACCTGTTTCAGGCATCGTTCACTGGATTCTGCCCGCTGGCCAAGATCCTGCGCGCAGTTGGTCTTCGGCCGGGCTCCGCATTCCCCTGACGCAGCCAGCAGTTCTCGCAAAAACGACCTCACTCCAATCCAACAAGCTGCACCCAATCAACCCGCATCGAGCGCACAGCGCACACCGATGCGGGTTGAACTTTTTTGCGCGCTGCAATGCTTGCCTAGAGCCATATCGTCCAAGGAAAATTGCACGCTGGAGGCACCATCGATGCTGCGATGCGGCATCTGGCTCCCCCAAAATCTGCGGCCTGCTGTCGCGCGCGCACGCGCGCACCATAAAATTTCTCTTTAGATTCAAAGGTGTCTGAAACACTGTTAACAATCACAAATCATTCGTGCGTTGACCCGGTCTCGAGCCCGGTGCTGATGTCCGCGCGCCAGAACGACATCTCGTAACCAACGACGGCTGAACAAGTTCTGGTGTTCAGCTCAGCAGCTTTCCAGGCAGCCAATCAGCCGCGCCACGAGGGCGGCGGCCGCGCCTGCACAACGGAAAGCACATTGCCAGTCGGGGCCCAACAGCAAGGGGGCGCGCGGACGGGATGGCTGAGCAGCTTGAAGCCGTTGGAAACAAGGAGTGTTTCATGCGCACGTTCCTGATTGCGGCAGCAGCCGCGATGACTGTTGGGTTGACGTCTGCAGCTCCCGCACAGGCAACATACTGGTCCTGTCAGGGTGGCTACGTCGCCTGCGGCGGCGGTGAATCGTCCACTAAGTCCTATTCCAAGAAGTCTTCACACAAGGCCGCCGCATCGAGCTATGGCGACGATGGCTACGTCCCGATGAAGAAAAAGACCCGCAAGGCTTCCTATAACGTCGCCAGCGACGATGACGACCAGCCGCGCCGCAGCAAGCGCCGCAGCCGGGTAACCAACAGCGGCAGCGGCTACAGCGCCGGTGGCGGCATGGCCTCTTACTACTGGCAGCCCCAGCGCGTTGCATCCGGCGGCTGGTTCAACCCGAACGCTCTGACCGCAGCGCACAAGACCCTGCCGTTCGGCACCCGCGTGCGCGTCACGAACCGCCACAACGGCCGTTCCGTCGTCGTCACCATCAACGATCGCGGCCCGTATGTGGCTGGCCGTGTCATCGACCTGTCGAGCCGCGCTGCCGGTGAGATCGGCATGAAGGGCGCTGGCGTCGTGCCGGTATCCATCGCCGTTCTCGGCCGCTGATCGCGCGCTGGTTCGTCGATAAACACTATCCAAGGTCAAAAGCCCTCTGGTCCCGCCGGACCAGGGGGCTTTTGTCTGTTGCAGCCCGGCGGCACCTGACGCCCACCTGTTAGGATGAACGGAAAAAACCAGCAACTACCGGCAAATTGCGCTAGGGTGCCTGCGACAGCCCATCACCGAATAAATATCGCTTCGCACTGCATTCCCAATCGTAAGCACCAAATGCCCCAAGCAAATCCGAAAAACGTCGCCCCTCGTGATCGCGATACCGCCATATCCGAAATTCGCAAGGCTATGATCGAGCGCAAGCTCACCCAGGCCGAGCTCGCTGATGCCGCGGATTGCCATGAGAAGACGGTGCAAAATCTGCTCGGCGGCCGCTCCGTCCGCGACCAGACGTTGTTTGACGTTTGCATGGTGCTGGGCCTCGACTACGAACACATCAAGGCAGACTGGGACGGTTCGCCAATCAACGGCGCCAACGAGCCGATGGACCTGAAAGGCGAAGGCGGGCTGGTCGCGCCCATCTACATGGGTGCCTACACACGCGCCGCCGTCGACCACTACATCGGATCGTATCTGACGCTGCGCCCTGCGTTCTCCCTGCCCGGCGTCATCATCGCCTACCGCACAAATATCGTCTGGGATCCCGAGTGGCCGTCGCTACTCTTTGAGGAAAGCGACAGGCCCGATGCAACCTACTCTCACCGTGGCAGACTCTATATCCCAGCGTCCTCGATGTTCATCCACCTCGTGTCACTGACAAAAGGCGCGATGCGCATGGTGCTCGTCTCGCAGCTGGATCGCATGGGCGCCATGCGTGGCCTCATCACAACCCTCAACAAGCAGGGTGCCATGCTGATGCCAGTGTCTTGCCCGATCGTCTACATGCGGCAGGAGGAGTTTGCGGCAGGCTCGCTTGGACAAATCCCCGCCGACCATCCCGAGCATGGCAAATACCGTGCGCTGCTCGCTGAAACCATCGCCGATGGCTATGCCAAGGTGGTGGAGAGCTAATTCAAGTCACAAGGTAATGTGACCGCTCATCGTTGCGTCATCAGCCAAGCAAAAAATCTGAAATTAAAAAGCCATACCAGGGCATGTTCAGCTGAAGTGAGGCGCAGTTCAGCGTAAAAAATACATGCCCTTAACAAAAAGGTAGAGCGCGCCTTAGAGCGATTCCGGCCAAGGCGGAAGCGCTAAGGCCGCGACTGCGGCCCGGCGCCTTGCGCCGCCCCCGCGGAGCAGCCCGAGCGGTAGCGAGGGTTAGCTGCGTGAGCGAAGAAATTTGGATCGTTTCAACGCAAGTCTGAAACGATCTAGATTACGCCCGCCGCGCAATGGCTCGCCCGGGCTCGATGGCCACCATACCGCCCGCGCCTGCGGCGGGTGCGCCTGACGCGGCAGCATCCCCGTGTCCCAGAATGCGCGCACCCAGATTTACGGTCTCGTGTCGCCCAACCGCGCTGCCATGCCGGTCCAGCCACTTGTGCATCTCAGTGCGCCCTGCGCCATGCAGGTAGGTAAACAAACCCCAATCCGGCTTCATCTTCGTTTCATGCTTGAGCGTCGCTGTATATCGTCCGGCTTCGACCATGTGGAACCTGTGCCGCTGCAGCCGCCCCGAAACCGTGTGTCGCCCAAGCCAGCCCCGGCCCGTTTCCCGGCGCAACATTTCAATCAGCTCCACATCCCGGCGCAGCGGCGCATTGAACGTGATGTGGTTGATGTGCCCGGAAATCTCGCGCGACCCCGTCGGCAGTTCGTTCCTGGCCACCGGATTAATCATGACGAGGAGCGTGTCGCGCAGCGGACTTTCGCTGGCCAGCGTCACGAGGTCGGGATTGGCCGAGAAGCCTCCGTCCCAATAGGCCTTTCCTTCGATTTCGACGGCATGATGCAGCGTCGGCAGACAAGCTGAGGCAAGCACGCTCTCGACGGTCAGTTCATTGGCGCGGAAATAACGCGGCCTGCCCGTCGCCACCTCCGTCGCTGCGATCAGTAGACCGACCGGGCGCGTGCGCTTGATCCGCTCGAAGTCGATGGTCCGTTCGAGCAGCCGCCGCAGCGGGTCGAAGCCCATCGGATTGAATTCGTAGGGAGACATCAGCCCCGCCATCTGGCTGAACGACGCTCTGGTCAGGCTGTAGAGAAACGGGTTGAGCCGGAGCAGATCAGGCACGCCGGCTTGATAGACAGCCTGCCACACTTCCCGCAGCTTTTCGCGCGCGCCCTGGCGCCCGCCTTCTGCAAGTCCCCCCGCCAGCGCGACGGCATTGACCGCGCCCGCGCTCGTCCCCGACACCCAGCCGATCTCGAGCGTCTCTTCTTCGAGCAGACGGTCCAGCACGCCCCAGGTGAACGCGCCATGCGCGCCGCCGCCCTGGAGCGCGAGGTTTAATCTCAACGCTCGATTGAAAAAACGCACGCTGCCCTCATGATCGAAGCCGCGCCGCGCGGCCATCTGTTCTTATTACAGCATCACATGCCAGATCGGCTGCATCATGTCAGCGTCCGGGCCGCCAGCACAATCGGTACGTGGTCTAAGGTCGCGATCCGCGCCTCCACGCCAAAGGCGCGACCGATTTCCTCAGGCGTCACAACATCTTTCGTAGCCCCCGCAGCCAACACGCTGCCATCCTTCAGCAAAACGGTCTTGTCACAAAACCTGAGCGCCAGCGCCACGTCATGCAACGCAACGAGAACCGATCTCCCCTCCTCCGAAAGGCGTTTGAAATGTTCAAACAAACTCAAAACATGCGCCATATCCAGACCCGCGGCGGGCTCGTCGGCAATCAGGATTGGCGCCTCTTGCGCCAGCGCGCGCGCCTGCAGCACACGCGCCAGCTCACCACCTGAAAGCTCCGTCACCGGCCGCGATGCCAACGCTCCTAGGTCCATCGCCGCTAATGCCGACGCAACCGCCTCATCATCGCGCGCGGAAGGCACATGCGGCAGGCGCCCGAGTCGCACGACGCGCTCGACGGCGACCGGCCAGTGGACCGTCCGATCCTGTGGCAGGTAGGCGATCTGCCGCCCCAGCTCATGAGACGGCATCATCGCTACGTCGTGTCCGTCGAGGATCACTCGTCCTTCCTGTAAAGGCAGGAGGCCTGCCATCGCGCGGAGCAGGGTCGACTTACCAGCCCCGTTAGGCCCTATGACCGCAACGATCTTCCCTTTCCCAATCGCCGCGTCGACGCCCTTGAGCACATCGCGGCGGCCCAACCTGACGCTGATGTTTTGCGCTGACAGCATCATGCTTGCAGTTCCCGCCGCGTCGCCAGCACGAGCCAAAGGAAAAACGGCGCACCGATCAGCGCCGTCACAACGCCGAGCTTGAGATCACCGGCAGGCGAAATGAGCCGCAGACCGACGTCGGCGGCAAGCACCAGAACACCTCCACCCAGCGCGCTTGGCAGCAGCAGCCGACCCGGTTCGTGCGCAACCAGTGGACGCAACAGATGCGGCACAACCAGCCCGACAAAACCGATCGCCCCTGTCACAGCGGTAGCGGCACCCACCGCGAGCGCCGCGCCAAGAACGATGCGACTGCGCATGCTGCCCAATTCGATCCCCAGGTTGACTGCCGCGACCTCGCCAAGCGTCAGTGCATCAAGGCCGCGAGCCGTCGTCAGCAGTATCGCGCAACCGGCAATAATGAGCGGCGCGGCAATCCAGACATGCTCCAGGCTCCGGTCGCTGAGCGAACCCATCATCCAGTAGAGCATCTCAACCGAAGCGAACGGGTTGGGCGCGAGGTTGAGCACCAGGGACGTCAGTGCGCCCGCTACGCTCGACAGCGCGACACCGGCAAGGATCAGCGTTACAGGCGAACTGCGCTGCCCCGCCAGAAGCACAACAGCTAGCGTCGCCACGATCGCTCCTGCCAGACCTCCGAGCGGCAGCGCCAACGGCACCAGAGCGGCAAGCCCGGTATGTATGGAGATGACCGCGCCGAGTGAAGCACCTCCTGCCATGCCGAGCAGACCAGGTTCGGCGAGAGGATTGCGCAGGTAGCCCTGCAAGGCCGCGCCCGTCAGCCCCAACGCGCCGCCGACCAGCAAACCAAGGATCGCCCGTGGCAGACGGATTTCCAACAATACCAGCTGCGCCATGCCTGGGCCACCCGGCAGCCCGAAGCCTTCCGGTCCGAGCATCAGCGACAGCCCAAATGCAATAGCGACCAGAATTGACAGGAGGCCGAGCAGCAGCCCTTGCCTCTGCGCCAATACCTCAACGAGGTTCTTCTGCGGCACGTCCGGCAGAACGCTCATTGAGCCCGCCCACCGGGGCCAAACTCAGAAGCACCATCCGCTTCGCCACTCCGGTGCCCACTCATCGCCGCATGCTGCAGCGCCGCCCTTTCGCGGCCGAGCTGTTCAACCGCAGTGGCAAGCTTCGGCGTTCCGCAAAGCCACAACGGCATCGGAATATGCACATGCCGGCGGCGCGCCAACAGGTCGCGAAACGCGCGGTGACGCAGGTTGTCAGCCGTGACTGTGTGGAATGCATCAGGATCGTGCGCCAGAACGACGAGATCTGGCGGCCGCGACACGAATGTCTCAAGCGGCAACCGGCCCGCAGGACCAAGCGAGCGCAGCCCAGCGACGTTGACAAAGCCTGCCGCTGTCAGAGCCGCATCGATGAGCCCCCCAGGCTCGGACGTCAGGCTGTTGACCTGATAGGCAAGCGCCGTCGGCCGGAACGGGCTGCGCGGCGCCGCTGCAGCAAGTCGCTGGTCGAACGCGGCAAGCATCGCCTCACCACGCTCAGTCTCACCCACCGCCTTGGCAAGTTCGCGCACGGCATTGCGGATGCCCGCGATGTCGCTTGCCATCGGAATGCGTTCGACACGCACACCGACGCGGCGCAGCAGCGCCACGACTTCCGGTGTCGAATAGGCCGACGTGACGACGAGATCGGGCCTGAGTGCCAGCACCTCCTCGGTCCGCCCACGAATAAGCTTGATGCCCTCCGTCCGGTCGGAAACTGCCGAAAGGACCGGATCGGCGGCAAGCCGGCTCAGCGCGGAGATTCGCTCTCGCTCGACCAGATCGATGAGCAGCTGATCGGTGCAAAGGTTGATCGATACGATGCGCTGAGGGCGGCTCGCGGTTTCCGCTCCAGCCGCACCCTTCGAGGTGATCGTAGCGGCGGCGCAAGCCAACACCAGCAGCAACCCTGCCGCCCCGTGCGCCCTTCGCCACTGCCACAATCGATCAACCCCAGCCATCACATCTCCCAAGCCCGTCCGCTACTTCCACGATTGGATCGGCGCCCGCCCCGCTTCAAGACGCAGCCGCAGCCCAGCATAGGCGGCAACACCCGCAGTCTCGTAGCCGAATACTTCCTGATAGTTTTCGTTAAGCAGGTTTTCCACCCGCCCAAACATTTCCAGCCCCGGCGCGACTTCGTATGAACCCGCCAGCCGCACCAGCCAGTAGTCGTCGAGGTATAGCCGTTCCGAATAGGGGAAAGCATCAAGGAAGGCGATATCCGCCATCCGGCCGTTGTAGATGGTGGCCAGATTGAGCCGCGCACGCCCGTCACCCGACCGCCAGTCGACATCGAACCGCGCCTGATGTTCGGGCCGGCGCACTTCACGCTCGTCATTGTCGTCGCGAGCATCAAGCCACGTATAAGACGCGCCCAGCGTGACACCGGCTGTCACCTTGAGACGCCCTGACACTTCGACACCCTGCCGCTGGCTGCGCCCATCCAGGTTGACCGATCTGATGTTGTTTACACCTTGCGAATAGTCCTCTGTTATCTCGTTTTCGAGATCGGCCTTGAAATAGGTGACATCAAGAATACCTCGCCCGCCGAGGAATGTCGTCTCAACGCCAGTGTCCCACCCCTTCGATCGTTCCGGCGCCAGATCCGGATTGGGTGTGTAGCGCAGGAAGGTTCCATAAAGTTCGGCAAAACTCGGCAGCTTCGTGCCGGTCCCATAACTTGCATGCAGACGGAACGGCGACTGCGGCACCTTGAGCGATCCATCGACACGCCAGTCCGTCGTATCCTCGAACGTATCATTGAGGTCGCGGCGCACCGAGGCCCCAAGAAACAGCGTCTCGAAATATTCGCCCCGGACTTCACCCGCAAAACTCGTGCGACCGCGTTCGGCATGAAAATCACCCGACGTCGGCTGATCGAAGTTTTCCTCGCGCTGTTCCACGAGACCAGTCACGAAGTGACGCACAGGTCCACCCGACTTCGGTCCGACCCGCAACGTCGTTTTGTAACCATAAGTGCTTGTTTGATCGATCAGGTGGTTCGGTGTCGCGACCGGGAACCACTCCGGGAAACTGACGTCGAAGAAGTCGCGCTTGGAGCGAGCTGCAAAGATCTGCTGCGTCCACGCATCGTCCATCAACGATAGCTCCGCCTGAATGCGTCCGCTCCACATGTCGTTGCTCGACGTGTTGGGCGCATCGATCGCCATCTGGTAGCCCGGCAGAAAGCTGCTGAAATTGTCGTAGTCGCTGTCGAGCTGGCTGGCCCGGAACGAACCACTGATCGTCAGGTTCTCGAATGGCCTTACCCCGCCCTTGAGCGACAGGGTTTGCAGTTTCGAGCCATCCCGCTCGTGACCGATGGGCGATATATCAATACCGTCCGTCGTGCGCGAGGACGCCGTGAACGAACCCCATATCGAGTCCGTGCCCCCTGATATGCCGACCCGGCCGCCCTTGGTATTGAACGAACCCGCCTCGCCTTCAGCGGTGAGCGTCAATGGCCCCTTGCCGGACTTGGTGACGATATTGATGACACCGCCCAGCGCACCAGAGCCGTAAAGTCCGCTCTGCGGACCGCGCAGCACCTCCACACGCTCGATGTCGTCGGTTGCAAGATTCGAGAAATCATAAAAGCCGTCGATCGACGAATTGACCTCCACGCCATCGATCAGCACCAGCGTGTGATTGCTCTCCGCACCGCGAATGCGTGCCACAGCCACGGATCCCGCGCCGCCTTGCTGACTGATGGAGACGCCCGGCAGGCTCCGCAATACATCTGTTCCAGTCCGCTCCTGCGCAGCCTCGATCTGGTCGGAACCCACCACAGTCAGAGCCGTCCCGACAGTATCGGCGCGCACCCCAACGCGCTCGCCATCCGTCTGTGCAGCGCCACCACTGGCATCGGCATTCAAGTCCAGATCCGCTGCTGGTACAGGTGGAGGCGGCGTAACGGGCGTCTTGGAAGCAACCGCGCCGCTGTCACCGCCACTTTTCGACTTGGCGCGCTTCTTCTTGACTGACGCGGCATCAGAAGACTCGCCGCTGTTGTCTGCTACGTTCGGCCGCTTCTTTGGAGCAATCTTCGGTTTGGCCAACGTGGCACCTTGAACGACGACTGGCGGCAACTCGACTGCACCCACCGTTTGCGCGGCAGCGGTGTCCGCCAGCAGCAGCGCCAAAGCCGTGCAGCCAAGCCCGGTGACAGCCAGCCCCCGCACCGAACCGGCGCCCAAGGCTCCAGCCCTCAAATGAAGTGAACTCGAATTGAAAAAACGTGTCATCTGTTTCCCCTCGGCAGCGACCCAAGGGTGAAGGCACGTCCCACCGGCAACAAACCGGCGCTCATTCATGGCAAGACAGTACCACTCAGGCACTGCTGCGATGATGGTGTTCAACCGAATGTCAGGCTGACAACTGCCCCGACCACGGCCGACCAGACGATGCTCCCCACCGGTTGCACATCGGTCGCCACTACGGGTGGTCCGCTTCACTGCGCGCCCCGCGCTGTGAATGGGCGACGTATGCCGGCAGGTCTCCTGGCTTGCGGCTCAGACACTCGGCTTCGGCCTTCCCATCATCCCCAAGAGGGGGAGACAGTGGCATGAATGAAGCGAGCTTACCGCTTACAGTTGCGGGGGCAGCCCCGGCTCCGCAGGTCCGGTCCAACGACCGATCCTCCTTACCCGGGTTCCCTTTTCATCCCTCCAGGCGTACCTGGATGGAAACCAGCATCTCCGCAAAATCGCCCGAGCGCCGTCACGATGTCAACTACGCCAAATGGTCCTACTCACATCAGACCCACAAACCCGATGGCGGAATTCCCCAAAGAGATGCCACGGAGACACACACCATGAGCCTGGCAATCCTCGACCAAATCTCGCTGTGCGGCGGCGGCACCAACGAGGACCGCATCGGCACCTCAGGCGAATTCGCATGGGTGATCGATGGCGCAACCGACGTTCTGGATGAGCCACTGACACCGGCGCCAACCGACGCCGACTGGCTGGCCGGCACGCTCGATGCGGCGTTGCATGTCTATGGCGCGCATCCAACCTGCAGCTTCGCTGATCTGCCCGGCCATCTGACGGACGTTGCCGCGCAATCATTTGCCGCCGTCGCGAGACGCCAACCCGAGGCACGCCACGAACATCCCTCCGCATCCGCCCTCGTCGTGCGCCATGCTGCGGGCATCCTGTCCTACTGGGCAGTATCGGATTGCACGCTGATCGTTGCCCCACCCGGCGAGGATCTAATCACTCTGAGCGGCGTCGCGCGCGAGGAGGCGGGTGATAGTCGATTGCGCCACGCGGTTCGCCAACAGCAAGCCGAAACACAGATCCAGGCTGCCGCCGAGCGCGATCCCCCCGAGCTGCTCGACCAGATGCGGCCGCTGCTGCAGGACATGCGCGCCCGCATGAACCGCGAGGACGGTTACGGCGTGCTCTCCATCACACCAACGCCCGAGGCCTTCATTCGCAGCGGCTTCATCACCGCTCCGGCAGGCACCGAATTGCTGCTGGCAAGCGACGGCTTCATGCGTCTCGTCGATGTCTTCCAGCGCCACGATGCGCAATCTCTGTTGTCGGCAGCGCGCGAGCACGGCCTGAAAAGACTTGCCGAGGAGCTGCGCGCCATGGAAACAGCCGACCGCACTGGCAGTGCGCACCCGCGCGTAAAATCGACTGACGATGCCTCCGCGCTGTTGCTGCGGATTGCGGACTGAACGCGCTGGCAGAACGAAATCTACTCGGCCGCTTCGTCGAGAATCGACTGGAGCAGCGCGTTGATCTCCTTCAATGTCGTTTGCGACTTCTCATCGCCGCGCATCACCATCGCCTTGTAGCCGACCGTTACGTCATCGCTGCCTGTCTTCTGATAGACAAACATGGTGTAGGGGCACAATCCCATATTGACGGGATCGGCTTCCATCATCGCCCGCGAAAGCCGTGAGGAGCAGAACGTGAAGTACTCCGCTTCGGTGTAGAGATCGCCCTTCGCACCGATGTCCGCGGCGGTCCGCTTCAGCATGTCGCCGATATGGCCATTGAGATCGACCTTCAACCCCTGATTGATGATCGCGTTCTGCAGGTCGGTACGAACATCGGCAAATGGCCGTTTGACATCGCGCACCACCAGCAGGTCGTGAGAGTCCTCAGCCTGCGCACGCGGCGTGATGAAGGCAGCGACGAAAACACCGACAATCGCTACCAGCGCACACTTCAACAGAACTGAGACGAACCGCGAGCGAGAGCATCCACATTGACCACGAACCATAAGCGCACTCCTCCAGCCTTCCACTTGCAGGCTGCTTCGATACGGGAGGGCATCGCGCAGCTGGCGTTCGGCATTTTGAAGTGTTGTAGCCGCTCGGCCGATTATTGTCTCGGGATAACGTCGGCATTCTTTACGCAAACCGAGCGCCATCGTTCTGCAGCGCAACAGGCCGCGAAGTTGGATCAAGGTTGATCGAATTGCACTCAAAAGCAGAATAGCAGACCCGACAAAGCCGCCAGATCAACGAAAAGTGCATCTCCGCGAACGGCGATGAGATAGAGCCCACCCGCGAGAATAAGCCCGACCACAACGGCGAGCGCGGTGCCAACACCAGCCGGCGCCCTGACCACGTCCGGCCTCTTGTCCGACTGCTCGCCGAGTCCCGTCATGTGCCCACTCTCGCCATTTCGCTTGCACACGCTGCCTTAACGATCAACCTCGGCATTCTGCAACAACGGCAGGTGCTGCACGCCGCACGGCTTCTTCTCGAATTGGCAGGTTGATGAGCGCGGCAACAACACCCAGTCCGACCGAGATCCACCACATCGCATCATAACTCTGCAGCCGATCATATATGACGCCGCCGAGCCACGCACCAAGGAACGATCCGATCTGGTGCGACAGGAAGACGAAACCGTAGAGCATGGTCATCCACCGCGCCCCGAAGAACGTCGCGACGAGACCACTTGTCAGCGGCACTGTCGACAGCCAAAGCACGCCCAGAACACCACTCAGCGCAATCACCGTGACCGGCGTTATTGGTAAAAACAGGAACCCCAGAAACACCACAGCCCGGCCCGCATAGATCAGCGACAGCCCAAGACGCTTCGGCCGCCGCCGTCCCCATCGGCCCGCAAGATAGGTGCCGAGCAGATTACCAAGCCCAACGACGGTCAAAGCCGTCACCGCGACACCCGGCCCTAGTCCCTTGTCGGCGACATAGGCCGGCAGATGCGTTCCATAGAACACCACATGAAAGCCGCACACGAAGAATCCAGCGTTGAGCAGCCAGAAACTGGGATGCGCAAATGCTTCGCGTAGCGCCGCACCTAGCTGCTGTGGCGGTTCGTCGTCGACCGCCTCCGGCCGCCCCCGCACCATCGCCGCCAGCCCGAGCATCGATGCTGCTGTTCCCGCTAAAGCCAGAAGGCTGGTCTGCCAGCCGAGTTTTTCAATCAGCAGATGCGTATAAGGCATCGCGATGAGAATACCCGCACCCGATCCCATGCCGATAGCAGCGATAGCAGACGTTCGAGCTTCCGGAGAGACGACACGCGCCACTGCGCCCACCATGGCGTTGACACCGCACCCGGCCACGCCAAACCCGAGCAGTACGCCCGCGGCAATGAGCTGTGCTTCGCTGTGTGCGCTATAAAGCGTCAACAATCCGCCTGCCGTCATGAGCGCGCCAAACGCCGCCACGCGACCGCTGCCGAAGCTGTCGGAGATCGCGCCCGTCACCGGCGCCGCCAGCCCCCACACGATGTTGGCAATGGCAATCGACAGGGCAAATACTTCGCGTCCAAAGCCGAGCGTCTCGCTGACTGGCTTGAGGTAGAGCCCCATCACCTGCCGCACACCCATGCCGATGGCCGCAATCGCAGCTGCGGCGAGTATGACAACCCACGCAGGCTGCATCGAGCCCCTGCGCTTTGCAGAGGCCAGCCCGTCATCCGGCTTCGGCGGCACAGATCCTGAACGAGAAGAAACCGACATGCAGCAGGTCCGCTTTCTTGAAATGGCTACCGGCAGACTGAGGTGTGGTCACTGGGCACTGATAGCACCCATCCCCATCCCCAACAGCACAATTGACGACCGGCACCCGCCACATCACCCCGCGTGCTGTGTCAGGACCTGGCGGTCCAGATCGACTATTCCTCCGCCCGGAGACAGCATGCCGCGGCCTGTCATTTCGATCGCCCAGCCGGTCTCGATCGGCCTGACCTTGATGAGATTGTAGCGCGCCAGCGGCTCGCCCTTGTGCTGACGGGCTGCTGAACCCGATGCAATGCCGACAACTGGTATCCGCCCTCCAGGCGCATCGCACCAGTTGAGTGTATCGCGATGGTTATGACCGTGAAGCACCAGTTCTGCGCCCGCCCTCGCCAGCACGACCGCCAAATCCGCCGCATCGCTGAGCGCCCGTAGCCGCGGCGCCATGCCCGGCAATGGCGGGTGATGAATGAGAACGATACGCGCCACGTTCCGGCCTGCCAGCGCCTTCAACACAGTCTCCAGCGCCGCAAGCTGTCGCGCGCCGACCCGGCCGGCGGCAACGAATGGCCTCGTCTCGATAGCGGAATTGACACCCACGAGTGCCACGCAGCCAAGATGCCTGACGATGGGAAAGCCTCGCTCCGCCGTCCCGGCACCAGGCACGCCCGCACCGGACTGATCCGAACTCATGAAATCACGCCACAGCTCGACACCGGGATGCTTCCGCAGCCGCGTATAGATGTCATGATTGCCCGGGACCACAGTGACATCACGGGGCTGGCCCACACTTTCAAGCCAGGCCCGCGCCGCAGGATACTCGCTGGCGAGGCCGATGTTGCACAAGTCGCCCGTTACTGCGACGTGGTCCGGCCGCATGGCGCGCATGTCCTCAACAAGCAACGCTGCCACGTCCGCGCGATGCACATGCTTGCGGCCCCGGTGCCAGTTCACGAGACCCAGCGTTCTCTTGAGGTTGAGCTGGCGCGTGGTCAGTTCCTTGACCGGCGTAACGTGCACGTCCGAGATATGGGCGATCGTTAGCGGTGCAGACATTCACCCTTTGCTTTCCTGTACGCTGCCAATGAACTTGGGTTCTAGAGCCTTGCCGCCCGATAGGAAAGTATGGCGAGATTGATGCACTGAGCAATGAACCCACTTTGTATGACGACCGGCAGAACTCACGCCGGCAAGCCTCAAGTTGCCGCACCATCTCGACGATACATGCACCTTTGCCTTCATCCATTTCTATGCTCAAAAGACATTAGGATCGACACGGAGCAGACCATTGCCCTTTTCAAGAATCGTCACGCGCGGCTTTCAGCGCTACTGGCGCATTTCCCGCGGGCTGACGCTGGGCGCTCAAGGTGCCGTCATCGATGAAGCAGGCCGTTTCCTGCTCATACGGCACACCTATCGGCCTGGCTGGCACTTTCCCGGCGGCGGCGTCGAGAAGAACGAGACGGTGGAATTGGCTTTGTCGCGCGAACTGAGCGAGGAAGCCGGCATCGACATCGAAGGGCGCCCAGAGTTGTTTGGCGTCTATTCCAACTTCAAGCTCTTCCCCGGCGACCATATCGTGCTCTTCGTCGTACGCACATGGAGCCAGCCGCACCCACCGGCCCCGAACCGCGAGATTGCCGAGCACGGCTTTTTCACGCCCGATGCTCTGCCACAATCGATCCATCCGGCAACCCGCCGCCGCGTTGCCGAGATCCTCGGGCACACCGAGCGGGACACCAACTGGTAAACGCCCCGCGCGGCCTCACAGCACGGTGGGCGTAACGCCCCTGGACCCGCCCGCGCACCCGTGTTATGCGCCAGCCGCCGTGCGCCCCGGCAGTTCTCCCCGCCGACGACCCACAACGTCGCGGATTGTTTGAAACGCGACACTGCGAGGCCGCCGGCCGATGACCACAATGCTTACGATCAGACCGGTCTGCGCCGCCGACATGGACGCCATCTCGGCGCTCCACAAGTCCGCCTTCGGCCCTGGCCGGTATGCGCGCACGGCCTATCGCGTTCGTGAGGGCAACGCGCTGTTCTCGCCCCACTGCCGCGCGGCATTCCTGGGTGACGAACTGGTGGCAGCCCTGCGCTTCACACCCGTCACCATCGGCGGCAAGGAAGGCACGCTCCTGCTCGGTCCCGTCGCCGTTGATCCTGACAAGAAAGGTAGCGGCTATGGACGGGCAGTGATCTCACGCGCGATCGAGGACGCCAGGTCCGCTGGGTTCCACCTTGTCGTTCTGGTGGGGGACATGCCCTACTACGGCCGCTTTGGTTTCACACCCGTCCCGCAGGGACAGATTACATTTCCCGGACCCGTCAATCCCATGCGCATCCTCGCTCTGGAACTGAGCGAGGGAGCCCTCGCTGGCTATCGAGGAAACTTGGCTGCCACATAGTTCGAGCCGGGCAGCTGCGCATTGACCGGCCTACGATCGCCAGAACTCCGGACGGAACAGCACAAGCACCGTGAAGAGTTCCAGTCGTCCCAGCAGCATTGCAAGAGCCAGAACCCACTTGGCTGGTGCAGGTAGAGTCGCAAAGTTGCCCGACGGACCAACGATGTCGCCAAAACCCGGTCCGACGTTACCCAGCGCCTGCGCGGCCGAAGACAGCGACGTGGTGAGATCAAGTCCCATGCCTGTCAGCAGCACCGTGAAAATGCCAACCGTTGCCATGTAGATCGCGAGGAAGGCAACGACAGAGAACGGTACGTCGTCTGGCAGCCTGCGACCGTTGTAGGAAAGCGTGACGATGCGATTGGGTGAGATCAGGTGTGTGAAATGCCGCCGTGTCAGAAGACCCGCAACCTGGAGCCTGTAGATCTTGATGGCGCCCGCCGTCGAACCCGAACAGCCGCCAACGAACGTCAGGAGGAAGAACAGACCGATCGCAAATGTCCCCCACTGGGTGTAATCGTCGCTGACAAACCCTGTCGTCGTCACGATCGATGTGACGTTGAAGGCAGATAATCGCACCGCATCTGTCAGCGGCACGCCCCGTGTCATCGAATACCACATCGCAAGAATGAGCGTCACCACGATCAGAAAGCCGATGAAACCGCGAACCTGTTCGTCGCGCCATAGCGCTCTTGGTCCGCCGCTCATGGCCTGGATGAGAACAACAAATGGCAATGCTCCCAGCGCCATGAAGAATGTACCGCTCCATTCGATGGCCGGTGACTGGAAGAACTTGAACGACAGATCGTGCGTCGAAAATCCGCCCGTCGCCAGCGTCGCCATGGAGTGACAGATGGCATCGAAGATGCTCATGCCCAGGAGCGCATAGACGACGGCGCAGAGCACGAGCAGACCGACGTAGACACCCGCCGTTGCAGAAACGAGTTCGAGCGCGCGCGGCACGATTTTTTCGGACTTGTCGGAACTTTCAGCTCTGAACAGCTGCATGCCGCCGACCCGCAGGTAGGGTAGGATCAGCAGCGCCATGACAATGATGCCGATGCCGCCAATGCCATTGAGCAGCGCGCGCCACAGCAGCACCCCGCGGGGCAATGAATCGAGCCCAGTCAGCACCGTAGAGCCGGTTGTGGTCAGGCCTGACATCGTTTCAAAGAAGGCATCCGTGTAGCTGATGCCGACACCGATAAAGGGCAGTGCTGCAAACGCGCACAGCATCACCCAGCTCAGCGTCGTCAGCAGAAAGGCATCCTTCACCGAAAGCTCGATCTGGCGGTCATCGAAGGTCATCAAGACCAGAAGACCGCCCACGAAAAAGGTGAACACGGCCGCCGCAAGAAACGCCCGCCAGTCGCTATTGGCGTCCGCCAGGTCCACCAGTGCCGGCAAGATCATCGTCGCCGACAGGATCGCCAGCATCAAGCCGATAGCAAAGAAGATCGGTCGAAGGTTCAGCATGGAGGGGATGAGTGGCGTAAAGATTTCACAGCGTTGCAACGACAGGGCCTGCCTGAGTACTGCCTATCAGCCATGAGCGCGCCGCGACCTGCGGCAACGGCGCAAGGTGACACCATGCCCCCTGCGGTCAGCGCGCCGTTCTGCCTCATTGCCCCCTCGTGCAAAAGTAAAAACTTCGCCGGACCACGCCTCGCCGGCCACGGCTCGCGGAAAGCTCTAACTAGGCAAGTCTTGCGCCAAAGCGTTGAAAGAACGCAAATTTTCCCGCGCGCCATAGCTTCGCACGCCAGGTTGCATAGGCAGACGCCTGCAATTCACGACGCGGCAATGCTTCCGAGCATGCAGCTCACGCATAACTCCCAGCCCCGGCGCCTATTCAAGGCACCTGCGAAACATTTGACCTGAACAGGTTTCGCCACACGAACTGGACTGGAAACTCAATCCTCGAACGGGTCTTTCATCAGGATCGTGTCGTCGCGTTCAGGGCTGGTGGACAGCAGCGTGACCGGACAACCGATCAGTTCCTCGATCCGCCGCACGTACTTGACGGCCTGTGCCGGCAGCTCCGCCCACGACCGCGCACCGCACGTCGATTGCGACCAACCCTCAAACGTCTCCCAGATCGGCTTCACCCGCTCCTGCGCATTCTGCCCGGCAGGCAGCCGATCGATGCGCTCGCCATCAAGGTCGTAGCCGACACAGATCTTCAGCTCCTTGAAGCCATCGAGCACGTCGAGCTTTGTAAGCGCGATGCCATCGATCCCCGCGACCTTGATCGTCTGACGTACCAGCACGGCATCGAACCAGCCGCAACGGCGTGCGCGTCCCGTAACGGTGCCGAACTCATGCCCCTTCTCGCCGATCAGCTGCCCGACATCATCGAACAGCTCCGTCGGGAAAGGACCAGAACCAACCCGCGTCGTGTAGGCCTTTGCGATGCCGAGCACATAGCCAACGGCGCGGGGGCCGACCCCCGATCCTGTGGCAGCCTGCGCCGCGACAGTGTTGGACGACGTAACGAAGGGATATGTTCCGTGGTCGATGTCGAGCAGCGCGCCTTGGGCACCTTCGAACAAGATGCGCTTGCCTGCTTTGCGTTCGCGATCGAGCAGATCCCAGGTCACGTCGATGTAAGGCAGGATCTTCGGTGCGATCTCGCTCAGCTCGGCGATGATCTGATCCTTGTCGAGTTCCGCTTTGCCAAGGCCGCGCCGCAAAGCATTGTGGTGGGCAAGAATGCGGTCGACCTTGGGACCAAGCGTCCCCAAGTTCTTCAGGTCCTGCGCGCGAATTGACCGGCGGCCGACCTTGTCCTCGTAAGCTGGTCCGATGCCACGTCCCGTCGTGCCGATCTTGCCAGCTCCTGCTGCCTCCTCGCGCATCTGGTCGAGTTCGCGGTGCAGCGGCAGGATCAGCGTGGCATTCTCTGCAATCCTCAGTGACTCGCCCGACACCGCCACGCCCTGTTCCCTTAGCCGGTCAATCTCAGCGATCAGTGCCCACGGGTCAACGACGACGCCGTTGCCGATCACACCGACTTTGCCCGGACGCACGACGCCGGAAGGCAGCAGCGAAAGCTTGTAGGTCGTGCCGCCAATGACAAGCGTATGTCCGGCATTGTGACCGCCCTGGAAGCGAACGACAATGTCGGCGCGCTCCGATAGCCAATCAACGATCTTGCCTTTACCCTCGTCGCCCCACTGAGCGCCGACCACGACAACATTCGCCATTTGAGCCCCTTCGATGCCGTGCATCGCTCACAAAACCGGCTCCGGAGGATATTCCGGAGCCGTTCACGCATGTAGCCTGAAGCCGCAGCAGGAGCAACCGCGGAAAGCCCCAAAATCCGCGGCAAAACGCACCCCGGACCCGTTTGTTCCCGCTCAGCGCTCGGTATACTCGATTGCCTTGGCCGCCGGCCACGTCACCCGGTAGCCAAACTCGATGATCTTTTCCTCGTCGGCTTCCAGCTTTGCATCCCAGCGCAGAACGCCGGTCTTGTGGTCCACATCGCGCTCACTCGGCTGTGGCCGCCCGATCAGGTCGACCTTGATCTCCTCATTGCCCGACACCGGCAGCTGATCGAATATGGAGACGTCGATGGCGCGCTCGTGCATGTTCTTCACTGCCAATCGATAGTTGCGTTCATCCGTCTTCGACGATGAGATAATTCCAGTCTCGCCGCGCGATTCCTTGACCACCGCATGGCGAACCTTGACGAAATCGTCACTCCCGAAACCAAGCTCGTGCGTCTCCCCGCCAGCGAGCAGCGGCAACCGCCCATTGCCGACGAAAGTGCCATCTCGGAAGAGGGCGATCTGGCCCGGCAACATCGGCGAGCCGCGAGGCACCTCGATCTTGGCATAAAGGTAGGCCTTCGCATCACGCTTGGGCACGGCCCGGACAAGCAGCGCAGGCGTCAGCTTTTCGTTGGCGAGATCGAGGCTCTTGGCCTCGCCCGTATTCATGACGCTGGCACGATCGGGCACTGCATAGGTTGCCTGGAAAGCTGCCACCTGGACGACCGCCATGCTACGCCGCGCCATACGCTTGGGCTTCATTGCACCCAGCGCAACCTCCGCTGCCGCGTCCATCTCTTCGCCAACCTTGTCGGCAAAGCCGCGCTGCTGCGCGGCAGGCGCCGGCGCAGCCATGGGAACCGGTCTTGGTGGCAGCGGATAGTTGACAGCCAGCGAACCAAGCTCCGGCGCCGCAGTACCTGCATTGGGTCGCGTCGTCGAAAGCTGGATTGCGACGTTCTCCCACGGCTCCCCGGTCTGCTGCGTGATTGTGGCCCGGCGCGTGACGACCAGCGCCGGTTGCGCCGTCTTCGATCCCGTCGATAGCCGCGCATCATAGCTCGGAGACCATGACGCATTGGGCACCTGGTAGCGCACTGTCAGATCGGTATCGAGTGCCTGCCCTGCCTTGACCGCAACCAAAACCTCCGTGCGTTCCTCGCTGACCGGAGCAAGGGCGGCAAGCTTGCCGCGCAGATCGCTGATGCGCCGTTCGAGGTCACGCACGCGCGTTTCCGCATCAAGCCGCGCCTTCGCGATCTCCGTCAGGTTCGCCTCGATAAGTTTGATGATTTCTCCCCAGTTCTCCCCCGGTGAGGAAAGGCCCGCCGCCGGAGCTGGCCGATTGGGGAGATTGGTGAGATTACCGATCAGTGTGCGCTGCGTATCGGCAGCAGAGACGCGGGCTTCAGCGAGCTTGCGCTCATCCTCCAGTCCCTCGATTTCCTTCTCGATCTGCTTTCTTTCGTTCTCCGATTGCGCCCCGTCATGCTGCGGCACGAACAGACGCCGCACGTCGACTGTTCCAATTTCCAATTCACCCGTTGACTTGCCATCGACGCGGATCGATTGCGCAACAGCTTCGGCAGGCAGGTCCTTGAACACCAGTGTCCCCGCACCTTGCGGAATTTTCACCCGCGCGGTCCGTACAACTTCCGCGCCGGAGGGAAACACAGTCACCGCATCGATCCGCGACTGAACATCCACCGCATCGGCTGCCCCCGCCAAGCTGGCTGTGGCGGCGACCAAGGCACTCGCAACGACCCCGACGAACACGAAACGCATGAAAATACTCCGGAAGTAATGAGACGAGAGGCACTTCAGCCCGATTTCACCTGACATGCCCAGATCGAAGGACCGAATTATGACCACGTTTTATCACGGCCGTGCAACATCAGGATCTGCGCGGACAAAAAGCACAGCCGTATCCCCAGCGGGGCAGTCTAGACCGCCAAGCCTGGGCTCAGGCCAAGCTCAAAAGCTGAGCCGCCGGACACGCACCACTTGCGGCAGCGATGCGATTTTTGCCAGCACGTCATCCGATACCCGCTCATCGACGGCAACGACGGCGATCGCATCTCCGCCCGCGCGCTCACGCCCGAGGTTAAACGTCGCGATATTGACACCGGCATCACCCATCAGCATGCCGAACTGGCCAATGAAACCCGGCCTGTCCTGGTTGCGTACGAACAGCATGTCCGGCATCACTTCGAAGTCCATGTCGATGTCGCGCACCTGGATGATGCGCGGCCGTCCGCTGGAGAACACCGTGCCGGCAACAGAGCGGTCATAGGCCTCCGTCTTCACCGTGAGTTTGATGTAGCTCTCATAGGCTCCGTGTGCCGAGCTGCGCGCCTCCTCGATGGCAATGCCGCGTTCGCGCGCCACGCTCGAAGCGGAAACCATGTTGATGTCGGCAAGCAAGGGACGAAGGACGCTTGCGACAGCCGCGGCCGTCATCGGCTTCACGTTGAGATCGGCAACCTCGCCGCCATACTCGATCCGGATCGCCTTGATGGCCACGTCCGTCAGCTGCCCGGCAAACGACCCCAGCTGTTCGGCCAGCTTGATGAAGGGCGTCAATCGCGGCGCTTCCTCCGCTGTGATGGAGGGGAAGTTGACGGCATTGGTTATCGCACCGTTGATGAGATAATCGCTCATCTGCTCGGCAACCTGCAACGCCACGTTCTCCTGCGCTTCCGTCGTCGCTGCGCCCAGGTGCGGTGTGCAGATGACGTTCTCCAGCGCGAATAAGGGCGTGTCCTTGGCCGGCTCGACCACGAACACGTCGAGCGCCGCGCCGGCGACATGCCCGGACTTCAATGCTTCCGCAAGAGCAGCCTCGTCGACCAGGCCACCACGCGCACAATTGATGATCCGAACACCAGCCTTGCAACGCTTGAGGGCATCCGCCGAGAGAATGTTGCGCGTCTTGTCTGTCAGCGGCGTATGCAGTGTGATGAAATCTGCCCGCCGCAGCAGATCATCAAGCTCGACCTTCTCCACGCCGATCTCGACCGCACGCTCCGGCGACAGGAATGGATCGAACGCGACGACCCTCATCTTGAGCCCAACGGCACGGTCGGCGACGATAGCACCGATGTTGCCGCAACCGATCACGCCAAGCGTCTTGCCGTAAAGCTCCACGCCCAGAAAGCGGTTCTTCTCCCACTTGCCAGCCTTGGTGGACGCATTCGCTTCTGGAATCTGCCGTGCCAGCGCCATCATCAGCGTGATCGCATGCTCGGCAGTCGTGATCGAATTGCCGAACGGCGTATTCATGACGATAACGCCGCTGGCCGTCGCTGCCTTGGTATCCACGTTGTCGACACCGATGCCAGCCCGGCCGATGACCTTGAGTTTGCCCGCAGCGCGCAGCACCTTGTCGGTCACCTTCGTGGCGGAGCGGATCGCCAGCCCGTCGAAATCTCCGATAATGGCTTCGAGCCGTTCCTTGTCTTTGCCGAGCTCTGGTTCGAACGTCACGTCGATGCCGCGATCCCTGAAAATCGCAACAGCAGTTTCCGAAAGCGCGTCTGATATGAGAACTTTGGGGGCCGCCATGGCTGGTTCCTCGCAAAATATTGCCGCTGAGGAGAGGCCGCCGGCACCTTTATCGCAGGTGCTCTTCGTGCGGCCTCCGGATAATGTTCTGGATTTACGGGACGGGCGTCAGCGCCGTGCCGTAGCAAGTGCGGAAAGCGAACTGCCGGCATCGCAAATGAGCATTGAGCAGAACACGCAAGGCGCGCGTATCGGGCGTCAAGGCACACTGCAAAGGGACGCCGGAACCCAGCTGCCCTATGCCGCCTTCTTCACGCCGGCCTTGACCTCGCCATAGGCCCACTCGATCCACGGCAGCAGTGCCGCCACATCGCTGGCCTCGACGGTCGAGCCGCACCAGATCCGCAAGCCAGGAGGCGCATCGCGATAAGCGCCGAAATCAAAGCCAGCGCCCTCCTTTTCGATCAAGGAAACGATGTCCTTGGCGAACTTCGCCTGCGCATCGGCTGGTAACCCGGCCACGTCCGGATCGACGATCTTCAGGCATACCGAGGTGTTCGACCAGGTCGCACGATCCGCCGCGAGGTTGGCAATCCACGGCGTCCGCTCGATCCAGTCCCACACGACCTTGGCGCTGGCATCGGCACGCGCCTTCAGCGCCGGCTGGCCGCCGATCTTTTCGGCCCAAGCCAGCGTATCGAGGTAGTCCTCAACCGCCAGCATCGACGGCGTGTTGATTGTCTCGCCCTCGAAGATGCCCCGGTTGAGCTTGCCGCCCTTGGTGAGCTGGAACAGTTTCGGCAATCCGCGCGGCGGCTGGTAGCTCTCCAGGCGGGCAATCGCGCGCGGAGACAGGATGAGTATACCGTGAGCAGCCTCACCGCCCATCACCTTCTGCCACGAGAACGTCAGCACATCGACCTTGGCCCAATCGATGTCCTGCGCGAATGCAGCCGACGTCGCATCGACGAGCACGATGCCCTCGCGATCGTCTGGAATGAAGTCATAGCTGGGCAGCCGCACACCTGCCGTCGTGCCATTGGCTGTCAGCACCAGGTCGCGCTTGAAATCGATCTTGGAGAGGTCCGGCAGCACACCGAAGTCCGCCTCGTCGACGCGCAGGTCCGTCAGCTTCAGTTGCTTGAGCGCATCCTTGACCCAGATGGCGCCGAAGCTTTCCCATGCCAGCACGTCAACGCCGCGCTCGCCCAGCATCGACCACATGGCAGCCTCGAAGGCGCCCGTGTCGGAACCCGGCATGATTCCGCAAACGAAACCATCCGGAACGCCGAGGATCTGCTTGGTCTTATCTATCGCAAGCTTCAGCCGTGCCTTGCCCTCCTTCGAGCGATGCGAACGGCCGGTAAGAGCACCCTGGAGCGCTTCGAGCGTCCAGCCGGGACGCTTGCTGCAGGGACCTGAAGAGAAATTGGGATTGGCCGGGCGGGTCGCCGGCTTTGCGCTGGTGGTCATCAATCTACCCTTCCAGATAGTTGCTCCTCGGTGGGGAGGAGTGGCCCGCCAGCGGGTCTAAGGGCTTCTCAGCCGCCGGTCAATGGGGGCCATCAGCGATCCACCTGGAATGAGGCATCCCAAACAGACAGCCGTTTGCCTTCGAACCATCAAACGCAAAAAAGGGCGAACCGTCTGGTCCGCCCCTTAATTCAAAGCAGCTTGTGGAGTGCCGCGCCCTTGTTAGTCGATGTCCATCCGGATACCGGCGCGGATCTGATGTTCGTTTTGCGCTTCGATCTTGACCGTGCTCAGGCTGTCCATGATGCCGACGCTGACGTCGCTACCGCCGACGTAGAGGTAACGGTAGCCCACATCGAGCTTCATGGAATCGCGCAGATCGTAGGTGAAGCCGACCATCGCTGCGGCCGCAAGCGAAGTAACCGTCGTCTTCTTCCAGGTGCTGTATTCGTTGAGGAACGTCGTGCCACCGCAAGCAAGGCAGATCTCTTCGGAGACCGCACTGTCACGCGACAGGATGTTCAGCGCGAATCCGACGCCCGCACCGATATAGGGCTTGAAGCGCGCGCCTTCCTCACGGACGAAATCATAGTAGCCGTTGAAGAGGAACAGGCCGCCCTCGCGGGTCGTCTCGTCGTGCATGGCGACGTTCACGGTCGCGCCGTCCTCATTGGTGTAGGTCATCTGGCCTTTGACGTAGGCCTTGGCCTGGCGGATCCATTCGATCGTCAGGTCGGTGCGGAAGCTGTCCGACCAATAGCGGCCGACACCGAACCCAAAGGTCATCGGCAGCGTGCCATCACCCGAAGCCCACGATGAGGGCACGGTGACATCGTTGCTGGCTGCGTCCTGACCATAGACGAGCCCCGTCTCGCTGGCGCTCATGCTGTCGGACAAGCCGACGCCGACATCGGCGCGCAGGTAGTAGTCCGCACGCAGCAGCGGCATGGGCACAGGAGCAGGAACAGGCACACCCACCGGTCCGCCGCCATAATCCTTGAGGCTGCCGCCGCCGTAGTCGTAGTCTCCCGCGGCCGCCGGTGCGGCGCTGAACGCAAGCGTCAGTCCCGCCAATACGGTTGCAAGCTTGAAGTTCATAACTGTCGTTCCTCTTCCGCCAGCGGCTCAATCGCCTCCGGCCATGACCATTTCGAACACTGCTGAACGCAACGGCGAAGCGGGCGACAAGAAGAATCGAAAACCCCAGATTGCCCTGAACGAGCCTTTGGCGCGGCGCAGGTGACCGCAGAACGCACAACAGGGGACCAAAAGAAGGAACAGTTCAATCCGAAGTTCGGCTGCCACCAATCAACGCCATCGGATTGGCCGGGCATGATAAGACGCCGTGCCCGGCATTCGTCGTGGAAACTCATGGGCGGAGCAGAGCCCCGCCCTATAGGCCCGCGTCAATTGAGGTTGTAACGCAGGCCCAAACGGAACTCGTGAGCGTGGATGTTCTCCACCACCGGATCGTCGGAAATGATGTCGCTGCCATCGGAGGCAAAGCCGAGAGCCTGCACAGGCCCGGTCGCCACATCGCCCAGATAGAGGAAGCGATAACCGAAATCGAGAAGCAGACCGCGATTGCTCGTTGTGACGATCGGCGCATCCTTGGTGCTGCCGCCATAGCTCACCTGCCCGCCGCGGCCCGCCGTCAGGTTGACCGTGACACCGGCCATCAGGGCGGCAGCGACACTATCGGATGCACCCGAATGGACGATACCGGTGCAACCGCAATCGTTGCTCACCGCACCCATCGTTGTCATGTTGCGTGCCCAGCCCAGACCAACGCCGAGGTAAGGCGAGAAGCGGCCGCCTGCATTGAAGTCATAATAGAGGTTGGCCAGAACGAGGTGGCTGCGCAGACCGAACTCGCGCTCACCATCGAGCGTGGCGGCATGGTTGAGTAGCGTACCGGAGACATCCGCCTCGGTGCGATATTCGTAGGTGACGTCGCCACGGAAGCCGTTGCCGAAATAGCGACCGATGCCGAAACCGACCGACCACGCATTGCCGATGTTCGTATCGACCAGATCGTAGATGTGATCCTCGACCATGATCGGATTGTCATAGCTCGCATGCGCACCATCGACGCGGACATAGAGGCCCGATGACATAGGCTCAGCGATCATTGATGGAGCGGGAATGTAACCGTCCTTGACACTGCCACCATCAAGATCGGCGGCCGTCGCGCTCGATCCGCCCAGCGCAACCATCATGACGCCCAAAGCGATCGAACTTCGAATGCTGGTCATGACTGTCCCTTTCCAAGAATGACCCGCTAGTACCTTGGCGGTCCAAGAACGCATGACTATCTCCGCCTAACCTCGGTCAAGCTCGCAGATATTCTTTAAAGAGCACTTAATCGGCGTACCGCCCTGGCACGCTTCTCTTCTCGCGGCGGCTAAACAAAGCGCATCGCCCCGTTTCAGGCGATCGAATGGACCGGGTTCCGCAGATCGCATGCGCCCTTGTCGACGCCCGCAGCACGAGTATTTCCGCAAAGGATTTCATCGCCACGCGGCGGAACTTCGCTGCGGCCTGGCTCATTGCATGCAGGTTCTTTGCAACCGGATGCATCGCACACGGGCTCATCGCCGCCTGCAAGATTGCTGGCGTCCTGCAATCGTAAACGTGCGGTTAATGGCGTTTGCCTTAGGCCGATGCGCGCGCTGCCTCTTGAACGGCATCAACGATGTCGCCAACCACAGCCGAGACTACCGTCTCGTTATCGCCCTCGGCCATCACGCGGATCACCGGCTCAGTCCCTGACGGCCGGATAACCAGACGCCCCGAGTTGCCCAGCCGCTCGCGACCCGCATCGATCGCCTTGACGACTCGGCTGTCTTCCAGCGGCTTGCCCTCGGCATAGCGCACGTTCCGCAGAATCTGTGGCAGCGGGTCAAAGCGCTTGCACACCTGTGATACGGGTTTCCCCGTCGACACCACGACCGCCAGGATCTGCAGCGCCGAAACGAGTCCATCGCCGGTGGTGATGAAATCCGACAGAACAATGTGACCGGACTGCTCACCGCCGACGTTGTAGCCGTGCTTGCGCATGTACTCGACCACATAGCGATCGCCCACCGGCGTACGCGCCAGTCCAAGTCCTAGGCTCTGCACATAGCGCTCAAGACCCAGGTTGCTCATTACCGTGGCAACGATGCCGCCGGCCGCGAGCCGTCCCCGCCGGTGCCAGCTTTCCGCTATCACCGCCATGATCTGATCGCCGTCGACGATCTGCCCCTTTTCATCGACGATCACCACGCGGTCAGCGTCGCCGTCGAGCGCAATACCAATGTCGGCACGCACTTCCCTGACCTTGTCCACAAGAGCGTTTGGCGCCGTCGAGCCGCACTTGTCGTTGATGTTGCGCCCATCCGGACCAACGCCGATCTTGATGACCTCTGCGCCCAGTTCCCAGAGCGCTTCAGGCGCCACCTTGTATCCCGCACCATTGGCACAATCGATGACGATGCGAAGCCCGTCGAGCCGGAGATTGCGCGGCAGCGTGCGCTTGGCGAATTCGATATAGCGTTCCTGCGCGCTTTCCACCCGCGTTGCCCTGCCGATCCTGTCAGGTCTGGCAAGCAGCGGTGTCGTATCGGACTCGATCAAGTCCTCGATACGCGCCTCGGTTTCGTCGGAGAGCTTGTAGCCGTCGGGATCAAACAGCTTGATGCCGTTATCCTCGAACCTGTTGTGCGAGGCGGAAATCATCACGCCCAGATCCGCCCGCAGTGATCGGGTCAGCATGGCAACCGCGGGTGTCGGCATCGGTCCCAGCAGGAAGACGTCGATCCCGACCGCGGTGAACCCGGACATCAGCGCGGCTTCGAGCATGTAGCCGGACAACCGCGTATCCTTGCCGATCACGACCCGGTGGCGGTGATCGCCCGAGCGGAACACATGACCGGCCGCCATGCCGACCTTGAGCGCCACCTCCGATGTCATCGGGTGCTTGTTGGCGAGCCCGCGAATGCCATCCGTGCCGAAATAACGCCGTCCCATGGAACCCTACCCTCGTGTACCCATCACTTGCCGCAGAAACCGCCACGGCATTGGCGCTCCCCAGGGAGCCTGGCTCGCCGCGGGGGCAACGCTTTTGCAGGCCCGCCGGTCGCCGCGGAAAACCGGGTTGCAGCTGTAACCGAACCCCCGCAATGCAGCGATATGATTAACGCCACACCCCGACCACGGTCGCAACCACCAAGATATATGCCACATACTTGGTTTCCGGACCCCTATCAGGCCAACTCTCCATGCCCAGGAACTGGAAGATCCGAAGTCTGGAGCCTGCCCGGCCCCCGTTCTACCGCCCCGGCGCCTAGCTTTTGGCACATAAGTCTGGCAATTCGGCAACAGACCGGCCCGCTGTTGCTGGCATGCCCGGCACACAGGGGGACGATACAACAGAAACGCGCTATCTGTTCGCCCTCAACAGACGAATTTGCGTATGCGGAGTTGATTGAATGGCATTCTTCCTGGCCGTGGCGAACCGCAAGGGCGGCGTCGGCAAGTCCACCGTCTCTGTCATGCTGGCCCATGCCCTGAGCGTCTGGGGTGGCAAGCGCGTCCTCATCATGGACCTCGACTCCCAGTGCAACGCCTCCCTCATCTTGATCGGCGGCCAAGGCTGGAGCGAGGCCCGCAAGGCCAACCGAACCATCGCCGACTACTTCTTCGACCTGTTCGATGGCCAGAGCCTGCAACCCAAGGAATATCTCCTCCACGGCGTCGGTGATGTCGCAAATGGCGACGGCCGGGCGCCCAAGTTGTCGCTACTGCCTGGCTCCCTGCTGCTCGAAGACGTCCAAGGCGAACTGTTCCTCAAGCAGGCACAGCAGTCCAACGACCCTGACATCGTGGCCAATCGCGTGCGCGGGCGGCTTGAGCAGCTCCTGCGCCGCTTCGAGGGCTCTTTCGACGTTGTCATCCTGGATTGCGCGCCCGGGCTTTCGTTTGCCGCGCTTGCCGCGCTGAAGATCGCCGACAAGGTGCTGGTGCCCTTCCGGCCGGACTATGTTTCGCAGCTGGCCGTCGATCGCATCGCCCTCATCATCGAAGGCAAGCGCAACCTCGACGATCTCGAAGAGATCCCGATCGAGGACCGCCGCTATGTCTGCGTCGCAAACTATGTGCGTGACGCAAACGGCCGCGAACGCACGCTGATCGAGGAAATCGCCCTCGTTCATCCCATGCTCGAAACCCAGATGCCGCAGCGCGACGGCATCGCCAATGCCTTCGATTGGGTTTCCGAACGCCAGCCGATCGAGCAGAAGTACGGCAACGGCGTAGTCGACCTCAAACAGCTCTACTCCGAAATCCTGCCGATGATAGACAACGCGACGTAAACGCTCTGACGGCGTATGCTTCAACGCGTAGGCGAATCGCAGCCCAGGACGCAGAACATATGGCAGGATCGGCGCAGCTCTGGCCGGGCCCGCGAATGCGGGCCTTCCTACGATCCATCATTTCCGCCGAGCCCGGCGTCGATGCACATCAGGCCGACCGCATTGCGGAGCGGCTTGGCAAGCGCATTGCGCGCATGCTTGTCTGGGACGCTTCCGGATCCGAGCTGACCGGGCCGAGCGCTGCTCAAATCTCTGAAGTGGAAGCCGCCCCAGCTCCTCCACAAGCCCGCGAAGAAGATGCCGGCGAAAAAGCCTTCGATCCCTTTGCGTTTTCGGTCGTCGTGATCCTGAAACGTCAGGGCCGTACCGCTGTCATGAAGCGGCTGGAAGCGATCACCAGCATCGAACAATTGCACAAGATCGCATCCGCTCAGCACCTTGGTATCGACAAGTCCATAACCGCGCCAGGCGAGCTGCGCGAAGCCATTGTCATGGGCGCCGAGCAGCGCCTTGCCGACCGCCGCGCCGCTGCGAGCTGACGGGAGCTTCCCGATAGGCCGCACCCGTGAAGCGCCGCACCGGCTGGCCACGTTCAAGTGCATCGTGTTGCGCGTGCCGGTCGGATTTTTCGGCTTCCCGGGCCAGTCTCGCCTTGGCGTCGATCAGCTCGGCGAGCCGGTCGAGGGCTAGCGCCTTGTTGCGATGCTGCGAACGCTCCTCCCGCACCACCACCGCCACCCCGGTTGGCCGATGTACGGCACGCACCGCGCTCTCTGTCTTGTTCTGATGCTGCCCGCCCGCACCCCCGGCGCGGAAGGTCTCGAAGCGCACGTCTCCATCTTCGATCGTCCGAGCCATGCCGTCGTCGGAGTCGGGCAAGCGAGTTATCCCGATAAACCAGTTCTTGCGGCGATGGTGCGGCCGGACAGGGCTTTCGGCGACCCAAAGAACTGTGCCGGTCCAACTGTGCGCGAAAACCTCCGCACCAATTCCCGACAGCACAACGACGGCCGATGAAGGACCATGGTCGTCCGGCGCCGGCCCTTCGACGACATCAAAAGTTACGCCCAGTTCGCAAGCTTCTTCCCCCATCCGTTTGAGCGCATGGGCAAGCGCGATCCGGCACTCGGCCGGCCCGCGCCCGCTAGTCAGCAGCAGCCGTACCGTCATCGCCAGTCCTCCCGCGCCTTGCGACGCAAGCGTCCCTCGGCCTTCTCACGGCGGTTCTTGTCGCGTGACTGACGGCTGGCGTCCACAGCCCCAAGGGTCTCCTTCACCGACTTGAACGTAACGAGCGGCCTGAAGGTCGCCACCACACGCGCCAGCCCGAACTGCGTGAGGTCCTCGATTACCTGCCCGATTGCCTTATAAGCTTCAGGCGCTTCCTCGATCAGCAGGTTGCGATCCTCGCAGACCACGACGCCGCCAAATCGATTGCGTTGAAGCCGCGCTAGATCGGATTTCTTCGCACCAACCCGCCCGTGCATGGAGCCGCGCTCATACTTGCGCCCCGCCCCGTGTGCCAATGAGGCAAGGCTCTCCTCAGGGGCATGCGCAACAGGCTCCACAAGATAGGACAGCGCGCCGCGCGAGCCAGGTACGGGAACGAACCCACGGTTCGCCGACGCCGCACCTTTGCGGTGAAGAATGCCGTTACCTGTCACCTCGGCAAGGTTATGGCCCACATCGTTGACAAGTTGCATATCCAGACGCAATGCGCCGGCCGCACGCTCGGCAATGATGCGCCTGTTGAGCACCGCCCATCGCACGGCGTGGTCATGCGCCGCCAGATAGGCATGACCGGCATCGCTCGCCGGGTCCAGCGATTGGAGCCCACCAGCCAACAGCCCCTCCAGGACTGCATAACCCAGCCCCCTCGAACCTGAGTGAACCAGCAGATATGCGCCTTCGGCATCAATGCCTGCGCGCCCGGCAGCTTCTGGATCGATGATCTCGTCGACCACCTGCAACTCGCAGAAGTGATTGCCGCCGCCGATGGTGCCAAGTGACCCATCGTAAGCGGACGCCGCCAGCCCCATGTCCTCGACCCGCGCAAGCGCATCGCCGGACCAAGCGCCGCCAAGCGCACGCAGCCGGTCTGCCACCTTGTCGGCACGCAGCCGCCGCGCCGCGACATCTAGCGCAAACAAGCCCATGCCGCAGCCGATATCCGCGCCAATCAGCCCCGGATGAATGAGACCGGCGAGCACAGCACAGCCGACCGGGCCGTATTTTCCCGGGTGAAGATCTGGCATGGCGGCCACCGCCGTCACACCATCGAGCTTCGCAACCTCCTGAAGCTGGCGCGTTGCATCTCCCTCGATCCAGGCTGCGGACGAGGTGAACATGTGAACGGCAGCAGTGCCGTCCACGGACAGGGAATTGCCCATGTCAAATTTCCATCAAACATGTCGAAAGGAACCGCCGGCGAGACGGTTCAGAGGCGGCAACCAGCGCACACAACGGCGGCCAGCAGCCATTACCGGTAGAAGTCCACCCGATCGGGTAACCTCAGACCATCGCCCCATTGGGGCGGCGAGACGTGTTCGTCATCGAGCCAACTCCCTTGCCAGATCCAACATCATTGATGTCACACGGACCCGCCTCATCTACCAATTTCCTGAGGCCGCGACAATGGATGTCATGAAGTTCATGAACCGCAGCTTAACCGCGTATTGAATCAAGACACTCAGCCCCCGGCAGCACCGAACTTTCGCTTTTTGCGCGTCTTCCCGGCCAGCCGGTCACGCGCTCGGCGGCACCACGATTGCTCGACAAAAACGGCAACTTCGGATCAACTGTAACGGTGGGATTTACGCATTCGTAGCGGCTCATCCGTACCGTTCACCGAACCTTTTTTGTGCGGTGGATATGATGTTCACGAGTCCGTATTTTCTGCTTGGCGGCGCCCTTTTGCTGGCAATTCTGCTCTGGGAAGCTCCGCTACTGCCATTTTTCCGCATGGCCCGCTCACGTATCGTTCGCGCCGACCGCCACACCGTATGGCGCCACCTGACAGAACGCCCCTCGCAGCGCTTCGTATCCGACGAACCCGTGCCGGGTCAGGAAAATCGCTTCCGCCTCATCATCGACATGACGAGCGGCCGCCGTGCCAAGCTGCGTTCCGAAACCTACGAGCCAGTGGAGATTGTCGAAGCCGAGCGCTATGAGCGCCGCATCGTCGCCATCCACGACCTCGACTACACGCCCGAAGCTACAATTCACGAGACCTTGACGCTTGCCGATCATCCAGACGGCACGTTGGTCACGCTGACCCAGGAGCGCAGCATTCTGCTGTCGATCTCCATGATGCTCGCCTGGAGGCATTCGCTCTACCAGATGCTCGATTATCTGGCTGACGTTTGCGAACCGCACGACGCGCGCCATGCAGCTTCGCTGGAAGCAGGACGCATGGCGTCGAGCCACCACCACTGGCAACGCCGCCTCTTCAGCTACGTGCTGACGGGCTTCTCGTTTTTGGCACTCGCCTACTTCGTCGACTGGCGGCTGGCCGCACTGCTCGTTGCCACCATAATCATCCACGAGACCGGTCACTGGATCGCGTTCCTCATCGCCGGTCACGAGAACACGCGCTTCATCCCGATCCCCTTCATCGGCGGAGCCGTCAGTTCCGACCGTCCGTTCCGGTCAGCGCGCGAGGAAGCATTCGTAAGTCTTATGGGACCCGGCCTGAGCGGCGTTTTCGCCTTCTCGCTGCTCATGTTTGCACGGTCCTACGACGCCAACTTCATCTCGCTCTTCGGCCACATCCCGAGCACCGAATACATAGATGCGCATCTAACAGGCATCCTTCTGGTCGTGGCTGCAGCCCTGGTTGGTGTCGCCAACCTCTTCCAGATGATCCCGGTGCCGCCGCTCGACGGCGGCCACGTCTGGCGCGCACTCCTGCACGGCAAGCGCCGCTGGTTTGTGCGCTTCGTCTTCCCGGTCGCCGCTCTAGTATTGGTGGGGCTGACACTGAAGTTCGGCGGCATCATTCCCGCGCTCGCAATTCTTGTGCTGTGCATTGCCTGGCCGAGCGCCATTTCCACGCGCCTCGCCGTGCCGGTCATGAAGCCGATGGAGAAAGTGTTCATGGCTTCGGCTTATGCCAGCATCGTGGCATTGCACGCCGCGCCGGTTTTCATCCTGCTGTCCCAGTTCGTTTAACCGGCCATCGGCCGTAAGGCGGGCTACTAGACTGAGAGGATCGAAGTCCCGGCCAGCAGCAAGCCTCATTGCTTCTGGCTGGCACCGTTGTGGACAACAGCGGATCAGCGTGCGGCACCCTCACTACCCGCGAGGGCCGCCCGCCAGACGGCAAGCGCCTGATGCGTCGCGGCGACGTCGTGTACGCGCACCAGCTGCACGCCCTGCGCCACCGACGACAGCACCGCCGCGATCGAACCCGGCACACGCTCCCTCGGATCGTCCACATTGCAAAGCTGGCCGATGAGCTTTTTGCGGCTCGCTCCAAGCAAGACCGGTACCCCAAGCCCATGGAACAGGCTCATCGCGGCCAGAACCGCGACATTGTGGTGGAGATGCTTGCCAAAGCCGATACCCGGATCAACGCAGATTTTCGTGCGCGGAATGCCAGCGGCCTCGCACGCTGCGACCCGCTCCTCCAGAAAATCGAAAACGTCGAGAACGACATCATCGTACTGCGGGTTGTCGTTCATCGTCTTGGGATCGCCCTGCGCATGCATGAGCATGACCGGCAGCCCCGTCGCCGCTGCCGTCTCCAACGCCTTTGGATCATGGGTAAGTGCGGACACGTCGTTGAGGATGTCCGCACCCGCGGCGGCAGCGCGCTTCATGACCTCCGCCTTGCGCGTGTCGACCGAGATCTTCTTGTCCGTCCGGGCGCGCAGCCCCTCGATCACGGGGATGACGCGGCGAAGTTCCTCATCGAGCTGCACGGCATCCGAGCCAGGCCGTGTCGACTCGCCGCCAATATCGAGGATGTCGGCACCCTCGTCCGCCAGCTGCAACGCATGGTCGATGGCCCTCTGGCTCGTATCGAAACTGCCCCCGTCCGAGAAGCTGTCGGGCGTGACGTTGACGATGCCCATGATCGCTGGACGGTTCATGGCGAGACCCGCAAACGGCAGCCGCGGAGATACGAGCGCGTCGAACATGGAACTGATGCGCGCAACATCACCAGAGCCCACCGCCATTTCCGCATTGTCCAGTCCGGCAGCGCCCAAAGTACGCACGAGCCAGCGCGAGCGACGGCCAGCCGCTGTTGGCCGCGTCATCACCTCGACATGCGTGAAGATCAGATCAGGCCGCCCGCACAGGTGAGAAACAGGTGCGGACCTCATGCGCTCCAGGTGCCGCGTGTCGGCACCTAGGCTGACAATCGGGCGAATGTAGTGCCTGGAACTTGGCGAACCGGACATCGAGGCCTCTTGTGCAGGAGCATGTTTAGCTGAAGTGCGTAGCGGTTCAGCGTGAAAAACATGCCCGAGAGAAAAAGATAGAGCGCGTTCCCAATTCCATGAAAAGTGAATGCGCTGTCGTTCAAACGAAGAGCCCCCGGATCACATCCAGGGGCTCCTTCAATCTCGTCTCAAAGCGATCTGCGATCAACCCGTCGGCTGTGGCTCCATACCGCCAGCATCAGGTTCGCCACGCGGCGGACGCGCCTGCGGACCAGCGACCGGCACGGCGGAACCGATCGAACCGCTGGTCTCGTCGTCGTCGGATGGCCGCACGATCTTCTCGCCACGCATCAGCGCCTGACATTCATCGCCAGAGATCGTCTCGTACTCCATCAGCGCCTGGGTCACGGCCTCAAGATCCTGGCGGTGTTTCGTCAGAACCTCCCAGGCGGTGTCATAGCCCGTCATGACGATGCGGCGGACCTCTTCGTCGATGAGCTTGGCGGTCTCCTCGCTCATGTTCTGGGTCTGCGTGATGGAGTGTCCGAGGAACACCTCCTGCTGGTTCTCATTGTAGAGCAGCGGTCCGAGCTTCTCGCTCATGCCCCACTCCGTCACCATGCGCTTGGCGATATTTGTAGCCTGCGTGATGTCGCTTGATGCGCCCGTATTGAGGTGGTCCTTGCCATACACGATCTGCTCGGCCACCCGGCCACCGAACGCCATGGCGATCTTGCCCTCGCACCACTCCTTCGAATAGCTGAGCTTGTCACGCTCCGGCAGGCTCATGGTGACGCCCAGCGCACGGCCGCGCGGAATGATCGTTACCTTGTGCAGAGGATCGTTGCCCGGAACCACGAGGTTGACGATCGCATGCCCGGCCTCGTGATAGGCGGTCGCGAGCTTTTCCTCCTCGGTCATGGCCATGGAGCGGCGCTCCGCGCCCATCATCACCTTGTCCTTGGCATCCTCGAACTCGGTCTGCGTGACGAGCCGCTTGTTGCGGCGCGCGGCCAGAAGTGCAGCCTCGTTGACGAGGTTGGCAAGATCCGCACCCGAGAAGCCCGGCGTGCCACGCGCGATCACACGCGGGTTGACGTCGGGAGCGACGGGAACCTTGCGCATATGCACGCGCAGGATCTTCTCGCGGCCCACCACATCGGGGTTGGGCACCACGATCTGCCGGTCGAACCGGCCTGGACGCAGCAGCGCAGGGTCCAAAACGTCAGGACGGTTGGTCGCCGCGATAATGATGATGCCTTCGTTGGCTTCGAAGCCATCCATCTCGACGAGCAACTGGTTGAGCGTCTGTTCGCGCTCGTCGTTGCCGCCGCCCAGGCCCGCACCACGATGCCGGCCTACTGCGTCGATTTCGTCGATGAAGATGATGCAGGGCGCATTCTTCTTCGCCTGCTCGAACATGTCGCGCACGCGGCTAGCGCCCACGCCGACGAACATCTCGACGAAGTCGGAGCCCGAGATGGTGAAGAACGGTACGTTGGCCTCGCCCGCGACAGCACGCGCGATGAGCGTCTTGCCGGTGCCCGGAGGGCCAACCAGCAGACAACCGCGGGGAATGCGGCCTCCAAGACGCTGGAACTTCTGAGGGTCGCGCAAGAATTCGACGATCTCGGTTAGATCGGATTTGGCCTCATCGACACCGGCGACGTCCTCGAATGTCACGCGGCCATGACGTTCGGTCAGCAGCTTCGCCCGCGACTTGCCAAAGCCCATGGCACGGCCGGATCCAGATTGCATCTGCCGCATGAAGAAGATCCACACGCCGATCAGAAGCAGCATCGGGAACCACGACAGCAGCAGGTTCATCACCGAGGGCACATCCTCCTCGGACGGGCGCGCCGTGAAGTCGACACCCTTTTTCTGCAGCCGATCGACGAGACCGGGATCTTCAGGCGCATACGTTGTAAAGGTTCCGCCGCCTTCACGCAGTTTGCCGGAAATCCGGTTTCCTGAGAGCGTTACGTCGGCAACCTTGCCCGCATCCACATCGGCCAGGAACTTGGAGTAGCTGACCTCCGGACCGCCACGCCGGCTTGGCGTGGAACTATTGGAGAAGAGATTTGCCAGGGCTGCGAGAAGAACCAGAGCAATTGCCCAGATCGCCAAGCGCTGTAGATTGGGGTTCATCCAGGTGTTCCTATTCGTGCCGCATGTGCGAATGGCCCTAAACCGGCGTATAGCCGCACACGTTCCACGGTCCAGCGATTTTCACGGTCGAACCATAATCGGCAATTGCCGCGAGCCGTGCCCCCGCGCGCCGAGTCCTCGTTAAGATAGGAGCCCACCCGGAGTTTGCCAAGCGATCCCATCGGCGTCGAAATGCCCGTAATTCGGTCCTGGAGCAGATTCCATACCCATTTTCCGTTTGCAATTTGCGGCCCATAGTCTCGCAGAGCCGGGTTCAAGCCGCGTTAACCCGCCAAAATCGTTCAGATTCAACACAATTGTCGGAAGCCGGACTTCACAACGCAAATTCGGGGCCGTCGAACTCTCACAGTTCGCAAATGCCGGCAAACGTGCACCGATATGACTTCTCGTGCTCCGCCGCGAATGCTTTCCAGGCTGCGAGCACGTCGCCGGAGGTCTCTCTCTCGCCAGCCAATGCTTCCTGGATCCCGACGTAGGCAACGATCCGTCCATGGCGTTCGATCACCGGCAAAGTGGCCGCAGCAGCAGCCGGCCACTTCAGCCGCGCAATCTCAGGCACCACCTTTTTGAGTTCCGCCCAGCCTTGCATGCCCAACGCTCGAACGGCCGCACCTGAAATTGCCCCCTGATCCGCCCGCACAGTGAAACGCCGTCCATCCCAATCGACACTCTGGCCTGCTAGGATCGGAATGACCGGCAGCCCCACCCCCGCACCCTCGCGGTAGATGCGCAGCCATCGCCCCCCTTCACCATGACATTCGATCTTGCAGCCACCGAGCGTCAGGCTTCCGATTCCCTCCCGCGCTTTCCAATCGACCGCCTGGGTAGCCACCTGCTCCACTTGTGCCAGCTCAGCCCGCCGCGCGCCGCCGCCATAGGCTGCAAGCAAACGCTTGAGCGCGCGCACGGCGGTGTATGCCGAAATGAATTCCCTTGCATTTGAAAGGTCGACTTCAGCGCGAACGGCGCTCGCAGCCTCCGCAATGCTGCCCTTGGCATCGGCGCGGAGCAGCCGATCGACCGCCATCTCTGCATCCCTGAGCCGCCGCGCGCTGAGCGCGATCTTTTCCGCACTAAGACCCAGTTCCGCCAGCAGCGGCATCATCTTGCGCACACGCACACGCTCGAACCGCTCATCCTCGTTGGAAGGATCGTCCACCCAGCGCGCGCCATATGACTGAAGCGTCGCCACCAGCCGTTCCTTGGGCACATCGAGAAGGGGTCTTTCAACAGCCACCTGGAAGGACGCTGGCCGCTCCGCAGTGGGCGCACGCTCGATCCAGCTTGATGGCTTAATCCCACCAAGGCCCTCGAGCCCGCTGCCGCGCGCCAGCCTCATCAGGAATGTCTCAGCCTGATCGCCTTGATGGTGCGCCATGGCCAAACGCCGATGTGGGATGAAGCCGCCCGTCGTTTCCCTGGCGCGAGCGATGTCCGACAGCAGGCCTCGTTCTGCCCGCAGCACGTCGCACATCAGATCGCGGCGCGCGTTACGCGCTGCGTCCTGGACACCCGTTGCCGGCTTCCCGCCCTCCCACTTGAGGACGGCACAAGAAAGCCCGAGCTTTTCCGCTTCGCTACAAACAAGCCGCGCTTCGTCCGCAGACGCCGCGCGCAATCCATGGTCGACCGTCAGCACGACAACATGCGGCAGTCCTCCAGCACGATCGAACTCGTCTGCATTCCCGACATCCCGCAGCCATAGCGGCTTTGCCAAACCGGTCCAGTCGATCCCCTGAGGTGCGGCGTGATCGCTTAGCGCAGCTGCCGCCTGTGAGCGCTGCAGCCATGCCGCCCGCACTTCGCTGCGGCGAGCCCAGCGCGCCACCATGTGCATCAGCGCCATCGAATCCGCGCCACCGGAGACGGCAAGTGCCAGAGGCGTTCGTTCAAGCCCGCGAAAGAGCACCGCCAACTCTTCATCTGAGAACGGCGAAAACTCAACCATCGGAACATGTACTTCTTGAATGGAACGCCTGGTGCGCAGACTCAACGGCAGCCAAGCCGCCGCTTCTCTGTTTCCGCCTTGCTCTTTACGTGCCCCGGCGCATCCGGGAACTTGCCAATCAGCTCCGTGAACGACGAGCAGGCGGCATCCTTCTGCCCCAGCCTGTCAAGCGACATGGCAAGCTTCAACAGGCTGTCCGGCGCCTTGTTGCCTGAAGCGTAGGTCTGATAGCCCTTGAGGAAGGCACTGGCCGCAGACTTGTAGTTGCCGCGCACGAAATGCGTCTCGCCGAGCCAATACTGCGCGTTGCCTGCCAACTGATCGTTGGGATGCGCCCGCAGGAAATCCTCAAAGCCAGCTTCCGCCGCCCCATAGTCCTGGCGCAGCAGATAGCCGTAGGCGGCTTCATAGTCCTGCCGTGTATTGGCATTGCTTTCGGCAGGCGGCAATGCCGCCACCATCGTGTCGCGTCCCAATGACTGTGGCGCCGGAGCAGCCTGCGGCTGCCGGTCGATCAGGCTCCCGATGGGATCCCCGCCAGTGGTAACAGTCGTCGAACCGAACGAGGATGGCACCTGTGCGCTGACAGCCGGCGCCCCCGAAGCGGCATAAGAGGAACGGCCAGCGCCACCGCCGGCATCGCCACGGTCGCCGCCGCCCATCTGCCGTAGCTGGTTGGACAATCGCTGGACTTCTGCCGACAGCGCACGAATTTGCGTCTCCATGCCGTCGATGCGCGCTGCATCGCCAGAGCTCACTCCACCGCCCATCGATGGGCCCGACGAGCGTGCGCCGCCGGGACGGGCAAGGCTTTCGAGCGTTCCAATCGTCACCTGCACATCAACGAGCTGTTCTTCAAGCTGCTCGACACGCTTTTGCAGCGAGGCATCGCCGCCGGCATCCGCGCCCCTGCTCTTGGCCTTGGCTGTCGCCTGCGCCACCACGATCTGACCGGAATTGGCATCCGCGGCCCAAGTCACCGGTGCCGCCAGGACAATTGCCAAACCCGCAAGCGCCAAAACCTGCGCCACCGAGGCGGGCAGGCAAGGAACCCTCGTTGGCAATCTCCCCTGCAAAAATCCCGGAGTGCATGTCTGCGACAGGCTCGTGCGCATCATCTGCTCCTGCATCATGAAGGGCCCGGCCGGTCACAACCGAACGGGTCCATGCGAACCGGACGAGCGGGGCAAAGAGCATGAACCCGACGATGGCGCTACCCAGCCTCCGCTCCCATCATGCCAAAGGCATCGGCTGTTCGACTGGCATTGTCAACGATCAGGAGGCGTATTCCGGGAAGGCTGTTGGCGAATCGCATCGTGGGCAAAGCGCCCAAAATCCGCATCCATCCGTTGGGTTTCATCCCGCAGCGTGGAGGCACCTGGCAGCACCACCATCAATCGCATGACCACGCGCCGGTTCTGCGAGCGGCACGTTGCCTCCTCGCACACCACCGCCCGGTCGCGGCGGCCCCGTACCTCGATATCGATCCTTTCAGGGACAACTCCCGAGGCGATGAGGCGAGACCGCGCCACTTCGGCACGCCGGAGCGCCACACGGTCGTTCGTGATCTCGTCGCCCGGATCGTCCGAATGCCCCTCCACGACGATATAGAGGTCGGGATAGCGCATCAGCCATTCGGCCTGCCGTTCGAGAACAGCACGCGCGCGACCGCCGACATCGGAACTCGAAGACCCAAAAAAGATCCGATCGCCCACGTCCGCCCGCATCAATTCCTCGAACCGATGCGTCCGCCGGGCGCGTGGCAGCCACGGACTGCTGCCCGGAGCAACAGAAAGGTTGGCCGCAGGCGCGGCAGATGAGATAGCCGCCTCCTGTCCGGCAGCAGCAGGCTCAATCTGCCCGCCCCCGACGTTTCCTGGCAGCTCTCCCTTGGAAAACTCACCAGCGCCATCGCTCACCGTGGATTTATCACCGTGCGCAGCTGGTAGACCGAACACACCACCACTGTCCGGCGCGGTGGACGGCATGCTGTGAGACGCAGCTTGCGCGCCTTCACCTGCAGCCCCGAGAAGCGAAGCTGTGTCGCCGCGGTAGATCGCACCCAGCTTTTGCCGCGCCACTGTCGCCTCTTTCGAGCGCGGCGCGTTTGCCACGATCCTCTCCAGGATCTGCTGAGCGCCATCGATGTCTTTACGTCCCAGCGCATCTTCCGCTTGGCGCAGCAGGTCAGCAGCAGCCGAATTGCCACCAGGACTGTCCAACGAACCGGACCCGGCGCTTTTGCCTTCAGCCGCAATGGACGCTGCGTCATCGTTCCGCGCGCTCCAGCCGTCGACACCAGCAGCCCCGGCGCCACGATCAGCTCCACCGGTCGGAGATGGGCGTGACTCGATCGTTTCAAGCGCTTGCGATATATCCGGAATGGGTTCGCCGCGAATGACGCCATCGGGATTCGCCGGGCGCACGCCGCCAAGACCTTCCTGCGCTTTGGCAGCGCTAAAGGCGGCGAAGACCAACATCGCGGCAACAGCGATTGCACCGGCAGCGACAGCGAATCCGGTACCTGTTGATTTCCCGCACCTCATGCGGGATTCGGCCACGGCAGAAAACCTTGCAGCGCCCACGCACTTGGCATTGATCCCAATCGTCATGAAATGTGACCCGCACCGCATCGACACGCCCCCGCATGTCGCAATTCAACAACGCTCCGACCGTGCGACGTGTTTTTGGCCAAAGTTTGCTGGCTTCACGGCAACTGTGGGTAGCGCCACAGCAGATGCGGGCTGGCCACACAGCGCCATCGGAACGAAATAGCCTGGCCAAGCACTGGCATGACGCCAGAAAGCAAAAGGCGCGGAAGTCGATCCCGCGCCCTTCGTCAATCTGGATGTCGTTCAGCCGATCAGGGTGGCAGAAAACGAGCCCCGTCCCGGGCCAATCAGTTGGTGCTGCCGACCCGAGCGTTGAGCACGGTTTGCGCACGCCTGTTCTGCGACCAGCAAGAGATGTCGTCACAGACAGCCACTGGCCGTTCCTTGCCGTAGGAGATCGTACGAATGCGCGAAGCGTTGATGCCATTGCGGCCGAGGAAGGTGCGAACGGTCGTCGCGCGGCGGGCACCCAGCGCGATGTTGTACTCGCGCGTGCCCCGTTCGTCGGCATGCCCCTCGATCGTGATCGTGAACTGCGGATACTGCCGCAACCACTGCGCCTGCTTCTGCAGCGTCTGCTGCGCCTCCGGCGTCAGATCCGTACTGTCCGTCGAAAAGTAGACGATGTCGCCAACATTGGTTGCGAAATCACGCTGCGTGCCGGGCGTAATCGCGCCCCCCCGCCCGCCAGGGCCGAGTTGCGCGGAATCAGGCCCCATTTCCTTGTTGGCGCAAGCCGCAAGCACGAATGGCGCGGCGATCGCCAAACTGACGCGCAAGAGGAACGATATCCGTCCCGCCGACGCCGTGGTCAACTGAGCCATCTGGAATTACCTTCCTCGTCTGGCCGGCGCGCCCTAACCCCTCAGGGCAAACGCCACACCCCTCACTTATTGTCGGCCTATCTGATCTGTCGTACAAAAATGTGGCCGACACTAGGTTGCATGCAGAACACAGTTCGCTCCAGGCGGGCAAGGTTCTGGGCGCCACATTCACCGGGGACTCACAGAAATCATTGACCGAAATGCACTTCCCCGCGGCCCTGCGACGAAATGCCGACACCCTGGCGTTGAATACGTTCGATCGCGCTAAGCTGCGTTCCCCAAAAGAAAGAGGCGCCCCAAAAAGAAAAGAGACCGAACCACGACAACAAGTGCCGCGAGTTCGGTCTCGAGAACGTTGGCACCCCGAAGGTAACCCTTCGGGAGCCCCAGCCAGCTCTTAGCGAGCCGCCTGGGTCGCAGCCGGAACGTCCGCGCCGAGCTTCATGGGCTCATGCGGAACTTCCTTGCGGCATGCGCCGAGAGCGATTGCCGCAACGACCGTTGCGAGAACGATAGCGCCCTTCATGGGTAGATCTCCTAGTTGTGTATGTATGGTTCCTGAGAGGACGCAGTACTTGTCGATTTGCTCGAAGCTTAGCGAGCGTGCTCAACCGTCACGTCCGCACCGAGCTTCATCGGCTCATGCGGAACTTCACGACGGCATGCGCCAAGCGCAACAGCCGCGACGACAGCCGAAAGAACGATCAGCCCCTTAACACCCTGCATGGTTCATCTCCTGATGCTTTGATCGGCACTAGCCATCTACTGGGGTACCGATACCCCCCCGGGCAATCAAGACGAACACGACTTTCAACCATCTTTTCCAGGTCTCTAGATGCAAAAACGCAACGCGATGCTGTGGCACCAATGGGACCGTGAAACTCTTTGTAAACCATTGCCTAAGCAACTGACTCAAAATGCCTTTCCAAGCATCACACAAATCCTGGTACCGCCCGCCGGGGGCCGAAAAACCATCACGTCCTCAGCCGACCGCTCAATTGAGCAACGGCGACCACGACGGGTCAGACGCAAACGATGGCGTTGTCACGGCCTGCTCGTTGTAGCCGGTGATGTCGACCGAATAGATTCGAGGACCGGAGTTGTTGCCGCGCGATTCGCGAAAGAACATCAGAACGCGGCCATTGGGTGCCCAAGTTGGCCCCTCGTTGTGGAACCCCTCGGACAGGATCCGCTCCCCTGAGCCGTCCGGTTTCATCACGCCGATCAAGAACCGCCCCGACAGCTGCTTCGTGAACGCGATGTAATCGCCTCGTGGCGACCACACCGGCGTCGAATACCTGCCGTCGCCGAAGCTGATGCGGTGAACGCCTGAACCATCCGCGCCCATGACAAACAGTTGCTGTGTCCCTTCGCGATCCGATTCGAACACGATCTGGCTTCCATCGGGCGCATAGCAGGGCCCGGTATCGATCGCCGGGCTGGTGGTGAGCTGCCGGGTCTGGCGCGAACGCAGATCCATCTCGAAGATCGAGGAGGAGCCTTCCCGCTGCAGGCTCATGATGACCCTTTGCCCGTCCGGCGAAAAGCGCGGGGCGAACGTCATGCCCGGGAAGTCGCCGACGACCTGCTGCTTGCCGCTTTCAAGGTTCATGAGATAGACGCGCGGGCTCTCCCCCGCATAGCTCATGTAGGTGATTTCCTGGTTGTTGGGGCTGAACCGCGGCGTCAGCACAAGGTTCTTGCCCTGGCTCAGGAGCCGCACGTTGGCACCGTCCTGGTCCATGATCGCCAGACGCTTCACCCGCCGGTCCTTTGGCCCCGTCTCGTCGATGAATACGACGCGGGTATCGAAATACCCCTTCTCGCCAGTCAGGCGCTCGTAGATCTGGTCAGCGATGATGTGGCCGACGCGGCGCCAGTTGATCTGTGCCGTCGAAAATCGCTGTCCGGCGAGCTGCCGCCCCGTCGAGACGTCCCACAGACGGAATTCGGCCGTTACCTTGCCGCCCCCATCGGACATGACGTTACCCACTGCCAGTGCCTGCGCCCGCACCGCCCGCCAATCCGCAAAGCGCGGCGCGGTGTTGATGTTGACGATCTTTTCCAGGAACGAACCACGATCGAGCGGCTCGAACAGGCCAGAGCGCGCCAGATCAGCCGAAATGACGTTGGACACATCCGCGGCAAGCTTCGGATCACCGCCGGTGAATTCCGGAATAGCGATCGGGATCGGCGCAATCGTGCCCTCCCGCTGCGTACCGCGCAGCTGGGCCTGCGCTGCAGTCCCTGCGGTAGCAACAGCCAGCAACCACAGCAGGACCGCAGACAGCATGTGCCGGCAAGAATACCCCCATGCCCGCGCGCCTGCTTGGCGGTGGATCGTCAGTTCGATCATTCCGGTCCTTGCTCCGTCTTGCAGATGCCAGTTGAGGCTGGCCTTCGAGAGTTGCCGATTCGCCCGCTGCCTCAAAGCATTCGGGTCGGATCGAAATCCCAGATCAGTTCCTTCCACGCATCATATTTGTCGGGCGGCAATGTGAACGGCGAACAGTCGTGGACCGCGCGCATCGCCGTATCCACCGCCACCTGATACATGGGCCCCGATCCGCCGCCCTCGACCTGAGGCGCGCCGTTGAGAGTTCCATCCGGATTGAGCCGCCACCGCAAGGTCACGATCGGGATTTCCGAGCCGCCGCCGCCGCCCGGAAGCCTCCAGCAATTGCGCAACTGCGACCGAACCAGCCCAAGCAGCAGATCCTGCTCGCGCACCGATAGCACGGTATCTTTGCCGTCCCTCGTCCCTGCTGTCGGCCCCTTGTAGGCGGCATTGGGATCGGGCGCATTCGAATTGCTGGGCGCGCCGCGCTTCTCAGGCGTCTTGTCGATGAGCGCGGAGATCTTGTCGGGATCGAACTCCAACTTCTTCTTTTTCGCTTCCTCGGCCTTGAGGCGCGCTTCGGCCAGCTTCTTGCGCTGTTCATCGGCCTTCTTCTTCGCATCCGCCTTCTTCTTGGCCTCAGCCTTTTTGCGCTCGTCCTCTTTCTTCTTCTCTTCGGCCTTCTTCTTCTCTTCTTCCGCCTTCTTGGCCGCTTCCTCGGCCTGCTTCTGTTCTTCGAGCTTCTTCAGTTCATCCGGCGTCGGCCCGGGCTTTGGCTCGGGCTCGGGCGGCAACGCCGCGATCTTGTCTGCGATCGGATCCGGCTTTGCAGGCTCGGGCTTCTTTTCCGGTTCCGGCTTGGGCGGTTCGGCCTTGGCCTCCTCCGGCTCGGACGGCGGCGGGGGAGCTGCAGCCGGCGGCTCAGGCGCAGTGATCGGCTTGGGCTTGGGCGCTTCCTTCTTGGAGATTTCTTCGGACGGCTTTTCGTCGGCCTTCGCCGTCATCTTCTGCGAATCAGGATCACCCTGGCGCAACCGCGTCAGCTCGGACGGCGTGATGATGGCGACGTCGATCGGCGGCGTATCGGGCAAGTCGTGCTTGTCCGTCATGTGGACAGCCCACAGCGCCCACGCCAGCAGGCTGACGTGAAAGATGACAGACATGATGAGCCCGACTTGCACGGCCGACCTCCATCAGCCTCCCTGTTCCAGCTCGCTCACGAACGAAACCTTGGTGAAGCCGCCCTCGACGATGCGCCCCATGACCTTGAGCACCGCGCCGTAATTGGCCCCCCTGTCGCCCTTCACGAATATGGTGTCGTCATAGCCGTTCTTGGCAATGCCCTTGAGTTTGGCGGCAATCTCGTCCATTGCCACCTTGGTCTCACCAATAAAGACGTCGCCGTTGTTTTGCACCGTAATGACCAGCGGATCCTGCTTCTTGGCCGAGAGCTGCTTGCCCTTCGTCTCGGGCAATTCCACGGGCACGCCGACCTGCAGCAGCGGAGCCGCCACCATGAAGATGATGAGCAGCACCAGCATCACGTCGACCATCGGCGTGACGTTGATCTCGCTCATCACCGCGCGCTTGCCGCGACGGCCACGCCTGCGGCCACCACCGGAGTTCATCTTGAGGCTGGCACCCATCGCTCAACCACTCACGATCTGACGTCGATCTGACGCGATACGATTGCCGCAAATTCGTCGGCGAAAACTTCCAGCCGTTGCGAGATCTGGGCCGCATCCGCAGCAAACTTGTTATAGAAGATCACCGCCGGGATGGCCGCCATCAAGCCAAGTGCGGTTGCAAACAACGCTTCCGCGATACCCGGCGCCACCACCGCGAGCGACGTGTTCTTCGACACCGCGATCGCCTGGAAGCTCGCCATGATGCCCCAGACAGTGCCGAACAGACCGACAAACGGCGCCGTCGAGCCGACAGTCGCAAGAAACAACAGCCGCCGCTCCAGCCGCTCCATCTCACGCGAGATAGTCACGTCCATAACCTTCTCGACGCGCATCTGAATGCCGCCCAGCGCCCTGACGTTGCCTTCGACCGAACGCTTCCACTCGCGCATGGCCGCAACGAATAAAGCCGCGTTGGTGATCGGTGTCGAGCGCGCCAGGGCTTGATAAAGTTCGTCCAGTGACTGGCCGGACCAGAACTGTTGTTCGAACCAATCGCTTTCACGGCGCGCCTTCCTGAACGCGAACAGCTTCTGGAAGATGATGGCCCACGACCACACGGACGCAAGCAGCAAGCCCAGCATCACCATCTTGACGACGATGTGGGCCTGAAGAAACAGTTCCACGAACGAGAAGCCGCCAGAAGCAGCAGGCTCCATCGCGGTCTTGACCAGATCAGCCGGATTCATGCGCGCGTTATCCGTCGCAAAAGACTTGTCCCTCGAATGCAGGCGGCCGGTAGCGCACGGGGGTACGTCCCCCTGGCCAACAGCCATCCCATGCGCAACGCCCGGCCCGTCCTTGAGACACACACAGACGCCACAGGCCCTGTTACGGACCTCCGCCACCCCAAACGTCCAGGTTTTCGCGTCGCAATATGACCAAAGCGAGGCCCCGGCGGATGCCCGGATCGCCACTTATCCCCGGAAATTGGAAAAGGTGGGCGCTCTGTCATCAGTTGGTCATAAGCGACCTCTGGCCGCATCATGCCCATTGCGCACGCCAGCGCGCGGACCTAACCAGCAGACAAGGCCGGGATGTCACCCCGCGCGGCATCCCGTCTTTGCCTGCTTTACACCGCAACCCGCTCGGGCAAATGGTGTACCTGACACCTGCCATCGAGTCGGCCCGCAATTGACCGCCGACGGAAAAAAGTCGAGCCGACCATGCCCAAAATCGACGACAGCGCCGGGACAAGCACCTCCGTAAAAGAGGCCGTCGCGAACTTCATCGTCTGCATCGAGGGTGACTTTGCTGACGATGGTGCGCGCATCGCCGCTACCGCGCGCGCACTCGATCAGCTCTCACTCGCCTACCATGATGGCGCCGATATTGAAAACGCACCAGGCGAAGCCGAGCCGCCGCAACGCGAGTATCAGGCATTGCGGGAGACGGTTGCCACACGGTTTCCCACTCTTGGCTATTATGCCACCGCACCCGCCGGCGAGACGCTCGACACCGACGTCACCGTCGGCGACGCGATTGACGACCTGACCGACATTTATTCCGAGCTGCAGGACGTCGCTTGGTGCTTTGCCAGCACCTCGCCCGAGGATGCCGTGCGCTTGTTTCGTTTCGGCTTTGCCCACCACTGGGGACGGCATGTGTGCGACGTCCGTGGCGCCATCCATTTCGAGCTGTTTGGCATGTAGCCCGATCGCGCTATCTCCGCTTTTTGCCCAAATGTCATGCAGAACGCATTGCCCGCGAAAAGCGATGACCCGCCTTGGCAGTGTCGACAGCCATTTTCGACTATGCTGAAATCCTGAAATGGCATCTCTTGCGCGCGCACTGGCACCGCTCGTCACTATCGCCCCTCACTGCGTTACATAATCGGATACGTCGTGGCCAAATCAAAACACACGCCCCGCGCACCGGGTCGCGGACCGCGCAAAGCCATCGATCTCGCCATGGATCATCTCAACGCTGGACGATTGTCCGAAGCCGAATTTGCCTTGCGCGCCTCGTTGATGGCACGACCCAACGACGCCGACGCACTCAATCTTCTAGCGGGCATTGCTCTCAGAAAAGGCGATTCCGCAAGCGCCCTGAGCGCGCTCCAATCAGCCGCGAAAGCAAAGCCTCGCGATGCCGGCGTGCATTTCAATCTGGCAGGCGTCTACCGGCGCTGCGGCAAGCCGCTTGAGGCCGCTGAGCACTATGAAATTGCCGCGCAATTGAAGCGCAACTTCACCGATGCTGAAGTCTTGAAAGGCGAGGTGCTCAAGGAACTGGGCGACTGGGATCGCGCACAAAATGCATACGAAACCGCGATTGCCTACGATAGAAATTCCGCCATCGCCTTGAACGGTCTGGGTCAATGCCTTGCAAAAAAACGCGAATGGAAAACTGCTGCCGAAACCTTCGCGACCGCGCTGGATTTGCTGACGCCGCAAGAAGCATTGAAGCGCTCGCATGTACTGCTGGGCTTGGGAACGGCACTGTTAAACCTAGGTTCCGGTCGTGAAGGATTGTCAGCCCTGGTCGATGCGGCGGCGCTGGCACCTGGCAACGAGGACCTGCTCTTGTTGCTCGAACGGCATTTGCGGCACGCCCGCGTGCTCCCAAACAACCCCTCCTTCCCCGCCCTGATTGCAAGACTTTTCGAAAATGTTCGCGTCAGTCCCAGGGCGCTCAGCGCTTCAGCGGCCCAGATACTCCACGGCGATCAAGAGCTATGCGAGGCTTTGAACGCCTTCGCCAGCCCCGAAGCGGAATTCGATAAGACCCGCGCGGCGGCAATCGCAAAGCATCGCCTTCTCCTCATACATCTGAGATCGGCGCCCATAACCGATGCAAAGCTTGAGCTATGGCTGACTGCGCTCCGCCGTGCCCTTCTTCTGGAGACGACAAAAGGCGGCGGAAGCGACATAACTGATCTCCTGCCCCTGACAACCGCACTCGCCACGCAGGCTTATCTCAATGAATACGTGTGGTATGTGGCCGAAGATGAAGTGGCAGCCGCCGGCCAACTGCTCAACACAGGCACCGCGCCAGCCTCATGGGCAACACTGGCTCTGCTGGCCTGTTACCGTCCCCTTGAACAATCCGACCTCTCAGGCATCGACCAAGATGCGATTCCCGACGAGATAAGACCCCTCCTGCGCCAGCAGATCGAGGAACCAGCCGAAGAGCGGCGTATCAGATCGCAGATCACTTCTTTGGGTGACATCACTGATGCGACATCGCAGGCAGTCAGACAGCAATACGAGGAAAATCCCTATCCACGATGGGTCCGCGTCGGCAAGCGGTCGTCGGGTCCTTTCCGCGAGGCAATCGCGGAAAGCTTCCCATATCTGCAACCGGATTTGTTACCCACGACGGACAAGCCCCGCGTTCTCATCGCCGGTTGCGGCACTGGTCTTGAGACAATCGGTGTCCTCAATGCATTCGAAGTCTCTTCAGTGCTTGCAGTCGACCTCAGCCTCTCAAGCCTTGCCTACGGCATCCGCAAGCTGGGCGACCTGGGGATCACCAGCGTTGAATACCGCCATGGCGACATCCTCAATCTGGACCGCTTCACCGGCGAATTCGATCTGGTCCACAGTTTCGGCGTGCTCCATCACATGGCGGAACCCAAACGGGGGCTCGCCGTACTCGCGCAGACCTTGCGGCCAGGCGGTTACATCCTGGCGGGCCTTTATAGCCGCATCGCCCGGCGACAATTGAATGTGGCGCGTGACATGATTGCCGGCAGAAACATTGCATCAAAGCCGTCGGACATTCGCAATTTCCGCCGCGAAATCCTGACCGGCCAGATGGATCCCGCGATTGCCAGCCTGGCAAATCCAGCTTCCGATTTCTGGGCGCTCTCCGAGTGCCGCGATCTGATGTTCCATGTCGAAGAACACCAGTTTACGCTTCTCGAAATCGCGCAGCTGTTTCAGGAAACGGGACTCGAATTCGTCGGCATCGAAGTCGCCTTTGGCCCGGACCTTGAAAAGTTCCGCGCCGAGCATAGTGATCCGCAGGACCTCAAATCTCTCACGCTCTGGCACGACTTCGAGGAACGCAACACCGATGTTTTCGGCGGCACCTATCGCCTGTGGGCAAGAAAGCCCGGCTGATCCGCCAGTATCTGCCGCCACGATCAAGGCGCTGCCGACCATCCGCCAGCATCCAGCAAACCTGCGTCGACAGCAAAATCTTCGCTTATCTCAACGAACCCTGCAGATCTCAGTCTGAATGTCCGAATGCCTTCCTCAAGGTGTCGGTCAGCCGGAGTGGCTTACCTGAAACCGCGACCAGCACCACCAGCACATCCGCTTCGAACACTTCACGCCCATCAAGCATCACGACCTGGTTGAGCATCACACTCGCCCCGCCAAGCTCCTTCACCCGTGTTCTCACTTCCAGCACATCGTCCATGCGCGCCGGCCGCTTGAAATCGCAAACCATTCTCCGCACAACGAACGCAGCAGGCTCGTGGTTGTCCGATCCGTCGATCATCCGACGCGCATCCGTGCCCAGGAGCCGCAGGAAATCGGAGCGCCCGCGTTCGCACCAACGAATATAGCTGGCGTGATAGGCAACGCCGCCCGCATCCGTGTCCTCGAAATAGACGCGCACAGCCATAATATGGAACTGGCCGTGTTCGTCCTCACCAAGACGCCCCGCCAGATCCGGCCACGCAACCGCTTGCCCAGTCGAACTTGTCATGAATAGCGCACCTGCTTCCATCCTCGCTGTCGCGGCGGATGTTGCATCTGCAGGCAGAGCATGCAAGCCCCAACCAATTACCCAATGAACTTGCAGGCTTGTTTGCCGTCCGATCTACCGCCATAAAGTCGGACACTCGAAAGACAGGCGGGCATCAGCGCTGCCGCATCACCTGCCGCCAAAGCAAGCCCACGCATCGGATAGCAAGGGACATCACGACAAGCCATGAGTGGACTCCTCGCCCTGCTCGACGACGTGGCGGCACTTGCCAAGCTCGCAGCCACCCAGCTCGACGATGTCGCAGCAGCCGCGGCAAAGGCCGGCACGAAGGCCGCGGGCGTCGTCATCGACGACAGCGCGGTAACGCCCAAGTATGTCGAGGGCCTTCCAGCCGCCCGCGAAATCCCCATCGTCGCCAAGATCGCGCGCGGATCGCTATTCAACAAGCTCGTCATCCTGCTACCCGCAGCACTGGCGTTGGACACGTTTGCTCCGTGGCTGCTGACGCCGCTGTTGATGCTAGGCGGTGCCTACCTTTGCTACGAAGGGGCCGAAAAAATCTGGCACACGCTGCACCCCAGCAAGACACACGCGATCGAGCCCGAAACTCTCGATGGAGCCCACCTGGAACAGCAACGGGTCGCTGGCGCCATCAAGACAGATTTCGTGCTATCGGCCGAGATCATGACCATCGCGCTTGCAGCCATTGGGGAAACAAGCTGGTGGCAGACGGCAATCGTGCTGGCGCTCGTTGCTGTTGGCATCACCGTGGCGGTTTATGGCGCTGTGGCGCTCCTCGTCAAAGCCGACGACTTCGGCTTGCGGCTGTGCCAGACGGGCAGGCTTCAGGCCACGCGCACATTTGGCCGCGCCATCGTCAAGGGCATGCCGACTGTCATGTCCACCATTTCCACAATCGGTACCGCGGCAATGTTGTGGGTCGGCGGCTCGATCCTCGTCCACGGACTGGAACACTTCGGCTTCACAACGCTCGGGCACGTCATCCACGACATCGCAGCCCGCATGCAGCAGCTGCCCGTCGTGGGCGACATCACCGGCTGGCTCACCAAGGCCACCCTCGACGGTATTGTCGGACTTGTCGTCGGTTTCGCGCTGATCCCGGTTGTTCAATCCGTCATCAATCCGCTGATCGCCATGTTCAAGGGCCCCGCCACCGGCACTCCTGACAAGCCTTGAGTTGCACAGGTGGAACCGATTGGGGCCGTCCGGGTTCAATTGCCAGTGGCGGTGGTAGCAATTGCAATGCCGCTGCAATACCGCTGCGTAAATGCACCATTGCCAAAGGCTCGCCATGCCCACAATCGCCGTCGCCTCCAGGCTCGTCTACGAGGTCGCGCAGCCGACCACCTTGCTCGTCAACGTCGCGGTGGCGACGACACCACGTCAATCGATTGAGCACGAACGGTTCACAGTCAAACCCAACGTGCCTCAGACGCACTTGCCCGTCGGCGAGGAGCGCAACCGTTTTGTCCGGCTTTCGCTGGAACCCGGCGAAGTCGACATTTCATACGAGGCCCGCGTGCGCCTCGAACCCGTCACCGAAGATGCACCGAGCGTTGAACAGACCGACTACGAAAGCCTGCCGCCTCAGGTGATGAGCTACCTCAACCCCAGCCGCTACTGCGAATCCGATCGTCTCGCCAGCTATGCGCTGGCGGAGTTTGGCGCGATGGAAGCCAACTACGAGCGCGTCGATGCCATCTGCGACTGGATCGCCAGCCACATCGAATATCGCGGCGGAACAACCACCGCGCTCACCACCGCCTGCGACGTGCTGCTTCAGCGCACCGGCGTGTGCCGCGACTTTGCCCACCTGGGTATCACGTTCTGCCGCGCGCTCGGCATCCCCGCACGTTACGTGTCGGGCTACGCCTGCCATCTCGATCCGCCCGATTTCCATGGCTTCTTCGAGGCCTACCTGACGGGCCGCTGGTTTCTTTTCGATCCGACACGGCTGGCGCCCACCTCCGGTCTGGTGCGCATCGGCGTTGGCCGCGATGCCGCCGACACGGCGTTCGCTACGATCTGGGGCGTTGCACAACTCAAGGAGAAAACGGTTTCCGCTGAAGCTGTCATTGGCTCCGAGACGGTGGGCGAGGACAATGCGGCCGAGGTGGCCGTCAGCACCGCATGATATTCAAGCAGTCACGCCGCGCGGTGCGACCCCCAGGTCGATCACCACGATCTCTGGCGGCACACCGAACCGAACCGGCATGCCCGACACGCCAAGCCCCCCTGACACGATAAGGTCTCGCCCGCCTTCGACGATGTGACCATACACGTACCGGCTGCCGAATTTGGATGGCACGACCGGCGTGAAGCCCGCCAGTGAGATTTGCCCGCCGTGGGTATGCCCGCAGACCGTCAGCGCGACGCGGTCGGGCACCTCAGGAAAGATGTCCGGCTCATGCACCATCAGCAGTATGGGCGCATCGTCCGTCACCTTGGCAAGCGTGGCGGGAAGATCGTCGACGCCCTCGTAGCCGACCTTGCCGCCCCGCCTGAATTCCTCGTAGTTCTGCGGCCGTGGCCAGAAGGCCCATTGATCGCCAAGACCCGCCAGCCAGAACGGTTGCCCGTCCTTTTCCAGGCGAACAGCCTCGTTTTCATAAACGGGTATCCCGGCCCGCTTCAGCGCCTCGCCCGACGGCGTCGGTCCATGGCGCCGCATCTGCACCTGGATATCGTCCCACCAGTCATGATTGCCGAGCACCGCGTGGCAGCCGAGCGGCGCTTCGAGTTTTGCAAGCAAACGCGCCCAGGCGTCTGGCTCCTCCCGACCGGCAAACTTCGTCATGCGTCGGCTCGGAGCGAAGTCACCCGGCAACAATACAATATCGGGAGCAAGCGCATTGGTGCGGGCGACGATACGCGCGACGCGATCGAGCGGCATCCAGCGCGGACACACATGCAGATCGGCGATGACGGCAATGCGCAGCCGCAGATCCTTCGGCCAGTTGCGCGGCATCAGCGAATAGCGGGTGACATTGAGGCGAAATGGCTCGGCAAGCGCATAGCCGCCAAAACCCGCGCCTCCCGCGGAAAGCGTAAGCAGACCCGTCAACAATTGTCGGCGTGAGATCACAGTGCTTTCAGCCTCGCGATTGTCTGGAAATCAGGGCTGGATAGGCCATCAGTCCAATCACACGCCAGTAGAGATATGCCAGATTGGCAAAGATATGGTTCAGACCCGAAGATGCATATGCATTTCAGGTCCGACCAAGCCGACCGCTTGTGCCACCGCCGCTATTTCCCTCCCCGCTGTCGTCGTCGAACAGCGGCAGATCGGCCGAAGATTGTCGCGCAGGCCCTGAGAGCCCCAGCTGCCGGTAGGCCTTGAGCGTCAACACGCGACCGCGCGGCGTGCGGCCTATGAAGCCCTGCTGCAAAAGATAAGGCTCGACAATTTCTTCAAGCGCATCCCGTGGTTCGGACAGCGCCGCAGCCAGCGTCTCGATGCCGACCGGACCGCCGTCGTAGTTCTTGGCAATGCAGATGAGATAGCGGTGATCGAGCGCATCGAGCCCCTCGCTATCCACTTCGAGCGCACGCAGCGCCGTATCGGCGATCTTGGTATCAATGACCGGTACACCCGCAACCGCCGCAAAATCGCGAACCCGCCGCAACAGCCGCCCGGCAATACGTGGCGTGCCTCTTGCGCGACGCGCGATCTCGCGTGCACCGTCCGCATTCATCGCGCAACCCAGGACGCGCGCACCGCGTGACACGACGTGTTGCAGCTCCTCGATGGTGTAGAAGTTGAGCCGCACGGGAATGCCGAAGCGGTCGCGCAGAGGAGTCGTCAAGAGCCCCGCGCGTGTCGTCGCGCCAACCAGCGTGAACTTGGCAAGATCGATGCGCACCGACCGAGCAGCAGGTCCTTCGCCGATGATGAGATCGAGCTGGAAATCCTCCATCGCCGGGTAGAGGATTTCCTCCACTGCCGGATTGAGCCGATGGATTTCATCGATGAACAGCACGTCGCGCTCTTCCAGGTTGGTGAGCAGCGCCGCAAGGTCGCCGGCCTTTGAGATCACAGGCCCGGATGTCGCGCGAAAACCGACACCCAGTTCCTTCGCCATGATCTGCGCCAGCGTCGTCTTGCCGAGCCCCGGTGGACCCGCAAACAGGACGTGGTCGAGCGCATCGCCGCGCGTCTTGGCCGCCTGGATGAAGACCTTGAGATTGGCGCGCGCCTGTTCCTGACCGATGAACTCGTCGAGCGACTGCGGACGGATCTGCGCCTCGAAGGCGTCCGTTTCACGCTTGCCTGACGTGACAATCCGATCATCGGTCATGATTTGTTCGTGGGCCTATTCGCGTCGCGCGTCAAGCAGCGCCCGCCAGCCCTCGCCCGTTCCCGTCACGTACATCCCAAACGGTTGCCCCAGCGCACCATATCCGGCCCTCATCAGGGCATGCTTAGCTGAAGTGGGGTGCGGTTCAGCGTGAAAAACATGCTCAAGACAGAAAGACGGAGCGTGTTCCCGCGTCTATCGAAAGTGAACGCGCCCTAGGACGCACAGGGTGCGATGCGCCCCCCGACGCACCGCACCCCGCGGGCAGCTTAATGCAGCGCCCCTTCCGCGCACGGCCCACAAAGCGGTGCAAAACGACCCCACCCCGCGGACCGCACGCTGGAATTGAAATTAGTAGCCGCCGCGCGCAAGTCTCGAGACCTCGGTAGCCCTCGTTATCCGAGATATCGAGTCCCGCGCGCGGCCGCCCCCCGCCAAACCTTGAATTTCGCGTGTAGATCTTTTGTCCGGTGCCTAGTTGGCCGGCTTCCAGGTTTCGCCCGAGCAGACGAGACCGCCGAGCGCGCATCCCTGCAATTTCAGACCCGCCCCGCTGAGCGTGACATAGCCGGAGTACACATTGCCATTTTCAGTATTGAGCAGATCGCCTTCCCACTTGTTCTCGGCGACCTTCTTCGCCCCGCCCATGATGACAGTGCCGACGGTCTTCTTTTTGGCTGGATCTTTGACGCCGACGATCTTCGCGCACAGCTTGCCCGCGCACTCGTAGAACTTCACTTTTGTTCCGGTGGAAGGCCGTTCCCACACGCCATAGGGACTCGCGGCAAGTGCGGAGGAAGTGATGCCGGCCAAAGCAACCATGGCGGCAAACAATGCAGAACATTGACGCATGAAATACCTCAGTATGAGAGGTTCAACCCTATTCGGGGCAGCTCATGAATGCCGTCCGCCCGTCTCGAAATTCACAGGCACAAACATGCCCTAAACGTCAGCCTGAACCTATCCCTCGTTTGGGAAAATCAGATATTGCCGAGGTCTACGAACATGATTGCTCAACGCCGTCTTTTCATCGCGTTCAAGCAAGGCAACAGCACGATCAAGAGCGCAAGAGCCACCATAAAGAACGCCGCCAAACTACTGTTGCTGCATGATGATCCCGCCACCAACGAGGGATGATCGAACCGCAATGGCAATCACTGCCGCGAGCATCGTCAGCGGCGTCAACGCCAGCTCCGCAGGCAAAGGCATAGTGATTGCGGCCAGCATGAATGCAATGCCGCCGGCCGCTGCGGCTGCGATCCACGGATACCCGCCGCGCCGCCAGACAACGGCGGCCAGAGCCAGCCCGGCGAGCGCTGCGGGAATTGCAGCCCAGATGAACGTATTGATCGCCGCTTCGCCCGCGTTGGGCAAACCTTGCGGAACAAGAGCGTCCAGCTTCAAGGGACGCGCGAGGATCATCATCGCCAGCACGGCAAAGCCGGAATAGAACGGCCCCAGCAGCGCATGGCCGAGAAAAGTGAAAAGCGCGCGCTGACCAGGCGACGCTACGCCCAGCGGATTGTCTCCGCCATCCTGTCCACTCATCGCGCCAGCTCCTTCAAGCCACGCCGGATGAGCTTGGCGGTATCAGCTTCGCTCCCCAAATCCTGCATCGCCACGGCAATCGCCTGCGCCGCTTGCGCGGGATTATAGCCAAGGTTGGTAAGCGCCGAGATCGCCTCGGCGGCAGCAAGCCCTTCTGATGGCGGCTGCGCTATCGCGGCGGCAGCACCCTCGTCCGCCTTGCCTCCCAGCGTCTTCGCATTGAGACCCGCCATGCTGAGCGCCGGCGCCTTGTCCTTCAATTCCGCGACGATGCGTTGGGCAAGCTTCTTGCCGACACCCGGCGCCTGCTCAACCGCCGCCCAGTTGCCCAGCGCGACGGCATTGGCGAGGTCCTGTGTCGACAGCACGCCCAGCACCGACAGCGCAACTTTTGAACCGACACCCTGTACGTTCTGCAAGGTACGGAACCAGTTGCGCTCCACTTCGCTGGTAAACCCATAAAGGCGGATCGCGTCTTCGCGCACATGCGTGTCTATGGTCAGCGAGACCTCATCGCCATGCTTCAGGTTGCGCAACGTCCGCGCCGACGCCTGCACCTCGTAGCCGACACCGTTGACGTCGAGAATCAGGTGGCTCTCGCCAATCGCATCCACCTTGCCGCGCAGCTTACCGATCATCACCGCCCCACCTTCGCCAATGCCTTCGCGGCCAGCGACTGCGCGCCGCGATGGTTGGCGTGACAGATGGCGATCGCCAGGGCATCCGCCTCGTCCGCGCTGGTCACTTTCGCCTTGGGCAACAAGAACCCGATCATCGCCTGGATCTGATGCTTCTCCGCATGGCCAGCACCAACCACAGTCTTCTTGACGAGGTTGGGCGGATACTCTGCCACCTTGAGCCCCTTCATCGCCGGCGCCAGCAGCGCCATGCCGCGCGCCTGCCCGAGCTTCAAGGTCGCGCGCGCATTGTCGTTGACGAACGTCTCCTCGACGGCGGCTTCTTGCGGCCGGTAGCTGGCGATGACGCCCGAAATGCCCTCAAACAGCTCGCGCAGGCGATAGGCGAGGGTCTCATCGGCTGCCGACGTCACATGCCCGCTCGCCACATAACTGAGCCGCACTCCATCCGACTCGATGACGCCCCAGCCAGTGCGCCTCAAACCCGGATCGATCCCGATGATACGAATCAAATTTCTCTGCATGGAACACAGATACCACGCGCAGCGAGCTGCCAGGCCACCGCGCGCACCCTGGCCAGGCTACTGTGGCATTGCCACCAGACCAGCGTCGCAGCCGTCACAAATAACAAGGCGGGTCAACAGGTTCACAATCTGCCCGAGTGCGCTCAGCAAGGCCGGATCGGCGGCCTGCAGCCAGATTTCGCAAACAAGGAAACGCATCGACAAGCCTCCAGGATCTAACCCGTCCTGGCTGTCTGTCGTGGCAAAGCTTGCACTGGTTCGATAGGTTGGGACTACCCAGCAGCGCCTTAGAGCGATTCCCACCAAGGCGGAATCGTTAAGGCCGCGACTGCGGCCCGGCATCTTGCGCCGCCCCCGCGGAGCAGCCCGAGCGATTGCGAGGGTTGGCTGCGTGAGCGAAGAAATCCGGATCGTTTCGACGCAAGTCTGAAACGATCTAGGACTACCCGGCAGTGCCTCAGGCGGCCGTCAGCTTCTTCATCACGTCTTCGGAGATGTCGAAATTGGCGAACACGTTCTGCACGTCGTCGTCGTCTTCGAGCATGGCGACCATCTTCATGATCGTGCGCGCCTGCTCCTCGTCGACCGGGCTCGTCAGGTTGGGCGTCCACACCGTCTTGACGCCTTCGGCCTCGCCCAGAGCCTCTTCAAGCGCACCAGCCACCGTACCCAGACTGTCGAAACCGCAGATGATGACATGCCCGTCGTCATCAGACACAACATCATCGGCACCCGCCTCGATCGCGGCCTCCAGCACCTTTTCGGCCGAGCCAGCGCTCGCCGGATAGGTGATCTCACCGACATGATTGAACATGTGCGACACTGAGCCGGTGGAACCGAGATTGCCGCCGAATTTCGTGAACGCCGCGCGCACCGCACCGCCCGTGCGGTTGCGGTTGTCGGTCAGCGCCTCGACGATGATGGCGATGCCGCCCGTGCCGTAGCCTTCATAACGGATCGACTCATAGGAATCGCTGTCGCCACCCTGCGCCTTCTTGATCGCCCGCTCGATGTTGTCCTTGGGCATGTTCTCCGCGCGCGCCGCCTGTATGGCGAGCCTCAGGCGCGGGTTCATGGCGGGGTCCGGCATGCCCATCTTGGCCGCAACCGTGATCTCACGGCCGAGCTTGGCGAACATCTTGGCGCGGGCGGCGTCGGCGCGGCCCTTCTTGTGCATGATGTTCTTGAATGCTGAATGCCCAGCCATGGTCGTTTCCCGAAACGTGTCTGATTTTGTGATTGAAGGCCGCAAACAGCGGCGGATCGCCCGTTCTATAGCCCGAAGTGCGGGTGCCGGGTCAAGGCCACCAGCGGCGAATAGGGCGTTCAGACCGCCCAGAACTCTGCTTCGCTCTGGCCCAGAACCCCACCGATCCGCACCGCCTTCAGCCGCGTCGCCAACCCGGTCGCATCGTCGATTTCGACCGCGAGGCCGGAAAGTGTCGCCCGTCCGTTGGCGGGCTCAAAACGGCCGCGCGGAATTTTGGTGATGAACCGCGTGATCGGCTCCTCGATGTCCATCCCCAGCACCGAGTTGTAGTCCCCGCACATTCCAGCATCCGTGATATAGGCCGTCCCCCCCGGCAGCAGGCGTTCGTCGGCAGTCGGTGTGTGGGTATGCGTTCCCGCGATCGCAGAGATGCGGCCGTCGAGGAAATGCCCCATTGCCTGCTTTTCGCTGGTCGCTTCGGCATGAAAGTCGACGAAGATTGCATCCGCGCCTTCTTTGAGGCGGCAGGCCGTCAACTCGGTATCAATGGCGCGGAAGGGACAGTCCAGATCGGCCATGAAGACCCGCCCCATGGCATTGATGACGAGCACGTCTGCGCCGTTCCTGGCCCTGAGCAGTGCGGCGCCCCGGCCCGGAGTCCCTTTGGGAAAGTTGATTGGCCGGATCAGCCGTTCCTGCCGCTCGATGAAGACCAGCGTTTCCTTCTGGTCGAATGCATGATTGCCCAGCGTGATCGCATCGGCGCCGGCATCGATGAACTCGTCGCAAATCTTTTCGGTAATGCCAAAACCGCCAGCTGCGTTCTCACCGTTGACGACGACGAAGTCGAGCGACCACCGCTGCCGCAGCCCCGGCAGCTGGCTGGTGATAACTTCGCGGCCGGACCGTCCGACCACATCGCCAAGGAATAGAAATCGCATTTAAAGCTCAGCCCGTTTGGCATTTCTTCGGGCCTGAAGGCGTCAGTACCCAGTCCAGCCGCTGGTCATACGCGTCATGCGGGACGGCGTCGACCTCTAACTCGTCATAGGCGAGCCCGATGATTACGACCGGCTTGGCCGCCCGGATTTCCGCAATCGACCGGTCATAAAAGCCACCGCCGTAGCCGAGCCGATAGCCATTCCGGTCGAACGCGAGCAACGGTACAAGCATTACATCCGGCACCAAGACCGCCGCCCGGTCCAGCGGTTCGCGGATACCCCATTGCACCTCGCAAAGCGGTTCGCCCTCGCGCCACTGCCGGAAGACCAGCGGTCGCCCCTTTCCCACCATCACTGGCAGCCCCACGCCATGGCCTTCCGCCCATAGGCGGCGCAGAAGCGGCATGGGATCGATTTCTTCACCTATCGCAAGAAACCCCGAAACCGCGGCATCCGGCCTCGATCCGGAAAATCCGATTCCGTGCGCGGCCAGCCGCGCCGACGCCGGCGCGCCATGCAGCGCGAACGCCGCCGTCCGCGCCGCCTTGGCTCGACCGCGCAGTTCCCGCTTTTGCTGTTGGATTGGTGTCATCGCCGTACATCTGAGCGCAATTTGCGGGCGGGCGCCAGGGCCTCGTCGCCGTCCTCGGGCATCGCGAAAACAAAAGCTCCGGAGAGCCTACCAACCTTGCCGTTATCGGCTAGATCCGGCAGCGAATTGAACCCAAGCGATAAAATGAAGTGCCGCGGTAGCCGTTGGAGCAGGTGTTGATCTCGCCGGGTCCCTACAAAAGTAAGGTGGGCGCCGTGTGTCCGGGACCACGATCCCGGGCAGGGACAGCTCCCTGGCTGATCTTATAGGCCCTGGAGAATAATCTGCTCCTGACGCGCCCCGCAGCGTTCCTAATCTAAGGAGTCGCACCGCGAAAATCCATGGGGCGCTGAACGCAGGCCCACTTTCACAGTCGAAAAATTCGATGGTCAGGTATGCACTAGGCGCACAGGCACTAGGCCTTCATGCGGACTTTGCAGCCTTGTCCGAAACGTCCTCTTTCGGTGCGGGCTCGGTAAGCTGGCGAAGCATCTCCGTTGCCTCTTCGATCTGCACTTCCAGGGCCTTGCGCGTATCCCAAAGCTCGTCCGCAATGAGGATGGAAGTCATCAGCAGCAACCGCTCGTCGCCCACCTGCCCGAATTCCAGCGTCAACTGGTCGACGCGGTCCTTGACGTGCGTGGCAAGCTCGACGAGCCGTTCCTCCTCGCCGTCCTCGCAGGCCAAGCGGTATGTCCGCCCGTTGAGTGTGACCGAGACCTGCCCCATTGCCCCCTCATCCGCGGCTCACACCCTAGAGCCCTGATGCCAAGCTGCTTTTTCCAAGGCGAGGCTAATCCTCATCCTCCAACAGGTTATGCAGAGAGTCGACAACCCAATCAATTCGGTTAACCACAAGTTCCTGACGCTTCTGCAACCGCGCGATTTCCGCTTTTGCATCATCGAGCGCCGCGCGCAGAGCACGATTCTCCGCCTCCAGCGCACCAGCATCGGCCTCCGCCGAGGCTTGCGCTGCAGCCTTATGGGATCCCGTGCGGGCGGACGATTGACCGTCCGAACCTGATTTTTTCGCTTTTCCCCGAGAGGTCATCAAAGTGGGTCCGAGAAATGACGGCGCCCATGACCGGCCGCCGCAGGCATTGAGCCCAGCCGATTCGAAGGACCATAGGGGCCAGACTTGTCGAACGTCAATGCACCCGCGGCATTACACAAGGTTTATTCCACGCCGTGCGACCTTCCGCCCGCGCGCGCCCGCTGTTGGTGCATTGACATCCCATAGCACGGTCAACTTAATGGCGCCTCCAGGAAAACAAGGTCGACGAACAGCGCAATCGGGCCACACGCGCTCAACCCACGCGCTACACGTTGCGACAACCCTCTTTGAGCCAAGCGCCGCTCCATCCCTAATAAATCGCATCCGCGGAGGATTACATCATCATGGCAGTTAAGGTCGCTATCAATGGTTTCGGACGCATCGGCCGCAATGTTCTGCGAGCGCTCGTGGAAAGCGGACGTACGGACGTGCAGGTCGTTGCCATTAACGATCTGGGTCCGGTCGAAACCAATGCTCACTTGATGCGCTACGATTCGGTCCATGGCCGCTTCCCTGGCAGCGTTAGCGTCTCCGGCGACACCATCGACGTCGGCACCGGACCGATCAAGGTGACCGCCATCCGCAATCCCGCCGAGCTGCCTCACAAGGCCATGGGTGTCGACATCGCCATGGAATGCACGGGCATTTTCACGGCCAGGGAAAAGGCGCAGTTGCATCTGGATGCCGGAGCAAAGCGCGTCCTTGTTTCCGCGCCCGCCACCGGTGCTGATCTGACGGTCGTCTATGGCGTCAACCACGACAAGCTGACCAAGGATCACCTGGTCGTCTCAAACGCCTCCTGCACGACCAACTGCCTCGCCCCGGTCGCCAAGGTGCTGCACGACCTCGTCGGCATCGAAAAGGGCTTCATGACGACGATCCACTCCTACACCGGCGACCAGCCGACGCTCGACACACTGCACAAGGACCTCTATCGCGCCCGCGCCGCGGCCATGAGCATGATCCCAACCTCGACCGGCGCTGCCAAGGCCGTCGGCCTCGTGCTGCCTGACCTGAACGGCAAGCTCGATGGCACCGCCATCCGCGTGCCGACTCCCAACGTCTCGGTGGTCGACTTGGTCTTCACCTCCAAGCGCGAGACGACGAAGGACGAAATCTCCGCGGCCATCAAGGCGGCGGCGGATGGCCCGCTGAAGGGCGTTCTCGGCTATACCGACGAACCCAACGTGTCGATGGACTTCAACCACGACAGCCGGTCCTCCATTTTCCATCTCGATCAGACCAAGGTCGTCGGCGGCAACATGGTGCGCATCCTGTCCTGGTACGACAACGAGTGGGGCTTCTCCAACCGCATGGCTGACACCGCCGTTGCGATGGCTAAACTCATCTGACCAGGTTCGGCAGGACGTCGAACGCTTCTTGAAGGCCGCGCGGGTTCCAACTCGCGCGGCCTTCTCTTTTGCCGCGCCTCCGCCTACGATCCGAATAGATCAGGGGAGAGAGCAATGAAATCATCTGAGCACCATGCCAACCGCGCCAACGACGCCGTCCAGCGGCTTGCCCAGCCGATCGGCAATTTCCTGACCGAGACATTCCATATGATCGGGCTCTTTGCCATCGGCGCAGCGACGGTATGGGCTGGCGTCGTCTTCTTTATCGAGCTGATGGGCAAAGGACACGCCTCTATCGAGGACCTGCTACTGCTCTTCATCTACCTCGAAATCGGCTCCATGGTCGGCATCTACTTCAAGACCAATCATATGCCGCTGAGGTTCCTCATTTACATCGGCATCACCGCCCTGACGCGACACCTCATCGGCTGGGTCAATCACGAGCCCAAGCCGGATATGGGCGTCGTCATCCTGTCGGGTGCAATCCTGATCCTCGCGCTTTCGGTGCTCGTAATCCGCTATTCTTCTCATAAGTTCCCGGCAACCGCGGCCACTCCGGATAGCGGCGACCTCACCGACACCGACGTCGGGGGCTAGACGAAAAGGGCATGCCAATCCGTTGTGCACTCGTGCTCAAACAAAACGCAAATTTCCCCCTATTAGGCAATTGCGCCAAACCTGTAATTTTATGCTTCAAAGCAATGCGTGAGCCACGCGGCCGCACTATTATGCCTCGGGTCCGATCATGATTGGCCGCCGCCAGGCCGGCCAGGACTCTATCGTTCGGCCATTGGCACACCTGCAGGAAGGAGCCCCGACAGAAGTCGTTACAGCAAGGTATGCCATGACCGACAGGCTCATTGACATCGCTAGGCGATGCCCCCCCTGAAGAACATTGAAGCGCCGAGACATCATTGAGATTGGCCGGTTTTCGTAACCTGGATTGGAAGGGAACTAACGAATGAATGCCAAACAGCACGAACGCATGAGCACCGGTAAGGGCTTCATCGCAGCCCTCGATCAAAGCGGCGGCAGCACGCCCAAAGCCCTCAAGCTCTATGGCATCGAAGAGAGTGAATATTCGGGCGAAGATCAGATGTTCGATATGATCCATCAGATGCGCTCCAGGATTATCACCAGCCCGTCCTTCACCAGCAACGGCGTCATCGCGGCAATCCTGTTCGAGCAGACCATGGACCGCGACATCGCCGGCAAACCCACGGCAACCTATCTTTGGGAAGTGAAGGGTGTCGTTCCGATCCTCAAGATCGACAAGGGTCTGAGCCCTGAGGCTGATGGCGTCCAGCTGATGAAGCCCTTCCCCGAACTCGACAAGCTTCTCGCTCGCGGCGCCGCCAAGGGCATTTACGGCACCAAGGAACGGTCGGTCATCAAGGCGGCCAACCCCGCCGGCATCAAGGCGATCGCAGCTCAGCAGTTCGACTGGGGCAAGCAGGTGCTGAGCCATGGCATGGTTCCCATCCTCGAGCCGGAAGTGGACATCAAGGCCGCCGACAAGGCGAAGTGCGAAGAACTGTTGAAGGCCGAATTGCTAGCGGGCCTCGATGGCATCCCCGATGGCCAGCAGGTTATTTTCAAGCTGACCATCCCGAGCGTGGACGGCTTCTACTCCGATCTCATCGCTCATCCGAAGGTGGCGCGGGTTGTCGCGTTGTCGGGTGGCTACAGCAGGGACGAGGCCTGCGAAAAGCTCGCCAAGCAGCCCGGCATGATCGCTTCGTTCAGCCGCGCGCTCTCCGAAGGACTGACCGCGCAGCAGAGCGATGCCGATTTCAATGCCACGCTGAAGACCGCGATTGACAAGATCTACGCCGCATCGATCACCTGAATCGGCAAGGACATCAAAACAAAGTACGGCCGGGTCTCAGCCCGGCCGTACCAGTTTCATCGGAATGCAATTCCGTGAGCCTACTCCGCCGCCGCGCGCGACCGCTCCGGCAATTCGCCGCCGATCACATACCGCAGGATTTCGACAACCTGCGCCGGCGTCTCCGCCACGGCGGAAGCCGCCTCGTCCACCTCCTTCAGGGCATGCGCATGCTCCGACCCATGCAGGATGATAAGGGACTTGCCGAGCGCCGCCGCGTACCCCGCATCGAACGCCGCGTTCCACTGCTTATATTTCTCGCCAAACCGCACGACGACGACGTCGGCCTTCTCGATCAGTGTGCGCGTCCGGATGGCATTGATCCCGGCACCCTTGCGGTCGTGCCAGAACTTGTCGGGCTCGGCCCCCAGGATCGCCACGCCGCAATCGTCGCTGGCACCATGATCGGTAACAGGCGCCGCGAATGCGATGTCGAGCCCTGCCGCCCGCGCACCCTTCTCAATCTCCTCGCGCCAGCCGGTGTGAATTTCGCCGGACAGGTAAACACGCCACTCGGGGCCCATAACACCACTCCCTCCGCATTCGCGCCAATGTGATGGATTTTCAGATACATTAGCCGTGATGAGTTGTGAGACAACCCGCCCGAGCCCATTTTCCGCCCCAATCGGGTCCGATAGCCTCACCAAACACCCGATCCCCGCTAACAGGAACTGGCAGTGATGGCCGAAACCGAGCCCTCCAAGCTCTATCTCGTGGTCGAAGCCGGCGAAACAGCTGCCGATCGGCTCACCGCCGCGCTCGCTGTCGCGACTCCCGCTTCGCTTCTGATCGCGCCTCCCGATGGCAAGTCGCTCGATGCCCAAGGCGTCCTGCCACTCATCGAATTGGCACAGTCACGCGATGTTGCCGTCATGCTTGCCGACGACCCTCAACTCGTGCGCACGACCAAGGCCGATGGCTGCCATCTGACCTGGTCCAAGAACATCGCCGCCCGCGCCACTGAGGCCCGGGAGATCCTCGGCCACCGCTACATGTTGGGTGTGGACGTCGGGCGCTCTCGACACGACGCCATGGAGTTGGGTGAGACCGGCGCCGACTACATCGCCTTTGGTATTCCGCCCCATGTGGAAGAGCGTGAGGCTGCCCGCGAGCGTCGCGCAGCGATGATCGAGTGGTGGAGCACGATCTTCGAAATACCGTGCGTCGCATTCGATGTGGAAACCACTGAAGATGCAGCCGATCTGGCTTCGCGCGGCGCCGACTTCGTTGCATTCCGCCTTCCCAACGGCGGCACGGCCGACGACATCAGACAACAGGTCTTGGAAGTTGACCATGTTCTGAGACTCGCGGAGACACCCGCATGAATCGGGTCATCAGATCTTTGGCACTCGTATCGGTGGCACTCAGCTTCGACGGCTTCCCGCTGTTTGCGCCCAGCGCTCATGCTGAGACGAGTTCATGGGTGCAGCGCTCCGAACAGGCGCCAAAACATAAATCGAATGCGGCGGGACAATCGACGCACGCGGCAGCTGACCCGAAGGCGGACAGCGGCCCTAAGGGTCCCAATGTGTCCGTGCATTCCAAGGATCCCCACACTTTCCAGAAGAACACCCCCGCCAACCGGTTGCCCAAACCTCCGCCTGGAGCTGACGATCCATATCTGGCATTCGACCAGGGGCGTTATCTTACAGCGTTGGAACTCGCCAACAAACTCGCCGAAAAAGGCGATGCCCGCGCTCATACGCTTATCGCGCGCATTCATGCCGAAGGACTGGGCGTGCCCAAGAACGATGGGCTTGCCGCGCAATGGTACAAGCGCGCAGCGGAGCTCGGCGACATCGATGGCATCTTTGCCTATGGCGTCATTCTGGCCGAAGGCCGCGGTGTAGAGAAGGACCGCGCCGGAGCCGCGCAGATGTTCGAGCGCGCAGCCAAGACCGGACATGCCGCCGCCAACTATAATCTAGGCCTGCTCTTCCTGAAGGGCGATGGCAAGCCGGAGAACCCCTATCGCGCTGCCCAGCACATCCGCTACGCCGCCGAGAAAGGCATAGCCGCTGCTCAGTACGATCTGGCGACACTCTATCAGGCCGGGACCGGTGTCCCGAATGACGCAGTGGAAACTTCACGCTGGTTGAGAGCCGCCGCCGATCAGGGCATGGCCGTCGCCGCCTACGACTACTCCGTGTTGCTGTTGAAGGGCCTTGGCCTCAAGGCCGATGAGCCGAAGGCGATTTCCTACATGCGCACGGCCGCTAACGCCAACATTGCCGGCGCGCAGAACCGGCTGGCGCACATTTACCGCGAGGGCATCGGCGTTGATAAGAGCAACGCCGAAGCAGCCAAATGGCGCTTGATCGCCAAGGCCAATGGCTTTGGCGACGACAAGGTTCTCGATGAACTGATCGCCGCGCTGCCCAAGGCCGAACGACAGAAGGCGGAAAGCGACGCCATCCAGTGGAGCGAAAAGAAAATGGCGCCGTTCTGATTGTATTTTCTCATGCACGCTTCTTTAGCGCCCAATTCATTCGGCGCTCAAAGAACCGCTGCTGGACAATACGCCTTTCGCGAGAGGGCGCGGTTGCACAATCACAAGCACGACCGCATCACCCTCTTGCCGACACTGACGCCCGCTTAATGTGCCCCCGACAGCACCAGCTGCTTGACCGGCAGCAGCAGCGTCTGCAATCGCAACAACATCGCATGGACGATGCCAACCGTATCGACGATGTGGAGGTAGATCCACGACCCCAGTCCGATGTCCGGACTGGCAAGCTTCTCGTGATTGTTGGAATAAGCGTTGGCAAAACAGCTGCTACCCGGCAACACCCCTTCAAGACCACCGTCATAGAGCGGCTCCAGAAAAACGGTGATCGTACCGGGCGCAGCAAGGCGGCTCACATCGACCAACTGGTCAGATGCCCGGAACTGGCCTGATGCAATGTAGTCTTGCACGTAAGAGATCACCATCGGGATGATCGTCCAGGGCTTTGAAACGCAGCTGGCTTCGACGATCATGCCCTTCTTGAGAACCTGTCCTTCGATCTGGCCAAATCCCGCAACAAGACTTCCCCGTCCCGCGCCCTTGGGCACAAGAACGCCAGCCGGGCGCATGAATGGGTTGACATAGTCGCCTTTGCGCATGGTGAACTGCTCGATCCTGCCTTCGACACCGGCACGGATAACCATCTTGTCGAGTTCCACCTGGGCCTGACGCAGTGCAGCCGCAGCACTCTCCTTCTCAGCGGGCAGCAGCGTTGAAACGCGCAGCACAGCAGCGTCCTTGGCAGCTTGCGCAGCACTGAGCGCTCCCTGCTTTTCCGCAACCGTCAACTGCAACCGCTCAAGTTCCCGTTGCGTGACGACGTTTGCGTTGCGCTGGCTCAGCTCCTGCTTTCTAGACAATTCATCTCTTGCGTTGTCGAGCGCGCTTTGTGCCTGCTGGATCTGACCCTCGGCTTTGGCGATGTCAGACTTTGCAACGACAATGCCCGCCTCGACTTCCGCGATACGCTGCTTCGCAACGTCCAGCGACGCTTCCTGCCGGGCGCTGTCGAGCTTAACGATCGGATCACCCTGCTTGACGTCGCCGCTGACTCCCACAAACACCTCTTCGACACGTCCATTGATCTCAGGGAGTATCGGTATCGTGCGAAATACCGCGGTAACGTTGGTCGAACCGGGATGATGGTAGAAAATCACCGTAATCAGCGCCACCGTCAGCATCAGGCAAGCAGTGATCCCATAACGAAGCTCGTACCATACTGAATAAAGATTGATCTCATGCCCCAGACGTTTGCCCTGGCTATATCGCCGATAAAGGTAATCGGGAAAAATCGTGAAGAGCGAACACAAGAGAAGCTCGAGCATCGGTCAAGCCTCCTTCGTGGCGGGTTGTTGGGGCGCAGCGGCTCTAGCAGCGGGCTCGGTCGCAGGCGGCTGAGCAACCACCAGCGGTTCGCTCTGTTTTCCCTCCTCGTTTTGAGCCACCAATGACCGCAACGATTTTGCAATACTGCGCAATGGTCCAAGTGGGTTGTGCCTGCTCATATCTGGAATGGTGACGAACGCGAGCAGCAGAGCTGCAATCCAGAACGCATGCACATGAGTGAAAAGCGACAGCAGTGCCAGAACCGCAACGAGATCGTATTGCAGCCGGTTGTGCACCATCCGTTCAGGAAGGGAATGCAGCCACAAGAAGAATACGCCCGCACCGAGAACGGTAGCGATCAGTACAATGGCAGACACCACCATCAGGACATCCGTGTTGCCTGGGGCGGTGATGAATGCAGGCAAATGATCTGCCGCAGCGGAGTGGACCTTATCCATTTTAGCGTTCTCTGTAGAAATTGGATCTGAGTTCGTTCGCCACTCTTGTTCGCCGAGCCACGCCGACGGGCCTTCCTGCCGCAATACGCGCACAAACGTTGCCCGACCACGCACCAAAAGTGCCCAAAATATATACGAAGGTTAATGCAACAAGTCCTCTCGACACACTTTTACAAGCACAGGACAGATCAGGCGGCATTAAGGGCAGGCATTGGCGGCCACTCGTCAGGCTGGAGGCACCGGACCGTCGAGCAGCAGATGAAGCCACCGGCAGAAACGGTCAACTTAACCAATCGATACTGGTTTAGCGGACCCTGAGTGAGCATGCCACCATTTCGGCGAAATTCGTCGGCCCGGCCACAGCGGCCACCCAAGCCTCCCGCGACTCACCACCCCCGTCGCGCATTGTCGCCACCTCCTTGCCAGCGCGCGGCAGACGGGCTAGGCCTCCAGCCTCGCCGCCCGCACACCATGCGAGCCGCCGTCGAGGCAACTCCCGCCTCCCGGACGAACGGAACAGCTCATCCTGAAAAGAGCCTGTAATGACCGCATCCGCCCTGATGAACGTGATGGTTGCCGCCGTGCGGAAAGCTGGCCGCTCGCTGACGCGCGACTTCGGCGAGGTCGAACAGCTGCAGGTCTCGGTCAAGAGCCCAGCCAACTTCGTCACAGCCGCTGACCTGCGGGCGGAGGAAATCCTCTACAGGGAGTTGTCCAAGGCGCGGCCTGACTACGGATTTCTGATGGAGGAGCGCGGCACGGTAGAAGGCCGCGACAAGTCCCACCGCTGGATCGTCGATCCGCTGGACGGCACCACCAACTTCCTCCACGGCATACCGCTGTTTTGCATTTCCGTCGGCCTGGAGCGGGAAGGCCAGCTTGTCGCCGGAATCATCTACAATCCGATCTCGGATGAACTATTCGCCGCCGAAAAGGGCCGTGGCGCCTTTCTCAATGACAAGCGCAGGCTTCGCGTTGCCGCCCGCAAGCAGATCTCCGAGACCGTCATCACGACGGGAATTCCACATCGCGGCCGGCCCGGACACGCGCGTTTCCTCAAGGAAGCCCAAGCGGTCATGAGCGAAGTGGCCGGCATACGCCGCACTGGCTCAGCGGCCCTCGATCTCGCCTGGACGGCGGCGGGACGGTTCGACGCCTTTTGGGAACAAGGCATCCAGGCCTGGGACCTTGCCGCCGGTATTGTCATCGTTCGCGAGGCAGGTGGCATTTGCAGCGACCTGACAGGTGGCGACACGATGCTTGAAAAGGGCGAGGTCCTGGCTGGAAACCCAGCCATCCACAAGGGCATGCTCACTCTGCTCGGCAGCGCTTAGCCTAGCAACTGGTTTGCGGACCCGCCCTTGCCGCCACACCCGCGGCGGATTTGGCACCTTCGAGCCGCGCCCGCCCCGCTGTGGCCCAAATGCAGCGTAGGATGTTGCCGGTTTCTCGTGGTGCTCCTCTGAGGTACACTCGACCAGGAGCAACGCGGCCGGTTTGTGCCCGCCACTCAGGCGGACCCGTGCCGGCCCGAAGTGCGCCGCAAGAGGATTGGCATGGCAAGAAAAAGATCCGGTGAAACGGCACAGGGCCTGCACCGCGCCCTCACGGCACCAGGTCTGTTTCTGATCCGCATGTTGATCTTCCTGACCCTGGTCGGCTTTCTGGGCGCGATCCTGCACGAGCAGCTCACACGCTCGATCATGACCAACCCTGGCCTCAACGGCTTGATCCTTGGCGTACTCGCCTTCGGCATCGTCTATTCGTTCCGCCAGGTCATGCGGCTCTATCCAGAGATCCGCTGGGTCAACGCCTTTCGCATCGCCGACCCGGGTCTCGCCATCGCCCACAAGCCGCGCCTGCTGTTGCCGATGGCCACAATGCTGCGCGACCGCACCGGCTCGATCTCACTGTCAACGGCGTCCATGTCATCGATCATGGAGTCGCTGGGATCCCGCCTCGACGAAGCCCGCGACACCGGTCGCTATATGGTTGGCCTGCTCGTATTCCTCGGCCTTCTCGGCACATTCTGGGGACTGCTCGATACAATCCAGTCGGTGGGCCAGGCCATCGGCACCATCGATACCAAAGGCGGCGACACGGTTACAGTGTTCGACGATCTGAAAAGCGGCCTCGCGGCACCCTTGAAAGGCATGGGCACGGCGTTCTCGTCATCGCTGCTGGGCTTGGCCGGTTCGCTGATCCTCGGCTTCCTCGAATTGCAGGCAAGCCATGCACAAAACCGCTTCTACAACGAGCTCGAAGAATGGCTCTCGGGTATTACCGAACTTACTCCCGGCACGACGGGCGCCAACAGCGATGTCGTCATGCGCCAGCTGGCCGCCACCCTGTACGACATGCAGCGCGTGCTGGAGGAGCTGAATATCAGGCTTGGCGACGATGCCGATGGCACTTTGTCGGGCGATAGTCCCAAGACCAAGGAAATGCGTGACCTTGCCCAGGGCGTGAACCAGCTCATCACACAGATGCGCAGCGAGCAGCAAATCGTACGCGAGTGGGTAGACGAACAAGCCTCCCAACAGGCGGAAGTCGCCAATGTCCTGAAAGACCTGGCCCGTAATCTCGATCGTAAGGGGAGCTAGCCCATGCCGCGTGGACGCTCACGTCGCGGCGGCGATTACGGCGAGTTCTGGCCAGGTTACGTCGATGCGCTGTCGACGCTGCTCCTGGTCGTCACGTTCCTCATGTCGATCTTCATGCTGGCGCAGTACTTTGCCAGCCAGGAAGCGAGCGGCAAGAACAGCGCCCTGCAACGTCTTAACCGCCAGATCGCTGAGTTGACGAGCCTGCTCTCGCTGGAGAAGAGCAAGGCCAAATCAGCCGATGACGAATTGGCAGCGCTGCAGGCAACGCTCGCTGCACTGCGCCAGGACAACCAGCGCTTGTCCGGCTTCGCCCTTTCGGGCAACGAGCAGGCCAAGACGCAATCCGGCCGTATCTCCGCGCTGGAGGACAGTCTCGACACCCAGAAGAAGGTTTCCGACGACGCCCTCGCCAAAGTGGATCTGTTGAATCAGCAACTGCTCGCATTGAGGCGCCAGATCGCGGCCCTCAACGAGGCTCTCGAAACTTCCGAAAAGAAGGACCAGGCCTCCCAGGACCGCATCAAGGATCTCGGCGCCCGCCTTAACGCCGCCCTCGCCCGTCAGGTGCAGGAACTGCAGCGCTACCGTTCCGACTTCTTTGGCCGCCTGCGCGAGCTTCTGAAGGAGCGCAAGGACATCCGTGTCGTCGGCGACCGCTTCGTTTTCGAAAGCGAGGTTCTCTTCCCGTCCGGCCAGGCGACCATGACTCCCGAGGGCATCGGCGCCATGGACCAGTTGGCCCAGGCAATTGTCGAATTGGGACAGCAGATTCCGCCCGAAATCGATTGGGTCCTGCAGGTGGACGGCCATACCGACATCCGCCCGATTAACTCTCCGCAATTCCCCTCCAACTGGGAATTGTCAACCGCGCGCGCTGCTTCCGTCGTCAAATACCTGATCTCACGGGGCGTTCCGGCACGCCATCTGGTGGCGGCGGGCTATGGTGAATTCGCACCCCTCGAATCCGGCACAGACGAGGCAAGCCTGCGGAAAAACCGCAGGATCGAGCTGAAGTTGACCAATCGCTGACCCGGCCGAAAAAGTTAAAATCGGATCCCAAACTTCAAATCGCAAAACAACTAAAAACAAATTGTGTGCGCACTTGAGAAAATATCAAGCCATTGTATCAACGTGTTTTTTACTGCATCCCACAGGATGAAGAGGTGGTAAGCCGGTTGCGTCGAATGCCACCGGATTTCTTAAGCTTTGGTTCATCGGTTAGCGAGAGGTTACCTCCATTCACGAGAAACTGGAGGCTCGCATGAACTTTTCATCAACCAGATTCTTCAAGCGATTTGCTCTAGACCATCGCGGATCGCTGACCATCCAATTCGCCTTCATAATGATTCCGATGATTGCCTTTTCAGGCATCGCCATCGACTACTCCAAAGCGATGGGCATCAAGAAGCAGCTTCAGGATATTGCTGACAGCACGGTCATCGCTGGTGCGCGGCTGCCCGCAACCACCAGCCAGAAGCGGCTCGACGAAGCGCATCACCTGCTTGCAGCGGCCCTCGCCAACACCAGCCTCGAAGACGTCAAGACCAACATCCAGGCCACGAACGCCAACGTGCGCATTGAGGCCTCATACAATTACAAGACGTCGCTGATGGGCATTCTAGGCGTCGAAAACATGCAGATCGCAGTCAAATCCGCCGCCCAGTCCCAAGTGGAAAACGGAGGTGTCGCGTGCCTCATCGCCCTCAACGAAACGATCGATGACGGCCTGCACCTGCAGGGCATCAACAAGGTTTCATCGCGCAACTGCTGGACCTGGGTTAATTCCGACAGCTCGAGCGCGATCAACGCAACCGGTACGTCAATGGGAACCGGACAGGGATTCTGCTCTCATGGCGGTGCAGTCGGCGCCGAGCACTTCGACCCGCAGCCTTACACGCAATGTGACAGGATCGGCGATCCCTTCGCATCGAAGTGGAGCAATTATCAGCCGGAAAACACAACCTGCGAATACACCGATCAGACCTATAAGAACGGCATCTACACGATGCGCCCTGGTGTCTACTGCGGCAACACGGTCCTGAAGCCGCAGGCTGATGTGAGGATGATGCCCGGTCTCTATGTCTTCCGCGGCGGCTACCTTGAGGTGCAGGGACAGGCCAGCCTGAGTGGCGACGCGGTGACCCTTTATTTCGATGGCAACAACACACGCATGATTGTTCGCGGCGGCGGCAACATCGACATCAAGGCCCCGGACTCGGGAGAGTTCGCCGGCTTCGTCATGATGGAACCCAATGCCGCAGACACCAACATTCGCGAGACCATCATTCAGGGCGGCGGCCGCATCAAGATGGAAGGCGTGTTGTATGCCCCCTACTGGCGCGTCAGCGTATCGGGCAATGGCGACATCAATGAAACGTCCAAGTATTTCGCCATGATCGCAAACCACTACTATATGGAAGGCAACGGCAGCATCTACATCCAGTCCAATGCCGAGTCGGCACAGCTCCCAGATCTCATGCCGCGTATCAAGACCGGTCCGAGACTTCTTTACTGAGGCATCGTGAAGCGAGCTGAACTGCGGGAAAGGTGGCATCCGGCTGGTGCCGCCTTTCTTAATTTTCGATAAGACTTCGATCCCGTTGCATCAGCCACCACACGTCGATGTGCGCCGCACTTGGGAAAAAGCCAGTTTCTTGCATTTTTATCGATTTTAGCCGCCAGCCATAAACCATGACTTAGAAGAATTGAGTCACCATCAATCCATATTCTAGCCATGGAGCCGCATGATGCGACGCAATTCGTTGCGGGTCCGGGCGTTCATTTTTGATCGCCGCGGATCCATTGCAATACAGTTTGGCCTGTTGGCCGTCCCGATGATTGCCTTCGTTGGCCTGGCAATCGACTACTCCAGGGCCGTGGCGGCCCGCGAAGCCCTCAAGCAGGTCGTTGACGCTGCCGCCATTGCTGGCGCGCGACTTCCCGCAACGACCTCCGAACAGCGCTACAACGCGGCATCCAAGATGCTCAATGCATCACTCGCGACAGCAAGACTGACGGGCGCCTCAGCCGATATCCAGGCAACCAACGCCCGCGTCGTTGTGACTGCGAATTACACGTTGAAGACCGGCTTCATGGGCATCCTGGGCACCACGGAACTGACCGTGGCGGCCAAGTCCTCCGCCCAGTCGCAGGTGGAGAACGGCGGTGTTGCGTGCATGATTTCGCTGAATGAGACGACCGATAACGGCCTGCACCTGCAGGGCATCAACAAGGTTTCATCGCGCAACTGCTGGACCTGGGTGAACAGCGACAGCCCGACGGGCATCAATGCCACTGGCGCTTCTATGGGCACCGGACAAGGGTTCTGCTCGCATGGCGGTGCCACGGGAACCGATCACTTCGATCCCCAGCCCTACGACAAGTGCGAACGCATCGCCGATCCCTTCAAGGCCAAGTTCTCCAGCTACAGCCCGTACAACGCATTTTCCTCGTGCAACTTCAACAACAAGCAATTCAACAACACGCACGGCAGCATCGAATACATGGACCCCGGCGTCTACTGCGGTAACACCGTGCTCAAGCCGCAGGCCATCGTCGAGATGCGGCCCGGCACCTACATCTTCCGGGACGGCTATCTCGAAGTGCAGGCCCAGTCGAGCCTCACCGGCTCGGGCGTCTCCCTGTTCTTTGTCGGCAACAACACCAGTCTTCAAGTCCGTGGCGGCGGCAGTATCGACCTGAAGGCGCCGGCGACGGGCGACCTTGCAGGCTTCGTCATCGTCGATCGCCTATGGCCAGGCTACAACTCCATCCGTGAGTCGGAAATTCAAGGTGGCGGCCGCGTCAAGCTGGAGGGAGTTGTCTACGCGCCTCAATGGAAGCTGAACATCGGCGGCAATGGAGAACTGAACGAAGAATCGGATTACTTGGCCATCGTCGCCGACAGCTTCTACATGGAAGGCAATGGCAAGCTCTTCGTCACATCGAATGCCACCAAGGCCGACCTGCCCGACCTGATGCCGCGCATCAAAACCGGGCCGATGCTACTCGAATGAGAATCGAATGCATGTTCAGCTGAAGTGCGCAGCGGCTCAGCTGAACGTGCACAAATCAAAAACATGGAACGCACACTCTCTTCCATCGATAGTGAACACGATCTGGCAGCGCATGAGTTTAAGGGGCCTGGTGAACCACCGGCCCCTTCCTCTTTTTCAATCGAAGCTGCGGCAAACTCTGCAAAGCGGCCTAATCAGGCCGTGGCTGGCAACAAATTTCGCCAAGCCAGTCCTTCTTCCGTTCCAGCGCGCGGCTTGTATTCGCACCCCATCCAGCCATCATACCCGACAGCGTCGATGGCAGAGAATATCTCGGCAACATCGAAATCACTGGGATGTGGTTCTCCACGGTCAGGCGGGCCGGCAATCTGGAAATGCCGCGTAATGCGCGCATACCGCGCAATCGCGCCCACAACGCCACCTTGCATCCGGTGCCTATGATAAAGGTCGAATTGCAGACCCAGATTATCTTTGCCGACCGCCGAGATGATGTCTGACGCCTCCTCGGTCCGATTGAGCAGATAGCCCGGCATGTCGAATGTATTGATGGGCTCGATCAGGATCGATATTCCAGCGCTCGCTGCGGCACCTGCAGCCAGCGAAAGGTTGCGCTCATAGACATCGCGGCATGCCCCTTGCGAAACAAGTCCCGCCATGGCGTGCAGCCGCCGGCAGCCCAGCGCCGAGGCATATGCAAGCGCCTCGTCCAATGCTCGTGCGAAATCGTCTTCCCTGCCCGCCAGGGCGGCTAGGCCGCGTTCTCCGCTGTCCCAGTTGCCGGGCGAAATGTTGAACAAGACAAGTTCGAGACCCGTTGCCTCCAGCCGCTCACGAATGACGGCCGCCTCATGGGCATAGGGGAAAAGAAACTCCACCCCCTTGAAACCAGCGCGGGCGGCCGCCGCGAAGCGATCGAGAAATTCAACCTCATTGAACATGAAGCTCAGGTTGGCCGCCAACCGCACCATGTCGCCTCTCAATCGAAGGTTCGCGCGGCGCGGTTGCGCTTGACCTCGCCCCGCCGCGTCTTGGCATCGAGCCGCCGCTTCTTCGACGCCAGCGTGGGCCGTGTCTTGATACGCGGCTTGGGTGGAACGGCAGCTTCGGCAACGAGTTCCACCAGGCGCTCGCGCGCATCCTCGCGGTTGCGTTCTTGCGTGCGGAAGCGATCAGAGCGGATGACCAGAATGCCCTCATCCGTCATCCGCCGCCCCGCCAGCTGCTGCAATCGCTTGCGGATCGGCTCGCTGAGCGCTGGCGATGCCGCCACGTTGAAGCGCAGCTCAACGGCTGTCGAAACCTTGTTGACGTTCTGCCCGCCTGGACCGGAAGCGCGAATGAAGCGTTCCTCCAGCTCCGCATCGTCGATCGAGATGCGGCTTGTCACCTTCAGCATGTTTGAGCCGCCTCAACGCTCGCCGATATTCCAGTAGTCGCCACGGAAATACAAAAGCGGCTCCGCCTCCGGCCGCGTAACCCCGTCGACGACACGGCCGATGAAGATCGTGTGGGTCGAGAAGCCATGGCTCTCAACCAGCTTGCAATCGAGCGCCGCCAGAGCGTTGTGCAGAATTGGCGCTCCAGTTTCAAGGCGGGCCCAAAGTTGCCCCTCGAACCTTTGTTCGCCGCGAGCGCTACTGCCGCCCGCAAAACCTTCGGCCACAGCCTGCTGGTCCGCAGAAAGAATGTTGACGGAGAAAATCCCGGACCGGGAGATCAGATCATGCGCGCCGACACGCCGCTGCACGCAAACCAGGATCGTCGGCGGACTGTCGGAGAGCGACGAATAGGCCGTTGCCGTCAGCCCGGCGCGCTGTCCGTCGCAGATCGTCGCCACCACCGCCACTGCCCCGGCCTGATGGCGCATCAAGGCGCGATAGCTCGCCGGCGTCATCTCGCCAGGCTTGGCAGCGTCTCGATCCATCAGTGTCAACCGCCAGTCCTCCCGAACCTTCTTGTGGCCAAGCCTTGCCCAATCCATTCAATACCCCGCCCGCGGGCCGTCGTCAGGGTGTCCTTCAGATGGAAGGCTTGCCCCTAGGTGACAAGGCTTAGAAGGTCAAGTTCGGGCGGCAAGAGCCAGTTATAGGACATAAGCCTCGCCAAAATACGAAAATCCGTCGAATTCGTTCACGCACCCCGTCCAAGAAGGGCGCTTAACCGTTGGACCGGAGACGGCTTGAGGTCCGCCAGGATCGCAAGAGCCGCATTGCGGCCGGGCAGTCCGGTCACGCCGCCACCGGGATGGGCGCCTGCTCCGCAAAGGTAAAGACCGGGCACCGGCATGCGGTAATCGGCATGCCCAAGCACCGGGCGTGCCGACCACAGCTGGTCAAGGGACAGCTGGCCATGGAAAATGTCACCGTCGACCAGACCGAAACGCTCCTCCAGGTCGAATGGCGACAATACCTGCTGCGCCAGCACACTGGCCTTGAAGCCGGGGGCGTGCGCGTCCACCGTATCGAGCACGACAGCCGCAAACTGCTCCTTTTCCCGGGGATCTGACCACGACCGGCCGACCGGCAATCGGGGAGCCACATATTGCACGAAAAGGCTCGCCACATGCTGGCCAGGCGGGGCAAGCGACGGGTCGAGCGTCGATGGGATAAGCATTTCCACCACTGGAGCCCGCGACCACCCGCTGCTACGCGCATCGAGGTAGGCCGCCTCCAGATAGTCGAGCGTTGGACCGATGATGATGCCAGAGCCGTGATGCGGCGCCATCGCCTTGCCCAGCCGGCAGGTAAAACTCGGCAGCTCGGACAGGGCGACATTCATGCGGAATGTGCCCGAACCTGTCTTGATTGACGCAAACCGCCGCCTCAGATCATCACTAACGACATGCTCTGGAACGTAAGCGCGGAACAGGAGCTTGGGCGGAATGTTGCTGGCCACCACGCGCGCCCGGATTTCCTCGCCCGACGCGAGGACCACACCCGTCACCTTGCGATCATCGCACCGCAGCATGGCAACCGGCGAGCCGGTCCGGATCTCAGCACCTGCCCCACGCGCTGAAGCCGCCATCGCCTGCGTGATGGCACCCATGCCGCCGAGCGCGTGTCCCCATACGCCGGTCTTGCCGTTGACCTCCCCGAAGCAGTGATGCAGCAGAACATAGGCTGTCCCCGGCGTCGAAGGCGCCGCATATGCCCCCACGATGCCGTCGAATGCAAAAGCTGCCTTGACCGTTTCGTTTTCGAACCACTGATCGAGGAAATCGGCAGCGCTCTTGGTGAAAAGATCGAGCAGCAGCCGCTGATCCACCAGATCCATGCGGCCCACACGCCGTCCAACGCGGCCTGCCCGGATAAGGTCGATAATGCCACCGCCGGCATTGGGCGGCGCCTCCAAGACCAGATCCCGCAGCACGCTCGCCGCCCTTTCAAGCGCCTCGTCGTAAGCAGGAAGTCGCGCAGCATCGCGCTGTGAAAATTCGGCAATAGCTTTCTGCCGGCCCACCAGCCCATAAGGCATCAGCAGCCCGCGTGTTGCGTCGACCGGCCAGAAGTTGGCGGCAGGCCGTTCCACGATGCGCAAGCCGAGGCGCTCCAAATCCAGATCGCGAATGACGCGCGGATTGAGCAGGCTGACGGTGTAGGAGGCGACCGAATTTCGAAAACCAGGATGAAATTCTTCCGTAACGGCAGCGCCGCCAACAATGTCGTTCTTCTCAAGAACGACAACCGAAAGCCCAGCACGCGCCAGATAGGCAGCGGCGACAAGTCCGTTATGGCCAGCGCCGATCACCGCCACATCATATGGCACACCAAGCCTACGAGCGGTCATCCGCCAGAACCTTGTAATCAAAACCCGCCAAACGAATTTCTCCCCTGACTTCAGAAGCCTAATTAATATGCACTTCGGAAGTTAGCAAAATTGCGAATCCGTTACGCAGCATGGCAATCGTCTGTTTCGCAATGCAGCGTGACAAACCAGCAATAAACTGCTGTCGTAAGTTCTGCGGTGTGATTTTGCATTAATGATTCATCAACCCTTTTTAATCGGGACGTGGCGAAGAACATGAACCCGTTAGCTTCCCATCAACACATGCCTCCTACCGTCACTATTTGTGGGCACGAGTTGGCATGCCCGAGCCTGGTGAGGAGCGAAGCGATGCAGATTTCAACGGCAGCAGCCAACTTCGCACCCGAGGCAGCCGAACGGACATCGTCCCGCATCGACCGCCTCCTCGGCCTTGTCGTCATGGCCGTGCTACCTGCCATTTTCTGGACGGCCGTTCTGGCGTGGACGGCACCATTGTTCGGTTACGATCCCTCGACAGGCGACTTGGCAAAATTTGCCGGCAGTGTCGGCGTATTTCTCGCGTGCGTTTGTTGTGCGGTAACGTCGCGCAGTAATTGATCCGCACCTTTTCAGTGCATAACGCGCGTGCAGCGCACCATCAAAATCAACAGACCTCAGGACGCGCCGTCTGCGCGGGCGTCGTGTAACGCGCGCACGCGTAACATGCGGTGTCAGGGCCGAACGCTTACGCTCCCCACGAACAAACGAGCCGCTGGCAAGTGCCCCTCTTCGCCCCGATCTGGCAACGGCTGGCAACAAATCGACACTGCCGGCACGAATAGGAAGATAGGCAGCCGCGGACCTCGCCGCTCTTCTTGAAGTTGCAGGTCAACACCGTCTGACAGTCGCGGTTGGGATTGATGGCGCCCCCCGGTCCCTCTTGGGCAAATGATGGCCCCGCCGCAAACGTGGCCATCAACACGGCAATGGCAACCCGAGATATAAAACGCCCAGACATGATCCCAATCCTGCAAAAGCAAAGACTGAAATCACTGTCGGCGATCGTTGTCGCGGAGGCAATAATGCCTGGTCTTCATGGCAAACACGCCAGCGACGTGTAGTCCGCACGCAACGCAGCGCCACACACATCGCGCACAAACCAAATCACTCGGATGTCAGGCTATTCGGCAGCGGCCTTCGATTTGGGCTGTACCAGCGCCATGTAATCGTTGAGCAGCGTCTGGCAGATCCGCCCCGGCGTATAGCGCGCCTCGCCGATCTCCGAGACCGGCGTGACTTCCGCGGCCGTGCCGGTCAGGAAGCACTTCTCGAACGAGCCCAGTTCCTCGGGCATGATGACCCGTTCGACCACCTCGATGCCGCGTGCCTTGGCAAGCCCGATCACCGTGCGCCGCGTGATTCCATCAAGGAAACAGTCGGGTACAGGCGTATGAATGACGCCATCCTTGACAAGGAAGACGTTGGCGCCCGTGCATTCCGCCACCCGGCCGCGATAATCCAGCATGAGCGCATCGGCACAGCCCGCCCGCTCGGCACGGTGCTTTTCTAACGTGCAGATCATGTAGAGCCCCGCCGCCTTGGTCTTCGCCGGAGCGGTTGCCGGATCAGGGCGGCGATATTGCGCCATCGTCACGCGGATGCCCTTCAGCCGCTGCTCCATGGGGAAATAGGACCCCCAGTCCCAGGCCGCGATGCCCAGATGTATCCTAGTCTGCTGCGCGGAGACACCCATCTGTTCGCTGCCGCGCCATGCCAGCGGCCGGATGTAGGCATTGGTAAGGTTGTTGGCGCGCACCACCTCGTTGCAGGCGGCATCGATTTGCTCGACGGTAAATGGAATCTCGAAATCCATCGTGCGTGCACCGGCGACGAGCCGCTCGGTATGCTCGGTAAGCTTGAAGATGGCACCGTCATAGGCCCGCTCGCCCTCGAAGACCGCCGAGGCATAATGGAGAGCGTGCGTCAGGAAATGGAAATTTGCCTCGCGCCACGGGACGAGCTTGCCATCCAGCCAGATGACACCGTCACGATCATCGTAGGGAACGACTTCGGCCATCCCGCTGTCCTCACGCCGCCGCGCGGCTGCCGGCCGGGACACGCGCCCCGCCCACGGCGGCAACCGCCGCTAGGGGCCGGCACGCAACTCGTTGCGAAGCCGCTCATTTCACTGCTCAAAATGACTTGCAACGACTAACAATCCGCTGCAAATAAGTCAACATAGCTGACGTAAATTCGAGTCCTCCAATGAAGCGGCGCGATGTGACTGTACCAGTACTGCCTGACGGCCCGCACGGTGCCCCGGACACGGATCGAGATCGTCTTATTGCTTGTGCCGAGCTGCTGTTTTTCGCCTATCGCGATTTCATCAATGATCCCGACAAGGTTCTCGACGAATATGGCTTCGGCCGCGCCCACCATCGCGTGCTGCATTTCGTGAACCGCAATCCCGGCCTCCGGGTTGCCGACCTGCTCGACATCCTGAAGATCACCAAGCAAAGCCTTGCCCGCGTCCTCAAACAGCTGATCGACGAAGGCTTTATTGCCCAGCGTTCCGGCAAGGAGGATCGCCGCGAACGCCTGCTTCACCTCACCGCCAAGGGCACCCGCCTTGCCGAAAAGCTTGCGAACCTCCAGATAAAGCGCATAGGAAAGGCACTCGATAGCGCCGGCACCGGAGCGGGCGAAGCGACGCGCCGATTTCTTTTCGCCATGATCGCGGAGAAAGATCGCGACCGGGTGGAACACCTGATCCGCCTGCCCAATGCGCCGCATGAGAAAGAGGCTAACGCACCGGCATCCAGCCAGTCACAGGAGCGCCCATGAGCACTGCCGCATCAGCGCCCAGAGAGCCGCTGCCAGACAACGCACCTCACGTTCTCATTGTCGACGACGACCAGAAGATCCGCGAACTGTTGCGGCGCTATCTCAACGAACATGGTTTTCGCGTTACCTCGACCGCCGATGCCGCAGCAGCGCGCGCGGCGATGCGCGGTTTGACTTTCGACATCATCCTGCTCGACGTGATGATGCCAGGTGAGAACGGTCTCGACCTGGCGCGCTATTTGAAATCGACCTTGAGCGTGCCGATCCTCATGCTGACCGCGCGCTCAGAATCCGAAGACCGCATCGCCGGGCTGGAAGCCGGCGTTGACGATTACCTGCCAAAACCGTTCGAACCGCGCGAGCTCCTGCTTCGCCTCCAGAACATTCTGCGTCGCGGCCGTGCGCCGGCAACCGGCGCGTCGGCGGACGAGGTGCGCATGGGATCATTCGTCTTCTACATTTCGCGAGGCGAGCTCAAGCGCGAGGACGAAACCATCAAGCTGACCGAAAGAGAACGCGACCTGTTGCGGCAGTTCGCCCTGCGGCCAGGCACCCCGATCCAACGTCACGAATTGTCAAGCGACGACACCACAGGTTCGGAACGCGCCATCGACGTTCAGATAAACCGCCTCCGCCGCAAGATCGAAGCTGATCCGTCAAACCCGGTCTATCTTCAGACGGTACGCGGAAAAGGCTATATCCTCTATACCGACTGACGGCACCGGTCCCACGCTGTGGCTACCGGTGCGGTATTGGAGCAATGTCCCCCGATCCATGGGTCGGGTAAAACCCACGCCAAGGCAGCACCCGGAACCGCCAGAGCCACCGCATGGCCATCACGCCTGAAATATCCTCCGAACGTGCCCGCGCGCGTTACGGCATCAGGACAGCGGCCTGGCTGCGCACCATCTCCGCGCGCCTGCGCAAGGCTTTGCGAGGGCCCCTGCAGTGGGTGGGCGATGTCATGCCCAAGGGCCTTTACGCCCGCGCCCTCATCATCATCATCGCACCAATCGTCGTCCTCGAAGGCGTCATCGCCTTCGTCTTCATGGAACGGCACTGGCAGGCCGTCACCCGCCGCCTATCCGAAGCAACCGCACGCGACATCGCAGCGCTGATCCAGGTCTACGAACAAAAGCCGCCCGGAGAGTCCGGTGAGGCGCGCCTCATCGAACTGGCGCGCGACAAGCTTGGCCTCTCGCTGCAAATCCTGCCGCCCGGCGAGCTGCCCGAATCCCGTCCAAAGCCCTTTTTCGGCCTGCTCGATGCAGCCCTGTCCGACGAGATCCGCAAGCGCGTCAATCGTCCGTTCTGGATCGATACGGTCGGCCAGTCGCGCCACGTCGAAATCCGCATCCAGCTCGACACCGCCATCCTTCGATTCATCGCAACACGTACCCAGACATACGCATCAAACTCGCACATCTTCCTGTTGTGGATGGTTGGCACCTCGGTGATCCTGCTGACCGTGGCGATCCTGTTCCTGCGCAATCAAATCCGCCCGATCCTGAGATTGGCCGAAGCCGCCGACGAGTTCGGCAAGGGCCGGCCCGTGCCTGAGGATTTCCGGCCGCGCGGCGCGCGCGAAGTTCGCCAGGCCGCTCAAGCGTTCCTGGAGATGCGCGATCGCATCAAGACGCATGTCGATCAGCGCACGACCATGCTGGCGGGTGTCAGCCACGACCTTCGCACCGTGCTGACGCGCTTCAAACTCGAACTTGCGCTGCTTGGAGAAACACCGGAAGCACAATCGCTGCGCGCCGACGTCAACGAGATGCAGCATATGCTGGAGGACTATCTCGCCTTCACCAAGGGCGATGGTGGCGAGGAAGCGCGGCCGACAAGCGTGCGCGAGTTGCTGGAAGAGGTGCGCGTCGATGGTGAGATCTATGGCTTGCCGATCGACACGAAGCTGCGCAAGAAGGATCGAGATCTTGTTGTCCCGCTGAAGCGCAATGCCTTCAAGCGTGCCATAACCAATCTCGTCACCAATGCCATCCGCTATGGCGATCAGGTCGTCATCCGCGCGGCAACCGAAGGCGAGTGGCTGCGCATCGAGGTCGACGACGACGGTCCCGGCATTCCCGCGTCTGAACGCGACAACGTATTCAAACCGTTCTACCGCATCGACCACGCCCGCAACCAGGACAAGTCCAACACCGGTCTCGGCCTTGCCATCGCCCGCGACATCGCCAAGAGCCACGGCGGCGACATCGTGCTTGGTGAAAGTTCGATGGGCGGCCTGCGCGCCATCATCTCCGTGCCACTCTAGTTACACGCTGCGTGGCGGATCGGCGGCCACCGGGTTGCCAGAACCACCATCCCCATAATCCTGATCGCCAGCAGCCGGCCCAGCGTCCTTTTCAGCGCCGCTACGCCGCCCACCAAAAATAGATGCAATGCGCGCGGTGATGTCCTTTGCAGTGCGCCCGACCTCATCAATCGTTGAGAGCACGCGCTCGCCGCGCCTGAGCCGCCTGTCGAGCGCCGCCATCGTACTTGCCAGTCCCGGATCGTCGTCTTCAAGCCAGGTGCGATAGACCGAACCGTAGACCGTCGCCAGACCGGCAACCCGCACGCCACCATCTATGCCGTCCGCAGCAATACCCGCGGCCTCCAGCATCCACACCTGTGACGATAGGAACGCACGCAGCAATGCGGGATCGGCCGAAGCGTCCGCCGAGATCGAACGCAGCGCCGTCTTGTAGGGGCCAAGCGCATCCAGCCGCGCCATGATGATTTCAAACAGCTGGTCGCGCTTGGGATCGGCGCCACCGCCCTGCGGCGCGGCCGTCAGAACGGCATCGTCCACTGCATGGGCGAAAGCAGCCAGGACATCGGCCTTCGATGAGAAATGTTCGCGCATCTCGACCAGCGACAAGCCAGCCCTGTCTGCGATATCGCGCAACGCCACGTCGCGCCACGGACGTTCCGTCGCAAGCGCCAGTGTCGCATCAATGATGCGACCTTTGGGTCCAGACAAATCAACAACAGGCAGCGACATCGCCAAACCTCCGCGCGAAAACCAACCAGACGCATCCGCGCCTCACCACACGTAGGCACACGCACCGCAAATTGCCAGATCACTTGCAACCGAGCGTTAGCACGCAATTGGCGAAAACGAAGGGGTAAGCCTCCCGCCCGCCTTCAGCCCTTGTCTGCCTTGCCGGCAGGGGCCGTCTTGATGCCGCGCCCAGCACCGGGCACACGCACCTTCTCGCCGTCCTCTTTGGTGAATTCCCCGATGGTCAGGGCACCCGGAAGGATCTCCAGAACCGCTTCCGAGGGTCGGCAAAGTCGTACACCCATATCGGTGACCACGATCGGCCGGTTGATGAGGATCGGATGTTCCATCATCGCATCGATGAGGGCATCATCGCTGAGACTCTCATCCCCCAGGTTCATCTTGTCGTAGGGCGTACCCTTCTGGCGCAAGACGTCTCGAGGCCGCGCCTTCATGGCTCCGAGCAGCTTCACGAGTGTCTCACGGCTGGGCGGGTTCTTGAGATACTCGATCACCTCGGGCTCCACGCCCGCTGCACGTATCATGGCCAGCGTATTGCGTGACGTTCCGCACTTGGGGTTGTGGTAGATCGTGACCGGCATGGGGCCAATCCTCCTGACAGATATTCTTCCCCAACGTAACAGCCCGTCGCGATGGTTCCGCATGACTGCGTGACATATCGGCGTGGCATGAAAGCCAGGCAATGTCCTATTCGGCGGGCTCCGGCCCTGATGCCTTGGCAGACCCGATTAACATAGCGCGAGCGAGATAAACCGCCAAAGCCGCACCCGCCAGCTGCATCACGATAAAGCTTGGCACATCCGCCAGACGAATCCCCGCAAACGTATCAGAGAATGCCCGGGCGATTGTCACGGCGGGATTGGCAAACGACGTCGACGCCGTGAACCAATATGCGGAGGTAATGTAGAGGGCGACACTCGTCGCCACAGCATTGGGGCGAGCTGCAATAGTCAGCAGGATCGTGAGCATGAGACCGAAGGTGGCAACGCCCTCTGAAATCCATTGCCCTGCGCCGGAGCGTACCTTGAGCGACATCTGTAAGACATCAAGATCGAACATCGCATGGGCCAGCAGAACGCCGACAATTCCCGCCGCGACCTGCACGCCGGCATAGGCCATTGCGTCGCCACTCGTCATATCACGACGCAACCAGAACCCTGCCGTGACCGCAGGATTGAAATGAGCGCCCGAGATCGGCCCCAGCATCGTAATCAGCACATAGAGAATGGCTCCGGTCGGTATCGTGTTGCACAGGAGCGCCACCGCTACGTTACCGCCAGCAAGCTTCTCGGCCATGATGCCTGAACCCACCACCGCAGCCAGCAAGAACGCCGTGCCGACAGCTTCTGCTGCAAGCCTTCGTGTCAAAGTCGTCATCGAAAGATCAGGCCCCTTCAGACAGCGCCGCAGCCCGGCGACCGATGTTGTCGAGTTCCTGCTTCAACGCGATGTCGTCAAGCGAGGCAAGCGGCAGGTTCGTGAAGATCGAGATTCGTTGATAGAGCATGCGGTGTGTATCAGCGAACGCGGCGGCGATCTCGGCTTCAGTCCCTTTTGTGTCCGAGGGATCAGGCACGCCCCAGTGCGCGCTCATCGGCTGCCCCGGCCATACCGGACATGTCTCATTGGCAGCGTTGTCACAGACCGTGAAAACGAAATCCATCCTCGGCGCACCCGGCACGGCGAACTCGTCCCACGATTTCGAGCGGATCACGCTCGTATCGTAGTTGAGCTTGTCGAGCAGGTTGATTGCAAAAGGATTGACTTTGCCCTTCGGACTCGACCCCGCACTGAAACCTTTGAACCTGCCCGCACCAAGCCGGTTCATGATCGCTTCGGCCAACACGCTGCGTGCCGAATTGTGCGTGCACAGGAACAAGACGTTATAGACGCGGTTCTCACTTGGGTTTGACATGACGCGCTCTTTCCGTGGTGGGCTCACAGCAAATCTGATGGGTCGTTGAAAAACCGCCGCACAGCTCCGGCCTGCCGCCGCAACAATCTTCGCTGAGGAACGTCATCAACTCCCGCATTTGCCCGACAGCCAGGCGATAGCGGATGAAGCGCCCCTCGCGATCAGCGGACACAAGGCCCGCACGCTCCAGCTCCTTCACATGAAACGACAGAGCCTGTGGCGCGATGCCGACGAGTTCTGCAAGCTGTCCGGCGGTCTGTCCTGCCGCACCGACCGCAACGAGGCGGCGGAAGACAGCGAGCCTATGCTCCTGCGCGAGCGCCCCGAGGGCGCGAATGGCATCATCTGAGTCCATAATTCAACTATACAAGAATTATTGAATTAACAAGTGGCCTAACAGCTGGATGTGGATCGCTCGGCCTCGATCGCGATCCAAAACGCACCGACTGGGGTGAGATAGTTGCTGCTTCCCGCCAATCGCGCCCCAGCCACCAGCCTCACAATGCCGTGAGGCAACACCATTGCGCCTTGCCTGGAGTGTTACAGTATATCATAACAGATCCCGGAACAGACGCTTGCCACGCGTCAGGTCCTAGAGGGTCTAGCAGAGCGCCAACCTCCTGTGGCGTGCGCAAGACCATTCCCCCAAGCGGTCCGGATAATCGCCGGAGCGCAAGGGCCATTGCCCCCAATGGCCCAAGCGCTCACCAGACCGCGCGCTCCAAGGCCGCGAGCACAAACCGTTTCACCCGGCAAGCTCGCGGCCTCTTTTTGTCGCCGTAGCCACCGCCGCTGCCATCAGATCTGGCAGCCCGTCACCATCGCGCATCAGCACAGAGAGAGCCGCAGCCGTGGTTCCACCGGGCGATGTCACGTTCTGGCGCAACTGACTGGCCGCTTCCGGCGATTGCCTGAGCAATTCTCCAGCACCCGAGACCGTCGCCCGCGCCAACCGCGCCGCCAGCTCCGGGTCCAGGCCCTGCTTCACGCCGGCGGCTGCAAGCGCCTCGGCAAGCAGAAAGACATAGGCTGGGCCCGAGCCCGACACGGCTGTGACAGCATCCATCAAGGTTTCATCCGAGACCCAGCCAACCTCTCCCACGGCTTCGAGCAACGAGGTTGCCAGTACGCGCTGCTCTTCACTGACGTGAGCGTTTGGCACACACACCGTTATCCCCCGCCCTATCGCAGCGGGCGTATTCGGCATCGCGCGAACCACGCCAGCTCCTTCCGGCAGATGCCGCTCGAACGTCGCCAGCGTCTTGCCGGCTGCAATCGAAAGAACCAGCGTGGACCGAGCGGCAATCCCTGCAAGACCGGGAAAAACCTGATCCATGACTTGCGGCTTTACGGCGACGACAATCACCGAAGGAGGCGTATCGGAAGCCTCCACACGCTCCACAGAGCGGATTCCATGCTCCGCCAGCAACGCGCTCATCTCGGCAGCAGGCGATGGGTCTTGTAAAATCACCCGCGCGGGATCGAGGCCACGCTTCAGCCAGCCCGAAAGCATCGCGCCGCCCATCTTGCCCGCACCTGCGAGCACCAGCGGTCCATCAAGAGTAAGTGCCATGAATACGCCCAGTGCCGTTGGAGGCCCAGGAAACAGCTCCAGCTAAAAGCGGCGGCGCTGTCAGAGCCTCATGCCTGGCCCTCCGTCTCGAACATCGTCGAGACGAGCGCCTCTCGGCTTTCCTTACCGGCCCAGACCACGAACTGGAAGGCCTGATAGTAGCGCTCGCAGGCTTCGAGAGCTGCCGACAGTAGTGCCTCGCACTGCCGCTGCGTGGCAACCGCCCCATTCAGCAGCAGACCGTGCCGGAACATTATGAGGCCTTCCTGGGTCCACAGATCGAAATGCCCAAGCCAAAGCTGCTCGTTGATCTGCGCGATCAGCCGGTACATTTCCGTCAGCCGGTATTCGGGCACCTTAAAGTCGAAGGCGCACGCGACGTGCAGCGCTTCCAGGTCGCCACGCCAGTTGAGCGATACCTGATAATCGGTCCAGCTGCCGCCGACGATCAGCGTCAGCTCATCTTCTGTGGCGCGCTCGCAAGACCAGTCATGCACAAGAGCAAGATGCTCGATGAGATCGATCGGATTGGTGCTGTGCCCGTAGCCCATATTGAACGAGCCCATGTCTGCCCCTTTGCTGCTTTCAACCGGCAATGGCGAAGACATCCGCCGGCGAACGGACGAAACATCAGGCACGCTTGAGTCGCAACAGCTCACCGGGATTGTCCACGTTGAAAGCGCGAAATTGCGCCATTCGGCGCGTTTCAGCCAATATTTGCCCCGCCACTGTGGACCGCACGAGCTAATGCTCGACAATGCGCGGGGGTCACAAGCCGCAGCACCGATCTGAGTCGTAGAAGGCTTGAGTCGCCACCAGATTGAGACCCGCCAGACCTCAGTTCCACCGGGAACGAGACCCACCAAGTCCATGCCGAACCAGCCGCGTGGCGGAATGAATCAATCGGCGCTCAGCTCAGCCTCGCGCGGCAAGCGCCGCCTCGAGCGCTGCGACACGTTGTGCCAGGGCCTCGTTCTCCCCGCGTGCCTTCTCCGCCATCGCCTTGACGGCCTCGAACTCCTCCCGCGACACAACGTCCATGTCGCGCAGGAAACGCTCACCTTGCGAGCGCATCAGTGATTCCACCTCGCGCTTGACGCCCTGGGCAGCACCAGCGGCATCGGTCATCATGCGGGCAAGTTCATCGAGGATCGGGTTTGCGGTCTGTGTCATATCTCTGCATCTCGTTTGTGGCACCTACCGCATCGGCGGCGAGAGCGCGTGCATAAAAGGTGCTGTGTTCGCTCAAGACTATGAGCCTTCAACGCCGTGGGTTCAAGCCGGTCCGACCCAGCGCCCGACTGAGCCTCAAAAGCTCAGACCTTATGCCCGTTTCCGGCTCCGCGGGGCCTCGATTGCTTGACACCGGCCCGCCGCTGGCCAAAACGTGCCGCGGTCCGCGACCGGGGAAATAGTTATTTGCCCCCCGCCGGGGTCGGCCAAGCCGCTTGGCGCGGCGCTGGCAACCAGAGGAACAACAAGTGACGCTTCTCGCCATTCCATATCCCAACATCGACCCGGTCGCCTTCAGCTTGGGTCCGCTTTCGGTGAAGTGGTACGGCATCGCCTACATGGCCGGACTGTTGCTTGGCTGGTGGTACGTGAAATGTCTGGTCCGCGACAACAGCCTTTGGCGCAAGGGCAACTCCCCTTTCACCGAGACCATGATGGACGACGTGCTTCTCGTGACGACGCTTGGCGTCGTGATCGGCGGCAGACTCGGTCACGTCCTTTTTTATGAACTAACCTACTATCTATCCAATCCGTCCCAGATCCTGAAGATCTGGCAGGGTGGCATGGCGTTCCATGGAGGCGCTCTCGGAGTCACCATCGCACTGTGGCTGTTTTCCATATGGAAGCGCGTGTCGGTGCTCAGTCTCACAGACGTTGTAACGGCGGCTGTACCAATCGGCCTGTTCTTTGGCCGCATAGCAAACTTCATCAATTCGGAAGTGGTCGGCACCGTTTCCAATGTGCCATGGGCAATCACCTTCCCCGGCTATGGCGAACAACCGCGCCATCCGGCCATGCTCTACGAAGCGCTTCTTGAAGGCGCGGTGCTGTTAGCAATCCTTGCCTGGCTCATCTACAAACGAGGCTCACTCAAGATGCCGGGCCTCACGGTTGGCGCTTTCCTTGCGGGTTATGGTGTCTTCCGCATGTTCGTCGAACTCTTTAAGATCGAGGAGTACGGCATGCCGATTGCCGGCGTACCGTTGACGCGCGGCATGCTGTACTCGATCCCGATGGTTGTGCTGGGCACCTATCTCATGTGGCGGGCCAAGGCTGTCGCTGCTCGCGAAGCAGAATCGGGCGCTGCACCGGACGCCAAGAGCTCATGACCAAGGCGTCCGAGCACGGCGTTCTGCCCTACGATCCAGATGCCCGCCGCGACACGCCACTTGCGCTGAAGCTGAAAGGGCGCATCCGCCGCGATGGCCCGATCACGGTCACCGAATGCATGCGCGCATGTCTCTTAGACCCCGAGCACGGTTATTACGTCCGCCAGCAGCCATTCGGCGCCAAGGGCGACTTCGTCACCGCGCCGGAGATCAGCCAAGTGTTCGGTGAACTCGTCGGCCTGTGGTCCGCCGTTGTCTGGCAGCAGATGGGTTCGCCAAAGCGCTTCAACCTCGTCGAACTGGGGCCCGGCCGTGGCACCATGATGCGCGATGCCCTACGCGCCGCGCGGATCGTACCGGGCTTCCTCGATGCAGCCTCACTCATCCTTGTCGATGTCGCAGCAATGGACAGCCTTGCGGAAGACTTGACCTCGTTCCTGCCGCGCGATCGGATCACGCTTGCAAAGCATATTCGCGACAAACCCAGCGATGCTCCGATAATCCTCCTCGCGAACGAGTTTCTGGATACGCTTCCGGCGACGCAAACCATCAAGGCCGAGGACGGATTGCGCTCCTTGAACATTGGCCTCAATGCTTCAGGCGAACTCCATTTCGTCCCTGGAGAGCTTCTTGAACCAAACGCGAAACGCGAAACAACCCTGAAGGACTTCCTTCTGCACCAGCCCATCGGCACGATCGCCGAAAAGCAAGCGTTTGAGGAATTGGCAAAAGAGCTCGCCCAGCTTAACGAAAACGGCGCGCTCGCTGCCCTGTTCATCGACTACGGTCACTTGCAGACCTCACCCGGTGATACACTTCAAGCTGTCCGCGACCACAAATACGAACACCCGCTGACATCGCCTGGAGAAGCCGACCTCACAGTTCAGGTCGATTTCCAGTCATTCGCGGATGCCGTTAGCCAGGCTGCCAGTATCGATCAAATAGGCACCCCTCGCGAAAGGCCACCGCTCACCATCGACGGTCCCATCACGCAAGCTGAGTTCCTGGGTAGCCTCGGCATCATGGAGCGCGCTTCGCGCCTGATGAGCACCAATCCTCACCTCGCCAACGAGATCGAGATGGGTGTTGCACGCCTTATGGCGATGCCCGGCATGGGCGACCGCTTCAAGGCGATCGGCGTGCGCTCCGCCGCACTGCAACCCCTTCCCGGCTTTCCCACCTGATCTTTCGATCCTTGATCTTGTCGGCTTGGCGCGAGAAACATGAGCATGACCACACCCCAGCCTATCACCGCCCCCGCCATTGCCGAGCTACCCGGCATCCGCCACGGCTTTTTCACGCGCGAAGGCGGGGTTTCCGATGGCATCTATGCCGGACTGAATTGCGGTCTCGGCTCAAACGACGATCGCGAGAAGGTGCTGGAAAATCGCCGCCGCGTCGCAGCCAGCCTCGGCAACCCCGGCTGGCCCGTCGTCACGCTCTATCAGACCCATTCCGCCACCGCCCACATCGTTGCCGCCGCCCCTGATCCCGCCAACCTGCCAAAAGCCGATGCGGTCATCACGGCGACTCCCGGCATCGTCGTCGGCGCACTGGCGGCCGATTGCTGCCCGGTCCTATTTGCCGACCCTGCCGCCAAAGTGGTCGCCGCCGCCCATGCCGGCTGGCGCGGTGCCGTAGGCGGCATACTGGAATCAACGGTGGCGGCCATGGAGACGATCGGCGCCCGGCGCGGCGGCATCCTCGCCGCAATCGGCCCCTGCATCGGCCCCGAAAGCTACGAGGTAGGCCCTGAATTCGAGGCCGAGGTTTGCCGCATCAACACTGAAAATACTCGTTTTTTTCATAAGCCGACCCCACACGGACGCGCTTATTTCAATTTGCCGGGCTACGTGCTCGACCGGCTCGGAAATCTGGGCCTCGCCCACGTCGAGAGCGCCACATCCTGTACCTACAAGAACGAATCGAGATTCTTCTCTTATCGTCGCACCTGCCACCGCAAGGAGACCGATTACGGGCGTCAAATCTCTGCCATTGTCGTGGCTTAGTTGCACAATCCACAAACTTTGCTGTCTGAACTGCGTTGCGGAGCGCTAGAATCGAGGACGGAGCCGTCCTGAGGGTGGACAGCAGCCCGCCACACTGTCTAATCGTTGAGCGAGTGTGTACCGGTTTTCGAGGGAACGATTTTGGCCGCAGGGTTTGTACGTCGGCCGCCGGATCAACAGCGGGTCATAAATAAGGGGGACGTCGTCGTGACGACCATTTATGCTGCTGCTGCGGCGTGCCGGAGTCTGAAATCCGTCGCGCTTGCCGGCACCATCGCCATACTGGGAATTGGTCTCGCGGGCTGCGAGACCTCAAGCAACCTACTGGGCTCTGCCAATTCCTCCACGCCGCCAACCGAGGTCGCAAACCAGGCTGCGCCGGTCGCAACCTCGGGCGCGCGGTTTGCCGTTGCCCCTGTCATCGGTGCGCCGGAATCGGTCGCCAAGCAGATGCAGTCGAGCCTGACCGGCGCGCTGACGAAGCAGAGCCTGCAGGTGGCGCAGAACGCGACCGACAAGTCCGACTACACGTTGCGGGGCTATGTCGTCTCTGCGCGTGAAAAGGCCGGCGTCAAGGTCTCCTACATCTGGGACGTGACCGATCCGACCGGCCAGCGCGTCAACCGTATCACCGGCGAGGAAATCCTGGGCGCCGGCTCGGACCGCGACCCGTGGTCGTCAGTTTCCCAGCAGGCGATCGAGTCGATTTCGACGAAGACTGCCACCCAGGTCGCATCGTGGGCCGCCACCCAGCGCGGCACGCAGAGCCAGGCATCCACGCCGGTTGCCTCGGCACAGCCATCGGCTGTCCGGACGGCAGCAGCAACGCCACTTGCGTCTCCATCCGCCGCCGGACCGACCACCGGCAGCATTGGCAAGGGCCCGACCAACGCCCTGGTGCCCAATGTCACCGGCGCTCCTGGCGACGGCCGCATCTCTTTGACCAGTGCCTTGCAGCGTGAACTGTCGAAGAACGGCGTGGCGCTCACGACCTCCCCGGGCAGCACCACATATCGTGTCGAAGGTGCGGTGGAGGTTGGACAGGCCAAAGACGGCAAGCAGCCGATCAAGATTGATTGGCAGGTCAAGGATCCGACCGGGAAGTCGCTCGGCACCGTGTCCCAGAAAAACGAGATCGCCGCTGGCGCGCTCGATGGCGCCTGGGGTGCAACAGCTGATGCCGCCGCCGCAGCCGCCGCCCAGGGCATCATGAAGCTCATACCCAAGACGAACTGAGCCTTCTAGCCGGGCGTACCGCCGAACGGATCGGCGGCTTTGCCCGGTAGAATAAACATCTTTGGCACCCTTTTGGGCCCGGGCCGTTTACACGCCTGGGCCCAATTGCTAGACACCGCGTAAATGAACTGTGGCGGAGCGGTCCAATGCCTTTTGACGCGCGGGGAGACGGCCGAGGCGGCGGCCCCACGATGAAGCTCGTCGCAGGCAATTCCAATCGGCCACTGGCCGAGGCCATAGCGGCGTATCTGAAGGTCCCGCTGGCGAAGACGCAGGTGAAGCGCTTCGCCGACATGGAGATCTTCGTCGAGATCCAGGAAAACGTGCGCGGCCAGGACGTCTTCGTCATCCAGTCGACGTCGTTCCCCGCCAACGACAACCTGATGGAACTGCTGATCCTCGCCGACGCCCTGAAGCGCTCGTCCGCGCGCCGCATCACCGCCGTCGTGCCCTACTACGGCTACGCCCGCCAGGACCGCAAGCCCGGCCCCCGCACGCCCATCTCAGCCAAGTTGGTCGCCAACCTGATCGAGCGCGCCGGTATCCACCGCCTGCTGACGCTCGATCTCCACGCCGGCCAGATCCAGGGCTTCTTCGACATCCCGACAGACAACCTGTTCGCAGCCCCGATCATCGCCCGCGACATCCACGAGCGCTTCCCCGAGAACAAGACCGTGGTCGTCTCCCCGGACGTCGGCGGCGTCGTGCGTGCCCGTGCCCTTGCCAAGCGCATCAATGCGCCCATCGCCATTTGCGACAAGCGCCGCGAGCGTCCAGGCGAGTCAGAGGTCATGAACGTGATCGGCGAGGTCGACGGCATGCGCTGCATCCTCATCGACGACATCGTTGATTCAGGCGGCACGCTGGTCAACGCCGCCGAAGCACTGCTGAAGAACGGCGCGACAGAAGTGCATGCCTACATCTCGCACGGCGTGCTATCGGGCGGCGCGGTGAGCCGGATCCAGAACTCGCGGCTGAAGTCGCTTGTCATCACCGACTCGATCCAGCCGACCGAGGCCGTCCGCGCCACGCGCAACATCCGCATTCTCTCCATCGGCTCACTCATCGGCGAAGCGATCCTGCGTACGAGCCGCGAGGAAAGCGTCTCAAGCCTGTTCTACTGAGACGCTGAATTCATAGCGAATGGCTCACTTCCCAAACCGCGTCGCCATCTGCGAGGTGGACACCATCATGTTGTACTCGCTGATGAGGAACGTGAGGTCCATGCCGACGAATTGATCCCGGACGCGCCCCTTCGCCTTCGCCAGCTTGTCACGGATCTCGCGCAGCTTGCCCAGAAGCGAGCGCGGCTGGCTTTCGAAAGCGGAGAACTTGCCGGGATAGGAATGAGCGAACTCATCGAAACTGCGCACGGCCTTGGCATAGCTGTCTAGCGCCGCATCGAATGCCTTCATGTCGGCTGGCTGCCGCCCCTGTGGCAATTTCTCGATCACATCCTGCGCCAACATCATCACGTTCTTGACGTGCCAGTTGGGCCCCTGTCCTTCCTGTGCCGCAATCGCAGCAAGCGCACGGTTGTCGAGATCACGCTTATAGGCGCCCATGAGCGTTTCGACCTCGGCGCGAGATTTCAGGAAGGCTTCGGCTGCCGGCACCAGCTTTGCGTGCAGAGCTTTTCCCTCCACCATCTTGTCGGACTTGTAGTCCTTTCGCTCGTAGTAGCCTTCCGCTGTCGTAATGAGCGGTGCCAACGCCTCATAAGCCTCGATGTAGCGCGTGAACGCCGCATCGAGTTCGGGCGTCACCGGTTCCGTGCCGATGACACCGCGCGCCTTCTCGATCTCGCCCTTCACGTCGTAGAGCGAATAAAGCCCGTAATCGATATAGCGCTCCCGGCCGGTCGGCCCCTTCTTGACGTTCACCCAGCTCGCATAGCGCTGCCAGGATTCGACCGCCCTCAGCGTACGGTTCATCAGGCCGATATAGGCATTGGACTTCGCGATCGCGGACGAAAGGTCGCCCTCGAGATTGCTCTGAGGCGTCTCCGCACGCACCCCATCAGCGTTGAAAAATCCGCACAATGAAAAAAGTCCAAAAACCAACGCAAGACCCGCAACACCGAACTGGCGCGCCATGATAGCCTCCAAGAAGCTGACAATCACGCTATTCTATGCCCCTCCAGGTCCGGCCGGAATCCCGCCGCAATAAACATTACTTTTGGGCGGTTAATCTCACCTGCGCCAGCATGAGGTTGCCCAAATCGCCCGATCCCACTATAAGGCGCCCATCTCAACGCAATCGCTGAGACGCCGCCCGGCACCCTTGGAGGCCGCGGTGGCGAGGTCATGGGCTCATCTGGGCCCTTTTTTACTTGGAGATCAAAGCCATGGCACAAGAGCCCGTAAAGCTCGATGCCGCGGCGCGCGACCGTGTCGGCAAGGGGGCCGCACGCCAAGCACGCCGTGAAGGAAAGATTCCTGCTGTCATCTATGGTGACAAGAAGCCGCCAGTTTCCATCGCCATCGACGGCAACACGCTATGGAAGCAGTACCTGAAGGGCCACTTCACCTCGACTGTGTTCGAGATCAGCGTTGGCTCCGACATGCACCGCGTCATCGCCCGTGATCTGCAGCTTGACCCCGTGCGCGACACCCCGGTCCACGCCGACTTCCTGCGTATCGCCGAGGACGGACTCGTGCGCATCCATGTTCCGGTCAAGTTCACCAATGATGCTCTGTCACCGGGTCTGAAGCGCGGCGGCGTGCTCAACATCGTGCGTCACGACGTGGAGGTGTTCTGCCCCTACGATCACATCCCGGCGTACTTCGAGATCAACCTGGAAGGAGCCAAGATCGGCCAGTCGATCCACATTTCCTCCGTGGCCCTTCCCGAAGGCGTGACGCCGGTCATCGCCGATCGCGACTTCACCATCGCCACCATCGCCGGCCGCATTAAGGATGACGGCGGCGACGAAGCTGCTGTCGCAACTGCCCCCGCGGCAGACGCCAAAGCTGCCGGCGCCAAGGCGGCTGGTGCCAAGGCCGCACCCGCGGCCAAGAAGTGATAGACCACGATCCGGCCGGTCGCTGCGTCCACTAGGGCGCATCACCGGCCGGCCCGACCGGAGCCTGACCCGTGAAATTGTTCGTCGGTCTTGGCAATCCCGGCTCCGAGTACGCCGGCAACCGCCACAACGTCGGCTTCATGGCCGTCGATGCGATAGCCGAGAGGCACGGCTTTGGTCCCTGGAAGAAGAAATTCCAGGGTCTGGCCAGCGACGGCGAGATCGCCAGCGAACGCATCCTACTTCTCAAGCCGCAAACCTACATGAACGAAAGCGGCCGCTCGGTCGGCGAAGCCGCACGCTTTCTCAAGGTCGCCCTGGCCGACATCGTCGTCTTCTACGATGAGATTGACCTCGCACCGGGCAAGCTCAAGGCCAAGATTGGAGGCGGCAACGCCGGGCACAATGGCCTGCGCTCGATCACCGCCCACCTCGGCAACGATTACCAGCGCGTCCGCATTGGCGTCGGCCACCCAGGCCAGAAGCACCTGGTCGCCAACTACGTCCTGTCCAATTTTGCCAAGGCTGAGCAGAACTGGCTCGCCCCCCTGCTCGACGCGATTGCGGGTGCCGCCCCGAAGCTTGCACGCGGCGATCAGGCGCGGTTCTTGACCGATGTTGCAAAAGAGTTGCAGATCGAAGGCTCTAGCGAGGTAGGCTCAGCCCCGGTAGTGTCTGGTCCGTCCGCTCAACCCCGGCAACGGGGACATCTGCCGCCACGACACGAAGGCAAGATTGCGTCGGCTGAACCTTCCCGGAGCAGCCCGCGTCATCCGGCAGGCGAGCGCGACGCCAAGCGCAAGGGGGCCCTTGCCGACAATCTGAAGAAGTGGCTTGCATCCCGCAAGAGCGAGGACTGAAGCCACTACGGCAGAAATAACGAAAACCCGCGGGCGGCAGTGGGCGGGGGTAGGGAGTTTCACACCGTGTCCGAGCGTCATCACGTTCACCGAGACGAGGAGCGCGACCGCCGCAGCGGCGCTCTGGTCGCCTACCGCTGGTGGGATCGCATTGGCTGGCTGAAGTGGCTGTTCTCGCGCGGCGGTGAGATGGCAGGCCGCCTGTTTGCCGCAGGTATCATCGCTGCGACAGCCGGCTGGATCACCTGGGACGCCATCGATGCACGCTCGCGCAGCAAATTCCTGCGTCCCGTCGTCACCGCCGAGCGTCTCGGCGCAACCACGCACGCCTATGTCATTCAGGGGCTGGACGACGCTGGCCGCCGCGCAGACTTTGATCTCATTGTCGCCGACAAGAGCATCACCTGGGAACGCGGTTCCGTCGATAAGCTGACCCGCGATGATGCACCTCTGACCAAGGCGCAGGTTGAATCCGTCATATTCGACGACCTCGTCCGCGCCCGGCTCAAGGGTGCCAAGCAACTGATCGCCGTTGGTACCGCTAGCGAGGAAGGCGATGCCGCCGCCGAAAAGCACCGCGCAGGACAGCGCGCGCAACAAACCGCAAATTGGCTGGCAGCGGTCACCGACGCCAAGACCCCCGTATGGACGCTCAATCTCGGCCAATACCAGCAGCCCTGCGCGGCCTGCGATACCAACGAGACGAGTTGGCAGCGGCCGTTTCTCATCATCGCCGTGCAACAGGCCTCCTGGGGGGCGGACATCGCAGAAGCGCTGGCCGATGCCTTGAATTCCGCATCCAACATGCCTTCCCCGGAACGCTATTCGACGTTCGCTCTCTCCCGCTTCCGTTAGGCGGCGAATGATCCTATAGAGCCTCAAACCTCATTCGGCTCGCCCCAGGGCGCGCCTTAATTCCATGCCGCGCCACGGTCCCTTGGCACACGGCCAACGAAAGCGATGACTTCATGGGTTTCAAGATGGGCATCGTCGGCCTGCCCAATGTCGGCAAGTCGACCCTCTTCAACGCGCTGACGCAGACGGCCGCCGCCGAGGCAGCCAACTATCCGTTCTGCACGATCGAGCCCAACGTCGGCGAGGTCGGCGTACCCGACGAGCGCCTGGACAAGCTGGCCGCTATCGCGGGCTCCAAGCAGATCATCCCAACACGCTTGACGTTCGTTGACATCGCGGGCCTAGTCCGCGGCGCTTCCAAGGGCGAAGGGCTAGGCAACCAGTTCCTGTCCCATATCCGCGAGGTCGATGCCGTCGCCTACGTTCTGCGCTGCTTCGATGATGACGACATTACCCACGTCGAAGGCCGCATCGATCCTCTGTCCGATGCCGAAACGGTCGAGACCGAACTGATGCTGGCGGATCTCGAAAGCTGCGAGAAGCGTTTGGTCAGTCTGGAAAAGCGCGCCAAGGGTGGCGACAAGGAAGCCAAGGCCACCGCTGCCCTGATCGAGAAGGCGCTTGTGCTGCTGCGTGAAGGTAAGCCTGCGCGCCTGGCCGAAATCTCGCCGGACGAGGAGAGCGGCTGGCGCATGCTGCAGCTCTTGACCGCCAAGCCCGTGCTCTACGTCTGCAACGTCGACGAAGCCTCCGCCAAGGATGGCAACACCTATTCCAATACGGTCTTCGAACGCGCGACCGCAGAAGGGGCCCAGGCCGTTGTCATCTCTGCCAAGATCGAAAGCGAACTCGCAGGCCTTGATGCCGATGAGCGCACGGCATTCCTCGCCGACCTCGGTCTCGACGAGCCTGGCCTCAACCGCCTCATTCGCGCTGGCTACAAGCTCCTTGGCCTCGTCACATATTTTACCGTCGGCCCCAAGGAAGCCCGCGCCTGGACAATCACCCGCGGCACCCGCGCACCGCAGGCTGCCGGTGTCATCCACACCGATTTCGAAAAGGGCTTCATCCGGGCCGAAACCATCGCCTATGACGACTACGTCACGCTGTCGGGCGAAGTCGGCGCAAAAGAGGCTGGCAAGATGCGCCTTGAGGGCAAAGAGTACGTCGTCCAGGACGGCGATGTGATGCACTTCCGCTTCGCCAACTGACAAGGCACCCAAATTCGAGGAGCCACCGAAATGGCCGACGAACTTCCCGACCGCCTCTCCACCGACCCCGCAAGCCCCTTCTATGACGAAGCCGTGCTCGCGCGCGACATCGGCATCCGTTTCAATGGAAGCGAGAAGACCAATGTCGAGGAGTATTGCGTCTCCGAGGGCTGGGTCCGCGTCGCCGCCGGTAAAAGCCGCGACCGCAAGGGCAACCCCTTGACCATCAAGCTCAAGGGTAAGGTCGAGCCCTACGTCCGAGGCAAGGACGAGAACAGCGGCACCCCGTCGGCCTAGAGTGTGAAGCGACCGGCTTCGGGCTTACTCCAGTTGCCGTGGCGCACGCATCTGCGGACGAGCAATACTATTTCGGCTGCCTACTTGCAGTGACCAACACAACGCGCCATGTCTTGAACATGAAAGATCAGTCAGCCGGAACAGCATCGAAACAAGCTCGCGCCTGGAGGGCAGCGGCTCTCGGCATTTCGCTGGCGTGGTCGGCAGCGGCCATTTTGGCTCTACCTGCCAGCGCCGACACGCCCCAGGCGCAAGCTACAAAAAAGCCCGCCTATGACCCCGCCGCCGATCAGAACGTCCATCCCGCTCTGCCACCGATGAGGAAGGCGCCTTCCCCGGGCAATTCAGAGCCGGGCTCGCCCCTTCGCGGCTACATCTACGGCCCGCCCGCCGATAGCGGCTCAATCACCAACAGGCTGTTGCCACCCTCAACACAGAGAACGGGCCCGAACGGCTATTAATCCGCACAGGCCCAAGGCCGGTTAGCTTGGGAAAAAGGGGAGATGTGAGACGATGCCGGAGTGGCCACGGCCGCCGGCACCATCGCAGCAAATTGACCCTATTCCGCAGGCGTCTTGATCTTCTTGATGTTCATCATGCCAAGCACGTATTTCTCGTAGAACGGCTCGGTATTGCCCTTCCGCATCTTGCGCATGAAGTACTTCTCGAATGCCACCTTGGCGTAATGCACCCACACGCCTTCCGTCGACCAGTTGATGTTGCGCGGCGGAATCTGCGGCTGCGCCACGAAAGCCGCACCCTTGTCGCCGAAGTCGGCAAGGCACAGCGCACTCCACGTCGGGATCTTGTGAGGCTCCTTGCCATGCAGCAGATCGTGGATGTTTTCGATCGCGGCCGTCACCATGCTCTCGATCATGTAGCCCGTCTTCGGCACGCCGACCGGAACCGGCGTCTGTTCCAGCGGCGGGATCGCGATGCACACGCCAACGCCAAAGATGTTCTGGTATTTCGGGTTGCGCTGGTACTTGTCGACGATGATGAACCCGCGCGGGTTGTTGAGCCCCTCGATGCCGCGCGTCGCTGGCACACCACGGAAAGCCGGAAGCATCATCGAGTACTTGAAGGGCAGCTCGTGCTTCTTCTTTTCGCTGCCGTCTTCATTGAACTCCGTGACGTGCATCGTCCCGGCTTCGACCTTGTCGACCTTGGCATTGACGATCCAGCGAATGTGCCGTTCGCGCATCTCGCTTTCCAGCATGCCCTTCGTGTCGCCGACACCGCCAAGACCGAGATGGCCTACATAGGGCTCCGAGGTGACGAACGTCATCGGCACCTGGTCGCGCAACCGGCGCTTCCTGAGATCCGTCTCCATAATCATGGCGTACTCGTAGGCCGGGCCATAACACGAGGCGCCCTGCACCGCGCCGACGATGATCGGCCCCGGGTCTTTGCAGAACTCCTGCCATCTTTGATGGGCGGTGGTCGCATGATCGACCGTGCAGACGGACTGCGTGTAGTTCTCCGGTCCAAGCCCTGCGATCTCGTCGAATGCCAGTTCAGGTCCCGTGGCGATAATCAGGTAGTCATAGGCCACCGAAGTGCCATCGTTGAGCTCGACCAGGTTTTCTTCCGGCTTGATCTGCTTGGCGCCGACGGCAGTGAACTTGATGCCGTGCTTGGCCATGAGCGGCGGCAGGTCGATGATGATGTCGTCTTTGACCCGCCAGCCGACGCCGACCCAGGGGTTGGAAGGGGTGAACTGGAAGTAGGGCTGGTTGGAAACCAGTGTAACGGTGTGATTTCGGCCAAACATGTCGCGCGCCTCATACGCGGCCGACATACCGCCGACACCTCCACCCAAAATGACAATATTTGCCATGGCAGGCACTCCTTTGTGCGTTTCCCGAATGCTGGCCTTTTTTTGGAATGGCATGCCCCCAGCCGACTGCCACCTCAGACGAATGTTCGTGATCGTTGTTGTTCAACATCAGTGCATTGCGATTTACGCAAGTCAACCCGCCATCGCAGACAAGGCAGATTCAACTAAGGTGGATGCACTGCACCCAGCTTAGAATAGCCGCGACCCCGCCGTGAACATTGACGATAATCAGAGAAGGGTAGAAATCTGAAAAGCAAAGGACAAACGACAACCCGCGGTCCAACTGGTGATATGTCAGGACCCTCCCGGGCTAATCCTTGTAAAGCGAAGCACTGAGTCCCTTTGATTTGCCCCGCCACACCGCACCCACACCTTAGAAAATCCCAACTGCGCTAATCATGTTTCCAATCCGCGACACCCTCTCCTGGCAGCGCTTTCCCGCAGTTGTGGCCGCGCTCATCTTGGTAAACGTCCTGGTTTACGTTTATCAGCTATCGCTGTCGCAACCCGAGCTGCAGCACTTCCTCTATCACCACGGTCTGGTGCCCAAACGGTATTTCGTGCCCTCATGGGGCGAGAAGGTAGGGTTGTCGCCGCTCGACTTGAGCCCGTTCGCCACCAACATGTTTTTGCACGGTGGCCTGTTTCACATCGCCACCAACCTCTGGACCCTTTGGATCTTCGGCCCGGCCCTGGAGGAGAGGCTCGGCAGCGGCCGCTTCCTGTTCCTGTATTTCGTGGCAGGCGTGGTCGCCAGCGTCGCCCACGCCATCTTCAATGCCAACTCACCAATTCCTGCACTGGGTGCATCCGGCGCTATTGCGGGGATTATCGCGGCATATGCGACACGCTTCCCCTACGCCTGGATCAAGGTGCTGGTCCTTATCGTTATCATCCCGGTCTTCTTTTATGTGCCAGCCCTCCTGTTTGCCGGCATCTGGTTCTTGATCCAGGTTCTGCAGGGCACCTCAACGCTATTCGTCCCAGGCATGGGGCAGAATGTTGCCTGGTGGGCCCATATCGGCGGCTTCGTGGCCGGCTGGTTCCTGTTGACCCGCATCGATCCGACCGGGGGCCCGTGGGCCAGGACGGCAGGGCATTGGCGTAGCGGCTACCGCAACCGGCAGGCCTCGAGCTTTGTCGATTGGCGGCGGTAGCTTCTCTCACTAGTCGCGGTGGTAGCGGGCAGTTATCGCTCAGGAACGCCGCTGCCGTTGCACATTCTGTCCATAAGCCTGGAACTTCTCGACTATCAGTGCCATTTCTTCCGCGCTGAGCAACGCCGGCGGCCCCAGGCTCAGCACCTTGAAATACTGCTCCGCCAAAACCTCCACCTCCTGCGCCAGTTCCAGCGCAGCAGGCAGGTCCCGGCCGATGGCTATTTGACCATGATGCGCCATCAGGCAGGCATCGCGCGCCGCAAGCCCCCGCGCCACATGATCGGCAAGGTCTCCCGTACCGAACGTGGCATAGGGCACCAGCGGAATATCGCTGCCACCGGCAAGGGCAACCATGTAGTGGAATGCCGGAATGGCCTTGCCAGCACACGCCAGCACCGTCGCGTGCATGGAGTGGCTGTGGACGACCGCGTGCCGGTCGGGCCGCGCGTGATAGGCAGCGAGATGAAACCGCCACTCGCTCGATGGCCGAGGCGCCGCCTGATCGGCCTTACCAGCCCCTGCAACATGAACAATGTCGGCGGGCCCGATGTCCTCGTAGGCGAGCCCAGAAGGCGTAATCAGCATGCCCCCGCCGAAGCGGCACGACACGTTGCCAGATCGCCCCGGGGAAAGCCCCGACCGGCTCATGGCAAGTGCAGTGTCGATGACCGCTTGCCGCAACCGCGTCTCTTCGTCCGCTCCGACGCTTGCCCCTCCCCCGCTCATGATTGTGCGCCATGCTCGGGATAAAGCCGGTCCAGTCCCGCACGCGAGGCGTCCGTCACGCCGCGTTCGGTGATGAGCCCTGTCACCAGCCGCGCCGGTGTCACATCGAATGCGGGATTGGCCGCTGGCGAACCGGGGGCAGCAATCTCGACGGTCACAACCGCGCCGTTTTCATCCCGTCCCACCATCTTGAGCACTTCATCTGCCGAACGCTCCTCGATCTCGATGCTGGCCCCGTCGTCGCAGCGCCAGTCGATCGTCGAACCCGGCAACGCCACGTAAAATGGCACCCCGGTATCGTGCGCCGCGAGCGCCTTGAGATAGGTGCCGATCTTGTTGGCCACATCGCCGTTGTGTGCAACGCGGTCGGTCCCCACGATCACGATGTCCACCTGACCGCGCTGCATCAGATGACCACCGGCATTGTCGGCAATGATCGTGTGCGGCACGCCATGACTGCCAAGCTCATAAGCTGTCAACGCCGCACCTTGATTGCGCGGCCGGGTTTCATCGACCCACACATGCACCGGAATTTCCGCATCGTGCGCTTGATAGATTGGAGACGTTGCCGTCCCCCAGTCTACGCAGGCCAGCCACCCGGCGTTGCAATGGGTCAGCACATTGACCGGCGTGCCCGGGGGCTTGCGTTTGGCGATCTCGGCAAGCAACGGCACGCCATGGGCACCGATACTCTGGCACACCTCGACGTCGTCGTCCGCCATGCGGGCGGCATGCTCCCATGCGGCATTGGTGCGTTGTTCGACCGGCAGCGGTTGCAGGACGCGCGTCACCTCTTCAATGGCCCAGCGCAGATTGACGGCTGTCGGCCGCTGCTTGATGAGATGGGCGGCGGCATGCCGCAACGCCTGATCCGACGCATCGTCCAGCAAGGCCAGAGCAAGCCCATAGGCAGCAGTCACGCCGATCAGCGGCGCCCCGCGCACCTGCATGGTTTTAATCGCCACCGCGGCATCGTTGAGGCCGCGCAATGAGGCAATCCGCAATTCGTGTGGCAGCTTCGTTTGATCGATGATCTCGACAGAGCGCCCATCCGCCGCGGGCCGGATCGTGCGCATTGCCTTGCCGTTGATACGCATCAGCCCCTCTTGAGGATGCGTTTCAGGATACCCGGAGTCCCCGCCACGCCGGGAACGTCTCCCTCGTCATCGCTGAAGGGTAGCGGCTCGGGCTGCATAGCGGAAATCGTATACGCGGGAATGGGAGTGCCCAGGCTGCACGAACTCGCGTTGCGCGGGTCATAGACCTTGACGAGCCGTGGGTCGTTCTTGTCGTCGACATAGACGAAGCCGCAATAATCCGCCCGATGGTGACGGCGCAGGAAGCTCAGGATTTCATCGAGCGCGTTTGCAATTTCTGACGCGCCAACCGGGATGGCGGGAACTTCCGAGCGTGTGTCATAGATCCACCAACCCTGGCCATCCGCCCTGATGCGGTCAAACACCTCAACCACGTCATCCCAATCGAGCAGACCAGAAAGCCAACCGCCATAAGCATCGCGGAAGCTCACCGCCGCCGTCGCAGTTGTCTCTGCATGTTCACTCGTCATCAGGCGATAGCTCCCGATCCCCGCAGCATCGACACCGGCACGACGGCCTCACATAGATGAGCGATGCGATGCCATTGGAATGTGGATCGCGTCATCGAGCCCGCATTCCTTGCACTTGAATGCATACCACTCGGAATGTGGACGCGCCGAACGATCCTTGATCTTCAATCCAGCAGCACCACAGTTGGGGCACTCCAACTCAGCCTCGCGATTGGCCTGCCATTTACGTAGTTGCACCATTGCGGTTTGCATCAGTTCCTGCGTGACGATTTTGATCTTCTTCTTTTTCTCCTTCATCAGTGTCCCTCGAAAGCCATCAGCACATGGGAGGCGACACCCAGCGCTTTCATTTTCTCCATGCCGCCAAGATCCGGCAAATCGATGATGAAGGAAGCTCCGATCACTTCGCCCTTCGAATGCCGCACGAGTTTCACGGCAGCCTCCGCAGTGCCTCCAGTCGCAATCAAGTCGTCGACAATGAGGATGCGCTCCCCCGGACGGCACGCGTCCTCGTGCATCTCAATCACGTCGACACCATACTCCAGCGTGTATTCCTGCCCGATCGTCTTCCAGGGCAGCTTGCCCTTCTTGCGGATCGGAATGAAACCGCAACCCAGCCGGTCTGCGATTGCACCGCCCAGGATGAACCCGCGTGCCTCGATTCCTGCCACGGCATCGACAGGCATGGTTCGCCACGGTTCTGCCATCTGTGCGATGGCCGCCTTGAAGCCCTGCGCGTCTCCGAGCAGCGTCGTAACATCGCGGAAAAGAATTCCGGGCTTGGGATAGTCCGGGATTGTCCGGACCAGGCCCTTCAAGTCTGTCACAAAACCTCCACGTCAAATTCGCGGCGCAAATTAGCAATACCAAGAGTGTCAGGGTAGGCTGCCATACAGGAAGGGACGCTGATTCGGTCTCAACGCGGCGGGTAACGAGGACACTAGAACAGGAATGCCCGGGAGGGAAATCATTCCGGCCTCACTCACCTGCGGCAACAGGTTCCGGTAGACCAAACGGCATTGTCCTGCACGGCGGTAGAGGGCGGCGTTCATGCTGAGATTGCGGGCAGAACATATCTGCGCACTCGGCACCGGGCGATTGAGCGAGGTTATGTGACAATGAACTATCCATTGACCGCCGAAAGCGGCCCCGACGACCTGCCGCGCACTCTGCGCCGCGAAAAGGAAGCGCGCGAACGCGAAGCTCGGGAACGTGAAGCGGCGGAACGGGCGCAAGCCCAGCGCGAAACACTACCGATGGGTCCGGCAATTGCTTCAGAAGCACAGCATTCAACGAGCGAGCGGGATGGCAGCATGTATGCGATGCCCGATCCGAGCTACATTCCGGTTGCCGAGCCCACCATGCCGGCAAGCGTGCAGCGCTTCGATGTTCCCTTCATGCATCTCGTCGTCTTTTTCCTGAAGGCGGTGATCGCGGCGATACCGGCGCTCTTCGTGCTGGGCGTGATTCTGTGGTTTGCCGGGCAACTGCTCCAGACGTTCTTCCCCTGGCTCGTCAAGGCGCAGATCCTGATCCACTTCCCCAACTAGAGTGATTACGGCATTGGCGGAATCGATTCAGGCCGTAAATCGCTCGATCAGGAAGTCCACGAATGCCCGCACACGCGGCGAGCGTTTCAGTTCGGGCGGATAGACGAGCGAAATCGGCACGGGCGCTGGATCGTGTACGTCATCGAGCAGGGCGACGAGACGTCCCGCCAGGATATGCGGCCGGGTGATGTTGTCGCCAAGCCGGAAGATGCCGCCGCCCGCCAATCCCATCTCCAGCACGCCCGCCGCGGCATCGCTGATGAGCGTTGGCATGACGCCGATCCGCCGCATGATCCCTTCGGCAGAGCGGAATGACCAGTGATCGAAATCCGCAATGCCGCTCAGCGCAATGATTCTGTGCCCAGCCAGCTCCTCTGGAGATGCCGGCACTCCTGCTTCCGCAAGATAGGCTGGGCTGGCGCAGATCGTCCGCCGCATTTCGCCGATCCGGCGCTGGATGAGAGACGAAGCCGCCAAGTTGCCGATCCGCACCGCAACGTCAATGCGCTCGCCAACCAGGTCCACCACTCGGTCGGTCAGTTGTAGGTCGACTTTCACATCTGGATAGCGGCGCGCGAATTCCGGCACCACCTGACACAGACTGGACAGGCCGAATGCGATGCCGCAACTGATGCGCAGCAACCCGCTTGGATGCCCCCCGCGCGCAGCAAGATCGGAATCGAGAGCGTCGATGGCATCAACGATCAGGCGCGCATGCTCGTAGTAGGCTTCGCCCTCACTTGTCAGCGTCAAGCTGCGCGTTGTCCGGCTGATGAGCGAAACCCCAAGTCCATCCTCGATTCGCTTCAGCAATTTCGACATCGCCGAGGGCGTCAATTTCTGAGCCCCGGCAGCAGCAGCCATAGACCCGGTTTCGACGATTGCGATGAATGCCCTGAGCTCCCGGATACGGTCCAACTATTGCGTCCTAAAATTCATGAATTAAGTGAATAAATGCATGATTATGTCCTAACTGGCAATCGTCTATCTAACGGGAAGTGGTAGGCGCGACACCAAGGAGACGACCATGCCCCACATCTCACACCACACCCTATCCGCCCTCACCCGGAATCCCGATGCGGCCCGCCAGCTTCGCACCCAACACCTCAAGACGATGCTGCGGCCCATCACGAGCCGTCTGTCCGCGCCGATGAATACTGCTTGGAAATACGTCGCGCGAGCGACTGCGCCCCTCCGCCCGGGACCGATAACGCTACGCAGAAACTATCGCACGCCGTGCGGTTGCTGATGTGCCCGAACGTAACCGTTGTCAAATAGCGGGCAGGCGGCGCGAAACATTTCGCATCGCGCCGCCGCCAATCATCTTCCGGGTCGGAATTGCCGTCGGTTACTCAGCTGGCATGAGGATGCCGCCGCCTTGCGTTTGCCCTTGACTAGCCGCACCGTGCTGCGCAGCTTCCGGTTCGACGACGACGACAGGTTCCTCCGGCTTCATCTCAGCCGCCTGATCCACGAGCCAGTCCGTCAGACCCGCGCCGACCCACATGAAAAACAGCGCCACCCAGGCGGTCAGCGCGAAGATCGCTCCGCCGGTGACACCGGCTCCTACGGCACAACCGCCGGCCAGCATCGCGCCAAAGCCCATCAGCGATGCACCCGTGATGTAGCGGGCCATGCTCTGGCCACCGTGATAGCCCTGCAGCTTGAACTCGCGGAATAACAAGGCTGCGGCGAGCGAACCGGCAAACACGCCGGGGACAAGCCCCACGTCGAAACCAAGCTGGATCGATGGCTCGTTGATGAGCGCCATCAGGGTATCCGCCGACGACCCGGTGAACGAAATCGACTTGACCGTCACGGGCTCAAACGAGACCTGCGAAATGGCGTAGGTCATAGCCCAGCCCAGCGCCACCGCAAGCCCCACGCCGACTGCGCCGAACGCCACCCACCCGCTCACCTTCGTTTTCCGCGCCAGCCAGATCGCATAGGCAAGCCACGCCACGCCGAGAGCAAGTCCCAGCCGTGAATCGCCACCAACCCATGACAGCAGGTTGCGCGCCGGTCCGCCTTCCACCGTCCACAGGTTGGAAAGCCATTCGCGCACCGGAGAAAGAACACCTCTGAACGACGCCTGAGCCACCAGGGTTAGAATGAGGCCTGAAACCAGAGCACGCAGATTGCCGGTGGCCGACAGCACCAGCAACCTGCTCGCACAGCCGCGCGCAAGCACCATGCCGATGCCGAACATCAGGCCACCCAATATCGCGCCTGAAAGCGAGCCGCGCGATGCCAGCTGGCGAGTCTGCGAAACATCAAGCAGACCCAACACGATCAACAACTGCACGAAGAACACCGCCCCCGCGAAGGTCAGCAGCCAGATGGCGACCTTCGAGCCCATGCAGCAGCGGGACAATTCAACGGTGGCGGCGCGGAGGCAAAAGCGGCTCCGCTGCGCCATGAAGCCGAATATCACGCCGATAATCAGACCCGATAGCGCAAGCACGGAACTATCGCCATACGCTTCGATGAGGCTTGTAAGTGTCACGGCTCAGATCCTGTCGTGGCGTTAACCCGGAAGCAGGGACCAAACACGGACGCACCCACAGAAATGCAGGTCACCCTACGGGCGCGAAAAATCGAACGGATCGTGCGGTGTAAACTGGAGTGCGTCTGTGACACCTGCACATTAGAGCCAGCCAAAACAGGCCCTCTACCAGTGCATGCTGTCGCACCCGGTTGGCCGCGAACGATACGCAGTACCAATGCTCCAAGTGATTATCATGAACTTGCCGACCAAGGACAAGCCGCCGCAGCCCGGCAGAGCTGCGGCGCTGACTGATCCAGATCAGACAACGACGCCTGAGAACTTCCACAATGGCGCGAACACCATGACCCGGAGGCGCGGCTAGCGGGCCTCAACCCCGCCCAGCCAATCAGGACCGGCGGAGCACCCGCCCGGCCACGGCATCGAGACGGGCAATGAGTTCTGGATCGCGGGCATCCTCATGCGTGATGATCGCCACCTCCAGCGCACGATCCGATCCGATCGGGCAGGCCGGATGCTCTTTGGGGAACCCGCGCGCAAGATTGAGAATGAGCCGCTGCGCCTTTTCGGTATTGCCGCGCATCACCCTGATGATGGCGGCCACGTCGACGTCGGTGTGGTCCTCATGCCAGCAGTCGTAGTCGGTCACCATGGCGACCGTCGCGTAACAGATCTCCGCTTCCCGCGCGAGCTTCGCCTCGGGCATGTTCGTCATCCCGATCACGTCGCACCCCCATGAACGGTAGAGATTGCTTTCAGCGCGCGTCGAGAATTGCGGTCCCTCCATGACCAGGTACGTACCCCCCCTGGAAACCGCGATCCCCTCAGCCTTCGCGGCGGCAAAGCATGCCTCCGCCAGGAGCGGACTGACCGGATCGGCCATGGCCACATGCGCCACCAGACCTGCGCCGAAGAATGATTTCTCCCGGGCAAACGTGCGATCGATGAACTGATCGACAACCACAAAATGTCCAGGCGGATAGTGCTCTTTCAGAGAACCGCAAGCCGAAATGGACACTAGGTCTGTCACCCCGGCCCGCTTCAGCGCGTCGATATTCGCGCGGAAATCAATATGCGAGGGGGACACGCGATGCCCGCGCCCGTGTCGTGGCAGGAAGCGGATCGGCAGTCCGTCGATCTCCGCAAAAAGCAGCTCATCCGAGACCTCGCCCCAGGGGCTCGACACCTTGCGCCATTCGGCATGTTGCAGCCCAGGGATGTCGTAAAGACCGCTGCCGCCAATGATCCCGAGAACCGATTGTGTCATGCAGTTTTCCTCGCAAGTGGCCGCCAAGCATGCGGCGCAGCCTGTCTCTCGATCCACGGCCGATGAGGGCGGTAGCCCCGGTGCCCACGCCGTCTCACCGGCGTCATAACGCGAAAAAGGCCCCGCGAGCGAGGCCTTTTCCATTCAGTTCTATGCCGCCTGACCAGCGCCTCAGTGGAACTTCGCCCACAGCCGCTTCTTGGCCACGAACAGCAGAATTGTCGTAATGAGCAGGTAGAGCATGACCTGCCAGCCAATGCGCTTGCGCTCATTGAGCGAGGTATCCGCGGCCCAGGAGAGGAATGCCGAAACGTCGCGCGCATTCTGTTCCTGCGACGCCTTGGGCCCCTCGTATTTCTCCTGCCCGTCGGCGTAATTGACAGGGCCGCCATCCAGCACGTTGGGCATGGCGACCTGATTACCCGGGAATGCGACGTTGTAGTTCATGCCGTCGGCCAGTTTGAAGCCGGCGGGCGCCTCGTGATAACCCGTGAGCAGCGCGTAGACGTAATTTGCGCCGCCCTCCTGGTAGCCGGTTGCAATGTCGCGCGCCATCAGCAGGATGTGCATCGGCCAGGCTGCTTCATTGTGCGTATTGCGCGCGCGCGTCATCAGCGAAAGATCGGGAGGCAGGGCGCCGTTCTGGGCGGCACGCGCCTCCTTCTCATTCTTGTAGGGGCCAAGGATCCGGTCCGAAAGCTTGGCCGGACGCTGGAACATCTTGCCTTCATCGTCGGGGCCATCAGTGATCTGGTTGGGCCACTCGGCGGCAAGCGCCTTGACGGACTCCTCAGGGAACTCCGGTCCACCATTCTCGACCAGATTGCGGAACGCAACCCGGCTCAGGCCATGGCACGCCGCGCAGACGTCCTTGTAGACACGGAAGCCGCGCTGCAGCTGGTCCTTGTCGTAGTGCCCAAAGAAGCCCGCGAAGCTCCACTGCTGATGCGCGATGTGATGCTCACCGCCGCTTTCCGCGCTGATAGCCGGTGTCACCACAACAGCGCCGGCAAGAGCAACTGCAGCGGCAAAGCCCAGCGATTTTGTCAAAGTCTTGGTCATAGAGTCGTTTCCTTCGACTGGTCGCCAGCGCTTATCGTGTTTCGGGCGCCGCCGCCGCCCCGGCGGTTGCACCCTTTCCGGCACCGGGCCCCAGCACGTCCTCAGTGATGGAACCGGGAAGTTTCTTCGGCGTCTCGATAAGACCCAAGATCGGCATCACGACGATGAAGTGCAGGAAGTAGTAGGCGGTGAACACACGCGCCCAGGCGACGTAGCTGCCCTCAGCCGGCTTCGCACCGAGATAGCCCAGCGCCAGGCAGGTGAATACGAACAGCCAGAAGAACCACTTGTAGATCGGCCGGTACTTCGACGAACGCACGCGCGCCGTATCAAGCCAGGGCGCGAAAGCCAGGATCGCGATCGAGGCAAACATCAAGATGACGCCGCCAAGCTTGGAGGGAACGGCGCGCAGGATCGCGTAATAGGGCAGGAAGTACCACTCCGGCACGATGTGCGGCGGTGTGACCAGCGGGTTGGCTTCGATGAAGTTGTCCGCATGGCCCAGGTAGTCGGGCAGGAAGAACACGAACCATGCAAAGACAAGCAGGAACGCGAACAGGCCGACCGCATCCTTGGCCACGGCATAGGGATACATCGGAACCGAGTCGGACTTGGTCTTGATGTCGAGACCCGCCGGGTTGTTCTGACCGACAACATGCAGCGCCCAGATGTGCAGCGCTACCAGGCCAACGATGACGAACGGCAGCAGGTAGTGGAGCGCAAAGAAGCGATTGAGCGTCGAGCCCGACACCGAGTAGCCACCCCACAGCCACTGCACGATCGCCGTGCCGACACCCGGAATGATGCTATCGAGCGACGAGAACAGGTTGGTGATGACGGTGACGGCCCAGAAGCTCATCTGCCCCCAGGGCAGCGAGTAACCCATGAACGCCGTTGCCATCATTGCCAGAATGATGAACACGCCGAGAATCCAGAGGATCTCGCGCGGCGCCTTGTAGGAGCCGTAGTAGAGGCCGCGGAACAAATGGATGTAGGCGGCAAGAAAGAACATCGACGACCCGGTGGCGTGCATCGCCTGGATCATCCAGCCGTAGTTGACGTCGCGGCGGATGTGATCGACCGAGTTGAAGGCTTCCGCGGCGCTCGGCTGATAGTGCATCGCCAGCACGATGCCGGTCACGAGCTGCGCGACGAGGCAGAACGTCAGGATGCCGCCGAACGTCCACCAGTAATTGAGGTTGCGCGGCGTCGGAAAGTCGACGAACTGGCCGTGCATGAGCCGGCCGACGGGGAGGCGATCGTCCAGCCATTTGCCGAAACGCGAGGTCGGCTTGTAGTTCGATTCGTGTGAAGACATGGCGCTCGAAACCTCTTAGCCGATCTTGATCTTGGTGTCGGAGATGAAGGCGAAGGGCGGGACATCGAGATTGCGCGGCGCCGGACCTTTGCGGATGCGTGCGGCCGTATCGTAGTGCGATCCGTGGCACGGGCAGAACCAGCCGCCGTAGTCACCCTTCGCATCGCCCAGCGCCTGGCCCTTGGGAATGCAACCCAGATGCGTGCAGATGCCGATCACGACGAGCCAATTTTCATGGCCCTTGGCCGTCCGGTTCTGGTCGGTCGCGGGTGCATCTGCAGCCAGATTCTCGTTGCGTGCAACGTCGTCCGGCAATTCCTTCACCGGCACGTCCTGAGCCGACTTGACCTCATCGGCGGTACGGTTGCGGATGAAAACCGGCTTACCCCGCCACATGACAGTAATGGCCTGGCCTTCCTTGACCGGTGAAAGATCGACCTCGGTCGAGGCGAGCGCCAGCGCGCTCTTGTCAGGATTCATCTGCTGGATGAATGGCCACAGCGTGACTGCTGCACCGACGCCGGCAAAGGCGTTGGCGGCGATGACGAGGAAGTCCCTGCGATTGGACTCTTCGGCGTGAGAGGACACTCGTGCCTCCTGAATGGACGATAGAGATTGCGAAAGCAGCGCCGCCTTCAGAGCATGCCGGCCTGATGCGTGGCCGGTCCTGTCTTCTGCGACACGAACCCGAGAAGAATGTCTTGTCCGGCGAATGCCCCCCCTCGGGGCGTTTTGCCACGGCCTCTTTTGGCATCCTTTGCAGCCCGTCTCAAGGCTGCGAAAGGTGAAGGCTTAGGGCAATTTGGCGCATTGGCCAAGTTGTCCAAGCCATTTGTGGAGAAGTCTCGTGCGCCTTGCTCTATATCAGCCTGATATCCCACAGAACGCCGGGACCATCCTGAGAATGGCTGCATGCCTGGGTGTTCCCGTCGACATCATCGGCCCCACTGGCTTCGACATGACTGATCGGGCTCTGAAAAGAGCGGGGCTGGACTATCTGGCGCACGCCGACCTCTCGCGTCACCTCTCGTTTGCCGATTTCGACCATGCCAGACGCCTCCGCCAGGTCCGTATTGTGCTGCTGACCACCCAAGCCAGCACACCCCATACGGATTTGGCCTTCCGACCCGGCGACATTCTCCTTCTGGGGCGCGAGAGCGCCGGCGTGCCCGAGGATGTGCATGCTGCAGCCGATATTCGCATCAAAATCCCCATGCGCCCCGGCCTGCGCTCCCTCAACATTGCGACCGCTGCTGCCATGGTGCTGGGAGAAGCCTTGCGCCAGACTGACAGCTACCCTGCGGCGGGCGTCACAACGCTGCCGGGAACGAAAGCGTGATGCTAGAACCTTTGAAGCCCTGGTGTGCCAGGGTCATACTCGCTCCGCAGGCCCATGAGCCAAGGCACGCAGGTAGCATTCGGTCACGACAGGCAGGCTCAGCCAGCTGGAAAGGCGCAGAGACATGAAAGCCAGGAATCAACGAAACTCCGCCGCCCGCGTTGCCGCGGCTTTGGCGGCAGCTGGGCTCATCGGCACTTTCGCTTCAGTCTATGCAGCCGCGCCAGCGCGCGCGGATAGCGCCATCCCCAGCCTCATCGGCACCTGGGTCGGCGACAACAATACGATTTCCGACAAGAAGGGACTGAAGACCTGGAAGAAAACCATTCAGATAACCGAGCAGACCGACCGCCGTTTCCGTGGTCATTTCGTCTATGCGGACGGCCGCAAGGACTTCTTCGGCGTCATCTACCCCGACAACACGTCCTTCACCTGGGTCGCTTCTGATTCCAAGGGCTACAATCACGGACGCATCATCGGACCGGACCATATCGCGGCGTGTTACGTCGAGCCGGGCGAAGAGGCGACGGCGGGCTGCGCCGATCTCACCAGGGAGAAAAAGTGACATCAGACGCCAGCGCCATGTGTGGCTTACATTGGCTGTCGTTCACACCGAGATTTCCCGGATGCGGCATCTAAGTCATTGCCGCAACCCACCTCATTATTTGCCGCTTTGCTCAACGCCCGATCGTTGCCCGTGTAACACAACATCTACACATAAGTTCGACAACCAACACCGTTGTTCCCCCGCCGCCTTGTATCCCTCCCGGTGCCCGGAATATCCGTTTGCCGACTTGTGCAAATGGGAGATCCGCAAATGCTCCGCTTGTTGGCCACCGTCCTCGTCCTGACACTGGCAGGATGCGCCAAGCCGCTCGAAGTTGGCAGCATTACGCCGATCAAGCCGCAAAATGGCGCAACCGGCATTGATGTCTACGCCCAGCACCGCAACGCCGGCAACACCACCGCACCCGAATTCGCCGGCGATCAACTCGTCGAAGTCCGCAGCTACGTCTACAAACAGGACCAGGGCGACACCGAAGTTCGCGGAGCAAACTGCTCGCTGTCGGCTGCCGAATACTCCGCGACCATGACCACGCCAGCCAGGGTCCGCGTGCCACTATACCGCGGCCAATCGAGCACTCTCGCCGTATCGTGTGAGATGCCAGGCTACAAGAAAAGCATGATTACTGTGGCGCCAATGGATATCACCCGCAACTCACGATACGCCAACGGCGCGTCTGCCGGTTTACTGGGTGTCGTTGCCGTCGCCGCAATCGATGCCATGTCCGACAATTCCAAGAACGATTGGCGCTACCCGATTGCAAAGATCGTGTTGGAACCCGAAACACCCAAGCGCATCAGCACTACTGAGTAGGGATAAGCAGGTTAGCCGCATATCGCTACCTCTACTCCGCCGCCTCGCTGGCAAGGAACCCACCGGACTGGCGCGCCCACAGGTCCGCATAAAGCCCGCCCCGGCGCAGCAACTCGGTGTGCGTACCCTCTTCAACGATCCGCCCTGCATCCATGATGACGAGCCGGTCCATCGCCGCAATCGTCGACAGGCGGTGGGCGATGGCAATCACCGTCTTGCCCTGCATCAGGTTCATCAGCTGCTCCTGGATGGCAGCCTCCACCTCCGAGTCGAGCGCGCTCGTCGCCTCGTCAAGAATGAGGATCGGCGCGTCCTTCAGCAGCACGCGCGCGATGGCAATGCGCTGCCGCTGGCCGCCCGACAACTTCACGCCACGTTCGCCGACATGCGCGTCATAACCCTTCCGGCCCCTGAGATCGGTGAGACCACCTACGAATTCGTGAGCGTGCGCGCGCTTGGCGGCGGCAATGGCCTGTTCGGCGGTCGCCTCAGGCCGCCCGTAGACGATGTTGTCCATCACCGAACGGTGCAACAGCGAGGTATCCTGCGTGACCATGCCGATCGCCGCCCGCAACGAATCCTGCGTCACATTGGCGATGTCCTGACCGTCGACCAGGATCCGCCCCTCTTCAAGATCGTAGAACCGCAGCAGCACCGACACGAGTGTCGACTTGCCGGCGCCCGAGCGGCCAACGAGGCCAACCTTCTCGCCCGGCCTGATGGTCAGCGACAGGTTGTCGATCACACCCTGGCCTCCCGAAAGGCCGAGATCCTTGCCGTAGTTGAAGTGAATTCCCTCGTAGCGGATTTCGCCGCGCGGAACCTGCAGTGGCTTGGCGCCAGGCGCATCCGTCACCGCGCGCTCGCGCGAGATGCTCTCGATGCCGTCCTGAACGACGCCGACATTCTCGAACAAGCCCGCCACTTCCCACATGATCCAGTGCGCCATGCCCTGCATTCTGAGAACAAGGCCAATGGAGAGCGCAATCGCGCCAGCCGTCACCGCATCCTGCGACCAAAGCCAGACCGAAAGGCCCGCGACACTCGCAAGCAGCATCGCGTTAAGCGTATTGAGCGAGAACGTCAGCCACGTCACCAGCCGCATCTGCCGGTAGACCGTCTCAAGGAAGGTCGCCATGGAATCGCGCGCATAGGCATCCTCACGGTCAGCATGCGCGAACATCTTCACCGTCTGGATGTTGGTGTAGCTGTCTACCACGCGCCCGGCCATGACCGAACGGGCATCCGCCTGCTCCGCCGAGATCCGTCCCAGCTTCGGGATGAAATAGCGCAATACGGCGATGTAAGCCGCAAGCCACGCGATCATCGGCGCTGACAACCTGAGGTCGGTCGATGCGAACACAGCCACCGCGCCCAGGAAATAGACCGACACGTAAACCAGCACTTCGGCGATTTTCATCACCACTTCGCGCACGGCAACCGACGTCTGCATCACCTTGGCCGAGATGCGTCCGGCGAAATCGTTCTGGAAGAAGGCCAGCGACTGCCGCAGCACATAGCGATGCGCCATCCACCGCGTGCGCATGGCAAAATTGCCCATCAATCCCTGGTGGATCACCGCCTCATAGATGAGCTTCATCGCTGGCAACAACACCAGCACGACGGCGGCCATGACCAGAAGAAACGGCCCACGCTCCGACCAGAAGGTCGCGCGATCAGCCGCATTCAGCCAGTCGACGAGCCGACCCATGAAAGCGAACAGCGAAACCTCGATCAGCGCGATCGTGGCAGCAAGCAGTGACGATACCGCCAGCAGCGGCCAGAACGGGCGCATGTAATGCCGGATGAACGGCCAGAACCGCCCTGGAGGCATCTCCGGCACGATTTCGGGGAACGGAGTTCCCAGCCTCTCCAGCCAATCGAAAAACTTTGCGATCATAACCTTTGCCAAACACAAATCGGCCCCCGCACGGCAACATGGCCGTAGGACCTCGTCCAACTCTAGATAGGACACAAGACGCCAGGCTAACACCCGTTCCGTCGCTGCAGGACGCGAATGCGTTCGATCCAGCCCGCGTCCATGCGGACTGACGCAGGCGTTGCCCGTTTCTGCCTGCCGCGATAAGGGTCCACCACGTCGAAACCGTGGCGCACCGATCACGGAACCGTCATCCGTCCGAACGCCACCAAGCCGAGGTCATGCAATGCCGCTGCCGCCCGAAGCCGAACTCGAAGACATGAAAGCGCGCGCACGCGCCTGGTTCGAGAGCCTGCGCGACGACATCTGCCGCGCCTTCGAGAAGCTGGAGGATGATCTGCCGGCAGGCGTCCAATTTTCCCTGCGCCCACCCGGTCGCTTCAAGCGCACGCCATGGGAACGCACCGATGCAACCGGCGCGCCCGGTGGCGGCGGCACCATGAGCATGATGGGCGGGCGCGTCTTCGAGAAGGTCGGCGTCCACACCTCAACCGTCCACGGCGAATTTGCGCCTGAGTTCCGCAAACAGATCCCCGGCGCCGAGGAAGACCCGCGCTTCTGGGCATCGGGAATCTCGCTCATCGCCCACATGCAAAATCCAAACGTGCCCGCTGTGCACATGAACACGCGCATGGTCGTCACGAACAAATGGTGGTTCGGCGGCGGAGCCGACCTGACGCCGGTGCTCGCCAAGCGCCGCACGCAGGAAGACCCCGACACGATCACTTTTCACCAGGCGATGAAGGCAGCCTGCACGCCGCACAAAATCGCTGACTACGACCGCTACAAAAAGTGGTGCGATGAATATTTCTACTTGCCGCACCGCAAGGAGATGCGCGGTATCGGCGGCATCTTCTACGACTATCTCAGCCCAGAGGCCTCCGATGGCGGGTTCGACACCGCTTTGGCCTTTACCCAGGACGTCGGCCGCGCCTTCCTCGACGTCTATCCCAGGATCGTGCGCAACAACTTCGACACAGACTGGACCGAAGCCCATCGCGATGAGCAGTTGATACGCCGCGGCCGCTATGTCGAGTTCAACCTGCTTTATGACCGCGGCACCACCTTCGGCCTGAAAACCGGAGGCAACGTCGAGAGCATCCTCTCATCCATGCCGCCGCTGGTGAGATGGCCGTGAGCCGAGTGCGGCTTCTGCCCACACTCACACAGCGCATCGTGATTTCTGCTCATCGCCAAATTCTTGCGCCGCAACAAAAGCCCGGCGGCGGCACGCGAACCTGAGCGAGGCACAGACGAATTCTCTGTGCCAGAAGCGCAGCCACGTTGGAAATTTCTCAATTGACCTAAATCAAGTGGAAGGCGATAGTCGGTTCAACAAACATTGCAATATGCGCCTATTCGCATGTTTGGCCGGGTTCAGCCGCCCCCACGTTGGCGAGAACATCGGCAAGACCCGAGGACAACGGCAAGAAGTGTCCGCGGCAACCCCAATCGAGGAAACGAAACAGCACGGGATCGGTCCCATGCGATCAACTAGGCTTGCGGTAGGGAGCCGTGGTCCCCAGTCGAAGGAGGGGCGCTGTGCTGCGGCGAGCCTGCCTCAAGACTGCAGGATGAGCGCGGCCCTTTGCTTGCCAGATGTGTCCCACAAGCCGAGGTCCACTTCGCACCCGACCGGCTCCACAGTCCGCTCCGCACCATCCCACCCGCCGCCACATCGCTCGCGTGACGGCAATCGTCCCACCTGCGATCTCCTTACCAGATCCGCAAGCCCGCAAACCTTCTGACCGGACGAACTCAAAATGTACGATCCGACCTTCGTGGAACTGTCGCGCTGGCAATTCGCCTCCGTCGCCATGTACCATTTCCTGTTCGTGCCGCTGACCCTCGGTCTCAGCTGGATCCTGGTGATTATGGAAGCCGTCTTCGTGATGACGGGCAAACCGATCTACAAGGACATGGCGCGCTTTTGGGGCAAGCTGTTCGCCATAAACTTCGCGTTAGGCGTCACCACGGGCCTTACCATGGAGTTCCAATTCGGAACCAACTGGGCCTACTACTCCCACTATGTCGGCGACGTCTTCGGCGCCCCCCTGGCGATCGAAGGGCTGATGGCCTTCTTCCTGGAGAGCACGTTCGTCGGCCTCATGATCCTGGGCTGGGACAGATTAACGCCCCGCCAGCATCTGGCCGTGACGTTCTTCACCGCATTGGGAACCAATCTTTCGGCACTTTGGATCCTCATCGCCAACGGCTGGATGCAGAACCCGGTCGGGTCCGAGTTCTCCGCCGAGACCATGCGAATGGAGATGACGAGCTTCTGGGAGGTGGTTTTCAATCCGGTTGCGCAGGTCAAGTTCATCCACACCGTAGCCGCAGGCTATGTATGCGCCTCCATGTTCGTTCTGGGCATTTCAGCCTGGTATGTCCTCAAGGGACGCGACCTCGCCTTCGCCAAGCGCTCGGCTGCCATTGCCGCCGGCTTCGGTCTTGCCTCGGCGTTGTCGGTAATCGTGCTGGGCGACGAGAGTGGCTACGAGCTGGGCGACGTACAGAAGGTCAAATTGGCGGCAATCGAAGCGGAGTGGCACACCGAAAAGCCACCCGCCGCGTTCACCGTGTTCGGCTTCCCCGATACCGAGGCCATGGAGACACACGGTGCCATCCGTATCCCTTGGGTCATGGGGCTCATAGCCACCCGATCTATCAATACGCCGGTGATCGGAATCAGCGAGTTGATCGACCGGCACGAAACACGAATCCGCTCCGGCATGATCGCCTATGAGAATCTGCAAAAACTGCGCGCGGGCGACAAGACCGAAGCCGTGCGGCAAGTCTTCGAACAGCATGTGAAGGACCTCGGCTTCGGCCTGCTGCTGAAGCGATACATCGAGGATCCAACCAAGGCCAGCGAGGCACAGATCAAGCAGGCGGCGAAAGACAGCATCCCGACCGTGCCCTACCTGTTCTTCAGCTTCCGCATCATGGTGGCGCTTGGCTTCATCATGCTCATCTATTTTGCGGCCACGTTCTATCTACTGGCGCGCAAGAATTTCGACCAGCAGAGGTGGTTGTTGCGCCTGCTCGTCTGGTCGATACCGATGCCGTGGATTGCAATCGAACTTGGCTGGTTCGTCGCCGAGTTCGGGCGCCAGCCGTGGGCCATCGGCGAAGTGCTACCCACCTTCCTCGCCACTTCGGCGCTGACGACGGCGGACCTCATCTTCTCAATGGCGGGCTACCTGATCTTCTATTCGATCCTGCTCGCGATCGAGCTCTACCTGATGTTCAAGTTCGCAAGGCTGGGGCCAAGCGCCCTGCACACCGGCCGCTACCACCACGAACAGCACGGCCATTCTGGTCTGCAACCAGCCGAGTAACCAGCAACCTGTGAAGGACTGAGGTATCATGCTTTTCGATTATGAAACGCTGAAGCTCATTTGGTGGCTGCTGGTCGGCATCCTGCTGATCGGATTTGCCATAGCCGATGGCATGGACATGGGCGTCGGCATGCTGCTGCCGTTCCTGGGCAAGAACGACGCGGAACGCCGTGTCATCATCAACACCGTCGGACCGCATTGGGACGGCAACCAGGTTTGGTTGATTACGGCTGGCGGCGCCATATTTGCCGCCTGGCCAGCTGTCTATGCGGCAGCCTTCTCCGGCTTCTATCTCGCCATGCTGCTGGTGCTGATGGGCTTGTTCTTCCGGCCGGTCGGCTTCGATTACCGCTCCAAGCTGACAGATGCGACGTGGCGCAATACCTGGGACTGGGGACTTTTTGTCGGCGGCTTCGTTCCGGCGCTGATTTTCGGCGTCGCGTTCGGGAACCTGCTGCAGGGTGTGCCATTCCACCTCGATAACCTGCTGAAGCCGCACTACGACGCGACGTTCATCTGGGCTCTTCTCGGTCTTCTCAATCCGTTTGCGCTGCTCGCTGGCGTCATCAGCGTTGCCATGCTGGCGATGCATGGCGCGGTGTGGCTTCAGATCCGTACCGTCGCCCCCATCGCCGGCCGCGCCCACGATGCGGTCTGCATTCTCGCACCGCTGGTCACCGCCGCCTTCGCGCTTGCAGGCATCTGGCTTGCATTCGGCATCGACGGCTATCGTATCGTCAGCGAGCCGTCGCATGGCGCATTGCCCAATCCGCTTGCCAAGGAAGTGGTTCGCGAAAGCGGTGCATGGTTCACCATATATAAATCCCATCCCGTTGCGATGCTGGCGCCGTTGCTGGGGCTGGGCATGCCGCTCGTGACCTGGTGGTTGTCGAACAAGAACAAGACGAACGTGGCCTTCGTGACGAGTTCATTGGCAATGGGTGGCATCATCGCCACGGCCGGGCTGTCGATGTTCCCATTCGTGATGCCATCGAGCTCCAATCCCAACTCAAGCCTCACGGCGTGGGACGCAACCTCTAGTCATCTGACGCTGACCGTCATGTTCTGGGCCGTCGTGATCTTCCTGCCGATCGTCCTCTCCTACACGCTGTGGTGCTATGTAAAGATGTGGGGCAAGGTGACGGTCGAAGACATCGAAGCACGCTCGCATTCGGCCTATTGAGCGAGGGAGAAGAATAATGTGGTACTTCGCTTGGATCCTTGGTGTCACGGCAGCACTTGCCATCGGTGTCATCAATGTCATGTGGTATGAATTCCAGGAAGCATTCGAGCCCGATGCGAAAGAACAACGGGGCGATGACCATTCAAAGCGCACAAGCTAGGAACAGCTATGTCGGCTGACCGCCAGGACGGCGGACAGCACAAGCCCGAAGAAGTGGCTTCCCGCACCAAACGCGCTGCGGAGTTTCTGGCAGAGCAAAAACCGCTTGCCGCCCGTTACATGCGGCAAGTGACAACGCTTTCGGCGATGGCTGGCGTTCTTGTCATTGCCCAGGCCTGGCTCATTGCCAGCATTGTCGACGCCGTCGCTTTCAAGGGCCGCGACCTCTCTGCTGTGATGAATTTCATCACAGCCCTGCTTCTGCTGCTCGTCCTGCGCGGCACGGTGACGTTCGCAGCCGAGAGGCAAGCCCATCTCGCAGGCGTGACGGTCAAGCGCACGCTTCGCAGGCAGCTTGTCGAACATCTCCTGAAGATCGGGCCGGTCGGCCTTGCCGGCGAGCCAACCGGGCGCATCGTAGCTGCCGCCACCGACGCCCCCCAAGCGGTGGAACCGTTCTTCGCACGGTTCCTGCCGGCATCTCGTGCAGCAGTTCTCATCCCGGTGATGATTGTCGCCGCCGTTGCACCTTTCGATTGGGTGTCCGCGCTGGTCTTCCTCGTAACAGCCCCGCTGATCCCCGTATTCATGGTGCTGATCGGCGCTGGCGCCGAGCGCCTCAACCAGCGCCAGTGGCGTCGGCTGGCCCGCATGTCGGGTCACTTCCTCGATGCTATCCAGGGCCTCAAGACACTCAAGGTCTTCAACGCCGATCGCCGTGAGCAGGCGGCCATCGCGCGTGTCTCGGACGACTATCGCCGCGACACCATGGGGGTGCTCCGCGTCGCGTTCCTGTCGTCGCTTGTGCTGGAGTTCTTCGCCACTGTCTCGATTGCTATCATTGCCGTCCTGGTCGGCTTCCGCCTGTTGTGGGGCGACATGACCTTCTTCGACGGCTTTTTCGTGCTGCTTCTGGCGCCCGAACTCTATTTGCCGTTGCGAACACTGGGCACAGCCTATCACGCGCGTATGGAAGCAATCGGTGCCGCCGAACGTATCCTGGCCGTTCATGAACTGCCCGTTCACATGCCCGCCAATGGCACACGCCAGCGCAAGAGCACCGGTGCGCCGGCCATCATTTTCGAAGACGTGCATGTCATATACCCCGATGGGCGACAGGCGCTTTGCGGTCTCAGTTTCAAGATTGCGGCTGGAGAGCGCGTGGCCATCATGGGACCGAGCGGCGCTGGCAAGTCCACAGTGCTCAACCTGCTGCTCGGCTTCATCGCAACAACATCGGGGCGCATTCTCATTGATGGTATCCCGCTCGGCAATCTGGAACGCGAACATTGGCTCGGCTCCGTAACCTACCTGCGCCAGCAGCCACACCTTTTCGAGGCGACAGTCGCCCAGAACATTGCGATGACGCTCGACGGACCTGTTGCTGATCCAGAGCGCGTGCGCCTTGCAGCCACACACGCATTTGCGGCTGAATTCATCGAACGGCTGCCTGACGGCTACGACACTGTGATCGGTGAACATGGCGCGGGACTTTCTGGCGGGGAAGCACAGCGCATCTCGCTCGCACGCGCTTTCTACCGCGATGCGCCACTTATCCTCATCGACGAAGCCGCAGCACATCTCGATCGCTCCAGCGAAATACTTATTGGCCAGGCTCTGACGGATCTGGCGCGCGGACGAACGATGATAACCGTAGCGCACAGGCCTGCAGGACTTCAGGAAGCGAGCCGCATTCTGGCATTGGAAAACGGACAGCTCACCGCTTCAGGCACACCTGCCGAGCTTCTGGCTGATCGCCAGGTGGCAGATGGTGGCCTGCGCCGTGCAGGCACCGCGATTGACGAGGAAACTTCATGAGGGATCTCGTCCGTCTCATTAAACTGTTTCGTTCCTACTGGTCCTGGATGGCCCTGTCGGTGCTGCTATCGCTTGTCGCCGTGCTCGCCAATGTCGGGCTCATGTCCATCTCGGGCTGGTTCATTGCGGCCATGGGACTTGCCGGTGTCGCCGGAGCGAGCTTCAACTATTTCACGCCAGCCGCCATCATCCGTGGGCTCGCGATCACCCGCACGGCTGGCCGCTATGCCGAGCGCGTTGTCGGCCACGAGGCAACCTTCAGGCTCCTGGCCAGTCTCAGAAGCTGGCTGTTCGAGCGCCTGGAACCCACAATGACACTCGGACTTGGCGGCCTTCGCTCCGGCGATGTCATGACCCGGATGCGGGCCGACATCGATCGCCTGGAGCTGGTCTTCCTGCGCCTCATTGCACCGGCACTGGTCGCGCTCATAGCGACAGTATTCGTGGTGTTTCTGATGGCGGCCTACAGCCCGCTCCTGGCATGGGTTCAATTGCTATTGATGCTTGCGGCGGCTCTAATCCTGCCTGTTCTGCTCGCACGCTCCGGAAGGGACGCCAGCGTGCGGTTGACCAATGGCGGCGCGCGCCTAAACAACCTGACGGTCGACACAATCGAAGGACTTGCCGAGTTGCACGTTCATGGCGCCGCCGGACGTCAGGCCACTCGCATCAACGAATTATCCGACACGCTGATCGAGGATGAAACGCGGCTTGCAGCTCGTGGCGCGGCAGCACAGGCAGCAATGACGGTTCTGATGGGATTGGCGCTGGCATGCGCCCTGTTGATCCTCACCCCGGCAATATCGCGGCAGCAAATCGCACCGGCATACCTGCCAGCGTTGGCACTTCTGGCGCTGGCAAGCTTCGAAGCGCTTGCCGCATTGCCGCTGGCAGCACTGTCGCTGTCGGGCACCCTTGCTTCCGCCAGGCGCTTGTTCGCACTTGCCGATGCCCCTCCCGCGGTCCCCGAGCCAACTGTCGCCGCGCAACTCACATCGTCATCGCGACTGGTTATGGAGAGCGTCGGCCTGATCTATCCTGGCGCATCACAACCAGCACTTCAGGACATCAACTTTGAGATTGCTCCCGGCCGCCGCGTCGCCGTGATCGGCCATAGCGGTTCAGGCAAGTCCAGTCTCGTAAACCTCGCGATGCGCTTCATTGCACCGACGACGGGCCGGATCACTTTGGGCGGCGTCGATCTTGCCACGCTGAATGGAGAAGACGTTCGCGGCCGCATGTCAGTCGTCGAGCAGAATGCCCACCTGTTCGCAGCCACGATCGCCGAAAACCTCCGCGTCGCCCGCGCTGATGTCACCGAAACTGAAATGGAAGCCGTCTGCCAGATAGCCCAGCTTCACGACTTCATCGCCGCGCAGCCCAAAGGCTATGCCACCTATATCGGCACCCAAGGGTTACAGCTATCGGGAGGACAGGCGCGACGGCTTGCGGTGGCACGCGCACTTTTACACCCAGCTCCCGTGCTGATACTCGATGAGCCAACCGAAGGACTCGACGCCGCAACCGCACGGGCACTCCTGGATGCAGTACTTGAAGCGCGACGCGACTGCGGCGTTCTGCTCATCACACATCAGCCGGCGGCACTCGAGCGCATGCACGAGATCATCGTGCTCGATCAGGGGCGCGTGATCGCGCGCGGGACCCCAGATGAAATCCTGGTGTCCGGCGGCGATCCGCTGTGGCACGGTGGTGTGAGTTAATCCCTCACTCCGCTGCGTCCGCCTTTTCCTTGACCGGCTCCGCCACCTTCTCGACCTTGCAGGCACAGAACTTGAACTCGGGGATCTTGCCCATCGGATCGAGCTGCGGATTGGTGAGCGCGTTGGCGGGTGCCTCGGCGAACGCGAAGGGTATGAACACCATGCCTTCCGCCGTATCGCGATCGGCACGCGCCTTCACCACGATCTCACCCCGCCGCGTAGCCACCGCCACCATGTCGCCCGCCTCGATGCCCATACGCTCCATGTCGCGTGGATTGAGCCCGGCGATCGCTTCCGGCTCCAGCGCATCGAGGGTTGACGAACGCCGCGTCATCGAGCCTGTGTGCCAGTGCTCCAGCAGACGACCGGTTGTAAGCACCATCGGGAAGCCATCGTCCGGCAACTCGTGCGGCGAGAGCAGAGCAGCGGGAACGATCTTTGCGCGACCAGACTTGGTCGGGAAGGACTGCGAGAAAATGATCTCGTTACCGGGCTTATCGGGAGCGTCGCACGGATAGGTGACGCAGCCCTCGCGCTCAAGTCGCTCCCAGGTGATGTTTGCGAATGACGGCATCACGCTCGCCATCTCGGTGAAGACTTCCGAGACGTGCGAATATTTCCAGTCGAGCCCCATCCGCTGGGCGATCTCCTGGATGATCTGCCAGTCCTGACGCGCATCACCGGGCGGTGAAATCACCGGCCGGCCAATCTGCACCTGCCGGTTGGTATTGGTAAAGGTGCCGAGCTTCTCCGCATGCGCCGACGTTGGCAGCACGATGTCCGCCTGCCACGCCGTCTCGGTCATGAAGATGTCCTGCACCACGAACATCTCAAGCTCGCACAGTGCCTGCCGAGCCTGGCGCACGTTGGGATCCGACATCGCCGGATTTTCGCCCATGATATACATCGCCTTCACCATGCCCTCGTGAATGGAGTGCATGATTTCGATGACGGTCAGCCCGCGGTTGGGATCGAGCTTCGTATTCCACAGCTTCTCGTACTTGTGCCGCGTCTCCTCGTCCTCCACCGAAATGTAATCGGGGAACACCATCGGGATGAGGCCGGCATCGGAGGCGCCCTGCACGTTGTTTTGCCCGCGCAGCGGATGAAGTCCCGTACCAGGCCGGCCGATCTGGCCAGTCACGAGAGCAAGCGCGATGAGACAGCGCGAGTTGTCCGTGCCGTGCGTATGCTGCGACACGCCCATGCCCCAGAAGATCAGCGATGCCCTGGACCGTGCATAGAGTCGTGCCACCTCGCGGATCACTTCTGCATCGATGCCGCACACCGGCGCCATGCGTTCAGGCGAGAACGCGCGCACCTTGGAGCGCAACCCGTCATAGCCTTCCGTATGGGCCTGCACGTACTGCACGTCCACCATGCCTTCCTCGATGATGGTGTGCAGCATGGCATTCAACAGCGCGACGTCATGCGCCGGCTTGAAGTTGAGGACGTGGGTGGCGTATTTTGCAAGGCCAGAGTGCTGGCCGCGCGGGTCCATGATGATGAGGTTGGCGCCGCGTGCTGCCGCCTGCTTCAGGTATGTCGCCGCAACCGGGTGGTTCTCCGCTGGCCGAGCGCCGATGACAATTATCGTCTCGGCGTCCCTGGCGGCCGTGAACGGAGCCGTCACCGCGCCCGAGTTGACACCTTCCATCAGCGCCGCCACCGAGGAGGCGTGGCACAGGCGCGTACAATGGTCGACGTTGTTGGTGCCGAAGCCCTGCCGGACCAGCTTCTGGAACAGATAGGCTTCCTCGTTGGAACCCTTTGCCGAGCCCAGGCCCGCGAGCGCGGAAGGCCCCCATGTGTCGCGCAGCCGCTTGAAGCCCTTGGCCGCCATGTCGAGCGCCTCATCCCAGGTCGCCTCGCGGAAGACCTCCATGATCTCGTCACGAGTACGCGGAATAAGGCATTCGCGCTTGGCCTGTCCCTCGCGCCGGATCAGCGGCTTCGTCAGCCGGTCAGGATGGTGGATATAGTCGAAGCCGAACCGGCCCTTTACGCATAAGCGGTTCTCGTTTGCCGGACCGTTGCGGCCATCGACATAGAGGACGCGGTTGTCCTTGACATGGACACTGGTCTGGCAGCCCACGCCGCAGTAGGGGCAGATCGTATCGACGGTCTTGTCTTCATATTCCGTGCGCTTGCCCGTCGCCTTGTCGATGAGGCTAGCTTCCATGAGAGCGCCTGTCGGACAGGCCTGCACGCATTCCCCGCAAGCTACGCACGTTGACGTACCCATGGGGTCGTCGAAATCGAACACCACTTTGGCGCCGTGCCCGCGATAGGCCATGCCGATGACGTCGTTCATCTGCACTTCGCGACACGCACGCACACACAGGTTGCAGTTGATGCAGGCATCGAGATTGACGGCGATCGCGGTATGCGAATTGTCAGCGACGGGCTTTTCGCCAGCGGGATAGCGGCTGGAGGCGGAAATGCCCATCTTGTCGACCCAACCCCAGAAGCTGGACTTGGGATCGTGCCCGTCATCGCGCGCTGGCTGATCGGCCAGCAGCAGCTCGAACACCATCTCGCGCGACTTCTTCGCGCGTTCCGATGCGGTCTTGACCTTCATGCCCTCCGACGCCCTGCGCTGGCACGAAGCAGTGAGCACGCGCTCGCCCTCGACCTCGACCATGCAGGCCCGGCAGTTGCCATCGGCCCGATATCCAGGCTCCGGTCTCCAGCACAGATGCGGAATGTCCACTCCCTCGCGCTTGGCAACCTGCCAGATTGTTTCACCAGCTTGTGCTTCGACCTGGCGGCCGTCGAGCGTGAACTTGATTTTTTCTGTCATGATCTCGTCTCTCGCGGATCTGTCTTGGGTTCACTTCTCATAGTGCGCCCGCACGGCGTTGCGGACGCTTGGATCGGATCAGCTCAAATCCTCGGGGAAGAACTTGATGACCGACACCAGCGGGTTTGCAGCCGCTTGGCCGAGCCCGCAGATGGAGGCGTCCCGCATCACCTGGCTCAGGTCTTCCAGCAGCGGCTTGTCCCAGTTGGGCTCTTGCATCAGCTTCAAGGCTTTCTCGGTGCCCTGCCGGCATGGCGTACATTGCCCGCAGCTCTCGTCCTCGAAGAAGCGCATCAGATTGCGGGCAACGTCCTTCATGTCGTCGTTGTCGGACAGGATCACGACGGCATGACTGCCAACGAAGCAGCCATGCTTTTCTAGTTGACCGAAGTCCAGCGGGATATCACCCATCGAGGCGGGTAGTATACCACCCGATGCGCCACCCGGCAGGTAGCCCTTGAAAGCGTGGCCATCGAGCATGCCGCCACAAAGCGCGATCAATTCACTGACGGTCGAGCCCGCTGCGGTCAACACCACGCCCGGCTTCTTGACGCGGCCCGAGACCGAATAGGACCGCATGCCCTTGGCGCCGTTCTTGCCCTGGGCGGCAAACCAATCCGCTCCCTTGGCGATGATGTCGGGAATCCAGTAGAGCGTCTCGACGTTGTTGACGAGCGTTGGACGGTCGAAGATGCCCACTTCCGCGACATAGGGAGGCCGGTGCCGCGGCAAGCCGCGCTTGCCCTCGATGCTCTCGATCATGGCGCTTTCCTCGCCACAGATGTAGGCACCTGCGCCGCGCCGCAGAGTGATCTTGGTATGCTGAGCAAGCCCCGCCGCCGCAAGCTTCGGCAACTCGGTGCGCAAGATCTCCAGCACCGCCTGATATTCGTCGCGCATATAGATGAAGACCTCTTCGGCCTCCACAGCCCACGCGCCGATCAGCATGCCTTCGAGGAATGCGTGCGGCCGCGTTTCGAGATAATGCCGGTCCTTGAACGTACCAGGCTCGCCCTCGTCGCCGTTGACCGCCATCAGGCGCGGCCCCTTGTAGCCACGCACGAACGTCCATTTGCGGCCGGTGGGAAAGCCCGCGCCGCCAAGCCCTCGCAGACCGCCATCGGACAGCGTCGCAATGACTTCATCGACCGTCCGCTTGCCCGCGATGCAATCCTTCAAGACGCCATAGCCGCCTTCAGCCAGATACTGTTCCAGCGTCTGGTAATCGGGAACGACGGGATGCACATGACCGTGATCGACTCTGTCCTTGATGCCCGCCACCGTCGCATGATCGAGGTGATTGTGGCCGATATGGACAGCAGGCGCGGTATGACAGGAGCCGACGCAGGGCGCACGCACCACCCGGACGCCATCAAGCTTCTCGCTTTCCAACGCCGCAATGAGCTGCTCCGCGCCCGCCAGCATGCATGATAGCGAATCGCAAACACGGATCGTCGTCTTGGCTGGGCGCTCGTCACCGTCGGCGATCACATCGAAGTGGGCATAAAACGTCGCCACCTCATAGACTGCAGCCATGGGAATGCGCATCGCCTCGGCCAGCGCATGCAGCAATCCCGCGGGCAGGCAGCCCTCGCGATCCTGGATCTTGTGCAGATATTCGATAAGCAGTGCGCGCTCGAACGGACCTTCCCCGACGATCTCGCGCAAAGCCTTGCGCTCCTCGTCCTTCAGCAGCCGGCCCTTGGGAAACACCAGTGCCTTGCGGCGCCCCGCGCCGGGATGCGGAGACCTCGCACCCTTTGAGAAATTGGGAGCATCACTCCCACCGCCGCCATGTCCGTTACCGAACTCCTTGTGAGTCATTGCAAAACCGTCCCTTGTATTCGTTGTTGTTATCGAACGAGTTCGAATTCACCAATCCTGATTGTTTGTGCTTGCAAACATTTACGCCAGCGGGCGCGACGCCGCCACCGCCATTCGCGCAGCCTCCCCCATGTCATGGGCTCGTTGATAGACCACGCCATTGTTACTCATAATGGTGTGGCCATATTCGGCATTGTTGCCGGCAAACCGGATAGTCAGCGGCGGTGTCCGCTTCGCCTTGCGCAAAGCAATGCCCAACCCTTCCGCAATCGTATCGCAGCGTTGCATGCCACCGCCATGGATGTTGACCAGAATGGACCTCACACCGGCATTGGCGAGGATGAGCTCCATGCCATACGCGACATCCAGGCTGGATGCCGTCGTGCGGATATCCATGAAGTTCGCTGGCACACCACCACTGTCAGCAAGACAATCGATTGTTGCCAGCGCCAATCCGGCGCCATTAACCACCACGCCGATTTCGCCATCCATCCGCTGATAGTTGATATGGTGACGATCCGCGCCCAGCGCTACCGGATCGCCCTCCTCGATCTCTGTCGCCGTGCTCATGGCGGCAAACGCCGGATGGCGGAACATCGCGCTATCGTCGATACGCACCTTGGCATCGAGCGCAACACACCGTCCGTCCCACAAGATCGCCAGCGGATTGATCTCGACCTGTGTTGCATCGAGCGTCGCGGCCATCTTCGCGATCTTGGAAAACACCTCGCTCAACGATTTCGCGATCTCTCCGCTAAAACCCGCGCTCCGGGCAAGACCGTCGAAGTCCCCCTCGGCAGTCCTGTCCGCAAGCGTTAGCGGCACACATTTCAACAGCCCAGGATCAGCAGCAATGCGTCGCTCGATAGCCTCGCCCCCAACCGGACTCGCCATCAACTGCAATCTGGCATTGACGGGATCGAGATAGACCGCAGCATAAACGAGCTGCATCGGCGCCAGCGCTTCCTCGACGAGCACCCAGCGCACGCGCTCCCCGCCAACGGGACCGCCGGCGCGTGTGAAGGGTGTCCCCAGCAGATCCTCGACGGTCGCTTGCACACCCGATGGCGAAACTGAAAACCGCACGCCGCCGGCAGCCATCCTGTCACCAGCCTGGACCTGGGCCTTGACGACGAAACGCGCAAATCCCAAGCGCTCTGCAATCCGGCATGCGTCTTTTCCATTGTCACAGATGCGGCCACGCGGCACCGGCACACCGAATCTGGACAGGAGTTCCTTGGCCTGGAACTCGTGAAGATTCATGCTCCGTGCTCCACTGTGAGGGCGCGCGACACGGCGCTAACCCATAAGCCATCAACTGTTTGGCCGCACTGGCGGCGGCCGCCCCGTCTAGGCGGGGTATGCGTTGCAGCAAACAGAAGCTTCAGCCCTGTTACCGACACAACGGCTGAACCGACAATGCCACGCTTCCCCTGCCGATACACTGCATCGAAAGCCTCGTTTCGCAGATCAGCAGGCACGATTTAGCTCGACACCTATTAGATTTCGCGCAAATTCCTTCAAGGCACAGCCCGGATGCCAGCCAGGACGAATGATGCGCTCCACCATTGCCACTCTGGTATGCCACAAAATCAGCATCGATCGAATAGTAAATGGCTATCGAGAAATTCGCGCAGCCTCAAACAGCTATAGATTTCCCGGCTGCACAATTCCGCCATTTTTTTCTAACAATGCAGGCACGTTAGAGGGATGTCAGACATACAATCCCCAACCAGAACTGCATTCTTGCCGCTTGATTTGAGCCCGGCTGCAACAATTCACGTTTGCATGATTGTTCGTCTTGGCATACTGTCCACCACAAAAGGCGGGCAGCAAAATCGCCAGCTCTTGGGTCACAACGATGACCTCAAAAATACCCAGATGAGCCGGTCACGTGCAACGCTTTCGGCTCCACACGGGATCCGGGAACTTGGAAACGTAAACGGAGGAAAAAGTATGACTTTCTCACGTCGCAGTGCTTTCGGAGTCGGCACCGCCGGCGCGTTGGCGCTGGTCGCCACAGCCGTGACGCCAGCCGCTGCGGAATGGAAACCGGTAAAGCCGGTTGAGTTCGTCGTGATGGCCGGCCAGGGTGGCGGCGCAGACAAGCTGGCACGCTTCATTCAGTCGATCATCGAGAAGAACAAGTTTGCCGACGTCCCGTTCATCCCGATCAACAAGGGTGGTGGCTCCGGCGCCGACGCGTTGCGCTACCTGAAGGACAACGCCGGCAACGATCACGTCATCATGGCGACGCTGAATTCGTACTACACGACGCCACTGCGCAACCCAGGCATTGGCGTCAACATCAACGAGTTCACGCCGATCGCACGCCTCGCCGAAGACACCTTCGTTCTGTGGGTCAACGCCAACTCCGACATCAAGACCGTCGAAGACTACATCAAGGTGGTGAAGGAAAAGGGAACCGGCTGGAAAATGGGCGGCACGGGCACTGGCCAGGAAGACAGCCTGGTGACGGCCATGCTCGAAAAGGCCTACGGCCTGAAGATGACCTACGTCCCCTTCAAGGGCGGCGGAGATGTGGCGGTCAACCTGGTCGGCCAGCATGTCGACTCAACGGTCAACAACCCGTCTGAAGCCATCGGCTTCTTCGAGGCTGGCAAGGTGCGTCCCCTCGCATCGCTGACCCGTGAGCCGATCACCGAACTGAAGGATGTACCGACCTTCAAATCGCTGGGCCAGGATCTGGTCTATCGCATGCAGCGCTCGGTCGTGGCGCCCGGCGGCATCAAGCCGGAAGTCGCGGACTACTATAAGAGCATCTTCGAGAAGGTCTTTGCCTCTACGGAGTGGAAGGACTACTGCAAGAAGAACGCACTGCAGTGCGCCTGGCTGTCGGGCGACGATCTGAAGAAGTACTTCGATGAGGAAGAGGCCAAGCACGCAGCCCTCCTCAAGGAGATGGGCGAAATCAAGTAAGCCCAGCTTGAATCGACAACAGAGGTGAGGCGGACTTCATCTGGCCTCACCTCTGCATTCACGGCTTCCAAATACGGCATAATTCGCCGCGCTTTCAGCGCGGACGGGAGAGTTCCATGCGCCGCGCCGAGCTGATCTTTGCTGCCCTTCTGGCCCTGTTCTCGATCTACTTGATGTACATGTCCCAGCTGCCGCCGCTGCAGATCGGATGGGTTCCGAGAAAAGGCCCGGGCTCGGGGGCACTGCCGTTCTGGCTCTCTCTCGGCATGCTCATCTGCGCGATCTGGATCTTCTTGCGCGGCTGGCGCGGCGTCACACCGCAAGGCCGGTCGACCGAACCGTTCATGGATTCCTATACCGTGTGGATGGTGGCGGTGACCGTAAGCTCGATATTCATGATGCTGCTCGCGACATACTACGTCGGAGCCTACGTCGCGATGTTCCTGTTCATGTTGTTTTACGTCGGCGTGTTCGGCAAGATCCCCTGGCCAACGACCATAGCGGTATCGCTTGCAGTGCCCATCGCGATTTTCTTCCTCTTTGAAAGCGGCATGAAGATCCTCCTGCCGAAGGGAGCTACCGAGCCGCTCTTCATCCCGCTCTACAAGATGTTCGTCTACTAAACACTGCGCCACCTGCCAGCGCGCCCAGCGCCTGACAGTCCCCAACCCAATCACAAGAAGCGCATCTAGGCCGACCTTCGAGGACACACCCATGATGGAGATTTTCTCTCACCTGATCGACGGATTTGGCATTGCCTTCCAGCCGTTCAATCTCGGCATGATGGTTCTCGGCTGTCTGCTTGGCCTGTTTATCGGCGCCATGCCCGGTCTCGGATCGGTCAATGGTGTCGCGATCCTGCTGCCGATCACCTTCTTCGTGCCGCCGACCGCCGCCATCATATTCCTCGCTGCGATCTACTACGGCTCGATGTACGGCGGCGCGATCTCCTCCATCATGCTGGGCATTCCAGGTGCCTCAACGGCCGTTGCGACGACCTTTGATGGCAGACCCATGGCACTTCAGGGCAAGGCGGACTTCGCGCTCGTCGCCGCTGCGGTTGCCTCGTTCGTCGGCGGAACCATCTCGATCATACTGTTTACGCTGTTTGCACCACCGCTGGCGGATTTCGCGCTGCGCTTCGGGCCGCAGGAAACCTTCGCCCTCATGGTGCTGGCCTTCGCGACATTCGTGGGACTGGGAGGCGACGACATCCCCAAGACCATCTTCATGATCCTCTTGGGCCTGGTGCTCTCAACCGTCGGCCTTGACACCATTTCAGGTCGCCCCCGCCTCATCTTCTTCGATCTGCAGGGCTTCTACAAAGGCATCTCGTTCATCGTTCTCGCAATCGGCATCTACGGCATCGGCGAGATGCTGTGGACGCTCGAAACCTCGCGCGGCAAGGTCGAAATCATCTCTCACCGCTTCACATGGCAACGCCTCAAGGCAGCGTTGGGCGAGGTCAAGACCGCATGGAAGACGATGTCGTTCTCATCGCTCCTGGGTTATTTCGTCGGCGTGCTCCCGGCGGCAGGCGCTACCCCCGCCGCGTTGATGGCATATGGCCTCACCAAAAGCTTCTCGGACACACCTGAAAAATTCGGCAAAGGCGAGATCAGCGGCGTTGCCGCACCCGAGGCGGCCAACAATGCGGCCTCAACGGGCTCGATGCTGCCGATGATGACGCTCGGCATCCCCGGCTCGCCGACGACGGCCATCCTACTCGGCGGCATGGTTATCTGGGGCCTGACCCCTGGCCCACTGCTGTTCCTGCAGCAATCCGAATTCGTCTGGGGCCTAACCGCTTCGCTCTATGCGGCAAACTTCGTCACATTGATCCTGAACCTGGCGCTCATTCCATTGTTCGTCTGGGTCCTGCGCATGCCCTTCATGATCCTCGCGCCCCTTATCTTTGTGCTCTGCTTTGTCGGCAGCTATGCTCCCGACACGCGCATGTTCGATCCCTGGCTCGTCTTGCTGTTCGGATTTGTTGGCTATGTCATGCGCAAGCTGGATTACCCGCTGGCACCCCTCGTTCTCGCAATTGTCTTAGGTCCCCTTGCCGAGGATTCTTTCCGTCAGACAATGATTGCCGATCTTGGCGATTGGACCGTTTTCTTCACCCGCCCGCTCTCCGGCATAATCATGGCATTCGCAGTCCTGCTCTTCGCCGCTCCGCTGTTGAAGGGCGTGCGGCGGCGCAAAGCCGCAGCGGACAAAACATGAGGGTTAGCCCCGTCAGCGAGGACGCCATTCCACCTTTTGGCAAAACTGCGCAAAAGCCGCATCAGTTGTGTGCGGAAAGTTCTATAATCGATCCCACTGGCATACTAAAGAAACGTCCAGAATTTTCGGGAGTCGCTACAATCATGATTGAAGACCCTTCGACATTGGCATATGGTATGCCATAGCACTTGTGGGCTGGCAAAGGCGGCTTGTCCGGCAAGTGTCGGCAAACCCGCAACTGGAGTGGCTGGCGTCGTTGGGTGACATGTTTGATCGCTGGACGGAGCCGCACATGGACATGCAGAAGACTAGTCTGAAGATTGTTCCAATCGGAGAAAGCCAAAGCCTCAAGACGCGCGCCTATGAGGCACTCAAGGCTGCAATTGCGGCCATGAACATCTACGACGAAAACGCTGAACTCCGCCTCGATGAACGTGATCTGTCGGCCCGCTTCGGCATTTCCCGCACGCCCCTGCGCGAAGCCCTGGCCCAACTCGATCAGGAAGGGTTGGTCAAGGTTGTCGCCCGCCGCGGCATCTTCATTGTTCGCAAGAACAAGGCTGAGATTCTCGACATGATAACCGCCTGGGCGGCGCTCGAAAGCATGGCGGCGCGGCTTGCTGCCGAGCGCATTACCCCTGAGAATCTCAAGGAGCTGCATCAGCTGACCGACCCCTACAGCGATGTCGACCGTCATCTGGGCGAGTATTCAGACGCCAACATCCGCTTTCATCAAGCCATCATCCGTGCTGGCGGCAATCCATTGATCGAACAGATCACCGACAGCCTGTTCATGCACGTCCGCGCCATCCGCAACCGCACGATCGTCGAAAAGGACCGCGCCAAAAAGTCCCTCGCCGATCACAAGCATATCGTCGCCGCAATCGAATCCGGTGACGCTGAACTGGCAGAAAGGCTCGTTCGCGAGCACACGCTGAAGCTCCGCGCCCATGTCGAGGAGCACGTCAATTTCCCAAGTTGAAGTCAAACAAATGAGCTGCCGGCGCAAGCAAGGCTGATCGGCAGCGATAAAAGGAGGTTTCGTTCATGGCGGCCAACGCAGCAGCGCAGACTGAGACCGCAAGCACGACGGCGGAAGATACGCTCAAGCGCAAGAGCGCTGATCCCAACATCGTCTCCGGCGGACGTCTCGTAGCAAAGGCCCTCAAGAACGAAGGCGTCGACACAATCTTCACGCTATGCGGCGGCCACATCATCGACATCTACGACGGCTGCATCGACGAAGGCATCAAGGTCGTCGACGTGCGCCACGAGCAGGTCGCCGCCCATGCTGCTGACGGTTACTCGCGCCAGACCGGCAAGCTCGGCTGCGTCGTCACCACTGCCGGCCCCGGCTGCACCAATGCCGTTACCGGCGTCGCCACTGCATTTCGATCTGAAAGCCCAATCATCCACATCGGCGGCCAATCCTCGCTGACCCAGCACAAGATGGGGTCGCTGCAAGACCTGCCGCACGTCGACATGATGAAGCCGATCACCAAGTTCGCTTCGGGCGTCTTCTCCACCGAGCGTATCGCCGACATGATCTCGATGGCCGCGCGCGAGTGCTATGCCGGTGCGTATGGTCCGTCCTATCTCGAGATCCCCCGCGATATCCTCGACGCGGAGATCCACATTTCCAAGGCGCGCATCCCCGAACCCGGCCATTACCGCGCATCCGTCCGTTCCATCGGCGATCCGGCCGACATCGAGAAGCTGGCCGCCATTCTCAACAAATCGAAGCGACCCGCCGTCCTCTTCGGTCAGCAGGTCTGGATGTCGGGCAGTGCCAACGAAGCCATCGCTTTCGTGCGCTCCCTCGATATTCCCGCGTACCTTAATGGCGCCAGCCGCGGCATGCTGCACCCCGACGATCCCCACCACTTCGATCGCACGCGCTCGCTCGCTTTCAAGGAAGCCGACGTCGTCCTCATCATCGGCACGCCGTTCGATTTCCGCATGGGCTATGGCAAGCGCATCAACGTGCCGACGCTTGTCCAGATCGATATGGACTACAAGACCGTCGGCAAGAACCGCGACATCTCACTGGGCCTCGCCGGTCATCCGGGCGCTATCCTCTCAGCCGTCGCAGCAGCAATCTCGGCGGGCCCGGACGCGGCCGCGCGCCAGGAACGCCAGCAGTGGATGGCCAAGCTGCGCAAGGCCGAAGCAATCGCGCTCGACAAGCTGATGCCGCTCTTCAAGTCCGATGCCTCACCCATTCACCCCTACCGCCTGGCCTGGGAGATCAACGAATTCCTGGGCGAGGACACCATCTACATCGGCGACGGTGGCGACATTGTCACCATCTCCGCCCAGGCCGTGCGCCCGCGCGGGCCCGGTCAGTGGATGGACCCCGGCGCACTGGGCTCGCTCGGTGTCGGCACCGGTTTCGCCATGGCCAGCAAGCTCGCCCATCCCAACAAGGAAGTGTTGTGCCTTTACGGCGATGGCGCCTTTGGCATGACAGCCTTCGATATGGAAACCGCCCAGCGTTTCGGCGCACCCTATCTCGCCGTCGTCGGCAACAACTCGGCCATGAACCAGATCCGCTACGGCCAGATCGCGAAGTATGGCGAGAACCGCGGTGACATCGGCAACAAGCTGGGCGACGTGCCCTTCTCCAAGTTCGGCGAAATGATCGGCGGATATGGCGAGGAAGTTCGGGAGGCTAGCGGCATTGCACCTGCCCTTCGCCGCGCCCGCGAGGCCATCGCCAAGACCGGCAAATGCGCCGTGGTGAACGTCTGGATCGATCCGCGTGAGTACGCGCCGGGCACCAAGAACCAGACCATGTACAAATAATCGTGGTGACCGCGCCGCCAACCTGACTTCGGCGGCAGGGCACTCGTGGCACGGCGTGAACGCCGCTGCAGATAACACAAGGACGCTTGAGGAACTCAAATGGTAAAGGCACTCGACGGCGTGAAGATTCTCGATTTCACGCACGTACAGTCAGGTCCCACATGCACGCAGTTGCTTGCTTGGTTCGGTGCCGACGTCATCAAGGTGGAACGCCCAGGCGCGGGTGATGCAACCCGCAAGCAGCTTGTCGACGTCCCCGGCGCCGACAGCCTCTATTTCACCATGCTCAACCACAACAAGCGCTCGATCACGATCGACACCAAGAACGCGAAGGGCAAGGAAATCCTGGAGCGCCTCATCAAGACCTGCGACGTGCTGGTGGAGAACTTCGCTCCTGGTGCGCTAGACCGGATGGGCTTCACCTGGGAACGTATCCAGGAACTGAACCCGCGCATGATTATGGCGTCGGTCAAGGGCTTCGGCCCCGGCAAATATGAAGACTGCAAGGTCTATGAAAACGTCGCGCAATGCGCCGGCGGCTCAGCATCGACAACGGGTTTCCTTGATGGACCGCCGCTGGTGACCGGCGCACAGATCGGCGACTCAGGCACAGGCCTGCATCTCGCGCTCGGCATCGTCACCGCACTGTTCCAGCGGGAGACGACAGGCCGCGGGCAGAAAGTACTGGCACCGATGCAGGACGGCGTCTTGAACCTGTGCCGCGTCAAGTTGCGCGATCAGCAGCGCCTCAAGGCTGGCCCCCTCAGGGAATACTCGCAGTTTGGCGACGGCATCGCCTTTGGCGAAGCAACGCCCCGAGCAGGCAATGACTCAGGTGGTGGCCAGCCGGGTCGCATCCTCAAGTGCAAGGGATGGCAAACCGATCCCAACGCTTATACCTATTTCATTACCCAGGCCGCAGTCTGGGAGAAGATCTGTGATGTCATCGGAGAACCTGGATGGAAGACCAGGGAAGAGTATTCGACACCGGCAAAGCGGCTGCCCCACTTGAACGCGATCTTCGCCAGGATCGAGGACTGGACCATGACCAAGACCAAGTACGAGGTCATGGACATCTGTAATCCGCTCGACATTCCGGTTGGTCCGATCCTGTCCATGAAGGAGATCATGGAGGACGAAGGATTGCGCGCCACCGGCACGATCGTAGACGTCGACCACCCTGAGCGCGGGACCTACGTGTCCGTCGGCTGCCCGATCAAGATGTCGGACTCGCCCGTCGAGGTTAAGCGTTCGCCACTTCTGGGTGAGCACACCGAGGAAATTCTGGCACAGGTATTGGGCTACAGCGGCGAAGAGATCAAGGAACTGAAAGCCGCTGGCGCAACCGAGCCAGTCAAGAAGGCCGCTGCCGAATAATTTGGCATGCCGGGGCGGCACTCTGCCGCCCCCTGAACATCCCAACCCAATCTCAACTGTTCGGCACGGCCGGGGAGCAGGAGCACTCATGCGCATCGTCGTCCATGGACAAGAAGCATTCGGCAAGGCCGTTCTGGAGCGGTTACTTGAGCGCGGCGAAAATGTTGTGGCGGTCTTTTGCGCCCCCGACAAGGAAGGGCGGCCTCGCGACCCGCTCGCGGCATTCGCAAGCGAGAAGGCTTTGCCTGTGCATCAGCCGACATCCTGGAAGACACCGGAGGCATTGGAACTGATGCGTTCCTTTAAGCCGGACGTCTGCATGATGGCCTACGTCACGCTTTTCGTGCCCCAGCCGGTGCTCGACGTACCGACCTATGGCACATTCCAGTACCATCCCTCGCTGCTGCCGCTGCACCGCGGACCGTCCGCCATTTCCTGGCCGATCGCGTTTGGCAAGACACTCACCGGTCTGTCCATTTTCTGGCCCGACGAGGGCCTCGACGAGGGCCCCATCCTCCTCCAGAAGGAATGCGAAATAGGTCCTGATGAAACTTTGGGCGATGTCTATTTCAAGAAGCTCTTCCCAATGGGCGTCGACGCCATGATCGAAAGTCTTGATCTCGTCCGCGACGGCAAGGCTCCAAAGATCCAGCAGGACCACGCCAAGGCCACCTACGAATACCGTTTCAAAAAGGCAATGTCTGAGATCGATTGGTCAAAACCCGCCAACGAGGTCTATAACCTGATCCGCGCTGTCAACCCGGCTCCTGGCGCTTGGACACGCTTCAATGGCCAGAAGTTTGATATTTTCGATGCCCGCAAGGTTGACGGATCGGGCCTGCCGGGCGAAATCCTGGGTGTTTCCGAAGATGGCATCACAATAGCAGCCTCCGGCGGTGCAGTTCTCGCCAAACGGGTCCGGGCCGACGGGGGCCAGAAGGTAACGGGAGCAGAATTTGCCGCATCGACCGGAATGAAGCCTGGCGACAAGCTGGATGCGGCCGAACCAAAAACAACGACCTGACCTGGAACAAGAAAAGTGCCGTTAAAGGCTGGAGGAAGCACATGGCCGTGAAGTCCGATATTGAAATCGCCCGCGAGGCGAAAATGAAGCCGATCGCCGAAGTCGGCGCGAAGGTGGGCGTGCCGGCGGATGCACTGCTCAACTACGGACCCTACAAGGCAAAGATTGCCTACGACTTCATCGAGAGCCAGAAAGACAAGAAGGACGGCAAGCTGATCCTCGTCACCGCCATCAGCCCCACCCCAGCGGGCGAAGGCAAGACGACGACGACGGTTGGCCTGGGTGATGGCCTCAACCGCATCGGCAAGAAGGCCATGATGTGCCTGCGCGAGCCCTCGCTCGGTCCCTGCTTCGGCGTCAAGGGTGGCGCGGCGGGCGGCGGCTATGCCCAGGTCGTGCCGATGGAGGACATAAATCTTCATTTCACCGGCGACTTCCACGCCATCACGTCAGCCCACAATCTCCTCTCCGCGATGCTGGACAACCACATCTACTGGGGTAACGGACTTGGCCTCGATGCGCGCCGTGTCGGCTGGAAGCGCGTGCTCGACATGAACGATCGCGCTCTGCGCAATATCGTCAATTCGCTGGGCGGCGTGGCCAACGGCTTCCCGCGCGAAGACGGCTTCGACATCACGGTCGCATCCGAAGTCATGGCCATTCTCTGCCTCGCCATGGACCTGGGCGACCTGGAGCGCCGGCTTGGCAACATCGTCGTCGGCCAGACGCGCGATCGCGCACTCGTCCGCGCCAGGGAATTGAAGGCGGACGGTGCCATGACCGTCCTGCTGAAGGACGCTCTGATGCCCAACATGGTGCAGACGCTGGAGAACAATCCCGTCTTCATCCACGGAGGCCCGTTCGCAAACATCGCCCACGGCTGCAACTCGGTGCTCGCCACGAAGACGGCACTGAAACTCGCCGACTACGTCGTCACCGAAGCCGGCTTTGGCGCCGACCTCGGCGCCGAGAAATTTTTCGATATCAAGTGCCGCAAGGCCGGTCTGCAGCCATCCGCCGCCGTCATCGTCGCCACCGTGCGCGCACTCAAGATGCACGGCGGTGTCGCCAAGGACGACCTGAAGGCCGAGAACGCGACGGCCGTCGCCAAGGGCTGCGAGAACCTCAAGCGTCACATCGAGAATGTACGCAAGTTCGGCGTTCCCCCGGTCGTCGCCGTCAACCGCTTCATCACCGACACCGATGCGGAAGTCGCCGAGGTGATGAAAGCCGCCGAAAGCATGGGCACCAAGGCATTCATGTGCACGCACTGGGCCGACGGCGGCAAGGGCACGGAAGAACTGGCGGCGCACGTTGCTGAACTCGCCAATTCCGGCCAGGCCGCCTTCAAGCCGCTCTACACTGACGACCTGCCGCTGCGCGACAAGGTGAAGACGGTCGCGACCGAAATCTACCGTGCCGCCGACATCTCCTGCGACAGCGCGATCGAGGCCCGCTTCAAGGAGCTTGAAGCCGCTGGCTTTGGCAAGCTGCCGGTTTGCATGGCCAAGACGCAGTACTCGTTCTCGACCAACCCCAACCTGCGCGGCGCGCCCACGGGTCACATCGTACCGATCCGTGAGCTGCGCCTGTCAGCCGGTGCGGAATTCATCGTCGTCGTTACCGGCGAGATCATGACGATGCCGGGCCTGCCGCGCACGCCGTCCGCCGAAGCGATCCGGCTGGAGAACGGCCTGATCCAGGGTTTGTTCTGAGATCAGCACGGCAAGTCCTAAAAGACCTGCTCCTTTCAAACTTCAAGAGGCCCCGCAAACGATGCGGGGCCTCTTGCTATCGACACCATCGGGAAGTTCCACAGCGATGCCTGAGAACGCCCGCTCGGCTTTCAGCCGGGCTGTCTCTGCTGCTGCGACTTGCGGCGCTTCTCGTCCTCTTCGCTGACTGTACTGCCGACCTGCATCGTGCGTTGATCTGCCGACGTCGCCGTGGCGGCCTTGGCTACACGCTCTGCTTCTGCCTTGGCCGCGCGTTCCGCTTCTGCCTTGGCCGCACGCACCCGCTGCCGCCGGGCTTCGATTGCGCGGCTGGCATAGCGCTGCACCAGCTTGGGATGGCCGATCGCGCGCCGGGTGTACTTGAAGCCGCGCGCCATCGCCACCTGAGCCCGCGTCAACTCATCAACTTCGCCTGAATAGGCTTGCACCAGCGCCAACCGCAGACTTTCCATGCCGAGCTGGGAGGCGTCGTGCACGCGCTTGACAGCACTCATCCAGATCGGGCTGAGCAACAGCGAAAGCACAATGACGGAGATGGCAAGCTTGTAGCCGTTGGAATCGAGCACGCCGTTGGCAAGGCCCACCGCCGCAAGGACAAAGGAGAATTCTCCGATCTGGCCGATGATGAGGCCGGCCTGATAGGCGTCTGTCCACGACAGCCCCACCATCCGCAAAATGATGATGTTGGCGAGTGACTTGACGATCAGGACGCCAAGGACGAACAGCACCACCAGCCAGATGTTGGCAATGATGAAGTCGACGTCGAGAAGCAGGCCGATTGCCACGAAGAACAGCACCATCAGCACGCCTTGGATCGGCTCCATGGCGTTGATCGCCTCGCTGCGAAGCGTCGTCTTGCCGACGAACAATCCCGCCAGAAACGCTCCATAGGCCGGCGAGAAGCCCAGCACTCCAGATACGGTCGCCGCCGTGCAGCAGACGGCAAGCGCCGTCAGCGTCACCATTTCGATACGCCCCATGATGTGCACTTCGCCTGGAAAGTGCAGCTTGCCGCGTGGTCCCAGCACGCCGATGAAGAGCGCCAGCCCCCCCACCGCCAGCGCCACCGTGACCAGCGTCGATGGCTCGAAGCTGATGCCGCTGCCCCATGAGTTCGCCATGATGAGCATCGGCACGATGGCGATGTCCTGGGCGATCATCACCGCCACAACGATGCGGCCCAGTTCGCTCCGCAGCTCGCCGATGTCTTCCAGGATCTTCAACGCCACCGCCGTCGAGGACATCGTGACGACAAAAGCAAGGAGCAGCGCTTGCTGCAGTGTCCATCCCAGCACGGCCGCGAACAGCAGCATCGCTCCGATGGCAAGCACCAGCTGCCCAAGAACGGTCAGCGCGGCCGGTTTGAGATCGGCAATGAATGCCTTCAGCGAGATTTCCATGCCCACGAGGAAGAGCAGGAACAGCACACCGAGTTCAGCCAGCAGCGGCACCGCTTCCGCGCGCGGGACGAAGCCGACAACGGTCGGCCCAAGCAGCACCCCGGCCAGTATGTAGCCCACCATCGGCGGCTGCTTCAGCCGCACCATGACGAGCCCCATCGTAACGGCCACCAGCGTCAGAATCGCGATCGCCAGAAGATGGGGAAGCTGCTCCTGCATGACCTCTCTCGTGTTGGCAGAAACGACGCGCCAAGCATGCAACAGGCACGGCAGCGTCCCGACTTACGCCTTACGCATGAAGGCTACGCGACGGCACACAAAAACGCTACAGGTCGCACGCCTATGGCATCCAGGCATTCACAATCAACATCTGCTTGTGTCGTCCATCATCGCGCATTGGCCACACCTCCGGCCTCCACCGACAAGACCTGCCTCACGGCCTCGCAGTCCGTGTGCATCTGCGCCACAAGCGACGCTGCGTCGGCGAACCTTTGATCCTCGCGGATATGATCGATGAATGCGACCTCGACCTCGGCGCCATATAGGTCCCCGTCGAAATCGAGCAGAAAGATTTCCAGCACCGGCGCACCATTGTCGAACGTGGGTCGCGTTCCAAGATAGGCGGCACCCATGAAGCGCGCACCGGCCGGGGAATCGTCAGACGCACCGGCACCACGGATCTCGACCCAGACGGCATAAATGCCATGCGCCAGCGCCGCCCCCGATTCCAGCCTGACGTTGGCTGTTGGAAAGCCCAGCCCCGTGCCCCGCTTGGCGCCTCCAATGACACGGCCCCTGATGCGCCAGGGCTCGCCCAGATCCTTGGTGGCGCCGCGAACATCGCCCTGCGCCAGCTTCAGTCTCACGCCGGTCGAGGAAAACACCTCGCCGTCCTCGGCCACGGGGCTGATGACGCTCACTCCGAAACCGAACTCCTGCCCGGCCAGCCGCATCGTCTCGGGCGTACCCGACCGCCCTTTGCCGAAAAAGAAATCGTAACCGATTACGATGTGGCGCGGTTGCAGCCGCCGGACCAACGCACCCTCGATGAACCGGGCCGCCGATTGCGATGCAAATGCAGCATCGAAGGGCATCACGATGACCACATCAAGCCCCAAACGCTCGAACCGTTGCAGCTTGAGCGGCAGCGGCGTCAGATGAAAATGCGGTTCATCGGGCTGAAAGAACTCTCGAGGGTGGGGCTCGAAGATGATGACACCAGCCGGTGCTCCAAGCTGCGCCGCGCGCTCGCGAACCTTGGCGATGAGCGCCTGATGCCCGCGATGGACACCATCGAAATTGCCGATTGCCAGGACGGCACCCTTGGCGCCTTCCGGCACCTCGCCCGATCCCGTCACTACCAGCATTTTCGCCAATCCCGCCCTACTTCGCCGTTGCATCAGGCGTACAGCGGCGGACTGCGCGATGAAAATCGCAGCATTGCCCGCCGCCAGTGCCAACCTGAGCCTATCAGGCGCCGCGCGATGGCACCATCAGCATGGCTTCGCCCGTCAGGACCGGTTTGCCGTTGACCGCGCAGACGCATTCGAACTTAGCGCGCTTCTTCTCAGGGATGACCTCTGTCACCTTGACGGTAGTGACGACGGTATCTCCGATCTTCACGGGTGCCTTGAACTGCAGCGTCTGCGACATGTAGATGGCGCCCGGTCCCGGCATCTGCATACCAAACACCGCCGAAATGTAGGCTGCCGATAGCATGCCGTGCGCGATCCGCTCCTTGAACATCGTTTTAGCGGCATATTCCGCATCGAGGTGAACGGGATTGCGGTCGCCGGAAAGCTCAGCGAAGGCGACGATGTCGGCGTCGCCGACGGTTTTCGACATCGAGGCTTCCATGCCGACGGAAAGGTCTTCGATACAATAGCTCTTCGTGGTCGACATGGCGGCGCATTCCCTTCGTCTTGAAACCTAAGAGGCCGCTGGATGCGGGGGGCACCCAGCATTGGCAATTCCACGGCACTTCAACGGCACCAGGCAGCGCCCGGAGCCGAAAGCGGCGTAACACTAGTCGGCGCTATTGCTTGCTGCAACGCAATTATTGCGCCGCAGAATACGTAAATCGGCCAACTCTGCGCCAATTTTTGGCTAAGTTGATGCATTGCCCAAAAACTATTCGGTTGCGCAGCTCATGGGCACCCCCTATAACGCACGCTATTCCCAATTTATCCCACACCAGTTACGCCCCCGCGCGACCCAGCGGCGGGGACAGGAGAACAGCATAATGAGCGACCGCAAACCGCTGATGCCGAAGGCGACGGCCGTCTGGCTGGTCGAGAACACGTCGCTGACCTTCGATCAAATTGCGGAGTTTTGTGATTTGCACGCTCTGGAGGTCAAGGGAATTGCCGACGGCGACGTGGCACAGGGAATCCGCGGACTCGATCCCATAACGCGCGGCCAGATCACGCGCGAGGAGATCGAGCGTGGCGAGAAGAATCCATCCCACAAGCTGCGCGTCGCCGAAGCCGGGGTAAAGGTGCCTGAAGTGCGCCGCAAGCGCTACACGCCGGTATCGCTGCGTCAGGAAAAGCCCAACGCTGTTCTCTGGCTTCTGCGCAACCATCCGGAGCTGAAAGACAGCCAGATCATCCGCCTCGTCGGCACCACAAAACAGACGATCGCCCAGATCCGCGACCGTTCACACTGGAACTCCGCACACCTGGTGCCCAACGATCCCGTCACTCTGGGCATCTGCTCGCAGATCGACCTCGACGGTGAGGTGAAGAAGGCAGCGCGGCGCGTGGAGCGCGAGCGGCTGGCAAGCGGCGAGCCGCTGGAGAAGGCAGGCACGCTTCTGCCGACCGAGGAGACGACCGGCACCGCGCCAACGGCTCAGATCATCTCGCCCAAGGCAAGCGAGGAGCACGTCGAAACCGAGGCCGAGGAAGAGGCCCGCGTATTCGCCCGCCTGAAACAGATGTCCGGCCCCAAGGACGACGCCGAAAACGAGGATGAAGGCGAAGACGAGAGCACGGGCGACGTCCAAAGCAGCGCCGACGAGGAGAGCGCGAACGAAGGCGAGGGCCCATCGGACGAGGAAACCTCGGGCGAGGAAACGTCTGACGACGATACCGGCAAGAGCTGAGCGCAAGGGGCGATGCCCCCGCTCCTACGAGACGGAAGCGGCATTCCCGCTACCGAACCTGCCGCACCGCCGGTAATCCTCGTGGCGATCGCAGCATAGGTGGAACGCCTTGGGCCGCGACTGCGGCCCGGCGCCATGTGCGTCCCTTGCTGAGGAGCCCGTGCGCCAGCATGGGCATTCACGGTGAGCGAAGAGAAACAGTTCGCTTCAGCGACTGTCTGAAACAAGCAAGGCGTCCGCCACTCTAGGTATCAGCCTCGGGCGATGCCGGCATCATGGCGTTGAGCGACATGCGTCCGCCGTCAGCCCAGATCGTTGTCCCCGTCAGGTAGCTCGCTTCCTTGCTGGCGAGCCACGCAATCACCGCGGCGATCTCCGCTGGAGTTCCAAAACGCCCCAGCGGCGTTCTGGATAGCACCGCCTCGCGCCACGCCTCATCCTTGTAGACCTGAGCAATCATGTCGGTTTCGACGGTGCCCGGGCCAACGGCGTTGACCCTTATGCCGTAGGGCGCCAAGGCCAGAGCCATCGAACGAGTAAGCTGCTCCAGCCCACCCTTCGAGACGGCGTAGGCGAGATGATCGGACTGGCCAAAACGGGCGTTGACCGACGTCACGTTGACGATACTGCCCGGCTGGCAATTGGGATCGGCCTGTCTTTGCCGGATCATCTGCTTGGCAACTGCCTGACTGGCCAGGAACGCACCCTTGATATTGGTGCGCATCACACGATCGAATTCGCCTTCTTCCAGTTCCAGAAACGGCTGGTCGTCTACGATCGCCGCGTTGTTGACAAGCACATCGATCTTGCCGAAGGCATCGCGAGCAGACGCCACCAGATTGAAGACGTCGAGACGCTCGGAGATGTCAGCTGATCGAAAGACCGCCTCACTTCCAGCTGCCTTGACCGCAGCAACAACCTTGGCACCTGCCTCATCATCGATATCGGCAACGACAACGCGAGCGCCCTCGCGCGCCAAGCGCTCGACCGTGGCGCGGCCAATACCCCGAGCACCGCCGGTCACGATGGCAACTTTATTGGCAAGCAGCATTATTCACTCATGGCAGTCAGATGTCACAACCTCTGGCATAGCGCGAATTGACGCGCACAAAATTCCTCGCACGCCAATAAGCCCGCCGCACGCTGTGAGCACGGCACAACCGCTGTCGAGATCGCACCCTAGTGCCTGAATGCCAATGAGGGAAGCCGTCAGACATGAGGAGGCACCCACTCAACCAACGCGGCACACAAGGCATGTCTGACAAATAACAGTTCGAAGCACGATAAACGCGGGTGAAGTCACGACCCGATTCCATGCCGGGACAAGAAAACCGCCCGAAGCAGCTGCTCCGGGCGGTTCCAACACATGCCGACGGCAATGCCGGCAACCAATGGCCCCGGTTTCCCTACGCCTGATTGCTCGCCAGACCGCGTGACTGCATGACCTCGGTGATCTCGCCCATGATGGCCGGATCATCGATTGTCGCAGGCATCTTCCAGGATTCACCATCTGCGATCTGGCGCATGGTGCCGCGCAGGATCTTGCCCGAGCGTGTCTTTGGCAACCGTTTGACGATCATGACGTTCTTGAAGGCCGCCACCGGACCGATGACGTCACGCACAAGCTTGACGACTTCCGATTCGATCTCCTTGGGATCGCGCGAAACACCGGCATTCAGCACCACGAATCCAGCGGGCATCTGCCCTTTCATCTGGTCCGCAACGCCAATCACCGCGCACTCCGCGACGTCCTTGTGCTGGGCAACGACTTCTTCCATCTGACCGGTCGACAGACGATGACCGGCGACATTGATGACATCGTCGGTGCGCGCCATCACGTACACATAGCCATCCTCGTCCTTGTAGCCAGCATCCGACGTTGAGTAGTAGCCAGCGAAGTCGGCAAGATAGCTCTTGCGCATGCGCTCATCGTTGTTCCAAAGCGTCGGCAGGCAGCCAGGCGGCATCGGCAGCTTTATCGCCAGCGTTCCGCTCGTGTTTGCACCAACCGGATTGCCCTTGTCGTCGAGCACATCGACCTTATAGCCGGGCATCGGTACGGTCGGCGAACCGTACTTGACCGGAAGCAGACCTAATCCCACAGGATTGCCGGCGATGGCCCAACCCGTTTCCGTCTGCCACCAGTGATCGACAACCGGAACTTTGAGCTTTGCCTCTGCCCACTTGATCGTCTCCGGATCGGCGCGCTCGCCTGCCAGGAAGAGAGTTCTCAGGCACGACATGTCGTACTTGCCGATGAATTCACCGTTCGGATCTTCCTTCTTGATCGCGCGGAAGGCCGTCGGCGCCGTGAACAAGACTGAGATCTTGTGTTCGGAGATCATCCGCCAGAAAGCGCCCGCATCCGGCGTACCAACCGGCTTGCCTTCATAGACGACCGTCGTCGCGCCGTGCAGCAACGGCCCATAGCAGATATAGGAGTGGCCAACGACCCAGCCCACATCCGATGCGGCCCAGAAGACTTCGCCCGGCTTGATGTCGTAGAGATTCGGCATCGTCCACTTCAGCGCGACCATGTGGCCGCCGTTGTCGCGCAGCACACCCTTGGGCTGCCCCGTCGTCCCGGACGTATAAAGGATGTAGAGCGGATCGGTTGCAGCCACCGGCACGCATCCCGATTTGCGCCCAACTGCTTTTGCCGCCGCGACCAACTGCGCCCAGTCATGATCGCGCCCGGCAATAAGCGTTGCCTCCGCCTGGGGCCGCTGCAGGATCAGGCACGCTGAAGGCTTGTGCTCGGATAGCTCGATCGCCTTGTCCAACAGCGGCTTGTAGGGAATGACACGCGCCGTCTCGATACCGCATGACGCCGACAGCACAGCCACGGGCTTCGCATCGTTGATGCGCGTCGCGAGTTCGCTTGACGCGAACCCGCCGAACACCACCGAGTGAACCGCGCCGATGCGCGCGCAAGCCAGCATCGCCATCACCGCTTCCGCGATCATCGGCATGTAGATGAGGACGCGGTCGCCCTTTCCCACACCCAGATCGGTCAGGATCGCTGAGATCGTGGCCACTTCGTTGGTAAGCTCGGCGTAGGTATAGCTGCGCTGTGTCTGCGTTACCGGGCTGTCGTAGATGAGCGCCTTCTGGTCTCCCCGGCCAGCCTCGACATGCCGGTCGAGGCAGTTGTAGGCGGTATTGCACTCCGCCCCTTCAAACCAGCGGCCGTACTGACCTGCATAAGGATCGATCACCTTGTCCCAAAGCTTGTACCAGCTGATGTCCCGGGCCGCTTCCGCCCAGAAACCCTCAGGGTCCTTGAGCCAACGGTCGTAGACTTCGGCATATCGACTCATCGCGGCATCCTCCTAAGACTTGAAAGTTTGTGTGATTATCATTGCCTCTAATCAGCACCCGACCGGCCCCGGTGGCAATAGCCGGTGCATAGGAGTTTCGGCTATGTGTCGCACCATTCCGCATCATTCCAAGGCCCTCTGCTGCCAATGATGGTCTCAGGGCACGCGATACAACGTTCCGCCCCCAAAGAGGCAGCCCGAGGCAGTCCAATATGATTTCCGATCCGTGGTTTTATGCGGCGGCTATTCCCGCGATCATCCTGACCGGGCTCGCCAAGGGCGGTTTTCTCGGAGCTGCGGGCGGACTTGCCGTCCCGCTGATGAGCCTCACCATTCCACCGGTCCAGGCTGCCGGCATCATGCTGCCGATATTGAACATCATGGACCTGGTGGGGCTCTTTGCTTACCGGCGTGACTTCCACTGGGCCAATCTGGCGATCCTGCTGCCCGCCGCAATCGCCGGGGTGGCCCTGGGCTGGGCTACGGCTGCCTATGTCACCGAGGGCCACGTCAGACTGATAATTGGCATAATAGGCGCCGCCTTCACCATAAACTATTGGCGCTCTGGCGGCGAAAAGCGCGCTCCCCAGCAGCCCGACCGGCTTCGCGGCACGTTCTGGGGAATGGTGGCGGGCTTCACCAGTTTCGTAAGCCACACCGGCGCCCCGCCGTTCAACGTCTACATGCTACCCCAACGACTGCCCAGCACCGCACTGGCGGCTACCGCCGTCGTCTTTTTCACCACGATCAATCTGGTGAAGCTCATTCCCTATTATGCCTTGGGGCAGTTCAACACCGCCAATCTCAAGACAACGGTTGTACTGCTGCCGCTGGCCCCACTTGCATTGCTTGCGGGCGTGTGGCTGACGCGGCGCATCAATCAAGGCCCCTTCTACCGCATCGCATATGCCTCGCTGTTCGTAATCTCGCTGAAGCTTATTTTCGACGGAATCCACGCCATCTGGTTCGCCGGTTGACCGGCCCAGGCTTCAAGCCGTGCAATTCAAGTCATGCATTTCAAATACGGCATGCTGCACTGCCAAAGAAATAGCCCGAAGGCATCGGGCGAGCAGCCGCACGGGCATGGCAGACAAAAGCCCTGCGTCAAACCACAGGCATCGCACGCGCGGCAAGCCCGGCGCACACAACAAACCCCGCACATGAAAATGTACGGGGCGAAACTCCACCATCACCGAATTGTCGCCCGACCGCATTGCCCGCAGCTCAGGCTCAGTCGCCAGCACCGGTCAAATCAGTTTGCCCAGTTACAGCACCACCCATGGCAGCGACAGCACAAGCACCAGTACGACCCAAAGCGCGACTTCTTCCTTGCCAGCCTCTGTCATGATGCCCTCCAGCAGCACTGGAATACGTAACATCCTATGAAAACACTATACACGCAGTCGCATTAAACGAAAAGCGGCGACCATACTTGCGCACCGTTCATTGCAAATCGCACAAAAAACCTCGTTCAACGCGATGCTAATTGCCGAGAAATCAGCAACCCGCTAGCTTCGCATGAGGATCGAAGCATTGAGTTCAAGTTGGCATGCCATGGCATCTCATCCCTACGACCAAAATCTCGACAAGACAGCCGCCAATCACCTGCCCCTGACGCCGCTTTCCATTGTCGCTCGCTCAGCTGCCGTTTACCCGGACACGGTTGCAGTGATCCACGGCAACAGCCGTTTGACCTACGCCGAATATTTCTCACGCAGCCGCCAGCTCGCCTCTGCGCTGGCCCAGCGCTACATCGCCAAGGGCGACACCGTTTCGGTCATGCTCTCCAACACTCCGCCGATGCTGGAAGCCCACGTCGGCGTTCCGATGACCGGCGCCGTACTGCATTCGCTGAACACGCGGCTCGACGCGGCCATCATCGCGTTTCAGCTCGATCACGCAAACTCCAAGGTTTTGATCTACGACCGCGAGTTTGCACCCGTCATCAAGGAAGCCCTGACGCTCGCCAAGGTCGAGCCGTTGCTGATCGACTACGACGATCCCGAGTTCCCGCAGGAAAACGAGCGCCTTTCCTACCTCGACTACGAGGAGTTCGTGAGTGCGGGCGACCCGGAATTTGCCTGGCGCATGCCGGACGACGAGTGGGACGCCATCTCGCTGAACTACACCTCAGGCACGACCGGCAATCCCAAGGGCGTGGTCTACCATCATCGCGGCGCCGCCCTCATGTGCTACGCCAATACCATCGCCACGGGCATGCAGCGCCATCCGGTCTACCTGTGGACGCTGCCCATGTTCCACTGCAATGGCTGGTGCTTCCCCTGGTCGGTCGCAACCGTCGGCGGCACGCATGTCTGCCTTCGCTGGGTGCGCGCCAAGGCGATGTATGACGCCATCGTTGACCACAAGGTCACGCACCTGTGCGGTGCGCCCATCGTCATGTCCGTGCTTCTCAATGCAACGCCCGAGGAGCGGCGAGAGATCACGCACACTGTCGCGTTCTCTCATGCCGCAGCCCCTCCCCCTGAAGCCGTTCTGGCGCGCATGCAGGAAGCCGGCTTCGCCCTGACCCACCTTTACGGGCTGACCGAAACATATGGGCCAGCTGTCCTCAACGAGTGGCGCGATGTTTGGGACGACTTGCCCAAGGACCAGAACGTGACCAAGCGCGCGCGCCAGGGTGTCCGTTACACTGCGCTTGAGGATCTCACCGTCATGGACCCGACGACGATGATCCCCGTTCCCGCCGACGGCGAAACGCTTGGCGAGGTCATGTTCCGCGGCAACATCGTTATGAAGGGCTATTTGAAAAACCCCAAGGCCACCGATGAGGCCTTTGCGGGCGGGTGGTTCCATTCAGGCGATCTGGGCGTCATGCACCCCGACGGCTACATCCAGCTCAAGGACCGCTCGAAGGACATCATCATCTCAGGCGGCGAGAACATCTCATCGATAGAGGTCGAAGATGTCCTCTATAAGCATCCAGCCGTTGCCCACTGCGCCGTCGTTGCCAAACCTGACGAAAAATGGGGCGAAACGCCCTGCGCGTTCGTGGAACTGAAACCTGGAGCGGAATCGACTGGCGAGGCCCTTATTGCCCACTGCCAGGAGCACTTGGCCCGCTACAAGGTTCCCCGGCACGTCGTATTCACGGAGATTCCCAAAACCTCCACGGGCAAGATCCAGAAATTCAAGCTCCGCGAGCTTGCCGAAGACGTGTGAAGCACGCACCCGGCAAAAGCCCGCCTCCCGTCAGCTTGCACCCGGTCGGCGGACGTTACCCGGCACGCCTGCACAAGATGCCCGATGCCAGCCAACTTTGCGTTGCTTATGCGTGCCGCAATGTCCCGTCAGCTTGGCCTGATGGGTTAACGCCAGCGCCTGAAACCACGCGGGCAGATGATCCCGCTACGGCGCTTGCAGCCGTGCTATGAAACCAGCGGCAAGCCGTTCTGGTGCCCGCATTCGCGACTTGAGCGGCCCAAATCGGTCAAATGGCGGCCCCAACATGGACCGTGGCGATCGCAAAATGCAGGAAGATATGACGGCCTCGGCAACCATCACACGAACGCGCACTACCACACGGTGGAATTTCGTTCGCCGCCAAATCGAACCTACAGCAGCCACCACGCGCCGCAGCTGCAAAGCTGCGCTGACCATCGTATCTTTCAGCCTCATTGCAATAACGGGCTATCTGCCAATCGAAGTAGCCCCTCTGTCTGCCAGCCCGGCCGAGGCCAAATCCTCAAAAAAATCCATAAAAGAGGTTCATCGCACCAGGCGCGAGGCCCTTGAGCGGGCACGCATGCGTACGATTCCTAAAGCCAAGGACAGCAAGACGGCCAAGCACGAAGCGACACAAAATACGACCGCCCAGGGTCTACAGCCGCCCGATCCCAAAACTGAAGGCAAGCCCCTAACTCTCAACGAGAAGAAAGCTGCCGTCCTGGCGGCCCCGCCCGAGGTGCTCCAACGGATCGGACGCCACGTCATCACCGGTTATCACGCAAGCGGGGACTTGAAGCCGCTGTTGGAGCGCGGTGCCGTCGGCGGCATCTTCGTCACCGCCCGCAACGCTCGCGGCCGCAACAAGCCCAAACTTGCTGCCGAGTTGGCCGAATATCGCAAACTGGCGGTCGAAGCCGGTCAAAACACGTTCTGGATCTCGACCGACCAGGAAGGCGGCAGTGTTTCGCGCCTGTCGCCTCCCCTGCCCTATCAGCGCGCGCTGCCGCGCATCATCGGTGCGTCGAAAACCACTGAGGAGCGCCACAAAGCCACCGAGACATTTGCTGAGAAACAGGCCGCCGACCTTTCCAGCATCGGTATCAATTTGAATTTCGCACCCGTGGCCGATCTCAATCACAATGTCCGCTCGTCCGCCGACAAGTTCACCAAGATCCGTTACCGCGCAATTTCGGACGATCCCGCCATCGTCACCGAAGTCGCAAAGACCTATTGCGAGGCCCTCGCCAAATCCGGGATCTATTGCACGCTGAAGCATTTCCCCGGTCTTGGCCGTGTACTAACCGACACCCACATCACCAGCGGCCACCTGAAGGTATCGACCGAAATCCTGGAAAAGACCGATTGGATTCCGTTTCGCCAGATCCTTTCAAACAGCCCGGCGTTCCTGATGATCTCTCACGCGCAGCTGTCAGGCATCGACAATGACAAGCCGGCATCGACGTCACCGAAGATCATACAGAACCTGCTGCGGGAAACATGGAAGTTCAACGGCGTCATCGTCACCGACGACTTGGCGATGGGAGCAATTGTACGGCGCTATAACGGAGGCATGGCCCAGGCTGCGATCGACGCTCTCAATGCCGGAGCCGACCTAGTGCTCGTTGGTAGTGACGGTGGCCAAGTTTACGACGTTTTGTATTCGCTCATCCTTGCCGACGAGCGCGGAGAACTCGATCCTGAAAAATTGAAGCTGAGCCATAAGCGTCTAGAAACCGCTGCGAAGGAGATGAACAGATCTCCTCCGGCAACGGCAGACGACGCAGCCAATACTGCTGCCGCAAAAACAAAAACAGCGCGTCAGTGACGCGCCGCCATGTGACTATCATCTGAGAGGCGAGCGATCTGTTCCTTCAGCCTCAACTTTTCCTGCTTCATCCGCCGGATCTCGAGATCATCAGACCCTAGCCTTGAGGTTTCTTCCTCGATCTTACGTGCCAATGATTTGTGCTTTTCAGTCAACTCTGCAAGATGAGCGGATAGCGACATCAGGCCCTCCGTTGAAGTTTAACACACCCTTGTAGTGTGACAGATCGGCGACGGATTGTCTACGAAACCCGCGCCCGCAGGACCTGAACAGTTACCCAACCCTTGGTGCGTCTGGTTCAATGTCGTTTCAATTGTACGCAACGGCATTTTCCAGGAAACCTAAGTGCCTCCTAGCAAAAAATCGCTCATCATCACTTGTCGCGAACACTTGCCAGCCGCGCAAAACAGACAGATATTCCTGGGAAGAAGGTCTGCGTTGCGCCAAACGGTCGGCTCTGTTCTCTGAGCGGGGACGAGGGCAGGGCGCACGTTGGCTGTTGGCATGCGTATAGCGGCACTGCACTTGCTGCCCATCTGGGACTTGCGGTGAAGCAGCCGAATGTCAGTCGAGAAAGCCAGGTCGCGCAGGGGCTTGCTCATGACTTCAAGCACTAGCTAACGGCTGCGGTACGGCAGCCAGCAGCAAATAGTCTATTCGTAGTTCCGCGAGCGGGATCGGACCTGGAAAACATGCAGCGTCGAAATGAAAAGGAGCTCCGTGACAAGCTCGCCAACCTGCGTGCCGAGCACCGCGGCCTGGACGACGAGATCATCGCTATGGAATCGACCGGCAGCGCTGACCAGTTGCATATCAAGCGCTTAAAAAAGAAGAAGCTCGCCTTGAAGGATCAGATCACAGTGATCGAGGATCAGCTCCTGCCTGACATCATCGCCTGACCTGCCTGCTGGCCATCCGCCTGCCGTCACCCGAGCACGGCCCCCACCGTCACCACGCTTAATCCAGGCAATGGAATTTTCACCGCCGGTCCTCAAGGCCCCGGCCTATTGTTCCAAAATCCTTGCAAACCTGCCGCACACCCACTAAACCCGCGCTTTCTCCGCGAGGCTAATAGGGAGGCGGAGCGCCCGGCATGACCGGCGGTCTGACGTGAACAAAACATGACCGGAAAGCGCGGCACAGGAACGCCATCGGTGGGTATCATCATGGGCAGCCAGTCGGACTGGCCGACCATGCGCTGCGCCGCCGAGATCCTCGATACACTGGGCGTCGCCTACGAAACCCGCATCGTCTCAGCCCATCGCACGCCAGAACGGCTATATGACTACGCAAAGTCCGCCCAAAGCCGCGGCCTCAAGGTTATCATTGCCGGTGCCGGCGGTGCCGCCCATCTGCCCGGTATGACCGCCGCCATGACGGTGCTGCCAGTGCTGGGCGTGCCGGTTCAATCGCGCGCCCTTTCTGGCAAGGACAGCCTCTACTCGATCGTGCAGATGCCCAAGGGCGTACCTGTGGGCACACTCGCCATAGGTGAGCCCGGCGCCGCCAATGCCGGCCTGCTCGCAGCACAGATCCTGGCAACTTCCGATGCGGCACTTTCCGAGCGCATCGTGGCATGGCGAAAGGCACAAACAGCCGCCGTAGCGCAGTCTCCCACAGACGAAAAACCCTGAGCCCGATGATGACCGCCCTGCCCCCCGGCTCAACCATCGGCATTCTGGGCGGCGGCCAGCTTGGCCGCATGCTGGCCATGGCGGCCGCCCGCCTCGGCCTCAAGTGCCACGTATTTTCCGATTCATCCGGTCCCGCTTTCGATGTCGCCGCGGCCCATACCGTTGGCGACTATCACGATCTGAAAGCCGTGCGCCACTTTGCCCAAAGCGTCGACGTCGTCACCTACGAGTTTGAAAACGTACCCCGTGCGACAGCCGAAGCAGCCGCAAGCGTTCGTCCGGTACGACCAAGCGTCAAGGCGCTGGAGGTGGCGCAGGATCGGCTCGTCGAAAAGACGTTTATTGCCGGTCTGGGATTGCCCGTTGCACCCTTCGCCGCCGTTGATTCCGAAGACAGTCTACTCGCTGCAGTAAAGCAACTTGGCACGCCCGCAATTCTCAAGACCCGGCGGCTTGGCTATGACGGCAAAGGCCAGGCCCGGATCAAGAGCACCAGCACCACCGAACTCGCGGAGGCGCGCAGCAGCAGCGGCCGCGCACCGGCAATTCTAGAAGGCTTCGTCAACTTCCAGTTCGAGGTGTCCGTTCTCGTCGTTCGGGGCATCGATGGCACCGAATGCTTCTATGACGTACCCCTCAACACCCACAAGAATGGCATTCTCGACACTTCTGCGGTACCAGCCCCGCTCTCTTCGGCCACCAGAACGAAGGCCAACGAGATTGCCGGTGCCATTGCAGATGCATTGGGTTACGTCGGCGTTCTGGCCGTTGAGATGTTCTTCGTTGGCGAGGAAGCGTCCGCCCCGCTCGTCGTCAATGAAATCGCGCCCAGGGTTCATAACTCAGGCCATTGGACGACCGACGCCTGCCTCGTCAGCCAGTTCGAAAATCACATCCGCGCAGTCGCCGGCTGGCCATTGGGACCAGCGGACCGCCATTCCGACGCCATCATGACCAACCTGATCGGCGCCGATGTCAACGAATGGGCGAGCCTTGCCGCGACACCCGGTACTGCTGTCCACTTCTATGGCAAGAACGACCCCCGCCCCGGCAGGAAAATGGGCCATGTGACGCAGTTGCTGCCGAAATCTGCCGATGTGGATGGTTAAGGCAGGGCGCCAGTGGACAAGCCCGAGCGACTTTGATAGACATCGCCGCAGATTTCGAGACACCGGACGCCCGGAGGGGTACCCTGGGCGTGAGCGGTGTTTTGTAATTCCTACAACATCAACCAGCACCAAAGGATAGGCAAGCGTGCAGGTTCTCGTTCGCGACAACAATGTCGACCAGGCCCTCAAGGCGCTCAAGAAGAAGATGCAGCGCGAGGGTATTTTCCGCGAGATGAAGCTCCGGAATTATTACGAAAAGCCCTCCGAGAAGAAGGCCCGCGAGCAGGCCGAGGCCGTGCGCCGCGCCCGCAAGCTGGCCCGCAAGCGCGCCCAGCGCGAGGGTCTACTGCCGTCGAAGGCACCAAGCCGCACCCGCTGAGGCCTGCTGGCTAGCCGGGGCTAGTCCGAGCGATCCGTCTCGGCTTCGCTGTCGCGGCCATAGCGATTCGGCCCATCGGCCAGCGTTCCGCGCAAAAGGGCCGGTGCCAATCTGACTGATTATTGCCCGCTCCGGCCCCCCGGAGCGGGTTTGCCATTGCCCCCGCCGGCAAAAAGCAGGTCAGCCCCGCTCAGGTAGCCCTCATGCTCCGGGCGGGACGCCATAGAGCCGTGCGATCCAGGCAAATATGGCATCCAACGTGCCGAAATCTTCGTGATTGACGTGGGGGGCCCCGGGCACCTCCAGCATCTCCCTGGGTCCGCCCGCCGCCGCCAGCACGGCACGCCCCATTTCTACTGGCACCACCCGGTCGTCCCCACCGTGCACGATCAGCAGCGGCACATGAACGTCACCGATGTAGGCCATCGTGTCGTAACGGTCGTTGAGCAGCCAATCTGCCGGCAGGTAGGGATAGTGCAGCCGCGCCAGATCGAGCATCGACGTATAGGGAGAATCAAGGATCAGGCCACGCGGCTGCCGTGCCTTGACGACCTGCACGGCAACTCCGGTGCCAAGAGACTCGCCAAACACCACGATATCATCAGGCTTCAGGCCGGCAGCGATCAGATAATCGAAGGCCCGCCGGCCATCCCTGACGTTGTCCCGTTCGTTCGGCTTGCCCATCGATCCGCCGTAGCCACGATAGGTCATCATGAAAACGCCGATGCCCGCGCGCTGGAAACGGGCGATGCGATCCGCGCGGTTGGCAAGCGATCCACCGTTGCCATGGAAATAGAGAACTGTCGGGCGTCCAGCTGCGGCACGCGACCACCACGCCAGCACGGCGTTGGCATCAGGCGTATCGATCTCTACCTCTTGCACACCCTCTAGACCTACCTCTTGAGGCTGAGTGCGCACGCGATCTGGACGATAGATGAGTGCCGGCTCGATTGCCTGAATGCCGACATAAACGATAGCGCCGAGAACGACGAATAGGCCCAGTAGCATTGGCAAAGCGCTCATATGAAATCTGGGCTCCGGCATCTGGCTCTAGAACTTGCAATGGCAGGACACGGGGTGCTTGCACTGTCACGGCGCGTCGAAACACTTCACTAGCTGTTTTGCGCGCTCTGGCCCAGGCAAATGACCGAATGGTGAACCCCCACTCCGCGCCAGGAAGGGAGCAAAGCTCCTCACCTCGTCGCGGCTCAAGTTGCCGCGATCGCGGTCGTGCTTGATCGCCCAGCAATCAGCTTCCACTTCCATGGTCGTGCTCGGCTGGAACCAGTGCCCCAGCACATGATGCGCACATTCGTGCTGAAAGAAGAACAGCGCCAGTTTGTCCGGCAGCTTGCCGATGATGTCGGGATCAATCGCGATGATCGGCACACGATTGACGACACCGGCCCGCCCGACATCGCCAAGCCCTGTCACCTGCATAGTATGGACAGCCACGCCTCTGATGTCGTGGCATGTCACCAGCCGCCCCGCGATCAGAGTCATGCCCAGCGCAGCACCGCTCCCGCCGGGCATCGGCGCGCTGTCGCGTGCACTGGTATCGCCCGCCGCCACAGCAAGCATTGAGACGAGCGCAAAGACTCTGAGTGCCAGCACCAACGCACCCCTCCGTCCTCAAAAGTGACACCGAAGCTTCGGCCGACCGGGGCACACCTGTCAACGCGCACGCCCTCCAGAGGATCCTCCTCCCGGTTTGAACCTGCCGCCGCCCTGCCGCGACCCACTGAAAAATGGGAGACGGTTATGGTTAGAATTCCCCGATCCACCAGAATTGCGCTCCTGGCAGCCGCCAGTACCATACTTGCCCAGGGACAGTCCGGCCCCGCATCGGCCGAACAGGACGCCCAGAAGGAGCGCACCAATTTTCACGACGTGATGTCCGCGGAAGCCCGCTCGCCCCAGCTGTGCCTGTCCCGTCCCAATCGGGCCTACGTCACCCACCGTTACGGCAGCTCATGCATGGCCTATTTCGTGACCTCCGGACACCAAGCCCAGCGCCAGGCCGTCGTCTTCATAGACGGTGACATATCCGGCGACAGATACGACAAGCGCGCCAGTGACCCGGATGGAAATCTGACCACGCGGCAGCGGGCGCAGAAGATTGCCGACAAGTTCAAGGTCCGGGTCATCGTCATCTCGCGCATGGGGATCGACGGCTCGTCGGGCAATCACGGCAGCCGCCGGCGCCCGGTCGAACTCATGGCGATCACCGAGACACTGGACGTCATCAAGAGCCGGCTCGGCCTCGATCGTGTCGTTCTCGCCGGCCAGTCCGGTGGCAGCACGATCGCGGCATCCCTGTTGACGCTCGGCCGCAAGGACATCTCCTGCGCGGTCCTGGGCTCTGGCGCCTATGCCCTCAACGACATGCTGGCAACCTCGGCAATCGCAAAAGGCCGCAAGCCCAACCGCGAGATGCTTGCCAAGACGGTCTACGATCCGACACGCAACATCGCGACCATCCATGCCGACCCCAAGCGCCGCGTCTTCGTGCTGGGCGACCCGCAGGACGCTCGCACGCCCTTCGCCCAGCAGAAAGCATTTGCAGCAGCCATCGCTGCGCGCGGCCACACCGCCGAACTGCTGGAGGTTCTGGCCTCAGGTCCGCTCCACCATGGCGCCACCGCCTACACGCTGCCTGTTGCGGCCTTGTGCGCAGCCGACGCCCCCAGCGAACGCATCCGCAAAGGCATTCTCAAACACAAGGGTCACGAGATTGAACGCAGAAACAAAGTGAAATCGGCTCTTCTGACCGTCGCGAGGTGAGGCACGAAGCAGCATACGGGGCCGGATCAGCGGCCGTACGCCAGTTGGTCAATACCGCTGCAGAAATGGCCAGATGTGTTTTTCATAGATCCCATCGCGCGTCAGCGTCGAATGATCCGAGCCTTCCATGCGCGCCATCACTTTGGGCTCGGGCGCCAGCGCGAATAGCCGTTCGCCCTGCTCAAAGGGAATCACGGTATCGCGCGTACCATGCGCGATAAGGACCGGCACGGCGATCTTTCCGATGCGCTCCCGGGTTAGAAACTGGTCATGCATGAGCAGGCGCACCGGCAGCCAGGGATAGCGCTCAGCCGCGACATCGACCACGGCCGTATAGGGCGCTTCGAGAATGAGCGCCTTGGCCTGAACCTCGGCCGCGAGCTTTACCGCGACACCCGTGCCGAGCGACAAACCATGCAGCACGATATCGGAAGCCGCATGACCTTTCCCGCGCAGCCAGTCATATGCCGCACGCCCGTCGATCATCAGGCCGGCTTCGCTGGGCGTACCCGTCGAGCCAGGATAGCCGCGATAGGAGATGGCAAGAACGCCCGCACCATGCTCGCGAATTCGCTTCCATCGCCACGACTTGCGTTCGAGCCCGCCGCCCTTGCCGTGCAGAAACAAGAACACCGGCTGGCCTTGCCGCGGCGCCAGATACCACCCTGCCAGCTGCTCACCATCGGGCGTCGTGATCTTGACCCGCTCGCCACCCGCGATGGCAAGCGTTCCAGGCTTCGAAAGATCGCCGGTATCACGCACGTTGAACAGCATATCCCGCTGCATCGCGTACATCGCACCGGCAACGCCGGCATAGCTGAACCCGGCAAGGCCAGCGAACAGCACCGCAACCCGGCGCAACCCACGCATCACGAAGACCAGCCTTTCACTCGGAACCCCGAACCTGTGCCATCAACCACGCCGAATATGGTCAACAAAGGGCCTCATCTCGGTCCCGCACGTCTCAAGCCTGGACCCGAAAAGCAAAACCGGGAGCTTGGTGCCCCCGGTTGCCAGTGATCCGGTAACGAATGGACAGGCAGCGGCCTGCATCAATCGTGCATCGCCTTGGCGATGTCCTCGGTCATCTTCTTGGCATCGCCCAGCACCATAACGGTGTTGTCGCGGTAGAAGACTGGGTTGTCGATGCCGGCATAGCCGGAAGCCAGCGAACGCTTGTTGAAGAGTACTGTTGCCGCCTTCCATACCTGCAGCACGGGCATGCCGTAGATCGGCGAGGTCGGATCGTCCTCGGCCGCCGGATTGACGACGTCGTTGGCGCCGATCACGTACACCGCGTCCGCCTGTGCGAACTCCGAGTTGATGTCCTCCAGTTCGAACACCTCGTCGTAGGGCACGTTGGCTTCCGCCAGCAGCACGTTCATGTGGCCGGGCATGCGTCCCGCCACCGGGTGGATCGCATACTTGACCTCGATCCCCGCCTTCTTGAGCGCGTCCGCCATCTCGCGCAGCGCGTGCTGCGCCTGCGCCACCGCCATGCCATAGCCCGGCACGATGATGACCTTCTGCGCATTCTTCAAAAGGTACGCCGCATCGTCGGCAGCACCGATCTTGACTGGCTTCTGCTCGCCACCACCGGCACCGGCAGCAGCCGTCTCACCGCCGAAGCCGCCCGCAATCACCGATAGGAAGGCGCGGTTCATGCCCTTGCACATGATGTAGGAAAGGATCGCACCAGAAGAGCCGACCAGCGCCCCGGTGATGATGAGAGCGATATTGCCGAGCGTGAACCCGATGCCTGCCGCGGCCCAGCCCGAGTAGGAGTTGAGCATCGACACGACGACCGGCATGTCCGCGCCGCCGATCGGGATGATGAGAAGCACGCCCAGCGCCAGCGAAACCACCGTGATGAGCCAGAACAGACCGGCCGAACCGCCCGACTGGAAGAACCAGTAGATCAGCAGCACCAGGAAGACGCCCAGGCCACCGTTAATCAGATGGCGCATCGGCAGGATGATCGGCTTTCCCGACATCCGTCCCGAAAGTTTGGCGAACGCGATCACCGAACCGGTGAAGGTTATCGCGCCGATTGCCACGCCGAGGCTCATTTCGATCAGGCTCGAGCCATGGATCGCGCCCCTCGTGCCGATGCCGAACGCCTCGGGCGCATAAAGTGCTGCGGCCGCCACCAGGACCGCCGCCATGCCGACCAGTGAGTGGAAGGCTGCGACCAGCTCCGGCATCGAGGTCATCGGGATAGTCTTGGCCGTGTAGGCGCCAATGCCACCGCCGATACCCAACCCCACCAGGATCAGGACCCAGGTCCCAAACGACATCGGGCTTGCGACGCCCAGCGTGGTCAGGATGGCGATCGCCATGCCGATCATGCCGTACATGTTGCCCTGTCGCGACGTCTCGGGATGCGACAGGCCGCGCAACGCCAGGATGAACAACACGCCGGCGACGAGATAGAGGATGGCTACGAGATTGGCACTCATATCAGGTTCCTAGGTTCGGCGTGCGCCAGGCCGGCGCTGAAGACTTGCAATTGCGGTTTCAGAGGCTGGCGCGGAAGTCGCCGCGCGCGCGACAGAACTGACGGGCTCACTTCTTCTCTTTCTTCTTGTACATCGCGAGCATGCGCTGCGTGACGAGGAAGCCGCCGAAGATGTTTACCGACGCCATGATGAGAGCGAGGAACCCGAATATCTGCGCTGCCGTCGAGCCTGACGCGACGCCCTTGACGCCGACCGCGAGCAAAGCGCCCACCACGATCACAGATGAAATCGCGTTGGTGACGCTCATCAGCGGCGTATGCAGGGCCGGAGTCACCGACCACACCACGTAGTAGCCGACGAAGATCGCCATGACGAAAACCATGAGCAGGTAGAAGAACGGATCGACCGCACCGTTGCCACCGCCCCCCATCGCCATGGCGCCACCGCCCGAAAGCAGAACGGCCGCGCCCGATACCAGCGCCTGTTTGAGAGCTTTCGCGAAGTTCATGGATCGCCTCCTTTAGGCGGCAGGCTGGCTGAGATTGGGATGCACGATCTTGCCATCCTTGGCGACGAGCGTGCCCTTGACGACATCGTCATCCCAGTTGACGGCGAGCACCTTCTCCTTCTTGTCGACCATGGTGTCGATGAAGGAGAGCAGGTTGCGCGCATAAAGGTTCGATGCATTGAAGGCGAGCCGGCCGGAATAGTTGAGCGGCGCGAAAATCGTGACGCCATTTTCCTCGACGGTCTCACCGGGCTTGGTCAGTTCGCAGTTGCCACCGCGTTCCGCGGCAAGATCGACGATGATCGCGCCGGGCTTCATTGTACGCACCATCTCCGCTGTGATGAGCTTCGGTGCCGGACGGCCGGGAATGAGCGCGGTTGTTATGACGATGTCTTGCGACTTGATGTGGTTGGCGACGAGTTCGGCCTGCTTCTTCTGGTACTCGGCACTCATCGGCTTGGCATAGCCCGCCGCCGTCTGTGCCTGCTTGAACTCCTCGTCCTCGACCGCGATGAACTTGCCGCCGAGCGACTGCACCTGTTCCTTCGTCGCCGGCCTGACGTCTGTCGCCGTGACGATACCGCCGAGGCGCTTGGCCGTCGCGATGGCCTGCAGCCCCGCAACGCCGACGCCCATGATGAAAACCCTCGCCGCCGGCACCGTGCCCGCTGCCGTCGTCATCATCGGCATCGCCTGGCCGAACATGGACGCGGCGTCAACCACGGCCTTGTAACCGGCAAGGTTTGCCTGCGAGGACAGCACGTCCATCGACTGGGCGCGCGTAATGCGCGGCATGAACTCCATGGAGAACAAGGAGGCATTCGTGCCCGCCAGCGTCTCCAGGCCCGGCCGGTCATCGTAAGGCGCCAGATTGGCAATGACTAGCGCACCAGGCTTCAACTGAGCAACTTCGTCGGCTGAGGGCCGCCGCACCTTGATGAGGATGTCCGCACCCGATAGCGCGGCTGCTGCCGTATCGACGATCTCGGCGCCTTGAGCCTTCAACATCTCATCGGTGAAGCGCGATTTCGCCCCGGCGCCCTTTTCCACCCTCACCGTCGCGCCAAGCGCCGTGAGCTTCTTGACCGTCTCCGGCGACACCGCAACGCGCGGCTCGTCGGCATTCTCAGCCGTGACAGCTATGGTGAGCATCGATAAGTCCGATTCGGGTATCCCCCTGGGGAACAGGGGTGCATGGGGCGATGGGATGGGAGCCGGGGCCTCACGGCTCCGGAGACGATGACGGCGGACCGATACGCAGGCCGCCGGGCATTCTTGTTCAGACCAGGAAAACGGCCATACCGATCAAGATTAGCGCCACCACCGCGATAAGTAACTTAGTCATCAGCACAAAGCCGGAATACGTGCGGACATGCTCGCGGTAATCCATCTCCGGACTTCCGCCGGTGGTATCGATCGTCATGTTGGCCATCCTCCCCGTGGTTTGGGCGTATTATTACCCGAAATCTCGTATCCTATGCGCGCTGAGGCTTCAACCGGTACGGAAGGGCAAGGATGTCGCGGTATCAGCTCTCATCCACTGCCCAAATTTTGGACCAATCCACCGCAATATGCAGGCTCATTGGGGTCGTAGCGGTTCTGCTGCCTGCAAAACTTCGTGGCAAGCAACCTAATGGCTACGGATCCCGTGGGCGTGAAGGATCGGGGGCGCCAAGACATGTATGGTGAATCTCAACGCGAGCGGATGAACGATTTTGTGCGGCGCACACAAGCCACGGTGGCAGGCTTGGCGGTCGCCGCCGCGGTGATCGTTTCGTACACGCCGCCGGCGGCGGCGCTGGAAATCCTCGCCAACGAGAGGGCATCGCGGGATGCGTGCGAACGCCATCTCTGCGAGATCGTCCTGGATCGCAAGCTGTCGGGACCACCACTCGCCTGCGACATGACCAAAACGTGGGATCGCACCAAGATCAAGAAGAACGGTGCCAAGAAGGCCATCTCGTGGGGATTTGGCGATGCACGCTGCCAGGTCAAGCTGGAGATGCCTCGCACGATGATTGTTCCAGCCCTCGACCGCCCCAAGCACACCGTGCAGTTCAAGACGCAAACGGTGAACTGCAAGATCGAGGATTCCGAACGCAAGCTGACCACGCTCGAAGTCGATGCGGCGCCCAAGATCAAGTTCAAGGACGGCAAGGCCTACAAGGTCTGGATCAACGTCAAGGACGTGCGCGGCGACAGCAACCTCAAGAGTCTCGTCTGGGCGGTCTCCAAGCTCGCTGACAACCTCGGCATCTTCCACAAGGACTCACTGAAGGAGATCAACAAGCTTCTCTATGAGACCTGCGACAAGGAATATGGAAGCGGCGCGGAATCGAAGGACAAAGGCAAGTCCAAGTCGAAGAATGCCATCAAGGCCGAGGCGCACTGACCGTTTGCGCAACCGGTTGACGAGTCGGTTGACTCTATCATGTCGCGCATGTCTGACACTGACGAAGTTGGCCTGAAACGATGGCCGTGATCGCACCTGGAACCGTAACGAACGCGCGGCCGCCCGCCACTGCGGCCAACGGATCGTTCGCTTGTATGCTCCTGCTAGCCGCATCCGTAGTTTGCGCTACCGCGCCGCGCGCCCACGCCGCCACTGATTCATCAAGGGCTGCGTCCGAAATCGCAAACCTGCCCGACGACTGCTTCGCCGAACTGGAGAACGGCACCGGCGCCGAGATTGCATGCCTCTTTCCCCTGCGGCTCTCTGAAACCGAGCAGGCCGAGTTGGAAAAAGGCTCTCGCGGCTACGTCAAGAACGTGGTGTGCACCATGACCATCCGCATCCCTCGCGCTGACGTCGAACGCGCCATGACCGCACGCGACCTTGAATTCAAGAGCCCCGAACAGCCGGTCTCCTGTACCGTGACGACTTACAAATCGACATTCGACATCACCGGCACGTTTGCGCCGCGCGTCGTATTCAAGAACGACGTCGCCGTTGAAGCCTCGCCCGGCCTGGCCAACGTCGAAGGCATCAGCCGCGTCATCTCCTGGCCTGTTGTGCAGTTCGTCAACCGCTGGCCATCTATCCGCAAGGGTCTACTGCAAATCGTCAACGCATACCGCGCTTACGCCCGCCAGAAGGGTGCCTCATCAGCCAAGTAGTGAGCGCGGTCATAAGCTTGTCGAATGACTCCACTAACAGCAGAGCCGCGCGCCACCCGCCTACGTCGGCAGCGGCACGCCTGCCTGTTCAAATGCCTTCCTCTGACGCTCCCGCACGATGTCCGCCTCGAAGTCATCGATTGTCTCGTTGAAGAGGCGATACCAGTTGAGCTTGGCCGCCAGGTGAAGGAACACGCCACCAAGCCCGATCGCCGCCCGATCCATGAAGACGAATTCGCGCGGCACGGTCACCGGCCCTTTCTCATTCAGGATCTTATGAACGGTGAAGGCTTCCTTGCGGCCGTATTCCCCCGGAGTTGTCCCCTCCGCGATCGTACGCTCCCGGTCGTCGAGCAGCGGCCCATAGATGAAGCGCGCCCAAATCGTCAGCCCATCAATCAGCTCATTGGTGAGCCCCTCGAAGCCCCAGCGCTCATAGGCATTGACGATGCGCGCGCGATCCCCCGCCAAAAGCCCGCGATAGAGTTCCACCACACCTTCGACGAACGCCACAGGGAATGTCCGGATGCAGCCGTAGTCGAGCAGATTGATCCCCACCGGGCGGCCATCATCATCCTCGAAGATCGTGTAGTTTCCCAGATGCGGGTCGCCGTGGATGACGCCGAAATGGCTGAAGGGATACCACCACGCACGAAACATCGCCCGCGCCACCTGGTTGCGGTCTTCCAGAGGATGTTCCTTGTAGGTGAGCAGCGGCAGTCCATCGAGCCACGACATGGTGAGTAGTCGCTTCGTCGAGAGCGCGGCGTCGATTTGCGGCACGCGGATGAGCGGATCATCGCGAAAGATAGATGCATAGAGCGCGGTGTGGCGGGCCTCCAATTCGTAATCCAGCTCCTCGCGCAGCCGCGCCGAAATCTCCTTGATGATCTCGCGCGTATCCACACCAGGGTCCATGCGCGCATGAATCTGGAAAATGAGCCGCAACTGGTTGAGGTCGGCCTCGACCGCCGACTGCATGTCGGGATACTGAAGCTTGCAAGCAAGCTGGCGGCCGTCATGTGACACCGCCTTGTGGACTTGCCCGAGCGACGCGGACGCGCTCGACTGTTCGGAAAAATCCGCAAATCGCCGCCGCCAATCCGGCCCAAGTTCCACCTGCATGCGCCGTCGCACGAATGCCGGGCCCATGGGGGGAGCCGCACTTTGCAGTTGCGACAACTCGCGCGCGTATTCTTTCGGCAGCGCTTCCGGGATCGTCGACAGAAGCTGGGCAACTTTCATGAGCGGCCCCTTGAGGCCACCCAACGCCGCCGCCAGATCAGCCGCCGCTTTGGAACGGTCGTGCTCGCGCCCTAAAAGCCGGTCGCCCGCCATCCTGAGGCCCACCGCGCCGACGTTGGTCCCGACTTTCACATAGCGCGCGGCACGGGCCGAAAATCGGTTGTCCTCGTTGCTCATGTCTTCCAGTTCTCCACCACCGATATAGGGAGGGATCATCGACATCGTCCAGGCCGGAGCATAAAAGCTGGTCTGATTCTGAATCCTGTTCGCTGAACCAAATCGTTTACGAGTCGTTAACCAAAGCCTCCTAGCCCTGATAGGGGATCGGCCAAACGGCCAGATCCTTGCACGGAGCGTTGTCCTGGCATTCCTGACACGGAGAGCCTGGGTGATTTGATCCGAGAGGTTCTGCTATGAAAAGGTTCCGGCTTTACGCGACGATATTCGTTCTGGGCCTTGGCGCGGGCATGGCGGCAACATACGTCAAGCCGGACCCGCCGTCGGCGCCCGAGCGCATCAATACGGAGCACCTGAGGCAGGAGGCGAGCCCTGTATCTCATGCCGTGACCCGGATTTCGCCAGAGGCAAACACTCAAGCTTCATACGGGTTCCCACCAGCACAGGCGTCAGAAGCTTCGATGACTTCGACAACGCCTCCGACCGTGGTCGCCCCGTCTGGCCCGCTTCTGCGCAGCGCAACAAGCGCTCCCCCCATCGACACATCCAGTCCGTCCGACGCCACTGCCCCCGTACTCCACGGCCTCCCCTCCTCCACACAGGCATTGACGGCAACGGGTGTCAGGGAAATCCAGACCAACATTGGCGGTGAAAATTCAGCACTTGCAGTCTCACAAGAGCCCATTCCGGTAGAAGCTGGCACGCCTGGAACAGCAGCAGAGTCGCGCCGTCAGGTTCGGCGTTCAAGCCCCGCTCCGCGTCAGCGGACCGCTTCAGGCAATTCAAAGCGTGTCGAATCGCTGTTCCTCAACCCACTCGGCGTCCGCTGATCGGTTGCCCGCATCCGCAACATCGAATTACAGCATGCTTCAACGAAGCAGTAGCCGCGGAATGCGCGGCCAATAATGTGCTTTAGCGAGCAGCGCTGCGTCCACCATTCAGACGATTGAAGATCTGAATGAACTCGACAGCACCGGCATTTTTCAGGTTCTCGTTCATGCGCTCGTCAAGCGCATGCAACAGTCCGGACGACGACTTCCCCCTGACGATCGTATTGCGGTAGTAGGCGGCGCGCGAGAAGAAGTTGGTCGTTGGAGCACCCCGCCCGGCAGGCGTCATCATTTCAAGGCCAGTGCCCGGCCCAGCCAGGTTCATGAGCTCGATTTCGGCACCCGTCAGGCGATCATAACCCGCATTGAGAGCAGTGCTGCGCAGGCCCTTCAGCTTGATGACCTGCAGCCACGGTCCGATATCACCGTCCATGTTGATGGCGTGTATGCCGCGCCCCAGATCGGTTTTGGAAAAGGCGACGTGCCGCGACCACACCCGGGGCATCGAACGCGCCTTGCTGGTCATGCGGGTCAAAGCCTGCGCCTTTTCCATGAGCCGCTTTTGCCGCGCGGAACCTGGTTCGGCGCGGCGCGCCAATGCTTTCAGCCGCGCAACAAAATCGCTGCCGTGTTTGGCAAGTTCGCTGATCGAATTGGCGGCCAGCAACTGCGCATAACCGATCGCGGTTGAGATCGGGCTGCCCTTCCGGGTGATCGGATGGATACCCGCCTGCATGTCGGCTGTACCAAGACCGCTTGTTTCCAGAGCGTAAACGCGCACGACCTGTTCGCCTGTCAGGCCCAAGGCCAGCGCCTCGCGCGCATACCGTTCCTTGAACTCGCGCTCACTCACACGATCCGCGACAAAGCCGTAGTTGCGCCGCGCGCTTGAGATGAAATCCTCAACAGTCGGCAAACCCTCGCTGCGCGACGGCGGACGTTGCTCTTCGCGCTGCTCCTGGAATGCCTGCCAGCGTCGGGCGAGCACCTGCCCAAGCGAAGGCCCCGAATAGGAAGGCGGCTGTTCGTTGACGTAGTCCTGCTTGGTGATCGGCCGGTCCGCCCGCTTTTTTGCACGGCGCAGATTGCGCTTTTTGTCGACATGGCTCCAGTAGGCATCGAGTGCCGCCTGATGGAAGATCTGGGCGGCGACATAATCGTTGAATTTCTTGCGATCCGGCTCTGACAGGGTCGCCTGGAATTCTTCCCGCAACGAGGCAGCTTGCGCGCCAACAACCGGCAGAAACAAGCAGGCGGCAACAGCAGCCACCGCCACAAGCGCAACGCGAAAGCGGAGATGCGGCAGCGCTGGAACCAAACGAAAGTGATGAACGTCTAGTGCCAATTCGTCAGTCCCTTGTTGCCAGCGGCACATTTCGTGTGGTGGCGCGGCATCTCATCTCGTTGCGTTCTGGCTCTCTCCGTATGGCCTGACATGCAGGCCAAGCAGCTTCAAGCCGCGCAAACGCCATCCGCGTGATTTATAGCCGAGCGACATGCTGTCAAGCGCCATGCAGCCAAGCAGAAACCGCCACCCGGCGCGCAACAAACGCAACCGCGAATTGCTCATGAACATCGCACGAAATTAGGGCATGGCCAAATTTACCACGCCCAGAAGCGCCCAAACGCTGGTCAAATCCGCGATTAGCCATCACATGCCGGGATCCCGCTCCGTGATAGCTATGCTAGGAGTGGCGCCATGCAGCCGCCCACGAATCGCATCATGCCGCCATTGACCGCCGACGACTTCCGTCGCCGGGCGCGCGCGCGCCTTACGCTCCAGCCCTCCCAAATCGAATTGAGGGCCCCTAATGCCGCGCCGGCGCCAAGTCCCAGCGATTTCGACCTCAACCCCGGGCTGGAGCACGAAATCGATCTGCCAAATCCAGCACGGCCGGCAGCCGTCCTCGTCCCCGTTGTCGCCCGCGACCCGCTGACGGTCCTCTTCACCTTGCGGACTGCGCATTTGCCAAGCCACGCCGGCCAGGTTTCGTTCCCGGGCGGCAAGATCGATGCGGGCGACGAGAATGCAATCGCCACGGCGCTGCGCGAAGCTGAAGAAGAGATCGAACTCGCCCGCCATCTGGTCGAGCCGATTGGCTTTCTCGACACCTACCGCACCAGCACAGGATATTCGGTGGCTCCCCTCGTCGGGCTCATTGCCGCCGATCACAAGGCGCGCGCCAATCCCGACGAAGTCGCCGACATTTTCGAGGTGCCGCTGTCATTCTTGATGGACCGGAACAACATTGCCCTCAACGCGCGGATGTGGCTCGGACGCGAGCGGCAGTTCTATGCCTATACCTACCAGACGCGTTACATCTGGGGCGCAACCGCCGGCATTCTCAACAACATGCATCACAGGTTGTTTGGCGAATGAACGACCAGCCAAACGCGCATCCGCTTCTTGCTGCAGCCCCGTGGCTCCGCGACACCGCGACCATGAAAGTCTTCGACGTTTTGGAGCGCGCGGGATACCAGGGGCGTGCTGTCGGCGGCACGGTGCGCAACACACTGCTGGGCGAACCCATCAGCGATATCGACATGGCGACCGACGCCACACCAGAGCAAGTCACGTTGGCTGCGCAGCGCGCCGGACTGAGGGTCCTGCCCACAGGCATAGCTCATGGCACTGTGACGATCATCGTCAAGGGCAAGCCATTCGAAGTCACGACTTTGCGCAAGGATGTCTCGACCGATGGCCGGCGTGCAACCGTCGCGTTCACCTCCGACTGGGCGGAGGACGCTATGCGCCGCGACTTCACGATCAACGCACTGTATTGCGATCGGCATGGCAACCTATTCGACCCCGTCGGCGGATTACAGGATATCGAACACCGCCGCGTGCGTTTCATCGGCGATGCTCATCAGCGGATTCGCGAAGACTACCTGAGAATCCTGCGCTTCTTTAGGTTCTCCGCCACCTACGCCAACGGCCACCTCGATCCGGTGGGACTGGCCGCATGCGACATCGAACGCACAGGCATGGCGTGTCTCTCTGCGGAGCGGATTCACCACGAATTGCTCCGCCTGCTCGCCGCGCCCCATTCCGTTCCGGTGCTGAAACGGATGTCGGAGTTGAACTTTCTCGACGATCTTCTTGCCTGCCCGCACAACGTCGAGGCCTTTGCTGCTTTGCGTGCACTCCAAGAAGAACTCTCTCAACGATATTCCCTGGAGATGCTGCCCGATCCCGTGCTTGGACTCGTCGCGCTCGCAGCATCGGACCGGAACGCCGTTCTGGCCCTGCGCCAACGCCTGCGGTTATCAAATGCCGAAACCGAACGCATGGCACAGGCACGCGAAGCCGCACGCATGATGCCGGCAACGGGCAATGGAGAAGGCATTCATGCCTGCATCTACAGGCATGGGAGCAGATATGTCGAAGACGGTCTGCTGCTCAACGCTTGCGAGGCACCACAGCGCTTGGACTTGAACGAACTGGCACAGCGAATATCGCTGGCTCGCACCTGGTCGCCCCCGCAAATGCCTGTCTCGGGTGGAGACGTCGTCGCGCGCGGCATCCCGCCGGGGCCTCGCGTGGCCGAGATCCTGAAGCAGCTCGAAGCATGGTGGATCGCACAGGGCTTTCCCCAGGATCGTGCCGCAATCGAACAACACCTCGACCACCTCATGATGATTACCAAGACGTAAATTGCTGCTTCATGACTGCTCCGCGATCGGGTAGATGGATCAGGATGCCCCGCCGCGGCAGCTTCATGCCGTGAGGGGCCATGGGGTCGAGGTTCCGCGTGTCACAGACCACACAAGAAGAGTTGGCCAGCCAGTACCGGCAGGCACGCAGGTTCACGCAGGTCACGTTCGGCCTCATCGCCCTTGCCGCCCTGGCGCTCGCTGCCGTCATCCACCACGACGCATTGGGCATCCCGTTCACCGAGGACGCACGCGGCGTAGTCTCCTGGAGCTTCGTTGGACTGGCGGCATTGGATGCAGCCCTGCTTTCCGTCTGGCAACGGCTGACCGATTGGATCGCCAACTCAGATTGATCGACATTGGTCCTTGAAAACGGGCCATCGCAGGTCCGCTGGCAGCCAGCCGCCCACATCGCTCGGCGTGCAGCGGTCAGACGCTAGGAACGCGTCCCGCCCAGGGCGGTTGCGGAGCAGCAAGGCTCCTCAAGCTGCAACCAAACGGAATCGAAAAAAAATGACGCTCCATTGAACCGCTGGGCTCAATGCTTCGACGAATAGGTTGTACGGGCCATCAAGGTTCGTCCCCGCGCCGAGCGCGGCAAAAAGTAGGGCATTGAGCTGGGTTGCAAGGGAAACGTAGGTCGTCATCCCCGCACCCGCTCCGGAATGGAAAGGAGGATCGGCAAAGTTGCGACGACCACGTCGACGACCTGATCGCGGCCGACACGCTGCCCATCCCCGGCATGGCCCAAGCGATCAGTTCTCTGGAGCGGTTCCCTCCCCCGCTCCTTGCCGCCCCAAGCCCCGCGCGCTTTCCCCCGGGCGCAAGCCGGGCCTTGAATGGGATGCCGCCAGCGCCCGCTCCGCTACCTGTCGCGGGCGCACCTTTTCCCGCCCCTTCAATCAATACATTCTGGCAGAAGGACCAGTTCAAAACGCCGCCAAAGCCACCCTCTAAAGTGCGCAATGAAAACAGCGCCGCATTGCTGCAGCGCTGTTGCCAACCAAGACCCGAACAGGCATTCAATAGTTTGAATATAACGTCATCTGACCCCAACGGATCAGACCGCGAAATCCTGCAGCTTGGCACCTTTCGAAAGCTTGGCCACCAGCCAGTTTGGCTTGCGGCCACGCCCGGTCCAGGTTTCGGACCGGTTATCGGGATTAATGAATTTGGCTGATTTGTTGCCGCCTGCACCGCGCCCGCGTGCAACCCGCGCAACAGGATATAGATCACCGATAGTAAAACCGGAGCTTGTTAAAATGGCATCTATCTTGGCTTTGACATCCGACTTCTGACGATTGCGCGCAACAGCCTTCGCTTTGGCCACTTTGGCCTCTAGATCATTGAGATCCTTCAGCGACAGCTTGTCGACATTGACGGTTGCCATTTTTCTTTTCCTCATAAGGCACACTTCTACTCTATTTAGCTGAACCGAATTGGGATGCGGGCTGCGGCCAAGCATCAGCCCCCGCGCGCGAATGCTTGTAACATAGGCGATTGCAGCCTTTAAAAACAATTGCGGCTTGTCGATAAGGTTTCAATATTCGTGCGAAACCGTTAGGAACCTTCAGCTATATGATTGAATTGCATTCCCGGTTATTTACTCCAATGATAACGCCGAATTCAATATTTCTATAGGCGGAATTTCAATTTGGCGTTCAGCCGTGAAGCCCAAAAACGACATGAACACTCCGTGAACACGGCGTTCAAGCTGCGTTCAATGCGCGCACCATAGTTTTGCAACACCCTGTCATCAGATCTTCCCCGGCGTGATCCAGGGGCGCAACCGACAGGATGTTGTGCCCCACTCCAACCCTGCCGGCTCACAACAATCCGAAAGCCCGCCTTTGTCCCGTTGCTCATGTCCATCATGGTCGGCAGCGGCGACGCTGAATGTCCAGCGACATACTTTTTCTCGGGCGCTGCCGGACAATACGTCTCTACGGCAATCGTGCGCCCTCCCCGCCCTCGGAAAGCGTTCTGGTGCGAACTTGAACCCCGCCTGACGCCGACACCATATGACCCGCAGCGCCTTGCGCTGTTCGCGTTCCACTGTTGACAACCACTGCACCGCTTTTGCATTTGTGGGCCACCCTGAAGGGTGACGAGCGGGTTTGATTTGCTGTGTCCAAGCCGTTACGGTGCGCGACCTTCCGTTCCTGAAACGATCTCTCCAAGAGACACTGGAGTCGAATATGACCTTCAAGCTCCCTGAACTTCCCTACGCCTATGATTCACTGGCGCCATTCATGTCCGCCGAAACGCTGGAGTTTCATCACGACAAGCATCATCAGGCCTACGTGGATCAGGGCAACAATCTGGCCGGCGCCAATTCAAAGTATGCGGGCAAGAGCATCGAGGAAATTTGCAAGGAGGCGTTTGCCTCCAAGGACCAGCCGGTTATCAACAACGTCGGGCAGCATTACAACCACCTCCACTTCTGGCAATGGATGAAGAAAGGCGGCGGTGGCAACAAGCTGCCGGGGAGCATTGAAAAGCTCGTTACGACCTATGGCGGCCTTGATAAGGTCCGCGCGGACTTTATCGAAGCCGGCAAGACGCAGTTTGGCTCAGGCTGGGCATGGCTGGCGCTAAAGGATGGCCAACTTGCTGTCATGAAGACCCCGAATGGCGAAAACCCTCTTATGCACGGTGCTTCGCCAATCCTCGGCTGCGATGTTTGGGAACATAGCTATTACATCGACTATCGCAATGCGCGCCCGAAATACCTTGAAGCCTGGTTTGACAACCTTGTGAATTGGGATCACGTCGCCGCCCTCGCCGAAGGCAAGGTTTGACGACCTCAAAATACACGTTGATCTCTCAACGGACATTTGCCGGATGGCCATCCCACGGGGGTGGCCATTTTGCTTCATATGGCACTGCCGGCGGACGGACACAGAATCGCATCCCGATTGATTGATCCGAATGTATGAAGTGCCTCTTCTGCAGCGCTTCGCCGGGCATGCGCAACGCTGAACGAGGGATTGCAAAATCCAAGGATTTGAAAACAAGAACAGACTTGAATGGCAAAGCACGCCCGGTTTGTGACAAGCCAGACGGGCAAGAACGGATTTGCTCACTTCATTCACATTGTGGCCCAGCTAAAGCTTCCCGATGAATGCGCCATGTTTGGCTGCAACACCAGCTCCGCTTCCAGCAAACTGCACAAATCCGCGCCTTCCCCTGTGCCCGTTTTGCGACGAGCATAAACAAGCATGCTGTCTCGCATGCCTGCCCCCTTTGCTATGACATGGAACCGCGCCATAACTCGTCCCTGGTGCATCCTGCCTATTGCGACAGGATTGAGGACTGTATGGGGTTTGTAATTTCACGGGCGGCAATCATCGCGCGCATTGCTGTCGGCATGGCCGCCGCGATGATGCTTGCGGGCTGCGGCTCCACCATGGTGCGCCAAGGCATCCCGACCGCAGCGATCGCCTATGATGCACGAATTGCGGGCATGCCCGGCGTGCGTTTCTGGGGCGATGAAACTCCGGCAGATTTCATCAGCGAGGTCCGCCGCAGACTTCCCGGCATGCCGCAGCTCGCTCAGAACGCACATTCGGTCGGCGGACGGCCCCTTGTCGAGATTCTCGCCCTTTCGGGTGGCGGCGGCGATGGCGCTTTCGGCGCCGGACTGTTGACCGGTTGGACCGAGCGCGGTGACCGGCCGGAATTCGAAGTCGTAACGGGGGTCAGCGCCGGCGCAATCATCGCCCCATTCGCCTTCCTAGGGCCGCGATATGATCCGGCCCTGAGAGAGATCTGGACGCAATATCAGACATCGCAAATCGTCACCGCTCAGATCCTGCCAGGACTTTTGGGTGGCGCATCTCTGGCCGACGCCGGTCCCCTGGAAGCGCTGGTCGCCAAATACGTCGATCGTGAGCTGCTCAAAGCCGTTGCCCGCGAGTATCATCGCGGCCGGTTGCTGCTGGTCGGAACCACCAATCTAGATGCCCAGCGCCCGGTCGTCTGGAATATGGGCGAGATCGCTGCCAGCAACCACCCTGATTCAATTGAGCTATTCCGGAAGGTCATTCTGGCTTCGGCCGCCATCCCTGGTGCGCTCCCGCCGGTGGACATTCCCGTCGTTGCCGATGGCAAGCACTACGACGAACTCCATGTCGATGGTGGCACCACCCGCGAGGTGTTCGTCTCGCCTTTCAACGTGCCATTCCGCACCTACGACGCGCTCTACGCAAAGCCGCCGATCCGTCGCATCTATGTCATCAAGAATGGCAAGGCAACGCCGGAACAGGAAGTCGTCGAGGCCAAGACCCTCAAAATCGTAGCGCGCTCCATTTTCACGCTTATCAAGAACCAGAACCTGGGCGAGATCTACCGCATATGGCGCATGGCGAAGGATGCGGGGGCGGATTTCAATTTTATCGCGGTACCACCCGATTTCGACCACAAGGCGAAGGAATTCTTCGATCCCGTCTATCAGACCCAGTTGTTCGACGTCGGCCGCAAGCTCGGCCGCAGCCGCATCCCCTGGCTGAAACGCCCGCCCGACCTCCTCGCCGCCAGGCATGCGGATTGATTCCGCCCACCCAACATTACGAAAGGACGGGTGCTATTTTGTCGATCCGTGTCCCGTGTTGGCAGGCGGCGCCTTGGAGGCGTTGCCATTCTGAGGGGCGGGGGCCGCAGGCGGAGAGGTCTCCGGCGGAGACAGGCTGTCGAGATAGGCAATAAACCCCTCGATCTGCTCGGGCTCGAAGATGAACACCGGCATGTCCGGATGCCCCGACACGATGCCCTCGGCCAGGGCTTCAGCCAGGTTCTCGCTCGGATACCGGGTGACGACGTCGCGAAACGGCGGTGCTTGCGGATGCGGGCTCTTGTCGTCCGTTGCCGTGGCATGGCAGCGCGCACACTTCTCCTTCACGATCGCCAGTCCGATCGCCGCGAGCTTCGCCTGCTCGGCGGCATCATCGGAACGCCCGTCGGCCCGTGCCTCCGGCTGCAACACCGCCAAGGACAAGCCGAGCACCATCGCCAGTCGCAGCGGTCTCATGTATTCCCCTCCGCAATCCGATGCATTGGAATGGCATCCGGTCATCATGGCGCATCGCCGGAGCGTGCTTGGCTGAAGTGTCCGCGGTTCAGCGTAAAAAACATGCTCAAAACAAGAAAATAGAGCGTGATCCCAATTCTATCAGAAGTCGACGCTCCCCAAGCACACGATGAACGTCGGACAAACTGCCGCGTGTCCACCCGGTGACGATCTCGGCACCGAACCGCCCACGCCTCCAGACGTCAGCGCTTCAGGCCGATCGACTTCAAAATGATGTTCTTGATGATCGTGCCAAGCGATCGCGAAACCGAGCGCTGGAATTCCTTGGCGACCATCGTCCCCATGCCCTGGGTCTTGCGCCCCGTCGCCGGATTGGTACCGCCGAAAATGATGTCGGACCAGTTGGAGCCTGGACTATCGGTCGCCGCCGCTGCTTCTTCTGTTCGCTTCGACAGCATCTCGTGCGCCGTTTCCCGGTCGACCATCTCCTCATACTTGCCGTAGACCGGCGAATATTCGATCACACCCAGCCGCTCGCTTTCATCGAGCGGGCCGATGCGCCCCTCCGGCGGTCGCATCATCGTGCGCTGAACGATCGACGGCTCGCCCTTGTTCTCCAGCATCGAGACCAGCGCCTCGCCAACCTTCAGCTCCTTGATCGCTTCTTCGGTATCGAGATTTGGGTTGGCGCGAAACGTCTGCGCCGCCGCCTTGATCGCCTTCTGCTCCTTGGGCGTGAAGGCGCGCAGCGCATGCTGAACGCGGTTGCCGAGCTGCGACGAAACGGTGTCGGGCACGTCGAGCGGATTCTGGCTGATGAAGTAGACGCCCACGCCTTTGGAACGGATCAAGCGCGCCACCTGTTCTATGCGCTCCATCAGGGCCTTTGGCGCTTCATCGAACAACAGATGCGCTTCGTCGAAGAAGAACACGAGCTTGGGCTTGGGCTGATCGCCAACTTCCGGCAGCGTCTGCCAGAGCTTTGTCAGCAGCCACAATAGGAATGTCGAATAAAGCCGCGGCGACTGCATCAGCCTGTCTGCGGTCAGCAGCGATACGACACCCCGTCCGTCTGGAGCGATGCGCATGAGATCGGAGATGTCGAGCGCCGGCTCGCCGAAGAACTTGTCAGCACCCTGCTCCTCCAGCACCAGCAGGCGCCGCTGGATCGCGCCAACCGAAGTCGTCGCCACGTTGCCGTAGGTCGTCGTCAGCTCCTTCGACCGCTCGCCAACATTGTTGATGAGTGTGCGCAGGTCCTTCAGATCGACGATGGGAAGCTTCTCGTCAGCGGCGACCCGGAAGGCGACATTCAACACACCTTCCTGCACCTCGTTGAGTTCCAAGAGACGCGACAAAAGCAACGGTCCCATGTCGAGCACGGTTGCCCGCACCGGGTGCCCGGTCTCTCCGAACACGTCCCACAGCATCGTCGGAAACGCGCGATTTTCGTACCCTTCAAGGCCGATCAGCTTGTTGCGCTTGAGGATGAAGTCCTTGGGCTCGCCCACAGCCGCGATGCCGGACAGGTCGCCTTTGATGTCGGCGGCGAACACCGGCACACCCGCAGAGGAAAAGCCCTCCGCCATGACCTGCAGCGAAACCGTCTTGCCCGTGCCGGTGGCGCCGGTGATGAGACCATGCCGGTTGGCGAACTTCAGCTCCAGGTATTCTGGCTTGGTGCTGGTGCCCAGATAGATCTTGCCGTCCTGGATCATGGATTGGCTCATCCTTACCCCCTCCTGAACATGGGTATACGTCGCTACCCAAATCCGAAATCGAGCCTTCGGCCACCCCAGCGCCGCGCGACTCGCCCGATTTTCCCAGCTGAGCGGTCTTGGCACGGCCAACTGCCGATTGCAAATAACGCCCTTTTGCCGCCGCTGTCTGTCAAATGCGCCCCCGGCGCGCGCCTTAAATCGTTTGTCTAACGCCCGTGAGTTGACATCTATTCAGCCCGCACGGGAGACTATAGAGAACACCTCACAGTGAGCCGACCCCCGCCGGCCCGAAAACACTTTAGTCAGCAATATTGAAAGCTGACGGAAAGACCAATGATGACCGATCTGCTGACGCCCCTCGCCGCCGATTTCCCAACGCCTGACCGCAGCACCTGGCTGAAGCTTGTGGAAAAGGCGCTGAAGGGAGCAGATTTCGAAAAGCGCCTGGTGTCTCGCACCGCCGACGGACTGCGCATCGAGCCGCTTTACACGCGCGCCGATGCAATCGCAGCCAACGATCAAGCCGTGCCCGGAGCGCCGCCTTATGTGCGCGGACTTCACGACAAGCCCGAGGGCCTGGGCTGGAATATCGAGCAGACTGTCGTTGCCGCCAGCCCCGAGGCCGCCAACAAGGCCGCGCTGGCAGAACTTGAAGGCGGCGCCAGCGGCGTGATCTTGCGCATCGCCGCCCCCGGGCAGACAGGCACTCCCATCACCAGCAGCGAAGACATGGCCAAGGCCCTTTCGGGCATCTATCTCGACGCCGCTTCTGTCACACTCGACGCGGGCCTCTCCGCCGTGGCCGCCGCAGGCCACCTGCGCGACGCTCTCACCATCCTCAAAGCACCGGCCGACAAAGTCAGCGTCCGTTTCGACATTGACCCGATCGGCACGTTCGCGCTGACCGGCCACGCTGTGAAACCAGCCGACGAAGCTATCGCAGAGGCCGTCGCCCTCGCAAAGACGCTGCGCCAGAGTTTCCCCCAGGCGCGCACGGTCCGCATCGATGGGCGCGTCGCGCACGAGGCGGGCGGCAGCGAAGGCCAGGAACTCGCTTTCATGGCCGCGTCCCTTGTGGCCTACTTGCGCGCCTTCGAAGCAGCAGGCATCGCGGCGTCCGAGGCGCTGGCGCAGTTGACCGTCACTCTAGCCGCAGACACCGACCTGTTCCTGACGGTCGCCAAGCTGCGCGCGGCACGCCGCATCATTGCCCGCATCGCAGAAGCGTCTGGCGCGGCAGACGCGGCACCATCCGTTCGCATCGCGGTCACAACGTCCGCTCGCATGATGAGCAAGCGCGACCCGTGGACCAATATGCTGCGTACCACTGGCGCAACATTGGGAGCGGCTTTCGGTGGTGCCGACGCCATTACCGTGCTGCCCTATACGTGGCCGCTGGGGCTTCCCGACACGTTCGCCGCGCGCATCGCCCGTAACACCCAGATCGTCGCCCAGGAAGAATCGAGCCTCGGCCGTGTCACCGATCCAGCTGGCGGCTCCTGGTACGTGGAAAAGCTGACCGACGATGTGGCGCACAAATCGTGGGAGCGTTTCCAGGCCATCGAAAAGGCAGGCGGCATTGTTGCCATGCTCACCTCTGGCGATATGCAGCGTGAAATAGCAGCCACTGCCCACGCCCGAGACCAGGCCATTGCCAACGGCAAACAGCCGCTGACCGGAACATCCGCATTCCCGTTGCTCGGCGACGATGGCGTCACCGTCACACCCTGGCCGGAAGCTCCCGCGATCGCCGGCGTCGGCCTCGCCACACCGATGGCTCCGCACCGCCTGGCAGCCCCGTTCGAGGAACTGCGCGATGCCGCCGATCATGTCGCCGCCCGCACCGGCCACGCACCGACCGTCTTCCTCGCCAGCCTCGGCACGATTGCCGATCACACAGTCCGCACCACCTGGGTGAAGAACCAGCTTGCGGTTGCCGGCATCGCAACCCTCGTCAGCGATGGTTTTGCTTCTCCTGATGACGCCGCCGCCGCATTCAAGACATCAGGCGTGACGACAGCCTGCATCTGCTCATCCGACGCAATTTATGCAGAGCAAGCCTCCAAGACCGCAAAGGCGTTGACCGAGGCTGGAGCAGACCGCGTGTTGCTCGCCGGACGCCCCGGTGCGCTGGAAGCCGAGCTGCGTGCCGCCGGCATCGAACGCTTCCTTTATGCTGGTCAGGATGCCGTGGAAATGCTGACCGAGCTGCAGCACGAGATGATCGGCTAAATCCAGAAGCTATCTGCCGGTTGTAGTGTGCATCTCCTCCGGCCTGTTAATCCAGGCCACAAGCACGTAGCTGATAATCATCAGCAAGAACCACGCGCCTAGCTTGCCGGGGGACACGACGTGCCACCCGGCCTTTTGGCTGGGGTACGCCCAGGCGGCGGTGAAGGTCCCGATGTTCTCCGCCAGCCAGATGAAGACGGCAACCAGCACCAGCCCGAGCAGCAACGGCATCCGCCGATGCACGTACCACACCCGGTAATGGATCGTGCATGGCCCGAACAGAGCTGCGGCAGCAGCAAACAGAACGAGCCGCATGTCCCAGACGTAGTGATGCGTGAAAAAGTTCACGTAGATCGCAAACGCCAGCACACTCAGCGCCCACATCGGGGGGGGCCGCGTGAAACGGAAATCGAACAATCGCCAGCACCGCGCAATGTAGGAGCCGACGGCGGCATACATGAAGCCTGTGAACAACGGCACGCCGCCGATGCGTAACAGCGAAGCTTCCGGATAGACCCACGACCCGACACTGGTCTTGAAGATTTCCATCACCGTGCCGACTATGTGAAAGACGAGGATGACGCGGGCTTCCTCCATCGTCTCCAGGCCGAACCGCAGCATCGCCGCCTGGATCGTCACCGCCGCCACGGCGAGGAAGTCATAGCGCGACAGCGTCGCATCGCGCGGATAGGCAAAATGCGTCGCGATGAGCAGCGCCAGCAGAAGGCCGCCAAAGAGACAGGCCCAGCCTTGCTTGATGCCGAACCGAAAAAATTCGTAGAGCCCGGGGGCATGCCCTCCACGCGTTTCCGCCTCAAGACCGATCTTGCGCTCCGTCGCGATGAGGCTGGCGATCGGTGGCCAAAGACGCGCGCTGCTGACCTCGCGAATTGCGCCCTGCCCTGAGCCGCCAAGCCGCTTCAACATCAAGGACCCTTTCCGCCCGCCGGACACAGGTTGCACGCGCAGCCCGCCGCCCAGTCCGCCCCTGCCGTGCAGGCCACGCCAAATAACGCCAATAACTTTGTGATATCAAGTTGACTGCAAAAAAAAGACGAGCTCAAGGCAAAATTCCCACCCTCGTGTTCCAAGCGGAACTGAGCCCGGCGCGGCTGCCTGCCATTCTCGCTTCAGATGAACTGCTCCTTGACGGAGCGCCTGGAACCAAATGGAGCCGCTACAATGTCTTTCACTGCACAACTCTGGGTCGCCTTCACCTTCGCCACCCTGGCCACGCTCTTGACCGTCGCCTTCGGCCCATTGGTCGCGGACGCAATCAACATCCTCAACGCAAACATCGTGGCATCCACGGCCATCGGCCTGCCCATCGTCACGACAGCCTCGATGCTGATCGCGGTGATTGCCCTGCAGCGCTGACCTGAATCACACCGTTTGACCACCCTTCCAGCCCCCCAATTGCCCCAGCTTCTTCCTCGCACGTCCCCCTCCCCGCTTGTCTTCCCCCTGCCTGGGCCGGTGCCATGCGCACCGGCCGCTTTTCTTTTCAGCCGCATGCGCGCTATCCAGCCTTGCGCCATCGCCTCAGTTGCTCACGGCAAAAGGGTCCGACGGGCAACCGGAATGCCAATTTCCGGACGTCGAAAGGCGCTGACGCCACGCAATCCCACACCCTTCCTTTCGCAGCAGTTGCCCGAGCCCCCCAAGGGTTTATGATGCGTCGCAGTAACGAGCCGACCTGACACCGGGGCCCCAAGACCCCGATTGCGAGCGCCCATGACCCGTATCCCCGACTTTTCGACCATCGCCCTGGACAGCGGCAGCGCCTCAGCGCCCACCCGATCGACAGTATCTGGCGAGACCTGGACCACCCCGGAGGGCATCGACGTCAAGCCGGTCTACACGGGCGCCGATACGGCGGGGCTCGATTTCCTCGACACCTACCCAGGCATCGCCCCCTATCTGCGCGGACCCTATCCGGCGATGTACGTCACCCAGCCCTGGACCATCCGCCAGTACGCCGGTTTCTCGACCGCTGAAGACTCCAACGCCTTCTACCGCCGCAACATCGCCGCCGGTCAGAAGGGCCTGTCGGTCGCCTTCGACCTCGCCACCCACCGCGGTTACGACTCAGACCACGGGCGCGTGAAGGGCGACGTCGGCATGGCGGGCGTCGCCATCGATTCGATCTACGACATGCGCACGCTCTTTTCCGGCATCCCGCTGGAGAACATGAGCGTCTCTATGACCATGAACGGCGCGGTGCTTCCCGTACTCGCCCTCTTCATTGTCGCCGCCGAGGAACAAGGCGTCCCCCACGACAAGCTTTCAGGAACGATCCAGAACGACATCCTGAAGGAGTTCATGGTCCGCAACACCTACATCTATCCGCCAGCGCCCTCGATGCGGATCATCTCCGACATCTTCGGCTTCACTTCGGCCAACATGCCGAAGTTCAACTCGATCTCGATTTCCGGCTATCACATGCAGGAAGCGGGAGCGACCGCCGACCTCGAACTCGCCTACACCATCGCCGACGGCATCGAATATGCGCGCGCCGGTGTTGCCGCCGGTCTCGACATCGACAAGTTCGCGCCGCGCCTGTCGTTCTTCTGGGCGATCGGCATGAACTTCTACATGGAGATCGCCAAGATGCGGGCCGCGCGCCTGCTTTGGGCGAACCTCGTACAGAAGGAATTCAAGCCCAAGGACGCCCGCTCGCTCTCGCTGCGCACACACTCGCAGACCTCGGGCTGGTCGCTGACCGCGCAGGACGTGTTCAACAACGTCACCCGCACGGCGATCGAGGCGATGGCGGCGACACAGGGGCATACCCAGTCGTTGCACACCAACGCCCTCGACGAAGCAATCGCCCTGCCGACCGACTTCTCCGCCCGCATCGCGCGCAATACCCAGCTCTTCATCCAGCAGGAAAGCGGCACATGCCGCGTTGCCGACCCGTGGGGCGGATCGTTCTTCATCGAGCGCCTGACGCACGACCTTGCCGTCAAGGCGCTCGCCCACATCGAGGAAGTCGAGAAGCTGGGCGGCATGGCCAAGGCGATCGCCGCCGGCATCCCGAAAATGCGCATCGAGGAAGCCGCCGCCCGCACCCAGGCCCGCATCGACAGCGGCCGCCAGACCATCGTCGGCATCAACAAGTACCTCGTGAAGGACGACGCCCAGATCGAGGTTCTGAAGGTCGACAACCGTTCGGTGCGCGAGCAGCAGATTGCCAAGCTCGAACGCCTCAGGGGCGAGCGCAGCGAAAAGGACGTCGCAGCGGCACTGACCGCACTCACCGAAGGCGCAAAGGGCAATGCCAACCTGCTCGACCTCGCCGTCAAGGCCGCCCGCGTCAAGGCGACGGTGGGCGAGATCTCACTGGCACTGGAGAAGGTTTTCACGCGCCATCAGGCCGAGATCCGCGCGATCTCCGGCGTCTACAGGTCGGAGGCAGGTTCCATGAACAAGGACGTCGGCAACGTCATCAGGCTCGTCGAGCAGTTCGAGAAGGATGACGGCCGCCGCCCGCGTATCCTCATCGCCAAGATGGGCCAGGACGGCCACGATCGCGGCCAGAAGGTGATCGCGTCCGCATTTGCCGATCTGGGCTTCGACGTCGACATCGGCCCGCTGTTCGCCACACCTGACGAAGCCGCCCGCCAGGCTGTCGAGAACGACGTGCATATCATCGGCGTGTCGTCGCTTGCAGCGAGCCACCTCACGTTGGTGCCGGAATTGAAGACGGCGCTGGAAAACGAAGGCCGTGGCGACATCATGATCGTGGTCGGCGGCGTCATCCCGCCGTCCGACTACGACGAGCTTTACACAGCAGGCGCCAAGGCCGTGTTCGGTCCCGGCACCAATATTCCCGAAGCCGCCGCCGACCTCATCCACAAGCTCAACGCGCTCCTGGGATACGAGGCCAAGTCCGCGGCGGAGTGAACGCCACAAGCAACATATGAAAATTCCGCCGCCGCTACTCGATAGGACCTGGACACAAGCCCCAGGGTGACATCCGCTGACTTTTTGCTATGAGGTAAATTCAATACCTCATGAGCAAGCAGTGCGAGTTCCTATCAATGTCCCTTCGCTCACACCAGTTCGCCGAACTCTTCGGCATCATCCTCGTGCTAGGCGCCACCGCCGTCCAGATCTTCTATCTGGAGCCGCTGAAGCGCAGCATTGAGTGGCACCAGAACGTCTTCACCCAGCAGCAGAACGGCCATGTCGTTGCTGAAGCCGTGTTCGACAACCGGCTCGCCATATTGAAGGCGATGAAGGCGGAGCCCGCGGACATCAAGGCCGCCGAGGACGACCGCAAGAAACTGATGGACCGCTATCAGACCGCGCACGCCAACGTCGCGGAAATGGTGCTCGACGAACAGCCGGTCGAAAACATTCTGCAGATGATCGTTGTTGCCATGTTCATCCTCGGCACACTGCTGACGGCATCGGGCCGCCTTGCGGAAATGCGCAATACCAATCGCAAGACGATACCGCGATGAAGACCTGATGGAGTTTGGCCCTGCCCGTCGCGGAGACAGCGCTGCGCGGCAGTATCCATGTTGACGCCGACACAAAGGTGCTGCTGGCTACAAGATCTCAGCCGAGCAAATCTCATCGCATCGCCCCGAGATGAGACTGCGAAAAAAGCACGCGGCGCGCGTTCTACTGCGAGAATCGAAACCACGCCGGTGTTTTGTAACGTCCGTCTATGTCACGCATTGCATTGCTAGAATCCCGCCAGATCGGGCAACTTGACGCAATGTGGCTCACTCGCAACATGCACTTGCTGGTCAAATGGACTGATCCGCAAGCCACATTTTTGCCCAACATGAAGCCTCCTCAACCCCGTTCGCAGGTAGGGCTGTCAGATGAACACGACGCCAAAGGCGCACATCAGGCAGCCCGCAACCACGGAAGGGATTTTTCATGAGTGCATTCTCCGAGCCTATGCCGCAGCGGGCCTTTCACGCATCAGCCGCCGTGCTGCTGGGCGTCGCCGTCATCGCGCTGCTGCCGCCCGCAAAGGCCAATGCTGATAGCGACGCCGTAAAGCGCGCAAAGAGCTGGACCTACCAGCTTCAGGGCGACACATCTCGGGTCAAGAGATCCAACGCCGATGTCGCGGTGATCGACCCCGATCACGCAGGCTCCGCGGCCAAGTACAAGACCAAGCGCAACGGCGAAGAACGCGAGGTCCTGGCTTACATCTCCGTCGGTGAGGTGGAGGAAGGCCGCCGCTACATGAACAAGGGCGGGCGCAAATATTCCACCGGACGCACACAGGGCTGGAAGGGCAATTATGCCGCCAAATACTGGGAGCCGGGCTGGAAGGAAATCGTCAAGCGCCGCGTCAAGGAAGCCCTCGATAAAGGATATGACGGCGTCTACCTCGACCGTGTCGATACCTACGAGAGCTCAGGCTCGCGCAAGCGGGCCAGGCAGGAGATGATCGAACTCGTCGAAGAGGTTTCGCGCACGGCCAAGTCGAGCAAGGGTGACGCTGCCGTCATCGTCCAGAACGCCGAAGAGCTGTTGACCAGCGAGCGTTATGTCAATGCCATCGACGGTGTCGCCAAGGAGGATCTCTATCGTGGCATCAACCACGACGGCCGCCGCAATTCGGAAGGCGACATTGCCGAGAGCGAACGCTACCTGAAGCGCGCGAAGGCCAAGGGCAAATCCGTGATGGTCGTCGAATATGCTGACGGCGAAGCTGGCGAAGAAGCCAAGTCGCGCGCGCGCAGCAAAGGCTTCGTGCCGACCACAGCACGCCGCGAGCTGGATTGATCCAAAGCCGCACGCCATTTCTCTTACGAACCAAGAAGGCCGGAAGCACCCGCTTCCGGCCTTCGATAACTTGAAGCCTAAAACTTCTTCCCTAACCCGCTGGCCAATTGTCCCTGATCCAGCGCGTCAGCCCTTCCTCGATAATGTCGCCCGCCGCAAGGCCGAGGATCGCCACAGTCGCCATCGGCTCAGGTGGCGCGAAGGCGATGCCGTTCTTGCGCAGGAACACCATCATCACCATGAACGCCGCTCGTTTGTTGCCGTCGACAAACGGATGGTTCTTCGCCAGCCCGAAAGCATAGGCGGATGCAAGCGCTGCCAAATCACGTTCGCCATAGCTCCACTTGTTGAGCGGCCGCGTCATCGCGCTCTCCAGCAAGCCAAGATCGCGGATGCCTTCGGGCCCGCCAAACCGCGCAAGCTGCTCGGCATGGATGCGTGTAGCCTGTTCGAGCGTGATCCAGCGCGGCGCGCTCACTTGGCCAGTGCCGTGAGCGTGTTGTGGTAGGCCTTCATGACCTCGCGCGCGATGCGCATGGTCTCTTCGTCATCTTCGGTGTGACGGGTGATCGAAAGCGAACCCTGCGGCCCCTCGCTCACCACCAGCTCATCGCCCTCCTGAAGCCCGAGCCGCGCCAGCAACTCCTTGGGCAGGATGAGCCCGGTCGAATTCCCGATCTTCTTGAGTTGCAGCTTCATGTTGGCGGCTCCGCAGGCGCGTTATACGCAATGTATAACATGGCAGCGGGTGCGTTGTACAGAATGTATAACATCCCAGCTTGTCATCCTCGGGCTTGTCCCGAGGACCCAGGCTTCAGCGCGGGAAAGCACGCGTGCATTGCGCAACCGCAGCAACAAGCGAGTGCTTCAACCTTGCCGCAGAGTGGATCCTCGGCATGAAGCCGAGGATGACATCGCGATTTTGAAGGCGCCATTTACCGGCCCACCAGGCCCAAAAAGGCCGCGACTGCGGCCCGGCGCCAGAGCGCCGGACCTCAACTGGCAATCTGTCAGTGACGACAACATTTCGCGCAACTCTCGTCGCGCCAGATCAAGACATCTTCTCCATCCGCTCCAGTTCGTCGATCATGCCTTCGAGCACCTTGAGGCCCTTGTTCCAGAACTCAGGGTCGCGCGCGTCCAAACCGAACGGCGCCAGCAGCTCGGAGTGGTGCTTGGAGCCGCCAGCCTTCAGCATCTCGAAATATTTCTCGACGAAGCCCGGATGCGCCTCGCGATAAAGCCCGTAAAGCGAGTTCACGAGGCAATCTCCGAACGCATAGGCATAGACATAGAACGGCGAATGGATGAAGTGCGGAATGTAGGTCCAGAACACTTCGTAGCCCGGCTTGAACTCGATCGCCGGCCCGAGGCTTTCCTTTTGCACATCAAGCCAGATCTCGTTCAAGCGGTCTGACGTCAGTTCGCCGCCGCGACGCTCCTCATGCACCTTGCGCTCAAAGGTATAGAACGCGATCTGACGCACGACCGTGTTGAGCATGTCCTCGACCTTACCCGCGATCATCGCCTTCTTCTCGCGCGCGTCCTTGGTATCCTTCAGCAGCGCCTGGAAGGTCAGCATCTCGCCGAACACGGATGCGGTCTCAGCCAGCGTCAACGGCGTCGGCGCGAGCAGCGGTCCCTGCTTTGCCGCCAGAACCTGATGCACGCCATGGCCCAGCTCATGCGCGAGTGTCATCACGTCGCGCGGTTTGCCGAGGTAGTTCATCATCACGTAAGGGTGCACCGACGGCACCGTCGAGGCAGAAAACGCACCGGGCGCCTTGCCTGGCCGCACCGGCGCGTCGATCCAGTTCTTGTCGAAGAAAGGCTTCGCGATTCCCGCCATCTCCGGCGCAAAACTCGAATAGGCGGAAAGCACCATCTCCTGCGCTTCAGCCCAGGTGATCGTGCGGTCGGGCTTTTCGGGCAGCGGCGCATTGCGATCCCAGTGCGAGAGCTTGTCCATGCCAAGCCACTTCGCCTTCATCGCATAGTAGCGATGCGACAGGCGCGGATAGGCGGCGCGCACCGACGCCACCAGCGCATCGACCACCGGCGCCTCGACGCGGTTGGCTAGGTGCCGGCTGTCAGCCACATCCTTGAAACCGCGCCAGCGGTCCGAGATCTCCTTGTCCTTCGCCAACGTGTTGGTTATGAGCGTGAAGAGCCGCACGTTGTCCTTGAAGACCTTTGCCAGCGCTTCCGCACCTGCCTGCCGCCGCTCGGGCTTGGTATCGGACATCAAGTTGAGCGTGGGCTCCAGCGTCAGTGGCTCTTTCTCGCCCGCAACATCGAAGCGCAAGCCGCTCATGGTCTCGTTGAAAAGACGGTTCCACGCGCCGCGCGCCGTCTGCCCCTTTTCATGGAAGAGCTGTTCGATCTTCTCTTCCAGCTGGTAGGGCTTCTCCTTGCGCAGGTCATCAAACCACGGCTTGTAGCGTGCAAGCTCAGGATGAGTCAGCGCCTTATCGAGATCGGCATCGGCAATCTGGTTGAGCTCAAGCTCAAAGAACAACAGGTCGGATGAGATCGCAGTGAGCTTTTCCGATACGTCGCCATAAAACTTGGCCCGCTTCGGATCAGTTTGGTTCGCTGCATACAGCAGGCCCGCATAAGAGCCGAGCTTGCCGAGCAGGTCGGACAGCGCCTCATAGGCCTGGACCGCCACCGCGAGGGCTGCACCGTCGGAGCCAACCGCAACGAGCCGACCCTGCCACTTGTCCTTCAGCGCCTTGGCGTCTGCAGCACCCTTCTCCAAGTCGCGCTTCACTTCAGGCGCATCGGGCGCGGCATAAAGATCGGACAGATCCCATTCCGGCATCACGCCAAGCTCGGCGGTGGCGGCACTGGCACCGGAACCGGTCGAGGCGTGCTGAACATCGGGAAAGGCGCGCTGGAAAAGCGTCATCATTGGGCTCCGATCATGACGGTAAGGGAACATTGGCGAGTCGCAGGCAATGTGACGGCACCGGGCGCGTTTTTCAAGGCTGCCACCCGCCACCGGGCAATGGCCGCAGAGCGCCGGAAAACCTGAAAATTTCAGGCTTGATATCCCAATAATGCACACTTTGCGCAAAAACGAGCCGACATGAGCCCGCTGGAAACCTGTTGTTTACCGAGATGCGGCAGTCTCCAGGATGTTGAGTTTTTCGCGCCACGCCGGCTGCCCTGTTTCGGGCAGGAGTTCGGGTGATGTCGCGAGAAGTATCTGTAGCGTCCAAGAGTCGAGTGCCACATGGCCAAGCGCGTACTTATCGTCGACGACGATCCGGCCCAGCGCCGTATTCTCGAGGAAACCATCAAGCGGATGGGCTTCGAGACCAAGACCTTAGGTTCCGGCGAGAGCGCACTTGAGCTGCTCGAAGGCCCGGACCGCTCCAGCATCTCCCTTGTCCTTCTCGACCTCGTGATGCCTGGCATCGACGGCATGGCCGTGCTCGACCGCCTCAACGGCAAGGCGGGCCTCCCGCCGATCATCGTGCAGACCGCCCACGGCTCCATCGACACCGCCATCAACGCCATGCGCGCCGGTGCCGTCGACTTCGTCATCAAGCCCGCAAGCCCGGAACGTCTCGAAGTCTCGATCCGCTCCGCCTTGAAGATCGAAGCGCTCGCTGGCGAGATCACCCGCATCAAGAAGCGCCAGGAAGGCACCCTCACCTTCTCCGATCTCATCATCCGCGAGGACGCCATGCAGCGCGTCGTCTCGCTGGGTCGCCGTGCGGCACAATCCAACGCCAACATCGCCGTTCTGATCGAAGGCGAGTCGGGCGTCGGCAAGGAATTGATCGCCCGCGCCATCCAGGGCGAAAGCGCACGCGCTGGCAAGCCATTCATCACGGTCAACTGCGGCGCTATCCCCGAGAACCTTGTCGAGTCGATCCTATTCGGCCACGAGAAGGGCGCATTCACCGGTGCCGTCGACAAACGCACCGGCAAGTTCCAGGAAGCAGACGGCGGTACGTTGTTCCTCGACGAGGTTGGCGAATTGCCCCTCGACGCACAGGTCAAACTGCTGCGTGCGCTGCAGGAGGGCGAGATCGAGCCGGTCGGCGCCAAGCGCCCGATCAAGGTTGATTTCCGCCTCATCGCGGCGACCAATCGCGACATGATCCAGCTCGTCAAGGAAGGCAAGTTCCGCGAGGATCTCTACTACCGCCTCAACGTGTTCCCGATCTGGGTGCCGCCGCTCAAGGAGCGCATCGGTGATGTTGCAGACCTCGCCCAGCACTTCGTCGCGCGCTTTGCTGCCGAGGAAGGAAAACGCGTCACCGGCATGACGAGTGACGCACTGGCCCTGCTCGAAGCCTATGCCTGGCCGGGAAATGTTCGCCAGCTTGAGAATACGGTGTTCCGCGCCGTGGTCCTTGCCGATGGTTCAGAACTCACCGTCAACGAGTTCCCACAGATCGCTGCACACGTCGAAGGCTTCAAGGCCGAAGTGCCAGCAGCACCTGCGCCAATCGCCAAGTCGCCATCCTACACCGGCCCAGCCCTGCTTGGCGCCGAGGATCGCATCCCGCAGACGATCGAGGTTCGCCCCGGGGACGGCACCGCGGCTCTTGGCATCCCGGCCATAACCTCTGATGGCGACATTCGCCCCCTCGAGGAGATCGAGGCCGACATGATCCGGCTCGCCTTGGGGCGCTACCGTGGTCACATGACCGAGGTTGCTAAGCGGCTGAAGATTGGTCGCTCCACGCTCTATCGCAAGATGCAGGAGTACGGACTGGAACCTCGTCCGAACTGATCGTCACGCGAACCATTCTTTGAAAACGCAAAGCGCTCGCTGCCATGCCGCAGCGGGCGCTTCTGCTTTTGCATGTCTCCGCTGCGATCCCGCGAAAGTAAAAAATTTCATCCTTCCTTCGAACCGACGGCACAAGCGGCACGACCCATAAGCAATCCGGGGCGAAACGCAAAGGCAGGCTTCGGAGCCAGAGAGCCAGAGATCCAAATTGGAGGAAGTCAAAATGACCACGATCGCCATCCGCCCTGTCCTTGCCACCGTCCTTTCGATTGCCACCGTTTCAGGCGCCGTCGCCCTGACCGCCGCTGAAGCCGAAGCCGCCTCTGGACGGCTGCACCTGGCCGGAGGCGTCAAGCCGCCGATCCAACGCCCGAGCATTGACCGCGCATGTCACGCCAAGAAGATCTTTTTCGAGAATTGCTGGTGGAACCAGACGACCTGCGGCGGCAAGATCATCGGCTACAAGAAGCTGAGCTGTCCCGACCTCAAGTAGCCCGCATGAAAAACATAGCCCTGCTCAATCAGGTGCAGCCCCAAATCTGCGGCGATGTCTGAACCAGGCATTGCCGCAAATGCCATTTGCCATCAGCCAAGCGGCTAGTGGCGGCACCGGTTTGCCTAGCCAGCGAACCAATCCCCGGCCCGGCAACTGCTCAGGAACGCTCAAACACATGGCTCTGGTTGTGGCAGCTGATGCCATAACCTTTACACGCCAGCCAAGAGACTAGTTGAGCATAACGAGTGCAACGGATTGCAATGCCAACCAATTTCACGATCCGCTGATCGCGCGCTCGGATCGCGTCAAAACGTGCAAACACGCAACACCTTTTCTCCACGATCCTCGACCACACTTGATCTGGAGCAAGTGCCGCTGGAAATCCGGGCGAACACTTATTAGCGTGCCGCAAAACAAGGAGCCTCGAATGCGTCAACTTGGGATTGCAGCGATTGCGGCTGTTGCCATCCATGGCTATGGCATGCCAGCCCTGGCTCTTGAGCCCGATCCGCCTCAGCGGCTGCTGAGCGCTGACGAAGCCGTCGCCATTGGTGTGCGTTCCAGTTTGTCGGCCACCGCGCGCAATCTGTCGGATGGCGACAAGTCCGACAGAAGTGCCCTGGCAGCCTTCTACGTGACCCGCGAAAACAAGCCCATGTGGCTGGACGGCAAGGCCTTGACGGCGAAAGCCAAGGCCCTGATCGACGAGATCAAGCGCGCCGACGACTGGGGCCTTGATGCAGCGGATTTCGATCTGCCGCCGACGGATCTGGGCGCTGACCCCGGCACCGATGTGCTCGTTGATGCCGAAACCCGCATCTCGATCGCGGCATTGAAGTATGCACGGTTCGCCCGTGGTGGCCGCATTCCCGACCCGCGGCAGATGAGTTCCTACCTCGACCGCGATCCGCCAATCCTTTCACCTGTCAAGGTCCTCGAAGGCCTCACCAATACCGACGACCCCGGCGGCTACCTCGTAAATCTGCAGCCCAAGCACGATGGCTTCGAGCACTTGCGCAAGAAATTGATCGAGCTGCGACAGGCTGAAAAGACCGAGCAGCCGGTCATCATGCCAGCGACCGGCCCGTTGCTGGCACCCGGCAAGAAGCACGCAGACGTCGTCATCCTGCGCCAGCGGCTCAAGGCTGAGCTGCCACCGGCCGCCGCCGATGGCACGCCGGCAGATCCTGAATTCTACGACGAAACCCTCGAAACCGCGGTGAAAGCGTACCAGCGCGAGAACGGCATGACGACCGATGGGCTCGTCGGCCGCAACACCCGCGCGTCACTGAACGGCGGCAAGCGCAAGATCGATGAGGGCCTGCTGATCGCCAACATGGAAGAGTGGCGGTGGATGCCCGAGGATCTGGGCCGGACCTATGTCTGGGTCAACCTGCCGGAGTATCTGGTGCGCGTTATCAAGGACGGCAAGCTGATCCACGAGGAGCGGATCATCGCCGGACAGACCGACAAACAGACGCCGGTCTTCTCCCACGAACTGGAGACGGTGGTGCTGCATCCTTACTGGGCGGTGCCGGAATCGATCAAGGTCAAGGAGCTGCTGCCGAGCCTGGCGCGCGGTTCATCACTCGAACGCCGCGGCCTGCGCCTGCAGTATAACGGCCGCGACGTCGATCCCCTGTCCGTCGACTGGTCGCGGGCCGATATCCGCGCCTACAACGTCTATCAGCCGCCCGGCGGGGGCAACGTGCTGGGCAACGTCAAGTTCCTGTTCCCCAACAAGCATCAGGTCTACATGCACGACACGCCCACCAAGGGCCTGTTCAGCGAGTCGACACGCACCTTCAGCCACGGCTGCATGCGCGTGCGCAACCCCATGCGGCTCGCCGAAATCGTGCTGGAACAGGACAAGGGCTGGAGTGCGGACAAGGTCCAGACGCTGCTCGCCAAAGGCCCCAACGACAACAATATCAAGCTCGATTCCAAGATCCCCGTGCATGTCACGTATTTCACGGCCTGGGTCGACGATGCGGGTGAATTGCATTCACGCCCCGACATGTATCAGCACGAAAAGCGCATCCGGTTGGCGCTCGCCGGGCAGTGGGACCGCATCCCGCGCCATCGCGACCATCTTCTGCCGGTCCCCTACGTCAGGCCGCAGATCGTCGCCACCCAGGGCGGCGGCAGCTCCAATGCACTCAATGACTTTTTTGGCAACCTATTCGGCGGCTTCTGAGCCCCTCTGAAACGGCTACCTGCCGTCCCGGTTGGCACACAGGTTCAAGTGAGAATGCAGCTTAAAGGGCCGCCCCATTGAAAGGTGGCCCTTTTTCGCTTTCCATCCCCTCATATGCCGGCCAACTCAGGCCGCCGGGCAAAAGCCGTGCACCACCGGAAATGCTCGAAAAAACAATCACCAATGACCCAAATTTGGCCCCGATTCCGAGGCTTACTCCATTTTTAAGGGGTTAGGGGTTAACCTTAGCGAAGTACTATGCAGGGTGCGCCGCACTGGGAGTAAGCCTCCCACGTTTCCGGAGAATTACAGGGACCGGGAGCGCAAGGCGCCAGTCGCATTGGGACGGGGAAGCTACGTGCTATCAAGCGCTCGAGTTTTACTCGCGGGCCTTGCCGCGGCTGTTGCCGTTGCCGGCATCAATGCCGACACGTTGACCGCCCGCAATAGCGGCACGCGCACCATTTCCTTCTACAACATCCATACCAAGGAACGCCTCACAGTTACCTACATGCGCGACGGCAAGCGCGACCCCGAGGCGATGAAGAAGATCAGTTGGATGATGCGCGATTGGCGCAAGGACAAGGCCACCGAGATGGACCCCGAGTTGGTCGATCTCGTCTGGGAAGTTCATGAAGAACTGGGCTCAAAGGAACCGATCCACCTGATTTCCGGATTCCGGTCACCCGGCACCAATGAATCGCTGCGCCAGAACGGCGGCGGCCAGGCCAAGAACTCGCGCCACATCCTCGGCAAGGCCGCGGACATCCACTTCCCCGACGTACCGTTGAAGCAGCTGCGCTACTCGGGTCTCGTCCGCGAACGCGGCGGCGTCGGCTACTATCCGACATCCGGCGTACCCTTCGTCCATCTGGACACCGGCCGCGTCCGCCACTGGCCGCGCATGCCGCGCTATGAGCTGGCGCTCCTCTTCCCCAACGGTCATTCCCAGCATGTGCCCGCTGACGGCAGGCCGCTCAATCGCACCGACTATGTTGTCGCCCAGAGCCGTTATCGCGAATTGGCTCAGCAGGTCGCGGCATTCTTCAACCTTCGCAGTTCGCCAAAAACCGCAACGATGGTGGCCGATGCAGGCGATGCCGCAAGGCCATCGTCAGCGCCCTCCAGCGCTCCGCCACCTCAACCCCGCGCAGCCGCTGCCCCTGCCCGTCAGCAGGTCGCGGCACTGGCATCACTGGCTCCACCGCAGCTTGTCGCAGCACCGCGTCCGGTCGCGCGGCCAGCCCAACAACCACCAGCCGCCAAGGCCGTCTCGCCTCAGGATCGCAACCGGCTGGCCTCACTTTTCAGTCTGGCCGCGTTCGCCCCCGCGCCCAAGCTCGTCCAGCCGCCCACACCGGCAGTCCGGACACCCGCAATGGCCAGTCTGACCGGCGGCGCCATGCCGGCACCTGAATTGCGACCGACGAAACCTGACAATGCCCCAGCGCGCGTCGCGGCCGTCGCCCCTGAAGCGATGGCAACACCCGACGCACCAAAGAGCATCACGGATATCGAGCGTTCCGGCTGGTCGACCGGCTGGGCCGCCGCGCCCGAATTCGATGAAGAGCATCCCGACGAGATGTCGTACCGGCCATTCCCGGTGGCACCCCTGCTGACGGAGACCGCTTCCGCCGACGATCCCGTCCTCACCCGTATGTCACATCCCGATGTCGCACAGACCCTCGATATGCTGGATCAGGAACGCGATCAGCTTCCACTCAAGCTGCGTCCGGGCCAACAGGTTGTGGCTCTGCTATGGGCGCAGCAGTTCAAGGGCAGCGCCGTAGATCTGTCCGGACTGGGTGCCATCGAGGCCCGTGACGATCGCCTCGCGCAGCGCGCGGTCAAGACCAGCAGCCGCTGACAACGGGTCCAACCTAGAGGCATCCCTCAAGGACGACAGCCCTGCGCGGCAGCGCGGCGATCCCCTGCCGATGGCGTTATCGCACCTTGCGTTTCACCTTTGCCGAAGACGCACCATTCCCCGTTCCGATGGCGCTGACGCTTTCTCGTGCTTTCAAAAAGAGCTGACCAAGTTCTTCGAAGTCCTTCTTGCGCGGACTGGTTTGCCGCCAGGCCAAACCGACCGTCCGCGTTGGTTCAGGCGCAACGAACGGCACAAGTTCAAGGTCCCGCCCGCGTGCCTCGATTGCCAGACTCATTTCCGGCAGCAGCGTTATCCCGAAACCCGCCGACACCATCTCAACGATCGTCGAAAGGCTGGATGCGCCGAATGTATTGACTGCATCGACCTGTTGAAGATTGCAGTACGTGAGCGCCTGATCGCGCAGGCAATGCCCCTCTTCGAGCAGCAGCAACCGCTCACCCGCAATCATCTCCTTGTCGGCACGAACCTGACCCGACAACTTTCCGTCCTTCGGCAACGCCAGAACAAAGCGGTCCTTGAAAAGTTCAAGCGTCTCGATATCGGGATGGTCGACCGGTAATGCCAGCAGCATCACGTCGATCTTGCCGGAGATCAGCTCTTCGATGAGGTTTGCCGTCTGCGTTTCGCGCACATGCAGTTCCAGCTCCGGGTAGCATTCACGCACCAGCGGCAGCAGCGGCGGCAGCATGTAGGGCGCAATCGAGGGAATGACGCCAAGCCGCAAAGACCCGGTCAGCACCTTGTCTGAATGTTGCGCATATTCGACGAGCGCCCTGACGTCACCCAGAATTCGCGCAGCCCGCACTGCAATGTCACGCCCCTTTTCGGTGAGCTGCACGCCGCTGCGCGATCGCTCGATCAGCGGCAGGCCCAGGTTCTGTTCAAGTTCGCGGATCTGCATGGACAGCGCCGGCTGCGTGACGGCGCAGGCATCGGCAGCCCTTCCGAAATGCTGCACGCGAGCGAGCGCATCAAAATAACGAAGCTGTTTGAGTGTGATGTATGACACTTGCCGCCCTCTGTAGCCCATAAGGGACGCTGACCACCAACAGCGTCTGGACTACAGCAAACTTATAATACGCCCACCCGATGCGCCAAGGTTGCGCCGGTCTAGTGCTGAAAGCATGTTTAATGCCACATCATAAGCATTTCTTTCAATAGCGTCACAAACAATAGATTGGCTCTTATTGAAAAAGGTCCGTACCAAGGAATCCACTCGTCCCATTCAAAGCCAAGCCATGCATGCGCAGGGTCGGACCCGATAGCGAACGGAAGCGGACGCAGAGCGTAACCGACGAGGGGCCACAGCGGCGTTTGGGGAAACAATAGCACCCGACATCTGCGCCTTCAGAGATTGGCGCAGGAAGGGAGCAGCAAGGGAAATGAGCGCGAACGCGCGAAAGGCAGATCTGCTAACGGCACCGTGGTGATGAGGCGGAAATCCACCTCCCACATGGTGCCAATCCTCACGGCGGAGTAGGGGGCCAAGCCCTGATCCACCGTGGGGCGTCCCGGCTCAGCGCCGAATGGGACCGGGGCGCCCACTCCTCTATCCTGCGCAACGCAGAACCCAAGGTACTGGCCGAAAACAAAAAACGCGGCGACCGCCGCCGCCGCGCTCTGCATCTTGCCTGCCCCCAATTTGCGGGCGACCGGCCAACGTGCTGGCAGCCGTGCGGAATGCCCGAAGCCCCTACTCTGCAGCCATGAAGGCATCCACCGCCGACTCGGAAGGAGCGCCGCCCAGCATGCCAAGGGCGTGCATGTACACTTCCAGGATGCTTTCTTCTTCCTGACGTTCCGTCTGCGATTTCTTGCGCAGCCGCACGATCTGGCGGAGTGCCTTTACGTCAAAGCCGAGCGCTTTCGCTTCCGCGAACTTGTCTCGAATGTCGCCGGCAATTGCCTTCTTCTCTTCTTCGAGCCGCTCGATCTGTTCGACGAACTGGCGCAACTGGTTTTGCGCCGAAGCCTGCAGCGTCGTCATGAATACCCCCGCAACTACTGAATTTTATATAGCCACATCAGAGGCATCCACCTCAGGCCGCAGCCATAAGCCAAATCCTCATCCCCATCTCGGGCTGCCAGACGCTAGCCCCTACTCTCCCCCCGCATCAAGTGAGCCGGCAACGTCATCCAGAGCTTTGTTGCAATCGAAGGCGACGGCGTGCCGCACACCCTTTAGGTGTTCCATATCATTGCGTGACGATACATGTTTGAGTGCGGTTTATCCGCCACAGAGAAACATCCTGAAGTCTTGCGTTTTAGGAAGGATCGCGCTCAATGCCCTCAATCGCCAAAGCACGCTGGTCCCTGGCAGCCTGTGCAGCAGTGCTCTCGCCGCTTGCCCTGACGGCCAACGCCCAGCAAACAGCAGCCCCTGCAGCGCAACCGCCAGCCCAGGCGGCACCTTATCCGGGCCAGATGCCTCCCGGCGTACCTCCCGGACCGACCATGCACCGGGGCGCTCCGGCATGGCCGGGTATGATGCAACCGCCGCCTTACGCCGGCGCACAGCCGCCCCAAGGCCATCCAGGCATGCGCTACCTGCGGGCCGCACCGCCCCAACAGGCAACCCAGATGCCGCCGCAACAGCCCAAAGCCGACGCCCAGCAGGGAATGGACGGCATGAGCGGAATGAGCGGAGGATCTACCTCACAGCAGGCCCAGGCCGGCAGCCCGGCTCAAGGTCCTGAAGGCCCGCACCACATGGGGCAGATGCAGGGGCCTATGCACGGTCCAATGGGTGGACCCATGAGCGGCCCCATGCATGGCCCGATGGGCGGACCCATGAGCGGTCCGATGGACGGCCCCATGATGGGCGGTTGCCCGATGATGATGGGTCCACACGCAGCCGGCCGCATGGCGTTCATCAAGGCGGAGCTTGGCCTCAAGGACAACCAGCAGGCTGCCTTCGATGCCGTCGTCGAAGTCATGAAGCAGCATGCCGAAGGCCGACAGGATCGGCACAAGGCCATGTGGACTGCTATGCAGTCCGCAACCTCGCCGCTCGATCGCCTCGGTGCGCGGCTCACAATGATGGAGACCCGCCTGGGCATGATGAAGGAAATGAAGGCGGCTATCGACAAGCTTTATGGTGCGCTTGACGACCAGCAAAAGCAGAAGGCCGACTATCTGTTGCCCGGCATGGGCGGCATGCGCTGCATGATGTAACGATGGCTTATGAAACAGGGCTTGGCGCACACCTGGAGTAGGCGCAAGGCTCTCTGCACAAGACCGCGATAAGCAATGACGGCGCGGCGAGACCTCAACTCGCCGCGCCCTTCATTTTCACACTTCATCAGCCGCGTCAGCGATGCAGCTTCTTGATCTTGAGCTTCTTGTAGATGCCGCCGCCACCATCAGGCGATGCCAGCGAATTGGATGCCGAAGCATCGAGCATGCAGACCTTGTTGCCTTGGATCCAAACCGGCTTGTAGCCGGCGGGACAGGCCGATGCCGGTGCGGAAAGAGCGCCAACCGCGACGGCGGCCGCAACGGCTGCAAAAATCTTTTTCTGCATCGATAAAACTCCTTGCTTGATTGGGCTGAGATGAGAAGACGGCGCCATTTGCGCCCGCCTGCTTTGTCAGTCGCAGCAAGGTCGACAGCGGTTCGAATGAAACCTTTAGAAATTTCAAACTGCCGGATCTGATCCGTTTGCCCCAGTTCATGGACACCAGAATGCGCCCATGAGCTGAAGCAGGACTACGCGGTAAGGCAATTCCGCGCTTGCGTGATCGCACCTGAACTCATCTAGAGCGCTTCCGGCCAAGGCGGAATCGTTCAGGCCGCGACTGCGGCCCGGCGCCTTGCGCCGCCCCCCTCGGAGCAGCCCGAGCGATAGCGAGGGTTAGCGGCGTGAGCGAAAAAGTCTGGATCGTTTCAACGTCAGTCTGAAACGATCTAGCGGATCAGTGATCCTTCGGACGGTTGACCTCGAACTGGGCAAGCTTATCGGCGCTCGCTTCCTTCTGATGTTTCTTTTGCCATTCGGCATAGGGCTCGCCGTAGATGATTTCCCGGGCGCCCGCCTTGTCGAGCGCGATGCCTTTGCCGTTCGCCGCATCCATGTACCAGTTGGCAAGGCAGTTCCGGCAGAACCCCGCCAGATTCATCATGTCGATGTTCTGCACGTCAGTGCGCTCACGCAGATGTTGAACGAGCCTGCGGAACGCCGCCGCCTCAAGCTCAACACGCGTTGTATCATCAATGTCAGCCATGAAATTCCTGTCCTCTCCGTCGACCTGAGCCACCGCCACCGAGGCTCAGCCAGACAACGGTCTCCGCTGAACCCAGAGATGCCTCATCTTCCATATGGGCCCAAAATCGTAAACTGCCATTCCCGCCAACCCGCCAGAATGGCCCGCAGTCGTCTGCCCCGGCCCCATTCCCATCGACGGTGCCACCACGCGCGCTGTGGGTGTAAGCGCCGGTTGCCCCATTCTACTAACGCTATCTTAAACTCTGTCTCAGAATAATGCTGTCCACACATCGCGTCATGGGAACCGCGTGGAATTTCTGCAATGAGACTGCTCAGCGCTTTCGCCATATTGGGCTTCGCTGCCCTCAATGCCGGATGCGCGATCCACGATGATACTTTCCTTCCCACCCTTGACCCTAATCATCTCTTATCCCTCGCCGACGCACGCAACCTGCGCGCGGATCTCGCCACCTATGGCGGCGAATCTTATTGGCGCCCCGCTGAAGTGATCGACCTGCCGTCACGGCATCGGAACTATCGCCCCGCAAGCGACAGGATCGCACTTGGTGATTTTACCGGCGGCCGCGACAGGAATGACGAAGATCTCACTCGGAAGGCCAGGGAAGAGGCATTGCAACGGCTGGAATCGTCACTCGAACCACATGCCGCACAGAAAGCTCAAGAGCCACGGCTTTCAGTCCCGCCTGCCGCAAACCTAACCGCGACCCAAACTTCCCCTGCGCCCAACACGGAGCCGCCGGTTGAAATCGCCATCGTGTGCTCGGCATCAGATAGCGCCTGCAGTGAACGCCTTGCATCGCTGCGCGCCGACGACACGCACGCCTGGATCTTTTCACCACCCAGCCAGGAAGACTACGAATCCGGAACGCGTCTTCTCGCATACCACGCCATGCGCGCACAGATGAGCTGCACCGAGCTTAAGCTGGCGGTGATCGAAGCCACAACGACATTGGATAAGCTGGCTGCGCAGGCCTATGGTCAGGGCATTGCCGAGTCAAAGAAGCTGAAGCTTCAAAGCGTGCTTCGCACCGCCATCGCCATCAAGGCGGACGTCGCGGAGAGCAAGTCGCTCAAATGTCTGAAGCAGTAGCGAAAGCGTGCTCACCCGCATTGACTTGGCCAACCAGGCAGCTCCCCGCGAACCGGTCCGGACCAGCCTCCGCCGTCAACGCAACGGCACGCCGGAGCCCGCGCTCTTACCCTAGCCCAGTTCCATGGTCATGCCGCGACGCTTCGCAATCTTGCGCATGACACGTGCGAGCCTGCGTGCCCACGCCGTCTGCCCTTCCGCATTGCAGATGAGGTCCTGGCGCAATTCGATCAGCGCATGCGGCAGACCACGCTGCGTGCCATGACACCACATGCAGTCGCCCTTGAGCCGCCCGCTATAAGGTTCGTTATCTCCAACCAGGAGATCACCTTCCGCGACCAGGGTTTCGATCAGCGGCGCCGCGACGCGATCGTCTGCGTCCCACAACACGCCAACCTGCCACGGGCGGATTGTGCCCCGCCAGACCTCGGTAAAGGAATGAACCGACAAAAGCACGGGATGCGGATGGTGACGCTGGGCTTCATCGATGAGACGGTCGATGGCCTGATGGTAAGGCGCATACCACGTATCGATACGCCGTTGCCGTTCCTCCGCCGTCAGCGTCCGGTTGGTTGGAATGATCGCACCGTCGGAAAGCCGCATGATGAGTGTGGGGTCGTCGATCCCGCGATTGGGATCGATCAACAGCCGCGAAAATCTGGACAAGATCGCTGGCACATCCAGTATGGCGGCAAGCTGTTCCACCACCGCCTTGGCGCCGATATCATACGCGATGTGACGCGCCAGCTCTGCCTCGGGCAGGCCAAGCGTGCCGTAGCCCTCCGGCAGCGTATTTTCCGCATGGTCGCACACGATAACGAGGCCGGCATCGGCCCGGCCGCCGATCACGCGATGGCTCTCCGCCTCGCATGCGCCAATGCGCGCGCCAACCGCCGTTTCAGTTCTGTCTTGCATGGCGGCGGACTATAGTCAGAGCCGGCATGGCTGGATACCGTCTACGGCGCCGCAGCTGTTCATATCTGGCCCGGCTTGACGCAAGTCTGACGATCTCGCAAACACGGGGACTGAGGGATTGCGGTCAAGCTGCTACCGCAGTACCGGCAGGTTACCCAAACCTGCCCATCCCCGTCGGCGCAACACGGCGAATGCAACGAGAAGGTCAATCAAATGCCCCAGTCATACGAAGCTGTCAGATCCTTCCTGATGAAATTGTACCAGGCGTCAGTCACCGCCGCCCATCCCTCGACCTGCGTCCCACCGCATCTGCCGCCCGTTCCTGCGAAAGGGCGCATCATCGTCGTCGGGGCTGGCAAGGCCGCAGCCGCCATGGCGCAGGCGACCGAGCGGCACTATCAGTCGATTGGCCAGGCAGATAGGATTTCAGGCTTCGTTACGACCCGGCATGGCTATGGTCTGCCCACCGAGATTATCGAAGTGGTCGAAGCCGGCCATCCCGTGCCCGATCACATGAGCATCGACAGCGCCCAGCGCGCCTTGAAGCTGGCGGCAACGGCCGGCCCCGACGATCTAGTCCTCGCACTGATGTCCGGCGGCGCTTCCGCGCTTTGGTCGGCACCCGCCCCAGGCATTTCCTTCGATGCCAAGCAGGCCCTCACCAAGAAGCTTCTGCGATCAGGCGCCCGCATCACCGAGATGAACTGCATCAGGAAGCACCTGTCCGCCATCAAGGGCGGAAAGCTTGCGGCTGCCGTTGGCAAGGCGCAACTCCTAACCCTGGCTATCTCCGACATCCCCGGCGACGACCCCGCCGCCATCGGTTCGGGCCCAACGATTGGCGATCCGACCACGCTGGCTGAGGCGCGCGAGGTCCTCACCCGTTACAAGATCGACATCCCCGATGAGATTGCCACCGTGCTCGCCGACCCGGCCAACGAGACGCTGAAGCCGGACGATGCCCGCCTCGCCCATGCGCGCTTCGAAATGGTCGCAGCACCGCGTCAGTCGATTGCGGCAGCCGCCAGCATCGCCCAGGCGGCAGGCTACAAGGTGGTTTCACTCGGAGATGCGCTGGAAGGCGAAGCCCGCGACGTCGGAGCCGAGCATGCCCGCCTCGCTCTCGATGCAAAGGCTCGTGGCGAGCGCGTTGCCATCATGTCGGGCGGCGAGTTGACCGTGACAGTGACCGGCGACGGAACCGGCGGCCCCAATCAGGAATATGCCCTCGGCGTCGCCATCGCACTCGACGGCGCATCCGGGATCGCCGCCCTCGCAGGCGATACCGACGGCACGGACGGCGGCGCTGGCCATGCGTCCGACCCGGCCGGAGCCGTGGTCCTGCCCGACACGCTGGCGCGCGCTGCCGCAGCCGATCTCAATGCCGCCAAGTTCCTGGCCAACAACGACTCGACGGGGTTTTTCCGGGCTATCGGAGATCTCGTCGAATGCGGCCCTACCCAGACCAACGTCAACGATTTCCGCGTCCTGCTTGTCGATCCCTAGAGCATTTTCCGCCGAAGTGGTCGCCGCTTCGGCGTAGGAAATGCGACAAAAACAAAAGGCTAGAGTGCCGATCCGATACCGTTGGATCGATCAGCGCTCTAGACACAGCGGATCTGCCGGACGGGACAAGGCTGGGCATTGTCGGCCGTAAGACCCAGCCCATGCACCGGCCCACCCCCAGGGCGCGTCGGTGTTCGGCAAAAAGTCCAGCGGAGGAGCGCTGTTGTTTCCAAGCTTATTCGGTAGGGCCGTCATCCCCGGCAAACGTCACGCAGCGCTTTTCCGGCATGCGGTTCTCGCCGTGACCTGCGCGTCATTTGCCGCACCCGCCTGTGCCGACGTGAAGATGTGCAATTCAACGGAAAGTCGGGTCGGGGTTGCGGTCGGTTATCAGGACAAGGACGGCTGGACCACGGAAGGCTGGTGGAACATCGCCTCTCAAACCTGCGAAACCCTGCTCAAGGGCAACGTGCCCAGCCGCTTCATTTATGTCCACGCCGTCGATTATGACCGGGGCGGCGAATGGGTAGGCAAGAACTACATGTGTACCCACGAAAAATCGTTCGCGATCAGGGGAGTTCAGGATTGTGGCGATCGCGGTTATAAGCGGACGGGATTCTTTGAGGTAGATACGGGTGAGGCCAAGGACTGGACCATCCGCCTGACCGATCCTGATGATGGAGCAGCCAAGTCCGATGCGACGCAACCGACGCGTTAAACTGATAGCCACACTCGGCCCGGCCTCTTCGCCGCCGGAAATGATGGAACGCTTATTCCTTGCCGGCGTCGATGTTTTCCGCGTCAACATGAGCCACGCATCTCACGAGCTCGCGCGCAATCTTGTCTTCAATGTGCGCACGCTGTCCAAGAAGTACGGTTGCCCGATCGGCATTCTCGCCGACCTTCAAGGTCCCAAGTTCCGCCTGGGTGAGTTCGGCGGCGGCCGCGTCATGGTGCCCAGTGGCAGCCATTTCACCTTTGACCGCGACGAAGTCGGCGGCACGCAGGATCGGGTATTCCTGCCGCATCCCCAGATCTTCGAGGCAGTCGAGCCAGGGCACATGCTGCTGCTCGATGATGGCAAGCTCCGCATGCGCGTGCTGGAGGCCCGATCAGATCGCATTTCCGCCGAGGTTGTCGTCGGCGGCCCGCTGGCAAGCCGCAAGGGCATTTCGCTACCAGACACGATCCTGCCCGTTGGTCCGCTGACCGAGAAGGACCAGTCCGATCTCAACTGCGCCATCGATCTTGGCGCCGACTGGATCGCACTGAGCTTCGTACAGCGCGGCCAGGACGTGGAGGACGCCAGAAAGCTCATCACCACCGACACCGCCGTTATGGTGAAGGTCGAAAAACCATCCGCCATCGATGACCTTGAGGCCATTGTCGCCGCCGCTGACGGCTTCATGGTTGCGCGCGGAGATCTGGGCGTCGAGATGCCTGTGGAACGCGTGCCGGGCCTGCAGAAGCGCATCACCCGCATGGCGCGGGCCGCCGGCAAGCCGGTCGTGGTCGCGACACAGATGCTGGAGAGCATGATTACGTCGCCGGTACCGACGCGCGCCGAAGTCTCCGACGTTGCCACCGCCGTTTTCGACGGTGCAGACGCCGTCATGCTGTCTGCTGAATCCGCCGTTGGCCAATATCCCGTCGAAGCGATCCAGATGATGGATCGCATCGCCATACAGGTGGAGAGCGACCCGAGTTACTCTTCGCTGGTCCACGCCACCGAAGTGCAGTCGCAGCCAACCGCACACGATGCAATCGCCGCGGCGGCGTCCGCTGTCGCCGACACCGTGAAGCTGGCAGCCATCGTTTGTTTCACCGCAACCGGCTCCACCGCGCTGCGCGTGGCGCGTGAACGGCCAGGCCTGCCGGTTATCGGATTAACGCCCGTGCATGCTACCGCGCAGCGCCTGACGATCGTCTGGGGTATTCATGCGATCCTGACCAGCGATCCCGATCGCATCCAGGACATGGTCAACAAGGCCTGCAAGCTCTCCATGGAGCATGGATTCGTCAAACCGGGAGACGGCATCCTGGTAACGGCCGGTGTGCCGTTCGGCTCAGCCGGAACCACCAACATGATCCGCATTGCCTACGTCGACGAAAGCGGCACCGCGTATGGTGACGGCTGAGGCTCCGGCACCACTGGCACGTCTGACAACGAAGACCAAATCCATGCGCATTTGCTGTGAGCCAGCATGGCTGCGCGAGCAGATTCTATTCAGATGCCTTCGCCCTCGACCTCGCGTTTGAGCTGGTCGACCGCCTCTTGAGCGCCTTCCCAGAAGGGATCAATCTCAAGCAGTTTCTCGTAGGTCTTGAGTGCGGACACCTTGTCGCCCTGGTCGCGCAAGATCTGCGCCATGCCGTCGAGCGCCTTGAAGTGGTTCGGTTCAAGCGCTAGTGCGCGGCGCAATGCATTAAGGGCGTTTTCCTTGTCGTCTCTCAGAAAGGCGACAAGGGCGCGCCGGTTCCAGCCTTCGGCAAAACCCGGCTCCAAATCGACAATCGTATCCGCGAGCTTTTCGGCAAGGTCCAGGTTCTGCTCTGCCACCGCCTTCAGGACGCGCTCCATCAGCACATCGATCGTATCGCTGCCCGAGAACAACCATAGCCGCTCGATCGCGGCTACAAGCGGCGCAGCCGTGCCAGCGTTCTCGGTCGCTGCCAGATAGGCGTAAAGATCGTCCAGTGCCCGTCGGCGTTGTGACGGCGTCTGCGGCTTGTCCTCAGCCTTTGCGTCCACCGATTTGCTGTCGTCATCTGGCAGTGCCTCGCCTTTCGGCGCCAGATCTCCATTGGCACCTGATTCGCGACCTGTTTCAGCCCCTGCATCGGGAGCCGCATTAGGCGCTGATCGGCGATTGGCGCCGTCAGGTTCAGTCAATGGCGCCGGCTTGCGCAACAGGTGCGGGGGAACACCTTCAACAGGTGATTGCGCACCTGGTGCCCCACCCTCGCGCTCGGCGGCCCTCGGCGCCTCAGCCAGCCAGCAGGAACCAGCGACGGCAATAATTGTTGCGGCCACCACTACTGAAGACAGGTTTGCGCGACGTGCCATCGGTTGACCATTCATGATGCCAAACACATGACGCCAAAATAGGAAACGCGCCCTCGGCCGTCAAAGCCGGGACGCGCAACCAGATCGCAAACCTATGACGAACCCAAGGCAGTCACGCGTGGCGCGGCGCCCTGTCCGGATCGCCGGTCAGCCCTGGCGGGCCTTGAACTTGCGCTGCGTCTTGTTGATGACGTAGAGGCGGCCCTTGCGGCGGACCAGACGGTTGTCGCGATGACGCGACCTGAGCGACTTGAGAGAGTTCCTGACTTTCATGGTCTTATCGTCCGTGGTTGCGCCCCAAAGCAGCAAAAACGCCCCGCGCGTCACTTCCGGGGCTCTGCGAAGAACCACGACGGCGCGGAGGACATGCCCCTGAGGCTGAAAAAGTCGGCCGGAAACTACCGTTCGAGGTGCGTCCTGTCAATCCGCACAGACATCCGGCCGCTGCCAAAATTTCGCGCCGCCTCCATACGCCCGGACGCAGCAGGCGCAGTTTCCAGAATCGTAACCAGGGAGAGCGATTGCAAAACCCGCGTCGGCTCCCTCGGTCGCGCCAAAGCCCCGGCAAATGCCCGGATTTGATGCCGCGAAGCGCAAGATCAGGAAACCGGACCACCGGCACCGGGCGCGCCAACGAAACAATCGCGCCAAAAAGAACCGATGGTGGGCACTAGAGGGATCGAACCTCTGACCCCTACCATGTCAAGGTAGTGCTCTACCGCTGAGCTAAGTGCCCGGTAAGAAACGGCGACACAGCGCCGTGCGGAGATGGTCCTATATCCACAATAGTCCGGCAGGGCAAGACGGTCTTTTTTGGCAATTTGCGAGCGCGGCTCAGCCGGTGGGCTTAGTGCAGGGAGGCGCAAAATACCCGGCAAGCTGGTGCAAGCTGCCGCCAATCAGGCGGCCAGAAGCCGCTCGACTTCGCGGACGAGATCCTTCAGGTGGAATGGCTTTGACAGGACATGCGCCTCTTTTGCCGCAGCCACGTCGCAGTTGAGGATCACCGCGGCAAAGCCCGTGATGAACATGATCTTCAGCTCAGGATCGATCTCGCTCGCCTTGCGGGCCAGCTCGATGCCATCCATGCGCGGCATGACGATATCCGTGAGCAGCAGCGTGAAGGGCTCCTGCTTGATCCGCTCGTAGGCTTCCTCGCCGTTGGCGAAGCTCACCACGTAATAGCCAGCCCTCTCCAGCGCACGTTCCAGGAAACCGCGCATGGAATCGTCGTCTTCTGCCAGAATTATGCGGCGCATGGGCTGATGAGATGGCTTCAATGTCATGGCGTGAGAGTACCGACTTTGTGGACGCGATGGCCGAATTTGACGAGTTGTCATTTAAATCTGTCGTGAGGATGGTAAACGGAGGGTGAAGCTGAGACACGTTTTTCGCGTGCGGCACTGTCAAAAGGCCAACTTCACACCGCGATCCAGAAACTGGATACCGCCAAAGTGGCCGGATCGTACCAGCGTCTCAACGGTTTTCGTTCGCTGCGCTAGAGGCTCGACCATCGGCAACGCGCGATTAAGCCGGTTGAGGTATCTGAACACAACCCGCCGCCATCGACAGAACCCGCCGATGCTGGCAAAGTTCGCCAAGTGCAGTGCACACAACGCACGCTGAGCACACCGAACAGATTGATTGACCGGGATACCGTTCCCCCATGCCGACGACGGAACATGAAGGCATACTTTCCGAGCTGACGCCGGCATTCGACGTCACGCGCCCGGATGCCCATCAGGTCCCGTTCGTGTTCTGCTCGCCCCATTCGGGCCGCGTCTACCCACAGCATTTCATCGCCCAGTCGAAACTCGATCCGCTGACCCTGCGGCGCTCGGAAGACTGCTATGTCGACGAATTATTCCAGGCTGCGCCAGCACTCGGCGCACCCCTCATCGCCGCACGGTTTCCGCGCGCCTTCCTCGACGTTAACCGCGAGCCTTACGAACTTGATCCAGCGTTGTTTCGCGAGCCGCTGCCCGAGTATGCCAACGCCCATTCCGTGCGCGTGACTGGAGGACTGGGTACCATCGCGCGCATCGTTGCGGATGGCGAAGAGATCTATCGCGAGCCGCTTTCGCTCAACGCCGCCCTGACGCGCATCGAATCGCTCTACCTGCCCTTCCACCGCGCGCTTGCTGGACTGCTCGACGAGACCCGCGAGCGCTTCGGCTATGCAATCCTCATCGATTGTCATTCGATGCCGTCCGCCACGATGACCAAGGGCATTGTTTCGCGCCCCGATATCGTTATCGGCGACCGCTTCGGGGCAGCCTGTGACAACCGCATCTCGCATTTCATTCGCGATGAAATGCGAAGCATGGGCTACGACGTGCAGATGAACCGGCCCTATGCAGGCGGCCACATCACAGAGCATTATGGCCGCCCGGCGCGCGGCTGGCACGCTGTCCAGCTCGAGATTAATCGCGGCCTCTATCTCGACGAAACCTCGCTCGAACGCAACGATGGCTTCACACGCTTGGCAGAGGATTTAGCGGCACTGGTGGCGGCCATGTTTTCTGACCTGCCAGAGCGTCTCGCCTTGCGATCGGCGGCTGAGTAGCCAGACGAGGTCAGTGCCCGCGTAGCCCCTAGGTCCATCCGCGCCTCCCCGCGGACCGCTCGCATATCGATCCCGTTCGCCCCCCATCCCCCAATGCAATGCAGCGAGCAGCAGCCAAAGCCGCACCCCAAGAAAAAAGGCCGTTCGATCGCTCGAACGGCCCCGAAGTCTGGGAGGAAACACCCGGATCGGGCGGCTGATAGCAGCTCAATCGCTCTATCAACTGACACGCACACTATGGTGCAATGCAAAATTTCTCAATTGAGACCTTGGTGCAGGTTCGGGTTGCCTGATGTTCAATGCAACGGACCGGTGCCCAGTCCGGCCGCGACGCCCACCATGCTGAAATTATTCAGCAATCGCACCGAAAGCGACCCAACTGCGATTTCGCGCGCCACAAAAAGAAAAGGGGCCGTTCGGATACCGAACGGCCCAAGTCTAGGGAGGAAACGCCCAAGGAGGGCTACGACAGACAAGCAAGGCTTGTCGATGTCGCAATGCAACAATTAAGGGTGCGGCGCACAAATCGCAAATGCAAATTTTGCAGACCAGCAAGAACCAAACCGGGAAGCTCCATAAAGCCATTCTCTGTCCGCCCCCAGCACGGCAGAAACACTCAGAAAAACAATACCTTAGTGCCAACCAGAGGGGCCGCGCCGCCTGATTACGCTCAATCTGATAGGGCTGAATAGGCCAAGTGATGCGGCAGTTGATCGGCCGCTCTCCGCCGAAACATGGCCTGAGCATCACGCAGCATGGCCGCAACCTGGACGCCTCTCCCACTCTGAGCGACCAGCGCACAAAATGCTTCGTAGGCCCGTATCGCCGGAGCGCTGAAGTGGGAAAAACCTGCGGATGCCGCGCACGTCACACCGCAGAAGGCACAAAAAAAGGCCGCTCGTGAAGACGAACGGCCCAAGTCTAGGGAGGAAACGCCCAAAGTGGGCCGTGAAGTCGCTAGTGAAAACGACTGCACGAACACAAGATGGGTATATTCGGGCGCGCGCGCAATGCGGCAATAGGAATTGTGGCGAATGCGTCGTAAACGCGGTGCATTCGCGTCACACGTTCTTCACACGACTTTACCGCGCGCTTTAGCGGCATTCTGAGGCCCGCGCCAACCAAGTACATTGGAAATCAAGCACGATTTTCCCACCACACTGCGCAACGACGGGGCCGAGTTGCTGTGACCACACAAAATCCCGAGACATTCAAGGCATTGCTCGATTTCTCCCACCACCTTGCCGATTTGTCCGGCCCGGTGGTCTTGCGCCACTTCCGCAAGCGAATCGCGGTCGACAACAAGGCCGGTGAAGGCGACTTCGATCCGGTGACGGCTGCCGACAAAGGTGCCGAGAGCGCAATCTCTCGTGCTCTAAAGCAACACTTTCCGACACATGGATTGATTGGCGAAGAGCACGGCACGCACCAGATCGACGCGCGCTACCGCTGGGTCGTCGATCCGATCGACGGCACCAAGTCGTTCATCGTCGGCTCGCCGCTTTGGGGAACATTGATCGGCCTCCTGGATGGCGACACCCCACTGCTGGGAGTGATGGACCAGCCCTACACGCGCGAGCGTTTCTGGGCCGACCGCAAGGCCGCATGGGGGCGCGACGTCAATGGCAAGGTCGTGCGCCTGAAGACGCGCGCTTGCCCGCGGATCGAGGACGCGATCCTGACCACAACTCACCCGGACCTGCTGGGCGGCGGCGCATCGCTCAAGACGTTCATGCGCGTGAAACAGCGCGCCCGCATGACCCGCTACGGCGGTGACTGCTATCTCTACGCGCAGCTCGCGTACGGCTTCGTCGACATCATCATGGAAGCCAACCTAAAGAGCTTCGACATTGTTGCTCTGATCCCGATTGTAGAGCGCGCGGGCGGGCGCGTTACGACTTGGGACGGCCGCCCCGCGACCGAGGGAGGCAGCATCATCGCCTGCGGCGACCCAGCGCTGCACGACCAGCTATTGGAGTTCCTCAACGCCTAGAGCATGTTTAGCTGAAGTGTGTAGCGGTTCAGCGTGAAAAACATGCCCATAACAAAAGGATGGAGCGCGTTCCTGATTCCTTTGAAAAAACGATCGCGACCTCGAACAATTCCGAAGCTCACCGGTCCCCAACGAGCGCCAGGCGCGTGTGCGAAAAAATCAAGTTCACTTCGACGCAGATCTTAAACTAAGCAGCGTTTTGCTGCGCTAGACACCCATCAGGCCGCCGCCACCGCGCTTTCCAGATAGGAATCGAAAGCCGCCCAGAACCGCTGCCGGATGGCATCACTTTCCTGCAAGATCTCGTGCAGCGCCCCCGGCAGCAGCAGATGCGAACCGAGCTTGAGCTTGACCCCCAGCTCCTCAATGGCACGCGTGGAGACGATATGATCCTCCCCGGCCGCAAGCATCAGCACCGGCACCTTCACCGTCCCCGCGAAATCAGGTGCATTGAGCCGGCTGCATGACCGCATCGCCGCACGGAACCAGGCAACCGTTGGCGCACCGAGCCCAAGGTCCGGTGCGGCTTCCAACACAGCCTTCGTGCGGTTCCAGCGTTCCGGATCCGATGTCAGCGCGTTGCCCTCGAATGCCCCCATCTCGATAGGCACCGAGGAGCCACCGGGTACGAACGAAGAGCCGAACCCCGACACCGCAACCATATCCGCCAGCCGCTGCGCCAGCCCTTGCGGCATGCCAATTTTCTCGTCCGCGATTGCAATTAGCGGCGCCGTCATCACCATGTGCGAAAACCACGAACCTGGTTGCGCCGCCGCGCGCAGCAAGATGTTGCCGCCCATCGAATGCGCCAGCGCGATATAGGGCGGCGGGCAATCCGGCAGCACCACGTCCTTCATGAAGCGGACGAGATCCTTGTCGTATTCCGCGAAATCCTCGATGTGGGACTTGCGCCGATCGGTCAGCGCGCGAAATGAACGGCCCTGCCCCCGCCAGTCCAGCGTTGCCACCGCGAAGCCGCGGCGGCGCAGATCGGCAATCGTCTCGAAATACTTTTCGATGAACTCCGCCCGGCCCTGGAACACGCATACCGTGCCACGCCGCGGGCTGCGTGTTGGCTCCCAGCGCGCAAATCGGAGCGGCGCTCCATCATAGCCTGCGAATGCGCCGACAACGGCCCCGCTCGGAACGGGATTTCGCGCCAATGAGGTCAATTCCATAACAGTCCAGCCAGTCTGCCCGACACTTCACGCCAGCCACCCATTTGCGGCCGGCCGGAATCGCGCCGGAATCGCGAACGATGATAGCATCGCATCAGGGGGCTAGACAGCGCCCTAGACAAGCTCGTGCCACTATCCGAGCCGCCGCCTCAATGGCAATCGCGAGCACTCAAACGCGGCAGCACCGTTGGTTCGCGCGGCACCAAACGCAAACCGCGCCGCCCGGCAAGGCAGCGCGGATCACACCTGATGACCAGCAAAACGGGGAAACCCCAGACGGGACCTGACGGAAAATCCAGCTGAGTAGTCAGCCTAGTAAACGTCGCGGCGGTAGCGGTATGAACCAGGACCATCAGCGCGGCGGCGCCAATCCCGCCAATCGGAATTGCCCCGTTCCCAGCGATCCTCGCGCCAGTCGTCCCTGACATAGCGGCGCGGCGGCTCCAATGGCTTGGCCACCACCACCTCTCCGGTGCAGCGGTCGATCCTCAGGCGGAAGAGACGCCCTGACCGGCGGCGTGCATCGACGACGACATAAGGTCCGCGCGGTTGCGCAGCCTCGAATTCTCGCCAGCCCGCAGCGCGGAGACGATCGTGCACCAACCGGCGCGGCGCACAGCGGCTGTCATACCGCTCGCTGTAACGCGGCTCCTCCTCGCGATCGCCCCAGTAGTCCTTGTACGCGCCGCTCCTTGGATAATCATAGTCGAGGTCTGCTGCATTGGCGCCGGGCGCCGCCGCCATGGCCAGACCACCTCCAAACGCCAGCAAAGCCCCAAGCCGGCACGATTGAACGAACCAGTTCATGACACGCAATCCTTGTTGTCAGTTGCCACGAGCCGCCTCCAGCCCGTTTGGAATTTGGGTCTGCGCAGATGAATGGCAGATGAACTCCAGCTCGCCTGCAAAGAATATTTATTATGCTCATTCAGCGCTTTAGCGGACAATTACCGCACTTAGTGATGACGCGGCACGCGGCGAGGCGCGACTGGCATGGCGCGCCTTGCCGATGTCGATCAACGGGCGCGCAACCCACCCCTTGAACCAGTCGCAGGCAAACCTAAATCAACTGCAGCGCCAGCCGTTGACGGGGGCGCTGACGTAGCCGACGCCCGGCCATCATGAGTTGCTCTGCGCAAACTCGGCGGGCGGAACGACATGTCGCTCAATCAAGGAGGATATGTGATGCGACACATGGATTTTGCACCTCTCTACCGCTCCACCATTGGTTTCGATCGTATCGCTCAGCTGTTCGACAGCCTGGGCAGCGTCGATGAAGGCGCCTACCCACCCTACAACATCGAACGCCTTGGCGAGAACGAGTACCGGATCACCATGGCGGTCGCGGGATTCTCCGGAGACGAGATCAAGATCGAGGTGAAGGAGCAGTCCCTCACGGTTCGCGGCGAAAAAGTGCCCGATGGAAACGAGCGTCAATTCCTGCACCGCGGCATCGCGGCACGCTCTTTCGAGCGCCGCTTCCAGCTCGCTGACTATGTCGAGGTCAAGGGCGCCGACTTGAAGGATGGCCTGCTGCACATCGACCTGGTGCGCAACATCCCCGAGCGGATGAAGCCACGTACAATCGCCATCGGCGCCGCCGATGCCACAAAGCAGATCGAGGCGAGCTAATCAGGCTCGCACTCGAAGCCGGGCGGGCCCCCTCGCGCCCGGCTGCAACGGGCGGCTCACCGCCAGCCCGTGACGACGTCACCGCCCATCCCCCCCGGACGGTGATGCGCGGGCGGACATCCAAGCGATGTCCGCCCCTTTTTTGTTCAAGCATGTGCCTGGAAATTGGTCGCTTCGACGAGCAGCGTTCCATTCGCGACAGCACACCGAACATCCGCCGATCCTGATCCAGCGCTCAAGTATGCCGCCGCGTGCCGCAGGCATGCCAATGGCACGGGATTTGTAAGCCCGAGGCCTTGTGTCGCAATCAGAAATCTGCCATGTTCCCGACGAAAGGACAGCATTGCTGACCTTTATCTGATGACTCTGAATGTTGAACTGGCCGCTGGGCAGGCGGTTGGTGAAAAGGCTTGTCAGTCCGCGACGGCTCTTCTTGCGCGCGGCAATCGCCTGATGGAGAAAAAGCGCGTGTCGGCAGTTCCAGCGCTGATCTACACTTGTTCGCTTTCTGGCAGCCCTGCCGGAACCGGATCGCGCATGCTGCGCTTTGCTGGCGGCTTGTGCGCATCGCACGCCGATCGCATTTCCGAAAATGCGCGAAAACGCATGGGGCCGAGAACCGCTGCGCCGAGGAACTGACCAGCACCCTCTCTCGCACCGTACTCTTGCACCGTTGGGGCAAACGCCCGATGATCCGGCCCGCATCCAACGTCCGAACCGATCTCACGACACGTCACACTGTGCCCGCAGAGGCAGCCAAGGACCAGACATGACCAGAAGCACCCAGCTTGAGACCGCGCCCCACGCCGCCGCCGACATTGTCGACGCCGATGCAGTGTTGCCAGGCCGCCAGGGGCTCTACGATCCGCGCTTGGAGCACGACGCCTGCGGTGTGGGCTTCATTGCCGACATGAAGGGGCGACGCTCGCACAAGATTGTCGAGGACGCTCTGCAGATTCTGGAAAATCTGGAGCATCGCGGCGCGGTGGGTGCCGATCCCAAGGCAGGCGATGGCGCCGGCATCATGGTGCAGATCCCGCATGCGTTCCTGGCGCAGGAGTGTCAGGTGCAGGGCTTCTCCTTGCCTGAGCCCGGCAACTATGCCGTCGGCCATGTCTTCATGCCGACCGACGACCGCCTGCGGGCATACTGCGAGAAGGTCTGGACGCGCATCATCCGCGAGCAGGGTCTCAACCTGCTGGGCTGGCGCTCCGTCATGACTGACAACCGCTCGCTTTCCGAAATGGTGATCGCCACCGAACCGCTGCACCGGCAGGTCTTCATCGGCCGCGGCTCGCTGGAAGGCGACCAGCAGACTTTCGAGCGCAAGCTCTATCTCGTCCGCAAGATGGTCTCCAACGCCATCCAGGCGGCATCGAAGGGCCGTGACATCGGTCACTACTGCGTTTCGCTGTCGACCCGCACGCTGGTCTACAAGGGCATGTTCATGTCCTACCAGGTGAAGGCCTATTATCGCGACCTCTCCGACCCCCGCTTCACGTCGGCCATGGCGCTCGTCCACCAGCGCTTCTCGACCAACACCTTCCCGTCCTGGAAGCTCGCGCATCCCTACCGCATGGTCGCCCACAACGGCGAGATCAACACGCTGCGCGGCAACGTCAACTGGATGGATGCACGCCAGGCATCGGTCTCAACCCCGCTGTTCGGCGAGGACATCAAGAAGCTCTGGCCGATCTCCTACGAAGGCCAGTCCGATACGGCCTGTTTCGACAACGCACTCGAATTCCTGGTGCTCGGCGGCTACTCCCTGAGCCACGCCGCAATGATGCTGATCCCGGAGGCCTGGGCAGGCAATCCGCTCATGGATGCCAAGCGCCGCGCGTTCTACGAGTATCACGCAGCCCTCATGGAGCCATGGGACGGCCCCGCCGCCATGGCCTTCACCGATGGCCGCCAGATCGGCGCCACGCTTGATCGCAACGGCTTGAGGCCCGCACGCTACCTCGTCACCAAGGACGACGTCGTCATCATGTCGTCGGAGTCGGGCGTACTTCCCATCAAGGAAGAGAACATCGTCAAGAAGTGGCGCTTGCAGCCGGGCAAGATGCTTCTGATCGACCTTGAGAAGGGCTGCATTGTCTCCGACGAGGAGCTGAAGGCCGAGATCGCCTCCTCGCATCCCTACGAGAACTGGCTGAAGAGCACGCAGATCAAGGTTTCCGACCTGCCGCTGCACCTGCGCCGGACTTCGGATCACCGTGCGAGATCGAGCCTGCTCGATCTGCAGCAGGCGTTCGGCTACACACAGGAATCGATCAAGTTCCTGATGACCCCGATGGCGGCAACCGGGCAGGAGGCGATCGGCTCGATGGGAACCGACACGCCCATCTCGGCGCTATCGTCGAAGTCCAAGCTCCTGCACACCTACTTCAAGCAGAACTTCGCTCAAGTCACCAACCCGCCGATCGACTCGATCCGCGAGGAACTGGTGATGAGCCTCGTCTCCTTCATCGGCCCGCGTCCAAACCTGCTCGACCTCGAAGGCACATCGAAGCACAAGCGCCTGGAGGTCTATCAGCCGATCCTCACCAATGAGGACCTGGAGCGTATCCGCCAGATCGGCGAGGTGCCCGACAACAACTTCTCGTCGATCACCATCGACATGACATTTGATGCCGCGCGCGGCACCACCGGCATGGTCACTGCCCTCGACGTTGTGTGCGCCGAGGCAGAGGAAGCCGTGCGTTCGGGCGCCTACAACATCATCATCCTGTCGGATCGCCTGGTCGGACCTGATCGCGTGCCGATCCCATCCCTGCTCGCCACATCGGCTGTCCACCACCATCTCATCAAGCAGGGCCTTCGCACCTCTGTCGGCCTGGTGGTCGAGACGGGCGAGGCGCACGAAGTGCATCAGTTCTGCACCCTCGCCGGCTACGGCGCCGAGGCGATCAACCCATATCTCGCCTTCGAGACACTCGAAGCCATGCTCCCTGATCTCGATGAAGGGATCTCATCCGACGAGGTCAAGAAGCGCTACATCAAGGCGATCGGCAAGGCCATCCTCAAGGTGATGGCGAAGATGGGCATCTCCACCTATCAGTCCTATTGCGGCGCGCAGATCTTCGATGCCATCGGCCTGAGGTCGAGCTTTGTCGAAAAGTACTTCACCGGAACGCACACCCAGATCGAGGGAGTGGGCTTACGCGAGGTTGCGACCGAGACATACGAGCGGCACCGCCTGGCGTTCTCCAGTGCACCCGTTCTCAAGAATGCGCTGGAAGTGGGCGGCGAATATGCCTACCGCATCCGCGGTGAAGCTCACGTCTGGCGCCCGTCGGTCGTTGCCGATCTGCAGCATGCAGTGCGCGGCAATCTGCCTGAGAAGTATCGCGCGTTCGCCAAGCAGATCAACGAGCAGTCCGAGCAGTTGATGACCATGCGCGGCCTCTTCCGCATCAAGAACGCGGAGGAGATGGGCCGTGCGCCCGTGCCACTCGATGAAGTCGAGCCGGCTAAGGACATCGTTAAGCGTTTCGCCACCGGCGCCATGAGCTTCGGTTCGATCAGCCGCGAGGCCCACACCACCCTTGCGATCGCCATGAACCGTATCGGCGGCAAGTCGAACACGGGCGAGGGTGGCGAAGAGCCCGATCGCTTCAAGCCGCTACCCAACGGCGACACCATGCGCTCGGCCATCAAGCAGGTCGCATCGGGCCGCTTTGGCGTGACGACGGAATACCTCGTCAACTCCGACATGATCCAGATCAAGATGGCGCAGGGCGCAAAGCCCGGTGAAGGCGGACAGCTGCCCGGCCACAAGGTCGACCAGACCATCGCCAAGGTGCGTCACTCGACGCCGGGCGTCGGTCTCATTTCGCCGCCGCCGCACCACGACATCTATTCGATCGAGGATCTCGCCCAGCTCATCTTCGACTTGAAGAACACGAGCCCGACGAGCGCCATTTCCGTGAAGCTCGTCTCCGAGGTTGGCGTCGGCACCGTGGCCGCAGGCGTTGCCAAGGCGCGCGCCGACCACGTTACCATTTCTGGTTTCGAGGGCGGCACGGGCGCTTCGCCCCTCACCTCGATCAAGCATGCAGGCTCGCCCTGGGAAATCGGGCTCGCCGAAACGCACCAGACGCTCGTCCTCAATCGTCTGCGTGGACGCATTGCCGTGCAGGTCGACGGTGGCCTGCGCACGGGACGCGACGTCATCATCGGCGCGCTGCTGGGCGCAGACGAGTTCGGCTTCTCGACGGCACCGCTGATCGCTGCTGGCTGCATCATGATGCGCAAGTGCCACCTCAACACCTGTCCTGTCGGCGTCGCCACCCAGGACCCGCGCCTGCGCGCCAAGTTCACCGGCCAGCCCGAGCACGTCATCAACTACTTCTTCTATGTCGCAGAGGAAGTCCGCGAGCTGATGGCCGCAATGGGCTTCCGCACCTTCAAAGAAATGATCGGTCACACCGAGGCACTCGACAAGGAACGCGCCATTCAGCACTGGAAGGCCAAGGGACTGAACTTCTCCAAGCTGTTCCACAAGCCGCGCGTGCCCGCTGGCGTCGCAATCTACAACAGCGAGCGTCAGGATCACGGCCTCGACAAGGTATTGGACAATCGGCTCATCGAGCTGGCCAAGCCCGCGATCGACAATCGCACGCCCGTCAAGCACGAGCTTCAGATCCAGAATACCGATCGCTCCGCCGGCACCATGATGTCGGGACGGATCGCCGCGAAGTACGGCCACGCCGGTCTTTCCGAGGACACCATCTGGCTCACCCTCAACGGTATTGCCGGACAAAGCTTCGGTGCATGGGTCGCAGCCGGCGTGACGTTGGAACTCGTCGGCGAAGGCAACGACTACGTTGGCAAGGGGCTGTCCGGCGGCAAGCTCATCGTCCGGCCGGATCCGAAGTCGGGAATCGTGCCTGAGGAAAGCATGATCGTCGGCAACACGGTGCTTTACGGCGCAATCTCGGGTGAGTGCTATTTCCGGGGCTATGCCGGTGAGCGGTTTGCCGTCCGCAACTCAGGCGCCTACGCCGTGATCGAAGGCACCGGCGACCATGGCTGCGAATACATGACCGGCGGCGTCGTCGTCGTGCTCGGGCCGACCGGCCGCAACTTCGCAGCCGGCATGTCTGGCGGTGTCGCCTACGTTCTCGATGAGGCAGGCGACTTCGAGCAGAAGTGCAACATGGCAATGGTTGATCTGGAGCCGATCCCGGCTGAGGAAGCCATCATGGAGAAGCTGCAGCAGTCGGGCGACCTTGAGAGTCACGGCCTCGTCGACATCATGGCCGACATGACGAGCCAGGATGCCGAGCGCCTGCACGCGCTCATCACGCGCCACGCGCATTATACCAACTCCAAGAAGGCGCAGACGATCCTCGCCAACTGGAAGACGTGGCTGCCGAAGTTCAAGAAGGTGATGCCGGTTGAATATCGCCGCGCATTGCAGGAACTGGCCAAGGCGCAGGAGGCCGACACCACTGGTCTTGGCGTACTCGAAATCGGCATGACGCGGGCCAAGGCATGAACTCGCATCGGTCAACGCAAGCTGGAAAAAGACTGACGGACGACAAAAATGGGTAAGCCAACCGGTTTTCTGGAATTCGACCGCGCCGAGCGCAAGTACGCGCCGGTCGAAGAGCGCATCAAGAACTATCGGGAATTCGTCACTCCGCTGAGCGAAGCGGACACGAAGACCCAGGCTGCGCGCTGCATGGACTGTGGCATCCCCTATTGTCACAACGGCTGCCCGGTCAACAACCAGATCCCCGACTGGAATGACCTCACCTATAACGGCGAGTGGCAGACCGCATTCGAGAACCTGTCCTCGACCAACAATTTCCCCGAGGTAACAGGCCGCGTTTGCCCCGCGCCGTGCGAGGCGTCCTGCACCTTGAACATCGATGACACGCCGGTCGCCATCAAGACCATAGAATGCGCGATTGCTGACCGTGCGTTCGATGAGGGCCGCGTCAAACCGCAGATCGCCGAGAAGAAGACCGGCAAGTCGATCGGCGTGGTTGGTTCCGGCCCCGCCGGCCTTGCCGCCGCCCAGCAACTGGCGCGCGCCGGCCACGAGGTTCATCTCTACGAGAAGAATGCACGTCCAGGCGGCCTGCTCGTTTACGGCATTCCCGACTTCAAGATGGAAAAGGCCATTATCGCCCGGCGCGTCAAGCAGATGGAAGCCGAGGGCGTGCGGTTTCATTGCAATGCGCATGTCGGCAAGGACATCACCGTCAAGAGCCTCGAAGACAAGCACGACGCACTGCTTCTGACCTGTGGTTCCGAGCACCCCTTCGATTTCTTTGCCTCAGCTCCAGGCCGCGATCTCGACGGCATCCACTACGCCATGGACTTCCTGCCTCAGCAGAACCGCCGCGTCGCCGGTGAGACGCTGGCCCAGGGCACGCATGAGATCCTGGCGAACGATAAGCACGTCATCGTCATCGGCGGCGGCGACACCGGTTCCGACTGCATCGGCACGTCGATCCGCCAGGGTGCAATATCCGTCACCCAGCTCGAAATCATGCCCAAGCCGCCGGTCAAGGAGAACAAGGCGATGAATTGGCCGAATTGGCCGATGAAGCTGCGAATCTCGTCGAGCCAGGCCGAAGGCGCGACCACCGAATATCAGATTTCCACCACCGGCTTCGAAGGCGAGAACGGCAAGGTCAAGCGTCTGAACTACGTCCGCGTCGACGACAAGCTGAAGCCCATACCAGGTACTGAAGGCGCACTCGACGCCGACCTCGTCCTTTTCGCCATGGGCTTCTCCGGCCCAATCGAGACCGACGTCGTGAACGAGTTGTCGCTTCCCATCGTCGCGCGCGGACGCTTCAAGGGCATCGACGGCGACGAGATGAGCTATCGCGTGCCCGGTCGCGACAAGCTGTTTGTTGCTGGTGACATGCGCCGTGGTCAGTCGCTGGTCGTATGGGCAATCCGCGAGGGTCGCCAGGCCGCGCATTCGATCGACAAGACCTTGATGGGCTCGACACTGCTTCCGCGCTGACAGTCGCCGAGAAGCAGTAGCGAATGCCTGAACGATAAAAGCACCGCCGATTGGCGGTGCTTTTTTCATGTCCCCAATTCAAGAAACGAACCGCATCTTTTGACAGCAGCACCGGCCGCAGCGTCAGCCGACGTGCCAGCGCGATCAGTTATCGCCGCGGTTTGGCTGTTGGCAGCGGCACACTGTCTTGTGCCGCATTGGGCACGATCTCACGGGAAGGCTCTGCCTCCGGCGCCTGCGGTCGCGGCCAGGACGTGTCGTCAGCCCGGCCAGGGCGTGATGCGATGCGCTCACCCTTCACGAGCACCCGGAAATACGGGGTCTGCGCCGGCGATACCTTATGCCGGTTGCCGCCCGCACCAGTCGATTCCGCACCCGGCGTGATCGAACTCATGACCGTCAGTCCGCCGGGAATCTGATCCGTGACCTGGTCGCCCATCTGCGAGGCGCGATCTGGACTTTCGCGCCGCGTGACGAGAGCAATCACAGCAGCCGGTATCGCTGGACGCAAAATCTCGATGGGAAGAACCTGTTCGCGGCCGTCGTTCGTCGCGGTCTTCAAATTGATGTGCCCGTTCTCGGCCGGCTGGTCGCCCGCAGCGCCACTCGCTCCTGCGGCCGAACCCGCGCCGATGGCGGACGCCGTCCATGCCCCTGCCCCCGAGGCAGGCTTTGCAGCATGCCGGATCGGATTGATGAGCGCCTGTTCGGCTTCGCTTCCCGCCAGCGGGATGGCGCGCTCGTTCTTCGCCTGGTTGAGATCACGCTTCAGCTCGCGCTCGACGAAGTGCGCCAGCTTCTGGTAACCAGCTCCGGTCATGTGCATGCCGTCGGAGTCGCGAAGCAGTCTGATCTTGCCCGCGAGATCTGGACCATATGGCGTATACTCGCCCTGTTCGCCGGCAAAGCCCTGTTGCACATCGATATAGCGCACACCCGACAGATAGGCGCGCTCGCGGAAGATCTCGTTCTGCACCTGCGCTGCCTCGTTGGCCTCGCCGCGCCGCATGATTGGCAGCCCAACCCAGTAGACAGCTGTCCCGGCAGACCTCAACGAGCGGATCAGCTGGTCGGTGCGCTTGGCATAAACGGACCGCCACTCCGACGAGCCGACGGAATGGCGCCTGCCGTCTGGCGCGCGATAGGACCAGCGATCCAGGCTGCCGAACATCACGACGGCAATCTGCGGCTTGTCCCGCGCCGCGTCCTCGGCAATCCGCTTCAGCTCTTCTTCCGTATCCGGTCGCGTCAGCCCGGAAAGCCATGCGGCCTTCTTCTCGATGTCAAGCCGCGGATCGCCGCCAAGTGCCTCCGCGATCGCATCGTGCATCCCTTCGCCGAACTCATCTCCGATGACACGAAGCTTGTAGCGCTCGCCTCCGGGGAATGGCGTGATGTAGCTTGCGCCGGACAGATCTTCCGCAGATTGCGCCCATGCCGACCGATCCGCGCAGGCGATCACCATGACCCACGCGAAGGCGGCAACAAGGACACGCAAAAGCATGTGCATGGCACCCGCATGCTGCGCGCAGCTGCGTGACAGGAAACGATGTGTGCTCGTGAGCTTCTGGTCCATGCTGTCGACCGCCCCAGGCGGACAGAATCGCTCCAATGACATGCGTCGCCTTATAGCCCTAAACCAGCCAGCATGTCGCCTGCCTGTCGATAGCGCGAAATGCTCGCCGAGATACCCGTCGCGCCGGCGCGCCGGCACCGGCATGTTACTGCCCCGCCCCGCCGCTCACATGCCGTTCCACCGCCTCAGTCGGCCAGCAGTCGACCTTGAGCTTGTGCTTGCGCTCGTATTGCCCGACTTCGCGGCGCGTGCCCGAACCGATGAAACCGTCAATCTTGTCGATTGCATAGCCAGCCTTCTGCAACCCCTGCTGCACCGACCTGATGAGTCGCGTTTTTTGCGGCCCGATCGGTTGCCACGGAGTGACGAAATCGCCGCCCCCCGCCATGCGATCCGCGAGGTTACCCACGAACGTGGCATAAAGGTCCGACGTGTTGTAGCGGCGAATGACCTGGAAATTCTCAAGCACCAGGAATGACGGCCCATAAGCCCCAGCTGGAGACATGAGATAGGCCTGCTCCCCCATGACTTCATCGGGAAATTGCCGTCCCGCAACACGCTGGTAGCCCATGGCGGCCCAATCGCGAATGGAACGAATGCCGGGCGGGCCCTCCTCCGCGCAATCGGACGACCGCGGGATGACAACCTCATAGCCCCAGGTGCGCCCGCGCACCCAGCCCTTGGCCTGCAGCTGCCGCGCCGCCGACGCCAGCGCATCAGGAACGGAATCGAACAGGTCGGCGATGCCGTCGCGGTCGTGATCGCGCGCATGCTGGTAGAATTCGGAAGGCAGGAATTGCGTCTGTCCAATCGCCCCAGCCCAGGAGGCCCGCATCTTCTCGCGCGGGATGCCGTCGTCGAGCATCTTCAGCGCCAGCACGAACTCATGGCGGAAGAAATCCTTCCGCCGGCCCATGTAGGCCTGCGTCGCAAGCACCCGGATCGCATCATGTGGCAGCTTGTAGGTGCCGAATGCGGTCTCACGCCCCCAAATGGCAACCACCGAATAGCGATCGACGCCGTAAGTCTGCTCGATCTTTTCAAGCACCGACTTGTGTTTGGCAATGAGGGCGCGGCCCTGCAGCGCCAGCTTGCCGAGATACGAACCGTTGAGGTAATCGCCCGGCGCCCGCGTGAACTCAGCCTGCCCCTTCATCGTCGGCGTCGCCTTGCCCGGCAGGATGAGATCGGGCAGCGATTTATCAGGCTCGAGCCCCTTGATGGCTGCATCGAACGTGCTCCGGCGCACGCCGGCAGCTTCGGCGTCCGGCCACACGTCCTGCAGCCAGCGCGAAAAAGAAGCCTCCGGCCTTGCTGCCCCGGCAGGCACCAAAACAATGGCAAAGATCGAAAGCAAAAGCGCCATGGTGGGAACGCGCGGAACCGCGCACCGCACAAGGCGAGCCTCCAGCGCTGCGGCCCACGGCCAACCGGCAAAACGATGCACCACGTCTCCTCCCTCCTCCCACGCCGCGATGGCAGCACCGGGTGACAGCAGCGGCATGGCACGCTGCTCCTCGTTACTCGACGAGCTTCAGGGCGAGATTGGGGCTAAAAACCCGGGCATTCCAGGTGTAGACCACGAAAAAGAACAGGAAAAATGGCCGCGCCGAGCGGTACGCCGGCCTCCGTATCACCCGCGCGGGGCATAGGACTGGCTGCTTACGGAGCCTACCGTCAGGAGGCCTTGAGTTTCAGGCCGGGTAGCTTGTCTTCCCAAGCGAGCGCATGCGCGACGATCCGGTCAAGATCGTCCTGTTCCGGCTTCCAGCCCAAGGCCGCCCGGATCTTTTCAGACTGGGCGACGATGGCCGCGGGATCTCCCGCCCGGCGAGGCGCCATCCGTACCTCGAAGTCGACGCCCGAAGCGCGCTTCACCGCATCGATCACTTGCAGCACCGAGTAGCCCTTCGAATAGCCGCAGTTGAAAATATCGCAGGCGCCGCCAGCCCGCAGATGAGCAAGTGCCGCGGAATGGGCGCGGGCTAGATCCCGCACATGGATGTAGTCGCGCACGCAAGTGCCGTCGATGGTGTCGTAGTCGGTGCCGAAAACTTCCATGTGTGAGCGCTGGCCCAGCGACGTCTCGCAGGCAACCTTGATGAGATGTGTCGCCCGTGGCGTGGACTGTCCTGACCGTCCCTGCGGGTCAGCACCGGCCACATTGAAATAGCGCAGCGCCACATAGCGCAGATTGTGCGCCCGACCGGCATCCCCCAGCATGATTTCCGTCATCAGCTTGGACGAGCCGTAAGGCGACATCGGTTGCGGCTGTGCATCCTCCCCCACCGGGTTTGACTTGGGGTTGCCGTAGACAGCCGCAGTTGACGAGAAGATAAAGTTCCGCACACCCGTCTCGACCGCCACTTCCATCAGCGCGCGCGATTTCACGGTATTGTTGTTGTAGTAGCCCAGCGGATCAGACACCGAATCCGGGACCACGATTGAACCAGCGAAATGGATGATTGCTTCGATGTCATGCTTCTTGACGACGCCGCGAACGAGTTGCTGATCGCCAATGTCGCCCACGACCAAAACAGCCCTAGGATCCACCGCCCAGCGAAATCCCGTGGACAAGTTGTCGAGCACGACGACGCGCTCACCGGCGTCGGCAAGCTCGAGAACCATGTGGCTGCCGATATAGCCGGCACCACCCGTCACCAAAATCGCCATGAATCCCCCGCTACATCCCCCTTTGGAACCATTCGAGCATAGCAGAAGCACAGCCTGCGCACGAAGCCCTGCTCTCCCGACATGGTTTCAATAAACTTAAGGCGAAAATGCACGGAAAAACCTTTTCCGGGCGTTATCGCATTTTAACATCTGCAAACGTCATCTGGAGTAGAAGGGTCTCATCACCCCAACATGAAGCTGACGCCCGCTTCGCCAGTTTGACCGACCTTCGAGAAATCCGAAACGAACATCATGCCGAAACACAACTCGCCGATCAGAAAAGCCGTATTCCCCGTGGCCGGTCTCGGTACACGCTTCCTGCCAGCCACCAAGGCCATGCCCAAGGAGATGCTGACCGTGGTCGACCGCCCGGTCATCCAGCATGTCGTCGACGAGGCGCGTGAGGCCGGCATAGAGCACTTCATCTTCGTCACCGGCCGCAACAAGGGCGTCATCGAGGACCACTTCGACAGCCAATACGAACTGGAGCGCACACTGGCCGATCGCGGCAAGCATCGCGAACTGGAGATGATAACGCGCGATCTGCCCGGCCCCGGACAGACAAGCTTCACCCGCCAGCAGGCGCCGCTCGGTCTTGGGCACGCCGTGTGGTGCGCCCGCGACCTCGTCGGCGATGAACCGTTCGCATTGCTGCTGCCCGACATGCTGCATCACGCCGAAACGCCGTGCCTGGCCGAGATGATGAAGGCCTACGGCGAAAAAGGCGGCAATGTCGTCTCGGTGTCGCCAGTCCCCAGCGACCAGACCCACTTGTACGGCATCGTCGGCGTCGAGCAGCCAAAGGCTAAGGTCTCAGCCATTTCCAAGATGGTCGAAAAGCCGCCGCGCGGCACCGCACCTTCCAACCTGCACATCACCGGCCGCTACATCTTGCAACCGGAGATCTTCGAAATCCTGGCCAATCAGGAATCCGGATCAGGCGGCGAGATCCAGTTGACCGATGCCATGCTCACCCTCATGCACGACAAGAAGCAGCCATTCCATTCCGTCCGCTTTGATGGCCACATCTATGACTGCGGTTCCAAGATCGGCTTCCTGATGGCGAACGTAGTCTATGCGCTGGCGCGCGACGACCTCGGCCCATCGTTCCACAGCGAGCTGAAGAAGCTGTTTTGATTCCTGAGGAAACAGGCGGCGAAAAATAACAAAGGGGTGGCAGAGTTGCCGCCCCGTTTTCGCATCTTTCAAAGCTGGATAGTGAAAGGAGCGTGCTCTTGGCATAGCCAGGGCAGGGTTTCATCACCGCCGAATGCGCATGCCAATATGAATTTCGTCGGTCGAGTAGTTTGAATCGGGCTCCGTCGATTCAACAAGCGAATGACGGTAGCGGCCAAACAGCATGGCCTCACGCGACAGGTAATATTCAAGACCGGTTTCAGCGCGCCAGGCGCTTTCGTCGATGGGCACGCCCACGTAGTTCTGCATCGTGTAGCTGGTACCGGCAAAACCGATAAGCTGCCGCCGGAAGGCATGGCGGGCCTCGACGCCAAACGAATGCGAGATGACGCCGCTTGCATCCGCGGTCGTCGTCTCCGAAATATCGGACTGCGCATTGAACGTCAGCGTCGTCAGCTCGCTCATCCGCCAAGCGACGTTAGCATCGACGATGACGCCTTCCACCGAGCCCAGCCGGCTGTCCTCGGGCGTCTGGATGCCATAGCCGACAGCCAGCTCGCCCCGCAGAATCTTTCCCGTGTTTCCGAATGAGACGCCCGCGCGATAACGCTGGCCGTTCGAGTTGCGGCCAATGTTGTCGCTCTGCGCCACGGTCTCATAGCGCCGCTGATTGACACCGGCTTCGACAAAGCCCGTCAGTGTCGGCTTGAACTCCCAGCTCGCGCGCACGGTCTCCTCGTAGTTGGTGTGATTGCGATCGGCATTCGACTGGATCATGTTGCCGACCAGGACGTCGGAATACCTGTAGTCCTCCACCGTGCCCCTGAGCTGCAAAGACAGACGGTTGAAGCGGTGATTGAACGTCGCCCCGACGCGATCGAGCGTCAGGTCGGCGCGCTCGCCGGCGGAATTCGCATCGATCGCCGAGCGGCTTTCCTGCGATAGGTCACGCGCCACGAACGCCTGCAGGTTCGTACGCTTCGTCAAGTCCAGCTTGCCACGCGCCTCCAGATTGTACCCGCGATCATTCTCACTGTTGAGTTCGTTGAAATAGCTGAGCGTGGCGCCAGCGCGGAATTCCAGTGCATGGCGCTGCCAGTCCGAAACAAGGCGCGCGGTCGGCTTGAAATCGAAGGCGATGTCCGCCGTGGCGGTTGGCGAGCGCAGGACGTTTGAGTACCAGCTGCCGCCGAGTTCGGCCTCGGGGAACAGCACGAACGAGCCGATCCGGATACCCACGGGATCATAAGGCTCCAACAGCGAAAGCCGTCGTGTCCGGCGGTCCTCGACCGGAGGCAGATCCTCGATCTGGAACAGCAATGGATCGTGCCCGGCAGGTGGATTCTCGAACGCAGCGAAATCTTCCACCGGTCTGGTGTCTATCAACATGGAATCGACACCGTCGCGCACCTCCGCGGGCTCCTCGGCAGCGACGATTCCGTCGACCGGTGCCCTGGGTTCGGGCGGATAGCTGAGATCACCGTCCCGGATGACAGGACGCTGCCCCGGAGCAGGACGCGTGTCGAGCGGGTCGTATTCCTTGGAATCTTCCGTTGGATCGCTGCTCGGGATTATGGGGGGAAGATCAGGCGCTCTGTCGCCGTCGCCCATGCCCTGCCCCACCAGGCCGCCACCGCGATTGGGCTGGCTCGACTCAGTCACGTAACCCTGCTGTCCATCCTCCCCAACAGATTGTGCGAACGCCCATCGCGGCGCACTTGCCAGTGCGCCAAGAATGGCGGCAACCATGGCTGCGGCCACCGTAGCGGTCCGGAATGGCGATGATGGCGAAGGCGGCACGGGTTGCGTCCTCTCGGGCCTCGAAAAGCACACACGAAAAAACGCACACTTTGAGAAATACGAACCTAGAAAGATCCGGTTAACGACCGTTTAAGCGGTGTCCCTCTTGCTCCGCCCGCACCCCGAGTTGCGGATACTTTGCTTTGCGCCCGCCCTGAGGCTAGGCTCACACCCTCACGAATCGCCCGGCCAACCAGGACCGGCCCCCTGCACGAGTGCCATCCGCAAGAGAACTTTCATGACTGCCACACGGCTTCAGACGACCGCCTCCCTGGACGATATGGCGCATGCGCCCCACGAAGGCCCCGCGGTGCAGGCGGCCATGCGCACGCTGTCGACGGAAAGCGATGGGTTGACCTTGTTGCGCCAGGCAATAGCCACGACCCTTGCCGAGCCATTCGACGGAGCGGTCGCGCGCCTGCGCAATGCCCGCGGGCGCGTCATCGTCACCGGCGTCGGCAAGAGCGGCCATGTCGGCCAGAAGATCGCCGCCACCTTCGCTTCGACCGGTACTCCGGCGTTCTTCGTGCATCCGACAGAGGCTTCGCACGGCGATCTCGGCATGATTCGGCCAGACGACGTCGTGCTGGCACTTTCCTGGTCGGGTGAAACGGTGGAGCTGAAAAGCATCCTCAACTATTCCCGCCGCTTCGCCGTGCCGCTGATTGCCATCACGTCGCGTTCCGATTCAGCACTGGGCTCCAACGCCGACATCGTGCTGGAACTACCGCGCGCCAAGGAGGCATGTCCGCACGGTCTCGCTCCCACCACGTCCACCACGATGCAGCTTGCACTGGGCGATTGCCTGGCGATTGCGCTGCTGGAGGCGAAGGGCTTTACCGCGCACGACTTCCGCGAGTTCCACCCAGGCGGTTCGCTGGGCGCCAGCCTGAAGCATGTTGGCGACCTCATGCATACTGGCGATGCACTGCCCCTCGTCGCCCCCGAAGATCGCATGGACGCAGCCCTCGTGGTGATGACCACCAAGGCCTTCGGCTGTCTTGGGATCGTCGATGCGGATGGCCGACTTCTGGGCATCATTACCGATGGCGACTTGCGCCGCCATATGGGTACCGATCTGGTGCAGCGCACCGCCGGCGAGATCATGACCCGCAATCCCAAGTCAACGACGCCTGAGACCCTCGCCCCCGCCGCCCTCGAAATGATGAACGCCTCGCGCATCACCGCGCTCTTCGCCGTCCGCGACGGACGCCCCGTTGGCATTGTTCATGTCCACGATTTCCTGCGCGCAGGAGTTGTCTGATACCTGAGCGGTTCGGCTCTCGGCACGAGGATCGTTTTCGAAGAGTAATGATGATGCGTGCTTATGCAGGCGGCATCGCTGGAGCGATCTAAAGCGGCGCTACCACCAGCACGGCACCACGCACGCCAACGATGCGGACCTTTTCACCGGCGGCCATGTCAGGCCCCTCGATCGTCCACCAGCTGTCATTGAGACGAATGCGGCCGCGCCCCGCCGAGATCGGCTGTTCAAGCAGCACGATGCGTCCGACATGGCGCACACCGCGTGCATTGAGGTCCGGAACCTCCGAGCCGACATCGACGAATCGACCGAGCCAGATATCGATCAGGTAGTCGAGGACGATCAACCCGGCACCCAGCCAGAACCACCAGGCACCATCGCCCCAGCCGCGTGAATATGCAGCCGCGCCATATATGACGAATAGGATGCCCGCGACCGGCAGCACCATGCTGATAAGCGCGATCAGCCACATCACCTCGTCGGGTGGGCGCCGCACGGCAGGCTACTCGTCGGCGTCGATCCGCTGGACCACAAGCGCGGTGCCGTCGACACCAACGACTTTGACGCGCGTGCCCGCCACCGCATCCTCGCCCTCAGCGTGCCATACCGTATCGCCGACACGCACTTTTCCGCGTCCCTGCCGAATGTCGCTGCTGACGGTGAGAGTGCGGCCGATGTACTGCGCGCCCCTCACGTTGAGATCAGGTGCGTCGCTGCGCATGCCAGCCGAATTAGCATAGCGCCGCACGAGGAAGACTGTTGCAACCGCAATCAACGCAAAGAGGATGACCTGCCATTGCCAAGCAACACCGCTCGCCACCGCGATCGCGCCGACGATAATTGCGGCGAGTCCGAACCAGAGGAAATGCACGCCCGGAACGATAAGCTCCAGCACGAACAGCACGACCGCCGCGATGAACCAGTTCCAGCCACCAAGGTTGTAGAGAAAATCCGACAGCATTGAGCGTCTCCAAAACTGTTCCCGCAACCCTGACTGCGGACGCGATCACCAACTTTTCACTGCTGAAATGGCCCTTCGGGGAATTGACGGCAAGGTCACCGGACACGCTCCAAGCCGCTAGACTTAAAACACTGTTGACGCCTCGACCAAGGTTGCCCGGCACTTCAGCTGCTATCAACTGAAAGATACCGTGCCGGCATTAAGAAAAACCGACAGCACCCGGAGCCGAAGCCCCGGATGCCATGTCTTGTGGGACAGCGTGCACCGCCAGCCCTCAAACCCGGGGCACCGAGCCGCCGCCAGAACCGCCTTTGCTGCCGAACGCTTCGCCCGTGATCTGCGCCAATCCGGCGAGAGACCCGATCACCGACGACGCTTCGAGCGGCATCATGATGATCTTCTGGTTCGGCGCCTTGGCCAGCGACTCCAGCGCCTTCACGTAGTTGTTGGCGACGAAGTAGTTGATGGCCTGCACGTTGCCGCCTGAGATGGCGTCCGAAACCATCCGGGTTGCAGCGGCTTCCGCTTCGGCGGCACGCTCGCGCGCCTCGGCGTCACGGAACGCTGCTTCCTTGCGGCCCTCGGCTTCGAGAACCGCCGACTGCTTCTTGCCCTCGGCTTCGAGGATCGCGGCCTGCCGCTCGCCTTCAGCTTCGAGGATCTGCGCGCGCTTCTCGCGTTCAGCCTTCATCTGACGGGCCATCGCATCAACCAGGTCGCGCGGCGGCGCAATATCCTTGATCTCGATGCGCGTCACCTTCACACCCCACGACTCGGTCGCTGCATCGACAACTTCGAGCAGCTTGGCGTTGATGTGGTCGCGGTTGGACAGCAGCTCGTCGAGGTCCATCGAGCCCATCACCGTACGCACGTTGGTCATGGTGAGGTTGACGATCGAATGTTCCAGCAGATCGACTTCATAGGCCGCGCGGGCTGCGTTCAGGATCTGATAGAAGGTGACACCGTCAACCCGCACCATGGCATTGTCGCGCGTGATGACGTCCTGGCTCGGAATGTCGAGCACCTGCTCCTTCATGTTCATGCGGTAGCCCACACGCTCCATGACCGGCCACAGGATGTGCAACCCGGGCGTTAAGGTGCGTGTGTACTTACCGAAATACTCCACGGTGTAGTTGTAGCCCTGCGGCACCACCTTGACGGTCGACCAAAGCACCGCGGCGGCCATCAGAATGAGCAGGATACCGAAAATTTCCATCCCGCCAAAAAGACCATTCATTGGCTTCATCTCCTTTTGAAATCGCGCGACGCAATCCGAGCGTCCCTCCATGAAACATGTAGATGTAATTTCAAAACGCAAGGTAAACGAATCGTTTCAATTTCATGAAACAGCCCATTTTTGAAGAAAACGCAAAACACCGGGCCGAAAAAATCACGTTTCAGCCCAAGAATTGCCCAGCGCAGTCTTTTCACCAGATTGGGTGTAATGCCAGATCATGGCAAGGCCGCGACTGTTTTCGGGAAAACACGGCAATTTGCGGGAAAATTCACCCGGCAATAGCGAATCAACGACGGAATAATCTGCCCTAGATCCAGCCCATCAGCTCCCGCCGGACCACAGCCTCGATCACGTCAATGCCTTCAGTGCTGTCATTGAGAGCCGGCACATAGGCGAATTGTTCGCCCCCATTGTGCATGAAGATTTCCCGATTTTCTCCGTCAAGCTCCTCCAGCGTTTCAAGGCAGTCGGCGGAAAATCCAGGAGCGACAAGGGCAAGCCGTTTTACGCCCTCTTTTGCCAGCCGCTGCACCGTCTCATCCGTATAAGGCTGTAGCCATGGATCGTTGCCGAAACGCGATTGGAACGTCGTCAGCCACCTGCTTTCGTCAAAACCCAACCGCTGGCGCAACAAGCGAGACGTTTTCTGGCATTGGCAATGATAGGGATCGCCAGCGTGCAGATACTTCTCTGGCATGCCGTGAAACGTCGCAATGATTTTCTCCGGCACGAAATCGAGTTTGCCCAGATCCATTTCGATCGTTTTTGCAACCGCTTCGATATACGCGGGATCTTCGTAGTAGGCCGGCGCCACGCGCACATAGGGCTGCCAGCGCATCTTGATGAGCGCGCGAAAGGCCTCGTCGCATGCGGTCGCGCTCGTGGCGGCGGCATACTGCGGATAAAGCGGTACCAGCAGGATGCGATCGCAGCCCTGCTGCATCAGCCAGTTGATGCGGGCTTCGGTCGAGGGATTGGCATATCGCATCGCCCAGTCGACAACGATGCGCGGATCACCACCCAGCCGCTGTGAAAGTTTCTCGGCTTGCGACCGCGTAATAGTCTTCAGCGGTCCCTCGTCCTTTTCCTTGTTCCATATCGTCTCGTAGTCCTTGCCCTTCTTGGAAGGCCTCACGGTCAGGATGATGAGGTTGAGGATCGGCCACCACTTCCATTTGGGCTCTTCGATCACGCGTGGGTCGGACAGGAACTGCTTCAGGTAGCGCCGCATCGGCCAGTAACTGGTCGCGTCCGGCGTGCCCAGATTGAGCAGCAGCACACCGACGCGGCCGAAAGAGACCCGGGGATGATCGGCCGGCCGATGCGAAGCGTCTTCACGACTCGGTGCGGCCGTCATGTCCTTAGTCATGTCATCTCCAAGTGAATGAGCACAGTTGGCCGCACCTTAGTGCATGTTTGGGCGAAGTGTGGGCGGTTCTTCGCAAAAAGCCTGTTCGAGAACCAGCCGTGGAGCCCGTTGCGAGTGGCCGAGACGGCCGCACCGGCTGACTGATCCGATCGCCAGTTTCCGCCACTGACGCTGTGGCCTGAGGAGGGTTGCATCAGCGATGCAGGCTGAACCGGTGGAACATCAGCTGCGCACAGTCACGGGGCGGCGCGGCTTGCGTGCAGCCTTGGCACCGGGCTTGGCTGCGCGAGTGGTTTTGGCAATGGCTTTTGACGCCGGTTTTCGTATGGCCTTGCTGGCCCGGTCGACAGTCGCCGAATTGGCCTTCTTTATCGATTTTGCCGCCGCTACAGCTATTGGTGACTTTGCCGCCGTCATTTCCGCCACAGCCGCCTCGTCCACGATTGCCGCGGAAGCATCCGATGCGGTCTTTACCGCCTCCCGCCGCAAACGGTCTGACTTCCGCTGGCGTTTCTGCTCGGCGCGCGCCGCCTCCCAGTAGGTTTCGATACGCGCAACAAAATCAGCGGTCTCTTCCGCATAGAGCACCGCTGATTTGGCCTGCAACGCCTCGCGGATCTCGCCTTGCCGGCGGCGGGCGGCCCGCAACAAGCCATCGACACCAGCAGCTCTTGCACCACGCTCACGCCTTTGCTTGACGGCAAGGATCAGCATGTAGAGGTCGTGATCGGCTCCAAGCAGATCCGACATCTCCTTGGCAAGTTGCATGCGCGCGGCGAAGTGATCGGGCCATGCGCGCGAAAACAGCCACATATGCCGCCAGTGCGCTTGCACCCACTTTCGCCACTCATGAAATTCTTCGTCGTGATTGCTCTCATAGGACCGCTTCATCGCACGCCGGCCACGCCGGTAGCTCGTGGCCAGTCCCTCGCGCACGACGGCAAACGACGTCGACCTCAGCTCCACATCGTCGACCGTCTTCTTGGCTGCCTTGAGAGCCTTGATTGCCTTTCCGACAGCTTGTTCGGGCAAACGGTGTCCCGGCCGCGCGCTTGTGCTTTTCTTGCCGGCGCCGTCGCCCGCATGTGCTTGTGCTGTTGCCCGCGCCTCCTTGGCCATTTCGAGCGCGGCAGCCCGCGTCTTGCCCGTGGTCACTTCAGCAATTTGCAGCGCTGTTAAAGCCAGCACCTCGGCATCGCGCGCATCAGAAAGGTGCCGGGCGATGTCGCCAAAACGGCTGTTTTCCTTCTTGTAGTCCTCGCGCGAAAGCCCGGTGCGCAGCAGTTTCAACAACGCGCGCACGCGCTTCATCGACTTGCGCGTCTCATGAACCGCGACAGGCACGTTCTTGCCCTCCGCAAGAAGGGCCAGCGCCGTGTCGATCTGCTCATGAACGATCCGCCGCCACAACTTGTCGACGCGCTCGTCAAACTTCAAACGATAGGACATTGCGACACTGAAAGTCCTTGCAACCCCAGGCAATACTCAAAGCAGGAGCCTAGCCGGGCTGGCTGTCACAATCCATCGGCTCGGCGGGCTGAACGCACAGTGGTTAACGGTCGCAGCATCTGCGCCAGCGGTCCGCCCAAACCAGCCACTCCGCCATGCGCGCTGCCGGGTCGGGCGCCGTCATAAAGTCCGTGATGACCGCAACACTGTCAGCACCCGCCGCAATAACGCCCGGCGCGCGATCAGGCGTGATCCCGCCAATCGCCACCAGCGGAAGTGTGCCAATACGCTCTTTCCACTGCCCCAGCCGCTCCAGGCCCTGCGGCGCCCACTTCATCGCCTTCAGCCTGGTCTGGTAGACCGGCCCCAGCGCCACGTAATCCGGTCCGGCAGCCAGCGCGATTTCCAACTCCTCCAGCGAGTGCGTCGAAATCCCAAGGCGGACACCGGCACGCTTGATCCGGGTGAGATCGGCTGCGGCAAGATCCTCCTGTCCGAGGTGGACATAATCGCAACCCAACTCCAGCGCGGCTTGCCAGTAGTCATTGACGATGAGCTGGCAGGAGTGCGCGCGGCAGACTTCACGGGCGGCGGCGATCTGGTCGCGGACTTGCCGGTCCTCCGCATCCTTCAAGCGAAGCTGCACCGTGCGGATGCCAAGTGGCACCATCCGCGCGATCCAGTCGCTATCGGGCAATATTGGATAAAAGACATCGAGTGCGGAAGCAGTGCGCGTCGTCATCACTCACCAGAAGCCTTCGCGTCAGGCCCTGCGCCGAGGTCAAAGAATGGCGTACCGGCGACCGGCGTCGAGGGCGATGCCATTTCGCGCGGCTCCATCAGACCCGATTCAAAAGCGGCACGGCCTGCTTCCAGCGCCTTGGCAAAGGCTTCCGCCATTCGGACGGGATCACCCGCCTTCGCCACGGCCGTGTTGAGCAGCACCGCGTCGTAGCCCATCTCCATGGCCTCCGCCGCGTGCGAAGGCGCCCCTATGCCGGCATCGACCACCAGCGGCAGGTCGGGGAAGTAGTTGCGCATCGTTTTCAGCGCATAGCGGTTGTTGAGGCCGAGCCCGGTGCCGATCGGTGCCCCCCAAGGCATCAGCACCTCGCAGCCTGCCGCCACCAGCCGCTCGGCCGCACCCAGATCCTCGGTCGTATAGGGAAACACCTTGAAGCCGCGCTTGTTGAGCTCGGTCGCTGCCTCGACGAGGCCGAACAAATCGGGCTGCAGCGTATCGTCATTGGCGATCACTTCCAGCTTTATCCAATCCGTTTCGAGCAGTTCCCGAGCCATCTCAGCAGTTGTGATCGCCTCCTTTGCGGAACGACAACCGGCGGTGTTGGGCAGCAGGTTCACGCCCAGCGCCTTGACCAGTTCCAGGAACCGCTCGCCACTCTTCCCGCGCGCCGCCTCGCGTCGCAGCGATACCGTGACGATGCCCGCCTTGCTCGCGCGCACCGCTTCGCTCATCACCTGCGGCGACGGATAGAGCGCCGTGCCGAGTAGCAGGCGTGAATTGAGCTCGACGCCGTAAAAGGTGAGCGGCCTGAGCTTCGGAGCGGATGTGAGATGCGCTGTCATGAGGGGAATGTAGAGGAGGCAGGGAACAATTCACAGGGGCGGGACTCAAACGAGGCCTTGCACGGCAGGTCGACTTGCCGTACCAATCAGTACATTCTGTACCAATCAGTAAAATTCAGGTGATCCATGTCACAACGACCGCCGCTCCCGCCATTCTCGCTGGAAACCGCTACACAGAAAGTCCGCCTGGCGGAAGACGCCTGGAACGCGCGCGATCCCGAACGCGTCTCGCTTGCGTATACGGAAAGCAGCAAGTGGAGAAATCGTGCCGAGTTCATAACCGGACGCGATGAAATCGTCGCCTTCCTGAAACGCAAGTGGTCAAGCGAACTGGATTATCGACTAATCAAGGAACTGTGGATCCACAGCGAGAATCGACTTGCAGTCCGGTACGCTTATGAATTCCACGACGATGCTGGCACCTGGTTCCGTGCCTACGGAAATGAGAACTGGGAATTCGACGAGAACGGCCTCATGCGCAAGCGCCACTCCAGCATCAATAATCTTCCAATCAAGGAGAGTGAGCGCAAGTTCCATTGGCCACTGGGGCGTCGTCCCGATGACCATCCGGGTCTCACGGATCTAGGGCTCTAGAGCGGTGACACGCGTCGTAACCGAACGCCTCGACGTCATCCCACTGCTCGCGGAGGTTTTCCGCGAGCACGGATTTGAAGGTGCGAGTCTCGCAATCATCACCGATCGCACGGGGCTCGGTAAAGGCAGCCTCTACCACTTCTTTCCGGGAGGCAAAGAGGAGATGGTTGCGGCCGTCCTGGCAGATATTTCGGCCTGGTTCGAGACAAACGTCTTCGCTGCACTCGCCGATCCCAGCGACCCTAAGTCGGCGATTGTCGGAATGCTCGATTCGACGGACGCCTATTTTCAATCGGGTAGCCGAGTCTGCCTGGTTGGCGCGCTAGCGATCGATCATGTGCGAGATCGATTTCCCGATGCCATAAAGGACTATTTCGCGCGCTGGATCGACACGCTTGCCAACGCGCTACGCTGCCTCGGCCAAAACAGATCCGAAGCTCGATCACTGGCGGAAGAGATTGTCGCTGGCATCCAGGGAGCCCTCGTCCTTGCGCGCGCCATTGACGATCCGGAAATCTTCACGACGACAATCAGACGCTACAAGAACCGGATAATCACGCTTTAAGGGCCGACGCTCAGCCCCCCTGCCGCGCCGACAGGACTTCGATCCGGTCTCCGGACGCGACAGGTGTATCTGCCCTCATCCTCTCCGGCACAAATTCGCCGTTAAGCGCCGTGGCAACCTTCTGCCCGCCATAACCCAGCGCCACCAGAACGTCGGCAAGCGAGCCAGCGCCAACCCGACGCGCTTCGGCATTGACGGAGACCGAAATCTCCTGCCCGCGCGCGGCATCGGAAGCCAAATCGTTGGTTGCAGAGGTCACGCCTCACCTCATCGTCAAACGGTCCTGGCCCCAATAAGGCGGCCGCACATTCCCTTTGCAAGCCCGGCAGCGCACCACCGCCCACTTTCGTGGCCACGAGCCGCCCCGCCGCCGCGTCGCCACTGGTTGAGTCCACCCGCAGCGCACCCGTGAGCTTCGCCACCGCCCTGCTACCGCCAGACGCGCCACCGCCGCCCCTGTCCGCTGCCCAGCCCGCCTTGCTGCCTCCCAATCCTGCCCGCCAGCTCCCGCCACCAGCCCGATGGCTCAAATCCTGGCCACAGCCCCGTTAGCTTCCCACTAACCCTATCCCCACCCCCGGCATTGGCCATCTTGAACATCGTTCAATTAGATGCTATATGGATGACTGAACGATGTTCATAAAAGGGAAGAAGCAACATGCCCGCGAAATTGATCCATGCCCTCCAATCCGCCCTCACCAGCCTAAAATGCCGGATTGTCAGCCGGTTGCTAGGACCGGTCTCACGCGCAGCAACCCTGGTTGCCGATGCCGACGCCGCGCTTATCGGCCTCTACCCCCGCCCTTCCCGCACAAGTGCGCGCCACCACAAGCCGTTCTTTAACCAACTTCACGCTATCACCTGCTCATAACGAGCGAACCCAACTCATTGCTCGCAGGCCACAACTTGACTGGCCGCGCTACCCCAGATTGCCGAGGATTCCAAATGTCCGCTTCCCTCATGCGCTCGCGCCGGTTCGCCCCGATTTTCTGGACTCAGTTCCTGTCCGCGCTGTCCGACAACTTCGTCAAGAACGCCCTGGTGATGCTCATCATCGCCAAGATTGGCGGCACTGCTGGCTCCCAGCTCGTAGCCCTCGCCGGCGGCATCTTCATCCTGCCCTTCTTCGTGCTGTCGGGCCTGGGCGGTGAATTGGCAGACCGCCATGACAAGGCGCTGATGGCGCGCCGACTGAAGCTTGCCGAAATCCCGGTCGCCGGACTTGCCGCCGTCGGTTTCGTCCTTCACTCCGTGCCGCTGCTGTTCGTGGCCCTTGCCCTGTTCGGCGTCATCGGCGCACTCTTCAGCCCCATCAAGTATGGCATCCTGCCCGTACATCTCGAAACCCGCGAACTTCCCGCCGGCAATGCGCTGGTTGAAGGCGCGACCTTCATGGCGATCCTGATCGGCACCATCGCAGGCGGCTTTGCAGTCGCCAATGGCGTGGCGGGATGGCCCGTCGTCGCTGTGGTCCTGACGTTGGCGGTGTCGTGCTACCTGGCGGCGCGCTTCATCCCCCTGACCGGCGAAGCAGCGCCCCACCTCCAGATCACCCGCAACCCGATCGTCTCCACGGCCCACCTGCTGCGCGACCTGAAAGGCGACCGCCGCATCTGGATCGGTGCCATGATTACCTCTTGGTTCTGGCTCGTCGGCGCCGCAGCCTTGTCGCTGCTGCCAACCCTGATGAAGGACACCGTCGGCGGCACTGAGCAACTCATCACGCTTGGCCTCGTCGTGTTCACCGTTGGTATCGCAGCGGGCTCAGGATTGGCCGCACGCGCCAGCAAGATGCGCCCAAACCTTGCCCTTGTACCGCTGGGCGCCTTCCTGATGGGCGTCTTCGCACTCGACATCGCCTGGGCTACGAGCGGGCTCACCCCCGCCGCATCCCCGATGGGTGCCGTCGCATTCCTCACCACAACGACCGGCTTGCGCCTCACATTCGATCTCGTTGGCCTTGCCGTCGCTGGCGGCCTCTTCATCGTGCCTGCTTTCGCCGCCGTGCAGGCCTGGGCACCTGCCGACCGCCGCGCCCGCGTCATTGCCGGCGTCAATGTCATGAACGCCGCTTTCATGACCGCAATTGCCGTAGCACTCATGGCACTGCAGGCGATCGGCGTCGGCATATCAGGTCAGTTCGTTATGCTCGGCCTGGGCAGCCTCCTCGCCATGGGCCTCATCATGCGTGCATGGGGCAGCGAGGGCATGCGCGACCTCATCCTGTTCCTTTACAAGACGCTGCTCGGCGTCGAGGTCGAGGGCCGCGAGAACCTGCCCGCCGAAGGCGAAAAGGCAATCATCGCACCCAACCATGTCAGCCTGCTCGATGCCGGTCTGATGTATGCACTTCTGCCCGCGCACTCCGGCTTTGCCATCGACACCGGCATGGCCAACACCTGGTGGGTCAAGCCGTTCCTGAAACTTGCCAAGGCCTGGCCGATCGACCCCACCCGTCCCTTGGGCACGCGCTCGCTCATCAATCACGTCAAGAACGGCGAGACACTGGTCATCTTCCCCGAAGGCCGCCTCACCGTGACCGGCGGACTGATGAAGGTCTATGACGGCACCGCCATGATCGCGGACAAAGCCGATGCGCCTGTCATCCCCGTGCGAATTGATGGACTGGAGCGATCCAAGTTCGGCTATCTCTCAAGCGAGCAGACGAAGAAGGTCTGGTTCCCCAAGACGCGCGTCACCATTCTGCCGCCCGTGAAACTCGACGTTAATCCCGAGCTGAAGGGCCGCAACCGCCGCCAAGCCGCGGGCGCACGTCTCCAGGACATCATGGTCGAAGCCGCCGTCAAGACCGCGCCGACCGACATCACCTTGTTTGAAGCCCTGGTAAAGGCGCATCAGGAACGCGACACCGGCAAGCCGGCTGTCGAGGATCCGATGGGCGCGAAACTGTCCTATAAAAAATTGATCCTTGGCGCGCAGGTGCTCGGCCGCAAGCTGAAGCCGCTGGCGGGCGAAGGCCAGAACATCGGCGTCATGCTGCCGAACTCGGTTGGCGCCGCCGTCACCTTCTTTGCCCTGCAGTCGACCGGCCGCGTGCCCGCGATGCTGAACTTCACAGCTGGCGCACAGTCGATTGCCGCCGCCTGCCGTGCCGCCAAGGTGGACGTGATCCTCACCTCGCGCGCTTTCATCGAGAAGGCACGGCTGGGCGAAGTGATCTTCAAGCTCGAAGAGAACGCACGCATCGTCTATCTGGAAGACGTCAAGGCTTCGATCGGATTGGCTGACAAGGTCGCTGGCGTGATGCTGGGATCAAAGCCCCAGGTTGCGCGCAAGGCTACCGATCCTGCCGCGATCCTCTTCACATCCGGCAGCGAGGGCACGCCCAAAGGTGTCGTCCTCTCCCACACCAACATCCTGGCCAACGCCATGCAGTCCTTGACCCGCGTTTCGGTCAACGGCTCCGACAAGGTGTTCAACGTGCTACCCGTCTTCCACTCGTTCGGCCTGACGGCAGGTCTCGTCATGCCACTGGTGGCTGGCGTCCCGGTCTATCTCTACCCTTCACCGCTGCACTACCGCATCGTGCCGGAGCTGGTTTACGGTTCCAACGCGACGATCCTGTTTGGCACCGACACCTTCCTCAACGGCTATGCGCGCGCCGCTCACCCTTATGACTTCGCCCGCGTGCGCCTGATCCTTGCTGGTGCCGAGGCGGTCAAGGAACGCACGCGCCAGATCTACATGGAAAAGTTCGGCGTGCGCATTCTCGAAGGCTATGGCGTGACGGAAACCGCGCCCGTGCTTGCCATCAACACGCCGCTCGCCAACAAGTCAGGCACCGTCGGTCGCCTGTCGCCGCTGATGGAAGCGCGCCTGGAGCCCGTACCTGGCATCGAGGAAGGCGGACGCCTTTACGTGCGCGGCCCCAACGTCATGCTCGGCTACCTGCGTGCGGAAAACCCGGGCGTGCTGGAGCCACCGCAAGATGGCTGGCATGACACCGGCGACATCGTCACGATCGACGCGCAGGGCTTCATCAAGATCCGCGGCCGCGCCAAGCGCTTCGCCAAGATCGGCGGCGAGATGGTGTCGCTGTCGGTGGTGGAAGCAGCAGCCGCCGAGATCTGGCCTGCTGTCATCTCCGTCGTCGTTACCGTTCCCGATCAGAGGAAGGGCGAACGCATGGTTCTCCTGACCGCCAACGATAAGGCTACGCGCGCTGACTTCCAGGCTTTCGCCAAGTCGAAAGGCATGAACGAGCTTTCGATCCCCGCCGAGGTGATGGTGGCACCCGTGCCGCTGCTCGGCTCGGGTAAGCCCGACTACGTGACAGCCACGAAGCTCGTGCGCGAACGGCTGGGGCTCGACAAGCCTGCCATGGCTGCAACGGCTGCTTGATCGAAGCGGCCTGATCCAGGCCGCCAGAACGAGCCGCGTGGTTGTCCCGCTCGCCGTTTGCGGGATGATCACGCTCAACACTGCGGCAAGCCGGCCCGTGATGTGCCAATATCGCGGCCGAGCGTCAGAAATTGAAACGCGCGCACCGCGCCAGCAGGAAGGGAACAACGATGCCGCTCATGCGCATCGACCTCGTCGAGGGCCGCAGCGAAGAAGAAATCCAGGCCATCAGCAACGCCGTCCACCGTGCGATGCTGGCCGCCTTCCATGTGCCCGAGCGTGACCGTTATCAGATCATCACCGAATTGAAGCCGTCACGCCTTGTGATGGAGGATACCGGCCTCGATATCCCGCGCACGAACAACCGCATAATGATCCAGGTGGTGACTCGGCCACGTCCGCCCGATCAGAAGGAAAATTTCTACAAGCTGGTCTGCAAGGAACTCGAAGCGAGCGCGGGCATTGCTTCGACCGACGTCATGGTTTCCATGGTCGAGAATACAGACGAGGATTGGTCGTTCGGTCTTGGAAGAGCGCAGTTCCTGACCGGAGAACTCTAGAGCGTGTTTGGCTAAAGCGCGAAGCGGTTCAGCGTGAAAAACATGCGGGCGCGATCAATGCTTATCGTGCTGGCAATAGCTGTGGTTGGAGAGCACTTCGAGGATCCGGCACTCACATACCTTGCCGTGGGCGCATTCCGAGATCATGTGCTGCATCTCAACCCGTAACGCCTTCAGCCGCGCGATGCGGCTGTCGATGTCCGCAAGGTGCGCCTTGGCTATTTTGTCGATTTCGGCACATGAACCCTGCGGCTCGCCCGCAAGCTCCAGAAGCCGCCGGATTTGCTCGATCTCAAATCCAAGCTCGCGCGCATGGCGAATGAACTTCAGCCGTGACACCGCCGCATCGTCATAAACGCGCCGGCCAGCCTCTGTCCGCACCGGCTCCCGCAACAGGCCGATACTTTCGTAATAGCGGATCGTCGGAACCTTGATGCCAGTCCGGCGTGCAACCGTGCCGATTGCGTGGCTGGCCGCTACCTCACCCGTTTCACCCGTGTTGGAACTTTTTCGCGGCATGGGGCTTGCTCCTCTAGTCACTAGAGAATGTAGGGTCTGCATATCGGATTTGCGATGGCAAAGCAGTTTCGATGTCAGACGCCCGGCGATCGATGGAAAAAAAGTCATGAGCGACACCTGCGAGACCCACAGTTGCGGATGCGGTGGTAATCCGCGATTTGACGGCATTGATCCACGCTACAAGCGCGTCTTGTGGACCGTCATCGCCATCAATGGAATCATGTTCCTTGTCGAGATGGCCGCCGGCCGGCTCGCTGGTTCGCAGGCGCTGCAGGCCGACGCCCTCGATTTTCTCGGCGATACGCTGACCTATGGCATCAGCCTCGCCGTCATCGGCAGATCGCTTGCCACGCGCGCGAACGCCGCGCTGTTGAAGGGTTTGAGCCTCGTTGCAATGGGCCTGTGGGTGTTCGGTTCCACCGCCTATCAGGTGCTCGTTCTCGGCGTACCGCAGGCCGAGGTCATGGGCGCAATCGGTTTCCTCGCGCTCGCAGCCAATGTGACGAGCGTACTGCTGCTGATGCGCTACAAGGACGGCGACGCCAACGTGCGCTCGGTGTGGCTGTGCTCGCGCAACGACGCCATTGGCAACGTCGCGGTGATGCTGGCGGCTGTTGCAGTCTGGGCAACGGCAACAGCGTGGCCGGACTTGATCGTCGCAGGCGCGATGGCCGGGCTGTTCCTCAGCTCCGCATGGCAGATCTTGCACCAGTCAATGAGAGAGAAGCGCGAGGCGGCGGAACTGTCGCATGCGCACCACCACTAGCGCATGTTTAGCTGAAGTGTGCAGCGGTTCAGCGTGAAAAACATGCGCCCAACAAGATGGTTGAGCGCACTCCCGATGTCATGAAAATCGAACGCTCTCTAGAGCAGCAGCGGATGGCGGTAGGCCGGATCCGCCAGCACGGCGGCAACCACCTCTGCCAATACCGGCGCCAGCAGGAAGCCATGCCGGTATGCACCATTCACGCGGATGACACGGCCGTTGTCCTTCAGATAGACGCGCGGCACGTTGTCGGTAAACGCTGGCCGCAATCCCGCGCCGATCTCTAGGATCTGCGCTTCGCCGAAACCGGGATGCAGCGCATAGGCATTGCCCATCAGCTCAAGTGCTGAACGCACTGTGGCCGGCCCATCATCCTCGCTCTCGATCACCGTCGCCCCGATCATGAAACGGTTCCCAGGCCACGGCACCACATAGAGCGGATGGCGCGGATGGAGCAGGCGCACTGGACGATTTAGAGTCACATCGGGTGCATGTAGGATAAGCCGCTCGCCGCGCACGCCACGTAGCGTGTCGAGTTCTTCCGCTGCAGCCATCCCCCGGCAGTCAACCACCACACCTTCGATTCCGGCAATCTCGGCAGGTTCACCAAGAGCCACTTGGGCGCCCGCGCGCCCCACCTCATCCAGCAGGAACGCCATGGCATGCGGCGTCTCCATGTGCGCTTCGTATTGAAAGAAGAGCCCGGCCGCAAAGCGGTCGCCGAGATCGGGTTCCAAATCGCCGATGCCACCCGCATCGAGTTCGCGATGCCCGCTGGTCATGCGAGCGAAGCGGTTGAGTTCCGAGCGATCGCGCGCGGCCGCGACGACCAGCGTTCCAGCATCTACGAGATGCGGATAGACCGCGCGCCAGAGCTTCAAACCCGCGTGGCCGAATTGGCGAACGACCTCCGGCGCCGCTTCCGCCTCGCAATCAGGCGCCAGCATCGCACCCGCATAGCGGCTCGCCGCGGCGGCGGTCGCATCCTCACTCGCTTCGATGAGCCGCACCCGATGCCCGGCGCGCGCCAAGACGAGTGCCTGCCAAAGGCCGAGAATGCCAGCGCCGACGACAGTGATACCCTGACTACTCTCGCTCACGCCTACATGCTCCCCATAATCGCGGGCTCGCATAACATTGGCACTCCGATGTTGCGAGCGATTTGATGCCGTGCCCTGGGCAAAATCAGTCCCCGAGTGCGACACCCTCCCGCCGGGGATCGGCGCCACCCTCCAGCTGGCCATTTCGGCGCGCCACGATATGCAGACCGGACGTCATGCGTTCCAGTCGCATGTGATGGCCGCGTGCCGCAAGACGCAGCGCCAAGGCAGCGGTGCCGCCACCGGGTTCGATCTCCAAGCCGCGCCCCCGATCGCCGAAGTTGGCAAGTGCGCTCACCGCTTGCGGATCAAGTTCCCAGTCGAGCAGTCCGACAAGTGCCTTCACCACATAAAGGATGATGCGATGACCGCCCGGTGCACCGAGCACTGCTTCGACATTGCCATCGGCGCCATAGACAATCGTAGGCGCCATGGATGAACGCGGACGCTTGCCGCCTTCCACGCGGTTGGCAATCGGCCGTCCAGTATTGTCCACCGGCTTGAAGGAAAAATCAGTCAACTCGTTGTTGAGCAGAAATCCTCCCGCCCAAAGTCCCGACCCGAACGCACCCTCGATTGTCGCCGTCATCGACACCGCGTTGCCGTCAGCATCGATGATGGAAAGATGCGTCGTGCCGCCACGCTCCCGCGTTGCATCAGCGCCGTTGTTTGTATTGAACGCACCCGGCGGCTGGCCGGGCTCTGCCTTGGCCATCGCCCTTGCGGGATCGATCAGGCGCCGCCGCTCGTCGATATAGCTATCGTCGAGATAACCCTTGGGAACACCGACAAAAGCAGGGTCTGCGACGTAATAATCCCGATCCGCATACGCAAGCTTCTCCGCTTCCGCGATCATGTGGATCGCTTTGGGCGTCATCGCTGCGGCTTTGCCCTGCACCTCATTGAATGGAGATATCAGTTTCAAGATCTGCGCGACCGCAAGCCCACCCGACGACGGCGGTGCCATGCCGCAGATCCGCTGCCCGCGATATGCAAAACAGACCGGGTCGCGGGCAACGACCCTATACCCGGCAAGATCCTCCAGCGTCATGTCGGCCGCTGTGCGCGCCGCGCCGTTGACCGCCTCAATGATCTGACCGGCGATCGAACCCGTATAGAAAGGTGCCGCCCCTTCCGTGGCAAGCGCTTCTAGCGATCGAGCCAACTCTTCATTCCGCAGCACGTAGCCAACGGGATGCGGCCTACCGCTCGCATCGAAATAGTGTGCCCGCGCCTGTGGTGAAAATCGCCCAGCGCCATACCAACCGAGCAGACCGTTAAGACGCGCTGAAACCGGAAAGCCCTCCCGCGCGATTGCGATGGCCGGAGCCACCACATCCTTCCACGGCAGACGGCCATGCGACTTGTGGGCCATCTCCAGCAGGCGCGCGAGCCCAGGAACACCGACGCTGAGACCCGAATTGACCGCATCGCGAAAGCCGATCGGCTGGCCGTCACGCATGAACCGGTCCGGCCTGGCTGCGGCAGGTGCCGTCTCGCGGCCGTCATATGTGAAAAGCTTGCCCGCTCGTGCATCGTGAAAAAGCAGGAACGCTCCTCCGCCAAGACCCGATGACTGCGGCTCGACGATGCCGAGAACAAGCACGGTCACAATCGCGGCGTCGATGGCGTTGCCGCCGTTCCTGAGGATCGCACGCCCGGCTTCGACCGCGACCGGATTGGCGGCAGCGACCATGTATCGCTTCGCCGTCGCAAGCGGCTTGTCGGTCCAGCCCGTCGCCTCTTCCGGAGCCGCCTGCGCACGTTGCCCGAGCGCCTCGTTACTCTGGGATACGGCGATGACGAGCCCCAGAGCGGCAGCACAGACAGTAGGCCACCTGACCAGCCAGTAGCGCGTGCTGCGCCTGCTCACCTGGGCTGAGCGTATTGGTATGTTCTCTTTCTCTCTTGTCATGTCGCCATTGTTGCCGCTCCTTGTGGTCAAGGAAAGTCGCTCCTAATGAAAGTCACGCGATTTGGGGATGATCCGCGCATCGCGCGGATGGCTGGCCCAGCGCGGATGCCCGACCGACCCGCGCGCGCTGCCGGGATCGGGCCGCAGCACCTCGTCGGCATTGGCAATCGGCACCTTCATTTCCGGCCCCGAATCCGCCAGCCGTGCCAGCCAAGGCGAACGGTCCTCCAGCCGTTGTGACACGATATGGATGATGTTCTGGTGACGCTGGATGCGGCCCGTTACCACGATCAGCCGCGCCGCCATCACCACCTTGCGGAATTTTTCCAGCGTGTTGGGCCAAACGACAGTGTTGGCCACCCCTGTCTCATCCTCCAATGTCATGAACACCACGCCCTTGGCCGAGCCTGGCCGCTGACGCACGAGAACCACGCCTGCAATACGCACGAACGTGCCATCCTTCATGCCACGCAGGGCCGCGCATGGGCTGATCCCCTCGGCTGAAAAATCAGAGCGCAGGAATTGCATGGGATGCGCCTTCAGCGACAGCCTTAGCGTCTGGTAGTCGTTGACGACATGCTCCGGCAGCGGCATCAGGGGCAATGCTACCTCAGGCTCCGCACCTTCCTCCTTCGCCGCACTCCACGCAAACAGCGGCAGGGCATCGGCAGGAGCCAGCCCCTTCACCTCCCATAACGCCTGCCGGCGGTCGTGCGCCATCGAGCGGAAGGCATCCGCTGCCGCCAGCCGCTCCAGCGTCGCCTGGGAAATACGCGCGCGGCGCTTCAGATCCGCCATGTCGCGAAATGGCCCGCCGGCCGCGCGTGCAGCAACAAGCTTCTCCGCCTCGTCCTGCCGCAAACCATCGACCTGGCGCAGCCCGAGGCGCAGAGCTGGCTGCGGAATATAACTTGTCTTCCAAACCACGGGCGAGGCAGGCATATCGACCGCTTCAGGCTCGACCAACTGGCCCGCCACCGGCCCATCCGGCCACGACGTCGTCCCCGCAGAGCGACTCCCTGCGGCCGCCCCGGCCATGGGTATAAACCCGCTGACGCCGGCCCAACCACGCTTGACCTCAATCGGCTGAGCGCCTGGACCCGATAAGCTGTCGCAATTCAGATCCTCACCTTCAAGAGCGCAATCCCAGTCTGAATGATTGACGTCGACAGCTCTCGCCTCCACACCATGCTCACGCGCATCCCGCACGATCTGGGCCGGCGCATAAAATCCCATCGGCTGCGAGTTCAGGAGCGCGCACGCGAACGCAGCGGGGTAATGGCACTTCAGCCACGATGAGACATAGACCAGATGCGCGAAGCTGGCCGCATGGCTCTCGGGAAAGCCATAATCGCCAAAACCCTTGATCTGGCTGAAGCAGCGCCGTGCAAAGTCCGGCGCATAGCCGCGCGCCACCATGCGCGACACCATCTTCTCCTCCAGCTGGCCGATGGTGCCGCGCCGCCGGAACGTGGCCATCGCCTTACGCAATTCGTTGACTTCCTCGTCTGAGAATTTCGCCGCATCCATGGCAATCCGCATCGCCTGTTCCTGGAACAGCGGCACGCCTTTTGTCTTGCCCAGGATCTGGCGCAACTCGTTCTTGTCGCCATGCTCGGGCGACGGCGCCGGATAGGTCTCCAGCTCCAGTCCATCGCGGCGGCGCAGATAGGGATGCACCATGTCACCCTGGATCGGCCCCGGCCGCACGATCGCCACCTCGATGACGAGATCGTAGAAATTACGCGGCTTGAGCCTCGGCAGCATGTTCATCTGCGCGCGTGACTCCACCTGGAATACGCCAAGACTGTCGGCCGCACACAGCATGTCGTAGACGGCAGCATCCTCGCGCGGCACCGAGGCGAGACTGATCGGCAGCCCATGATGCTCCTCCAGCAGGTCGAACGCCCGGTGGATGCAGGTGAGCATGCCGAGCGCCAGCACGTCGATCTTCAGCAGGCCAAGCGCCGCCAGATCGTCCTTGTCCCACTCGATGAAGGTGCGGCCCTCCATCGCCGCATTGCCGACGGGAACGACCTCGACAAGCGGCCCGCGGGTCAGCACGAATCCGCCGACATGCTGCGACAGATGCCGCGGAAAGCCGATCAACTCTTCCGTCAGCGCGATCACAGCGGCAAGCAGCGGATCGGTGGGATCAAGGCCGGCCTCGCGAATGCGCTGATCGCCCAGCACACCACCAGAGCGCGTGCCCCAGACCATGCCGGCCAGCGCCGCCACGGTGTCCTCCGAAAGCCCCATCGCCTTGCCGACATCGCGTACTGCAGATCGCGCGCGATAACTGATAACGGTGGCCGCAAGCCCCGCACGATCGCGGCCATAGCGCTGATAGATGTACTGGATCACCTCCTCGCGGCGCTCATGCTCGAAGTCGACGTCGATGTCGGGCGGTTCGCGGCGCGCATGCGAAACGAAGCGCTCGAACAGCAGATCCACCTCGACCGGATTGACCGCTGTGATGCCCAGGCAATAGCACACTGCCGAGTTGGCAGCCGAGCCGCGACCTTGGGCCAGGATGCCACGGCTGCGGGCGAAGGTGACGATGTCGTAGACGGTGAGGAAATAGGGCGCGAAGCAAAGCTCATCGATAAGCTCCAGCTCCTTTTGCAGTGTCGCCCTCACCTTGTCGGGCACCCCGCCCGGAAACCGCCAGGCAGCACCCTGCCAGGTGATCTCCTCCAGATAGTCCTGCGGCGTCCGCCCCGGCGGCGTCGGCTCCTCGGGATACTCATAGACCAGTTCGTCGAGCGAGAACCTGCATTGCTCCGCGATCGACAGCGTCCGGGCCAGCGCATCCTCGTAGCCCGAAAAAATGTGCGCCATCTCCGCCGGCGATTTCAGGTGCCGTTCCGCATTCGCCTCCAGGCGCAAGCCTGCCTGCCCGATCGTTGTGCCCTCACGCACGCAGGTGAGCACGTCTTGCAACGGGCGGCGGTGCGGCCCATGATAGAGCACGTCGTTGGTGACGACCGTCGTGATACCGGCAGCATCGGCGATGTGCGCAAGCGCGCCCAGCCGGGCACGATCCTCACCATGATAGCCACGGGTGAGAGCAAGGTGGAGCGCTGCCGTCTCGGGGAGCATTGCGCGGATGCGGGCGAGGTCTGAAGCGAATGTCGCCGCACGAGTGGGGCTTCCATCTCCCAGCCCGCCTTTGCCGCCCGAGGAACACCCCGAGGAACACTGTGACAAATCTTCGACATCACCCCTCCACCGGCCCGGCGAGGGCCGGTCAGGCCGCGACTGCGGCCCGGCGCCAGTGCGCCGGGCATCAACCTGGACAGCATTAGTGGTGGTAAAGCTTCTATCCACGCGCGTCCGTGAAAACCAAAGAGCTTCCCGCCAATCCCACGTCTCGGGCGGCAACGCGATGAAGATCTGGCCTTCGCCATGCGCAGCGACATCCGCCAGCCTCAGGTGGCACTCTCCCTTTTCCGCCCGCGATTGCCCCACGGAGATAAGGCGTGATAGCCGCCCATAAGCCGCACGATCCTTTGGCAGGCAGAGAAGGCTCGGCGCATCGGCAAGATCGAGCCGCGCGCCGACGATGAGCTGCAGACCCGCCTCCTTGGCCGCAGTGTGCGCCCGCACGACTCCCGCCAGCGTGTTGCGATCCGTCACCGCGATGGCCGACAGCCCCAGCGCCTTGGCCTGCGCAATGAGCTCATCGGCATGCGAGGCCCCACGCAGAAACGAGAAGTTGGTTGTGACCTGCAGCTCGGCATAGGCCGGCGGCACTCTCCCTGCGGCAGTGTTCATACGCCCGCTCATGCAAACACCCCATGCAGGAACCAGCGCGGAGGCTCATCCTGCTCCCCCTCGCCGTAGAGCCCCTCACGAAACACCCAGTAGCGGCCGCCCTCCCGATCCTCGATCTGGTAGTAGTCGCGCGTGCGCGGCACCGAAGCACGAACGGCACGCTCCCCCAGCGCAGCTACGGCCGGCTCCTCCTCGGCCTCGTCACAACGGCCCGGCAGTCGCGGCAGCGACCGCCACCACACTGGAGCGATCCGCTCTGGTCCCGCCGCCGTCGCCACGCGATGCTCGACACGGCGCCAGGTGAACCGCAACGGCGGACCGTCGGGAACCTCTGCCATGACGGCGATCGGCTCAGGTCGTTCGAGCAGCAGTGCAGGGCGCAGAGCAATGCGATGGCGCGAATCGAAAGCCGGATCCGAAGATGGCACCAGCCCGCGACGCCTATCCTGGGCGAGAGCCCCACGCTCAATGACCGCATGCTCGGGTAGATGCCGTGCAGCCGGCGCCATCACCAGCACCTGGTTGCTGCCGAGCCGATTCGCGAGCCGGTCCGTCAGATGCTCTAGGGCCGTGCACCGCTCCGCCGTGACGACGAATGCGCCCACCGGTCCTCCAGAATCGCCCCGGTGCTCCATACCAAGTGTCGTCTGCTGTGCCGCCAGCGGCTCGGCAACCATCGCTTCCAGCCGCAACGCATCGATGCCGAAGCCGGCATCGACCGTATCAAGTTTGGGTGCCAGCAGCGCCAGCAGATGCCGCCCATCTCCGGTGGCCGCGGCCGTACCGATGACGACGTATGCCGCGCTGCCATCGGCACGAGAGAGCACGAGTTGCCCTCGCCGCAAGCCGAGCCCCTGCGCGGCGAGCAAGGCCGCCAGTTCGTGCGTCAGCTCTCCCACCGCCGCAACCAGGCCATCCATGCTGATGAGCGGCTCGGCGAAAGATCTCTCCACGCTGAGACGCGGCGGCTCGGCAAGGCCGGCACGCAGCTCGCCCGCATGCCCAAGCGCCGCATCGAGGCGCTCCAGAAGCGCTTCCGCCATGCGATCGGAGCGGAAGCGGCGGCCAAGGCTCGTGCGCGGCAAGCCATAAAGATCGCCGATGCGCTTTAATCCCAGACGGCGCGCGAGCAGAACCATCTCTGCATCGACACGCAGAGCAGCGACAGGCAGCGGTGCCAGTGCCGCCGCGGTGTCTCCTTCTTCCACACATCGCACCGGCTGAGCCGCACAGGTCGAAAACCGCGCCAGCGCATAGGCAGCCCCCAGCGTCCCGGCAAGCGCGATCCGCGCTGTCAAACCCAGCCGCGATAACCGTGCATAAAGATCACCCGCCAGCCGCTCCTCACCGCCATAAAGATGCGCCACTCCGGTCGCATCGATCCACACCCCGTCCACGCCGTCGACATGGCGCTGCGGCCCGTAGCGTCCCGCCCAGCGCGCCAGCGTGACGAGCCCCGCATGATCCCGCACCGGCTGAGCCGGTCGCGTCGCCAGACCAGGCAGAACCGCCCGCGCATCCGCCAGCCCCTGTCCGACCCTGACGCCACCGCCACGCGCACGCGCATTGACCGCCGTGATACGCAAGGCTCCGCGCACCGCATCGACCAGAGCGAACGGCGGTCCCTCCAGCAGTTCACGCCGCCGGGCGGACGCCTGCTCGCGCACCAGCCGCTCGATCGGCCAGGCGGGAAGCCATATGGAAACAATACGCTTCATCGGACCATTCCAGAATGAATGAGGACGACTCGCCCAGAAGCGGACGCTGACGGCAACGCTCTAAAGACACGGCAAAACGGCCTGCCCCCGGCGCGCGCGGATCAAAGGGATGCGGTGCCCCGGGCTGCCGCGCGACACGCCAGCGCGTCGCCGTTGCCGCAGCCGGTGCGGCGCGCGGCGATGTCAGCACCACGCATGGCGTGCCATGGCGCGCGCTCCTGAGGGCGAGGCGACGGGCTGGCGTAAGCGCGACATCGTCAACGACGCCGACCACCACAGCCAGCGCACCCGAGGCCAGCCCCTCTTCCATCGCCCACAGCGTCTCTTCACTGTTGGCTGTTTCCGCCAACACGACACGCTCGGCCGCAATTCCCAGGTGCTGCAATCCCGGCGCATGAAGCCGTCCCAGCTCCCGCGCCACATGACGCTGCTGACACCACAGCAGGGCCGGCCCCATCCCATCCGCCACATCATCTGAAAGTCGCCGGCGCACGAGCCGCAGCACGAAGGCCAGTGCCGCCGCCCACGCACCGGCATGACAGCCCCCCGCAAGTGCTCCCTCAACCGGCAAGGCAGGCTTCACCTCATGCAGGCCATCCACGGCAAGCCCGTGTGGCCCCAGCACATCATCGACATGCGCGGCCCCTAGCCGCCAGCACGCCGTCCCGGTGCCATGGCCGCTGCGCAAATAAGGTGTCTCCGCCATGAGAGCAGGCTCGGACGACGCCACGATCCGCCGCAACGCAGCCAGCCGCTCAACCCGCTGTCGCTCCGGCCTTGCTCCGCACATGCCGGTCTCCCCGGGAGGGGCCGCCGCTGCCGGAGGGGCATCGGGCAGCGGCGGCGTGGCACACGGGGAAGGCTTGGGGGAAGCAGCCCCGGTGTCAGCGGAAATACCGGTGTCAGCAGAAATAAAAGTGGCAAGCGGATCGGACATGGGCATCACGCACACCGGCCATGCTGGGGGAATGCCGGCTGTGACCGCGCCGCCAGGACAGCGACACCTCACGTCGGCAACACATTTGTTCTTTTTTTGTTCTAATGAGCGCCCAGCTGCTCGTCAATCAAAAATTGGAACGAAACGGGATCAAATAAAATCCACAATCCCTTGAGAGCCGGAAAATCGCCTCAATTCAGACGCGCCAACGTCCCCACACAACGCTTGAAGATTTCCCACCAATCCCCAGAAAATCCGGACGTTTCCCGCGCCTCACTCACAGCTTGTCCACAGCCCCAGGCGCCAACAATGGCAAGAACATGAAAGAACTGTGGCTCCCATGCTCTGCCGTATGAAACCGACGCACGGTATACGAGTTGTAAACCATAACCGCGCAGCATGAGGCGGATCCAGGAAAGCACCCGGCACTGTAAAAAGGCCGGATGCACAGCCTGCGACCCGCGTAAACCGAGTTACGGAGCCGCTAAAGTAATGACGTCCGTTCCGACGACCATTCTGAAGGCCTGCGCCGCAGGCGCTGCCGCCTTCATCATGAGCACGAGCTTTTCCGCAGCAGCATCAGCCCAGGACTTCTTCTCCTTCCTTTGGGGAGGCGACGAGAAGCATGGTGGCGAACGCAAAGCCGTTGCTTTCTCTCCTGAATACAAACCTGGCCAGGTCATCGTCTCGTTCGGAGACCGCCGCCTCTATTGGGTCCACAGCAAGGGCCAAGCAATCAGCTACCCGATCGCCGTTCCCCGTGAACAGAGCCGCTGGCAGGGCGTAACGTCGGTTTCCATGAAGCGGGAAAACCCGCCGTGGACGCCAACTCCCGAGATGCGCGCCGAAAACCCCAAGCTGCCGACCTACGTGCCAGGCGGCCACCCGCTCAATCCACTGGGTGTGCGGGCGCTTTATCTGGGCTCATCGACCTACCGGATCCACGGCACCGACGCGCCGTGGACGATCGGCCAGGCAGTCTCCAAGGGCTGCATCCGCATGTATAACGAGGACGTACTCGACCTCTACCCGCGCGTTCCCACCGGCACCCGCGTGACCGTGACGTGGCAGCGCTTCAAGACCGAGCCGGGTGATTTCGCAAACGTCGATGCGGAACAGCGTGCCAAGGCAGCCTCTGCACGCCGCGTGAATTACGAGCGCCGCGCCTTCAAGCGCTACTCGCGCGCGCGAAGTGCCTCGCTCAACTGACAATAGGTCTGCTATCAAACCTAACGGTTATCAGACCCCAATGAATGAAGGGCGGTCCATTTGGACCGCCCTTCGCATTTTGATGAGCTGCCACAACTTACAATTGGCCTCTCACCGGCATCCTTCAAATCCGCAATCAAATTCCGATCACTCGTAATCGTGCCCCTTTGCGACGCAGACGACACGGGTCATCACCGTGCAGGACGCCGTGCACGTGCCACCATCGCCAAGGCGCTTGGCCTGATACATGCCGAACTTGTTTGTAGCCGAGAAGTCGGAGGCGAAAGCATACCCCTTCATCTGGCAAAAAGCGTTGGCCTGTTGCTGCGATTTGCAGCTGCCCGGAAACGAATAGCAGCCATCAAGCCTTTTCGAGCCGACCTTCGGGTTGTTGTAGATCTTTGAGAACTTGTCTGCGTGGACCGCGCCAGACATGGCGGAGACCGCAACGAAGACGCTGGTGAGTGCAATGAAAAGAGACTTGCCTGTCATGCTTCAGTCCTTGAGGAAAATGCAGCCCCTTTGTGCTGCAGTACATCTGCCTATGAATGAGTGTCCCCAAAACTATTCGCAGCGCCGCGAGCAGCCATGGTTGTTGGTGTGGACGCGAAGACCTTCAGAAATCTTGTAGTTGCAGCCCTGCGGCTGGCCGCCTGGAATGTTGCCGAATGTGGAGTTCTTGAGCCGGCACACCATGCCGTCGATAACAATGACGTGGTAACCGCCGTTGCCGCCATAGCTGCCGTTGAGGCCCAATTGGACACGTACGGAATCAGCAAGCGCCTGCGGTGCCAGCAGCCCCATGAGACAACTGGCAAGAATCAATCTTTTCATTGTGAATAACCTCCCAACACCCAATGGCTTATAGCCGACAATAACGTGATGGGATCAAAATGATTGAGCTGGAATGAATGCTGGCTGAATGGAAATGGTTAGCGCCGGAAAGCAACTGCCATTCCCCCGCAACAGGCGGCAACAAGCTCCATTCCGCACCTTCGGCAACGGCCGGCCACAAGGCTGCTGCCGCCCTCCCTCGACAGAGGCCCTTGCCGGGCACCAATCACCCGCCAAGACACTCCGTCATGGATTTGGAAATGGCGCGCATCATCTGCTCATACTGGCCAGGTCCAGGCGCAATATCGACACCCAATGGATCGAGCGTACCCGCTTTGGCTGCCGTACCCTCGATTACTGTGGCAACGATCCGCGGTGAGAATTGCGGTTCTGCAAATACGCAGCGTGCACCAGTGGCCTTCAGCGTCGCGCGGATCTCAGAAAGGCGACGCGCCGAAGGTTTCACCTCCGGGTTGAGCGTGATTGCACCGGCAGCACGCATTCCGTAATGGCTTTCGAAATACTGATAGGCATCGTGAAACACGATGAATGGCTTGCCCTTTGCCGCGGATAACGCTGGCTGCAACTCCGCATCAAGCGCTGCTATTTTGGCAACCGCCCTCGCAGCATTGGCATCGAGTTTCTCCTTCAGATCGGGACGCAACGACGCCAGCGTATCTGCGACATGAAGGACGATGGCTTTGGCGTTATCGGGATCGAGCCAGATGTGCCCGTCGACACCGTCAGCATCATGTTCATGTCCGTGTTCGTGGTCTTCTTCCCGTTTCTCCGCCACCGCGCCGTCATGATCCTTGCTGTGCTCATGCGCGCCCTCGTGGTCGCCATGATCGCCGTGCTCGTGCGCCTCGAAGGCCGTCCCCGTGCGAAGTTTCAGCAAGTGCAATCCCGGCGTTTCGGCAAGCGTCACCAGCTTGGTCTTTGAAGGCAACGTCTCAGCGAGGCGCACCGTGAACGGCTCCACCGATGGAGAAACCCGCACGAATACATCAGCACCGGCCAGAGCGTGCGCGTCCGACGGCCTGAGGGAAAAAGAATGCGGTGAGGCTTTGCCCTCGACGAGCAGTCCCGGTATGGCGATACCCTCCATCACCATGGCCACCAGTGCATGCACCGGCTTGATCGTGACAACGACCTCAGGCGCTGTCCTTTCCTCCGCGTACGCAGCATGCATTGAGAGTATGGCCGTCGCCAACAATGCGGCAAACAAGCCGTAGCGTGTCATCGTTTTCGTCATGATCCTGCCCCGGTTGCAGCCCGAGATATGATTAAAGCGAACTGTTATAACATTAAGCTTGAGCGTGGTGGCAATAGTGAGATGCTGGGGGCATTATGCCGCTGCAAGCGTTAGGCTTGAGCCGGATTGCCGGCCAAATATTCAGAACACGCAGGTCTCGCTCTGCCGTACCCGCGCGCTCCTGCCGCACACCAGCACCGACCGCTCCGCCCTAGTCTTGGCCCAAAGTGACAGGACGCTCGGCCTGTGATTTCAATGGATCGATGGCAGCAGCCGATTCGCAACGCTCGGCGAACCACCCAAAGCGCCTGCCGGTCCCAAGTTTCAAACGCCATCATCGAAAGCCGGACCACGACGATGCCGCACAAAAAAATACTGAAATTCAGCGCTGCGGGATGCGCCGCACTGGCCGCGACCGTGCTCGCAGCAGCGCCCGCCGCCGCTCATCCCCATGTTTGGGTGACTGTTGAAACAACCATAAATTACGACAATGGCACCGTGACGGGCTTCACTCACAAGTGGACGTTCGACGAGATGTATGCCGCCATGGCGATCCAGGGCTTGGACACCAACAACGACGGCCAATACGATCGCAAGGAGCTGGCCGAACTGGCCCAGGTGAACGTCGACAGCCTGAAGGAGTTCGACTACTTCGTCTTTCCCAAGCTGGGCAGCACACCTGTAGGTCTCGCAACGCCGAAGGACTACTGGCTTGAATACAAGGATGGTCTCCTTTCGCTCCACCTGACGACACCGCTCGAAAAGCCCGTGCTGGCTGAAGCCGAAGGTTTCAATGTTGCCGTCTACGACCCGAGCTTCTTCATTGCCTTTGACTTTGCTCAGAAGGATCCGGTCAAGCTCGCCAATGCACCAGCCGGCTGTCTAGCAAAAGTCGCCGTTCCAAAGGAAGACGAGGAACTGGCCAAGAAGCTCGCCGATGCCGCGAAGGTCGGCGTTGATGGCAACGTCGGCACCGATCTGGGCTTCGCCGTCGCCAAGACCATCCAATTGTCCTGCCCGAAAAGCTGAGACTCCATGCACAGCCGTCTCAAAGCCTTTTTGTGTATGATTTTCTTCGTGCTCACCCTAGCTGGCTTCAGCGGGCATGCTCCAGCCGCGAGCGATCCTGCCGTCGAAGCAGCAAACACCGCAACCTCCGCCGCGCCTCCCGCAAACGCGCCCGGCGCCGCGACGCAGCCACAAGAGACAAAACCGCGCGGATTGTTCACCCGTCCGAACCCCTCTACTTCGCCGATTGCGCAGCCAGGCAGCTTCTTTGCCTGGCTGATGAACACACAGCAGAAAGTCCACCGCCAACTGGCCCAGGCGGTGAAAAACCTGAAGACTGGCAACCCCGTCTGGGCCGCAATGGTTCTCGGTTTTATATCCTTTGCCTACGGCGTGCTCCACGCCGCCGGACCCGGTCACGGCAAGGCTGTGATTTCCTCCTACGTCCTGGCGAACGAACGCACGGTCAAACGCGGCATCGCGCTGTCCTTCCTCGCAGCCGCCATCCAGGGTCTTTCAGCGCTCGTCATCGTCGGCATTCTGGTGCTGGCACTTCGCTCGACTAGCATGGAAATCAAGGCCGCCGAAGGCCGGGTCGAAACCATCAGTTGGGGGCTGGTGATGCTGATCGGAATCTGGCTGCTCTACGGCCAGATCAAAGCCATCGTGAAGGGTTGGCAGACAAGCGGCATACCCACATCATCCCACGAACATGCCCATGCCCATGCGCATGCGCTCGAACACACGCACCAAGATCATCGTCACCACACACATGTCGCAGAACATTCCTGCGGCTGCGGGCACGAGCACCACCATCACGATGCCGCGAGTCACTGCGCCGATCACACAGCAGATCACGGGCACGGCCATAGCCACGAACACGGCAACCACAACGCACCCGCGCACAATCACGCACACAGTCACGCGCATGACGACTGCTGCGGACACGCGCACATGCCCTCGCCCGACCAGCTCGAAGGCCCATGGTCCTGGTCAAAGGCCCTGGCTGTTGCGTTCTCAGTCGGCATAAGGCCTTGCACCGGAGCCATCATCGTTCTCGTATTTGCAATTTCCCAGGGTCTGATGTGGGCTGGCGTCTTCGCCACCTTCGCCATGGCTCTGGGCACGGCTATCACCGTCTCAGCGCTTGCAACGCTGGCGGTCGCCTCGCGCGAACTGGCAACCCGCTTGGCCGGAGAGGAAAGCCGCTGGGGCTGGCGCATCGAGCGCGCAGCAGGCCTTGCTGGCGCTGTCCTGGTGATCGGACTGGGCGCAGCATTCTTTCTCGGCTCGTTGCAGCCCACAGCTCCGTTCTAGCCGACGACGGCGCTTATCAAGCGCGCCCCCAACCGATCACCACGATTAACCTTGACGAAAGGTTGAGCGACCGTCCCAGGCCAGCACATCGACCAACGGCCCGCAATTTGGATACAATTTTAAAGACTCCAAATACGGCACAGGCCCAGTCATGTTCTTGCGTACCGTTTCAGCATCACTCATCCGCATGTCGATTGCCTTGCTACTGCTGCTGGCCTCCGGCATGTCCCCGCCGGGGCCGCTAACGGCACAGGCGGCATTCGACGAGACTGCCGGCCCCGCACCATCGCGTGACCAGCTGGATGCCAACTTGCAAATCGTCGTCCTGGAAGCCCCCGGCTGTACCTATTGCACCTTGTTCCGCCGCTACGTCCTACCGGCCTACGCAACTTCGCCCCGCTCCCGTGACGTACCCATCAAGTTTCTCGACCTCAACGACGAGGCATACGACAAGCTGGGGCTGGACGGCCCGGTCGACATGGTGCCGACCGCAGTGCTGATGCAGAACAACCGCGAGGTGGGTCGCATCGCCGGCTATCTGGGGCCTGAAAACTTCTTCCACGCCATGAACCATCTCCTGGCGCGTGTGAACTGACAGCCACAAATTCCCCTCCAAACACCATCCCTGGCAGCCAGATCATTGTCATGATCTGGCCGCTGCGCTTTGATAGGTCCTGTTCCCGCTAGAGGAGGGGAAGGATGGACCGCCGCGATTTTCTCAAAGGTTCGAGCGCCGCCGCCATAGGCCTGGGCTCCGCTGCGGCAGCTGCCAAGGCAGCCGATGATGCACGCGCCCTTGCCGCACCTGCCATCATCCCCCAGCGCCGCACGCTGCGCATGGCGAGCCTATGGCCCGATGCCGTGACCGGCCCCGGCGATCACGTCCGCCGCTTCGCAAGGCGCATGGAGGCAGCCAGCGATGGCCGCTGGACGATCGAAATCGCAAAGGAACCCGCAGTCGGCGCCAATGCCTTCAAGGCTGTCATGACGGGCGAAGCGGACCTCTACGCCGGCCATGAGCATGCTCATCGGGAGTTGCATCCAGCCTTTTCATATTTCGCGGGTCTGCCGTGCGGCACCGGCCTCAACATCGATGAGCTCGATGCGTGGCTCGTCGCGGCGGGCGGCCAGGACCTGTGGGATGATCTCGCTGGTGCGTTCAACATGAAGAGCCTGGTGATCGGTCACTCCGGGCGTGCGCACGGATTGTGGACGCGAATGCAAATCGAGCAGGCTGCCGACTTCAAGGACAAGCGTATCGCTGTCCTAGGCATTGCCGCCGATGTCTTGCAGGCCCACGGGGCCATACCAATTCAAGATGCACTGCCCTCAACAGTCGCGCTGATTGCCAGCCGCGAGATCGACGGAGCTGACATAATCGGCCCATCTGAGTTCACACATCTGCCTCATGCCGCCGCAACAGCAAACCAAAAGCCTGTCTATTATGTGACGCATTCGATCAACCACGGCGGCTACGCCCTGACACTCGGTCTGCGCCGCAGTCTTTGGGACGTTCTTGCCAACTCCGAGCGCATCATGCTCTCCGCACTGGCAAGCGAAGCACTCCTGGCAAGCCGTGCAGACGCCCACGCCGATGCTCGCATGACGCCACACATCTACGACATGGCTGCACAATTTGCTGCTTTCAATGAGGTTCGTATTTCCTACAGACTGGCAGACCAATTCGCCAGCATCGCCGCGCCGATCGTTGCGGATATTGCCGGGCACGACGAGCATTCGCGACGGATCAACGCCAGCTATATGGCCTTCAAGGGGATCGGCGCGCCTCCGCCAACCGCATGATTGTGCTGGCAAGCCTGTTGTGCAGCGCGGCGAACTGGCGACGGACACACGCCTGTCCTGCGATCAAGCATCTGAAAAAAAAGCGTTTATGTGCTCGCGTGGGGCGTTCGACGAGGGATTGTCGGTTGCGGCACATCAGTTTTCGCGGCCGCCCCCCATACTCAACCCTTAATTTTTCCAAGCACACGCGCTATCACCTGACGCGGACGGACAGTATGTTCGCGGCAAGCGTCGCATGTGATGGTCCATCCACGATAGACGCAAGGCTCGAATACGGGAGATCCGACAATGAGCACCGAACACCTCGATGATCTGAAGCGCTACGTTCCCGGCGCCAACGAGAAGGCGGTTGCCGGCATCGTCAAGCACCTTGGCATCGCGCTCAGGAGCAAGGACGCTTCGCTCGTTTCCTGCTCAGACAAGAGCGAACTCGATCGCGTGCGCGACAGCTGGTGCAAGAAAAAACTGGCGCTCGGCGATGACGACAAGGCCCTTGATGCCGCCATTAAGGAGGTGTGCGAGAAGATGAAGGGCGACAAGCAGAAGCATCGCGTCACCTTCTATTATTTGCTGGCCGAGAAGTTTGGCAAACTTGACGCGCTCGCCGGCTGACCTGGCGGCGCAGCACTCAAACAATCGAAGACCCCGGTCCATAGCCGGGGTTTTCCGTTTGCGGTAACGACGATTGCGCGCCGCCACAAAGCGTGACACGCTCTGCCACGCAGAAATGTTGGCCTCTCCTGCCGCATACCGTTCCTGCAGCAAACCACGCTCACGTATTCACATTTCAAGCCGGAGGCACTGATGCAGCCGACGCCTCGGCTCACCGAAAAGTTCGATCTTTCAAAACCGCATCAGCTCCTCAACGGCATGCAGGCAATCGTCCGTCTGGTGCTGATGCAGAAGGCGCGTGACCGCGCCGCTGGCCTTAATACGGCAGGTTATGTCACGGGCTATCGCGGCTCGCCCATTGCCACCTTGGAAACTGCTTTTGCACTCGCGGGCGAACGTGTTCCCGCAGCTGACATCGTCTTTCATCCAGCGATCAACGAGGACCTCGCCGCGACCGCCTTGTGGGGCACGCAGCAGGCGGAGTTGCGCGACGAAGGCCGCTTCGATGGCGTCTTTGGCGTCTGGTACGGCAAGGGCCCCGGCGTCGACCGATCGGGCGATGCACTCCGCCACGCCAACCATGCCGGCACATCGCCCAACGGCGGCGTCGTCGCACTGATGGGCGACGATCACATCTGCGAAAGCTCGACATCCGCGCACCAGTCAGAGTTCGCCTTTGTCGATGCCATGATACCGATCCTCAACCCGACCGGCGTACAGGACCTCATCGACCTCGGCCTTTACGGCTTTGCCATGTCGCGGTTCGCCGGAACATGGGTTGGCATCAAATGCGTCAAGGATAATGTCGAAAGCACCGCGGTCGTCGATGCCGATCCGGGACGATTGAAGATCACCCTGCCGACACCCGCCGACTACGCCATGCCGCCTGGCGGCCTCAACATCCGTCTGGCGGATCCCCCGCTCGCCAAGGAGCAGCGCTGGCACGAGCACAAGCGCGATGCGATTCATGCCTTCGTGCGCGCCAACAAACTGGACCACACCATTCTCGATGGCGGCACAAATCCACGCATTGGCGTCATCGCCTCAGGCAAAAGCTATTCCGACACCCGCCAGGCCCTCGACATGCTGGGACTGGTCGATAACCGGGCCGCTGCACTTGGTTTGAAACTCCGCAACATTGCGCTGGTCTGGCCGCTTGAACCCGAGGGCCTCAAGACGTTCGCCAACGGCCTCGACCTGCTCATCGTCATCGAAGAAAAGCGAGCTCTGATCGAGACACAGGCGAAGGAGATCCTCTACGATCTGGATCATCGCCCGCGCATCATCGGCAAGCGCGACGAGCAGGGCCACGCACTCTTTCCCGCCTCAGGCGCGCTCGATCCTCTTCAGATCGCAATCGTCATTGGCAACCGGCTTGCCGCCGCTACCGGCGACACCGCACTGGCCCGGCGCACATCCGAACTGCAAACAGCCCAGGACCGCCGCCCCACTTCCCCCGAAACCGTCCAGCGCCGCGCATATTTCTGTGCCGGCTGCCCGCACAACACATCGACGCGCGTACCGGAGGGCGAGCGCGCCTACGCCGGCATCGGCTGCCACTACATGGTGCAGTGGATGGACCGAGCGACCGAAGGCTTCACGCAGATGGGCGCGGAGGGCGCCAACTGGATCGGCGAGGCGCCATTCTCGAAACGCCGCCACGTCTACCAGAACATCGGCGACGGGACATACGTGCATTCCGGCAGCCTCGCCATGCGCGCGGCAATCGCTTCAGGCGTGACGATGACCTACAAGCTGCTGTTCAATGACGCCGTCGCCATGACCGGCGGCCAGCATCTCGATGGCGGCATGACACTCGCGCAGATGGCACGCCAGCTCGTCGCCGAAGGCGCCTCAAAGGTTGCAGTCGTCAGCGACCAGCCGCATCGCGACATGGGCGGCGCCCTGCCCCAAGGCGTCAGCATTCACCCGCGTAGCGAATTCGATGCCGTACAGAAGGACCTGGCCGCAATCGATGGCGTCACCGTCCTCATCTACGATCAGACCTGCGCCGCCGAGCTGCGCCGCAGGCGGCGGCGCGGAACAGCACCTGATCCCGCGATCCGCATCGCCATCAACCCGTTGGTCTGCGAAGGTTGCGGCGATTGCGGCGTCACCTCCAATTGCGTCGCCCTGGCACCACTGGAGACAGAGTTCGGACGCAAACGCACCATAGACCAGTCCGCCTGCAACAAGGACATGAGTTGCATCGACGGATTGTGCCCCAGCTTCGTCACGCTCGAAGGCGCAACACCGCGCCGCCGCACACCAGCCGAATTGAATGCAACGGCAAGCCACTTGCCCGAACCAATCCGCCCGCCACTTGAAAAACCCCTTGCCATTCTTGCAACAGGCATCGGTGGCACTGGCGTCGTCACAATCACCGCGGTTTTGGGACAGGCCGCGCACCTCGCGGGCCTCGGCTTTGGCGCCATCGATGTAACAGGCATTGCGCAGAAGGGCGGGCCCGTCGCCTGCCACATGCGCATTGCGGCAAAGCCCGCCGACATCCACGCCATTCGCATCGGTGTCGAAGGCGCCGATGTCGTGCTGGGCGGCGATCTTGTCGTCACGGCGTCAAATAAGATCCTTGAGATGGTGTCGCCGGGACATACCGCGCTGATCGTTTCTGACCATGCAGCGACACTCGGCGAATTCACGCGCACGCCTGACCTCGTCACACCCGTCGATAAACTGCGTGGCGCGATCACGCGACGCTCAGGCACACAACCGCCCACGCTGTTCGATGCCCATCGCATCGCCGAGACGATGCTGGGCGACGCCATCTACGCCAATATGATGCTCGTGGGCTTCGCCTATCAGCGTGGCTACCTGCCTATTCCCTCAGACAATATTGAAACGGCGATTGCTATCAACGGAGTCGATGTCGCCGCCAACACGCAGGCATTCCGTATCGGCCGACTTGCGGCCCATGATCGGGAGGCTCTGCAACGGTTGGCTGAAACCTTGCCAGCAAAGGCCCAAACACGAACCAGCGACACGATCGAACAGCTCATTGCCATTCGCGCAACCGATCTTGCTAAATACCAGGACGCAGATCTCGCCGCGCGATATGAGCACCGCATTGCTGCAATTCTCAAGCGCGACGTACACAGCCGCCACGAGAGTAAAGCCCTCACCGAAGCCGTCGCCATTGCCTATCACCGGCTGCTGGCCATCAAGGACGAATACGAGGTCGCGCGCCTCTACACCGATGGCCGCTTCGCCCGTATGATCTCCACTGAGTTCAGCGGCGTAACCTCAATGCGGATTCACCTAGCCCCGCCCCTGCTCTCTCCAAAGGACCCGGACACCGGCCGCCCGCTCAAACGCCGTTTCGGGCCATGGATCATGCCGGCGCTGCGCTTGCTCGCGAGAGCCAAGCGCTTGCGCGGCACACGCCTCGATATTTTTGGCTACAGCACCGAACGGCGCGCTGAGCGCCAGCTCATTGCCGACTACGAGCAGGACCTCGACATCATCGTCGCAAACCTGTCCGCGGCAAGCCACACTGCAGCAGTGGCGCTCGCCCGCTGGCCCCTCGCCATACGGGGCTTTGGCGCAGTCAAGCAGCGCGCAATGGCAAGTGCTCTTGAAGAGCGGCACTTATTGCGGAAGGCATTTGACGAAGCCGCCGCGCACGATGAGCGCCGCGGCATCGCGGAATAGCCGACCGTCAGCGGCTCGCCGTCATTTGCCCCCTGAGCCAGGCTTCCACCTGCGCCAGGCAGCGCTGACCATGCAGCACGCGCAGCGTATCGTCGGCCGCAGGCAACGGCTTGATCGGACGCAGGCGCACCTCGTGCCGCCCACCGTCAGGCAGAACGACGGCGTAAAGCCCAACGTCACTGCCGACAGATGCGGGCCACGATGTGGTTGCAGATCCCGCAGAGAACTCCGCCATGCCGCGCTTCTTGGCTTGGATATTGACGATCGTGACAGCCAGCGGCCGCCCCGGCGAATTACGCACCAATTCGATGGGAGCGCTTTTCTCGACGCAGACATCACCCTCGCGGTCGACCGAGACACGCCGCCAGGAAAATGCCGTCCCGGCAGCACCCAGTTCACCCAGAGCCTCACCACCCCGAGACGCTGAGAACGATCGGCTGCTTTTCGTTGGCGCAACCGAACGGACGGCACCCAATTCGCTTTCCCGTGCGCTTGTCTGCGTCGCGACAAGACGCTTGACGTCGTTCCACAGGCTTTCGTTGACAGCCTCGCCCTTACCGAGGTCGCCGATCTTGATCTGGCCCGGCCCCTTGAGCTCCTGCGTTCGCCCAGAAGCGAGCATGACACGAACGCGCGCCCCGCCCGGCAGACTAAGAGTGGCGTCGCTCGTCAGGACCTGACCCGGTTTAACGGATGCGCCGCTTGCCCCGATAACGATGACGTCCGCGACAGCAGAGCCTGCGCCGGTAAGTATCCCAAACATTCCAAGCGTTGCTGCAATCAGAACCGGTCCGCCAACCTTCTTGCGCATCAAGAACCCCTCTTTCCAAATCACGTACCGTGGACACTTCACCAGCGCATCCCAGTCATTTCAACCCTGCGCAAGCCAGGAGCGCGCAAGCCGCATAACGACCGCAGCGCCAACGAGCGATGCAATCAGCAGCGCCACCGGAACTATGGAACGGAATTGCCACAACACGATGGCACTCACGCCCATGACGATCAGCGTACCAACACCGATGGCGAGAGTGAAAACGAGGCGCCGCCGGGCCGCGAACCAGCCGATCAGCGCACCCAGAAGGGTTGCAACGCCAGCAAGAAATGAAACGCCCGCCGGCGTCAGATCGCTGAGGGAGCGGCCATCCATGAGCCCGGCGAGAATCTGGGCATGGATTGCAATACCCAGTGTATCTTGACCATCGACCAGCGACAGCGGCGTGGGATGCCGGTCGCGGCCATCGATATCACCACCAATCAGAACGATCCGCCCGTCGAGTTGCGCCTCTAGCGCCCGCGCGAGAATACCATCCGGTTCGCGATCGGCCGCAAGTACGGCATCGGCATCAACGGTCGTGAACGTCTCGCCGCCGGAAAGCGGTGGCCGCAACCAGGCAATGCGCCTGCTCTCAGGGACCGAACGGATGCCCGCGCGCTCCGCCAGCAGCTCCGCAAAACTTTTCTTGAATGCCGAGTTCGGTGCGGCGCTGGCCCGGCTGCGCACGACATGCGTCAGTGCCGCTTCCCTGACGTCATAACGCAGGTTGAGATACCCAAATGGCAACCCCGCTCGTTGCATGAACGAGGTCTGCCAGGACCGCCGCCTTGGCGCCAGCGGCGTGCGTTCGTCGGCGCCGCCGAGCACCAGTGCCGCGCGCGAAAGCCTGAACCGCTCGATCAAGGCAGCATCCTTGTCGGGCTCGGTTGCCTGATCGAAGAGGATGTCGAGACCTATGGCACGGGCACCAAGCCCATCGACGGCTTTCACGACCCGGGCGAGAAGTCCTCGGTCGATCGGCGAAATATACGGAAGCTCGGCAAGTGTCTCATCCGTTATCAGAACGATCGCGACACGCGGATGCGGCCCTGCCAGCCGGTCAGCCAGAACCGCCACCTGAACATCGTTTGAATATTCCAGGAGCTGCACAATCTGGTGCGGCATCCAGCCAGGGGCCAGAATGCGGGTCGACCAGTCCGCAGGCAGTCGCGGCAGAAAGGCAGCCGCCATTGCAGCAAACAATAGCGCCAGCGCCAAACCGCGCCGGCCTGCCGTTTCTCCCCCTGCCCGAAATAAGCCCGGCCTTCGCACACCAGCTGTCATTCTGGTCGTTTTTCCCCCAAGACCTGCAGCCACTTCAACATTGCAGTGCTGCCGACAAACGCTCACCCGATCGTCGGGGCGTAGCCAGCAACTCGTCCAATGCAGTTAAACGCGGCCCCGAACACGGTCCATAAGACGCTTTCATTTAAAACCCTGTTTGACGATCTATGGCGATTTTTTACTATTTCCGCCAATGGTGTGGGACGATGAAAGGGGGTAAGATATGCTGTCGCATAACCCTTGGACGGAACACATTTATCGGGTTGAATGACCAACATAAGAAGCTGCACGCGAACCGCAGAGGAGCAAGAGCAAGCGACATGCCTGCCCGCCTCATGCCGTGGCGGCGCGCGAACCGAGTAAATTCAGCAGGCCATTCGACAGCACCTAGCGCCTTAATTCCGAAGAAGTCGTACCGAAAAGAAGATCAGGGCTTGAATTGAATTTCACGCGGATATGACTTGCAAGCGCAAGGGTTCCATAGATCCGACGTGGTCATGCTGACGCTGCGGTTCCGCGCGCGTCACGCATCCGTCAGAGTTTATTAGAAGGCATTCGGCAAATGAACGCCACCTCCCTCGATCAGCTCCGCACGCCGCAGCAGGGCGATCGCAATGATGAGAAAATGGAACAGATCCGCGACCTGCTGGTGGGCGACGTCGTGCGCCAGACAGAGCGCCGGCTTGCCGCCCTTGAAGGCCGCCTCAACGAACTCGAGCACTCCGTGGGCAGCCGCCTCGCGGCACTGCATGCACGGCTCGAAGCCCTGGCAGGCGAAGTCGGAGCGGATCGCCGCGCCGCATTCGACGAACTCGCAAAGAGCGTGCTGGATCTCGGCGAGCGCATCCGCAAGATCCCTCGCGAATAATGCTGGCGTGAAAACAGGTGAGCGGGGAGACGCCACGAATGTCCGAAGGTGCGATGTCGCATAGCGTGACAAAGCTGAAGGAGCTGCTGTTCGACAGCGAGGCAGAGCGCCTGGCCGAACTCGCGCGCCAGCTGAACACACTTGGCAATCAGCTTCAGGAAACGAAAGCGACGATCCAGGACCGCCAGGCCTATGAGGAAGGTGCAAGAGCAGAGCTTGCACGGCGCATCGATGCTGTGTTCGAGCGGGCCGGCACAACCGACAGCTTTTCACGCTCTGTCGCCGACGTTCTGGATGGTGCCATCGTTCGGGCCGAAACTGAGCGCCATGAAGCACTGGAAACCTCGCTCGCACCCGTTGTCGTCAAGACGGTCAAGACCGAGATCGTCAATAGCCAGGATGCGCTGGTCGAAGCCCTCTATCCAATGACCGGGCAGATGGTGAAAGCCTACGTGGCGAGCGCCATGCGCGATCTCGTCAAGCAGGTCAACCGGCGCTTGGAAAGCAACCGCTTGATGCTGCGCATCAAGAGCCTCACTTCGGGGCGCTCGATGGCGGAACTGGCGCTCGCGGAAAGCCAGCGCGTCGAGGTCGAAGACCTGCTTCTGATAAGGCGAGGCACCGGCGAGCTTGTTGCGCGATGGCCCGACAGTCCCGGCACCAGGAACCAGGATCATGTCCTGGGTGGCGTGCTGACTGCAATCAACTCGTTTGCAACCGAGGCGCTGCAAACCAACGAGAATGCACTGCGCGAGATCGACCTTGGCGAGAAGCAGGTCTATCTGCGCGGCTCCCCGGGATATCTCCTCGCTGCCAAGTGTGCCGGCACCGCGGGAGCATCGATCGAGCAGGTCATCGATGATGAATTCCTGAAGACGGTTTCCGGATTGCACGGCGAACGCGAGAACCCCGAACTTGCCCGCTCCAGCCTCTCGTCACTCGGTCCCAGGCTCACTGAGCGCATATCCAGACAGTACGAGGAGCTTGATGCGCCGGCCCTCGGGATAAGTCCGGCAAAATTACTCGCAGCGGTGATCCTGCTGCCAGCGATCGCTTGGTTCGCCTGGTCGACATGGATTAACTATGAAACAAACCGTGTCCAGGCGATCGCCAAGGAAGTCATCGAGAACAGCGCGGAGATTCGCGGCTATCCGACGACACTGCATGTCGCACCGCGCGGCCGCGCCATGACGATTACCGGTCTGGCGCCCAACACGGCGGCCCTTCAGGCTGTTCTCGGCCGCCTCGCCGAGGCCCTGCCCGCAACGGCAATCAACAATCGCATATCGGTCGTGCCGCAGGGGGCCCGCGATGCTGCCCCGGAAATTGCCGCCCTGCGTCGCGAATTGGGCACGTTCAATCGCGAAAGCTGGCGGCGTTCAACACTGGGTGCGCTCGACAACGCACGCCAGGGCCTTTCCGCCGCCACTGCATATCTGGAAAAACTGAAGGCACTTGCAGCCTCGGGCGGTCGCGCTGAAATCACCACAACCGTCAAGAAGCTGGCGCCCGCGCTCGCCGCCGCTGCGCTGAGCCTTGGTGATGCCGGCAAGGAGATCGGCGAAGACCTTCCCGCAGGTGCAGCCGCTGAAAAACTTGCCGCGCGCCTTAACGGCCAGGCCGATGCGCTGCATGCGGCCATCACGGCAATCGAGCGGGAGAACGATCTGGCCGCGGCAGTACCTTCCTCGTCCACAGTTCCAGCTTTGCCGCCGCCCGCCGATCAGCCTGCTTATGTGACATCTGCCGAGAGCTTGGCCGATCAGGCGCGGCGCGCCCAGCTTATTACGCTTGCACTGCTGCAATCGGAGATCACACTCCGGTCGATTCCCAAGCCCGCGCCGGCTCCCACGCACATCCCCACGCCAATCGAGCAGCTGTCGAGCTTCGTGAAGACCAACGCGATATTCTTTGGCGAGAATGCCGAGTTCCGCGACACCGTCGTGGCCAACGCGCAGCTCGACGAACTGGCGAAACTGCTCGGCAAGGCCGGCGTATTTCTGCGCGTCGTTGGCTACACCGACGAGCGCGGCACCACGACCCGCAATTCCACGCTGTCGCAGCGCCGAGCCGAACGAGTGCGAGACGAACTTGTAGAGCGCGGCATCCCGGCGTCGAACTTGATCGCCGTGGGGCGGCTGTCGATGATCGACATCTCGCCTGCAACCGGTCCCACCAGCGCCAATCGTCGCGTCGAGTTCGAGATCGGCTTCAAGGGCGAAGGCAGCCCATGATCGCGCGCAAGCTCATGCTCCTGGGCGAGATCGGGGTCGGCAAGTCATCGCTCGCCAAGCGCCTGGTTTTCGACCGGTTTGAGACCGACTACAAGCCGACGCTTGGCGTCGACATCTACCGCTACGACATTCCCGCCACACCCACCAATCAGGCCATGTCGCTCATCATTTGGGACACGGACGGCAATTTCGGCGAAGCCATGTTCCAGCACGTCTACATGAAGGAAGCATCCGCCGCCTTCATCATCGGTGATGTCACACGCCGCCAGACACTCGACACCATGCTTTCGCTTTCCAAAGGCTTCCGTTCCCAGTTCCCGGGACGCTACGAGGCGCTCATCGTCAACAAGATGGATCTGTTCGACGGTGACGACGCGAGCATTCCCGCAGAACTCGCCTCCGGCAGATCCGGCGTATTTCATACCAGCGCTTTGACTGGCGATAATGTAAAACAAGCATTTCACGAAGCGGCCTCAACCATGCTGCGTCGCGGACTGTGACGCAGCGGAGCAGCCATGCCGGATGAAGCCTCGCAATTCTCGCCAAGCCCCCTGGTTGCCGCTGGCCGCATGCTTGCCGAGCGTGGCGTCTATGGTTTGATCTGGTTCGATGAGGAGTTGCGCATCACGGCGCGCTACGGCCATCTCGTCGATTCATTCGATATTGGTGAGCCGTTGCTCGATTACTGTCTGCCCCTGATCGGACTCGAAACCGATCTTCATGCACTCAAGGAATCGCCCGGTCGCGTCATCGACCTTCCAGCCATCCGCATCGTCACCAGCTTCGAAGGCGCACCACGGCTCAATCTCACCGTGCTGTGGCATGCAGAAGGTCGCCACTACCTGATGCTGATCGCCCGCTCCACGTCGCGTTCGGACCTCGAAGCCGACTTGTCCAAGCAGATGCGCGCACGCTTGATTGCGGAGACCATTGCGGCCGAAAAATCCCGCGAGCTGTCGCGCGCGAATGCGGAACTCGCCCGCGCCAACCGCGATCTTGAAGACTTCGCAGCTATCGTCTCACACGATTTAAAATCGCCGCTCCGCGCCCTGCGCTACGCCAGCGAGGATCTGGCCGCCAGCCTGGAAACGGGTGACATGGCAACCGCCAGCATGCGCCTGGAGGAAATCGGCAAGCGCACGCGCCGGATGAACGAGATGATGACCTCGCTCCTGGATTACGCCAGTGTCGGCCGCAAATCCGAAATCGCAGAATCTGTTGAAACCCGTGCCATCGTCGAAACGGTGGTCGCCTCGCTCGCGGTCCCTGGTGGCTTCACGATCGACATCGAAGGCGATTGGCCAAACCTGACAACCGTAAAGGCTGCCTTCGATCTCGTTTTGCGGAACCTTGTTCAAAATGCCATCGTCCACCACGATCGCAAGACCGGGCACATCGTTATCACAGCTACCGATCAGCCCAGGCACCTAGTTGTAACTATAGCAGACGACGGACCCGGGATTGACCCCGCGCACCATGCTTCGATCCTGCTTCCGTTCCGTACCCTCGCGCCGAAGGATGGCAGCACTGGCATGGGCCTCGCCTTCGTTAACCGGACCATAGAGACTGTCGGCGGCACCATGGCAGTCCAATCCGATCCGGCGAAGGCACGCGGCACGACCTTCAAGTTGAGCTGGCCAAAGCGGATCTTCAGTTAGCGTCCGTTCAGCCTCATTACCCACAATTTGGCAAAAGTGCCCTCCAGCTTGCGACCCTTCGCGGCAACCCTGTGTTAGATCCACCCAACTGTTGCGATTGATCGCGGACGGAAAGATCGCTATTGGCAGTCTTCTAGGCATACCAGGGAGAGGTCGAAGCAGCGAACATGGCAGGCCCAGCCAACAAATCCGGAGGCGATTATCTTGCCAAGCGTAGCGGCGTGACAAAGTCGCGTGCGGGATTGCCTGTCCTCAAGGACATCCTCATCGTCGAGGATGAAACCTTCGACGCTGACCGGCTCAAGGCGACCTTGCACTTGATGCTGGGCTACGACGTCGAGATCCGGCGGGCAGCGACATTGGGACGAGCCCTGGACGAAGTGATAGCGCGTTCGCCTGAGATCGTGTTCCTCGACGATGTCCTGAAACCCAGCGACAATGCCGCCCAGACGCTGCCATTCCTGCGGCGCGCAGGCTACGACGGCCCCGTCGTCGTTGTTTCCGGCCAGGCAACGCGCAAACGCAAGTCCGTTTTGCTGGAGGCTGGTGCTGCCGACGTCATCCACAAGGACGAAGTCGATAGCGTTCGTGTCGCCGAAGCCCTGCATCGCGTTTTCGGTACGGGCAAGGACCGCTGACCGGCAGTCCCCACCACCGCGCTCGCTCTCCCCACTCCGCCCGCGCCCCCGATCGGCTCAGCGAATAAAAGCCTTTTTCTGCGACGTCGTTAGCGCCACGATATGATCGTGCACCGCCCGCACCGGCGTTGACTGCGCCATGTCGGCATGGGTCACGATCCAATAGGTGCGCATGAACCGGAGCTTGGGCAGCACCAGCCGGATATCGTCATGAATTGCGGCTGCGTAGTCGTGCAGCAGCCCTAGCCCCATGCCGCTCTTCACCGCTTCGATCTGTCCCAGCACGCTGGCACATTGAAACGTCCGCGCTTCGTCGAGCCCGAGTTCAGCACGCACGTCCAATGATGGGGCAAACAGCAGGTCCGGCACATACGAGACGAAGCGGTGCGCGGGCAGATCCTGCCGCTGGCGCAATGGCGGTGCCTTGTCGAGATAGCTCTGCGCCGCATAAAGCGACAGCGAGTAGTCCGTGAGCTTGCGCACCTTGAGCCGCCCTTCGGCTGGGCGCTCGACCGTAATAGCAAGATCAACCTCCCGCCGCGACAGCGAGAACGAACGTGGCAGCGGCACAAGGACTATGTCGAGCTTTGGATGAGCCTCGGCCAGCGCAACAAACCGAGAGGCAAGAAACAGCGTGCCGAAGCCATCCGGCGCTCCAACCCGCACACGGCCCTCAACCTCCTGCCTGTCAGGCGAGATGGCAGCCGTCAGCTGCAGGACCTCAGCCTCGATCCGCTCCGCCCGCGCAAGCAGTTCCCGCCCCGCCGCCGTCAACGCCGCGCCGGTCGTCAGCCGGTCGAACAGGCGACTCCCAAGGGTTGTCTCCAGCGACTGTACCCGCCGTGTGACGGTCGCCTGATCGAGCCCGAGCCTGCGGGATGCCCCAAAAAACTGCCCGGCACGCGCCACCGCCAGGAAGACGCGCAATTGGTCCCAATCGAGTTCGTTTCTGAATTTTCGCATAGCGGGTTCTGGTTCTATGGGAATTGCTGCAACAGGTCAAAACGCGCATGAAGATTTGACCAGAAGACAAGAAATCCGCCCCCGATCATGAGGAGACAGAACATGCCCCGCGAGTTGACCCATTTCATCGGCTGTAAACCTGTCACTGCCACATCCGGCCGCTACAGCGACGTCTTCTGGCCCATGACCGGCGAGATCGCAGCAAGAGTTGGCTTGGGCTCGTCAGCCGATGTCCGCCAGGCCGTCGAGAATGCCAAGGCGGCGCAGCCCGAATGGGCCGCAACCAATCCTCAGCGGCGCGCCCGCGTCATGATGAAGTTCGTCGACCTCCTCAACCGCGACATGGACAAGCTTGCCGATGCGTTGGCGCGCGAGCACGGCAAGGTCATCCCCGATGCCAAGGGCGACATCCAGCGCGGGCTGGAAGTGTGCGAGTTCGCGATCGGTGTTCCCCACCTGATGAAAGGCGAATACACCGAGGGCGCCGGCCCTGGCATCGACATCTATTCGATGCGCCAGCCGCTGGGCGTCGTTGCCGGCATCACGCCGTTCAACTTCCCCGCCATGATCCCGCTGTGGAAGGCGGCACCAGCAATCGCCTGTGGCAACGCCTTTATTCTCAAGCCGTCCGAACGCGCGCCAACGGTGCCGTTGATGCTCGCTGAATTGTTCATCGAAGCTGGTCTGCCTGCCGGAATTTTCAATGTGGTGAATGGCGACAAGGAAGCCGTCGATGCCATCCTCACCGATCCCGACATCATGGCTGTCGGCTTCGTCGGCTCGTCGGATATCGCGCAATACGTCTATGCGACCGGCGCCGCTCACGGCAAGCGCGTTCAATGTTTCGGCGGCGCCAAGAACCACATGATTATCCTACCCGATGCCGACATCGATCTGGCTGTTGATGCGCTGATCGGCGCAGGATACGGATCTGCGGGAGAGCGCTGCATGGCGATCTCCGTCGCCGTTCCTGTTGGCGAAGATACTGCCGACAGGCTGATGCAGAAGCTGGTGCCGCGCGTCGAATCGCTCCGCGTCGGACCGTCGACGGCACTCGATGCCGACTTCGGCCCATTGGTGACGCGGCAGCATCTGGAAAAGGTCAAGGGCTACATCGACCTCGGCGTCAGCGAAGGCGCCAAGCTCGTTGTCGACGGACGCGGCTTCAGGATGCAGGGCTACGAGAACGGCTTCTATCTGGGCGGATCGCTGTTCGATCAAGTGACGCCCGACATGCGCATTTACAAGGAAGAAATCTTCGGCCCCGTCCTGTCGGTCGTGCGCGCACAAAACTACGACGACGCACTGCGTCTGCCAAACGAACACGAATACGGCAACGGCGTCGCCATCTTCACACGCGACGGAGATGCCGCCCGCGATTTTGCCGCGAAGGTCAACGTCGGCATGGTTGGCGTCAACGTGCCGATCCCTGTGCCGCTCGCCTACTACACGTTTGGCGGCTGGAAGCGCTCCTGTTTCGGCGACCTCAACCAGCATGGTCCCGACTCCATCCGCTTCTACACCAAGACCAAAACCGTCACCTCGCGCTGGCCGTCTGGAATTCGCACCGGCGCCGAGTTTTCAATTCCGACAATGAAATAACCCGCGCGGCATCCCCCGGCGCAAGACCACTGGCTGGCAGGACAACCCTCAAAGTTTTCCCCGCACCGGTTCGTTCCGGCACATTGGCACGATGGCTATCCAACCCTTGCGTGCAGCCCCTTCCTGGCCTGCAACCCGACAAAACGCCTGGGCCAAGACGAAAGTCGCAACGCAACACGCGGATTAACCAAGATTCGTGCGGTTAGCTGTCGCAGTGACTCTCCGCGTCCTTAATTCATCCCGCGCGGCATGGTCTTTGCGCCAAGCAACATGAGAAAAGTGAGAAGAACGGAACGGGGGTTCCCATGATCCGCTACAGCATGATGGCGCTCGCCCTGGCCACCGCCGCACCAGCCATTGCCGAGGATAAGTTCGAACTGCCGCCAGAGGTAACACCTGCCCTGCGCGCAGCTTGCGAAGGTGACGTTCGCCGTCTGTGCATTGGCACCAACCCGACTGTGTCCAAGGTGAAGTACTGCGTCATCACCAAGTTCTACAAACTGGGCAAGCGCTGCCAGAACGAGATCAAGTCGGCAGGTCTCCTCTGAGGGAAAAGAACGCTGCTGGCGAGCAGCGTCACCATTGAGCGCAAACCGGGTATGTGGCAGGACCGATGTCTGCCCGCCAGCCAGGTTGAGGCAGGAAGCAGCAGCCCGCTCATCCCGGCACGCTAAACCCCAGGAAGAGTGCGCCACAAGCCAGTTCTTGTGACAGCCATCAGCCGGGTTGCCTTTCCGCGCTGAACATCACACAACAGCTGTCATGATGTTCACGCCTGAACAGCTGACGATTCTCACACTGCTGGTTGCGGTCCTCGTCCTGCTGGTTTGGGGGCGTTGGCGCTACGATCTCGTCGCGTTTGGCGCTCTCATCGCTGCGGTAATTCTTGGCGCCGTCCCCGGCGATAAGGCCTTCGAGGGTTTCGGCCATCCAGCAACCGTGATTATCGCCCTGGTGCTCGTTGTCAGCCACGGCCTGGCAAGTTCAGGCGCGGTGGACCTCATCGCGCGGGCCGTGCTCGGCGCAGGAACGAATATTTCCAGTCATATCCTCCGCGTTTCCGGACTGGGAGCGGTGCTATCGTCATTCATGAACAATGTCGGCGCACTCGCATTGCTGATGCCCGTCGACATCGAAGCCGCGCGCAAGGCCAAACGGTCGCCCGGTCTCACCCTCATGCCGCTGTCGTTCGCCACCATCCTCGGCGGTTTGGTGACGCTCATTGGAACGCCCCCCAACATCATAGTTTCCACATTCCGCGAGCGTACGCTTGGCGCACCATTCCAGATGTTTGACTACGCACCCGTCGGCCTCGCCTGCGCTGTTGTCGGCGTGGCCTTCATTGCGCTCATCGGATGGCGGCTGATCCCCCAGCCGAAGGACGATACAGTCCCCGGCACGTCGCCCTACGAACTCGACGAATACATCGCCGAGCTGACAGTCACGCAGGAGTCGGAATTCGCGGGCAAGCCCCTGGCGGAGGTTGATGCCACCGCAAAGGAGGCCGAGGTCGCGCTGCTCAATGTGATCCGCAATCATCATCGCCTGCCCCACGCAGCAGGCTGGCTGAAGCTCCAGGCCGGCGACGTCCTACTGGTGGAGACAGCCGCCGAAAAGATCGACGCATTCGCCGGAACGAACAAGCTTGCCTACGTCGAGAAGGAGCGCCACCACGCCGAACTCGTCGAAGCGGAGCTGGAACTGGTCGAGGCCGTTGTCAGACCGGGCGCCGCGATCGAAGGGCGCTCCAGTGCATCGCTCAGCCTCCTCGACCGGTTTGGCGTCTGGCTGATCGGCATTTCCCGCCAGGGCAAGCGCCTGGGCACCCGCGTCCGCCGCACATCCCTGCAGGCAGGCGACGTTCTGCTTCTGCTGGCTCCGAAGGAAACCGTTCCGCAGCTGGTCGAGACCACAGGCGTCCTCCCGCTACGCGAACGCGGGCTGGAGGTGACGGACCGCTCGCGGGCGTTGCTGTCAGGTGGAATTTTTGCCGCCGCCATTGCGTTATCGACATTTGGTCTGCTCTACCTGCCGATAGCGCTTGCCCTGGTCGCTCTCATCTATGTGCTGCTGGGCATCGTTCCGCTGCGCAACCTCTATGACACCATCGAGTGGCCAGTCGTCGTTCTGATCGGCTCGCTGATCCCGATAGGCAACGCGCTTGAATCGTCTGGCGCCACCGGCGTTCTGGCAAAGGGCATCGTCGACATATCGACGGGACTGCCGGCCTGGGCCGTTCTCACCATCGTCATGGCCTTGACGATGACGCTGTCCGATGTCCTCAACAACACCGCAACGACATTGGTTGCGGCCCCCATCGCCGTCGAGGTTGCCCAAAAGCTCGGCTCTAATCCCGATCCCTTCCTGATGGCGGTGGCAGTCGCTGCGTCGTGCGCCTTCCTCACCCCGATCGGCCACAAGAACAACACGCTCATCATGGGGCCCGGTGGCTATAGCTTCGGCGATTACTGGCGTTTGGGCCTGCCGCTCGAAATCATCGTCGTTGCTGTCGGCGTTCCCGCCATCTTGATGGCGTGGCCGCTTTGAGCGCAAAGCGTTAAGCACACTGTTACGACCACTCGACTTTCGCCCAATTTAATTTTGAAGCAAACGCATTTGAAGCCAGGCCACCACGAGAAAAACGCCGCAAAAAGGCATATCTCCAATTCAAACTTATTGATGTCAATGCGTCTGAAAAAGAAGTCACGACTAACTGATTAGTACCTCTGCAATGCTTTTACATGGCATAGCTTGACGGCTCCGTTGCAGCTCCGGGCAACCTTGGCACATCGTGGTTGCGGCGCGCACGAGTTAGATAATGCAAGGCTTGAGAAGCCAACGCGGAAAAAGCAAGCCGCATCCAATCCAAGGCAATAACGACAACCGGCGCTACCACGGCGGGATTTCGCGCGCGTGAGCCACGAGGAGACGACGTCCATGACACCAAAGGAAATGGAGCGCATACGCTCCAACCCTGCCTACCAGGAACTTGTGAGCAAGCGGACACGCTTCGGCGTGACGCTTTCCATCATCATGCTCACCATCTATTTCGGCTTTGTCTTGCTAGTCGCATTCAACAAACCGCTGCTTGCAACCCCACTTTTCGCAGACGGTGTCACGACCATTGGCATACCACTTGGCATTTTCGTGATTATCGCAGCCTTCATCCTGACCGGCATCTACGTGCGTCGAGCCAACAGCGAATTCGACGCCCTGACGCGCCGCATCACCGAGGAGCTGTGATTATGACAAGATTTGGCATTAGATCACTGGCAGCCTCAGCGGCGCTGATCGCCACCACCACAGCCACGTTCGCTGCTGGCGCCATCGAAGGTGGCGGCAAACAGGCGCTCAATCTCGAAGCGATCGTGATGTTCGGCATCTTCGTCCTCTTCACGCTCGGCATCACCAAATGGGCCGCCTCGCGCACAAAGTCCGCCTCGGACTTCTATACCGCAGGTGGCGGAATCACCGGCTTCCAAAACGGCCTGGCGCTTGCCGGCGACTATATGTCGGCGGCCTCATTCCTCGGCATATCCGGACTGGTTTTCTCGTCGGGTTATGACGGCGTCATCTACTCGGTCGGCTGGCTGGTAGGCTGGCCCATCATCCTGTTCCTGATCGCCGAGCGACTGCGCAACCTCGGCAAGTACACCTTCGCCGACGTGGTTTCTTTCCGCCTGTCGCCCGTGCCAGTGCGCACAATGTCGGCGATCGGCACGCTCGTCGTCGTCGCCTTCTACCTGATCGCGCAGATGGTCGGCGCCGGCAAACTGATCGAACTGCTGTTCGGCCTCGACTACCTCTACGCCGTGATCGTCGTCGGTTGCCTCATGATCGTCTATGTCGCCTTCGGTGGCATGGTCGCGACAACGTGGGTGCAGATCATCAAGGCCTGCCTGCTCTTGGGCGGTGCGACCTTCATGGCCATCATGGTGCTCGCCAATTTCGGCTTCTCGCCTGAAGCGCTCTTCAGGAAGGCGACTGAGGTTCATCCCAAGGCCGTCGCCATCATGGGACCTGGCGCACTCATCAGCGATCCCGTCTCGGCGATCTCGCTGGGTCTGGCACTGATGTTCGGCACTGCGGGCCTGCCGCACATCCTGATGCGGTTCTTCACGGTCGCCAACGCCAAGGAAGCACGCAAGTCGGTATTCTTTGCCACCGGCTTCATCGGCTACTTCTATATCCTCACCTTCATCATCGGCTTCGGCGCCATTACGCTGCTGATGAACGATCCTAGCTACTTCAAGGTTGGCGCCAACGGCGGCTACGACAAGGTGAAGGACCTCCTCGGCGGCTCCAACATGGCTGCCATCCACTTGTCCAACGCCGTGGGCGGCTCGCTGTTCCTGGGCTTCATCTCAGCCGTCGCCTTCGCCACTATTCTGGCGGTGGTCGCAGGCTTGACGCTCGCGGGCGCAACGGCTGTCAGCCACGACCTTTATGCTTCGGTCATCGCCCGCGGCAAGGTCAACGAGCAGGCCGAAGTTCGCATCTCTAAGATCTCGGCGGTGGCGATCGGCATCCTGGCGATCTTCCTTGGCTACCTGTTCGAGAAGCAGAACGTCGCATTCATGGTCGGTCTTGCCTTCTCGGTCGCTGCATCGATCAACTTCCCCGTGCTCGTCATGTCGATCTTCTCCAAGAACACGACAACGAAGGGCGCTGTCATCGGCGGCATCATCGGCCTCATCTCGTCGGTCACTATGGTGATCCTGTCGAAGTCGGTCTGGGAAGATGTTCTGGGCATGCCGAAGGGCTCCGCACCCTTCCCTTACTCCAACCCGGCACTGTTCTCGATGACACTTGCCTTCGTTAGCATCTGGTTGTTCTCGCTCATCGACCGCAGCCAGACGGCGGCCCGCGAGCGTGAATCCTACGAGGCCCAGAAGATGCGATCGGAAACCGGCATCGGCATCTCGGCCGCCTCGGCACACTGATCCAGTATTTGGCGGCACCCGCCGTCATGACACTGCAGAACCAAAAGAAGGCGCGCGGCAAACACCGCGCGCCTTCTTTGTTGGGCTCCATGCACGCAATGCGCATCTCGCACGAAGAGAAAAAATGGCTTTACGTCGCCGCCTCTCGCACTTTTTTTCGGGCGCGATTCGCAACGAATCACTAGAATCATCTGCACGCAAATTCACTCGGACATTGAGAGGCGATGGCATGCCAGATGCACGACGCGCTGGATTAGGCCTCATCCTAGTTGCTCTGCTGGGTATGACCGTGTCGCTTTCCGCCCCGTCTGCAAGCGACGAAACGATCGGCGGCAAATCCTACGCAATCGCATTATCGGGCTGGTCGCAATTGCGGTTGATCGAACTCGGAGCAGACTGGCCGACACGCGCACGTGCCCCGCAGGAAAAAGTGCTTTATTGCCGTCATGTGATACGGCTCGTTGGCATCGAACTCGGCACCAAATGCGCCGTCGAGGCGACCACGATTGCCGACGCCGGCAGCTGACCGGACAAGCGGTCAGGCTCTGCGCCGCACCACAATCAAATCACGGCACTTTGTGAGCTACGGACAAACCGTCGCTGAACTTACCGGTAGACGAGAACCGGAACAGAAGAGTGCGTCAGCAGCTTCTGCGTCTCGCTGCCAAGCACCATGGCAGATACGCCGCGTCGGCCATGCGATGCCATGACGATGAGGTCGGCGCCCTTCTGCTTGGCGACTTCAATGATCGCCCGCCACGGTTCACGATCTTCGACTTGGATCGTCGCCAGGGTAACGCCCTGTGCCTTCGCCTCTTGTCGCGCCGCATCCATGCGGTGATCGAACTGGCGTGTCACTTCGGCGCGCTCTGCGTCACCCACCGTGATCGTGACGCCTTCGATGATGAAATCGGTCATCGGCGGTTGCACGGTCATGGCCGTGACTTTGGCACCGATGGCCTTGGCGATTGCAAGACCATGCTGGACTGCCTTGAGGGACAATTCGCTGCCGTCGGTCGGAATGAGGATGTGCTTGAAGAGCATGCTGAGCCTCCCATGCGGCGCACAAGCCGGCAAAGCCGTTGGCGCTTGCGTGCTCATTGTTGATCGGATTCTATCGGGCAGGGTGCGCGCAGACTTTGACTGCGGTCAACAAGAGACTGCGCTGGATCAGCTCATCGGCATGCTTAACCCTTCCAGCGAGGTGAGGACGCGCACGGGCGGCATGTCCGGGTATTCATCAGGGCGTCCCAGCCGGTTGATCCACACCGCGCTGAAGCCGAAAGCGCTTGCTCCGGCCACATCCCAACGGTTGGAAGAACAAAACGTCATGCGATCTGGCGGCATGTCAAAGGCGTCAACCGCCAGCCGATAGACCGCCGCATGCGGCTTGAACGTATCGGCGGCAGCCACCGAAAGCACATGCTCGAACAGCCCGTCCAACCCGGCGCTGTCGATGATGCGCTCCAACAGATCCGGATCGCCGTTGGACAGGATGGCAAGGCGATCGCCCCGGTCCTTCAGAGCACGCAGCACCGTCAGCACTTCCGGGTACGCCGACAACTCACGATTGGCATCGAGAAGACGCGCACGCAGGCCATCCTCAACTACGACGCCGGTGGCAGCGATGGCGTAATCCAGCCCCCGTTCGGTCAGCTCCCAGAAGGTTGCGCGCCGCCCCGTCGCAGCATAAATCCAGGTATATTCGAGCTGCTTCGTCCGCCATATCTCCGACAGGCGTTCCCATACCGGACCAATTTCCCCCGCATATCGCGCTGCGGCAGAATGCACGTCGAATAGCGTGCCATAGGCATCGAATACAAAGATTCTGGACGCACCCGAATCCGTCACCGCTGGCACCTCCAGTTGCTCGGAAGATAAGAGAAAGGCGCGGAGGCAGCACGCCAACCGCGCCTTCACCATAGTCCGGGGCGATTACGCCGGCAAACTTCGGCCCACGCCGCCGCGAGCGACATCATGCTGCCTGAGCAGCACTCCCCCCGCCAGGTTGAGCGAAATATGCCATCGCAGCATCGACACCGCCCTTGCGGTGCGGAACACCGGCAAGGCCCAGCGCCATCTCAACGCCAGCCAACGCGCCAGCGATGGTCAGCTCGTTGGTGTCACCCAGATGCCCGATCCGGAACACCTTGCCTGCTACTTTGCCAAGGCCGGTTCCAAGAGACATGTCAAATCGCTCAAGCGCCACTTTGCGGAACTGATCGGCGTTGTGCCCATCCGGCATGAGCACCGCAGTAACCGCCGGAGAATAATCGGCAGCCTTGGCGCACAGCACTTCCAGCCCCCATGCCGCCACGGCCCGCCGCGTCGCTTCCGCTAGGCGCTCGTGCCGTGCGAACACGTTGTCGAGCCCCTCTTCGTGCAGCATGTCGATGGCGACGTCCAAGCCGTAGAGTAGCCCTGTTGCCGGCGTGTAAGGGAAGAAGCCGGAAGCATTGTTGGACAACATGTCGTCCCAGTTCCAGTAGGCGCGCGCCAACTTCGCCGTCTTCGAGGCTGCCCGCGCCTTCTCGGAAATGGCTGTGAAGGACAGACCAGGCGGCAGCATCAGCCCCTTTTGCGAACCCGAAATGGTGACGTCGATCCCCCAGTCGTCATGGCGCAGATCCATGACGCCAAGCGATGAAATCGTGTCGACCATCAGCAGCGCTGGATGGCCTGTGGCATCGAGCGCCTGCCGCACCTGATCGATATGGCTGCGGCAGCCGGTGGCCGTCTCGTTGTGGACGATGCAGACCGCCTTGATCGCATGCTTCTTGTCAGCCTTGAGGTGCTGCTCGATCAGGTTGACATCAGCCCCCGAGCGCCAGTCAGAGGCAATGAATTCCGGCACGAGACCCAATCGCACCGCCATGTTCTTCCATAGCGTCGCGAATTGTCCGGTCTCGACCATCAGCACCGTATCACCCGTGGAAAGCGTATTGGTCAAAGCCGCTTCCCAGGCGCCCGTACCCGAAGAGGGGAAAATGATGACCGGCTGCTTGGTCTTGAAAATCGACTGAGACTTCGCCAGGACCCGCTCGGCGAGCTTCTGAAATTCAGGACCGCGATGATCGAGTATCGGCTGCGCCATGGCCCTCTGCACGCGATCGGGCACCGGCGTCGGGCCAGGAATCTGAAGGAAGTGACGGCCTGGACGGCGGCTGGCGTTTGACATGGGTCTGGAATCTCCTGAGCTTGCCTCGCCGCGAAGTCGCCCCGGCTCCGGCCGCATGATCCCGCTTCACGCGGGTGCGGGGATCGATCAACGGCTGCAAACCTGCGCGAGGTGCGCTGCTATAGAATTAGAGTTCGGCCACGGTCAAGCGCGACGCCGCCCCATGTGACCGCAGGACGCCTGCAATTACGGCAACCAACGTCGTCCCGCAACGCAACATGAAACAACATGAATTTGAACAAGCGCGTTCATGACAATGGGGGCCACACCAGCACGGCGGAACTATCGCAATGGCAGCGCGGCACCTGAGCGCCAGCATGCGGTAACACCACTGGCTGAGGACCACGATTGCATGAAGTTCTCCGGAAATTGAAAGGCATATCGCCAAATTTCCTCGCGACATGCGGTCGCCAAACGCGCTATATGGCATACCAAGGCCGCAGCATAGACGGCCGTCGAGAGTTTCAAAACGGTTCGACGAACAGGGAGAAAATCGCCTCATGACATCCAACAAGGACAACAAGCCGGTATCGCGCCGCCGGTTTCTGAAAGGTAGCGCAGTCGCAGCCGGCGTCGCCGCCACCAGCACCGTCGCCATGCCGAATGTGTCGCGGGCAGAAACCGTTACCCTGAAGATGCAGTCCGCATGGGGCGCCTCAGACATCTTCCAGGAGATGGCAAAGCAGTACACAGACCGTTGCGAAAAGATGTCGGGCGGACGTCTCAAATTCGACCTCCTGCCAGCAGGCGCGGTGGTCAAGGCCTTCGAAGTCCAGAATGCATGTCACACCGGCGTGCTCGATGCTGGACATCAGGTCAGCGCCTACTGGTACGGCAAGAACAAGGCCGCCTCACTGTTCGGCACCGGTCCTGTTTTCGGCTGCGATGCGACCCAGACGCTTGCGTGGATCCAATCGGATGAAGGCCGCGCGCTCTACAAGGAGCTCACTCAGGACATCCTGAAGCTCGACATCGTCGGCTTCTTCGCGATGCCGATGCCGACGCAGCCACTCGGCTGGTTCAAGAAGGAAATCAAGTCGGTCGACGACCTTCAGGGCCTGAAGTACCGCACCGTCGGCCTCGCAACGGAAATCATGCAGGGCATGGGCCTCAAGGTCACGCAGCTTCCCGGCGGCGAGATCATCCCGGCACTGGAGCGCGGCGTCATCGAAGCGTTCGAATTCAACAACCCGACGTCGGACCGCCAGTTCGGCGCCCAGAACGTCTCCAAGGTCTACATGCTCGGCTCGTATCACCAGGCCGCCGAGTTCTTCGAGATCATCTTCAACAAGCGCAAGTTCGAAGGCCTTCCCGCTGAACTGCAGGCAATCTGCGAGTATTCGGCAGAAGCTGCATCGACCGCCAACTATGCGCTTGCGATGGATCGTTACTCGCAAGACCTGCAGGAACTGAAGAACAAGGACGGCGTCAACGTCTACCGGACGCCCAAAAACGTACTCCAGGCACAGCTGGCCTCCTGGGACAAGGCGCTTGAGCGTCTCAATCAGGATCCGTTCTTCAAGAAGGTTGTCGACAGCCAGAAGGCGTTCGCCGAACGCGTCGCCTACTACTATCTGTCGAACGCAGCCGACTACGAGCTTGCGTACAATCACTACTTCCCTGGCAAGCTTCAGAAGCTCTGAGGCACGAATCCAGCTCGGCTAGGGGTGGGTCGCCGGCGCGGCCCACCCCACCCGTTTCCGCATGAACGATTCACGACCGGGAGCCTCTCGTGCGATCCTTCATCTTCGCCATCGACAAATTCTCGCAATGGGTCGGCCACGCATTCGCATGGTGCGTAATCACCATGACGTTCGGCGTCGGCTACGAAGTTTTTGTGCGCTACGTGTTGCGCGACCCGACATCCTGGGCGTTCGACCTATCCTACATGATGTACGGCACGCTGTTCATGATGGGCGGCGCCTACACCCTGTCGCGTGACGGTCATGTTCGCGGCGACGTCTTCTACCGGATGTGGCAACCGCGCACCCAGGCAATTGTCGAGCTGACCCTCTACATCCTCTTCTTTTACCCGGCGATTCTCGCTCTCATTTTTGCCGGCTGGAAGTTCGCAGACCAGTCGCTCGGCTACCGGGAAGTCTCGGTCATGAGCCCGGCAAACATCCCGATCTTCCACTTCAAGATGATAATTCCCGCCGCCGGCGTGCTGCTGTTCATTCAGGGAATGGCGCAAGTGGCGCGCTGCATCCTCTGCATCCGCGAGAACAAGTGGCCAGAAAAGATCGTGGACGTCGAGGAAACCGAGACCATGATTCTGCATCAGGTCGAAGACCACGCTGAAATCGAATCGGAACTGCATCATACCAAGGGGAACAGCAGCCGATGACCGATCCACAAGTCGCAGTCTTGATGCTGACACTGTTCATCTTCGTCATCCTGCTCGGATTCCCGATCGCCTTCACACTGATGGCAATGGGCGTCGGCTTTGGCTACTACGCCTATTACGATCCGGAGCGGATGCAGTCGATCTTCGATAACCGCATCTTCGACCTGTTCGTCAACCAGACCTATTCGGTCATGTCGAGTGACGTGCTGACGGCGATCCCGTTATTCCTGTTCATGGGCTACATCGTCGAACGCGCCAACATCGTCGACCGCCTGTTCACCACATTGCAGGTTGCCGCCCGCCGCCTGCCCGGCTCCATGGCTGTCGCGGCACTGCTGACCTGCGCGCTATTCGCCACGGCGACAGGCATTGTCGGTGCGGTCGTCACACTGATGGGCCTGCTCGCATTCCCGCAGATGCTGAAAGCACGCTACGACGTGTCTTATGCGGCTGGCGTCATCTGCGCCGGCGGCTGTCTGGGCATCCTCATCCCGCCCTCGATCATGCTGATCGTCTACTCGGCGACAACCAATGTTTCGGTGGTCAAGCTCTATGCTGCGGCGTTCCTGCCCGGCTTCATGCTGGCCGGGCTCTACATGCTCTACGTGATCGGCCGTGCGATGATGACGCCGGCGATCGCGCCGCCACCGCGCGAAGAAGACATCCCCCAGATGTCGACATTGCAGCTCACCGGCATGGTCATCACATCCTTCGTGCCGCTGGCAGCTCTCATCCTCTCGGTGCTGGGTGCGATCCTCTTCGGTCTGGCAACGCCATCGGAAGCAGCCGCCGTCGGTTCGCTGGGTGGCCTCGTTTTGGCGCTGCTCTACCGCTCGCTGACATGGGATCGCTTGAAGGAATCTGTCTACCTCACGGTTCGCACATCCGCGATGGTCTGCTGGCTGTTCGTCGGCTCGTGGACATTCTCGTCTGTGTTCTCCTATCTCGGCGGCGAACAGGTCGTGAAGGATTTCGTGCTGTCGATGAACCTATCGCCGATCACGTTCTTGATCCTCACTCAGATCATCATCTTCCTGCTGGGCTGGCCGCTGGAATGGTCGGAGATCATCATCATCTTCGTTCCGATCTTTCTGCCGCTGTTAAAGCATTTCAACGTCGATCCACTGTTCTTCGGCGTCTTGATCGCTCTCAACTTGCAGACTTCGTTCCTGACCCCACCCATGGCCATGGCGGCGTATTATTTGAAAGGAATAGCGCCGCCGCATGTGCAGCTGGGCCAGATTTTCAAAGGCTGCATGCCATACTTGGCGATGGTGTTGATCTCGATGGTACTGATCTATCTGTTCCCGGGAATCGCTCTGTGGCTGCCCGAGTATTTCTATGGCAAGTGACATGACACCGGCGCGCGAGGCATCCCTGGCAGATCTGGGGCTGGCCGCCGCCGCACGCATGATAGCCCGTGGCGAGGTCACATCCGAAGCACTTGTCTCCGCTTGTCTCGAACGGATCACGCGCACGGATCGGGAAATCGGCGCATTTGCATGGCTTGACCCGAACCATGCCATGGAACAGGCGCGGGCCGCGGACCGCTGGCGCAGAACCGGCAGCGGCTGCGGCCCGCTGCATGGCGTTCCCGTCGCCGTCAAGGACATCATCGATACCGCAGACATGCCGACCGAATACGGCTCTGCAATCTTTTCCGGCCGCCGTCCAGAAAAGGACGCCACATGTATCGCAGCGCTGCGTTCAGCCGGTGCCATCATCATCGGCAAGACTGTCACGACCGAACTGGCACTGCTGACCCCGGCGGCAACCCATAACCCGGCCGCACCCGGCCATACTCCTGGTGGCTCATCGGCTGGTTCGGCGGCGGCCGTAGCCGCCGGCATGGTGCCAGCAGCTCTTGGATCGCAGACAGCCGGTTCCGTGCTGAGACCCGCATCCTACTGCGGCGTCTATGGCTACAAGCCGACCCTGGGTCTCATCTCGCGGCGTGGCGTGCTGCTGCAGTCCCATACGCTCGACACGGTAGGCGTGCTGACCCGCTCGTTGGCCGACGCCGCCTTGATTGTCGACTGCATGTCGGCTCAAGATCCCGGCGACGACGTCAGCTACCTGCGCAGCCAGCCCAATCTGACCGGCCTTGCCGGCCAGCCGCCCCCTGTTCCTCCGGCTCTCGTCTTTCTGAAAACACCGTCCTGGAACGACGCCGACACGCGCCTGCACGCAGCCTACGCCGAACTTGCAGACGCATTGGGCGCAACGCTCGAGGAAGTCGACGCACCAGTTCTCTCCGACATTATCGAGTGGCAGCGGATCGTCCAGCTCGCGGAGAATGCCGCCTATTACGGTCCGATACTTGACCGGCACCCCGATCAACTTTCAGACGGCATCCGCGAGCGCCTTGTCGCTGGCAGCGCAGTGCCAGTCAGGACGTATCTCGAAGCGGTCGCTGCACGCGAAGCGGCATATGCGCGAATAGAAGCCTTATTCACGCGCTATTCCGCCATCCTCACACCCGCAGCACCGGGCCCGGCGCCCAAGCTTGAGGAAGGCATCACCGGCTCGCCGATCTTCAACGGCCTGTGGACCTATCTCGGCATGCCCGCCGTTTCCATTCCGCTGCTGGAGGTGGATGGATTACCACTCGGCGTCCAACTCGTCGGCCAGCGCCGCGACGATGGCCGGCTGCTCAGAACCGCCAACTGGCTGGAGGCAACCCTCTCCGCCAATTCAAACGCCTCCTGATGGAGACATGACCCATGTATGACAAGATCCTGGCTCTCATCTCGTTCGCAATGTTCGCGGTCTTCCTCGCCATTCTCGGCATATGGGTTGAAAGCACGTCCTTGAAGATCGTGCTCATCATCACCGTGCTCATGTGCGGATACGACTTCTGGCGTGACGCCTTTTCCAGCCGGAACACTGGCAACAACGACCGGAACTGACCAGAATCGTCATCGGAAGCCAGCCGCGCGCAGACGCGGTCAGACCCGTCTGGCATGGGAACAGTCAACACGCGAACAGAAAGGCCCGGCAGCGGAATGCGGCCGGGCCTTTATCATGACGCAACTTTAGCTGGAAGACGTTCGCAAACCTCAGTTGAGCGCAAACGGCATCTTCTTGCCAGCAAACCCGGCATCGATGTTGTCGAGTGCTTCAAAGCCCATCTGGTTGCGTGCCTCGATTGCCGCCGACCCGAGATGCGGCAACAGGAACGTATTGGGCAGATCGTAGTAGCCCTCATTGATCTTCGGCTCGCCGTTGAACACGTCGAGACCCGCAGCACCGATCCGCCCTGTCTTCAGCGCCGCAATCAAGTCGTTGTCGTTGACGAGATCGCCGCGTGCCGTGTTCACCACGATGGCCCCGTGCGGCATCTTCTCGATTGCAGACTTGTTGAAGAAATAGCGAGTCTGTTCAGTCGCCGGGGCGTTGATGGAGAAGAACTGCGAAACGCTGAGCAGACCATCGAGCGTCTCGTGGTAGGTCGCTCCCTGTTCGTCCTCAGGCTTGGCGCGCATGATGTCGTGGTAATGGATATCCATATCGAAACCGCGCGCGAACTTGGCCAGCGCCCGGCCGATCTTGCCAAACCCGAAGATTCCGAGCCGCTTGCCGTCAAGCCGCTGGCCGACGAGTTGCAGCGGCGCCCAGCCCGGCCAGCTCTTGGAGCGAAGCATGCGCTCGCCCTCGCCTGCGCGCCGCGCCGCGCCGAGCAGCAGCAGTATGGCGATCTCAGCGGTTGCCAGCGTGACGCCGTGCGGCGCATTGCCAACCTTGATGCCGCGTTCCGCCGCCGCCTTGAGGTCGATGTGGTCGAAGCCAATCGAATAGGTGGAAAGGATCTTGATGTGTTCTGGGATGCGATCGATCGCCGCCTTCGGCATCTTGTCGGTGATGGTAATCATGATGGCGTCAACGTCCTTCGCCTTCTCCATGATCTCATCGGTCGTCATCTGATGATCGTCAGCATTCTGCACGACATCGTAGTCGCGGCGGGCGCGAGCTTCTGCCTCGTCAGGCAGCCGGCGGGTAATGAGCAAGCGCTTCTTCTGCATTTTTTTGGTCCTCCCAGACTTCGACCTTTGTTGTAGAGCGGCTTCGCGTCCGCTTTTGCCGCAAGCGCCTGGAAATGACAAGCAATTCCATCGCGGCACCGCATCCAACCCTTTATTTACCATGCCCCGTCTAGGCTATCGGGACCACAGCGGCAAAGCGCCCGAGCAACATCAAGGAGCCGGGATATGCCCGCTCGTTGCCTGACCCTAGGTCAAAGGCCGGGTGGCCTTGTCTCAAAGGTGCATTGGAGGGGCAGTCCATGACGAGGATAGCAGTCATTGCGCTGGCGCTTCTCGCCGGGGCGAAAGTCTGGACCCAGGACCAGATCTACCGCTCGGCCACCGAGGACGCACTCATTGCCGCCTACCGCGCAAAGGCGATCGAGACCTGCCGGAATTCGGGCCCGCCGAAGGGGCTCGCGAACTCCAGCGAGGCCATGCGACGCAAATTGGCAAGCGCCTTCGCTACCCCAGCTGACGCTCATCTTGAGATCGGAAATCCGGACATAGACGTCAGCATCTGGCAGGTGGACCACACTGCCTGGCCGATGCGATACAAATATCCCTACATCGTTCTCGAAACAGACAAGACGTCGACGCCCGCGCGCTGCAGCTATGACATCAGGCTGGACCGCGCCAGCATCACCTTGCTGTAGGTTCCAGAACAATTACCGTTCCTTCGCGACATGCCGGATTTGGCGGGCCAGCAGGCACCCAGACTGCCGCTCAGCGCTTATGTCCCTCGATCGAAATCTGCGTCATGAACAGGTGATCGAACCGCCCCCTGGTCAACGCGGAAAATAGCTGCGTGCGTGGTGAGAACGGCGTCACCGGCCTCACCCTGTCGACGGCGAACCCAGCCCCCTCGAACATCTCGACGAAGCTCTCAGGCGTGAACCAGCGCATGTGTGTACGATCAAAGACCCCCTGATCGTCGAGCGGAAAGCGTCCGTTGACAAGCTCCCTGACAACCCGCCAGTGGGAGATGTTGGGCGAACTCGCCAGCACCAGTCCGCCCGGCCTCACAAATCGCGACAGCTTCCGCAGCACCGCCCACGGCTCCCTGAGATGCTCCAGCACCTCCGACAGGATGAGCGCATCGAACTCCGCTGGCTGCCAATCGGGCTCGATGGCCTCGACATCCCCAACGACCACCTCGCTCAGCACATTGCGCGCCCGCGCCGCGGCACTCTCGAAAAGCTCGATCCCGACGTAGCGGCCAGCGCGACCGCGCTTCAGTGCCAGCGCACCCGTAGCTCCCGTTCCGCAGCCCACTTCGAGCACCGCAGACGTCGGATCCAGGGGCAGCCGATGCACGAAATCCACCCGCGCCCGGTCGAAATAGATGTCCGCCTTGTTTTCGTATCCCGAAACGAAAGCCGGAACTCCGGAAATGCTGTTACTGGCCACGCTAACCCTCGCACCACGCCAATACTCCATGACAATTGCACCATAATAGCCCCGCCGGCTTAACGACTTCTCTAATTTCTGTTGCGCAATTATTGATCGCCCCGAAACACTCATGAAGACAAAATTAGACTTAGTGAATTCAAAATGAATAAAAAAATACCGCGGGCATTAAACCGAACTTTAGCTTGTTTCGGACTAGAAGTCGTACTTGACCGGGAAACCTGCTCCCGACCCAATTGTATTGCGTTTGTAGAAAACAATGATCTGGCGTCAGCTGAGTATCCGCACCATTTCTGGCTATTGCGCAATTCTTTGCGCCGGCCTTTTTGCGGCTTCGTGCGCCAGTGGACCCGCAATCAACACCGCAAGCCATCTGGAACCCACCTCCACCGGCGACGTCGAACGCACCTATAGGCTTGGCATTGGCGACAAGCTGAAGATCACCGTCTTCGGCGAGGAGAACCTGTCGGGCCAGTTCGAAGTCAACGCTCTTGGCCAGGTCGCGCTACCGCTCATAGGTGAGATTCCAGCAGCCAACCGGCCCATTTCCAGTTTCCGGGATGCAGTCACCCGGAAACTTGCGGACGGCTATCTGCAAAACCCGCGCGTAACAATCGACGTTCTCAATTACCGCCCGATCTACGTCCATGGCGAAGTGAAAAGTGGCGGAGAATTCCCCTTCAAATCCGGCCTGCGCCTGCGCGATGCAATCGCGCTTGCGGGCGGCTACACGTATCGCGCCAATCAATCATACGTCGTCGTCTATCGCGAAGGCGCAGGCGAAATGAATGCGCAGACGACGAGCCCATTCACGATCCTGCCCGGCGACAACATAAAGGTGCCAGAACGCTTTTTTTAGAGACCCGAAAGGCTGCATCCAGCGCCCATGAGAAAATGACGAATAAGAAGAGATGAGATCGAGCGCACATATCCCGTTTGCTACGCTGAGACGCCGTTGTGGCGTTCTCGTTGGCGTCGCGACGGCGTGCGCCTTCTACGCGCTTGGTTCGACGGGCGCGGAAGCGCTCGATCTGGATGGCACCGAAGGTCTCATTACCGAAACGATCGCCAGCCGCGAGCGCCTGAAGGACTATGACGACATCAAGCTTTATGGTGCCGAGCGCGTATCGGATCGCGACCGCAACTACGCCAAGCCTGACGGGATCAGATCCGGAAACTACTTCATTTTCCCCGAGGTCGGCGCCACGGTCGTCTATGACGATAACATCTACCGCTCCAATGCGCACAAGGAAGCGGACTGGCGCAGCGAGATAACACCGGCCGTCAAGTTCCAGTCGCACTTGCCGCGCCACATTCTCGACCTGTCGCTCGATGGCAAGATCGTCAACTACCTGAACAACACGGATCAGGACTATGCCAACGTGCGCGCCAAGCTCGACGGCGCGCTGCACTTCGACCATGCGCACACCCTATCCGCAAGCGTTCTGACCGCCCTGGAGCACGAAGAGCGCGGCGAATTGCTGTCGGACACCTCGGCCGCCAAGCCGATAGAGGTGTTCCACAACCGCGCCAGCGTCGGCATCACGCGCGATGTCGGACGGCTCTATGGCACGTTGATGGCGACGTTCGAACGCTGGGACTATTCCGACGTTGCCTCCATCAACGGCCCGGTTGTCGATCAGGACTATCGCGACACCAGCGAATTCTCGACAGCCCTGCGCTTTGGCTACCGCTTCTCGCCCGGCTTTGAATTCGTCGGCAAGATCCGGGCGCTCCAGGATCTCAATCGTGGCGTTGGCAGCGATGACCGCGACGCATTCGGCTACGAAGCCATGGCGGGACTGGCGTTTGAAACCAACCCGCTCCTGCGGTGGCGCCTGCTGGCAGGTTACGGCATCCGCAATTTCGAGAAGGACAGCATTGAGGACGTTTCTTCCGCGTTGCTCGAAGCCCAGGTCCAGTGGCTTCCCACGCAATACATGACGTTCACGGGATCCGCCACACGGCAGATCCTGGCGGCCGACGCCGTCGAACCCTCAGGGCGGGTTGAGACACGCCTGCTTGGGAGGCTCGATTACGAGATCTGGCACAACGTCGTCTTGAACCTTGGCGTTGAGTATCGCGACGCCGAGTTCATCGGCGATCCGCGCCGCGACAAGACCATCACCGGCCGCATCGGTCTCGACTACTGGATGAACAAGAACTGGCGCTTGAGCCTCGGCTACGAGCACGCGGTTCGCCAATCCACAGAAGATGAATTCGACATGACGCGCAACAGATTCACTGTTGGCGCGAAACTACTCTTTTAGGTCACGGCATGTACGAGCAGCGGCAAGATACGGCAGGAACAGGAGGCGGCGGTGCATTCAGCGTCGAGCGCATCCTTTCTGCTGTCCGGCGCAGGCTGAGGATCGTCGTGGCCTTGCCGCTGATCGCCGCTGTTCTCTCGTCGATGGCGGTCCTGGCCCTGCCCAACCGCTTCGATGCATCCGCCGTTGTGCAGATCGACCCACGCAAAAAAACCATCTCCAACCTCGAAGGCGTGCTGTCCGAACTCAAGGCCGATGCCGCCACGGTCGAGAGCGAGGTCGAGATCGTTCGCTCCCGCATGATCGCCCTCAAAGTGATAGATGTGCTGGGGCTGCGAAAGGATCCAGAATTCTCCCGGCCGCCGCTCTGGCACCGCGCCCTCGTCGCAATGGGATTGCGCAAGCCAGAACTGCCTGAAGAGAGCCCTCCATCGGAAGCTAGAGGTCCGACTGTCAACATCGATCCGATTGCTGGCGTGCTGGGCCCCGACGAAATCGGCAAAACGCAACCCGCGCGCGACGAGGTCGCCGTCGCCTTTGCCGAACGTCTCAAGGTAACTCGCATCCGCACGACGCTGCTTATCGATATCCGTTTCTCCGCCGAAACGGCGGTCAAGGCCGCGAAAATCGCAAACACCATCGCCGAAGTCTATCTGGCCGAGCAGCTTAAGCAGAAGCAGGACGTCGCGGGCCATGCTTCGAAACTCCTGGAAGAAAAGCTGGAGAGCCTGCGCAAGACCGTGACCGACGCCGACCGTCAGGTTGCGCTCTACAAGGCCGAGCACGGCATCTTCGACACCGAGGGCCAGATCCTCGGCGAGAAGCAGATGGCGCGTCTCATGGAACAGACCGTCATAGCCCGCAACAACACCGCCGAGGCCCGCGCCAAGTTCGATCTCGCACAGCGGCTATCCAAAGGCGGCAGCAATGTCGGCGACATCGCCGACGTCTTGCAGAGCCACACCATCCGCCTGCTCAAGGAGCAACTGGCGAAAGCCACCGGCCGCGAGGCGGAGCTCGCCACCCGTTATGGTGCGCGCCACCCCGAAATGCAGAAGGTCCATGCCGAAGTGCGCGAGGCCCAGCAGCAGCTCGATGCCGAAGTCCGGCGCCTGGTCGCCAACCTGCGCAACGAACTCAACGTCGCCGAGTCGCGAGAGCATGACCTCCAGGCGAGCCTTGACCGGTTGAAGTCGGACGAGAATTTGTCCAAGGAAGCAACCGTGCGCCTGAAGGAGCTGCAGCGCGAGGCAGAAACCAGCAAGTCGCTCTACGAAGCGCTGCTGTCGCGCTACAAGCAGACCGTCGAGACCCAGAGCCTGCAGCTGCCCGACGCCCGCATCGTCGAGCAGGCCGATGCACCCCTTTTCCCGGCAGCACCCAAGCGCAAGCAGATCGTCATTCTCGCGACCCTGGGCGGTGGCGCGGTTGGCCTGATCGTCGCCGTGTTGCTTGAGTTCCTGACCCTCGGCATCGGTCAGCCGCAGGATGTCGAGCGCGTTTTCGAGCTTGCCCATCTCGCTTCACTGCCCGTTCCCAACGAAAACCAGCAGCCGACATCGGCCCTGCACAGCATGCGCATGATGGTTGCCGAACCACAAAGCTCCTTCGCGGAGGCAATCCGTGCCCTGCGGCGTGAAATAGACGTCCGGCGTGGCGAGGACGGACCCAGGATCGTACAGGTTTCATCAAGCCTTCCCGGCGAAGGCAGCGCCATCATCGCTTCGAACCTCGCCCACTACTACGCATTGACCGGCATGAGCGTTCTGCTCGTCGATGGCGATCTGCGCCGCGCCCACCTGACGCGCGAACTCGCCGCAAGCCGCCGCTTCGGCCTGGCCGACGCGCTGTCCCGCCGGCTGCCGGTCGAGCAGGCAATCCTGAACGACGTTGCGACCGGGCTGAATTTCCTGCCAGCCCTTGGTCCCGCGCCATCGACACTGCCGCCGCCGGAGTTGCTCAGCTCCGTCACGGCCTCGCATGTCTTCAAGCACCTGAAAGCGACCTTCGACATCATCGTCATCGACACGCCGCCACTGTTGCCTGTCATCGACGCACGCATCCTCGCCGATCACGCCGATCAGATCGCATTCACAATGTCCTGGCGCAGCACGCCCAAGCAGCTCGCACGCCGCGCGCTCTCAAGCCTCGGCTTCAACCAGCGCAAGCTTGTGGGCGTCGTCGTCAACCAGGTCGACGCTGAGATCATCGCGGATGAGACGGGCGGGATCATGGATCGGTTTGGCCGCGTGCCTCCTCCCGGCATCCACCTGGGGAGACGCGCTGCATGACCAGCACCAGACTCCCACAGGCAGCGCCAGCCAGCGCCGCACGCAAGACACCAGCACTCAATCTTCTCGGCTTCCATCACCTGCGCAGTAGACGGGAACCGGTCAAAAAGAGCCGCAACAATCGTGGCCACCTCGAGGTTAAGCGATGAGCACGACATCGACCACCACGACTAACCGTACCAGACCGGCGCCGATCCTGGAAGTGTCCGAGGCAAGCTCAGGCATGGAACGGAACCGGTATTCGCGCACCGTCGCAATGGACGTTGTGGGTCTGGGAGACATTGCAGCCGTCATTGCCGGCACCTTTCTCCCGGCATCGATCTTTCATGCGGTTGGAGAGCTTGCGTTGAGCTGGCCGCAAGTGCTCCAATCCGGCCTGCTGGGCGGCTTCGTGGCCCATCTGTGGCTGCGCAACGCCGGCTATTACGACACAAGCCGCGTGCATGACCTGCCGCACGGCGTGATGCATCTTCTGACCGCAATCGCCATCGCAGTTGCCGTCGTGACCGGCATCGGCATGCCGCTCGAAAAGCTCTATGGTCACATCTTCGTCTGGTATGTCGCCTGGGTATCCGCAAGCTTCACGCTCATCCTGGTGTCGCGTGGCATCGCACACGCTGCCCTGGCGCGACTGACCAAGGAAGGAAAGTTCGATCGCAACATCGCCGTGTTCGGTGCCGGGGCGATTTCCCGCCGCGTCCACGACCGCCTCAAGCAGGATGCCAATGCCATCCATTTCGTCGGAGTCTACGACGATCGCATCGGCGATGAACGCATCGATACCGAGGGCTTGGAAATCAGAGGCAAGCTGGACGATCTGCTCGCGGCTGCCTATGAGGGCATCATCGACGATATCGTGGTCGCACTGCCCCAAGGCGCCGACAACCGCGCGTCCGCCATCGTGCGCAAGCTCGAACAGGCGCCGTGCAACGTGCATATCGTAACGCACATCGCCTCCGAACTCGTGCCAAGCCGCACCACCCTCCATGTCTCCCAGATCGGTGACGTAGGCCTCCTCGACGTCAAGGAGCGGGCACTGTCAGATTGGGCACCCATGGTCAAGCGCATCGAAGACATCGCCATCGCGGCGTTGGGTCTCATCATCGCCGTACCGATCCTGCTGGTCAGCGCAATCCTCATAAAGCTTGAGGACAATGGTCCGGTGTTTTTCCTGCAGCGCCGTCGCGGCTTGAACCGCCGCGTCATCGAGATCGTCAAGCTGCGCACGCTAAAAGCCTCCGACAGCGATGACAAGGTTCGCCAGGTCACCATCGGGGACGGCCGTGTCACTCGCATCGGTCGCTTCCTGCGACGCACCAGTATCGACGAACTGCCGCAGCTCTGGAACGTGCTCAAGGGCGAGATGTCCATCGTCGGACCGCGCCCGCACGCACTCATCCATGACGAGCAGTTCGGCACGATGCTAGAGGAATACGCCAACCGTCATCAGGTCAAACCCGGCATCACCGGTCTCGCCCAGGTCAAGGGATTGCGCGGCGAAACCCGAACCGTCGAGCAGATCAAGGATCGGGTTGAGCAGGACGTCGCCTACGTCAAGTCGTGGTCACTATGGCTTGACCTGCAGATCATCGCCAAGACGCTCATCATCGTGTCGACCGGAAAGAACGCACACTAGGAGGTCTTTGAAGGTTCGCTTTACCAGGGGGGCGCGGGTCAGGCCGGAGCGGCACGTATCGCTCCGGCCACCCGACCCGATCAACAAGCTGAAATGCGAACCTGAAGGCAGACGATCATGACCGCAGCGGCGACCAAAGTCCCCATCCCCATCCTGCTCATTCTCGTCAGTTTTCTGTGCCCGACGGAGTTCTCTCTTTATATTGCGGGCCTGCGCCTGCCGCCGCATCGCCTGGCGCTCATGGCCTTGCTGCCCGTTGCCATCGCACGCCTCATGATCTCTCGAGATCAGCGCCTCCGCTCCTTCGACGTGTTGTTCCTACTCTACGGCTTCTGGACCATCGGGATCTATACCTTCCACAGCGGCAAGGAGGGCTTTGTCTACGGCGGCTCCCTCGCGTTGGAAGCCCTGGGCGGCTATTTTGTCGCCCGCTCGTTTGTCCGCACGACAGAGCAGCTCCGCGCCACCATGCGCGCATTCCTGGCGGCCGTCATCGTGGCTGCCCTCTTCGCCCTGCCCGAGACGCTGCTGGGACAGATTTTCACGCACGACCTGCTGCGCCAGTTGACCGGATACTATCACCCCATCGGCGTTGAAAGCAGGCTCGGCCTGACGCGCGCCTATGGCACGTTCGATCACCCGATCCACTACGGCACGTTCTGCGCCGCCCTGCTCGCGCTGTTCTGGTACACCGAGCAGCGGGCCGCCACCCGCAACATCAAGGCCGGCACGCTGACGTTCGCCACGTTTCTCGGTCTGTCATCCGCGCCCTTGCTGTGTCTGGGTCTGCAAACCGGTATGCTGGTTTGGGATCGCGTGACGCGCACGCTTAAGTCACGCATGACGCTGACGATGATCGGTCTTGCCGGCCTCTACATCGGCATGTCGCTGGTCTCCAACCGTTCGCCGATCGCCTTCATCGCCACGGGCATGACACTTGATCCATGGACCGGCTTCTACCGTCTTCAAATCTGGGAAAATGGCCTCGACAACGTCTGGGCACATCCGTGGACCGGCATCGGTCTCGACGACTGGGTGCGGCCTTGGTGGATGATTTCCGATACCGTCGACGCCTACTGGCTGGTCACGGGCATGCGGCAAGGCATTCCCGCCTTCCTGCTGCTGGCATTTGCAATCATCCTGCTCGCCCGCTCAGTCAACAAGCAGCGCATGCGCCACGCCGACAAGGCCGTGCGGACCATTGCCATCGGCTGGATGATGTCCTTGATCGCTCTGTCGCTGATCGGCTGCACCGTCCACTACTGGAACGTGCTCCACGCCTATTTCTTCTTCTTCATCGGACTGGGCGGCTGGATTGCCGATCCTTCGCGCGCCGCCCTGGCGAGCTTTTCACCGCTGCAGCGCCCGCACGCACCGGCGGACGCCGATAGCCGCAAGAAGAGCCAGTTCCGTGAACCGGTCTACGGCCGTCCATGGGGACACCCGGCAATGCGCGCGATGCCGCCGCTGAGCGCGCGCCCGTACGGCATGGCACGCTAGGTCCTTTGGGATCCCATATCTCTCACCGCTTTGCTGCCAGGCATTGCAGCGATGGACGTGCTGCAATGCGTTTCACAAAACGAAAGGCGCCGGACGGTTGCCGTCCAGCGCCCACTTCTTTCGCCGTCCCTTGTTGTCCGGGCTTCGCAGCGTTCTTTACTTCACGCGCGTAAACGTACCCGATGCGCAGGCGCCAGCCGCCGTGCAGCCGTCCATCTTGAAGGCATCGTTTCCGTCCGGCACCATCTTGGCATTGTAGGTCTCGCCGGTCATCGGATGCGCGATCTGGCCGACAAACGCGCCGTCCTTCGGCTCCAGTTTCGACTTAATCATTTCCATGCCCTTGTTCTTCGGGCCGTCAGCGACGACGCAGGACATGCCGTTGTCACCACCCTCTTTGCAATCGATCGTGAAGCCTTCCCACTTCCACTTACCAACCATCGGATTGGCAAATGCCGAAGTCGACAGACCAAGAGCCGCAAGACCGACAAACGCAGCGAAAGCCTTTTTCATGAGACGTTACTCCCTAAATCTCCGGCCCCTTTTTGGCGCCAGTTGTGCCAAGCACCGCCGCCTGTTGTGACGCACCCTGTAGGGTCACTGCGACGGCACACCCGATCGCATACGGAAGCGGGCATGCATGGTTAACACATTCCGACATTCGCATGAACGATATTCCGCGATGCCAGCGGCTCAAGAGCTTCTGCGGATTGACCAAACCAGTTCGCATTTTCGCCGCTTTGCTGCATCGCGACAGCAACCGAACCGCTTCAACTCAACGATGCTAGGCCACGAAAAATTTCAAATTCGGGATACCTGAAACCTGTCGATAAACCGACATGTTTTGCGCAGCACAAATCGAGCGCCAGCAAACAACCGCAGTCCGACAAATCGTCGCATAATTCGCTTGGCACTGGCCAATTCCAAGTTGTCGGCGCATCATATTCGCAATTACGAATATAAAACACCTCATATATCCCTGAGGTGCTCCAACGGCTCAGGTGCTCCAATGTCAAAGCTGATAGACACACTCCCAACGAGTATCCTGCGGCGCAGGCAGCGCCCGGCAGTCCTGGCGCGAGCCGCCCTTGCAGCCGGCGGTCTATTCCTTGGCTCGTTGGCGTCATTGCTCGGCGCAACAACAACACCGGCCCGTGCCGATACCTTGGTGCTCGTGCAGGGTTACCTGGGATCGGCCGGCAGCTGGCGCGCCAGCGGCATCGTTCCGATCCTGCACCAAAGAGGGTGGACGGATGCCGGGCATTTGTATCCAGGACCCGGGTGGCAGATCGTATCCACCGTGCCAGACGTAAAGTCCACCAACAGGCTCTACACGCTCGACTTGCCAACCGAAGCACCGGTCGCGTTGCAGGCACAGGTGCTGTCTGCCAGTATCACCGAGGTGGCTCGCCGCTATCCCGGCGAGAAGATCGCGGTCGCCGCGCATTCGGCGGGCGGCGTGGTTGCCCGTTACGCGATGGTGACCAATTCCAACATCAAGATCGCAACGCTGATTACGATCGCCTCCCCCCACCTGGGCACGTCGACAGCGGAACTGGGTTCGGCGATCGCGAATTCGCCGCTCTCCTGGGTGGCGCCATTCGTCGGCCTCAACACGATCAACCGCTCGCAGGTGCTCTACCGCGACCTGTGGCGTGACGGCCCATTCACAATGCTGGGCTGGCTGAACCGGCAGCCCCATCCCACGGCACGCTATGTTTCTGTCATTCGCACGACCGATGTGCGTGCGCCTTATGCAGGCGACAGCGTCGTGCACGGCTGGAGCCAGGACATGAACATGGTGCCTGCTCTCGCGGGACGGGCAGAGCGCTTCGTGTCACCGGGCGAGCACGGGCTACGCACCGATGATGGTCTGCTGATCGCGGATATTCTCGCCACGCATGCAGTCGCATCTGCAGCGCAACACTAGAGCGTGTCTAGTTGAAGCATGTTGCAGTTCAGCATGAAAAACATGCTCAAAACCAGACATGTTCAGCTGAAGTGGATCGCAGCATGGTGATCCGGAGCGTGGCACAGACGAGCTTACCAGACAGTGTTCCTCCTGGCCGCGCCCTCCTGGCGCGGCTTTTTCTTTGGCAGGTAGCTAATCGGCCCGCTGCGCAGCAAGTCTTGCGAACCGCGCCACCCTCACTGGAACAGAATCCGTCGCTGTCAACCGTGCGTCGGAGCCAGGATATGCAAGCGCTGCATGCGCCGCCATAGCGTTGTGCGATCGACACCCAGCAGTCGCGCGGCCTCAGATCGGTTGCCGTTCGACCGGACCAGCGCCTGTTCGATCTCCCGGCGCGCAGCCTCCGCATCGTCCTCGCCGGCAAGCGATGAAGCAACCTCGGGATCTACGGCCGTTGACGCCAAAGCAGCGGTGCCCGCAGGAGCACGCGCCTGCGTATGCAGACCGTAGACACTGGCGCGGATCTGCTCGGGAAGGCTGTCGGGCCGCACCGTGCCATCCACGGCACAGATGATTGCATGCTCAACGGCATTCTCAAGCTCGCGGACGTTGCCCGGCCAGTGATAGTTCATCAGGAGCTGCAGCGCGTCGGGACTGCATGTGACACCCGCCGGATAACCGCGCGCCTCCAGGTTATCGCAGAAATGGCGCAGCAGCAGAGGGATGTCGGCTCGGCGCTCACGGATCGGCGGAAGATTGAGTGTGAAGACGGCCAGCCGGTAGTAGAGATCGGCGCGGAAACGGCCATCATCAACCATCCGCCTGAGATCGGAGTTCGACGCGGTGATGATGCGGATGTCGACCCGCATGGTCTTGTCAGAACCCACCGGCTCGAACTCGTGATCCTGAAGCACGCGCAAAAGCTTGGCCTGCAGGTGCAGCGGGATCTCCGCAATCTCGTCCAGGAACAAGGTACCGCCGTGCGCGGCTTGAAAGCGTCCGGGGCGATCTCGCGTGGCGCCGGTGAAGGCACCTTTGACGTGGCCGAACAACTCGCTCTCGATGAGCGATGTTGGGATCGCCGCGCAGTTGACTTCGATGAAAGGCTTGCTGGCGCGCCGGCTGAGCCGATGAATGAGGCGCGCGATGTGCGTCTTGCCGGTGCCCGACTCGCCCTGCAGCAGCACCGATGCGTTGGATGGTGCGACCTGATGCACGCGCTCCAGGATGGAAAGCACCTTGCGGTCGTTGGTGACCAGATCGCCGCGCGACCGGTCGATCAGCATCTCCAAGCGGTAGCGCTCGCTGATGTCGCGGATAATCATCAGCCGCGTCTGTCCGACCAGTTCACAGGTCTGACAGCTGTGCAACTCCAGATAACGGGCCTCGCCGTTGACCTTGATCTTCCGTTGGAAGCGCACAAAATCCGTCAGCTCGCCGCCCTTGTATGGACCGCTCGCGCGTGCCTCCCTGGCCAGGGCTTCGTCGATCGACTGGTCACGGCCAATTCCCACAACGTCGTGCAGCGACGTCAAAGGCTGGTTCCGTGCGGCGCCGAGGAGCGCTGCCGCAGCAGGGTTATGATAGATGACGCGGCCGTCGAGGCTCGCAACGATCACGCCTTCGTCGATGAAGGATACAACCGCCTCGAGCAACACCCGCAACTGTTCATTGTTGGGCGCTTCCATGAGCCATCCCGCTGAATAGAATGACTTTTCCCTGGCTGATGGGTTCTGTCGCCCAATCCGCCGTCCAAATCATTGTTGCAACGCTTGAGCCGTTGCGCAACACTTCCCAAGCAAGCAAGATTAAAATAATTCGACAAAACAGACCTTTAAATTGATCCGGTGACAGCTGATGCGCGCTGTCGCTGCAACAGCGCAACCTGCCTTGTATATAAAAATCCTTATTTTACAACAAATTAACCCTTGGCACAGGCATTGCATCACTAATAGCGAATATTCAAGTATCTTAAGCTAAACGGGGCAGCAAGACCCCGATAGGCGGGGAGGAGTTGCCGGGAATGCGTTTGTTTTCGCCGGAATGGATGGTGCGCTTTCGCGACGCTTGGAATGCCGAGCCGGCGCTTTCGGGCGCGCTTGGCAAAATCGGTTTTGACTCCACGATCGGTTACGGTTTCTGCGGCGAGCCTTCGCCGCGTGGAATTCTGATTATCGAGAACGGCCGTGCCGTCGCCGCCAAGCAATTCGGCGGTGAAACACTCGACTGGGATCTCAGGGCTGACCCCGAGACCTGGGCGGAGTGGCTGGAACGCCCGCCGGGCATGGTCAGCCTTGGGATGGCTTACGCCTCCTCTCGATTGCAATTCGTCACGGGTGACTACGTCACTATGATAAAGGAGCCGTCGATGGCCGGCCCCTTCCTGAAGAGTTTTTACGTCATGGCGAGGGTCTGATGCGTCTTCATATGCTCACACGCACCACGCTTGGCATCGCGGCCCTGGCATTCGGGTCGCTATGCGCACAGGCGGCGGAGTACAGGACAGCTCCGGTTACCATCGACAACACCGGCCATCTGACGACGGTTGGCGGTACGGTGGTCCCCTATAAGGAGGTCACGCTCACCGCCCAGATCCCAGGGCAGGTGAAAATGGTCGCCGGACGCGAAGGCGATCCGACCAAAGCCGGTCAGGTGATCGTCGCCATCAACGACGATGCACTGCAGGCCAACAAGCGAGCGGCGGAAGCGCAGCTCGCAGCTGCCGAAGCTTCCCTCCGCAACGCCCATGTCCAGTATTCGCGCGAGCTTTGGTCTCCACGCACCGGTCAGACGACTGGCATGGGGCTGCCGTCGATGATGGACTCGTTCATGAAGCCCTTCTCCGGTCAGTATGCGGGCCGTGACGATCCCTGGGTTCGCCGCTACGCTGACCTCCACGGCCAAGCCAAGGGCGTCGACGATGCGCGAACCGCCATCTTGCAGGCGCGCGCCAATATCGACCAGCTCAATGCCAAGATCAGGGATGCCAGCCTGACGTCTCCCTTCGATGGCGTCATCGTCAAGAAGCTGGTCGAAATCGGCGACACCGTGCAGCCTGGCCAGCCGCTGATGCAGGTTGCATTCACCACGTTTTTGCGCATCCAGGCGGAAGTGCCGGTTGGTCTCGTCTCATCTCTGCGGATTGGCGAATTCGTACCAGCACGGATCGACATCGGCGCCGGCGTGCCCGTCCAGGCGCGCGTGAGCCAGGTCTTTCCGATGGCCGATTCCTCGCGTCACACAGTCACGGTGAAGTTCGACCTGCCGTCGGGTCTGCCGGGCGGACCGGGCATGTATGCCGAGATCATGCTGCCCGACCCCTCGTCGCGCGCCAGTGCCTTGCCGACGGTGCCAGCCAACGCGCTCGTGTGGCGCGGCAGCCTTCCAGCCGTGATGGTGCTCAAGGATGGCACTCCCACGCTTCGCATCGTGCGCGTGGGCGCTTCGCTGCCGAACGGCCGCGTCACCATCCTGTCAGGGCTCGATGGCGGCGAACAGGTGGTGTTGCAGGACGAAGGTGCAGCCAACGTCGGCCCGCAGGGGACGATGCAGGCCAAGGGCAATAGCGTCACTGCGCATTGAATTGATCGTGGGGGGCTGAGGGCAGCTCACCAGACTTGAAGCACTTGATCGGTGAAGTCGGCGGCACAAGCCGGCACACCTCTAAGCGAACATTGAGTTGAAGGTGTAGTACTCGTGTCGAACGCTGCCGATCAGAACCACGCGAAACCCTCCCACGAGGCGGAGAATCCTGGCGTTGCCGGCGCCATGACGGCGATGTTTATCCATTCGCCGCTGACGCCGCTTTTCCTTGCTGCTCTCCTGCTGCTTGGTCTGCTCGGCCTCATCATCACGCCGCGCCAGGAAGATCCGCAGATCTCCGTGCCGATGGTGGACATCATGTTCGCCTTCCCCGGCGCCGCCTCGGAGCAGGTCGCTTCACTGGCAACCGACCCGCTCGAACGCATGATGAGCGAGATTCCAGGCGTGAAACACGTCTACTCGGTGTCTCAGCGCGGCGGCGGCATGGTCACCGTGCAGTTCGACGTCGGCGAAAAGATGGAGCCCTCGCTCGTCAAGCTCTATGACAAGCTTGCTTCCAATCTCGACAAGATCCCGCCCGGCGTCTCGCAGCCTCTCGTCAAGCCGCGCGGCGTCGATGACGTGCCAACCGCCACCTTCACGCTTTGGTCCAACGACCTCGACGACGCGGCTCTGCGCCTTGTCGCACTAGAGGTGCTGCAACGCCTGAAGACGGTCGAGAACACCTCGCAATCCTTCATCGTCGGCGGCCGTCCCGAGACGATACGGGTCGAAGTGATGCCGGAGCGCCTCAAGGGCTATTCGATTTCGGTCGGCCAGCTTGCCAAGACGATTTCCGCAGCCAACGACCGCAAGGATGTGGGCGCCGTTGAGAGCAGTGGCAACTATTTCCAGGTCAACACCGGCCGCTTCCTTCAACATGCGCGCGACATCGAGAACCTGATCGTCGGCGTAAGGAACGGCGCGCCCGTCTACGTGCGTCAGGTCGCCAAGGTGATCGAAGGCGGTGACGAGGCCAAGGACTTCGTCCAGTATTTCTCCGGCGCGGCCGCCGATACCAAGAGGCCCACCACCAAGGGCGCCCCCGCCGTCACCATAGCGATCGCCAAGAAGACCGGCACCAACGGTGTCACGGTTGCCGATGCGCTGATCGAGAAGGTGGAGACGTTGAAGGGCACCGTGATCCCCGACAATATTCACGTCGAGATCACACGCAACTACGGCGAGACCGCCAACGACAAGGTCAACGAGCTTCTGTTCAAGATGTTCGTTGCCACCGGCGCGGTCTGCCTGCTCATCTACCTGTTCCTGGGCATGCGGCCGACCATTGTCGTTCTGGTCGTCATTCCCGTGGTGATCCTCATCACCGTGTTCTCCGCCTGGCTCCTGGGCTTCACCATCGACCGTGTGTCGCTGTTCGCGCTCATTTTCTCTATCGGCATCCTTGTCGACGACGCGACAGTCGTCGTCGAGAACATCTACCGCCGCTGGCTCATGAAAGGTGGAATCGACACAGCAACCACAGTCGATGCCGTTCGCGAAGTCGGCAACCCGACAATTCTCGCAACCTTCACCGTCATTGCGGCACTGCTGCCGATGGGCTTCGTCTCCGGCATGATGGGCCCCTACATGCTGCCCATCCCGGTGCTTGGTTCCGTGGCGATGCTGTTCTCGCTGTTCGCCGCCTTCATCTTCACGCCCTGGCTCGCCATCCGCATTCGTCCGAGCCTCAAGGACCTGCACAAGATGGAGGAGTCGGAGCACAAGTTCTCGCAGCGGCTCCACGCCTTCTATCACAACTTCGTCGGCCCCTTGCTCGACAGCCCGGCCAAGGCGCGCCTGTTCCGCATCGTCATCTGGGTCGTGTTCCTGCTGTGCTGTCTGATGTTCTACACCACGCACGTCACGGTGAAGATGCTGCCGCTCGACAACAAGCCGGAGTTCAACGTCGTCGTGAACATGCCGGAGGGCACCGCCCTGCCGGTAACGGCCAACGCCATCCAGGAGCTGACCAACGAAACCCTAAAGCTTCCCGAAGTCACGGCGATCCAGACCTACACGGGCACCGCCTCGCCATTCAACTTCAACGGCCTCGTGCGCCACTACTACCTGCGCGACAAGCCGTGGGAAGGCGACATCCAGATCCAGCTGCTCGACAAGAAGGAGCGCAAGCGGTCCAGCCACCAGATTGCCGTTGAAGCGCGCGATCGCTTGACACCGATTGCTGCCAAGCTGGGCGCCAAGATCCAGGTGGTCGAGATGCCGCCAGGGCCGCCGGTGCTGCAGACCATGGTTGCCGAGATCTATGGACCCGACGACGCCACCCGCCGCAAGGTGGCGGAGGACCTGACCAACATCTTTGAAAAGGCCGAGAGCATCGTCGACGTCGACAACTACATCCAGGCCCCGCATGACACCTGGACCTTCGCCGTCAACCAGCAGAAGGCCGAATACCAGAACGTCACAATCGAGGACATCACCACCCAGCTTGGCATGGTGATGGGCGGACAGAAGCTCGGCGCCGTCAAGGTCGGACGTGAGCTGGAGCCACGCTACATCGTCATCCAGGCACCGCTCGAAGTGCGCAGTCAGTTCTCCCAGATCGGCGAATTGCCCATCGCGACGCGCGACAACAGGCTGGTGCCGCTATCTGAACTTGGCACGTTCACGCGGCAGCCTCAGGACCCGTTGATCTTCCATAAGGACCTGCGTGCCATCGAGTACGTTACCGGAGAGGTCGCGGGCCGTCTCGCCGCGCCGGTCTACGGCATGATCGAGATTTCCAAGCTGTTGAAGTCCTATAAGACACCCGACGGTGTCGAGCTTTCTGGCCACCTGATCGGAGCACCGGGAGATGATTTCAAGTCCGGCTTCGAGTGGACCGGCGAATGGACCGTAACCTACGAGACGTTCCGCGACATGGGGCTGGCATTCGTCGCCGCGCTCATTCTCATCTACATGCTGGTAGTGATGGAGTTCGGCAACTTCCGGCTGCCGGGAATCATCATGGCGCCGATCCCGCTGACGCTGATCGGCATCATTCCAGGCCATTGGCTGTTTGGCGCGGAGTTCACCGCAACCAGCATGATCGGCTGGATTGCACTTGCCGGTATCATCGTGCGCAACTCGATCCTGCTCGTCGACTTCTCCAAGCACGCCATCGCCGATGGCATGCCGGTGCGTGAAGCGGTGCTGGAAGCGGCTCGCACCAGAACCCGCCCCATCGTCATTACGTCAATGGCGTTGATCGCGGGGTCGGCATCAATCCTGACTGACCCGATTTTCCAAGGCATGGCCATCTCGTTGCTGTTCGGCGCAATCGTATCGACAGCACTGACACTGGTCGTCATTCCGATCGCCTGCAACCGAGCCGCCGGCGCCTTTTCCACCGCCAATCGCTTCGACGATGCATATGATGCTGCACATGCGGCAGCGGCGGCAGCATCCGCACCCGCATGCGCACCCAATCCGGCCGGACCTGGGTTGTTCAGCCGCCTCAGCGATGCAGCATCCGGCATGGTGCAGACCGTAACGGACGCTGGTGCGGCCGCACATGATCGTGCTGTTGGCCCGGACGACAGTGCTACGCCGGCGACGACGCACCGCAAGCGGGCGGCATGGATGGTTGCACTGAGCGGTGTAACAGCATTCGTCGCGGAAGCATTGCGGCATCTGTTCTCAGGCGGCGTCGTTCCGAAGGAAGACCTGCCAGGCCGCAAGCTGTTCATGACCTTGAAGGAAGCGCTTGCACATCTGTTGGGCCGCAACACTGCTCCGAACACCCAACCTCCACTGCGTACGCCGCCCAAGGGCGGAAACGACAATGGCGGCGGCTTCAGCGGCGGCGGCATACCTCAACCGAGCGGTCCTGCCAACAACCCGGGCGGCGGCAATTCGGGTGCGCTCGTTCCGACAGCGCAACCATCAGTTCCTGCGGGCGCAGCACAGACCACTGCGGCTTCAAATAGCGCTGCCGCACCTGCCGCTGCAGCACCTAATGCGTCATCCAATCCCAATTCGGCCAACGGCCACATGGATGGAGCAGCCGGCTCCAAGGCAGCCACTGACGCCAGCCGGGCGATTATCGCTGCCGCCACATCGGTTGCCGCGGTTGCAACGGACGGCCACACGGACCGGCCGAAGCCAAAGGTCAAGCTGAAGAGCCACGGACCAGCGCCTGAAGCACAAAGCGCTGCCGCGGTTGCTGCGCAAAGCGCCGTACGCCTCGCACAAGGCGGAGCCGCCAACGCGAACTCTGGCAACGCCACGTCGCAGCATGACACCGCGTTGGAGGACCTCCAGCAGATCGAAGGCATCGGCCCGGTCGTCGCGGCACAACTGCAAGCACTCGGCGTGCGCAACGTCACCGACATTGCTACCTGGACCGGTGACGATGTCGCGCGCGTCGACGAGGTCCTTGCCATCAAGGGCCGCATCGACCGCGAAGACTGGATCGGTCAGGCACGTACACTCGTAGCCAATCGTGCACATCAAAGCGACGAGGGGTGATGGCATGAGAATTCTGCAAGCGAACTGCAATCGCGCAGCCCATGTCGGCTTGTCATCGACAGCCGTGAAGCGCGCTTGTCTGGCTTTGGTTCTCGCCACATCTGTTGCGCACGTGGCCAATGCCGGCGCAAGCGGTGGCCACGTGTCGATCGCTGCAATTGATCCCAGGTTTGATTCTGGGCAGCCCAGCCTGTGGCGATTGAACCATCCGGCCGATACCGCAATGATCGCACAGCGCATCGCCCAGGCCGGATCAGGCGGCTATCCGCCACTCGGCTTCGACCCAGGCGGTGGACCCGATGGCGGCCCAGGCCAGGTGGACCCGCCACCAGCGCGCTGGCCGGATGCGCCGCTGCCAGAGAAGATGCCACTGGGCCCCTATGCTCCCATTCCGCCCGCAGCTACCGAGGGCCAGTCTGCTGCTGGCAACGCCAAGCAGGACGAAGCGAAGCCAGCGGCTGACGCCGCGACTGGGACCACGGCAACAAGTCCCGCTGCACAGCCGCCGCAAATGCAGCAGGCACCGATGCAGCAGCAGCCTGCCAATGCCGCACCGGTGGCGCCAACTCCCGCGCCCGTCCCTGCAGCTCCATCCGCAATGCCGCAACCAGCCGCTGCGGCACATCCCGCTCCCCAACCTGCGGCACCAGCGCATGCAGCGCCGCAAGTCATGCCGAACCCGGCGCCCGCCGCCACAGCCCCGCATCCGGCCGCAGCAGCTCCGGTGCCGCCAGCAGCCGCCGCGCCACCGCCAGCAACATATCAGCCTGCGGCGCCAGCCTATCAGCCGCGGGGCTACGCTTATCCGCCCGCCGCCGCACAGCTACCCGCACAGCAGCATCCGGCGCAGCCTCCTGCTCAACAGTGGGGCGCGCGCCCCATGCCTCCGGCTTATGGCCAGCAAATGCAGGCGCATCCCTCACCCTGGGGTTGGCCAACGCAAGCCGCGCCAGCGCAAGCGCCCGCTGCGCAGCCTCCTGCTGCGGCACCAGCTCCAGTACAGCCGAACTGGCAGCCACAGCAGCCGCAACAGCAACCCTATTGGCAGCAGCAAAGGCCTGCCTACCAGGCAGGACCGGGCGCACCGCAGTGGTGGGGCGGCGTAACGCCAGCACCAGCAGCACCGCAGCGTTGAGGACCTGAGTTGGGGACGATGGATGCAATCGAAAGCGTATCGAGCAGCGGTTTGGATCGCACTGGTGGCAACACCGGCGGCGCCGCTCCATGCGCAATCCAATCCATGGTACATCCCGCCACCGCAACAGCAGCAGATGGTAGCGCCCGCCAATCCCTATCAGCAGGGCCAGCCGCAGATCGTCTACCAGCAAGCACCGCAAGCCTATCAGCCGCAACCATCCTACCAATTGCAGCCGGGTCTGGGCGCGGGCTACGTCATACAGCCGCAACAGCAGCCGCAGGCCGCCCAGATTGCGCCTCAGATGATCGTGCCAAACATCACCTATGGCGCAACGACCGGTGCCCTGCCTCCACAACAGCTGCAAACAGCACCGAGCTATCCCGTAGCACCGCAGGGTCCGTTCGGCGGCAATACGCAGGGCTACGCCGCGCCACAGGTCGTCATCGTTCCGCAATTTGCACCAGCGGATGGAGCGGCAAGCTATCGCGCGGCTCCGCAGCAGCCATACCAGCTGCAGCCCTATGGCAACTATCCGCCACTCGGCAGCGATCCAACGCTTTCATCCAAGAGCGCGGAGGCACCACAGCAACCCGCCGCTGCTCCGGAACTTTCGAGTACCTCAACACCGCAATACGTCAATCCCGGCTTCGCCGGCCCCACCACCCTGACACCTGGTTATGGCGGTCCGCTGACGGGAACTCTTTCGCCTTATCCGATGCCATTGGGCATGTCGCCCTATGGCGCACTGCCTTTCTATTAACGGCACCATCTTTGGTTGCCGCCAGAACTCTCCGGGGATCACGACCCTCCTCTCCGGGACTACAACAAAAGAGCACTCCAATTGGAGGGTCACTTCGAAGGAGACGAACTGAATGAAACGACTCGCATCAACGGCAGCCGCAGCTGCTCTGTTGGCCGTGGCGGCATCGGCAATGCCGATGGACTCCGCCAAGGCCTGGGGCTGGGGCAACGGTCCGTGGAACGATGGTGGTTGGGGCAACGGCTGGGGCAACGGTAATGGTTCCGGCAATTTCGGCTTCAACATGAATGGCAACATGGCCGGCCGCGGCAACGGCTACAACGGCTACAATGGCTACGGCGGCGGTCCGTGGGGCGGCTACGGTCCTTACGGCTACGGCGCTCCTTATGGCTACGGCGCACCTTATGGCTATGCGCCGCCGCCACCGCCCGCACCGCCTGCCCCTCCGGCTGAGGCTGCTCCGGCAGCACCGGCACCGCAGGCTGCTGCTCCGGCGGCTCCGGCTGCGAATGCCAATGTGGCTCCCCCGCCACCGCCGCCGCCTGGCCCTGGTTACTATCCGCCCGGTCCGTCCGGCGGTTGGGGTAATGGCGCGGGCTCTGGCTCGGGCTCGATCTCGGGTGGTGCATCGTTCGGTGGCAACGCCAATGCCAACACCAACGCTGCTGCCGGTGGATACCCCGGTTACTACGGCGGCCCTTACGGCTATGCCCCGCCTCCGGCTCCGCCTGCGCCCCCGGCTCCTCCGGCGGCACCCGCACAGAAGTAATCGGCTGACGGCATCCTTGCTGCCCATTCGGGCGTCAGGGATGCCGCGACCGGCCCGGTCGATGATCTGGAATGCATGAGCGCCAACCAAAAGCGATCGTGCTTCGCATGACCACGACCACGAATACGCGGTGACGTGAAACCTCCCCATGTCATCTCGTTTGCATCCCTGGATATTTGGCGGAGGACACCAAACGAGTAATGGAGTTCAGCAATGCAGAACCTTTTTAAGTCACTGGCACTAGCCAGCCTTATCGGTATCAGCGCCTCTGCTCTTGCAGCCAGCGACGCCAAGGCCTGGGGCGGTTGGGGTCCCTGGGGCGGCGGTCCCTGGAATGACAACGGCTGGGGTAACGGTTGGGGCGATGGTTCCGGTTCGGGCAACTTCGGCTTCAACATGAATGGCAACATGAGCGGCCGCGGCAACGGCTACAACGGCTACAACGGCTACGGCGGCGGCCCCTGGGGCGGTGGACCGTGGGGTGGTGGACCGTGGGGTGGTCCTGGCTACTACGGCGCACCTTATGGTGGCTACGGCTATCCGGGCGGCTGGGGTGGTTACCCGGGCTATGGCTATGCTCCGCCTCCGCCTCCGCCAGCTGCTCCTGCGGCACCCGCAGCTCCAGCAGCCAAGTAGAATTGCTCTGCTTGACCGACAGCGGCGGAGCTTGGAGGTGCTGCCAAGCTCCGCCGCCGGACGGGCTCATCGAGATATCGCCGTGACTGTCGCCAGCATTGCGTCCGGAGGCAGACGCATAGCTCTGACTGCGACAGCCAGGTGAGCACCTTTGCGGCGGGGTGCGCACCACTTCGATATGCGATGGCGTGCCGCTGCGGTTTGCGAAGACCGGAGCGAAGACCGATCGGAATTTCAACTGATGCGACTGCACAGCCTCTGGCACAAAGCACTCGCCATGCTCTTGGCGACCGTCCTGGCTGGACCGGCATCAGCTCGCGCAGATGAGTTGATGTTCAGCGCCGACGCCCTCGAACAAAATCCTTCCGGCGTAAAACGGCATGGCCGCCTGTTCGTGCGCGGCGAAGACACGCGCTATGAATATACCGTCGGTGGCGAACCCGTCATCGAGATCGAGCTTCCCGACAAAGGCCTTCGTTTCCTGCTCCTGCCGGGCCGCCAGATCTACAGCGAAGAGCAACGCCCGCCGCGCATCCAAAATGCCGATGAAAATCCGTGTCTGACGACGGCACAACAGATCTGCACGCGGGTCGATGCCGAACAGGTGGGCGGAATTGATGCCACCGTGTTCGCGGTCTCCCAGCCCGGCCTTGGCGAAACGCAGCGCATCTGGTGGGACAGCGCCCGGCGGCTCGTTGTGCGCGAGGAGTTCCCGAGCGGACAGCGCATGCACGCAGTCAAACGCCAGGGACACACGCACGAAGGACTGCAAACAGAACTTTGGGAATTCACATACCTGTTCCCTGGCGGGCGCTACGCCGGCGGCATGGCGCTTTATGCACCCCGCCTGCGCCTGCCCGTTGTCGAGCGGCGTGCAGATGGCCTCATCCGCAGGCTGGTCAACATCCAGATCGGCCAGTTCCCAAGCACTCTATTCCAGATTCCAGAGGGCTACGCACCGATGCGCGACGCGCCCGCCGACCAGGCGCTCATAGCAGCACCTGCTACCGGCCAGCCGGCGAATTGGCCAGCGCCCGACCACGGCATGGGCCCGGTGGCCGAAGGCGCCATGTTCAAGTCTTACCCCCAAATGTTGCAAGGAGGCGCCGCCTCGCGGTGACAAAACCATGACGACGCAAGACACTCCATCCGGGACGCCGACGACCGCAACGCCTGCCGAACCCACACCCGTTAGCGAGCAGCCTCGGCCCATGCCTTCAACCCCTCACACCGAGCCCCAACGGCATGAGCGCGGCATCGTCTCACGCTTCTTCCGGTCGCTCTTCAGTCACTTGCTGTTTTCTGGAGTCGTGGTCGCAGGTGTGTTCGGCTACCTCTACCATGGCATCATTCTTCGCGATGTCGGCGACACCGTTTGTGCCGAACAGGCGCTCGGCCGGTGGATGAGCCAACCGCCCGGCACGTCTGTCGCTTCGACATTAAAGCCAGCAACGCAAAGTCCAATGCCGACGCCAGCAACTGCGGCTTCGCCAGACACCAAAAAGCCCGACGCAAAGACACCCGACACCGCGGCAGCTGCGGCCACGTCAGCCTCAAGCGGTAGCCCCGATGCGGCCAAGAAGATCGAAAGCACCAGCAGCAGCGGAACTCCTAGCGCGCCGCAACAGGGCATCACCAGTGCCACAGCGCACGACGCCGGCAAGGATAGCCAGCATGCCAGCGCCCCCGAGACCGCTACCGCGCCGGCGAATGCGAGCAGCGACACGGGTAATGGCAATGCTGCCAAACCCGTAATGCCGGCAATGACTGCAAACCCAGCCGCGCCGCAATCACCGGCCGAAACAATCGAGGCCAAACCGCGCGAAACAACAGCTGCCGCGGCGCCAGCGGCAACGCCAGCAGCAGCACCGCCTGCCGCCGCTTCCGCACATCAATCCGCCGCGGAACCGCAGGCCGGCACGCCACAGCCAGCCGCTACCGCAGCGCCTGAAGCAACATCGTCGACAACCAGCAGCGACCAATCGGCGGGACACGCCGATCATGCCAAGACCACCGGTAACGAGCCCGCCTCGGCGCCTGGCGCGACTGCTGAGGCCACACCGCCCTCGCACACACCGGCCGCAACACCATCTCCGTCATCGGCCAGCAGCGAGACCGCGGCACTCGCAACCGGTTCGGATGGCAATGCAGCTGCTGCCACACCTGATACAGCGGCCAGCACTCAGGATGCACGCAAGCAGATGTTCAAGGCCTGGGGTGCTGCGCGCGAAGCCTACGCGGCAGGAAAAGCTGAGGCCGTGGATGCCTATCTCGATCTCGTGCGCCGCTACCCGGACGTTCCCGAACTCTCCGGCGAGCTGGGCAACGTCTACTTTCAGCTTCGCAAGATGAAGGAGGCCGCCGAGCAGTATTACGAAACCGCCGAGCGTCTCCTGCGGCGTGGTCAGCCTGGCCCAGCGGCCTGTCTTGTCGACGTGCTCCGCCATCTCGATCCCGAAAAGGCAAAGGCGCTCGAAGCAAAAACTGACAAGCCATGTCCCGCACAGGCCTCGCCGCGAACCTAGAGCATGTTTAGTTGAAGTGTGAAGCGGTTCAGCGTGAAAAACACGATAAAAGAAAAAAAAACAAAGCACGCCGCCGTGTTCATTGAAAAAAGAACGCGCGCTAGATCGGGATCGCACTTTATGAATTCAAGATTGGAAGCAGTCGTCGCAACCTGAACCCGTCTTCTGCTCTGCGCGCAAAGCCTTCGGCTGCGTGACCTGCCGGTGCCGTCGGTCGCCGGGACTGCCAGTGGGATAGCCCTCCCAAAAGCAGACCGGCCACGCCTCGCATGTATCGAGGCGCGGCCGGCCGGTATTCCTTCTCATGACGTCGCGTGAGGGTGTTGTCTCAGCAGCCGCGGTGGGCGTTACGCCCGATCCCGTCCTCCGGCCGCGTCTTGAAACCTCACATTATGAGCGGCAGCACGAGCGCGCCGATTGCTGCGAAGAAGACACCGACAAACACCAGCGTCTCGATCAGCAGATTGACACAGCCATTACAGCCTGAACAGCAAGGATCCTTGCTCATCTCAACATCTCCAATTTGTTGCTCGGTTTCTTGTCGGGCGGGCCGCCGACCTCTATCGGGCCTTGGGGGGGCGCGCCGCTTATTGGCGACTGCAGTCTGATTTGTGCAGTGCGATCAAAGCTTGCGTCGTGTTACGTCGTAACGTCAAGCTACTCATGTGCGACGGGTTGTCATGCGCCGAACTGCAGCACTAACGCAATTCCGGCCCCCGCGCGCGGCATGATAGTGGTGGATTGCCGCATGGTGGCATACCAGTGACAAAGGTCAGAAGATTTCGTCGTCGACTTGCGCATGCATGAGATCGCAGACACCCCCGCCGGCACTGGCATCGGCGCGATAGACGAATCACCTGCTGGCAATCACCACGGCATGAAGCTGTTCATGAAATTCATGGGCCGCTGGATCGAACGGTTCATGGTCGCCATGTTCCAGCGCATCATGTCGGTATGTGCCGTCATCGCCAGCACCGACTGGTTCATCTGAGCGATATTCTTGTCCATCGTCGTCAGCGTGCTCATCTGCTTTGAAATCGCGTTGGTATCATTCGACATGGTGACGATGCGCTGCTGCATCATGTCGATGTTGCGCGACATCTGCGCGATGTTGGCGGTGAGCGACTCCATCGACTGCGTAAGCTTGTCCATGTGTTCGCCCATCTGCGGCTGCAGCCGCTCGGCCATGATGCGCATGTTCTCCGAGACAGAATAGATCTTGTAGAACCCGAACAGCGCGATGACCGTGAACAGCACCATGGCGGGATAGGCAACCATCTCCCAGCGCTTGGCACTGCGCTCGAACGCTATGGCCAACCGTTCGATCGAATCGCTCTGCGCCGGCACGGCCAATCGCAGCGGTGCCGGAGTATTGGAATGCGTTGAGCCGCTCATCGGGGACCTCCCAGTCCTGTCGCGACGTCATTTTGCAGCTTCTATGTCTGCTCCAGCGCCGCCAAAGTCACCTCAGAGCCGCCTCATCTGAGAGAAGCGCGCGCACAAGATGCATTCACGAATTCACATATATAGTACGCCAAACGGCGCCCTGGGATAACGACAAACTGGCACAGTGAATGCCGGGTAACAATGATGCATGTCAGCTCCCGATTTGGCGGCCACATGAGTGACAATCAGCGAAGTTCCGGCCAGCAAGTCGCCGGTGCGACGGCATCGCCACGCGATATTGCAGTGCAGCAATGCGGACCGCAGTTTCACTGCAGCGCGACCAGAACCAGTGAGGACGACGAACCTTAAAGCCCGAATGCCCCGACTGGCCACAAGCCAGCAATGCCGATCAACGAGCTAGAGCGATTTCGACCCAGGCGGGATCGTTCAGGCCGCGAATGCGGCCTGGCGCCTTGCGCCGCCCCCGCGGAGCCGCCCGAGCGATAGCAAGGGTCAGCTGCGTGAGCGAAGAAATCTGGATCGTTTCAACGCAAGTCTGAAATAGGCGAGCCTACGCTGCCTGACGGGAAGCAGCTTTGGCAGGCGCGGCAAGTGCCACAAGCTCGCCGGCCAGCAGCTCAGCCTTCTTGTCCCACGTCTCGGCCGCAACCCGTTCCAGCGCGCGCATCCTATCGAAGGGCGTCATCAGTCCCCGCCTGATCGCAGCGACGAAAGCGTCAGCACCTTTGGCCACCATGACGAGATCGCGCCAGCCATCCAGCGCGGGAAAATCGGTGGATACAATGGGGCGCCCAACCGCCAGGTACTCTTTCAGCTTGATCGGGTTGCACGCCTTGATCCAATCGCTGTCGTTCCAGGGCATGATGAGGCAATCGCTTGCTGCCATGTAGCGGGCGACATCGTCATACGGTTTGCGACCCAGCAGATGCACGTTCGGTAACGGGCACCACCCCTCTTCCAGCGAGCACCCGCCGACCATGACGAAGTTCACGTCGGGCATTCTCCGGGCCACTTCGACAAAAAGCGCCGGATCGAACGTGTGGGCGTCGATGCCGCCGACAAACCCGACGCGCGGATGGGCCAACCCGGCGACATCGTCCGGCCCATCGTCCCGCGCCTCACCAGCAGCAGCAAATGTTGCAACATCAACCCCGTGTGTCAGCAGCAGCTGACGCTGAACGTCGCCTGCCTCCTCGGCCATCAATTGCGGGGAAGCATAAACGACAAGATCGGCACGACGCTTGAGGTGTGCGATCTGGCGGCTGACTGCACGCGCGTCGGCTTCTGGAAACGCCTCGAACCTGTCGGTGCGTTGCATCACCACTTTGACCGCATCGAGCCGCTCCGTAAGAGCCGCACCCGCGGGACAATGCACCCATAGCAGAGGATGGCGAATCCCCGCTCGCATGGCCGCATATTTGATCTGTGGCGCCAGTGCCCAGTTCGACAGCCGCTCGCCCTTCTGGCCAGGCACCGAAACGGGTGAGAACACCCAGAAGCCCGGCTCGACCTCGACGATGCCGCGCGACAGGCTTTTCAGTTTCCGGCCAATGCGCTGAACGAACAGTTTATTGTCCTTGAGGCTCGGCATACGCACGCCCAGCGAGTTCACGAACAAGACCGGCCACCGTCGTGCCAATCTGCGCATGATCTGAAAATCGAAGTGCCCGCGATTGTGATACCACCAGTCTTCGCCGCCAATGCAGATGATGCCGTCAAAAGGCAGCTCTCCATCCACGTCGCCAGAATGCAACTGGTCATCGGTTATGCGGCGGCTCGTCGACATGGCGGCTTCCTGGCGTTTCCCCAAGCGGCCATCATCTTCATGAAACATTAAGCATTCATTGCCGGAGCAGTCGCCACGGTCACCGCGCCCATCGCAGCGCCCAGAATGTATAGACACACCGGCGCGCCGCAGCCATCAGCCTTAACACCGGATTAGCCCACAGCTGCTAGAATTTGGCCTGGTGGCGAAGAGCCGCTGGTCGTTGGAGCAGTCGCCCATACGGAGCCCGGCAAAAGCAGATGAACCAGTCGACCCGGCCTGAGGTCTCGATCCTCATCGTGTCCTATAACACGCGCGAGCTGACGCTCGCCGCGATCGACGCCGTCGTCCGCGAAACCGCGATCCCCCACGAAATCATCGTTGTCGACAACGCATCTGCCGACCGCTCGGCTGAGGCTATTGCCGCGCATCCCGCACGGCCGCGATTGATCGCGCTGGAAGAAAACATCGGTTTTGCGCGCGCAAACAACCTCGCAGCCAAGGTTGCTCGCGCCGAACTGCTGCTGCTGCTCAACCCAGATACGATCGTTCTCGACCACGCCATCGACGCACTGTGCGAATTTGCGCGCGAATGCCCTGAGGCAAGGATCTGGGGTGGCCGCACGACATTTGCCAACGGCGATCTCAACCCCTCCTCGTGCTGGCAGCGCATCACGCCATGGAATGCATTTTGCCGGACATCGGGATTGGCTGCGCTGTTTCCAGATTCACAGATCTTCAATGCCGAGGCACTGGGCGGCTGGCAGCGTAACGGCGTCCGTGAGGTGGACATCGTCTCTGGATGCTTTCTCATGACCTCCCGCGCGTTCTGGCAGCAGTTGGGCGGTTTCGATCCATCGTTCTACATGTATGGCGAAGAGGCCGATCTCTGTCTCAGGGCAGCCCAGCAAGGTGCGCGTCCCGCCATCACGCCCAAGGCCACCATCATCCACTATGGAGGCGCATCAGAACCCGCGCGCGCCTCCAAGATGGTCAAGCTGATGGCCGCCAAGATCTCCCTCGTCCAGCGCCATGTCCCGCGCAGGCAGCAGCCATTGACCCGCAGCCTCATCATTGCCTGGCCGCTCTCGCGCCTGTTGGCATTGAGTGCCATTGGTCTGGTTGTCAGATCGCACCGGATCATGGCCGCGCGCAAGGCCTGGCTCGAAATCTGGCGGCGTCGCGATGAGTGGCGTTCCGGCTATCCCGACAAGTGCGCCGAGGCTCCCATGCCTCTCGCCTGCGCAGCAGAATAGGCTCGACCCAACGCATGGACATCAGTCCCCCAGGATCAAGAATGAGCTTCCGCCGCCTTTCTTCCGCCGCCATCAAGCGCCGCATCGTACGCACCGACTGGGGCAACGACGCGCGCAGCGACATCCGCTATACGATCGCGACCATCACCAACGACACCCAGCACCTCACCTCGCTGCATCGCTCGCTGCGCACCGGTGGATTTGACGGTCCCGATTGCGAGTATCTTCATATCGATAACACCGCCGGAGAGCAGATCTGCGCCTACTCCGGTTTGAATGCGATGCTCAACGAGGCGCGCGGACGCTACGTCATATTATGCCACCAGGACCTGCGCATCCTGACGGACGACCGCAAGGATCTCGACCTGCGGCTGGCTGAACTGGAAGAACACGACCCAGCCTGGGCACTCGCCGGAAACGCCGGAGGCGTTGCACCTGGCCGCCTCGCCATCCGCATCACCGACCCGCACGGACCCAACCAGCGCGTTGGCGAATTTCCCGAGCGGGTGATGAGCCTCGATGAAAACCTCATCATCGTCCGCCGTGAAGCGCGCATCGGTTTTTCCAACAACCTCACTGGCTTCCACTTCTATGGCGCCGACATATGCCTCAACGCCGAAATGGCCGGATGGCACGCCTATGTCATCGACTTCCATCTCGCGCATTTGTCGGCAGGCAACAAAGACACAAGCTTCGAGCAGGCCGAAAACGCCTTCAGGACCAAGTGGTCCAACGCGCTGGCACCTCGCTGGTTGCAAACGACGTGCGCTCTTCTCCATCTCGCTGGCAACCCGCTTGCCCAGTTGGCCGGGCGCTTGGCTGAAACGCCTTACAGCAAGATTTCCCGACGGCTGCCCGGTGCTGCCGGCTGGAGCAATCCCAAGTCCGGCAAGGAAGCAATGTAAGCACCATGCCGGCTGCCCAGAACCAGATCCCGCCCGCTCGTGTCGCACGGCAGGGTGCACTGCTGTTCTCCGGCTTCGCGCTAGCTCAGGCCATGTCATTCGCCCGCAACGCCATCGTTGCGCATTGGCTGTCCAAGGGTGATTTCGGTATCGCTGCGGCGATACTCCTGCTGCTCCAGCTTCTGGAGACGCTGAGCGACCTTGGCGCCGACCGCCTCATCGTCCAGGCTCGCGATGGCGAGGAACCGCGCCTTATCGCGACGGCCCACGCAACGCTCGTGCTTCGCGGCGTGTTGACGGCGCTCGCTTTGGTGCTCATAGCGCAACCAATGGCTGCCTTCTTCCGTATTCCCGATGCGCAGTGGGCATTCTCCGCCGCCGCCTTGGTCCCGTTCATAAAGGGCTTTGTCCATCTCGACTCGCGCATAGCCCAGCGCCATCTCGACAACCGCCCGCAGATGTTGATCGAAACGCTGCCGCAGATTACCGGCGTTGTTCTAGTCGTACCCATGATCTGGCTGTTCGCAGACTATGCCGCCGTCCTCTGGCTCTCCGTTCTGCAGGCTGTGGCAGTCGTAATCGTATCGCACGCGATGGCAGCACGCGCTTACCGGATCGCCTTCGATCGCGCCTACCTGACGCGCCTCATTGCCTTCGGCTGGCCGATCTGGGCCAGCGCATTTCCCCTCATCGCCGTCTATCAGGGTGACCGCATCCTGATCGGCCGCTTCATGGGGATGGAAGGGCTCGCAGCCTATACCGCCGCGTTCATGATGACGATGGTGCCGGGTCTCATCGCGGCAAAGGTCGCCAATGCGCTGATGCTGCCGTTACTCGCAGTCGAGCGCGATGCCCCGCAACGTTTCGCATCCCGCTACCGCTTGATGGCCGAGGCAACCGCCCTGGCTGCGGCTCTCTACCTCACGGCCTTCATTATCGGTGGCGGCGCCATACTGCCGCTTGCCTTCGGTTCGAACTATGTGGGCCTCGGCACGCTCGTCGGCTGGCTGGCGCTGATGTGGTCCATGCGCATGCTCCAGGCCGTTCCCGGCGCGGCGCTTCTGGCAAAAGGTGTGACGCGGCCATTCCTGATTGCCGGCATCGTCCGCTCAGCAGGCTTGTTGCTGGCATTTGCTGCGCTGTCACATGGGTTTGGACTTGAGGGTGTAGCCGCAGCTGGTGCGTTGGCCGAATTCGCATCGCTCGTCTACGTGGTCGTCTGCCTCGATCGCCTGTCGCTGGAGAACAACGCGCACTCACGGCATCGACTTGGCACCATCCTGGCCATGCGCGGCCTGCTGCTTGCTCCCGCCGGCACGCTCGCACTCCTTGCCGCCCACCAGTCGGCCGGCGACCTTGCCTTGTTCGATGCAGCTACTGCGATGTTGGCCGTAGCCCTGGCGGTCACGGCATTAGCAGCCGTGATGATGCCCGATTCCAAACGCGAATTGCGGGCAATCTACGGAGCGGGGCAGCGCTGAGCTGGATCGTTTCGGACTTGCGTCGAAACGATCCATATTTTTTCGCTCACGCAGCTAACACTCGCTATCGCTCGGGCTGCTCCGCGGCGGCGGCGCAAGGCGCCGGGCCACAGCCGCGGCTTTAACGATTCCGCCTTGGTCGGGATCGCTCTAGACGTCTCGCGCTCACTGATCGATCATCGCACAATTCGAAATATCAACGAGCTTCGGCTTTGGATGCGCAGACCGACTGTCAACGGCAATAGCAAGCGCGAACCCTGCCGCACCCGTGGCGCCTTGTTCAAGATTCTGGACAGCGCGTCGCTTCAGCGCGGTGCGGGCATCGATGCCGGATGATGTGAAGAATCCCGCGCGCCGTCTCCAGCCAGTGCGAGACGATAGGCGTCAAGCAGCCGCCCGGCTTCGTCCTCCCACTTGAGCAGCGCCTTGGCGCGAGCTTTTCCTTCGTCAGAAAGCTGCTGCGCCAGCTCGGGATCATCCATGATCTGTGCAAGTTGCCGCGCCAGATCAACGGGCGAATTGTCGGCGGCATAGAGCGCCGCATCGCCTGCAATCTTTCGCCCTTCCATAAGATCGAACTGAACGAAGGGAATGCCGAGCGTCATGTACTCGAACGCCTTGTTCATCGAGATCTTGTCGTTGTAGGTGTTCTTCGGATCGGGGATCACACCGACGTCGAAGCTTGAAAGCGCGGCAAGCAGCGGCTCTCCCGAAAGGAACCCGGTGAACGTGATGTGCTCGGCAAGACCGCGCTCGGACGCCATGCGCTGCAGATGTGGCAGCTCCGTTCCCGATCCGACGATGACACAGCCGACGTCGCGGCGCCCCTGGCTGTTGACGAGATCGTCCATCGCTTCGACGAGCAGGTCGACACCGTCCTGCGCGCCCATAATGCCGACATAGCCAACAACGTGCTTCCAATTCTTACGCAAGGCAGGATTGGGCGTCACACGCTTGAAGCGGCTGACATCTGGGATTGAACGGACGATGAAGACCCGGGCCGGATCCATGCCGCCACGCGCAACGGCGATTTCCTTGAATGTCTCATTGGTCGCGATCGACGCATCCGCCGTCTTGAAGGTCCAACGCTCAAGAACCGTCAGCAACTTGTGGAAGAAGCCGCGGCGATTGAACTTCGCTTCGAAGAGCTCCGGATTGATGTCGTGGTGGTCGAAAACAAAGCGCTTGCCGAACAGGTATTTCCAGAACCCGCCGATGAGAAACAGAAGATCGGGCGGATTGCACGCCTGTACCACGTCGAAGCCGACCTTGAAGTAGGCCTTCACCGATAACGCCCACTCCCACGCCAGCGCCCAGGAATATTCCAGCAGATATCCCAGCGCGCCGTCAGCCTCGTAGGGCAGCGGATGGCGGAAGACGTGAATGCCTTCAAGCAACTCATAGGAAGCCGTGTACTTGCCGCCGACGGGGCAAACGACCGACACGGTGTAGCCATTGTCACGCAGCGTCCGCGCCTCCTGCCACACCCGCCTGTCGAGCGGCATGGTGAGGTTTTCGACGATGATGAGAACGCTTGGCTGCCGGGGCACTGTCATCTCCCGCGCCGAACACGGCGCACAACGCAAAAACGACACCGGCTGACTGGGCCGGCGCAACATATTCACATTGTGCGAAAAAGATGAACGAACGATCCAATGCGGTGGTCATCAAGCCGCCAAGGGCCGCTTCAAAACGGGACAATCGGAGCACCAAAACCAGGCCGGAAACGCAACGCGGATGGCTTGCGCTCTGGCCTCTTTCTTGCGAAGACAACAATGCAAATTCGAGATGATTTCTTAACGCTTCGTTCACCTGTTTGCGTTTTGGAGGCCGACCCCCGTGTTCCGCATCCCCAAGTCCAACCCGTGGCCGCCGCAGATCGATCTGTCCACCGTGCGTGAAACGCTGGCCTACATGCACGACGACATGATGCGGGTTCCAGGCTTCGAGAAGCTGCGCGATGCTCTGGCCGTGGCGATCAAAGAGGCTGAGGCCGCTGAACTGACCGCGCGCACCAAGTCCAAGGCTCTCATCAATGTGCAATTCCTGCCGCGCCGGCACTGAGAATGCGCAAGGCAGAGCGCACGAGCGTTAGAGCGCGCTCTATCTTTTTGTTATGCGCATGTTTTTCACGCTGAACCGCTACACACGTCAGCTAAACAAGAGCTAAGCCTGCCTCGCACCGGCAAAGAACCCGTGCAGCATCTTCACGGCAAAGCCCGGTCCGACATCATCCCTCAGTTGAAGTCCGCCACCGCAGACAGGTGCCATCCGCGCGCGACGCGACGATCAGCGCGTCTCGAATATGAACGGGATCGACAGCACGATCTTCTCGCGCCGGAATTCTTCAGGAAACTTCGGAAACGGCGAAGCCTTGTCGACGGCCGCCAGCGCAGCCTCGTCCAGCGCCGTGTTGCCCGAACTGGTCGCAACCGTCCGTGTCGTCACCTCGCCATCGCGGTTGACCGAGAACTGGATGACAACCGTGCCCTTCTTCAGAGTCCGCGGCTTGACCTTGAACCGCTCGATATGCGTGCGGATAGAACCGAGGTAGGCGCGATAAAGAGTTGCATCGCCACCCTCCTGATTGCTCGACGCGGCCTTCTGCTCCAGAACGGCGACCTGCTCAACCTGCTCTTCCGTTGCAACCTGCTTGGGCTGCGGCCGCTCCAGTTCGGGAAGCGGCTTTGCGGTTTCGATCTCCTGCGTCGGACCAAGCGGCGAGCTGATGACGTCCTTCACCTCCGGCGGCTGCTCGACCGGCTTGACCTCGTCGGGCGGCGGCGGCTCGTCAGGCTTCACCTCGGCCGCCTTGATCTCTTCCAGCTCCGGCCGCGCCTCGCTGGCCTGTTGCTCAATCACCTCGCGAGCCTCGATCGTCTCGGGCGCATCGCCAAGCCGCGTCAGTCCTTCCAGGGCAATGCCCTGCTCGATCCGCAACAGATCGTTGCCGCTGCCGGCCTCCAGCGCTCGCCCACCCTGGAAATCGATGAACGCCACGGCGATGGCGCCGTGAACCGCCAACGAAAGCACCAGAGCAATGGTCCTGAGACCGTTCATACCGGACTAGTTCCCAACCGGCGCCGCACCAGCCGCTGGCTTCGCGGACGCAGCCGCGGCAGCATGCGGCGAGGGCTTGGATAGGAGCGACACCCGCGCGTATCCGGAATCGCCGACGCGGCCAAGCACCTCCATTACGTCGCCATAGGCCACCTTGCGGTCGGCGCGCACATAGACGACGGTGTCGCCCTCGGCCGCGCGGATCTGCTGCAGCCGCTGCACAAATGCCTCACGGCCGACCTGCTCGTCGCGGATATAGAGATTTCCCTCGCCATTGAGTGTGACGACCATGGGCTTCTTGGTCTGCGACAGCTTGGCAGCCGACGTGCTCGGCAGATCGACGGGCACACCCTGGATCAGCAGCGGCGCCGCCACCATGAAGATGATGAGCAGCACAAGCATGACGTCGACAAACGGCGTAATGTTGATTTCCGCCATCGGCCGATAGCCGCTGTCCTCATGCTCGTCGGGGATATGTCCGCCAAGCTGCATGCCCATGGTTCAGGCTCCCGCCGGCGCGCCGGACCGCTGGCCCGAACCGCTCATCAGCGGCGCCAGCCGATGCACTGCGGCATTGGTGCGTTCCGCCGCGCGTCCGAGCGAGACTGAAATCTGGTTGTAGGCGACAACGGCTGGAATCGCAGCCGCAAGACCGATGGCCGTGGCAAACAGCGCCTCGGCAATACCCGGCGCCACGACAGCAAGGCTGGTGTCCTTGGCCTGCGCGATCGCCGTGAACGAATGCATGATGCCCCACACCGTGCCAAACAGCCCGATGAACGGTGCCGCGGAACCCACGGTCGCAAGGAACGGCAGGCCGGTTTCGATCCGCTTCAACTCGCCGCGCACCGCACCACGCATGGCCCTTTCGATGCGCAAGCGCACATCGTTGGGGCCTTCCCGCGCATCCTGCCCGACGCTGCGCTCGAACTCTCCGGCCTGCAGCACGGCGGAAGCATAACCGCTGCCTTCCGCCTGCGGCAGCCCACGCCCATGCGCTGCATCCTCCAGCGCGCTGACCTGACGCTTCAGGCCGAAGAGCCGGATGGTCTTTTCGAGAATGAGCGCCCAACAGATAACCGAAGCCAGCACCAGGAGCACGATGACACCCTGCACGACCGGATCGGCATTGAGAATGAGTGATGTCAGCGACAGGTGGTTTGCTCCACCGGCGGCAATTGTCTCGCCCACGGCAAGAGATCCTTATTTCGTGAGTTGAACATTGGAACGGGTCGAGAGTGCAAGGCGATCAAGGCACCCGCTCTCGTCCGCTCCGCCGGCTTTACAGTCCAGAATGTCATTGATGAGGAAACTGCCGATCGCCTCGCACTTGACGCCGTCCAGGTCGAACAGCTTGACCGACCGCTTCTTGCCCTTGATGGGCGCCAGGTCGAGAGCAAACCTGCGGCCGATGATGCCGTCGGTTTGGAACAGCACGAGGTCGAGCTTCAGCGCGTCGTAGGATTTATCACCCTGATTATCAACGACGAGATAGGCCCGGCAGCTCGACTGTTGCGTTTCGAGCTTGTTGAGCTCGACGGAGATGTTGGCAGGCTGGACCGCCGGAGCAGCAGGAGCTGGGGTCGCGGGCGCCTGCTGGGCGTGAGCGCCCCCAACAGTCAATCCTGCAGCCATCATCGCCATGATGGTGAAGCCAGCGCTCCGCCAGGGTCGGGTATTCTTATTGGTCTTGGCGTGCGACGCCGGGCAAACCACAAACTCCAAAACAACCTCCCCGAAAACGCTGCAAAACATCGCCTGGAACCACTTCGCGGTACAGCGCACTCCTCGCGCCACCGTCCGCCCGGGCTCCATAGCAGCCCTGACATCCGCACGGCAACACGCCACCAAATCAAAGGTTTGTGCACGACCACGCCACTGGTATCGGCAACCAGATGCGGCGCCAATGCAACACAAGCCAACTGTTATACTGTATCAGTTGCTCAATTGGCGTCAATCGCGTTGACCATGCACGCGCAATCAACCTATCCAAAAACAAGGCGCAGATTCTGAGTTGCGCCGCGCAGGAATGGTTGACGCTCGGCAAGGCGGCTACCGCCAGCCACCAAGAACACGGGAACAGAACCGAGGGACGGCAGATCATGCAGCCGACGAAATTCGTCACCACTAGGCTCGCAGTCATGGCCTTTGGCGCGATCTTTTCGAGCGCATTCATTTCGTCGGCCGTCGATGCCCAACAACCGCCCCAGCCTCCGGCAACGCAACCCTCAGCCCCGGTCGTGGCGCCATCTCAATCATCTCCGCAGCCCGCCCTAACCACCCCTCCGCCAGCCACAACGGCGCAGCCGCCCGCCGCACCGCCGCCCGCTGTTACGACCCAGCCAGCCGCCACGCCGCCGGCCGCACCCGGCACCGACGCCACGCTGCCTCCCGTCGAAGTGATTCAGAAAAAACCGGAACCAAAGCCGGAGCCACCTCCTAGGACAGTGCGTAAGGCGCCAACGAAACCCGTCCAGAAGGCCGCCGCGCCTGCGGCGCCAACGCCTGCGCCTCAGCAGCCAACCGCCCCCCCTCAGCAGCAGCCTGCGTCCGCTCCCCTCTCGACGCCTGAGCTTCGTGCCGAGGGCGAAGTCGTGCGCGTCGCACCGATCGGCGGCTCCGAAGTACCTGTCGGGAAAGTTCCCGGTGCCACCACCACGGTATCGGCGGCTACGATCGCCAAGGCGGCATCCAACGAGCCGCAGGACATTCTGCAGAAGGAGGTTCCGGGCATCATCGTTGGCGACGTCGCCGGCAATGATCTCAGAACCCAGGTGGAATACCGCGGCTTTGAAGCTGGCGGCGTCAACGGCTTCCCGCAGGGCCTCGCCATCTACCAGAACGGCGTGCGCATCAACGAAGTGTTCGGTGACACGGTCAACTGGGATCTCATACCGAAGAACGCCATCTCCGACATGACCGTCTTGTCGGGCAATCCCATCTTCGGCCTCAACGCAATTGGCGGCGCCATCTCCATCGTCATGAAGGATGGATTCACTTATCGCGGTGCCGAGGTCGACGTGATGGGCGGCTCCTTCGGCCGCCGCCAGATTGCAGTACAGGCAGGTGGCAGTAGCGGTCCGATCGGCGCATTCTTCGCGGGCGAATTGATCGAGGAGGATGGCTGGCGGCAATTCTCGCCTGCAGAAGTCAAGCGCGCCTATTTCGACATCGGTGCCAAGGGCGCCCGCGTCGAAGTCCACGCGAATTTGACCATCGCCGACAGCTCGGCCGGTGTTGTGACGGCCTCTCCCGTCGAGCTGCTCGCAGCCGGTCGCGATCTCGTCTACACAAACCCTCAGGTCACCGACCTGAAGCTGGTGATGCCATCCTTCAACGCATCGATAAAGATGACCGACACGCTGACCTTGTCGGGTGTCGCCTACTACCGCAACTTCAAATCCCGCGTCCTCGACGGCAACGTCTACGAGAGCGATGACGATGACGACGATGATGACGACGCGGCCCCTCAGGGCGTGCTCGATCGCATCCACACCGATGCGGAAAGCTATGGCTTCACCCTCCAAGCGGTGGAGAAGGCCCGTTTGTTCGGCCACAAGAACCAGTTCGTGTTGGGAACCAGCTACGACAAGGGCAAGGTCGGCTACACGACGACGTCGGAGCTTGGCACCATCGAGGACAACTTCGTCGTTGTCGGCTCCGGCATCATCCTTGACGACGACGACTTCGCACCGCGCAACGTCGCCGTTAACACCCGCAACTTTGGCCTGTACTTCCTTGATACGCTGGACCTCACCGACCGCCTCACTCTGACGTTCGGCGGACGTTACAATCTGGCGAAGGTGGATCTGGAAGACCTCACAGGCGATTTCCCGGATATCACCTCGAAGCACACCTTCCAGCGCTTCAACCCGACGGTCGGCGCAACCTATGAGATGGTGCCGGGCATCACGCTCTACGGCGGCTATTCGGAAGCAAATCGTGCACCGACGCCGGCTGAGCTAGCCTGCGCCAATCCCGACAACCCTTGCCCCATCGAGAGCTTCCTGACCGACGACCCGCCCTTGAGCCAGGTCGTTTCCAAGACATTCGAGCTCGGATTGCGCGGCAAGATGAAGTCGGCGGATGACCGGCAGCGCCTCGACTGGGGCATCGGCCTGTTCCGCACCACCAACTATGACGACATCCTGTTCGTCTCCTCGTCCACCACGGGTCGCGGCTACTTCTTCAATGCTGGCGAAACTCTGCGCCAGGGCCTGGAAGCGAGCCTCAAGTACAAGTACGGACCACTCACGACCTACGCCAGCTACAGCTACGTCCGGGCCACCTATGAAACGGCCAACGAGTTCTCCTCGCCAGCTCACCCCTTGGCGGAGACGTGCGTAGGTTTGGCGGAAGATGCCTGCATCCAGGTTCAACCGGGCGACCGCATCCCGGGCATTCCCGCACACCGGTTCAAGACGGGCTTCGACTACTGGGTGACACCGCGCTGGCGGGTCGGCGCCGACCTGATCGCAGCGACTGGCCAATACTATTTCGGCGACAACGCCAATCTACTCGACAAGCTCGCCGGCTACACCCGTGTCGACATCTCGACCAGCTTCGACGTCACCGAACACATCCAGATCTATGCCTTCGCCAAGAACATCTTCGATGCCAAATACGGACTGTTCGGCACACTGTTCGATGCCGAGGAGGCGCCAGTCGTCGGTCCCCACAACATCGAATTCGAAAACAACCGCTCGATTGTCCCCGCAGCCCCCGTCGCGGTCTACGGCGGCGTCAAGGTCAAGTTCTGAAGGTGTGGCCGGTTAGAGCAGGTACGGCTGAGGTGAAATCGCCTGCGCCCATGCATCCTCGTGTCGTGTCGAGGAATTGCGGGACGAGCACACCATCGCCGTACTGATGCCCTTGGCTGTTAGAGCGATTTCGGCCAAGGCGAAATTGTTCAGGCCGCGACTGCGGCCCGGCGCATTGCGCCGCCCCCGCGGAGCAGCACGAGCGATTGCGAGGGTTAGCTGCGTGAGCGAAGAAATCTGGATCGTTTCAACGCAAGTCTAAAACGATCTAGAATTCCGCTTCCAGGCTCAGCTTCAAGGTCGTCTGCGGCGTATTCTCGTTGAGGCCGAACAGCAGTCCCGTTCCCAGGCGCAGCAACACGCCTTCATCATCGTCGTCGCCTGCCCGGCCTTTCCCATCGCCATCGTCATCAACGGCAGCAGCCTTCACGATTGACCTGCTGCCATTGCCCACAAGGGTAGCGCGCGCATCCCCGCCCACACGCCACTCGTGATAGATGACCGGTCCCGCTCGATGCTGGTCGTGATCGCCAAACAGGATCGCCGCCTCGTCCGGCCGTCCCGAGTTGCCGATGCGGTCAAACGTGCCATACCCTTCGAGCGCAAGGGCCCAAGCCGGATTGAAGTCGTACTTGATCTGTGTCGCGTAACCGATGTCCCACTTGTCGTCACGCTCCAAGCCATCATCCGTTCTCTCACCCGCCCCGAAATGTTTGATGAACATGACGTTGAGAAGTGCTGACCATGCGCCTTGACGCGCTCCGATGATCGGACCGAACAGGATCGAATTGAGTTCGCCCGCTCCCAGCGGGTGCTCGAACTCCGATAACAGTCCGAACCCGAGGCCTCCTTCATCAGGAATCGGCTTCAGTATCACCACCCCTTCCAGAGCGACTTCTTGCAGTTGCAACGAATCAAAGCTGTCGGCCAGCGCTGGCGAGACCGGATCATCGACGCGCTCCTTCTCGTATTCGATGCCAACGCGCATCCGGAAGAAATTCGTCAGCGACGCTTCAATTTCGAGCGCATGGCGCTGTCTGGTCACCGAGTTGTCGTCATAGACCGTGTCACCGGAAACACCCTCGAAACGCCTTCGCGGTTGCCCGAACGACCACGCATTCTGCGACTGGAACTCGGCATTGCCAGCCTCGGCCTCCAGCCCCTTCAATTCGAATTGACCAATCGCTGGCTCACTTGCCGCCAGGGAGGCATGAGCGCCCGCCAAACCGGCGGAAACAGCAACCCGCCCCAACCACGCGCCCCATGATCTTCGGTTCATCGAATCCCCCATATCGGCTGAGTGAAGCCCAACCCTGAGGGTCCTGTAAAGACAGCGGGTTGAAGATACCACCGGGACGCTGCGAATCAGCAACCTTCGCCACACTTGTCGGTGTTACGGCACAAGCCAGGCGCCACGAAACTCTGGCCGCAATCCACTCAAACGCCACCTGGAATAGGCCCCAGCTGCGACACCCGGCACCGCGCTGTAGGTTCACAATCCCGCCAAAGAGCCGATCAGATAGCTTCGAGACTATTTCGATCAGAATTGCTCCCAACCGCGCGACCCACGATTAACCACAAGTTATGAGTTCAACAGGTACATTCCCCCGCTGAAGGTCACAACAAGTCGTTATCATATGCTGAGCAAAGCATTACGAAATGGACGATCCAGTACGCTGATGAGCGAGTATTCCGCGCTCCTCGGCGACGCGGTTCTGCGCCATCGTACGCGGATCGCAGAGCACAGCGCACGAATTGAATCGGAGCTGGCGAACCGGGTCAAATCCGAATTCATCGCCAATATGAGCCACGAGTTGCGCACGCCACTCAACACCATTATCGGCTTCTCCAAGATCCTCGTTGAGCATGACAAGCGGCGCATACCGCAGCACGAGATTGTCGAGTACGCCCAGCTCATCAATGATTCAGCCGGTCATCTGCTCTCCGTCATCAACGACATTCTGGACATCTCGAAGATCCAAAGCGGCAAGTTCACAATCGACACCCGCGAGATCAACGTCGACGAGATACTTCGCTATTGCGTCGCATCATTTCAGAAGGCTGCTGAAGATGCACGGATCAAGCTGACAACCGACATTCCCAATACTCTGCCCCCCGTCCGTGGTGACGCCTCAAAACTGAAGCAGACGTTCACCAATCTCTTGTCAAACGCGGTGAAATTCACACCGCCTGGTGGCCAAGCCATGGTCACTGCGATGGCAACGACCGACGGAGGGCTCGTCGTCGAAATCAAGGACAACGGCGTGGGCATGTCGGAGCAGGAACTGGAGGTTGCCATGACCCCATTTGGTCAGGTCGACGGTTCTCGCACCCGCTGGCGCGAAGGCGCTGGTCTGGGCCTGCCGATCGCGCGTTCGCTCATCGATCTTCACGGCGGTCGGATGAATATCGACAGCCAGAAGGGCAAAGGTACGACGGTATCCGTACTCCTCCCGTCCCGACATCAGGTCTCCGCATCACGCGGGCGCGACATGGTACTCGGCGAGGAGTTCGTCGCAACTGCATCAGACTGAAGTCATTTCGAGCAGAGAAAAACAATGCAGGTCCAGCAGATTGAGGATTCCGGCTTCAAGATCGACGTCACGATCGGGCGAATCGTGTCGGTTACGGGCGCCAAGGCAATCGTCTTGCTCGACGGCAAAGTTGACGCAGCCGGGCGCAAGACCATGCATCGCCCCGAGATGGGTACACTGCTCGCCATCGATACGTCGAACACCGTCGTGCTCGCGATCGTTTCAGCATTGTCCGTGCCGGTACCTGCTCAGCGCGAAGGCGATGCCGAAATTTGGATTGCCGAATTGGGACTGGTTGGCGAACTGTGGTTTGCCAACACCGGACAGACCAAGTCCTTCAACCGCGGCGTGTCGGTCTACCCTGCTCTCGGAGACCGCGTCCGCATCGCCTCCAAGAAGGAACTGGAATTCGCTTTCTGCGGCGACATGTCGAAATCCGTTCGCGTCGGCTGCATCCGCCAGGACAACACCATCCCAGCGATGGTGAGAGTGGACGACCTGCTGGGAAAGCACTTCGCCATTCTCGGCACGACAGGCACCGGCAAGTCTTGCACCACGGCCTTGATCCTGCGCGCAATCCTCAAGGACAATCCGGCCGCCCACATCGTACTGCTCGATCCCCACAACGAATACGCCCCCGCATTTCCTGAATGGGCCGAGGTTATCAGCCCTAGGAATATGCAGCTTCCCTTCTGGCTGCTCACCTTCGAGGAAATTGTCGAGGTACTGGTTGGCGACGAGAAGCGCAAATCTGAGACAGAGATCCTTCAAGAACTGATCCCGCTGGCCAAGGCGCGCTACAATACCGGCCGCACCAAGGAGAGCACCAATCTGCGACGCGGAATTGTCGACCATGGCCGCTACACCGTCGACACGCCGGTCCCCTACAGGATTTCCGATCTCACCTCGATGATCGATGATCGCATGGGCAAGCTGGAGAACAAGAAGGACCTGGCACCCTACCGCGCGATCAAGCAACGCATCGAGATGATAACGCAGGACGGCCGTTATGCGTTCATGTTCGGTCAGTTGACCGTTTATGACGGCATGTCCCAGGTGCTCTCGCGCATCTTCCGCGTTCCCGTCAACGGCAAACCCATCACCATCCTCGAACTCACCGGCATACCGACGGAGATCGTCAATGTTGTCGTTTCCGTGCTCTGCCGCATGACATTCGACTTTGCCTTGTGGAGCGAGGGCCAGGTTCCCATCACCCTCGTTTGCGAGGAAGCTCACCGCTACGTGCCCGCAAATCCAACTGCTGGTTTTGAACCCTGCAAGCGCGCCATCGCCAAGATCGCCAAGGAAGGCCGCAAGTATGGCGCGTCGCTGTGCATCGTCACCCAGCGCCCCGCCGAAATCGATCCCACCATCCTGTCACAGTGCAACACCGTGTTCGCGCTGCGCATGTCCAATGACCGCGACCAGGAGATCGTTACATCCGCCATTTCCGACACAGGCTCGGGCTTGCTCGACTTCCTCTCAGCACTTGGCCAGCGCGAAGCCATCGCATTCGGCGACGGCGTGACGCTGCCGGTGCGCATCAGGTTTGACGAATTGCCGAAGTCTGCCATGCCGCGCTCGTCCACGGCAAAGTTCACGGATCGCTGGCAGAAGTCCGTTGGTGATGAAGGTTTCCTCGAGCAGATCGTGGAGCGCTGGCGCTCTTCCGGCACCAGTGTGGAAGATGGCTCCTCCGCGGCCATGATGGCCGATGCACTGCTTGGTGAAAGCAATGAAACCGCACACCAGCCCGAACCACCAGCGGTTCCCGATCATCAGGCTCCGCCGCCCATGCGCCCGGCTGTGCCTCAGCACCACGCCGATACCCATCACGGTTACCAGCCCCACGCTAACGGTGGAGCCGCTCTCCGCAGCAGGGAACCATCACCACTGAGGACCGCCAGCACCAGCCAGGACTCCTTTGCCGCGCGCGAGCGCTTTGCATCGACAGCCACCGAACAACCGTATACGCAGGCGCGTGCAGCAACCACCAGCAACGGGTTGCGCCGCGAGCCCGCACAGCAGGGCAGCCGCCCGGCTGGCAGCATGCTCCGTCGTGAGGTTGTCGCGCACGCCGCTGAACCCGCACCCGCCCAGGCCAATCAGGCTCCCGCATTGCGCTCGCTGCGCGACAGGCTGATGCAGCGCCCGCGCTGAACAAAACCGTTGCGATTGCATTGGAGCCGCGGCAGCCGCGCAAGCCCGGAAAGGCCGGCGGCCAGACAACCGGTTCATGATGACGGCATCGAACGAATTCGGCCCCAGCAGCATCGCCGGGGCCGATTCTTTTGAGCAGACTTCAGCTCAGGTTCGTTGATCGGGTGATCTCAGCTCAACGACCCGACCTCCGCCATGCTGAGTATCGGTTGCCGTTATACCGCCCGTCGGCGGCGGCGTGCGCTCTGGCTGCTCCCCACCGTCGCCGCCAGCAGATGATGCGCCACCTCCGCTCAGAGCTGCCGCTTCCGCCTGATCTCTATCAAGGTTCCTCTGGAACCGCCGCCAACCCACCGGGATCATCGCCAGATAGAACAGTGTGGTCCCTGCAAGGGCCTCATGCGGATACGTGACCAGCATTGCAACGTAGAGCACACCGACCATGAAAATCGGCAGCACCCACTCGCGTGAGATCCGCTCGCCCAGCAGCTTTCCCGAGTAGGTGGGAATGTTCGACACCATCAGGAATGCAATGAGCAGCGTGTAGGCGATGATGATGTTCTTGGTCCACCGCGCGTCCCTGAGATCAAACCCGATGGCCGCCAGATAGACCGGCAACAGCACGACGATTGCCGCCGCTGGTGTCGGCATGCCCGTAAAGAAATCCTTCTGCCAGCGCGGCTTCTCTTCGTCGATCATGACATTGAACCGCGCAAGGCGGAGCGCGGAGGCAAGCGCAAATATCATCACCGCAATCCAGCCGAAACTCTTCAGGTCGCCAAGACCCCATGTGAAGATCATCACGGCTGGCGCGACGCCGAAGTTGACGAAGTCGGCGAGGCTGTCGAGTTCGGCACCGAACCGGGATGAAGCCTTGAGCAGACGCGCTACACGCCCATCGAGACCATCGAGAAGCGCCGCGAATACAATCGCCACCAGCGCCAGCTCATACCGCCCCTCGATCGACATGCGGATCGAGGTGAGACCAGCGCAAAGCCCGAGTAGCGTGAAGAAATTCGGCACCATCATGCGAACGGGAATGTGCTGATGCCGGAACATCAACCGCCCGCGACGCCGGCGCGTGTCCTGCTCAAGTCGCGGCAGCTCTGGATCCATCGTGAGCCTCCTAGTGCATGTTTGGCTGAAATGGTTAGCGGTTCAGCGTGAAAAACATGCTCAGAACAGTTAGATAGAGCGCGCCACCGACTTCATCAAAAATAAACGCACTCCAGTCGCAGCCGCCGGCATGCACCCCCAAGGCAACCGTCCGGCCTGGCGATCAAATGATACCACATCCGCCCGCCAATGCAGACCGTCCAAGGGTGCAGGGTTCACGACCACTCAGCGCCAGCCCGTTGCCGGACCTCAGCTGCGCCGTGATTCCCGCTCCGGTTCGTCCGACTTCATATCGGCCAGAATGGTCTCCCCCGCCACGGCCCGCTGACCGACCGCGACCAGCGCCGTCCGCCCCGGCGGCAGATAGACATCGACTCGCGACCCAAACCGGATGAGCCCGAACCGTTGCCCCACGCCAACCGTATCGCCCTCCTGCGAGAAAGTGACGATCCGCCGCGCGATCAGGCCCGCAATCTGAACAACGGCAAACTCGTCGCCGCCGCTTGTTGCGATCACCAGCGACCGCCGCTCATTCTCTTCGCTGGCCTTGTCGGCCGCGGCGTTGATGAAGGCGCCCGGCACATAGATGGAGCGCACGATGCGCCCGGCGACCGGCGCCCGGTTGATGTGAACATCGAATACGGAAAGAAACGTCGACACCCGCACGCGCGGCGTTTGTCCAAGCCCCAGCTCCATAGGCGGCGTCACCACGTCGACGGCTGAAATCCGCCCGTCCGCCGGAGCTATCACGAGACCTTCGCGCAGCGGCGTAACCCGGTCAGGATCGCGGAAGAAATACGCGATGTAGCAGACGATGCCGAGAAGTACCCAGCCCAGCGGCGACCACAGGATGAAGAACAGCGCTGACAGCACCGCCGCGATGGCGATGAATTTGTGCCCGTCGGAATGCACAGGCGCAATATTGTCGATAATCGTATCGAGGAGTCCGTGGCGGCTGGACACGCGGGTCAACTCCAGTTCGTTGCTTTGGCAGCATCGCGCCTTAATACGGGGCGCAAGACGGCTGCTCTGGTGAATGTCCCCCTTGGCTCGGTGAGCCCCGGGTCAAGTGCTTTGCCGAGCCTATTAACCGCTCCCAAGCACGACTTCAATGCGTCAGCGGGGCATGATGCCCGGCGGGGCGGGATCCTGAGGCGCAGTTGCGACCCCAGTTCAACCGCTCAACCGAGTGGCACGGCAACGAACCGGAGATTGCCCTTGGCATCTTCGATGCGCAGCAGCACCGCCTTGCGCCCGGACTTCTTGACCTTGTCGATCGAGCGGGCGACATCGTCCGGCAGGGCCACCTGATCCTGTGCCGCCTCAACGATGACGTCGCCGGGCTTGATGTTCTTGGCGGCCGCCGCGCTTCCCGGATCGACCTCCGTCACGATCACGCCTTCGACCTTCTTTCCGATACTGTATTGGCTGCGCAATTCGTCGCTCAGGGCTTCGAGCTTCAGCCCCAGCAAGGTTTTGGGATCGGGATCGTTCTCTTCCGGCCCCCCGGCTTCGCTTTCCATCACCACATCGTCGGCAAGCCGCCCGATCTCCACGCTGATCGTGCGCTTCTCGCCTTTGCGGATCACCTCCACCGGCACGGCCTTGCCGATTGTCGCATTGGCGACTATCCGAGGCAGGCTGCGCATGGTCGTGACGGCCTGCCCATTGAAGCGCACGATGACGTCGCCCGGCGCGATCCCCGCCTTGGCAGCGGGTCCGTCTGGCGTCACCGCCGCCACCAGCGCCCCCTGCCCGGCGGGAGCACCCAGAGTCTCTGCGAGGTCTTCCTCGAACGACTGGAGATTGACGCCCAGCCAGCCGCGGCGCGTTTCGCCGTAAAGCTTCAACTGCTCGATGACGTTGACTGCGGTATCCGAAGGTATGGCAAAGCCGATACCGATCGAACCACCCGTAGGCGAGATGATCGCAGTGTTCACGCCAATCACTTCGCCATCCATGTTGAACAGCGGGCCGCCCGAATTGCCGCGATTGATCGCGGCATCAGTCTGAAGGAAATCGTCGTAGGGGCCGGTGTTGATGTCCCGGCTCTTGGCCGAGATGATACCGACCGTGACTGTACCTCCTAGGCCGAAGGGATTGCCGATCGCCATCACCCAGTCGCCAACCTTCAAGACATCCGACGAGCCGAACTTGACGTCGGCAAGCGGCTTGCTTGGGCTCACCTTGAGCAGCGCCAGGTCGCTCTTTTGATCGCGGCCCACGACCTTGTCGACCTTGAGCTTCGTTCCATCGTGAAAATTGACGACGATTTCGTCGGCATCAGCGATGACGTGGTTGTTTGTGACGACAAGCCCTTCCTTGCCATCGATCACAAAACCAGAGCCGAGCGAAGATACCTTGCGCGGGATGCGCGCACCGCCACGGCGGTTGAAGAAATCCTCAAACATGTCGTCGAAGGGCGAGCCCTTGGGGATTTCTGGCAGCGGCAGGCCTTGTGGCCCCTTTGTCGTCTGCGTCGTCGAGATGTTGACGACCGCGTCGATGAGCTTTTCGGCAACCGGGGCTACGGATTGCGGCCCATTGTGCTGTGGCCCACGCTGCGCCTGGGCAGGTCCAGAAGACCAAACGCCATGGCTCGACAGCACAACAAGCGCCGCGCCAATAGCACAAAAATGTCGAAGCAAACCCGTTTGCGGGCCAACAGCCAGCGACCGCAGTGCCCCAACCCCCAGCCGGCGACTTGAACCGCTCAACTCGCTCATTGAGCCCCCTTCACACGGATTGCTCTCACTCACCGGGTATGTCCTGCCAGAAAATCGCGGCTTCGTCACGCCTGCTCGCACCGCCTGCCCCGCGTTGCCTACGACGGCGGCAAAGGCCAGCATTCGGGCAACACAGCTAGCCCCGCATCAGCCAGACCAGCACCGCGCCTGCCGCCACGGCAGTCCAACCGGCACGACGCAACATCGCCTCGGGCGTCACCGCCGCGAGTGCGAGCATGCGCCGGCCCGTTTGCGGGGCCAGCGCCCAGATCAATCCTTCGATGACGAGCACAAGGCCAATCGCAACGATCAGGTCATTCATTGAGGAGCTTGTGCAGCAGCAGCGCCCTTGGGTCTGGTGCCGTCAGCGTTGTTGAAGTACCGGAAGAACTCGGAGTCCGGCGAAATCACCATGCGCGTATCACCCGACTTGAGGCCCTGCTCGTAGGCCTGCATCGAGCGGTAGAAGGCAAAGAAATCGGCATCCTTACCGTAGGCCTCAGCAAAGATTCGGTTGCGTTCGGCATCACCTTCGCCTCGCAAGAGCTCTGCGTCACGCATCGCATTGGCGCGGATGATGGTAACGTGGCGGTCGGCCTCAGCCTTGATCCGGCGCAGCTGCTCTTCGCCCTCCGCACGGAAGCGGGCCGCTTCCTGATGCCGCTCTGTTTTCATTCGCTCGTAGACGGAATCGCCAATCTTTTGCGGCAGGTCCGCGCGCATGATCCGCACGTCGACAATATCGACACCATAGTCGCCCGCAACATCATTCACGCGGCGCTGAATCTCATCCATCAGTTTGGAACGGTCATCCCGCACCACCGCCTCGATGGTCGATGAACCAAGCACCAGCCGCAGCGACGAGTCGAGCACCACGCCGAGCTGCTGGCGTGCGTTCGCTTCGTCATTGAGACGCTGGTAGAACTTCAGCGGATCGGTGATCCGGTAGCGCGCGAAACTATCGACGACGAGCTGCTTCTTGTCGGCCACCGTGACGGTCTGCGGCTCGGTGTCGATGTCGAGGATGCGCTTGTCGAAGAACACGACCTGCTGCACCACCGGCAACTTCCACTTCAGACCCGGCGTCTGCTCCTTGCGAACGAACTCGCCGAATTGCATCACCAGTGCCTGCTCGTTCTGATGCACGATGAAGGCGGAAAAATAGAGAACTGCGGCCCCAAGCCCGAACAGAACGAAAATGCCTGCGATGAATGTGCGCATGATTACTTGCCTCCCGCGGTCTTGTTGCGGCCAAGTTCACCCAAAGGCAGGTACGGCACCACTCCCCCGCCGGATTTGTCGAGGATGATCTTGTCGGTTCCGTTGAACACGCGCTCCATTGTCTCCAGGAACATGCGCTTGCGCGTCACCTCGGGCGCCTTCTTGTATTCGTCGTAGACCTTGGTAAACCGCGCCGCCTGGCCATTGGCCTCCGCAACGGTCTGCTCCTTGTAGGCCTGCGCCGCTTGCAGGATGCGCTCCGCTTCACCGCGCGCTTCCGGCACGATCTTGTTGGCATAGGCCTGCGCTTCGTTCTGTGCGCGGCTCTTGTCCTGCAGCGCAGCGATAACGTCCTCGAAGGCGCCGCGCACAGCTGCCGGCGGCAGACCCTGCTGGATCTTGACCTCCTGGATCTTCACGCCCGCCTCGTAGGAATTGAGGTTCTGTTGAATGAGGTTCTTCGTGGCGATTTCGATCGGCTCACGACCCGGGGCAAGCACATCGCTGACCTTGCTGTTGCCGATCACCTCGCGCATCGCGCTTTCCGAAACCGCCCGCACCGTCTCGTCGGGGTTCTGCAGCTTGAACAGATAGTTCTCCGCATTATCAATGATCCACAGCACGACGAAATCGATGTCGACGATGTTCTCGTCGCCCGTCAGCATCAGGCTCTCTTCGGGAACGTCCCGCGTGGCAACGCTGCCGCGCGAGCCGAGCGTGCGGAAGCCGATTTCCACCTTCTTCTGGCGCTGGACCTCGGGCTTGCGGACCTCCTCGATCGGTGAGGGATAACGCAGGTGCAGGCCAGGCTCGACAGTGCGGTTCACCTGGCCGAAGCGCAGCACGACGCCCTTCTCATAAGACTCGACCCTGAACGTGAAAGCGAAGAAAGCCACCGCCGCTATGGCGCCAAGGACGACAAGTCCGGTCAGCCAGCCCGGCAGCCCGCCGCCGCCGCCACGCATCACCTGCTTCATGCGATCCTGGCCGCGCTTCAAAATCTCTTCCAGGTCCGGCTGCTGACCGCCGCCTTGCCCGCCGCCGCCCTGGTTCTGGCCCCATGGACCCTGTCCCCACGGTCCGCCGCCGCCACCGCCGCCACCGCCGCTTTTCCAGCCGCCGCCACCGTTCTGATTGTTCCAGGGCATATGTGAAGTATCTTTCGTTTGCTCCGCCCGACTGGGATGCCGGGCATAATCAAATAGCCAAGAAATCCGCGCCGCGCAGACCGGCAGCAGCGGAAAAAGGGCGCGAGCAGGTGAGCCGCATCCCTCACGGAAGGTTCGCACGCTTATAGGGCAGCGCTAGATGCCATGCAAACCTCACCATGCTAGATTGGTAATGCTTTGAACGTGTTCAAGACGGCCCCGGCGCCCAATGGCAAACAAGCCAGAAAGCGCTTCCCTTTCATGGGCTTGAAAAATTGAGCACAGACGCGGGCATGTCCATTCCACGGCATTCGCCGCACCGGTTCAGCCTCGGCATCCGCTAGCTGGAGGCTCCATCCGGTCCAAAACCACAAGCCGGGCTTCATATTCGTCCTTGCCCCCGCGTGGGATGTCCTCCCGGCGGACTTCGCGCCAGGCTGACCGATCCGTTGCCGGGAAGTGGGTGTCGCCCTCGGGATCAGCATCAACCTCGGTCCAGTAAAGCCGGCCCGCACAAGGCAGAGCGGCCCTGTAGATCTCAGCTCCGCCAATCACCATGATCTCTTCAGCACCCCCTGCTGCGGCGGCCTTCCGGCCAGCTTCGATGGCATCCTTTATGGAATGGACAACAGTTGCACCGGCAGGACGAAACGATCGGTCCCGCGTAACAACGATGTTGTCTCGGCCGTCGAGAGGCTTCCTGTGCAGCGTATCCCATGTCCGCCGCCCCATGATGATCGGCTTACCCATGGTCAGCCGCCGAAACAGCTTGAGGTCGGACGACAGACGCCACGGCAGATCGCCATTGCGTCCGATGACGCCATTGCGTGCGACGGCAACGATGAGGGCGACGACGGTCTCGGGCATGGCGCAATCCGCTGGACCTTTGAGGAAAACATGAACCTTATGCGCCCGTACGATGATGACCAGCCAAGCGCAAGCCTACAGCATGTTTAGCTGACGTGTGCAGCGGTTCAGCGTGAAAAACATGCTTAAGACAAAGAGATAAAGCGTGTTCCCAGATCTAGTACAAGTGAACACGATCTAAAGCGGAGAAGCACCGCCCCCTGGCGAAGACGGTGCGTTGCAGCTTCCCGCCGCAGTCATCTGCACCTTCGTTTCTGCCGGATAACTGTAGACGACCGATCCGTCGGCGCGGCGCTGGCCTTCGCTTGCAATCATAGCAGAAGCGTCGAGGTAGCAAGCCTTGCGGCAGAGCACGACGATGATCTCGGGGCTGCGGTCGACCTCGATGTGGGCCGGTGTCGTAACGGTGACATGCCCCACGACGACCGATTTCAGCGAGCACTGCGCACCAGGGGCGCCAGGTGTGTCGATGGCAATCGATTGCGAATCCGTAAGGCCCGCTGCCACGTCCTTGGGTTGCGACTGGCAACCGGAAAGCGGCAGCGCCACAAGTGCCGAAAGAACGATTGCGGACATCCGCGACGAACGCGCGATGGGGCGGAGCCTGGGCACTATTATACTGCCTCGCGCAACATGAAGACCGGAACGTGGCCGCTGGATAAGCGATAGGGCTTCGCCGCCCGTAGCCGCAATCCAACATGACGACGCAGGCGGAATTCGGACCGTCCGCAATGTTGTCAGCTAAACAGCCACCGGCGCCTTGATGTGCGGATAGGGCTCATAATCCTCAATCCGGAAGTCCTCGAAACGGAAATCGAAGAGCGAGGTCACATCCGGATTGATATGCAGCCGCGGCAAGGCGCGCGGTGCCCGGGAAAGCTGCAATTCGACCTGTTCCAGGTGGTTGAGATAAATGTGCGCGTCGCCAAACGTATGCACGAAATCGCCCACGCCCAGCCCCGTCACCTGAGCCATCATGTGCGTCAACAGCGCGTATGACGCGATGTTGAAAGGTACTCCCAGAAAAATGTCGGCCGAACGCTGATAGAGCTGACACGATAGCTTGCCGTCAGCGACGTAGAATTGGAACAGGCAGTGACACGGTGCCAGCGCCATTTGTGGAATGTCGGCAGGGTTCCAAGCCGAAACGATGATGCGGCGGCTATCTGGATCGCGCTGTAAGAGTTCGAGCGTCTTGGTGATCTGATCGATCGTGCGTCCATCAGGAGCGGCCCACGATCGCCACTGCTTGCCATATACCGGCCCAAGATTGCCGTTGCCGTCCGCCCACTCGTCCCAGATCGAAACCCCGTTCCGCTTCAGATAGTCGATGTTGGTGTCACCAGCCAGAAACCAGATCAGCTCGTGCACGATCGACTTGATGTGCAGTTTCTTGGTCGTCAGCAGCGGAAAACCCGCGCCCAGATCGAAGCGCATCTGGTAGCCGAACACCGACCGCGTGCCCGTACCCGTCCGGTCGTGCTTCTCGGCGCCGTGGTCGCGCACATGGCGCAGGAGATCGAGATATTGCTGCATCGATAGCTTCCGTCTCATCGCACACGACAGCCTGGGAGCCTCTTTTGCGCGATTCTTGGTGTAGAGCACTAAAACCGGACACTAGACCGAACACCAGACCGAACACGGGAGCGATCCCCACCATCCCGCTTCAACGTGGCGTCACCACCGGGATATCCACAACCAGCAGCAGTAAAATAACGCTCAGGTTGTATATGGCGTGACAGAAGAGCGGCACCCGCAGACTGCCGGTCTTCTTAATCAGCCAGGAAAAATAAAGGCCGATCAGGAACACCTCCGCCAGACCGGCCATCGAATAGCCCGCATGCATCACCGCCCATGCCGCCGAAGTCACAACCGCCGCACCGGCAAATCCAATGCCGCTGCGCGCCAGCGCGGGTAACAGGAACCCGCGAAACAGCAATTCCTCCATCAACGGCGCACCCACCGCGATGACCAGCAAAGCCAGCCACCAGGCCTCCGACCGGATGAGCCCGGCAAAGGCGGCAAGATCGCCCGCCACCGCGTCGGGCCACAAAAACCACGTCACTGCCCCGGCAATGCTTGCGGCGACCGCCAGAACCAAAAATGCCTTGATATAGGCGCGCGGCCCCTGCAGGGGCGCGCTCAACAACAAAGCGTTCGTCCGGCTCTCGCCGCGCCATCCGGCAGCAAGCCAGACGGCGCTAGCCCCGGCCACCTGGCTCATGGCGACGGCACCAAGCACACCCCACGGAATTTCGGGCACGCCGGAAGCCACCAGAGCCTGCCGCCCCAGTTCCGCCGCGGCGATTGACACAACGACGATCCCCACCCCCATGACAACGGCCAGATACCAGGGCCATCCTCCATTCCTAGCATCGGCTTCGACCCCGCCACCGGGGTCAGGTGGATCTTGCTTGCGGCTTGACGCGGCGCCATTCATCGCATCAAACCCGCGCAATCCCAGACAGGTTCACGAAACGCACCGTGTCGCGCTGATTTGCTGTCCATAGCGCTTACCCGTCCACCATGCCGCTTGCCCTCGATTGACACATCCCGCCGGCTGGTCTCCACCTGAAGCCTCCAAGACAGGCACAAATGCCGCGAATCGGGCAACGTGGCCCCGATTGGATGCCACCTGGAACACAACGCGCGGTGCCGCGCCGCAATGAGGGCTAAGCGAGATGGCGCTGAGGAAAAAGCTCTACCACCTCTACCATGGCCACGACGTCACAGCGCGCGCCTTCCGGTTTGCCATTCTCGCTTTTGACGTCATCACCATCCTGTTCTTCATCGCATCATCGCTCATGCGCGATGAACCCTGGATCTATTGGGTTGATGCGGCAATCGCGCTTTTCATCATCGCCGATCTTGCCGCCCGTTTCCTGATAGCCCCCAAACCGCTCGCTTTGCTGCGCCAGCTTGCAACCTGGGCCGATCTCGTCGTCATCGTTACGTTGCTGCTCCCAACAGTGATGGAAAGCTTTCTCTTCCTGCGGGTCCTCCGAGCACTTCGCCTGCTAAGGTCCTACCGGGTGCTCGCCGACCTCAGGACGGAATTTACCTTCTTCCGCCGCAACGAGGAGGTCATCCAGTCGATCGTCAATCTCGCGGTATTCATCTTCGTAATGACCGCACTGGTGTACGTCTTCCAGGTTCGCACCAACCCCAAGATCACCAACTATATCGATGCCCTGTATTTCACTGTCACCGCGCTCACGACGACTGGTTTCGGCGACATCACACTGGAGGGGACCAGCGGCCGTCTCCTGTCGATCATCATCCTCTTGATCGGTGTCTCGCTCTTCCTGCGGCTAGTGCAGACCATTTTCCGACCGCCGCACGTCAACTACGAATGTCCCGATTGCGGACTCAAGCGTCACGATACGGACGCGGTACACTGCAAGCACTGCGGTCGCATACTTCACATCGCCACTGATGGAGAAAGCCTGTAACGAACGGTTCCGGGTCACGCCGGGTACGTCAGGCGATGGTCGCTGTTGCCGGAAAAATGCGGGCTCCTGATGCCGAAGCGCATTGAACCCATGCCGCCGAATAGCATCTATTCGCATATCCAATGAGCTGTGACCTCTATCCCGCAGTGTGGCACTTTTTTTTCACGCTCGTAGGGCATATATTGAGGCTGCCGGAGCAATCCGGATATGGCGATAAATGGCCATCGGAATAAGCCGATCGGACCCGGGGGCAGTACCCGGCGCCTCCACCATCAGCCCATTGGGCACTACGCATCTATCTGGCCGGAATCGGCCGAGTGGGCTGCTGATGGGGGCGAACCAGCATCGACGAAGGTGTAAAGGGTGTGTTTTCGCCCGGTATGGTTCCACCGTTATCGGACCATCCAGAATAGTTGCCAATGACAACTATGCTGAGGTTGCTCTCGCTGCGTAATGCAGTGCGAAAGACCTGAACTCAAGTCCTTGCTCCTAGCCGGGTAAGGCGCGGTCCGGAGGGCACCGGGCAACAGAAGCCCTCCATTTGATTCTGCCGGCCCGGCCGGCACGGGTTCCCAGGCAGGGAACCCTACATGCGAGACAACGGGCAAGACTAGGCGCTCCATGACATCCGGACCTACGATCGACTATGAAGCCCTTCAGCAGGAGGCGATGCGCAACGTCGTCAGGTCCGTTCTGAAGGAGACCGAGCGCTCTGGCCTCCCTGGCGACCACCACTTCTATATTTCCTTCAACACCCGCGCGCCGGGCGTGATCCTATCGCGGCGGCTCAAGGAAAAATATCCCCATGAAATGACGATCGTGCTCCAGCACCGCTTCTGGGGGCTGGTCGTCACCGAGGAGCGCTTCGAGGTCAACCTCACGTTCGACGGCATTCCCGAGCGTCTGGTGATACCGTTCCAGTCGATCCGCGTCTTCGTCGATCCGAGCGTTCGTTTCGGTCTGCAATTTGAGACTGCAGACATCGGGCCCGACATTGCACCCGCTCACGCTTCCGGCGCATCGCCGCAGCAAGCCTCGACCGACACCGCCGCCGATTCAATGGAGGCCGACATCCGCCCTGCGGCGCCGACCACGCGCAAACGCGCACCGAAGAAATCCAAGCCATCCGAGCGTCCCGCCGCAGAGCGGACCCGCAGGGAAGCAGCACCTCCCGAAGCGGCGCCGGAGCCTGCTGCGGAGGAAGCGCCACAAGCAGCAGGTGGCCCGGCGAACGTCGTCAGCCTCGACGCATTTCGCAAGCGCTAGAAAATGTTTAGCTGAAGTGCACCGCGGTTCAGCGTGACAAACATGCTCTAGACACAAGGATAGAGCGTGTTCCCAAATCCATCGAAAGTGACCGCGCGCCAGGCGTCACGCTGAAGTGAATGTTTACTTCGAAGTGACCACAAAGCTGGCATAGCTGGCACGCTGATACGTAGCGGACCAGCCCTTTTTTCGCGGTTCGGTTCAGCTCGCGAAGCCCGGACGCTTTGGCCGCGTGCTGCCAGTGCCAACCGCACCCTCGGCCCCGCCGTTCTCGAATCTAAAATTCAAAAGCAGCTTGCCGTTTTCCAGTTCCGAGCATTCCACATGCCGGACAAAAGGATCGGATGCCTCGATATTGGCTTCCGCCACGCAGCGGTCTACCGTGGGCATCGGCTTCACATGCACGCCGCTGTCACCGTTGGGCATGGCAAGCGTAACAATCATGACTATAATCTTGGGCTCCATGGCGCAATCCTCCGTTCCATGGGCGGAATTACCGTGGGGCGCGCTTTGGGCCCCGTTCACACCGACGACGCGACAAGAGATACTGATGACCCCGCACGGCCAAATCCTGCCGGAGGGAAAACGCGACAACGCCTGACGCAACTGGCAAGCAACCTGGAAACAGGAACGCGGATAACCACGGCACGCCCCGCTGACCGACCCGGCGGCAAAGACGCCCCCTCCGGCAACCCTACGCGAAACAAACGCCGACTCGACGTGCCCTGGCCATCACAAGGGGCCAGCCAAAAATGGCAATTATTAGAGCTGATTAGTCTCGGGCGATTGATATCGCTTTGTAACCGGGGCACGGCCAGCGCCGACTTCCGTTCAACTGGAGGGCATCGGGCGAGCGTGCTACCTCACCCACAAATCCCCAATTGTCACTTTGTGTGAGGAGCCGCCGCCAATGACCGAGAACAAGAAGACCCGCACCGAGACCGATACTTTCGGCGGCATCGAGGTCGATCAATCGCGCTACTGGGGTGCACAGGCCCAGCGCTCGCTCGGCAACTTCAAGATCGGTTGGGAAAAGCAGCCCCAGCCCATCGTCCGTGCCCTCGGCATCGTCAAGCGCGCGGCCGCGGAAGCCAACATGAGCCTCGGCAAACTCGATCCAAAGCTCGGCGACGTGATCGTGAAAGCCGCACAAGAGGTCATTGACGGCAAGCTCGACGATCACTTCCCGCTGGTCGTCTGGCAGACGGGTTCGGGCACGCAGTCAAACATGAATGCCAATGAGGTGATCTCCAACCGCGGCATCGAGATGCTGAGCGGCGAGATGGGATCGAAGAAGCCGATCCATCCCAACGATCACGTCAACATGAGCCAGTCCTCGAACGATACCTTCCCGACGGCCATGCATATCGCCTGTGCCGAAGAGGTTTCGCGCCGGTTGATACCCGCGCTGAAGCATCTGCATGCAGCCCTCGATGCCAAGGCGAAAGCGTGGAAGGACATCATCAAGATCGGCCGCACCCACACCCAGGACGCCACGCCGCTGACGCTTGGTCAGGAGTTTTCCGGCTATGCCCAGCAGCTCGCCAACGGCATCCGCCGCATCGAGATGACGCTTCCGATGTTGATGGAACTGGCCCAGGGCGGCACCGCCGTCGGCACCGGCCTCGCCTCCCCGGCAGGCTTCGCCGAAAAGGTTGCCGAGCGCATCGCCGAGATCACCGGGCTGTCCTTCACCTCCGCGCCCAACAAGTTCGAGGCGCTCGCCGCCCATGACGCCATGGTCTTCACCCACGGCGCCATCACCACCGTTGCGATGAGCTGCTTCAAGATCGCCAATGACATCCGCTTCCTGGGTTCGGGCCCGCGTTCCGGACTTGGCGAACTGGCGCTTCCCGAGAACGAGCCCGGCTCGTCGATCATGCCGGGCAAGGTGAACCCGACGCAGTGCGAGGCGTTGACCCAGGTTGCAGCTCACATCCTCGGCAACAACGCCGCCATCGCATTCGCCGGCAGCCAGGGCCACTTCGAGCTCAACGTCTTCAACCCGATGATGGCCTACAACTTCCTGCAGTCGACAAGGCTATTGGCCGATGCAGCCATCTCCTTCACCGACAACGCCGTCGTCGGCATCGAGCCGCGTCTCGACAACATTGCTCTGGGTCTTGCGAATTCGCTGATGCTGGTGACGCCGCTGAAGGAAAAGTACGGCTACGATCTGGCTGCCAAGGTCGCCAAGACCGCGCACAAGAATGGCACCACGCTGCGTGAGGAAGCCGTCAAGCTCGGCATCACCGGCGAGGACTTCGACTCCATCGTGCGGCCCGAGAAGATGATCGGCCCCGATCCGGCCTGAAACCCGGCGAGACTACCGACAGCAAAACGCCCGCGCTGAATGAAGCGCGGGCGTTTTGCTGTGAACGAACGAGAGCGATTCCGAACAGGGTGGAATCGCTAAAGCCGCGACTGCGGCCCGGCGCCTTGCGCCGCTCCCACGGAGCAGCCCGAGCGATAGCGAGGGTTAGCTGCGTGAGCGAATAAACCTGGATCGTTTCAGCGTCAGTCTGAAACGATCCAGAGGAGATCAGAATACGCCGGGCAGCAGGCGATAGCGTACTGTTGCGGCGAACTCCTGGTAGGACGGATCCTGGCTCAGGACGCGCTCTTCCCTGAGGATGCGGATCACCTGCAGCGTCAACGCGGCGGCATAGACGACGAAATTCTGCCAGTGGGGGACCATCAGCAGGAAGCCGATGTGCGTCAACGTATAGCCGGCATACATGGGATGGCGCACGAAACGGTAGGGACCGTTCACCTTCACGCCACGGTTGGCGGCAACGATGCCGAAGCTGCGACCGAGGAAGAACTTTGCAGCGACCTGCAAGGCAAGGCCCAACATCATGAGGGTAATGCACAGCACGGCCGGAGCCAAAGGTGTTACGTGTGGCGCGATGGCGAGCAGAGGCATCGTGGCACCAGCCATGCCGAAGAGCCAATCGCTCGGCTTCTGGGAAAGCGTCGACGACGGGCCGCGCGCAAAAACCATGACGACCGGTATGATCTCAGCAAGCACCAGAAGGACGACCGCGGCCTCGATGCCCTCCGCCGCGCTGCGCCCAAGCATCTTCATCAGGAAGTGGATGAAAATGGCGAGCACGAAGACTCGCTCGAAGACCTCCATGGCGACAAGCTTTCGCGGTAGCTCGTTCCACCCTGAAAGCGGGCCAGGCGTCTTTTCGATCTTCGCAGCACTCATCAACCCAACTCCTCACACCAGTCGCAAAACAGCAGCCCCGGATCACACGGAGCCCACTCATCATCCGCCTAACGATACCGGAGCAGGGTAAAGATGACGTAAGCGGACACGATTGAGAGACTGGGAGATTGCTGGCCGTTAACCATTGGCCCGCGCCCATTCCAGGACAGCGCCGAAAGGCTTGGAGTGCCATCACCGAAACGGACAAGCGCCCCCGCCGATTGGACGGGAGCGCTTGCCGCAAGAAGACGGGGCCAGCACCGCAAGGCACTGAGAGGCGGATCAGCGGCTCGCTGCGCGGCGCGCCACTTCTTCCTTGGAAACCTCACCGGCTGCGATAAGTGCCTTGACGCAGCGGTTCGAAAGGCGGGGGCCCGCATCGCTCATGCAGCGGCGCAGGCTCTGACTGCCTACGGAGTGCTGGCTGCAGTAGGCGAAATAGTCGCCCATGCACGCGCGCTCCACGGAGAGCGAGATGGCCGAGGCGCTGGCCGATTGGAGGATCACTCCGGCGACTGCGAAAATGGCGCCTGTGGCAAACGAGGACAGGGTTGAACGATTGCGGGGGCTCTTGGCGATCTGCTGCATGGCTATGGTCTCCTTGGTCGGTGTTTGCTGCTGCATGTGCTCTGTTCTGATGAAGACACTATCGGCTGCCCTTGGCCCGCGCTGTTCCCAATGGAACGCCGAGCAAGAAAATGCTAACCGCTGGAACCTTCCGAGAAGTGAACACGGCGCGCGTGATCGCGAATTTTCTCGGATGCGTGTGGCCGCGCGATTGTCTACGATCTGGGAGATGCTCGGTTTTGCCTGAAACCGCCGCACGACACGATGAGATGCGCAGCCGCGCCAATTTCCCCGCCACCACCGACCAGTTCGCCATGACAGCCCAAATCATCAATCTCCGCCGCGCCCGCAAGGCAAAGTCACGCCGCGACGCCGAGACCCAAGCCAGTCGCAATCGCGCCACGCATGGCCTCTCGAAGGCAGAGCGTCAGTCCCGTGTACTTGAAAGCAAACGCAACGAGCGCCTGCTCGACGGCGCCCGGCGTGATACGGCCGAAACGACGGCTGGCGGGCTTGAGGAGGATTCTTGATGCGGCCGCGCAAGCGCTCGTTCGCTATCAAGGGCCACCGCACGTCGATCTCGTTAGAGACACCGTTCTGGGAAGTGCTGAAGGAAATTGCCGACGAGAAGCACATCTCGCTGGCCGCGCTCGTTGGCGAGATCGACAGCACCCGCGCGGACAAAACCGGACTTTCAACCTCAGTTCGCCTTTATGTGCTGGAGTTCCTGCGCGCAAGATTGCGCGACCGCCCGCTCAGTTGAGCGTCGGATTGAACGACTTCAGCATCGTGTCACCAGCAGTCGGCGGCCGGCGCGGCGAAACCCGCCGGGGACGCGGCACAGGTGCGGCCGCCGAACGGTTCTCGGGCGCGGCGGCCTCAGCTCCACCCGGCAGCGCGTTTGCTGTAGCCGCGGAAGTACCGGACTCGACACCAGTTAACTGGCCATCGCTGGTTCTGGAACCACCAGCTGGAACCGCAGCGCCTGCTTCGCTGGCGGCTGGAGCAAGAGCCTGGCCACCGACACCCTGTTCAACGCTTGACTGTGGGTCGGGGGGACGGGCGGGCACTGGTGCGGGCGCCAACGGCAAGGGTGGATTCTGCTGCTGCAGCGCGCGCGCCCGTTCCAGTTCCTCAAGCCGCAGGCGTTCAAGCTCGGCCGCCTTCTGACGCTTGCGCTCTTCTTCCTGGGCTTTGAGCCGTTCGCGCTCCTGACGCGCGCGTTCTTCGTCGAGCTTGCGGAGGCGTTCGAGCTCCTCCACCTCATGCTCCATGCGCCGAACGGTCAGCTCGCGTTCGAAATTGCCCAGAGCGACCCGAGGTTCGACCGCGGCAAGCGCGCCGAGTGCCCCGGTGTAGTAGATCGAAACCGGCGGCCATGCGGGTTTGCCCGGCTTCTCCGCATCAGCCACGATCCGCCATTCCGTTTCCGCCTGCATCGTTTGTAGATCGACCGTTGCGACAACGTCCACGCTGCCATCCGGGCCTGCGCTATTGATGTGGGCCACATTTAGCGCGCCATCGGCGACACTGAGCGCCACCTCCTTGTCGCCAAACGTCAGTCGCCCTGCCGCGAACCGCTTGCCGAGTTCCGATTGAAGCGTCGCTGCGTCTATGTCGAATTCCTTGGCAAAGCCCGCCGCGATCGTATCGGCCACCATCTTGGGCGCCAGCCCGCCGATCCAAGCGCCGGAGAACTTGAGCCGCCCATCGCCCTTAAGCGCCACCACCAGCGAGCGCGGGCTGAGGCCCTGACCCTCGAATTGAAGCGTGCCGCCGATAAGGCCACCACTGTCGAGTTTGCTTCCCGAGGCAGCGCCCAACGCCGCCAGTTTCATGCCATCGACAGCCAGCCAACCCGACATACGCGCACCCGCCGCTGCCTTCTGCAAAGTGACTTGCGCGGTAGCCTGCCCACCAAGCGCGCGCGATGAAGCCAGTTCGGCGTCGATCCGGCCCGGGTTCAAGTCAAACCGGAGTTGCGCATCGGTGAGCGAAACGTCGGGGGCGATGGCCAAGTGCGCAATGCCGACCGAAACTTTCCCCTCAAACCGCGCAAACGCTTCAGCCGTGAAAGCCTGATCCGTCCAAATGCCACCGCCTTGCCGGAAAGCCAGATCCGCCGCCGACACCGCTGCGGGCTGTGGCACCGCATCGGCGAGCCCCGACAACAGCCCCGCAACCGATGCGTGGTTCAAGGCAAGCTCGCCGTCTGCTCGCAGACGGCCACCGCCGCCGCGCCCAACCGCAAGTGATCCAGAAACTTCCGCACCCGCGATCGTCAGCCCACCGGGCGTGACCTTGACACGGCCTGCCTTGTCGAGACTGAGACCCAGCGTTCCAGTCACCGGATGATCGAGAGCTGCGCCGGCTTCCGCACCAAGCAACGCCAGCACATCTCCGAGACGGTCCGCAGCCACCTCAAGCGTACCGGACAGTGACGGCATCGCCTGCTGGTCTAGCACTGCGCGCCCGTTGTAGGACAAGGTCAACCCCGGATGGCTCAATGCGGCATCCGTCACAAGCCCTTCGCCGGGGACCCCGACTGCCTTGATGGCGACACTTGCCGCCCTGGATTTGCCGGCAGCGCCGCCGATAGAGCTCGCTGCACCCCCCTGCCCGAAAACCAGGTCGAACAAGGCTGCGGAATTGACGTCGTCGGCGGTGATCGTGATCTCAGCAGGTAGCGAGCGCCATTCGGAACCCAGTCCACCATCGATTGCGGCCCGTACGGTCAAACGGCCAGATCCAACTGCGCCGTCCCCTTGCAGATCAATCGCCGCTGCTCCGCGCTGCCCCAATGCGACATCTCCCGCAAGGCGCAATGGTGTCATCTTGGCCAGAGCCGAAATGCGAGGACGATCGTTGACATCGAGCAGGGCCAGCATCTGTTCGAGCGACTTGCCGCTGCCAGCACCGATTACTCCCGCCAGCCGGCCTTTGGGTGATCCGGCCGGATCAACGATCTGGCCAGTCACATCGAATTCGAGACCGTCACCGCCTTGAAACGCCAGCTGGTTGATGACTAGGTCGCGTCCGGCAACTGTCACGTCAGCACGCACGTCGCGAACAGCGCGATCTGGTCCCCTCAGCACACCCGTGCGCAGCTTCAGGTCGAACCGGCCACTTGATGATGCACCTTTGGCCTTGGGCGGGCCCGCCGCAATCTCGCCTGCCACCTTGCCAACAGCACTCAACCAACCCAACACTGCCGTTCTCGACAGCCCGCCGGACCATAACCAGTCGCTCTCAACCTCGTCGGCAACAAGATCGACCGCCAGGGTGCCGTCGCTACCGCGCCGTGCCGACCCCGTCACCCCATGCCCGCCAAGATCGCCGCGCGCATTGCGCAGCAGCAGCCCATCCGAACCAACCCGCAAGGCACTGTCGAACGTGAAACTGAGATCGGGCGAAGCACCGGCATAGTCGGAGCCCGGCAATGCCCACGTCATCAGCCGCTTCATGCTCGGCCCGGCAGCCGTCACCTGGCCGGCGAAATCCGTGCTGCCTTTGCCATCAATCAGCAAGCCTTCAAGGGCGATGCGTCCGCCTGCTGGCAATGCAGCCTGTAGACGCTCAATTCTGAGTTTTCCCGCACTCACACGCGACACGGCAAGTTCGAGTCTTGCCATTGCCTCGCCGCCAAGTGTCAATTGATCGACGCTGATGACACCGCGCGCCGCGCTTTCTCCTGAAAGCGCATGCGTCAACCCCTCGATCAGCGCTACGGAAGTGCCGATTGGAGAAGCGCGCCCTTCGCGGCCAGCCAGCCGGTCGAGGTCGAGCCAGCGTGAAGAGAAAGAAAAATCGAGCCGCTGCAACTGCCCCCATTCGAGCGTTGTCGCGCCCGTGAGCAGCTGCGGCTGTCCGACGTTTTCAATACTGGCAACAATATCTGAAACGTCGAGCCGGTCCGCGGTGGCCGTGAGCCGTCCCTTGACATCGGCGTATACCGGAGCCCTTTCGCCGTTGGCGCCACCAGCGTTGGGCTTTTTCGCGTCCAAGGCTGCATCACCACCCGGCGCGGAAGGTAGTTGCGGCAACGGCACTGTCGCACTGAGAGCGCCTTCAATCTGCGGCCGTTGGTAAAAATCCTTGAGGCTGCCATCGAGTTGATAACTGGCTCCCGCTGTCGCCGCTGTTTCAACTGCACCGTCTTTCGGTCGCGCTGTTGCCTTGAAGCGTAATGTCCCATCATCGTCCGCCTTCGCCGTTGCCAGCCGGATCTCGCGGGTATGTCCGGTCAAAGAGGCAAAACCGGCGAATTTGAACGGACCTGACAGCGTCTCCGCCGACACCTCTCCCTCGATTGCTGACAACCGCCCCACTTCACCAGCACGCGGATGTCGCAGCACGATGGTTCCATTCGTGATGTCGACGGCCTGCAATGCAACCTTTTGCGGCATGAACGGCAAAGTGCCCGGACGGATGCCAAGCTCCGTCCAGTTGCCAGTACCCTTGTCATCGACCGAAAGCGTCACCACCGGCTGATCGAGCGCCAGATGGCGAGCTTCGAGATTGCCCTGCAGCAGAGGCGGGACTGACAACCACAACGTGAAGGTCTCGGCCTTGAAGATCGGCTCCACCGCATTCGGGCGCGTGTCAGCTATGCGCAGCTTTTCGAAACGCAGATAGGGCGTGGGCAGGAGCCTGACGTTGATCTTGCCGCCGACCCGCACGTCACGGCCCAGGATGCGCGACGCCTCTTCCTCAAAGACGCCGCGATAGCCGTTCCAGTCGACGAAGTAGGGCACGGCAAAAAGTGCAGCCAGAACCGCCGCGAACAGGCCTGCAATCCACATCACCAGGGAGTTCACGCACCAACCCTCCCCGTAAGCACGCGCCTGGCCCCATGACCCGGCCAGCCGGCAATGGCACACGCGCCCGCCGCTCCGCCGCAGCCCCCGGCTACACCCGCCTTCGCTCTGCTATCCGCGCCGCGATAGAAAAACCGCCTCACGTTAAAAGCCCTCTTCCCAGCCGGTCGCAGCTGAGTTGTTCCTGCAATTATGGCCACGCCCATCGCCGCTGTCCCGCCGCTGGGGCAGCAGAGGTGCGCCGGCCTGAATCACCGCGCCCGATCCTGTGCGTTTTCTAGCACAACTCGTAGACCGGAAGCTTCACACAAGCCATTGACCATTCCGAGGCGATGACGCCGGGCGGCACTCATGCCACCTTTATTTGTCGTCCCGACGAGCCCATAGTGCGCGATATCAGATGAGTGTGACGAATAAGCCCGACCGATCCGTGAACAGTCAACACGATGGCCCGCCGCACACCGGCGCCGACGCAACACCGGCTGTCGGTAACTCAGCTGGTGCCAGCACCGGACTACTGTCCAAGGCGCGCGAAAGCCTGCGTAACGTCATCATTGAACGGTTCGTGCATAACCTGCGCGAATTTCTCGACGACCGCCAGCCTCTGACATGGCTCCTGGGGCTATTGATCGGCATAAGCGTCGGCTATGCTGCACTTGCCTTCCGCTATCTGATCGGCGTTTTTCAGTTGCCCTGGCTCGGCACAATGGACGAGCGCGTTGCCTCTGCCGCTAGTGGTGTTTCCTGGTGGTACATCCTTCTAGCGCCGGCGGTCGGAGGACTCATTGTCGGCTATCTCCTGGAAAAGCTCATGCCCGGCCAGCGGGCTCATGCCGTCGCCGACGTGATTGAGGCGCGCGCCCTACGCGACTGCAAGATCGAGCCGCGCACCGGGTTCATGAGTGCCGCTCTCGCAGCGATGTCGCTGGGCGCAGGAGCGAGCGCAGGCCGTGAAGGTCCCGTCGTTCACCTGGGCGCCGCCATCGCATCCTGGCTGGAAGACCGCTTTCAGCTTTCAGCCTCTAATCGCCGGACGCTGCTCGCATCCGGCGCCGCCGCCGCCGTCGCAGCTTCCTTCAACGCCCCCATCGCCGGGGTGTTGTTCGCCCACGAGGTCATCCTCGGCCATTACGCCATGCGCGCCTTTGTGCCGATCGTGATCGCGAGCGTAGCCGGTGGCGTTATTAGCCGCATTCATCTGGGTAATTTTCCAGCATTCACGATCCCCGACTACCAGATAACGACATATTGGGAGGTGCCTGCCTTCGCACTCCTCGGCGTCACCTGTGCGGTAGTCGCCATTCTGTTCGAGTTCTCGATCATGGCGACGGAACGGATCGTTTGGCATTTCGAGATGCCGCTGTGGCTGCGCACGGCCTTGGGCGGCCTCTGCGTCGGACTGATCGCTCTCGTATTCCCGCAGGTGCTGGGGGTCGGTTACGAAACGACGGATCAGGCACTCTACATGCGCCTGCCCGTCGGATTGCTGATCGCACTCATTATCGCAAAGTCAGCGGCCACCGCCATTTCCCTGTCAGTGCGGTTTGCAGGCGGTATCTTTTCGCCCTCCCTCTATCTGGGCGCCCTCACTGGTGCCGCATTCGGGACGATCGCAGTCGCCGCCTTCCCCGAGGTTGGTGCAAGCCACGGCCTATACGCGCTTTTAGGCATGGGCGCGGTTGCCGCCGCTGTGCTGGGTGCGCCTATTTCGACGACCCTCATCTGCTTCGAACTGACGGGCGGCTATGATCTGGCCATCGCACTGCTGCTCACCGTATCGATCTCTGTCGGCCTCACGCAGGCCTTGCTCGGCCACAGCTTCTTCCATTGGCAATTGGCCAAACGCGGTCTCTTCCTGCAGGAGGGACCTCACAAATCCATCATGCGCCGGTTGACGGTGATAAATTTCATGAGCGACCTCAAGCCGCCCCAATCCGGCGAAGCGCGCGAGCCGCTGAGAATTTCCTCTGACAGCGATGAGCCCTGGCTGATGCCTTCCGATACGCTTGAACGCGCATTGCGCACGTTCGACCGCACAGGCAACACACGCATTGCCGTGGTATCGGAAAACGACCAGACGCTCGTGATTGGCTGGGCCGACCGCATGCACGCGCTCAATGCCTTCAATAAGGCCCTGATCGACGCCCACGTCGAAGAACACAAATAACGATCCGAAGGAAAGATAGGCCGATGCGCAATTACCTTGCACTCTCCAACAAGTCGCCCTTCTACCTGATACTCACCGGGTTCGGCCTGCTGCAACTCGTCATAGCGGTGATTGCGTTGCTCTTCATTTCTGCGTTCGTGATCCGCTCCGACCGCACGGATGGCGTGGTGGTCGGCTTTCAGATGTCGCCACGCGTGCCCAAATCATATGCGCAGCTGCCCAATCCGCCGGTCGCTCCGATCGTCGAATTCACACCGGAAGGCGGCAAGCCGGTGCGTATCGTCGGCTCGTTTTTCGAACGCCAGCCGTCCTCAGCATTGGGAGACGTCGTCCCCGTTCGCTACCAGCCGGACGAACCACAAAGTGCGATCATCGACGTCTTCGCGGACAAATGGACCTTTCCGCTGATGTTCGTCGTGGTTGGCATCCTGTTCATGGCGGCGGCGCGCTTCTTCGACCGACGGCCGGCATAGGGATTCCACACATGCGCTACAATCCGGGAACTGGATTAGTCCTCAAAACCATTTTTCTCGGGATGGGCGTCATGATGGCGCTCGTCGGCGGCGCTCTGCTGCTCATGACCGTGCAAGCTGTTTCCAAGTCGGACCGCACGTCCGGCGAGGTCGTTGCAATAGAGAAATCGCATCCTATGCCCGCCAGCAAGGGTGGCGCGCCGCGGGTGACTTACACCCCCGTCATCGAGTTCAAGGCACCCGATGGCGCCACGCACCGCTTCACGTCCTCGTGGCACTCGACCGAACCCGCCTACGCAGTGGGCGAGAAGGTCGGCATACTCTACCGGCGCGACGACCCTTCGCGCGCGTTCGTCGATAGCTTTGCCGAAACCTGGCTCCTGCCAATCATATTTTCAGGCATTGGCCTCGTCTTCACCCTGGTGGGGCTCGTCGTCCGGCACACGAAAGCCCGGCCATGAGCGGCAAAACCGATCTGCCGGAGCCATCACAAACCGCAAGGCAGCCCGACCTTGCCGCCGCCGCTCTGCTCGTCTTTGGCCCTCTGCTCCTCATCGCCGGACTCGTGGTGCTCGGCTGGAACATGCATTTCATTTCGCGCGCCACATCAGTGGAAGGCAAGGTCATCGAACTGGTGGACACAAGCTCGCCCGGCGATTCAAGTCAGTACAAGGCCATCGTCAGCTACGAGGTCTCCGGCACGTCTCACACCGGCAGTTCCCGGTGGAACACCAACCCGCCGGCCTATGAGGTCGGCGAGAATGTCGTCGTGCTTTATGACCCCGAAGTGCCGTCCTCGATGATGCTCGATACGTTCTTCGAAAAGTGGTTCATATCTCTTATGTTTTTGGGAGCTGGCGCTTTTTTCGCAATCACCGGGCTGCTGCGCGCTCGCCGCGCCGACGCCGGACCGAGGCCAAGAACCTAAGGTTCGGATCCAGGGAACCATCGCCGCGAGTAGCTTGTGGAGCAGACACCTCGCCCCCTTCCTGCCTCTGCCAGGGTGCTATAGTCCCCCGCAATGACCACGAATCGAAAGCACTCCAACAAGACCGGCAGCGCACAATCGCTGTTTGATGATCTGCCCTTCGACCTGCCGGAAGCACCGGCCAGGGATGCCAATACGCGCGCCAAGGCCCAATCAGGCAAGTCGACCAAATCCGCCAGCGAAGCGGTGCAGCCGGTTCGCCTGCCGCTGGCCGCACCGATAGCTCCGCCGCTGCCGCCGCGCCACGATCCTGCCCACGATCCCGTTCCCGACGCCCCTCCGCCGCGATTGTCGATCTCGGAACGCGCCATGCGGAGCAGCAGCGGCGGACCGGCCACGCCGCCTTATCTCGAAGGACTGAACCCGGAGCAGCGCTCAGCGGTCGAAGCCCTCGATGGCCCCGTGCTGGTGCTCGCAGGTGCCGGCACCGGCAAGACGCGCGTATTGACCACACGCATCGCCCACATTCTCGCAACCGGCCGCGCCTGGCCGTCGCAAGTGCTGGCCGTCACCTTCACCAACAAGGCGGCGCGCGAGATGAAGGAGCGCATCGGCCACCTCGTTGGCGGGGCAGTCGAAGGCATGCCCTGGCTCGGCACCTTCCACTCCATCGGCGTCAAGATCCTTCGCCGCCACGCCGAACTGGTGGATCTCAAATCCAGCTTCACCATCCTCGACACCGACGACCAGCTGCGCCTCATCAAGCAGGTGATCGAGGCTGCCAACATCGACAAGGATCGCTGGCCCGCACGCCAGCTTGCCGCCCTCATCGACGGCTGGAAAAACCGCGGTTTGACACCCGACCGCATACCTGCTGGCGAAGGCAGGGCATTCGCCAACGGCAAGGGAGCAGACCTCTATGCCGCCTACCAGCGCCGCCTGAAGGACCTCAACGCCTGCGACTTCGGCGACCTGCTGCTCGAAAGCCTGCGCCTCTTCATGACCTACCCCGACGTGCTGGCCGGCTACCAGAAGCGCTTCCGCTTCATCTTGGTCGACGAGTACCAGGACACCAACACCGCCCAGTATCTATGGCTGCGTCTTCTCGCCCAAGGCTCGCCCAACATCTGCTGTGTGGGTGACGACGACCAGTCGATCTACGGCTGGCGCGGTGCGGAGGTGGACAACATCCTGCGCTTCGAAAAGGACTTCCCCGGCGCCACCGTCATCCGCCTGGAGCGCAATTATCGTTCGACGAGCCACATCCTCGCCGCGGCATCGGGCGTCATCGCGCACAACACCGGACGACTCGGCAAGACACTCTTCACCGACGGCGACTCCGGCGAAAAAGTTACCGTGACCGGCGTCTGGGATGACGAGGAGGAAGCGCGTGTCATCGGCGAGGACATCGAGCAACTTCGGCGCAAGCACCACTCCCTCGACGAGATCGCGATCCTGGTCCGCGCCTCGTTCCAGATGCGCGCCTTCGAGGATCGCTTTGTCACCCTCGGCCTGCCCTATCGCGTCATCGGCGGCCCGCGCTTTTATGAACGCCAGGAAATCAAGGACGCCATCGCCTATCTCGACACCACGCTCAATCAATCAAACGACTTGAAGTTCGAGCGCATCATCAACGTGCCAAAGCGCGGCCTGGGCGACACCTCGGTGAAGCGCGTCGTCGAGCTGTCGCGCGCCCGCCAGGTGCCGCTGTTCCAGGCGGCGCGCGAGATCGTCGAGACCGAGGAGCTGTCGGGCAAGGCCCGCAAGGCATTGTTTGATCTCATCCAGCAGTTCGACCGCTGGCGCTCGCAAGTCGCCAGCATGCGTCACACCGAACTGGCCGAATTGATCCTGGACGAGTCGGGCTACACCGCCATGTGGCAGGCCGACAAGAGCCCGCAGGCGCAATCCAGACTGGAAAACCTCAAGGAACTTGTCCGCTTCATGGACGAGTTCGACACTCTGGAAGGTTTCCTCGAACACGTCAGCCTCGTCATGGACGTCGACCAGGGCAGCGACGGCGACCGCGTCAGCCTGATGACCCTCCACGCCGCCAAGGGCCTGGAATTCGACACCACTTTCCTGCCGGGCTGGGAGGAAGGGCTATTCCCCAGTCAGCGCTCCCTCGACGAGAACGGGCTTGCCGGTCTGGAGGAAGAGCGCCGACTGGCCTATGTCGGCATCACCCGTGCCAAGAAGCGCGCCTGCATTTCCTTCGCTCAGAACCGGCGCAACCGCGGGCTCTACCAGTCCGCCATCCCGTCGCGCTTCGTCGACGAACTGCCAGAAGAGAATGTCGAGGTCATCGAACGCAAGGGTCCATTCTCAGGCGCATATCAGAACTTCGGCGGAGCCTATTCCAATCCATTTGGCACCAGCCGTTTCGATCGCGCCGATAAGTCCAAACCCGCAGCCGGAGGCTTCGCCTCGACCTACGACACGCCGGGCTGGCAACGCGCGCAGAAGCGCACGGCGGCCGACTGGAACCGCGATGCCAAGGCCCAGCGCGCCCGCAATCCGCTGACGATCGACGGCGAGCTTGTGGCCTCTTCGTCGGCCGAGGCACGCTTTGAAATCGGCGAACGTGTTTTTCATCTCAAGTTCGGCAATGGCGAGATCACCGCCGTCGACGGCAACAAGCTGAAAATCCAGTTCGACAAGGCCGGCGAAAAACACGTCCTGGACAGCTTCGTCGAACGCGCCTGAGCGACAGCGCGAAGCTTCGCCCTTACATTCAGCGCCCACCATCCGTGGGTAAAGAAAAACGCCCGCTGGGGGACAGCGGGCGTCAGGGGTGGCGCCATCCAGGAGGAACTGGGATGGCGCCGAGAGATCACAAGAGATCTGCGATCGTCAGATGCTTACTGAGCCGGCTGGGCAGGAGCAGCTGCCTGCGGAGCGGGAGCCGGCTGGGCCGGAGCACCTGCCGGAGGTGCAACAGGCGCGCCGTACGGGCCATAGGCATAGGGGCCGGCATAAGGAGCGCCGTAGCCATAGGGAGCGTAGCCGTAGGGGCCATATCCACCCCACGGAGCGCCGTAATAGCCATTGTAGCCATTGCCGTAGCCATTGCCGCGGCCGCTCATGTTGCCATTCATGTTGAAGCCAAAGTTGCCCGAACCCGAGCCATTACCCCAGCCATTGCCCCAGCCACTGTCGTTCCACGGACCACCCCAGCCCCAAGCGCTGGCAGAGGTGCTGAGACCGGCAGCGCCGATTGCGAGGGTCGCTGCAACGGCAGCGGTCTTGATGATGTTCTTCATGACGTTTCTCCTTGAGGTTCCCGATTTGAGTGCGAAGCGATGCAATTTTCATCTAGGCAACTACGTCGTGGAGCCTGCCCCTGCGCGTCTCTTGCGAAACCTTGGCGGCAGGCAGCTGCGACTTGCGCTGCCCATGCGCACTTCATTCGCAATGAACATGCCAACATTCGAATGTGCTGATATATCTGTGATTTCACGGGAATGAAGCCCGGCTGACCGTTGCAACAGCGCAACGCATCGGCATCAAAAAACAATGTATGCGATTGAAATATATTAGGTATTTTTGAATTGTTGCGAATGCATCGCGTGCAACAGTTGCAACAATCCCAGCTCGCCTAGCGGTTAACGAACCGGCGCGACATTCGCGCGCACGCCGCCGCCGGACTTAGTTTGGCACTCATTGGGAGCCGCTACCCGGCTCTACAAACGGCACAAACCTGACTGACAGCAACTCCCGCACACGGTGGCCGCCATCTGCCTCCCGTGAGACGACCGCAAGCATCTGCCTGTCTCGGCCTAGCGGCAGCACCATCCGTCCAGCGGGAGCAAGTTGGCCCAGCAAAGCCTCTGGCACCCGGTCCGCTGCAGCCGTCACGATGATACCGTCAAAAGGCGCCTCTTCCGGCCAGCCCGCGTGGCCATCGCCCACCTTGATATGCACGTTGGCCACGCCGGCGGCCGCCAGCACCCCACGCGCTCGTTCGGCAAGCTCAGACACGATCTCAACCGAAAAGACTTTGGCGACGAGCCGAGAGAGGACGGCGGCCTGATAGCCCGATCCCGTGCCGATTTCCAAAATTCGGTCTGATTTCCTAGGCGCAAGCAGGCCCGTCATCAACGCAACAACCAAGGGTTGGGAAATCGTTTGATTGAACCCGATCGGCAGCGGCGCATTGCGATAGGCAGACACAACATCCCCGGGAGCCACGAAATTTTCTCTTGCCACCTGCGCCATGGCATCGAGAACACCGGGCGCCATCACCGCATCGCGTAACTCCGGCGGCATGGTCGCTGCCTCGCTGGCAATACGTTGCAGCAGCCGGCTACGCTCATATTCGAAGTCTGCGTTCTGTTTCGTGGCCATCTCCCGCCACCCGCTACCACATTCATGTCAGTGATACATCAATGTCACTCTGAGGGAGTTTTCCACAGCATCGGGAGCAAATTCTCGTTGCCATCCCCCTCAAATCGGTTTTTGACGTTTCCGCCTTTTTCCGGACTGGGCAGGATATAGGCAAGGCGATTATCTCACGGCATGCACAAGTCGGACATTGACTAGGTCGTGTCGGGGAACATCGGCGGCAAGGCTGGACTTTAAGGACGGGCACCAAAGTGGGCCTGCTCGTCAGCACAAAAGCCCAGAACAGGTATGTGGAACCGCAACCCGGGATGTGGCGTTCAATTGGGGTTGTGACTTTGACCTGAAGATCGGCCTCGAAGTGTATGCGTCGAGTGGTGCGTTAAGTAGCGAATGATCCAAGTGGGGTTTTTGTCATGTACCGCCTGACTGACAACGAGTTGGCGATGCTGGAGTTGCTGATAGACACGCCGCGCTCCTGCATTCCGCCGATGCATCTGAATTATGCGAAGTCTCTCTCGCGCCGTGGACTGGCGACGTATTCGCCCGATGGCCGGTGGTATGTCACCGCTGCGGGCGTTCGCGAAACCAATCGCTGCCTCCATTGACGCAATAGCTGCCGCAACGCCTGCGAGCGGCAGCCTTCGCCATACCACCGAGCCCACTCCGGCCAGGCGCGCACCTGCACAATCAGCGTTGCGAAGCATTCGCCACGCCATTGCATGTTGCACACATGGCGAATGCGCTGCGGCTGCCCCCCGTGACACCTGAATCGAAACGCCGGTGTCACATCAGTTGAGTGGCTGGCTGGAGATACTCGGGAAGTCCTCCCCGCATCAGTGTGATAGCAGAACCGGAACCTTATGGTTTTGCAGCACGTACCTCGTGACACCGCCAAAGAACTGCGCGCCGAATTTCGCGCGGCCATAGGCGCCCATGACCAGAACATCCGGATCGATTTCTTCGCAGTGCTGCAGCAGGGCGGGCCCAACTCCGTGGGTTGTGGAGTCGAATTTGACGATCTCCGATTCCACGCCATGGCGCTTGAGATGAACCTGCAGATCCAGTCCCGGCAGATCGCCAATGTCGCGTGACTGCTTTTCAGCGTGTGCTTCAAGAATATAGAGCTTCTTCTTGGTCTCCAGAATCTGCATGGCGTCGGTAAGGGCACGAGCAGCGTGGCGGCTGCCGTCCCAAGCCACCGCCGCCTCTTCGCGGAACGGCCGCGGCTTGTAGTGCTTCGGCACGATGAGTATCGGCTTTCCCGCGCGCTGCAGTAGTTCTTGCGGATCGACGGAGCGATGCTCGGTTTTGAACGCCGTCAGGAATTGGCCGATGATGAGAATGTCGAAAAAGCGAGCCGAGCGCGCCAGTGTGAGATCGGGCTGACCTTCCTCGACTAGCCACTGCACCTCACCAGTGTGGCCGGTTCCCTTGACCTGCTCGCGGAACTTGGCCTCGATGGATTTCGTTGCTTCGAGCCGCGCCGTGTGCATGCTCTCCTTGACGTTGTCAGGAATCCATTTGCGCAAATGGCTTTCGAATGGCTCCGGTCGCGACACTGCCATGCCCGTCACGGTTGCCTTGTATTTGTTTCCCATCTGGAGAGCGAACTCGAGCGCATGCTGTGACGCCTCGTTGCCGTCATACGCGACGAGCAGATCCTTGATGGCCATTTGGCATTCCTCCATGTGACGGGCGTTGTGCCCGGCCCCGCTACTTCAGCTAGTCTTTTTTCTTGGACAAGGCCCCTCGCCCGCATCGAATGTCGTGGGTGGCGAGCGATCCAGAGTCAATTGGCATGCAATATACCAAATTTGAGTCCGGCGCCACGAGGTATTGTGTCGTGCTTACCGAACCAACCCGAAAGCGTGTTCCCAGGTGCCCCGTGCTGGGGCGATCAATCAAGATACTCTTCAACGAAAGAGACCGTTCGACCGCACCCAGCCCCACCGCACAACGGCAACGGATGAGAAGCACCCCTCTTGACGGCAAAGCGCCAAGTGGCAGGCTCATCGCGCAATGTTACATGCCCGAAGTTCCCGATGCATTGACTTGAATTGACCTAGCATCAACTGCGCCGTTCGCGCGCGCCTCTGGCTGTCCCTGACCGGGCACTTCGCGCACACGACCCTCAGGCCTGGCGCGTCTTGCCACCTATCAGTTCCACCGCAACATTGATCTGCCTGATCCGGTCTTCCCGCCGCAACCGATCCTGTTCGTCGTGGGCAAGGTCAGGATGCCAGCTCATCCGCAACGCATCGACGACCTTTTTGACGGTCGCCTGATCCACGTTCGGATTGATCCCAAGCAGCGCAAAAGCCTCGGCACGGTTTGCAGGCATCTGTACTCCTGCCGAGCCCGCCACCCCGCCACCCTGGCCGATGCTGTCGCGGGCGCCTTCGGCAATCCGCTGGATACGGCCAAGCTCGCGCATCAACACGCGGTAGGCCGGTGCTGGAACCAGCACCTCGCTGCCATCTGCACCAGGGCCAACACCGCCGCCTCCAGAACTCCCCGAGATCCGAGCCACGTTCAGGCGCTGGCGGACCCGCGCCACCTCCTCGTCGAGCACTCGGCGCAGCGGCGAACCGTCCGCCACGTCCGCGACTGCCGAAGTGGTGGTGGCAAATATGATTTCCAGGCCATTGATCGGATAGGCATCAGCGGTCCCTGTTGCCCTTTCACCGCGAGGCGCAAAGCCGACGCGATCGAACAGTCGCGTCACGGCCGCTGTCAGATCCGCGAGCTGTTCTGTCCCAGACAGTCTCCGAGCCGCGGCGAGGACGGCGTCTTTCCTCCGCCAAACGATCGCCCCGGTCGTCGCGATCAGTAGCGTAAGCGCAAGCCAGAGCATTGCATACCCATGTGCGGGCGGCGGCTGAGTGGGATTTGATCCCGTTGTCAGAACGGCGCCGCGCGGCGCAACCGACGCCGTCCAAGCCTGCTTCATGCTTGTCGCGCCATCGCCCGCTGTGATCGTTAAGCCTTGATCCGGCGGCATTGCTTGCTGTTTTTCCAGGCCGCTCGGCGAGTCCACACCACTGGCAACATCGCCGCTGCCTTCGCCACCGCCGCGTGCAGCGTCGCGAACATCCGGCAGCGGCTCTGTAATGATCGTACGCTCAAGCGTTCTGCGATCGTTCAGCAGCGACAATGGTGATTGAGCCGGCGCAGCCGCAGCGGCAACAACAATGCGGCGCTTCTCTACAAGCATCGAGCGGCCCGCATCCAATACCGGCCCAACCCTCGAACTGGCTGAGATGCGGCCGCCGAAATGCGCGACCGGTGCATACCCTGTAGGCATCACGAAATGAGTTTCTGCCCCACGCCGCGCCTCGCAAGGCCGCAACGCCACAGGATCGACGACACCGGGTCGCCCGCCCTGCAGACACGGCTCAGCCTGATCGGACGGCGGCATGTCGATAATGGCAATGTGCAGCTTCCCGCCCTCGTGCCAAACGCGCGACAGGCGCCGGCCACCAATGGCCGCGGCCAAGTCGACCCACGCGACGCGGCGGCCGCCACAGGCAACGTCGAAGCGTTGCGCGACCAACGTGCGGCAATTGCTGTCCGAGCCGTTCGCGCAAGCCAGCACTGGCTTCTCGTCCCTGCTTCCGACGATGGCCAGGCGTTGCGGCTTGGCGGGCATGAGATGTATGCGGCCGCCATTGACATTGCAGCTGAAGGGCAGCACCAAATCTTCGCCGGCAACAGCCGTGTTGCCAACACCGGCCAAAATCAGGCCGCTCAGAAATATAGGTATTCCGTACGACGCCCGCCGCCCGCGCACCCTCGCCCCCTTTGTGCCGGAAACCTGCAAAACACCTCGAATATTGGTGCTCGAACCTTGTCGCTACTGTGGCGATTTGTGGCGTTCGGACGGCCATCCCCAATTCCGAATCGCCTTGCCGCCACTATTAGAACTCAAGCACCACTTAGTCCGGAAACGAGACTAATGACCGGAGCGCAACACCCCCGCAAACCCAGCCGCTGCAAGCAGTGATAACACACCGCCTAGCAACATTTCGACAATTCGAACCATCTCCAGGAGACCACCCGCAGTTATGCTGGAACGTGGTGCTTCCGCGCCTCGTCCCGCCCCCGCACCTGCCATTCTCCGGTCCACCGCATCCGCGACGCCCTCTGGTGCCATGCCAAATTCAATCGGCGCCCAGCGCGTGTTGACCCGCCATCGCGCTTCTACCCCGCTGCTAAACAACGGCAGCGCCGTGTCCAGCGAATAGAGCATGGGATTGAAGGCGCGATAGCCATCGCCGGCGGCACCGGCAGCAAGATCGCCACTATGGCTGGCAACGAAAACGCTGCCGTCCAGACAGTCATCCCGGCTGCAGTGCTGCGCCGCCCAGCCAAACAACGCGGCACACACTCCGATGAGTGCGACGAGCCACCCGATCGTCCGCCACGGGCCATAACCGTAGAGCGCCACGAGATCGAACAGCCGCCCGCGCCACCGCTCCAGCCGCGAGGAAGACATGGCCTGGCTCTGCCACCGGCACCTGGCAATTCCAACCGCCCGTGCAACGCGCGGATGCCCCTGGGCGGCGAGGCGTTCCTCCAGAGCAAGCCATGCCTCAGGAGCGAACGCCCGACCCAGATCGTCCGCCGGTTGCGCTTCCAGCCATCCGATGCGCTGTTCGGCGGCGCGGGCGACCATGAACGGAACCGCTTTCTGTCCGCCCGGCGCATCGCCGCCCACCACACCCAGCGGATTGACCAGGATTTCGTACTTGAACCCCTTCAGCACGATGCAATCGATATCGCGGCCCTCCGGGCGAGACGTCCGCGAACCGGCAGGCGGCGGCCACGCCACGGCAAAATCTTCATACGCACGCGTGTGGGCTTGCGACAGGTCGACGATGCCGCGTGCCCGGTTCTCATGGTGCGCTGGCATGATGAGGCGGTCCAACCGCGCACCACCAAGATCGATCGCATGATCGCTGCCGCCTGTGCCTGCATCACGGGCGCCATCTCCACCCGCTTTCCCGCGAGCATCAGGCGCATAGCCGGCCAGTGACGTCGCCACGATATGGCTATCGGAAAACGCCAGCGTTCCACCGACTTCGGCCTGCCGGAAGCCGACCCCGCCAACCGTTCTGAACCCATCCGTCAGCATGATGTCGCGTGCGACACTCAAGCCGACAGCCGAGATCGCAAGTCCGCGATCGACCTTCAGCGATGCCCCGCGTGCAAACAAGGAAGCGCCGAGAGTTGCCTGCTCCAGCTGCACCAGGCCGAAAATGACCGCGCGGTCCAGGTTCAACACCCGCTGCACCTTCATGCCGCTGCCATCGAGTGCCACCGTTGTGCCATAGAGCCGGGCGCGTTGCAGCCCCAGTTCGCCGGCCACGTTGGCGCCGATCAATGTGACAGCGCCGACCAGCTTTGCTCCAGCGAACGCAATGTTGCCAGCAACTTCAGCACCACTTCCCGCGACAGAAACCGTACCGCCATGCACAACAAGCCCGGCCCCCTTGATCCCCCGGCCGACACGGATTCCCTCGAAGTCAAACGTGCCTTCAATCCGCGCATTATCAACACTAACGCCACGATCAATTCTGGATCCGGCAAGCGACAGCCCGCCCCCGGCAATTTCGAGCAGGTCGGCGCGGATTGCCCCCGCGACACGCATGCCGTCTGCTGTGACTGAACCTTTGAGGCTGGCGCGTGTCAGCACCACATCCCCGCCTATGCGCGCTCCGTCCAGATTGAGCGTCGCCGCACCGTTAGACAGCGCCACCGCTTCTTCGGCCACGAAGTCCCCGCGGACGTGAACGCGCTGGAAGAAGGCCGCTCCCTTGAGCACAATGCGCTTCATCACGACCGCGCCTGACACGCGCAATCCCGCAGCCTCGATCGACGCATCGTCGCCGCCAATCTCCGCACTCTCGGCCATCAGCGGCCCTGTAATCCTCGCGGAGCGCAGCTGCAACGGACCTGAGACATTCCCCCCGTTCAGATAAAGACCACCGTCAAATTGCGCACCGTCCGCCAGAATCGCACCGCCAAGATGTGTCTGATGCAGAGTGAGGCGTCGCAGGCGCGCGCCAGCCGCACTGATCGCGGCATGGCCGTCGCTGCATTCGATCGATACCCCGGTCAGGAAAATCGGCAGCTGCACCGCCTGACCTTCCAGATCGAGCCCGCCGCGAACCACCGCCCGCTTCAACATCAGGCCGGATGGTGGCAGCCGCCAGCCAGGGCGGGCGCCCAGGATCAAATCGCGCAGCACTTCGCCCCTGATCGACTGCCCGCCAAGATCGGCGACCTCGCCGCGAACACCCGACAAGATGAGCAGCCGCTCCCCATCCGTCATGTCGGGCGAGAGCAGCGCCACCTGATGTGTCATCCAAACCTCACGCAGCTTCGGACCACCAGCCCCAGCCTTTCACGCCAATGCCGGCACATGCTTGGCCACGGCAAGGAGTGGCACACACTCCGCATACCAATTTTTGCAGCGGTCATCAGCATTTATGGCCACCGGAAAACATAGGGGCGCCAACGCAAATGGGTCGAGCAGCAAGAAGTCACAGTATTGCCCAAAAGCTGCACCCCCGTCGAATTAGGCTCTGAAATCAAGAGCCTTCCGCTGCCGGGACATGACTGCCAGAATATCTGCGCTAAAGTCCGCCTCGCCGCGGTTCCAAAACCCGCACGTCTGCGTATCTGGGAGGGGAACGAAATATGTCGTCGGCACATGATGCCAGCGCATCGCCAGGCCGTGACGCGGTCAGGATGGCTAGCCACGCGCCTGCCGCGCGTGCTCCGTCCACAGCGAGCATTTCGCTGAAACCGTCCTCGGACCAAGAGCGTAAGAAGCCAGCCGCCGGCGAAAGCGCGGCACCGCGCGAAGAGCCGCTCCCCGACCGCGAGACGTTCATTCCCGTCACTCGCTTCGCTCTTATGGATCGCTTGACCGCGCCGCAGGCCTGGCATGGCCGGTACTCGGCCGACGCCCGCCGCTTCTTCCAGTATCTCGATTACTGGCGCCATCAGCGCTACGCCTGCCGCACGCTTACGCTCGAACAGTCATACGAGCCATTCAGCCCCGACACCGACCTGCTGCTGACGCGCAAGTTCACGGACGATGAACGAGCCAACATGCAGCGGCGCGTCATCGAGGACATGAAACACCTGCTCGCGCAGGCCAACTACCGGCGCATCTCCCCTGACGACGTTGAACTCATCATGACGGCGGAAAGCCATTATGGGCTCGACCTCCATGTCGATTTCACTGCCTTCGAGGAAGTGCTGATCTACTACCGGGGCGCCTCCACGATGCAGCAGGAACGCCGCTCGCTGCGCAAGTTCCTCCGCAAGGAGGAGTTCGATGTTCCGATCTATCAGCGCCTGTTCTTGCTGTTCAAGCTCAAGCCATTCGAAACCCGCGTGCGCGAGGTCATGGCCCAGCAGCGCATCTCCCACAAGGAAGCGCGCAAGATCGTCACCAAACTGCGCGCGATGCTCCCCGCTGAGGTGCGCGAGGACAACGTCTATCTGAAGCTTTTCAAGAATATCCCGCGTACCGACCTTGAGATGGTGTTCCCCAACACCGTCGTGAAATTCCGCATGTTCGACAAGCTCAAGCTCGGCGCCACCTCGGTGGGCGGCATGACGATGGGCGTTGCCGGCGCCGCCGGAAAACTTGCCCTGATCTTCTCCAATCCGATTGCGGCCGCTGGCGCTCTCGCCAGCCTCGGCGCGGTGGCCGTGCGCCAGGTCATGAGCTTCATGAACCAGAAGCAGCGCTATATGGTCATCATGGCCAAGAACCTCTACTTCCATTCCATGGCCGACAACCGCAGCGTCATGGTCTTGCTTGCGGATCGAGCGGCGGAGGAAGACGTCAAGGAAGAGATGCTGCTCTATACCGTGCTGGTGAAGGAGCGCGCCCGACGCTCCGACTTGCCGGCAATCGACCTAGCCATTGAGCAGTATCTGGCCTCCGAATTCGGCGTCAACGTCGACTTCGACCTGGAAGATGCACTCGAACGCCTGCTGGCCGACGGTATCGTCACCGAGAGCGAGGACGGCTGGCTGCACACCATGCCGCCGCGGGAAGCCGCGCTGCATCTGGATGCAATGTGGGACGTCTTCCTCGATCATCTCCCCGACCCCAAGACCGGCGAAGGCTTCGAGTTCGAGGGGGATCCGGCAGCAGTCGAGGCGGCGATCAAGGAAGCCGAGGAAGTCCGCCATCAAACCGAACAGGTTGTCGTCGACATGGAAAGCGCGCAGCAGCAGCGCGGCGCCTGACCCGCCACGCAGTCCGGTAAGACGCGCTCAATCGCGCCAAGCCTTGCACGGCTGATCGGGCCGCGATATGCGGTGCGTGCCGAAAAGCTGCCGCGACTCTGGCACTCATGCCTTTCCAAGCCGACGGCCCGGCGTTTCCAACCCGACAAACGAGCGACATTGCCCCGATGAGCGCACGCCGCATTACCTTGAGCGTTGACGATCGCGACGCCGCCCACACGCTGGCAGGCGCGCTCCAAAATCTGATCGACCCGCCCCCTGCCGCATTGACGCTGTTTGAGGAACCAGGCGATGGCTGGCGCATCGATGCTTATTTCGACGCTCCGCCGGCGCCCGACGACTTGCGGGCCGAGCTTGCCGCACTGCTTGCCATGCCGCCCGAGGCCGTGGGCCGCATTGCGCTTGAGGACGTGCCCGATCTCAATTGGGTAGCGCTCTCGCAAGCAGCGCTTCCGCCCGTTGCCGCTGGCCGCTACACGGTCCACGGCAGCCACGACCGTCACCGCGTTCCCCAGGGCCCTGGAGCCATCCTGATCGAGGCGGGTGAGGCATTCGGCACCGCCCATCACGCAACGACCTATGGTTGCCTGCTGGCCATCGACCAACTCACCCGCCGCCGCACATTTCGCAATGTACTTGATCTGGGTTGCGGCTCCGGCGTGCTGGCCATCGCCGTGCATCGTGCACTTCCGCACGCGCGCATCACCGCCACCGATCTCGACGCACCTTCCGTCGCTGTCGCCAAAGAGAACGCGCGCGTGAATCGCTGCGCGGGTGCCATTGCGTTTCACGTTGCATCAGGTCTGGCGCATCCCGCCCTGCGCACCGCGCGTCTTGATCTGGTGGTTGCCAATATTCTCGCAGGCCCCCTGATCGCCCTGGCGCTCGACATCTCGCGCGCTGTGAAGCCAGGCGGACAACTCATCCTGTCCGGCCTCCTCGTGCATCAGGCGCCCGCAGTGATGGCCGCCTATCGCGCCGCTGGCTTTGATCTGGAACTTCACGCGCGCATCCACGAGTGGTCGACTCTGACGCTCAGGCGTAGGTCCGGGTTGCAGCACAAACCCTTACCCGTACAACCGCGCCCGGCATCGTTGATAGCCTGTCCAAAACCAACGCGCCCCGACGGGCACTGAGGCCAGCCGGGGCGCTTCGAAAATTGACTGCGACAAGCAGCCTGGGACTACGTCCTAAACCCACCTTACGACAGGAAGATGACGCTCCTTCTTGATCTCCTGGATTTCAGCGTTGGTGAAACCCAGCTCAGCCAGATTGGCATCCGCCAGACGCGCAAGATACGGCTTGACGACGCGATCGGCGCGCGCCTGTTGCGCATCCATGAAACCCGCGCCAAGTCTTTTCACCGCACTGGCAAAACGCGATTCTACTGGCTCGGCCGAGTGTGATCGGTCAAGCAAATGAGAAAGTGTGCTCATATCATCTCAACCCCGTTGCGCGGGGCCCTCTGATAACGCCACGCCGTCACGGTTTTCCGCATTGCAGCGTGGCAAGTGCTGCGAACCTAAGCTCTTGAGGTTCTATGAGGTAGATCAAATGTTGCATTGCAGCATTGCGAGGGGGTCATGGCGGTTGAATAATTCCTTAATCTGGACACAGGACCGAAACGACGGATGCGGCTTCAGTTTTTTTTGCCGTTATGGCCTGTCGTGTCGCCTGAACGCCTGAATGGACGAAACTCCACCCAATCCGGCCCCGGCCCTGATACCCGGCAGACCGATCAGCGGTGTGCTTTCGCGATGATCCGAAACGCTCTACACAATGCGGCATGTTCCAGACCTTCGACAGCTCCAGCGATTCCAGCAAAACAGCCGAGCGCGTGGCGGACCTGCGCGCCGCGCTAAGGCAGCGCGGCCTCCACGCCTACCTCGTACCCCGCGCCGACGAACACCAAGGCGAATACGTGCCGCCGTCCTCGGAGCGCCTGGCGTGGCTGACGGGATTCACAGGCTCAGCAGGCTTCGCAGTCATTGGCCTGGAGCGCGCCGCCCTGTTCGTCGATGGACGCTATACGGTGCAGGCCCGAAGCCAGGTCGACACCACCATCTTTGAGATCCTGCAGATCCCGGCCAATAGCCTCAAGGACTGGGCCACGAGCGCCCTGAGCGATGGCCAGACCATCGGCTTTGATCCCTGGCTCGCCACGCTGACGCAAGTCGAGCAGCTGCGCACCGACCTTGGCAAGCGCCAGATCCGGGTCAAGGAAGTTACGGGCAATCTCGTCGATCGCATCTGGGGCAGGTCACGGCCTAGTCCACCGGCGGCACCCGTTCGCATCCAGCCGCTCGAATACGCAGGCGAGTCCGCTGCTGACAAGATCAAGCGGCTCCAGCAGCAGTTGCGCAACGATCGCCACGATGCCGCAATCCTCACCCAGCCCGACAGCATTTGCTGGCTGCTCAATATTCGCGGCGGCGACGTCGCCCACAATCCGGTCGTCCTTGCCTTCGCCATTCTCCACGCCCGCACCAAGCCCGATCTCTTCATCGATCCCGCGAAGCTCGATGCCGAAGTGCGCCGTCACATCAAGTCCGTCGCCAACATCCGCGCGCCCGCCGAACTCGGACCGCTTCTGGACTCCCTGAAGGAAGCCGGACGCTGCATCCGCTTGTCACCTAACAACACCGCATGGTGGTTTGCCCGGCGCATCGGCACGCGCCAGTTTGCCCGCGCACCCGACCCGATCGTGTTGCCAAAGGCGATCAAGAACACCACCGAGATTGCAGGCTCACGCGCCGCGCATCTGCGCGATGGCGTCGCCATGACACGCTTCCTCTCCTGGCTCGATAGCGCCGCCGCGACCCGTGCTGGCATCGATGAGATTACAGCAGTCCAACAGCTGGAGAACTATCGCGCCGAGACAGGCGCGCTCAAGGAGATCAGCTTCGACACCATATCCGGCAGCGGCCCCAACGGCGCAATTGTCCATTATCGCGTCAATCGTGCAACCAACCGCATGCTCACATCGGGCGAGCTGTTCCTCATCGATTCAGGTGCGCAATATCAGGACGGCACGACCGACATCACGCGCACGGTCGCCATCGGCAAGCCCAGTAACGAGATGCGCCAGCGTTTCACCCGCGTGCTGAAGGGACACATCGCGATCGCCACCGCGCGATTCCCCAAGGGCACGCGCGGCGTCGACCTGGACAGCCACGCCCGCTGGGCGCTGTGGCAGGCAGGTCTCGACTACGACCACGGCACCGGGCATGGCGTCGGCTCCTATCTGTCGGTACATGAGGGACCGCAATCCATCAGCCGCCTCGGCACGGTTCCCCTCGAACCCGGCATGATCCTGTCCAACGAACCAGGATACTACAAGGAAGGCGAATACGGCATCCGCATCGAGAACCTGGTGCTGGTCTCCGACCCCTCGATTCCCGATGGCGGCGAACGCTCCATGCTGGGGTTCGAGACGCTCACCTTAGCCCCCATTGATCGGCGCCTTGTTGACAAGAGCCTGCTGACGACGGCAGAGCGGCAATGGCTCGATGCCTATCACGCGCGTGTGCGCAGCGAGCTGGAACCACATCTCGACGCGAGCACGGCAGTCTGGCTCGCCGCGGCGTGCAAGCCACTATGACCACGCATGCCTGCATTCGGCAGCCGTTGTCGAATGCGGCGTGCGCCATTAAGCCTCCTTTGCAGCCATGCCTTGTGCTGGCCGGATTTCGATGCAGTCTTGCCACCATGCAAAAATTCTCCAGCACACACCGACCCTTCAACCAAGCGCGGCGAATGTCATTGGCATTCGCCGCAATCGCTGCCGTAGCCGCTGCATGCCTGTCGCCGCATTCAGTCATGGCTGCGGATGGCAAGGACGATCCCGACACCATCACCATCACGTTCGTCGGCGACGTCGGCTACTCGGGCAACGACACCCCGGTATCCGCCAAGGGAATCTCCAAGCGCGGCTTCCAGACCTGGAAGGACACGACCGATCGCATCGCCGACAAGATCGACGGCGACCTCAACTTCATGAATGTTGAAACCGTGGTGACAGATCGCAACGATCTGCCGCGCGATACCAAGGGGCAGAGTGGTCCCTTCAATTTCCGCACGCATCCCGAAGGACTGGCTCACCTGCTGCTGACAGGCTTCAACGTCTTCTCGCTCGCCAACAACCATTCGATGGACTATGGCGTTCCGGGCCTCAAACAGACCCTGGCACACGTTGGCACACTTAGGGGCAGCGGCTTGAAGGCCGCCACCGGCATCGGCCTCGACCGCGAAGAGGCAAGCCGCCCCGCAGTCATCGGTGTCAAAGGTGCCAAGGTCGCATTCGCCGCGATAGGCATCGTCACCAACAACCTCGCCCACCATCGCGCCGGCGACAAGACCCCCGGGCAGATCGCCTACCGCTTCGACGAAGACTACGCCCTGATCCGCGAGCGCTTGAAGGAAACGAAAGCCGACGTCCGCATCCTTTCGATCCACTACGGCACGGAAGGTCAAGTCCGCACCGACGCGCGGCAAATCCAGGAATGGCGCGGTGAAGCAGCCCGCAAGGATGGCATCGACATCATTGTCGGCCATCATGCCCACGTCGTGCGCGGCGTCGAAATGGCGGGCAAGTCCGTAATCTTCTACGGCCTTGGCAATTTCCTGCACCACGGCACCGCGGACATCACGTCCAAGGGTATCTGTCGCGACTACGGGCTGATGACCCGGATCCACATGCATCGCGGCAAGGACGGACGCTTTGCAATAGGTGCGGTGGAGGCAATCCCCATCTCCGATACCCATTACCGCCCGCGCCCGCTCAAGGGTTCGGAAGGCGCCAAACGAATCCATGCGTTGAACTATCTCGCGTCAACGCTGGACAGCAAGGACGGTGCGCGCGGCATGCGCTTCACACCGCAAAGCGATGGCAGCGGCCTTTTTTGCACTGAAGCGGGAACATCTGCGAAAGGCCGGCTGGGCAAGCTCTGCGCGGGCTATAAGTCGGCACCACCTGTTTCACAGGTCTATGCCAAACAGATCGCAGCCTCGTGCAGCCGCTGACACAAACGCTTGCACACCGTGCCGTCTATCGCTGAATTGTACCTATTCCGCCATGCCGGAATAACTTCAGAGCAATTCCCACCAAAGCGGAAGCATTGAGGCCGCGACTGCGGAGCAGCCCGAGCGCAAGCGAGAATCGGCTGCGTGAGCGAAGAAATCTGGGTCGCTTCAACGTAGGTCTGAAGCTATCTAGGCCGCGCGCGCCGGCTCGGCATCGATGGCGTTTTCCATCCAGCGCACCACCTTTTCGACATCAGGCGGCGGGCCGTTGCGCAACACGCTCTGGCCTTCGCGAGTCGTCGCAAAGCGCAGGATCGATGCCATCAGCGTAGCCTGGTCGGCGAGCGCGACCTCTTCGTACGTCCGGAAACCGGCGCCAACCAGCAGTTGCGCGTGTGTGCCACGCAGGAACGGCACGGTGATGACGAGCCGCGCCTGAGCCTGCCACGCGCGCACCGCATCCGCAGTGATGTGCCGCGCGGTGACGATGCTCGCCACCTCGTCGGGATCGGCATTGAGGAGATCGCGCACCGTGAAGATGCGGGCTGGCCGCAGGCGCTCGGCGGTCTTCGGCCCAATCGACGGCCCATCGACCACATCATCGTCGATGGACAGATAAAAGCGTTTGCTGGCTTCGCCCGTTTCGCCCTGGGTCGAAGCACTCCGGTCGTGTAAGTCCACCACCGCCTCACGCCTCATGCGCGGGCTATCAAACCGCTCGCCGAACATGCGATAGCGTCCGCCCCGTGCGCGCGCCGCGCGCCAGCCATCGCGATCAGACAGATATGGCCACCATGAGCGCTCGCGGCGGACGGGGCGGCGCCTCATGCCAAACCGCGCCACACTTGTGAACCTCAGGCGGCCAAACCGGCGCCATGACCGGCGGCGTGTGCGTGCACGTTGTACGTGACGACGGCGCGTGCGTTGTCTCGAATTGTGGCCCGTCGAACTCTGGGAAGATGCCGATCCAGCGGAAGCGGCTGTCCTTGAGCTGGATGCAGCCGCTGCAATCACCATAGCGCCCGTTGCCGATTGAGGCACGGAGGCCGATTGAGACACAGGGGCGGACACACCCGCAGAAGAGATCTCTCTAGCGGCAGACACAGCCGAAGCAACCGCATTTGCAGCAGGCCCCGGACGCTTGTCCGCACCAGTCCGTGGCTGAGATAAGACCGGCCAGTCCGAACCACTTTGTGAAGGCTTCGCAGCACTCACGCGCGTGCCTTCTGCTCGCCCCACCGCCGGTCCGATGCCCCGGCGCAATGCATCGATCTGCATGACAAGATCCTGCATCTGGCTACGCCAGTCTTCAGCCCCCGGCAACCGCTCACGCTGGCGGGACAGTTCGCGCAGTGCATGCACGATGCGCTGCCGGTCCTCTTCGGCGCGCGCTTCGATGGCATCCAGACGGTGTGCGATCCACTCTAGATCCTGCCGACTGCTTCCGCCCGCATGATCTGCCCTGTCGGCCGGGAATTGCGCGTTTGACATCGCATCAGCACCAGCCACAGCCGGTCCCGCACCACGCCACGAGTGTCCCTCAAAGCGTTCCGTCGGCTTCATCCAAACGTGAGACGCCCCAAGCTTTGCCCTTCCTGACTGCGCATACCCGGCAGAATGAAGTATCCCGGTGATACCATTCAATGTGGCGTCCGCCGGTTCGTAGTGCATCAGCACGTAGAGTAGATCTTCGAGCCCCGCGACCTCAAAACCCGCAGCGCGCGCTTCCGCGATGGCTAACTCGATCGCCGTGTGAACGTCCTCGTCGATTGCCGCCGCTGGAATTGAATCGTCCCGATCTCCGCCAGCGGTACAGTCACCGCGAACGATCGCATTTGCCGTCACCTCACGGAGGTGCCAGGCATCGATGCCCGCGCGCGTCAGCAATTCATTGCCAAAGTCCAACGACGTCATCGCGTGCAGAACGTGCTCGATTCCCACAGCTGCCGAGCCGTGCGCATCAGCGACACGGAACGCCTGGTCGACGACATCGGCCACGTCGTCGTCCGTGTAGACCAGGACGTCCCCGTCCATGGCAGCGGCCAGACGCTGGCAGCGGTGGCAGACACACATCATGCGGTTCCATTGCAAACAATCGAGCTGGCCCCCTTCAATGCTGAAGGTTGCCGATACGCTCCAGCTAAGACTGAGTCGCGTGCCCCGCGGAACAGGTCTGTCCACAGTCAAAGTGCCTTATGGACCAACGATTTGCTTGATGCACACCCGTGATTGCAACGGCGTGCATCTGCACACGCACGTTCATCGCAATGAAGCTTCAGGCACCGATCAGTGCGATCCATTCGTCTTCGCTGAGCACGGCGACACCGAGTTCCGAAGCCTTCTTCAGTTTGGAGCCCGCTTCCGCGCCCGCCACGACGTAGTCCGTCTTCTTCGACACCGAGCCAGCCACCTTGGCGCCAAGCCGTTCCGCCTGCGCCTTTGCTTCCGATCGCGTCAGACGCACCAGTGTTCCAGTGAATACCACCGTCTTGCCCGCAACCGGAGAACTTGTGGCCACGGCGGCAAGCGGCTGAGGTGAGACGTGCGCAAGCAGCTGATCGATGACCTCGACGTTATGCGGCTCCGCGAAGAACTCCACCACGGCATCGGCCACCACCTGGCCGATGCCGTCGATGTTGCCCAGATCCTGATAGGCTTCGCTTTCGTGGTCTTGCGCCGCCACCATCGCCGCCTTGAGTGCTTCGGCTGAGCCATAGGCACGCGCCAGCATCCGCGCCGTCGTCTCACCGACATGGCGGATACCCAGCGCGAAGATGAAGCGATCGAGCGCGATGCTGCGCCGCGCCTCGATGGCCGCAAACAGCTTCTTGACCGACTGCGCTCCCCAGCCCTCGCGCTTCTCGATCGGAGGATCAAAACCCGGATTACGTCCAGCAAGCGTGAAAATGTCAGGGGGCACAGCGATCAAGCCAGCGTCATAGAACTCCTGCACGCTTTTCTCGCCCAGGCCCTCGATATCGAAGGCATTGCGCGACACGAAATGCTTGAGCCGCTCGACCCGCTGTGCCGCACAGATAAGACCGCCGGTGCAACGGCGCACCGCATCGCGTTCCCCGGTCTTCTCGTCTGCCTCGCGCACGGCATGACTTCCGCATACCGGGCAGACATCCGGAAACACATAAGCCTTGGCGTGCGCCGGCCGCTTTTCCTCGACTACGCGCACGATCTGCGGAATGACGTCACCGGCACGCTGCACCACGACGGTATCGCCGATGCGCACGTCCTTGCGCACGATCTCATCCTCGTTGTGAAGCGTCGCGTTGGAAACCACCACGCCGCCGACCGTCACGGGTTCGAGCTTGGCAACCGGTGTCAGTGCGCCTGTGCGCCCCACCTGGATCTCGATGTCGCGCAAGATCGTTGTCGCCTGCTCGGCTGGAAACTTGTGCGCCAGTGCCCAGCGCGGCGCGCGCGAAACGAAGCCTAGCCGCTCTTGCAAATCAAGCCGGTTCACCTTGTAGACGACACCATCAATGTCGTAGCCGAGCCCTGCGCGCTTCTCGCCCAGGCGCCGGTAATAGTCGAGCAGGGCATCCGCGCCATCGCACAGTTCCATCTTCGGATTGGTCGGCAGCCCCCAGTTGCTGAAAGCGGCGACAACCCCCGACTGCGTATCGGCGGGCAGGTCGCTCGCTTCGCCCCAGCCATAGGCGAAGAACGCCAGCCGTCGCGAAGCCGTCACCTTGCTATCGAGCTGCCGCAACGAGCCCGCCGCCGCGTTGCGCGGATTGGCGAAAATCTTGCCGCCCGCCTTCTCTTGTGCCGCGTTTAGCGCTGCGAAATCCGCATGTCGCATGTAGATTTCGCCACGCACCTCGAAGACGTCAGGCACGTCCCTACCCTTCAACCGGTGCGGGATGGCCTTGATCGTCATCACATTGGCCGTAACGTTCTCACCTTCCGCACCGTCGCCGCGCGTTGCGGCCTCGACGAGCTCGCCCTGCTCATAGCGCAGCGAGATCGACAGCCCATCGATCTTCGGCTCAGCCGTGAAAGCGAGTGCGTCGCTATCCGACAACTTGAGGAAACGGCGGATACGGGCAACGAAGTCGGTGATGTCTTCGTCATCGAAAGCATTATCTAGCGAAAGCATAGGCACGCGGTGGCGCACCTTTGCAAAGCCGACCGCGGGAGCCGCACCGACGCGCAATTCAGGAAGATCACCCAAGGGTAACTGCGGAAATGCCCGTTGGATTTCCTTGCTGCGATGTCTGAGTTTATCATATTCAGCGTCCGATATTTCAGGATTATCATGCGCGTAATAGAGACGATCATGACGAGCTATTTCGCCAATGAGCCGACCCAATTCAATATCAGCCTCTGTGTCGGTCAGCTCGGTAACCGCCTTAGTCGCTAGATCTTTGTGCTGAGTGCCCTTTTCGGACCTGCCTTTTCCCATCTTGAGTTCCGCTATGTCAGATGATGCCAGCCGACAATTAATAGTCGATGCGGAGGAAGCGGAGTAGTCGCGCTATCAGCCAAGCCGGCCCCATCAGCAGGTCGAGCACCATCTCGCTCAGATACCTTGGCCGCCCTTCGATTCGCCGCCCGAACAGCCACAGAACCAATCCCAGTCCGAAAAAGAAGATCGCCGGCTGCCACAACGGCAAAGTCTCGTTGCTGTCGTAAAATGCGGCGATCACAATGAGCACGAGACAGGCCAGCCCGATGCCAGCCCCAAGCCGCCACGACAGTACCGCATAGGCGAGGCTGATGAAGAGCGTGGCAACAACCGCCCAGTTGATGCCCGGAATGGCGGCAAGCAATCCTGGCTCCGGCAAGCCCTTGAGCAACGCCAAGCCAGACCACATCATCAGCGGTACGGCCACGAATTGGATCAAACGGTTGGCCAGCGCCTGGTGACGCTCCTCGAAGCCAGCCAACAGCCGTTCGATCAATCGGGGAGAACCGTTCTCGAGGCTGGTCTGTGAAGCGTTATCGCCGCTCATCACGCAGGTCCCGGATCAGCACGATCATTGCACACGGCTGCTTCGCCCAGCCGTCCGCCAAAACCGTCACGAAACAAATCCGCACCTCTGCGCAGCCGGATCGACAGCCCACGCACGTCAACAAACGCAGCCGATTGCCACGATACGAAGCCGGTCCCGCAATCCGTCACGGTCTAGCTGGGACCGCCGAGCGACAGCTTCGGCACGGCCTTCCAGGCCTTCGACAGCCATGAGCCGCCATCCTCACGCGGCGCTAGACCATCCGACTCCAGCAGAGCGTAAGCGTCTTTGTACCAGCGCGAGTTGGGGAAGTTGTGCCCGAGAATGGCGGCGGCATTCTGCGCTTCCTGCTTGATGCCAAGCGCCATGTAGCTCTCGACCAGACGCATCAGCGCCTCTTCGACATGCGCGGTCGTCTGGTATTCGCCCGCGACAGTCTTGAATCGGTTGATGGCCGCCACGTAATTGGAACGCTTCAGGTAGTAGCGTCCCACCTCCATCTCGGATGCCGCCAGCGTATCTTCGGCAAGCCGGATGCGGTTGTCGGCATTCTGCGCATATTCGCTGTCGGGATAGAGCGCCTTCAGCTTCTTCAGCTCGGCAAGCGCTTTCTTGGTCGACGACTGATCGCGATTGGGTGTCCGCATCTCGTCGAAATAGGCCGACGCGATGATATGGTGCGCGAACGCGGCTTCCTTCGTGCCGGGGTGCATCGTCGTATAGCGCTCCGCCGACGCAATCGCCTCCGGCAGCTTGCCCGCCTTGTAATAGGCGTAGGCCGACATCACGATGGCGCGGCGCGCTTCAGGCGAATACGGGTGATCGCGATCGAGGTCCTCGAACTTCTTTGCCGCAACCTCGTACTTACCCTTGCCCAGCGAGCGGTCTGCATCCGAATACATCTTCGCGGGCGGATCGGGATTGAGAGCCTTCTGCAAATCGTTGGAAGACGCGCAGCCTTGCAGCCCGATGATCGCGCCGACAAGGCCAATGCCGGCAAGACGGCGCCAGCCCGATCCAACAACCTTCTTCGCGATCATCACTCTTATGTCCCCGTTTCCAAGATGGAGTGGCGCGTCTTGCCAGCAGCCATCCTGCAACCCTGAAACCCTTTTGCCGGCACCAACCCACGGGATCAGTACCGCCCCTTCCAATATTGGCACCGTCACCCAATACCGGCACCTCGCGCCCGACACAGGTCCCGTTGCCCCAGCGCGCCAAACACCCCACCGCGCAAATCAGGCGTAACCCTTAAACCGTCCCGCCACCACGAATGCGCGCACAAGCGCCTGCATCCCCTGCCACTACGCGCAACGCCAGTCATTGGACACCGGCACTTCCATCAAAGCACGCGACCTTGAAGCAAGTCCCAATCGCATCGGGAACCCGCCCGAAGCGACGTCACGAACGCGGAAACCCTACGTGTTGCAATAGCACACGAGTCGCCTCCGAGTCCCAACGGTATCCAGCAATGTCATCCCCAACATGATGCGGAGTGGCGATCAAACACCGCTGCATTCCCGAAGCAAAAAGGGCAGGGCATCGTCGTTCGACAAGCCCCGCCCCCATTTGCTCAAGCGCCATGAAAGACGCTTCCCACCCTCTTGAACGGTGCGGTGGCGTGGGCTTGAAGCCACCCGCCAACCGCAACTCGCCCGCACACCCCCCGGTTCGCGGACGAGTAGATCTCCTAAGCTACTCAGCGAGCGCGACGGCCGCCGCACCGTACGCGATCTCGGCCGGCTGGATTTCGCGCACGCGCGGTGCATGCACGATTGTCCATGCTGTCTCATCAGCGAACAGCGCCTGCAGCACATGTGAGTTGAGGCGATGGCCACCGCGCACTGAGCGGAATGCGCCAAGCAGAGGCAGCCCCGCCAGCGACAGATCGCCGACCGCATCGAGCATCTTGTGCCGCACGAACTCTTGCGGACAACGCAGCCCATCGCGATTGAGTACGCGATCATCGCCGATCGCTACCGTGTTGTTGAGGTTTGCACCAAGCGCCAAACCGTTCTTCCAGAGGCGCTCGACATCGGACATGAAGCCGAATGTGCGTGCCCGGGACAGCTCGTTGCGGAACACGCTAGGGGTCATCTCGAAGGCCAGCCGTTGGCGGCCGATGACCGGAGTGTCAAAGTTGATCTCGACATCAAGATGGAAACCACTGTGAGGCGCCAGCTCGCCCCAGCAATCACCGTCCTGCACGCGGATCGGCTTTAGAACCTTGATGAATTTTCGCGGCGCTGAGAGCTCGCGAATGCCCGCTTCATCGATCGCCTCGACGAAAGCCGCCGAGCTGCCATCCATGATCGGCACTTCCTTGCTGTCGATCTCAATGAAGCAGTTGTCGACACCAAGCCCTCGCAGAGCTGCAAGCAGGTGCTCGACCGTGGAAACGGTGACGCCGTTTTCGTCACCGATGACCGTACAAAGCGTGAGATTTTTGACGTTGCGTACGTCGGCGGAAATCTCCGCAACGACCCGCGTGTTGTCAGTGACGATGAACCGGAGTCCGGCATCGGCTTCCGCCGGATGCAGCATCACCGATACCGGAGCTCCGCTGTGCACCCCCGTGCCAACAAGCTCAACCTCGCGAGCAATCGTCGTCTGTCGCGCGCCGATAAAGCGATTCGACATTCTAGCCGTCCCTCGATTGTCCCCGGCGCGATCGCTAACTTTCCCCTGCGATCGAACCACCCCCGACGTCGACTGGCATTCCATTTACCGGTTAGCGGCAACACCCAATTTGGGGTGTGTCTCTTACGCAACCCGAAGTGTCCCCGAAGACACTTAAACCGTTGGAATGACTGCGGTCGTCGTTAACGATTAGAACGATAACCGTGGCCCAGGAGCGGCACAAATCACGGTTTCTTACACTGTGTTACGCGAGGCCGAATTCCCGAACAGATTTGGGGTTTTTGTACTGGCGCAACCACAATCTAGCGCTTTCCCTTGCTAAAAAACATAGGCAGTTCAACGGCATCATCGGGTTGCGCTGTTTCGGCGGAATGTTGGTGATTGCCGTTATGGGCATGTCGATTTTCGCCATCCGCGTGCCTGTGACCGGCATGCGGCGTGCCAGAGCTGCCATCTTGTCGCAATTCTTGACCCGAATCGGCGCCCCGCCGGGCACGCCCAGTGATTCGTTCAAACAGGCTGCGGCGGGGTTGCTCCGGCGCCTGATGGTGTTGCCCGTAATCACCGCCGCTCGTGGCAGCTCCCCCAGGGCCATCGCCGTGGCCCGTTTTGGCATAATACTCGCGCTGACCTACAGCAGGAAATTCATCAACCTCCGGAATGCGCCGGGCAGGCCTCCGGACGTCCGCAGGAGGCTGCGGCCTGAAGCCACCGGCAGCCGGCGCCACGCCTGAAGGACGCTGCTGGGAAGGCGGCGGGGGCGGCATAGGACCCGACGCAGGTGGCTGGAAGCCACGCTCGATTGTCACGTTGCCCGGCGCTTGCCAGGTCTCGCGCGGATGGACGGGTGCGGGAGGAATCGGTGGTACCGTCGCCTGCTGGCGTGGCACACCAGCCCGATCGGCCATCCCCGGCATCGCTGCGTCCTTGGACATGGCTTCCGACAGCCGTTGTTCCAGGCTTGCCGTTGAAGCGACAGCGGGTGCGGCGACCGGTTCGGGAACAAGCTTCTTGTTGGGCCACGCATCTGGCGCCACCGCAGGCTGCTTTTCAGCCGCTTCGGCGCGTGCCATGCCCGAAGCGACGATCGAAACGCGGATCGCGTCGCCAAGGCTGTCGTCGAATGTTGCGCCGACGATGATGTTGGCTTCCGGGTCGACCTCCTGGCGCACACGGCTTGCCGCCTCGTCCACTTCGTAAAGTGTCATGTCGTGGCTGCCGGTGATCGACAACAGAAGCCCCTTCGCTCCCTTGAGCGTCACATCGTCGAGCAGAGGGTTGGCTATCGCCTCTTCGGCAGCCAGCGTCGCGCGACGCTCGCCAACCGCTTCACCCGTGCCCATCATCGCCGCGCCCATCCCCTTCATCACCGTGCGAACGTCGGCGAAATCCAGGTTGATGAGACCATCCTTCAGGATCAGATCGACAATGCAGGCAACGCCCGAATAGAGCACCTGATCGGCAAGCACGAATGCTTCGGCAAACGTTGTCTTCTCGTTCGCGACCCGGAACAGGTTCTGGTTGGGAATGACGATCAGCGTATCGACGTGTTTCTTCAGTTCGGCCACGCCCGCTTCGGCAGTGCGTTGCCGCCGCGTTCCTTCAAACATAAAGGGCTTGGTGACCACGCCCACGGTCAGAATGCCAAGTTCGCGTGCGACACGCGCAATCACCGCACATGCGCCGGTTCCAGTTCCGCCACCCATGCCGGCAGCAATGAACAGCATGTGCGAACCTGAGACCTGCGCCCTGATCTCATCGACAGCCTCCTCCGCCGCTGCCTCGCCAATTTCCGGTTTGGAGCCAGCGCCAAGGCCTTCCGTGAGGTTGATTCCCAGTTGCAGTCGATGTTCCGCGCTGGACGCGACAAGCGCCTGCGCATCGGTGTTTGCAACCACGAATTCCACACCCGTGAGGCCGGCCGCGATCATGTTGTTGACGGCGTTGCAGCCGGCGCCGCCGACACCAATCACCGTGATCCTGGGCCGCAGTTCGGTAAGCTTCGGCAGTTGCAGCGTGATGCTCATCATCCCCTCGCATCGGCCACGGGTAGAGCGTTTTGCCGCTACCCTTGCACGTTCGTTGCGTTTGCGGTCCCAGGCGTCCAGACCGGTAGCGGACGTGACGCATCATCGCGCCAGCCGCCGGACCGCATTCAAAATCCTTCGCGGAGCCAGGCGCCGACACGACCGAAATATCCGCCGGTCAGCACATTGCGCTCCTGTCGTGCCGCAACGAGCCCCTCCCCCGCTGCCGCTGACGCCACCATACCAACCACTGTCGAAAACGCCGGAACTGCGATGCTGCCAGGCAGCGCCGCCGCTCCGTCAGGCCCTGAAACTCGCACCGGACGGCCAAGCTGATTGGCCACGAACTCACCGGCACCGATCAGCTGGCTTGCACCACCCGTCAGCACCACACGGTCCCCGACCCACGACCGCAGGCCGCATTGCTCCAGCCGCTCATTCACCAGGGCCACCAGTGAGGCCATGCGCGGCCTGAGAATTTCACCCAGCTGCGCTTTCGTGATCTGCGCAACTGCACCAGGTTCCTCACCGGCAAGCGGATAGGAAAACGCCTCGCGACCATCCGAGGGTGCGACACTAAGTGTGCCATAAAGGGCTTTGATTCGCTCGGCCTCGGCAAGTGGCGTCTGCAACCCGCGCGCGATGTCGTAGGTCGCGTGGTTACCACCGATGGGCAACGTGTCGGCATGGACGAAGCGGCCATCGGCAAACAGTGCAATCGACGTGACGCCGCCGCCGATGTCGATCACGGTAACGCCGAGCCGCCGCTCCTCCACACTCGTGGCGGCAAGCGCGCTGGCGAACGGCGACACGATGAGACCGGCAACGCCAAGATAACACCGGTCGATCAACAACATAAGGTTGCGGACCGGGGCGTCGTCCGCCGTGACCGTGTGCATGTCGAGCGTGATCTGGCTCGCTGCAAGCCCGCGCGGATCGCGTCCGCCCGGCGCCCCATCGAGCCGGTAGCCGACGCGGTTGAGATGAACCAGCATCCGGCCATCGCGTTCGGCATAGGCCCGCGCCCCGTCGAGCACGCGCGCAATTTGACGGTCGGCAACGATGCCGCCGTCGACATCCGCATTGGCCGCGAATGTCTCCGATCGCAACCGGCCGCAGGCGACCGAGACGAATACGTCCTGCAACGTGACGCCCGCCATGCTCTCGGCCTGGTCGACCGCTGCACGCACCGCAACCTCGGCTTGGTCGAGGTCTGTGATGACACCCGCCTTCAATCCGCGCGAGCGCTGATGCCCGATCCCAAGCACGCGGAACGGCATGTGCATGCCCGCAAGGATTGATGGACCGCGCGGCTCCAGCGCAACGATGAGGCAGACGATTTTCGATGTGCCGATATCGATGAGCCCGAGCACCTCTCCAGGCGCCTGCCGTGGTGTCCTCATCATGGCCGCACCTCGCCGCGTTTCGGCTCCAAGAGCGCCGGTGCTGCATCAGCCACGGTGCGGACACGCCCTGCCGTCTTGGCGGGCGCCGCGCGAACGGCGATGCGGCCCTTAGCCCTCAGATCGACGATGACAGGCCCGCGCGACAACAGCTGCGCAAGGCGGCCGCCAGTCACAACAGCAGCCAGCGCCATCGACTCCCCGTCGGCCGGAAGCTCGATGCGGCTACCATTGGCAAGTACCAAGGACCAGCGCCGCTCATTGACACGCACGGCCGCCGATAACGCACCGTAGATGTCACGGTAACCGCCAAGCAGCATCATCAGGTTCTGGGCATCCTTGTTGGCGCCCGCCCCCGCGACGCGCGGCAGATGCGTGACGCTGCCCGCGGCGATGTCCTGCAAAACCCGTCCGGTTTTGTCGATCAGCTTCTCGACGCCATCGACCTGCCAAACGGCGTATGCCGTACGCTCGGTGATGCGCACATTGAGCTGACTAGGATAAACCCGCGTCAGTTCCACGGTTTCGACCCACGGCAAGGCCTCTATCTTCATGCGCGCGGCCTTACTGTCGAAGCCAACGAGCTGGCGCGCCGCGTCGAGGCCGAGCGCCGCGAAGACATCGCTATCCGATGTAAACTTCTGACCCGTCACCGAAATCTGGTCGAGGCCCAAACCCGCGAATTGGGCGACGTCGGCCATGGGCGGCAGCAGGTTTCGCACCCAATCCGGCAGCGCGATGCGGCCATGCTGTGCCGCTTCCGCAAGCCCGATTCCTGCCAGAATAGCCGATAGCACCAAGGCAATCCGTCGATGCGTCTTTCGCGATTGCGGCTTGCCGATCTGCCGTTTGCGGCTACCACACGACCTATCCATCGGCGCGCGCTGATCTGCGGAGATGCTGAGGAAGGCAGGTGGGGCGGCACCAAGCGTCGTCGCAACGGGGGGCGAGACACCGCCATGCGCCTGAGCCAACGGGCGAGAAATTGCGAAATGCTCTGGAGAGCCGACTGGCTCTTTGGACATAGGCGGGTGGGGCGAAGAAGCACGAGGCCCTCGCCAATCTGGTTCCCGCCGATGCCCTACCTGTTGCAACTCGCGTCCTCGATGATCCATCGCACGAGCGTGCCGAATGGCCAACCCGCATGTTGCGCAAGCTCAGGCACCAGGGACGTCGCCGTCATGCCGGGTTGTGTATTCACTTCCAGGCAGACGATCTCACCCGTGCCGCCAGGGGTATCGTCGAAGCGGAAGTCCGCTCTGCTGACACCGCGGCAGCCCAGCGCCTGATGCGCCGCAAGGGTGAATTTCCGTATAGATTGGTAAACATCCGGTGAAAGATCGGCGGGCAAAACGTGTTTCGACCCGCCGGCGCCGTACTTGGCCGCAAAATCGTAGAACGGCAGGTCGTCCCGCGGCACGATCTCCGTGATGTCCGTGACGAAATCGCCGATCACACCGCAGGTCAGCTCACGGCCAGCAACGAATCGCTCGACCATGACGATGGCATCGGGATCGCCTGCAGAAAGGATCGTCTGCGACATGTCGTTGGCGCCGGGCCGCACGATGAGAACACCGACACTGGACCCCTCGTCGACCGGCTTCACCACATAGGGCGGCTCCATGACGTGCCGCGCAGCAGCCTCCGCGCGCGTGACCAGAAGTGCATTCGCGACCGGAACGCCTGCGGCATGCATCACCGCCTTGGCGCGCTCCTTGTGCATGGCAAGAGCCGAAGCCAGAACGCCCGAATGCGTGTAGGGTATCTGCAGATATTCGAGGATGCCCTGGACTTCGCCATCCTCGCCATGGCGGCCATGCAAGGCATTGAAGCAGGCTTCCGGCTTAAGCTCCATCAGCTGCGCGGGCAGGTCGCGCGCAACGTCGATGCGCGTCACACGATAGCCCTCGCCTTCGAGCGCCTGGGCAACCGCCTCACCCGACTTCAACGACACTTCGCGCTCAGCCGACAGTCCCCCCATCAGGACGGCGACATGGTTGCGCGTGCGGTTTGGAGCGGCACCGAGCTTCGACATCTTGACGGGACTCTCTTTGTTGGACGGCAGAACAGCGCGAGGCGGCATCCGCCCCATTCTTCAACGTCGGCGAACGCGGGCGGGCGGATCTCGCTGCGTGTCTATCATATGCCGCAGACTGCGCCATCCCGACAGTTGCGCCGGCGTCAGCGTCGCCTCACGGCCCAGCCGCTCACGGTGCTCAACCGCGCGCAGCCATCGGCGCGTTTCGCGCGGCAGGTCGACCTTGTCATTGACGACGAGCCCGGCCACCGTCTGGCGCTGGTGCGACCGCAGGATATGGGTCTTCTTCTTCCGGTGCAGCAAGTAGCCAGTGTCGCGCACAATGGTCGAGGCCCCCCGGATGATGTCACGGGAGGTGTGCTCGCCTTCGTGGGCTACCGAGAATGTCAGGTCATCCGCGTATCTCGTGTAGGTGGCATCGGTGCCACCCACTTTCCGCGCCATCGCCAGCAGCCGCGCATCCATCTTGTAATTGACGAGATTGGTGAGACGCGGGCTCGTCGGCGCGCCTTGCGGCAGATGCCTGTTATTCGTCGTCAGCTTCACCAGCAGCTGAGCCGCGCGCCGGTTCCAGCCGATGGACCTGAAATACTCTAGAACCCGATCCGCCTGCGTGTTCGGGAAGAAGTCGACCAGATCGAGCCGGATCACCAGAGCTTTGCCAACGTGCGCCTGGGCATGCGTGACGATGGACCGCCCGCGCTCGAAACCTAGCGCGCAAGGATGCGCTTTGAGACCTCCAAGGACACGCCGCAGGATGAGCCGCTGCACTTCTTTCAATCGTTCATCTGGCGCTTCAATCGTCCTGAACCCGCCGGACCGCTTTGGAATGCGAAATGTCGTGTAGTTGGGCTCCACGGATTGAAGGTCCGCGACCTCGATCTTCAGCCACCGCGCCAAATCCTCGACACTTCGGCCTGGATCGAGGCGATTGGAAATCCAGGCGAACAATCCGGCCATAGCGGCGGCACCTCGTTGCGGCGGAAAAGTGAGACGGGCGGTGTCGTCCACCGCCCGCCCGCCTTGACCATTCACGAAGTGCGACTTCGTGACTCTGATTTGAACGTCCAGAGTATCTGGACGAGTTGACGAAGCATCAACCTTCACTCTGCATTTGAGCGACGCCAAGGCTACCGGGATTAGAACACGTTTGGCTTAAGCGTGCAGCGGTCCAGCCGTGAAAAACATGCCCAAAACAAGAAAATCACCCGACCTGCCATCGGGCAATTAGGTTCCTGCACCCCGCGAACATAACGCTCCTCTCGAGAGTTCATGGGAAGCGCGCCGGCATGAGCGAGCGGCTTGCTCCCAAATTGAGAAAGATTGGCGAGGTCCGCTCAGGGCCAGAAGGAGAAGTTGCCACAATCGTCTACAATAGAAGAGGTGTTCGATTCGCTTCACAGGATGGCCGGGCTAAAATGGCCAGCAAGAGATACAAGAACAAGACCTGCGCCTACTGCGGTAAGCTAGGCGCATCTCAGTCGGGCGATCACGTTTTCGCCCGCGAGTTCTTCTTAGAGCGAGATCGTGGGAACTTGCCGCAAGTGCCCGCATGTGTGGACTGCAACAACAAGAAGTCCGCACTGGAGACGTACTTACTCCAACTGATGCCACTTGGAGCGAACCATCCGGCTGCGCATGAGTCTGTCCGCACGCTTATGCCCAAGCGTGCGGCACATCACGGCAATAAAGCACTCCTTGATGTGCTCAACGGTCCTGACGCAACGGTTTTCTTGATAGACCAAAGCGGCCAACGGCAGCAGCGCATTCCCGTCTTGATAGATGCAAACAAGTTGCAGGATTGGTGCGGTCTGGTGGCTCGTGGGCTCGCGAATTTCCATTGGGGAGTTGCGACGCCCAATTATTCTGTCGAAGTCATGCCTCTCACCCCGGAGGTGGAACGGCACATTCTTGAACTTGCTTCCAGCCGAAAAAACGGTGGTCACATTGAAGGGTCGATTGGTGACGGCACGTTCGAGTATCGCGGGTTCATGTGCGGAGACGGCGAACCCGCGTCTCTCTGGATGATAGATCTATATGGACGGATGCCTATTGGCGGCGATCCTGACTTCTCACGGGCATGCGCAGCAACTTGGGCCGTCTTCATCACGCCTGCGTTCTGATGTGTCCTGACTTCCGCTTCGGGTCAGCAGCAGCCATCCAGTGCACGCATAAGAATTAATCTCACGCCACGTCCGCCTTCGCCAGGGCCTCGCCCTTGGCATGGCCAGGAAGTGGCTCGCCCAGACGGATGATCTCCCAGCAGAGCGTAATGCCGCTTTGCGCCTTCACGCGCGCCCGCACCGTCTCGCCCAGCGTCTCGATGTCTTCCGCACTCGCATTCTGGTCATTGATGAGAAAGTTGCAGTGCATGTTGGAGACATGCGCGCCGCCCACTCGGAAGCCGCGGCAACCCGCAGCATCGACCAGCTTCCAGGAGCTGTTGCCGGGCGGATTCTTGAACGTCGAGCCCCCAGTGCGCTCCTTGATCGGCTGGTTCTGCTCGCGATAGGTCGCGACCTCGTCCATCTTCTTCAAAATGTCGGCGGATTGACCCGGCCGCCCCTGATAGGTGGCCTGGGTAAAGATCCAATCCTCCGGCACCCCGCAATGGCGGTAGGTGTAGCCCATGTCGGCGTTGGAAAGTTCGTGGATGTTGCCCTGCCTGTCGACCGCCCGCGCAGACACCAGCACGTCTTTCGTCTCGGTGCCGTGTGCGCCCGCGTTCATGCGCAATGCACCACCGATCGAGCCCGGAATGCCGCGATAGAACGCAAGCCCATCGATGCCTGCATCGGCCGCAGCACGCGCAACCTTGACATCCGGAACGGCAGTGCCGGCACGCAGGCGATAACCATCCTCGACCGCGATGTCTCCAAACCCACGGCCGAGACGAATGACGACGCCACGGACGCCACCATCGCGCACCAGAAGATTGGAGCCGAGCCCGATCGTGAACACCGGCACATCGGCGGGAATATGCTTCAGGAAATAGGCAAGATCTGCCTCGTCGGCAGGCGTGAACAACACTTCAGCCGGTCCGCCGACGCGAAACCATGTGATGTCGGCAAGTCTGGAACCCGCAGCAAGACGCCCGCGTAAATCCGGCAGCGCGGCCTTCAGCACGTCGGCCAGCGTATCGATCGTCTGCGACGTCAAGACTACTCCCCCGCCATCCGCGGCTGCTCATCGGCGGCAAGCCATTCGGGCAGCGCCTGCGCCCACTCCGTCGATGTGCCCGCACCCAGACACACGACCATGTCGCCCGGCCGGCCATGCTTGCGCACGATGCCGATCAGCTCCGTTGGGCTGTCGATCACGAGCACGCTCTGATGCCCTGCGGCGCGAATGCCCTCAGCCAGCGCATGATTGTCGATGCCCGCGATCGGCTGCTCGCCTGCCGTATAGAGCGGCCCGACGATCACACCATCGGCATCGCTGAAGCACGAGCAGAATTCGCTGAACAGATCGCGTACCCGCGTGTAACGATGCGGTTCGACGACGGCGATGACCCGGCCCTTGGCGCCCGCGCGCGCCGCCTGGAGCACGGCGGCGATTTCGGTGGGGTGATGACCATAGTCGTCGAAGAAGGCGATGCCCTTCCATGTACCGGTTGGCTGGAAGCGCCGCTTCACGCCGGAGAACGACGACAGTCCCTGTCGGATCGTTGCTTCATCAAGCCCCGCCTCCAGCGCCACGGCAACAGCCGCCAGCGCGTTGAGTGCGTTGTGCCGGCCCGGCATTGGCACTTCCAGTCGTTTCATGGTCTGGACGGCACCCGTCACCCGCGAGCCAAGCCGCGCATCGAAAGTTGTGACGTGTCCCGACTGCGAGACGTTGGCCAGCACAAGGTCGGCATCGTCGCTGGTGCCATAGGTGAGCAGCCGCCGGCCATCGCGGCGCAGATCGAGCCGCTGCACCATGTCCCGCACCACCGGATGATCGATGCAAGCAACGAGCAGCCCATAGAACGGGATGTGCCCCATGAAGGCTTCATATTCCCGGTGCATGGCATCGACGGAACCGAAATAATCCAGATGCTCCGGATCGATGTTTGTCACCACGCCAATCTCGGTTGGCAACCGCGTGAATGTACCGTCTGATTCATCCGCCTCCACGATCATCCACCGCCCCTGCCCGAGCCGGGCATTGGAGCCCCAGGCATTGATGATGCCGCCGGTGATGACCGTTGGATCCTTGCCGGCGGATTCAAACATCTGCGCGATCAGCGACGAGGTCGTCGTCTTGCCGTGCGTGCCGGTGATGGAAATCGTCGCGTGCAGCCGCATCAGCTCAGCCAGCATCTCCGCGCGGCGGATGATCGGCAGGCCCTTCTGGCGCGCCGCTTCGAGTTCCGGATTGCCCGGCTTGACGGCGGTTGAGATCACCACCTGGCGCGCACCCACCAGATTGATGGCATCGTGACCAATGAACACGCGCACGCCCTTGGAGCGCAGCCGGCGCACATTGGCGCTGTCCTTCTGGTCACTGCCCTGAACCGCGTATCCCTTGGCCAGCAGGATTTCGGCAATGGCGCTCATGCCGATACCGCCAATACCTATGATGTGGAACGTCCCAAGCTCACGGGGCATCTGCATCGTTGTTTTTCCCCTCGTTATCGGACACCCCGCCGCGGACGCTAGTTGGTACGCCCGGGCTTGTGCTGAACATTGCCCAGTTCGCCAACCTCATCGGCAAGCCGGGCCACCGCATCTGGCCGGCCTTGCTTCTTGGCCGAAATTGCAGCGGCTTCAAGACGCTCTGGACGTGCCATGGCCATACCGATCTCAGCGGCCAGTCGCTCCGGCCCGAGATCTTTCTGCTCGATACACCAGCAGCCCCCCGATTCGGCAAGCCGGGTCGCGTTGTAGAGTTGATCGTTATCCAGCGAATGTGGCAGCGGCACAAGCAGGGATGGCCGCCCAATCACCGTTAATTCAGCCGTCGTGGATGCTCCCGCACGAGCGACAATCAGGTGCGCATCAGCGAGCCGCTCCGGCAAATCCTTGAAAAACGGGGCAATCATGGCAGCGATTCCGGCCGAACGATAAGCCGCTTCCACGCGCGCCACGTCTTCCTCGCGGGCCTGCTGGACGACACGCAGCCGCACCCGCTCCTCCTCCGAAAGCCGCAAGAGCGCCTGGGGCACAGTATCGGAGAAGTACCGCGCGCCTTGGCTGCCACCGAATACGACGAGGTGAAACGGCTCACCAGGCGAAGGCGCCTTGAATGGCCGGTCCGCCAGAGCCGCAACCTGCGCGCGTACCGGATTTCCCGTAAATCGGGCTTTCGCGGCAAGCCCCCCATCCAGCCCGCGCACGGCATCGAACGAGGTGGCAATAATGCTGACGCGCTTGGCGAGCATACGGTTGGCCCGGCCAAGCACGGCATTCTGCTCGTGAATGACTGTTGGGATGCGGCGCCAGCCGGCTGCGATCAGAGGCGGGAAAGTCGGATAACCGCCAAACCCCACGACGACCGCCGGTTTGATCTTCCCCAGCAGCCGGTAGGCGCGCACCACGCCCCGGGAAAGCTTCGATGCCGTCCGCACCACCGCCATGGGCGAGCGGCCTGAAAGCGTGGCGGACGGAATCTGATAAACGGTCCGGGCAGGAAAACCCGTGCCATAGCGGTCGCCGCGCTCATCGGTGACGAGATCGACCGCGTAGCCACGCCGCGCCAGCTCCTCTGCCAGCGCGAATGCCGGAAACAGATGCCCCCCGGTTCCTCCTGCCGCCAGCAGGATCAGCGGCTTGTCCTCATCTGCGCGTACCTGCAATTGGTCTTCCCCCCGTGATCGCCGGCCCAATCCCCGTGATGACGCACCACGAAGACGGCACACGTCAGCGCGCCGCTCCCGCCTCATTGCCGAAATCGACACTCGGCATCAATCGGGGCTTTTTGAGGCGCATCAGATCGTGCCTGCGCCGCGTCAGGGCAAGCAGCATGCCCAGCGTGATCGATATCGCGATGGTGGACGAGCCGCCCGACGAAATGAACGGCAGCGTCATACCCTTGGCAGGCAGAAGACCGACGTTCACCGCCATATTGATAAGCGCCTGGAATGCAAACAGCAGGGACAGCCCCTGGATCGCCAAGCGTATCGCACCGTCCGGCTCGCGGCTTGCCGCCACCAGGGCCCGCAGTACGATGAAGGCGAAGAGCGCAAGCAGCACCAGACACGCGATGATCCCGTATTCCTCGGCCACCACCGCGAAGATGAAATCGGTATGCGCGTCGGGCAACACGGTCTTGATCGTACCCTCACCCGGGCCGCGGCCAAAAAAACCACCCTCAATGAACGACTGCATGGAACGCGCGACCTGGGTGTTGTCGCCGACGTCTGGCGTCATGAAGCGGTCGATGCGTCCGGCGACGTGCGGAAAGATGTGATAGGCAGCGGCAAGACCCAAAGCCCCGACGCCCGCAAGCCCAAATGCCGCGACGATCGGCTGACCGGAGAGAAAGAACAGCGCACCCCACACCAGCGCCACGAGCAGCGTCTGGCCGACGTCAGGCTGCGCAACGAGCAGTCCGGCGAATACGACGCCGACGAGCACGGCAATCGACAACGCCGGCATATCCCGCCGCCGCTGCGCTTCGGCGAAAAGCCATGCCATCAGCACGGCGAACGCAGGCTTGGCGAACTCTGATGGCTGCAGCGAGTGCCCGCCGATCCTGAGCCAGCGCCGCGCGCCGTTGACCTCCGCGCCAGTCAGATTGACGGCCACCAGCCCCATGAACGCCAGCCCAAAAATGACCAGCGCAAGCCGCCGCACTAAAGCCGCGTCGAGCAGCGAAACGAGCAACATGATGACCAGAGCAATCCCGGTGAACAGCACATGCCGCTCAACGAAATAAAACGTCGCGAGCCCCTTCTTCGCCGCCACGGCCGGACTTGCCGCAAGCGAGAGCACGACACCTGCCGCAGCGAGCGCGAAAATCGCGGCCAGCAGCGTATGATCCACGGTGAACCACCATTGGGCGAGCTGGCTGCGATCGGCACGGCTGACCCTCATGCCCCCCGCTCCCGTAGTACGACCCCCTTCAACCCGGCCACATGGCGGCGAAACGCATCACCGCGCTCTTCGAAATTCCGGAACTGATCGTAGGAGGCACACGCCGGAGATAACAGCACGACAGGCGAACCGGCCTTGGCACGCATGGCATTCTGGGCCGCAGCCTTGACCGCTGCCTCCAGCGTTCCGCAACGCTCATAGGCAACCTTGCCATCGAGCGTGCCCGCGAACTCATCACTCGCGGCGCCGATGAGATAGGCCTTCTTCACGCGCGGGAAATAGCTTTCAAGCGCGGTAATGCCGCCGTCCTTCGCCTTGCCACCCAGGATCCAGTGGATGTCGGCGGGAAATGCCGCCAGCGCCTTCTCGGTCGAGTCGGCGTTGGTCGCTTTGCTGTCGTTGATGAATAAAACCGTACCTGCCCGCCCGACCTCTTCCATGCGATGGGGCAGACCAGGGAAAGACCGCAACGCCGCAGCAAGCTTCGCCTTGTCCCAGACCGGCGGCAAGTCCTGGCCATCAGCTTCGAAACGCAGTCGCAGCGCCCACAGAGCGGCCAGCGCCGCCAGCGCATTCTGGACGTTGTGGGAACCTCTCAAGCTTGCCACACCGGCGATGTCGGCAACCTCGACAACGGGATTGCTGTCGCCATCCCACGACCGGGCATAGAGCTTCGTGCCTTCAGCAAAGAAGTCCGCATCCGCCGCTCGCGCCTCTACATTCGTGAACGTGATGCGGCGGTCGGGCATCGCCACGCGATCAGCCATCGCTCGCGTTATCGCATCATCAAGACCGATGCAGGGCGCATCGGCGCGCTGCGCCAATCGCTCCTTGACCGAGGCGTAATGCTCGACCGTGCCGTGGCGATCGATGTGATCGGGCGTGACATTGAGCACCACGCCCACTGTCGGATTGAGCGAAGGTGTCAGATCAATCTGGAATGAGGACAATTCGATCACATAGACCCGCTGCTCGCTCAGCTCATCGAGCGTCAGCACCGCCTTGCCGATATTGCCCCCCATCTGAACGTCGTGGCCGAGTTCTCTCAGCAGATGCGCGACCAGAGCAGTCGTCGTCGATTTGCCGTTGGTGCCGGTGATGGCGACGACCGGGGTAAGGGGGGCCGTTTCACGACGCTGCCGGCAGAACAGCTCGACATCGCCGATAACTTCCACACCAGCCGCCAGGGCATTCTTGACCACGGCATGCGGTTCGGGATGGGTCAACGGTACGCCGGGCGCCAATATCAGGGCCGCAATCCCGTCCCAGCCCGCGTCGCCAAAATCGCCGACGTTGCAGCCCGCACGCATCGCCGCCTCTCGACCGGCGACACTGTCGTCCCAGCAAAGCACATCCGCCCCGCCAGCCCGCAATGAAAGCGCGGCCGAAATCCCCGAGCTGCCAAGCCCGAAGACGGCAACCCGCCGCCCGGCAAATGTGGTTGTGCGAATCATGCTGTGCAATTTAGCCCAGTTGCGGCCCCAGCGGTGTGGCCTGGGCGACTCTCTACCTGAGCTTCAGCGTGGCGAGGCCGATGAGTGCCAGGATCACCGAGATGATCCAGAAGCGCACGACAACCGTCGATTCCCGCCAGCCCTTCTGCTCGAAGTGATGATGCAATGGCGCCATGCGGAAGACACGCTTACCCGTCGTCTTGAATGATGCGACCTGGATGATGACCGATAGTGCCTCCAGCACGAACAGCCCGCCGACGATCGCCAGAACGATCTCGTGCTTAGTGGCGACCGCAATGGTGCCGAGCGCGCCGCCCAGTGCAAGCGATCCCGTATCACCCATGAAGATCATGGCGGGAGGCGCATTGAACCACAAGAACCCGAGCCCAGCACCGATCAGCGCACCGCAGATGATGGCAAGCTCGCCCGCACCCGCGACGTAGTGAATTTGCAGATACTTGGCAAAGTCCGCGCGGCCCGACAGATAGGCGATCAACCCGAACGTGGAAGCTGCGATCATCACCGGCACGATGGCCAGTCCGTCGAGGCCATCGGTAAGGTTCACCGCATTGCCGGCACCTGCAATGACGAGCACACCAAACACCACGTAAAACATGCCGAGAGGCAACATCACGTTCTTGAAGAACGGGAACGTCAGCGCATCAGAAAAACCCGGCGTGCCCATTTGCACGAGCATATAGGTCGCCAGGGCCGCTATGCCGATCTCAAGCAGCAGCCGTGACTTGGTCCCGAAACCCGAAGTCGTCTGCTTCGTCACCTTGAGGTAGTCGTCATAAAAGCCAATGGCGCCATAGCCGAGCGTCACCATCAGCACGGCCCACACGTACATGTTGGACAGGTTCGCCCAAAGCAGCGTCGCAACCAGGACTCCAGCAAGAATCATGAGGCCGCCCATTGTCGGCGTGCCCACCTTGGCCAGGTGCGTCTGCGGCCCGTCGGAGCGGATCGGCTGTCCCTTGCCTTGCTTGACCCGAAGCAGGTCGATGATGCCCGGGCCAAACAGCATCACGAATAGCAGCGCCGTGAAGATAGCCCCGCCGGTGCGGAACGTGATGTAGCGGAAGACGTTGAGCGGACCGATCTGGTCACTGAAATTTATGAGCTCATAGAGCATTGATTGTTTCTTCCCTCACGCCACGCGCCTTGTGCGCATTGGCCCTCTTCTAATTGTTGTCCCGTTCCAGCCCACGCACCAATTCGACGAGCCGCCCCATGCGCGAACCGTTGGAGCCCTTAATCATTACCGCATCGCCCGGCCCCAGCTCCGCGCTCAACGCTGCTTCCAGATCAGCCGAAGTCTCCGCCCAGGCGCCCTGCCGGGCTTTGGGAATTTTTGCAAAGAGATACTGCATATTGGCGCCCGCGGCATAGACGCAGTCGACCTCGGCAACGCTGAGAGCATCCGCCAGCCCCTCGTGCAATTGACGCGCTTCCGAGCCAAGTTCGAGCATATCGCCCAGAACCGCGATGCGTCTGTGATAGGTCTGGCGCGGCAGCAACGCCATCGCCATCAGCGCCGCACGCATCGAAGCAGGGTTGGCGTTGTAGCTCTCGTCGATGAGCAGTATTTCACCACCCGCGATGGCTATAGGCTGTCGCGAGCCCCGCCCCTGCGGCGGCCCGAACCCGGCCAATGCGGCAACGCTGCCCATCCCGACGCCCGCGCATTGAAGAATAGCCGCGACACCCAGCGCATTGAGCACCATGTGATGCCCCGCCGCCCCCAGCTCGAACGCGAACTCACCCGCCATGCCCGCTTCGATGCCATGACCGGTTAGCGCCGCAATCCGCGTTCCGCTGCCGCTGGCCGTCTCGCTCAACAGCCGCACAGATGCTGCACCATCGCCTTGCGGTATCGGACAGACGCCAAAAGACACGACATTGACGCCAGCGCGATCGACTGCGGCTTGGCGCAGTATCCCGTAATGCGGATTATCGCGATTGAGCACGGCAAAACCGCCCGGCTCCAGTCCAGACATGATTTCAGCCTTGGCCCGCGCGATGTCTTCCACGCTTGCAAATGCCGCAAGGTGAGCCGCCTCAACCGTCGTCACCATGGCGATGTCGGGACGCACCATCTGCGTCAGCGGCGTAATCTCGCCAGCATGGTTCATGCCGATCTCGAATACGGCGAACCGCGTGTCGCGCGGCATGCGTGCCAGCGTCAGCGGCACGCCCCAATGATTGTTGAACGATTTGTCCGAAGCATGCGTAGCCCCCAGCGGCGTCAGGCACAGGCGCAGCATTTCCTTGGTTGTCGTCTTGCCAGCGCTTCCCGTGATGGCGATGACCCGGGCGTTGCGATCAAGCCGCGCCCGAGCGGCAACCCCGATCCGTTCAAGTGCGGTCAGGACATCGTCGACACGGATCAACAGGCCATCCTGGGACTGCCGCGCATATCCCTCATGGACTAACGCCGCAGCAGCACCCTTCTCGAAGGCGGCGGAGACGAATTCGTGCCCATCGCGCTGATCCTTGAGCGCGACGAAAAGATCCCCCGGCACAAGCGTGCGCGTGTCGATCGAAATTCCCGTAACGGCACCCGCTTCGCCTACTGCGCCATCGGCGTGTCCGGCACACGCAGCAACGAGCGCTTCGACACTCCACAGCGGTTCAGCCATTCTCCGACACCCTCCGGACCGCCGCGCGCGCGACCTCGTGGTCTGAGAACGGCAATACGGTGTTGCCGATGATCTGGCCGGTTTCATGGCCCTTGCCGGCTATGACGACCACATCCCCCGCCCCGGCCATGCCAACGGCCTCCTCGATCGCACTCTTCCGGTCACCGACCTCCCGGGCTCCGGCAGCCTCAGCCAGAATTTGCGAACGGATGGAGGCCGCATCCTCGCTGCGCGGATTGTCGTCGGTCACGATGACAACGTCGGCATGCTCGACCGCGATCCGGCCCATGATCGGGCGTTTGCCCGTGTCGCGATCCCCGCCGCAACCGAACACGCAGATGAGCCGGCCCGTCACGAACGGACGCACGCTGTCGAGCACGGCGGCAAGCGCTTCAGGCTTGTGCGCATAGTCGACAACGATGAGACCGCCTCGCGCCTCACCGACGACATCGAGGCGCCCAGGCACCCCTTGCAGTGTTTCCAGCGCCCCCAGAGCCTCCTGAATTTCGACACCGCCCGCCGCCGCCAACGCCGCGGCCGTCAGCGCATTCTCCACCTGATAGGCGCCGATTAAGGGAAGTCTGATAGTGCGCTCCACACCGTCAGCGACAACGCGCAGCACTTGCGCAAAGCCGTCGCGGGCAACATCCACAAGCCTCACCGCGGACCCTGTCCGTCCAACCGTGCGAACGTCGAGGCCACGCGCCCGCGCCGCATCCGCCACCCGTTCCGACATGGCCCCATCGGAGTTGGCAACCGCAATCTGGTCTGGCCGAAGCAGCGTGGTGAAGAGGCGCAGCTTGGCCGCGAGATAGTCCTCGACTGTAGCGTGATAATCCATGTGGTCGCGGCCGAGATTGGTGAAAGCCGCCGCCGTCAGCCGCACGCCGTCGAGCCTGTGCTGGTCGAGCCCATGCGACGAGGCCTCAAGTGCAAGGTGCGAGATGCCTTCTTCCGCAAGCTCGTTCAAGGTCTGGTGCAGCGATACCGGATCGGGCGTCGTCAGCGACCCGTAGACCGCTCCATCCGGCTTGACGACACCGATGGTTCCGAGCGAGGCCGCGCGATAACCGCACGCGGCAAAAATCTGGCGGGTGAAATCAGCTACCGAAGATTTGCCGCTGGTCCCCGTCACCGCAACGATCGTTCCCGGCTGCGCTGGATAAAATCGCGACGCCATCATTGCCAATGCGCGGCGTGGATTTTCGACGGTGATGACTGGGATCTTCAGGCCTTCGGGCAACGCAACATCGCCCCGCGCGACCACCGCTATGGCACCGCGCGCCGCTGCATCACCGATGAACCGCGCACCGTCGACGGCGGTACCCGGAAGAGCAGCGAATACAAAGCCGGGCGCGACCTGGCGGCTATCGGCAGTGAGACCCGTCACGAAAAACCGTGAGACACCGGCAGGGGTCGTTGTCTCGGGACCAAGAAGTTGTGTCAGCAGCATGCTTTGAAGGCCCGCATCTGGCCGAGTTCAGTTGGCGCCCCATTGGACGGCAGCGCACGACCGTGAAGATGCGCCACCCGCGCGCCTGACACCGAATATTCCATGCCGGACGCTCAATCGTATTATTGTCCGCCGCCGAATTGGTCAAACACCTGAATTATCACCAAACCAATCAGGACCTTTGCCAGATCCCACCAGTTGCAAGGCGTGCCGGTTCAGCTGCCGTTCGCCGTCGCATCGGGCTTCAGCCCGAGCAGTGGTGCAATCCGGCCGACAAGCCGCCGTGTCGCCGGGGCGGCCGTTCGGCTGGCGGTGATTTCGCCACCCGAAGCTGCCGTGCGCGCGGGGCGAAACAGCATGACGAGTGTCACGTAACGCGGTTTTTCAATTGGAAACGCTGCCAGAAACGATGCGATGACGGCGTTGCGGTCATAGCGCCCGCGCACCGCGATCTCCGCTGTTCCGGTCTTGCCTCCGACGGCAAAGCCTGGCGTTGCCGCGCGCTCTCCGGTTCCGCCACGCTCTGCGACGTTTGCACGCATCATTTCGCGCAAAGCCGCACTGGTCTTTTCTGAAATCACACGGCGGCGTTCGACCACCGCGCCAGCCGGCCGCTTCAGCAGCGTCGGCGCAACATACTCCCCGCCGTTGACGAGCGCAGCCGCCGCTGCCGCGAACTGCAAGGGTGCCACGGCGATGCCGTGCCCGAAAGAAACCGTGATCGTCTCTGCCCTGTCCCAGTTGCCAGGCACGACCGGCCCGGCAACCGGACCAGCCTCGGTCCGTATCTGGTCCGCAAGGCCGAGCGAAGCGAGAAACGCTTTCTGCCGCTTCGTACCCTCGTTCAGCGCAAGTGTGCCAGCGCCGACGTTGGACGACTTCAAGAACACATCGCGCACCGACATTGCTCGCGCACCACCGTGATGGTCCTTGAATTCGAAACGGCCTGCACTGAGCGGCTGGGAAAGATCAAGCACCGTATTGGCCGTCACACGCCCGCTATCGAGTGCCATCGCCACAGTCATAAGCTTGAAAATAGAGCCCAGCTCATAGGTGCCGCCTGCTATCCGGTCGATCACACCGCCAGCCATTGTCTGATCCAATCGCGAAGGATCGACGAACGGTAGCGAGGACGAGGCGATCACTTCGCCGGTCTCGACGTCGAGCACCACGCCACCTGCGCCTTGCGCGCGGTAGGTCCGCTTGGCTTCGATCAGTTCCTGCTCCAATGCATGCTGCACGCGCATATCGAGCGACAGCTGCACCGGCACCCTGGAACTGGGCTCGACGGACACCACCGGGTCGACCAGCTGTGCCTCATCCAGATAGCGTTCGATCCCGGCGACCGCGCGGTTGTCAACATTGACGCCGCCCAGCACATGGCCGGCAAGATGCCCGCCCGGATAGGCCCGCCGCAACTCCTGGCGGAACGCCAGACCCGGCAGCCCGAGGTTGTGAACACGTTGCGCCAGTGCAGGTGAAAGCCCGCGCTTCACCCAATGAAAGCGCCGCCCCTTTTCAGCCAGCGCGGAACGCAATCCCGGCTCATCAAGATCAGGCAAAACACCACGCAGCTTCTCGACGAGCTCGTCGCGGTCGACGACCAGCAGCGGATCGACGAACAGCGAGGGCAACTCCACATCGCCGGCAAGCAGCCTACCCGACCGATCGACAAGATCCGGTCGCGAGGTGCCCGTTGCGATCGGCGCACTGATGGCGGCAACCGGAACACCCGCGCCCTGCCCCGCCAGCCGGACGAGTTGCACGCCAACAACCGAGAACGCCGCCAGGACAGCGGCCATCATCGCGGCGGAGCGCAGCGGATAGCGCGGCACGGCGCCACCAGGTCCCGGCACAGGCGTTGCCTTGCCAGCCACCGGGATCAACCCGCTCGATATGGTGACGGACCGGCCCATGCCGTTCCCTCCCTGACCTGCGCAAACCAAGACGTTTCGAGCCGAGGAATAGGATGCTTCAAACTTGCGGGCATGCGTGAACCGGGGTCGTCAACACGCCGAAACTTACCGCGGCCCGCAAATCCTCACTGGCCTGCGTGCTCCTTCGTACTCCCGGTTTCGATCTTGCCGGTGAGCTGCGTAGGCCGGGGAGGCGCCATGCCGAGGAGACGCGCGGCAGGCTCCATGCGATCTGGCCGCGCAAGATGGGCGCGCTCGGCCTTCAGCACGGCAATATCGCTCTTGAGTTCCGCCGCCACCCGTTCCTGGGCCTGCAGTGCCTCCTCCAGCGCGCGCGTGTCATTGTTAAGCGCATAGAGCAGAAACGCACTCGAAAGCGTAAGAAAAACGGATGAAAGTATTGTCAGACGCATGGAATTCTCGACCTCGTTACGGCGCACGCCGAGCCAAAGAACAAGATCAACTGATGCCCGTCACCGCGTCCGTCAAAGGCGGCGCCTCGGTTCGAACCGCGGCTCGCAATCGTGCCGAACGGGCGCGCGGATTGACGTCCAGTTCACCTTTCTCAGACGTTAACGGCCGTCGGTTAACAATCTGGAAACTTGGTGTGTAAAATTGATTCGAATTGTCCGGCAGATACCGCGACCCGCGCGCAACCCGTCCTGAACGCACAGCCAGGAACTGCTTGACGATGCGATCTTCCAGCGAGTGGAAGGTAACGACGACAAGCCGCCCGCCAGGTTTCAGTATCCGCTCAGCGGCATGGAGCGCGCGGGTAAGCTCGCCCAGCTCGTCGTTGACGTAGATCCTGAGTGCCTGGAACGTGCGCGTCGCCGGATGCACCTTCTGGTCATGCCGCCGCCCACCCAGCGCCCGCGCCACTACCTCGGCCAGCTCTAAAGTGCGCGCAAACGCCTGTTCACTGCGTCGTTTCACGATCGCCCTGGCAATCGCGCGTGACTTATGCTCCTCGCCGAGCTGATACAGGATGTCGGCAATCGCGGTTTCTTCATAAGTGTTCACGACGTCGGCGGCACTCAGCCCCGCCCCGCTCATGCGCATATCGAGCGGACCATCGGCCTGGAAGGAAAACCCCCGCTCGGCCTCGTCGAGTTGCATCGACGAAACACCGATGTCGAGCACGACACCATCAGCAGGCGAGAACCCTTCGCGTTCCGCCACGGCATCGAGATTGCTGAATTCGCTTTGAATGACCCGTAGGCGCGGCGCGAACTCCGCGACTAGCGCGGCACCTCCGGCAATCGCTGTCGGATCGCGATCGAGCGCCAGCACCGAACAGTCAGCCGCTTCCAGAATGGCGCGGGTGTAGCCGCCCGCGCCGAACGTGCCGTCAATGATCCGCTCGCCGTCCCGTGGCCGCAGCGTCTCCAGCACCTGGGGTAGCAGCACGGGAATGTGCCTCGACCGCACGTCGCGCGTCCCCGTCCCTCCCGGGCCCTCGCGCCGTGGCGTCATTCCCGTGCTCCCCCGCCTCCGGAGCCCCCGCTGCCGAAGAGCTTTCTGTGATCCTGGACTTTTTCGCGAGCCCGCTGGCGCCGTTGCTCGAACGCGCCGGGCTCCCACATCTGAAACTTGTCGCCAAGCCCGACAAAAGTGACCGCGCCTTGAAGACCGGCATGCCCGCGCAGCCCTTCAGGAAGGACGATACGCCCGTCCCCGTCGAGCGAGAGGACCTGGACGTCGCCATAGAGCGCGACAGAGAGTTCGTCGCGCTCGTTCGAATAGTCCGGCAGGCCCTGGAGAAGCCCGTCGATTTTCTGCGCCAGTCTCTCGCCGCCAGCATCGAGTGCTGGAGCGTCGAGTGAGGGGTAGCAGTAGATCCCGATGGCACCGCCGGATTTGTAGCCGTCGCGTTCGAGCACGGCCCGGAAGGCAGCGGGAATTGAGACGCGCCCTTTCGCGTCGATCTTGTTGGTGTAGGTGGAGACAAAACGGTCCATCCCCTGGCTAGAGCCTCACCTTCACGCTGCACAACGGCACGCAAGAACGCACCACCAAACCCGACAGGCCCGTGTGCGCCACACGCACGCCGAACCCGCATCCCGCTGGAGCGTCGCGGCCGATATTCGCGCCTGCTCCATGACCCAACACGGCGGGCGCGAGCGCCACGCCGAATTCCTCTTTTCCGGAGACGCAGCGCCCCGCGCACACCACACGACCCGGCAACCCCGATCCGCACGCCGCCTCGTCCCCCCGATCCGGGAAAGGGGGTGGACCGCGGCAGTCGCTCTGGCCCTGGCCCTCTCACAGGGCCGGCGCCAAGCCGCGATCCCTTTCGCCCGGTGCGGACGGGCATCTATGGGATCGCATGGGATTTCATGGGAGTCAACGGATTCTTAAGGTTTTACACAGGCCAGGACGGGATTCGAAAGAAACAAGCTACCGCAATCGGGCAGGGGGCAGCCGATCCGCGTCAAAGTCATCTGACTGGAGAAAATGTGTCTTCATGCGCCGGCACTGGACTACCCCAGCTCGGCAATACCGGTGCAGCTTCAGGCGAAAGCCAATTGTTCGCCGACGCCGACCTCGCGCGGCAGAGAACTTCAATGACGCCGTCTATTCCAACGCCATTTTGGCAGGCGCTGCGGGGCACCGATTGATCGCCCCGCACTTGCGGCAGAGTGAGGCACGCGCTTGAAGACGGCTGTCTCCGTCTCCACGTCAAAGACGGTGCTGCGTAATCATGATTTCATTCCACAGTGAATAATTCTGGGAGCTTCTTCGTCATGACCAGGACGATTTCGCGCGCAGCAGCAGCACTCGCCGCCATCGCGTTGACAGCCGCTTTCGCGCAGACCGCCACGGCGCAGAACGCAAAAGTCGCCGCCGGAACTCTCACCTGCAAAGGCAAGGGCACAGTGGGTATGGTCGTCGGCTCCAAGGAGACGCTGTCCTGCATGTATGAACCCATCGGCGGTGGCATGGGTCGCCGCTTCTCAGGCACCACCACGCGCATTGGCCTCGATGTCGGCGTGCGCGGCGAGAGCACAATGGTCTGGACGGTGCTCGGTTCTACCACACAGGTTCCCGGCGAACAGCTCGGCGGCAGCTTCGCCGGGGTATCGGCGGATGTAGCGGCAGGGATTGGTGTCGGCGCCAACGTGCTGGTCGGTGGCAACAACAAATCGATTGTCTTGCAGCCGTTGAGCGTCAAAGGCGAGACGGGTCTCAACGTCGCTGTCGGCGTCTCTACCCTAACTCTGACACCGTCACAGTGATCCGGAACCGGGGCGGTCGTACTGTCGGTGTCGGGCGCGAGGCCAGCGCATCGGGCCACGCTGGCACCTGCTATCCCACCGCCCTGCCCGACTCCGTTTCCGAAACGAGTCGCCGCAACGTCACCAGGGTCGAATGATCGAGGCGACTGTCAACGCGCTCTTGCCGCCAATGCATCTGGAAAGCGCGCAGCACGAATGCCGTTGCCTCGTCGAGCATGCCCGTCACTTCGATGCCGTAACCGTAACGCCGGAGCAGATGTTGCCCATCTGCAATCTTCTCCGAGCGAGAACCCAGCCCCATTGACCACCCACTGTCCACGGGCTCGGGCATGATCCAGCGCCCCACACCCGCGTCGGCCAGCCCGCGCCAATTAAACTTTTCTCCCGGATCGATTTTTCGCCACGGCGCAACATCCGAATGCGCCAGCACCCGATCCTTCGCAATGCGATGGCGCTCGATGATGTCGGCTGAAAGCCGCGCCACGGCCTCCATCTGCGCTTTTGGAAAATCCGGATAGCCATCGGCATGCCCGCGGTTGTGGATCTCGATGCCGATGGAACACGAGTTGATATCCGTCGCGCCAGCCCAATACGAGTGCCCCGCATGCCAGGCGCGCAGGTCCTCAGCCACCATCTGGGTTATGCGCCCATCCTCGGCAATGACGTAGTGGCACGACACGCTGCTCTCAGGCCGCGACAGCCAATCGATCGCCTTATCGACGTCCTGCATGCCGGTATAGTGCAGCAGCAGAAGATCGGGCCGGTATCCTGACCGCCTCGGCTCGATGTTGGGTGAAGGGTGAAGCGCGTCGACGAGCGCACTGTCAGGCGCCGTCAACAACAGGTCTTGGCTCACGATGCGTCCCCGCTGGTCATGCCGGTATCGCCTGAAGGATCTGGCGCCATCGCATGCTGCAAACGACGAGCAGAACGCTCTTTGAGGATGGCGTCATGAGCCGCATTTATCGCCGCGAGCTTCCGGTCGGCGACAGCCTGGAACTCGCGCGGCACACCATGGGCAGCAAGGCGGTCGGAGTGGTTTTCCATCGCCAACCGGCGGTAGGCAACCTTCAGTGCTTCGTCGCTGATGTCAGGCGACACACCGAGAACCGCATAGGGATCATCCGGATCGACAACGAACATCCGGCGGATTTCCCGGTACGTGTGATCCGGCAGCGCAAAAATCCCGGCAACGGTCTTTAGAAAAGTCTCTTCGTCGGCATGCAGCACACCGTCCGCAGAGGCGATGTGAAACAGGCATTCGAACACATCACGCTTGATCTCGGGATCTTCGACCAGGAAGCCGGCGATCTGCTCCGCATACTGCTCGTATCCAGCAACATCGCGCTTTGCCAGATCGAACACAGCGCGAACCGACTCGCGCTGATCCTCAGGCACATGAAACCAGCTCTCGAATGCCTCGAGTTCAGCCGCGACCGCAACGCCGTCCGCCTTGGCCATCTTCGCCGCAAGACCCACGAACGCCATTGTGAACGCGGTGCGTTGATGCGCCGGCGTCCGGCATCGCTTCCCGTCGATCCCCAGAGCCGCCGCCAGCCGCGTCAGCCGGTTTCCGGCGAACTTGCGCCTGAGCAGCCTGAACAGCGCTTTGAAATTCACCCAGCTCATTTCCCCTGACCGAGCGCCCCCTGACCACGCGGACGGCAGCCGAAACAAAACCAAACGCGCATCAGATCAGCAAATATTATCACTTCGTCCACAGATATGACTCTTGTGAAGCATATTTCACGTTCCTTGATTTGACCCAAATTCCCTCTCCGCGCACACTACTAATATAAGTAATGAGCCGGATTTGCGGGTGTACCTGAACGTGAGGCGAACACGCTGAGGTCATCGCAAATGACGGCACGTCGTCCGCAATGCGGGCGCAAAGACGCCAAAGAGCGTCAGAACGTGAGCAAAAGTGAGCGTTCTGTTGGAGGAGGCACATATGAGGAGCTTGCTCATCGCGATATGCGCGGCGGCGGCATTTGCAATTTGGGCCAATAGCGCAAGGGCGGCCGAACCCGATGCCATGCAGTGCGCCAGCCATTCATCTGGCGGTGTCGGGTTACTGATGGCGGATTGATATACCGGCAGACCGGCAGCGGCAGCGGCAGCAGCTTTGGGACAAAGACATTTCTGCGGCATTGCCCTTGGAGCCATCGGCATTTGGTAACTTGCCCTAAGGCTTGGCCCCTTTGTCTTTTGTACCGAGCTGTTCCACCAGGATCCAGCCGTCGGCCCCAGCCCCGACCTTCCATTCATCGGCCATGCGTTGACCGATTGCGTGAAAGTATTGCAGCAGTTCGCGGCTTGGGCCTGCGCCGAAGCCGCGCGGCGTTAGCTGCACCGCGCCCGCTCCGGCCTTGTTGGTTGAGATCTCACTGCCTGAGGTCCCAATGCTTGCGATCCCCCGATCTGATGTCTGGGAAGACGCGGAAAAGGGGCGCAGCCACGCGCCTACCGGCAATGTTCCGCTCGATGCGCCTTCAGTGCCGCCCGCAGCCCCAGCATCCATGATGTGTTCGAGCTTCTGACGATCCTTTCCATCAACCGACGAGAACGCCGAATTGCGCACAACCACAAGCGCAAGCGGCTGCCATGCTTCGGTAGTAAGGATCTCGCTGTGCCCGGCAGTCTCACCGGAAATTTCGCCGCCTTCCCGCCCGGCACCATCCTTGACGCCGGGCCACTCGGCAAAAGCCCAATCGGCCTGCCCCTCAGCAATAAGCGCCGCAATCGCGGATAAATCCCTGGCTCCATCCGGCAGCGCCACACTCGTGGACCCCACATACTCCAAGAACCGGCGCCCGGCAGCCCCGGCGGCGGAGTTGCTGCCAAACCGCAAGGCCGCCATGCTCTGGGAGAACGCCTTGTCGCCACGCACAGCGAGAACCACTGGCGGGCACGGCACCATCGCTAACAAGACAAGATCGAGTTCACGCAGCCGCTCCGCCATCAGCGGCGCAAGTTGCTGCCACAGGCGGGCGCGGCGTCCTTCCGTCACGCTGTAGAACGGAATGGAAGGCGCGGCAAATAGCGCGCTTTGCCGGACGAACACTTGCGCAGGCACCATCGCCGCGCTTGTGCCGCCAGACAACAGCCCGCGCTTGAGATCATCGGCCGTCATCGCGGTCTGTCCCAAGGTGAGATCGAGCCGCACCCCGCTGCGAAGCGAAATCTCCCGCCCAATCTCCTGCATGAGTGACGTCAGCGCCGTTTGCTCCCACTGCTGGGCAAGACCGCTCGCCACTTGCACCTCGACATTTGCCGCCTCACTTGCTTGCACGCACCAGCCCGCCAGCAAGAAGCCCCCCGCAAGCACGAGACCGATGGCTGATCGTACAAACCAACGTGGCACTGGCTGCATCTGCGTGACGGCCCCTCGCAATTGACGTTCTCCATTGAAGTCGATAGCTCACAACTGCACGCGCGGCCAACCGTGACGTTCGCAGATCAGTCCCGGAGCAAATCCACGATGACCGCGCAACATCGATCCGGAAACCGCTGGCAGTTCCTCATCGACCGGGGCGGCACCTTCACGGACGTCATTGGCCGTGCGCCGGATGGCACCATCCATGCCCGCAAGGTGCTGTCTGAAAACCCCGGTGCCTATCGTGATGCGGCACTCGAAGGCATCCGCCGCATTCTTGATGTCCCGACCGATGCACCCATTCCAGCCGAACTCATCGGCAGCATCAAGATGGGCACGACGGTCGCCACCAACGCCCTGCTTGAACGCAAGGGCGAGCCGACAGCGCTCGTCATCACCGCCGGCCTCGAAGACCAACTCGAAATCGGCTATCAGGCGCGGCCGGACATTTTCGCGCGAAACATCGTCAAGCCCTCGATGCTCTACGCTGCGGTCATTTCCGCTAATGAGCGCGTTCGCGCCGATGGTACCATCGAGCAACCGCTGGACGCGGAGAAACTCGCATGCGATCTTACGGAGGCCCGCCAAAAAGGCATCACCGCCGTCGCGATCGTGCTGATGCATGCCTATGCCCATCCGGCCCACGAGCGCCAGGCCGCAGCAGTCGCACGCCGCATCGGCTTCGCACAGGTGTCCGTCAGCCACGAGGTTTCGCCCCTCATCAAGATCGTCGGGCGCGGAGACACGACGGTTGCCGATGCCTATCTGACCCCGATCCTGAAGCGGTATGTCAATCGCATAGCCGCCGAACTGCAGCCGGAAGCAAACGGCGCCCCGGCCCCACGGCTCATGTTCATGGCGTCATCGGGCGGCTTGAAGTCCGCCGATGCATTCGAGGGCCGCGACGCCATCCTTTCGGGCCCAGCGGGCGGTATCGTCGCCATGGCTGAGACTGCGAAATCAGCCGGTTTCGAGCACGTCATCGGCTTCGATATGGGCGGCACCTCGACCGACGTGTCGCATTTCGCTGGCGACTATGAGCGCTCGCTTGAAACAGAGGTTGCCGGCGTGCGCATGCGCGTGCCCATGCTGCGCATCCATACCGTTGCAGCCGGTGGTGGCTCGATCGTGAGCTACGACGGGTCACGCCTGAAGGTCGGCCCGGAAAGTGCAGGTTCCGACCCGGGCCCCAAGGCCTATCGCAAAGGCGGCCCAATAACCGTCACCGACGCCAACGTGGTGCTTGGCAAGATTGCGCCAGAGCACTTCCCGCGCGTATTCGGCCCCGCGCAGAATGAACCGCTCGATCGCGACAGCGTCATCTCTGCGTTTGACCAACTCGCTGCCGGAATGGGCGGCGGCAAGACGGCGGAGCAGGTCGCAGAAGGCGTCATCCGCATCGCGGTGGAGAACATGGCCAACGCCATCAAGCGTATCTCTGTCGCGCGCGGTCACGACGTCACCGGTTATGCGCTCAATTGTTTTGGCGCAGCAGGCGGACAGCACGCCTGCCTCATCGCCGATGCCTTGGGCATCGAGACCGTGCTCATCCACCCGCTATCCGGATTGCTTTCGGCCTATGGCATGGGGCTGGCGCCGTTGCGGGCGAGCCGCGAACATTCCCTTGAATTGGAACTCGACGAAACAGCCATGCACGCCATCGCCCAGATGGTTGAGGTGCTGGCCAAGGACGTCATGCAGGCTGTGATCGCCGAAGGCGTCGCTCTCCAGAATGTGCGCGTCGCATCACATCTGCATTTGCGTTACGCCGGAACCGATACCGCGATCCCGGTTCGATTGTCCCGCATCGCACTGATGCGTGAAGCCTTCGAGGCCGCCCATCAGCGTCAGTTCGGTTTCATCTCGCCTGAAAAGCAAATCGTCGTCGCCACCCTGGAGGTCGAAGCGCAAGGCCATGACATGCCCCGCGACGAACCTTCCAGCGAGCCCGAACCAGGCTCCGCCACGAGCACCGCTCCCCACGCACACACGCGCATGTTCACATCAGGCGAATGGCGCCAAACAGCCATCTACAATCGCAATGGTGGCCTTAATCCCGGCGGCCCGCCAATCTCCGGTCCCGCACTCATCATCGAAGACAACCAGACGATCGTCGTCGAACCCGGGTGGGAGCTCAGCATCACGAGCCGCAACGACATCGTCATGGCTCGGCGCGACAAGCGCCGCAGCGAACGGTTGGGCCGCGACGCCGATCCCATTCTGCTTGAGGTCTTCAACAATCTCTACATGTCGATTGCCGAGCAGATGGGAGAGGCCCTGCGCAATACGGCGCAGTCCGTCAACATCAAGGAGCGTCTCGACTTCTCCTGCGCCGTCTTTGATGCTGAAGGCCGGCTGGTCGCCAATGCGCCACATATGCCTGTCCACCTCGGATCGATGGATAGTTCGGTCGAGACAATCCTACGCGAGCGCGCCGGGACCATGCGACCGGGCGATGTCTTCATGTTGAATGCCCCCTATAACGGCGGCACGCACCTTCCCGACATCACAGTTATAACACCCGTTTTCGATGATTCCGGCCGGAAGATTATCTTTTACGTGGCCTCGCGTGGCCATCACGAGGACATCGGCGGCCTGACCCCCGGCTCGATGACTCCCAAGGCAACGACGATCGAGGAGGAAGGCGTCTATATCGACAACTTCCTGCTTGTCGAAAACGGTCGTTTCCGTGAGGACGAGACGCGCACGCTTCTAGTGGGCGCCACGTATCCCGCGCGCAGGCCCGACAAGAACATTGCCGACCTCAAAGCACAGGTCGCCGCCAATGCCAAGGGCGCCAGTGAACTCCGGAAGATGGTCGGCCAATACGGCCTAGATGTCGTCGAAGCCTACATGCGCCACGTCCAGGACAATGCCGAGGAAAGCGTGCGCCGCCTCATCGCGCGGCTGGAGGATGGAGCATCCACCATCACGACCGACCAGGATGCCCAAATCAAGGTCAGCATCACGGCCGATCGGGAGAGCCAGACAGCGCTCGTCGATTTCACCGGCACAAGCGCCATGCAGCCCGACAACTTCAATGCGCCAGAGCCCGTAACGCGTGCCGCCGTGCTTTATGCATTCCGCGTCATGGTCGATGCGCCAATCCCCATGAATGCCGGCTGCCTCAAGCCCATCCGCATCGCCATCCCGGATCGCTCCATGCTGAAGCCGGAATTTCCCGCAGCCGTCGTCGCCGGCAATGTCGAAACATCCCAAGTCGTGACCAATGCGCTGTTCGCCGCAATGCGCGGGCTCAGCACCGCACAGGGAACCATGAACAACTTCACGTTCGGCAACGAACGCCTACAGTATTACGAGACGATCTGTTCAGGGGCCCCCGCCGGATACGACGCTGATGGGCATGGCTTTGACGGTGCCGCAGCCGTCCATGTCCACATGACCAACACACGCCTCACCGACCCTGAGATCCTGGAACTGCGATATCCCGTACTTCTGGAGGAATTCTCGATCCGCCGTGGCTCCGGCGGCAAGGGCCGCTTTGTGAGTGGCGACGGCACCAGGCGGGTCATCCGCTTCTTGGAACGCATGAGCTGCGCCATCCTGTCAGGCTTCCGCACCATTCCCCCGCCGGGACTAGACAGCGGCGAACCCGGACAATGCGGACGCAATGCGGTGCGGCGAGCCGATGGCCGCGTGGAAGAATTGCCAGGCTGCGCCGAAACCGTCCTTGAGGCTGGCGATGCCTTTATCATCGAGACACCCACTGGCGGCGGAATTGGCGCTCCGCGCTGACCCAAATCAGGCGGGATGCAACCGTCGATAGAGCGCTGGATTTGCAATGTTGTCAGTCGAATCCATTGGCGCCACCTGCTAGATTGTCCCGACCTCGGAACACCACGTTTCGCGAAGTTCACGCAAATTCAGAAAGAGGGGTTCGCCCATGCGTCGCACGCTTGTCGCCACCACCGCAGTCTTGATGCTGACGATCGCAGCACCAGCCATTGCGGAAGAGGCCGCTCAACCAAACGCCGAGCGTGTTGCCGCTGCCCGCGCTGCCATCAAGGGGCTTGGCGGTGGACTGAAGGAAAAGCTGGTCGCAGCGATGCAATCGGGTGGGCCAATCTCAGCGCTGGATGTCTGCAAGCTCGAAGCACCCAAGGTGACCGATACACAGTCCAAGTCGAGCGGCATGACCGTCGGCCGAACCGCGCTCAAGTTCCGCAATCCCGGCAATGCGCCCGATGATTTCGAGAAGCGTGTGATGGAGAAATTTGTCGCCGATATCAAAGGCGGTGCCGATGCCATGAAGCTGGAGCATGCCGAGGTGGTCGAAAAGGATGGCAAAAAGGTCTTTCGCTACATGAAGCCGATCATGACGGCGGGTACTCCGTGTCTTGCCTGTCACGGCGGCGAACTGAAGCCCGAAGTATCCGCGAAAATTAAGGAACTCTATCCTGAAGATCACGCCACGGGGTTTGCCGCTGGCGACATGCGTGGTGCCTTCACTGTCAAGCAGATGATCGAATAGCATTGACCAACACTGCGATTGCCTCACAACGTGGCAAACGAAGTCTCCTGGATCTCCAGGTGGTTGCGGCGGGTCATGAAGAGTTTGTGCATGCCCGCCCGCTGGCCCTTGACCCGAAGGCTCCAGCAGCCCTTATTGATGGGCACCAGTCGGCCGGACGGCTGCTGGCCCCGCCGCCCGCAAGGGTAAAGCTGGGCTGGAGGAAAGTCCGGGCTCCAAGGAAGCACGGTGGCGGCTAACGGCCGCCGGGGGCAACCCCAGGGAAAGTGCCACAGAAAGCAAACCGCTCTCAGCGCGCAAGCGTCGCGAGCAAGGGTGAAAGGGTGCGGTAAGAGCGCACCGCGCGCCTGGCAACAGGCGTGGCAAGGTAAACCCCACCGGGAGCAAGACCAAATAGGGGTGGCCAGGCATGATCGGTTCGCCGCTCGATGCCAGGTTGGTTTCCTGACCCGCCACCCGGGTTGGTTGCACGAGGCGTTGCGCGAGCGGCGTCCCAGATGAATGGCCGTCGCGGAGGCAACTCCAGACAGAACCCGGCTTACAGGCCGACTGGTAAAAGACCCCAACTTTTCAAGAACCGTATTGCGTTTGGACCCATCGCCGTCAATGCAGGCTCAAAGCCATCGCAACGGCAATATTGCGGAGCTGCGAAATGCAGGCATTGTCTGCCGTCACTCCAAGCGTCCGGAATTTGTATTTCGGCGCCGTCATGTTCGCTGCGCTGCTTATCTTTTCGGCTGCAAGTGCACAAGCACGCGAACCAGTCACCCCGGGCGAGCTGGCTGCCCTGGCAGGTGTCGACAAGACGCTGGATGAAGTTGTCTCGGCCTTATCCGAACAAGGCGACGCCATCGCACAGGAAAGTGGAGCGCTTGGCGACAGGGAATCGTTTACCGCCTCCTGGCACAAGGCTGCGGCCTTATCATTCGCGCCGTCGAAGTTGAAAGCCGCCTTCGCCATACGCATGAATGGCAAGCTTACACCGGAGGAAACCGGCACGGTTGCCGCCTTCTACCAGTCGCCATTGGGCCAGCGCATCGTCGGATCGGAAACTACCGCCGCAACACCCGCAGGCCAGCAGCAGATGATGTCCGAAGCCGAGGACATCATGGAACTATTGCTGAAATCGCCACTCCGCCAGGCCGCGCTCGACCGTATCATCCGCAGCGCCAGGCTCGACGAGATGTCGATCAACATGGCCGTCAATGTCTCACGCGCCATGCTGATCGGCCTGACAACAACTGGCACGGGTGCCACCCGCATGACGTTGGAAGACATCGTCATCGCTCTCGACGAACAACGCCCGCAGATCGCTGCCGAAACGGCAGTCATGACCAAGCTGTCGCTCGCGTTTGCCTATCGCGACCTGCCTATGGAAGATCTGGTGGCTTATGCGGAGTTTCTGGAAACCCAGGCAGGATCAAAGCATGCCGATGCCGTGATGAAAGGTCTCGACGCTGTGTTGAGCGAGGCCGCGCTGTCCTTCGGCAATGCGCTGTCGGGAGATCTGGAACGCACGCCGATCTGATTTCAAACGCTGTCGACCAATCAACGTCCATGGCGCCATCACCAATCCGACGCAATCATCGAACGACCTGCGCGGCCAAACAGGCGTTCGATCATTCCAAATAGGAAGCTATGCGATGACCTCGCACGAAGACCAGGACCGTTTCAAAGGTTGCCTACCGCCAATGCGTCTCCGGGCAAGACAGCCGATTGCAGGCATGTTCCTTGCGGCCGCTGCGTGCGGCGGAGTGGCCGTTTCGATCATGACATCTGATGCGGCAGCACAGTCGGGCAACCCCGGGCCATCCATGGAGCCGATTACCAATGTCGCGCCTCCACCGGTCCCGCCGCGCAGCTTCGACTATTGGCAGCCTGAGTGGATGATGCATGAGCTGTGGGGACCGGACCGGATGTCGAAGGGCGTGGAGGTGCGCATGAAGCGGCACCAGACATTCATGGATAAAGGCGTGCCCGCTGACTATTCCGGCCAGCATGCGACCCTGCCGCCAACACCCTCAACTATCGGCGAGGGCAAGGACCTCTACGTCAAGAATTGCGCGACGTGTCACGGCGGCGACGGCATGGGCGATGGCGATCACGCCAACGCACTTTCACCCTCGCCTGCGCTACTCGCCTTCATGATCCGCCGGCCGATAGCCGTCGACGAATACCTTCTGTGGTCGATTTCCGATGGTGGCGCGGCTTTCGGCTCGAAGATGCCGTCCTTCAAGGATGCACTGACGCGCGACGAAATCTGGAAGATCGTCACCTACATGCGCGCGGGTTTTCCCGGCTCCCAGGTCAACCGGCCGCGCTGACCTGAAAAGTGGATCTAACGGCAAACGCGGTTTGTGCCCGACCGGCCGTGGTGCGCGAGATCGAGATGGAAGTGATCGCGATGATTGCGGTCGTAGAGCGGCCCGAGCACCGTAGTGAAGGTATCGCAGGCGCCGCGATGCACCGCACGCAGGAACGCACGCTCGCGCGCATCGCCCCACCAGCCGTCCTTCACGGCCACCACACGCCCGTCAGCCAGGCTGAAACGGGAGATATCTATGGCATTCGCATGCCCATGCTCTGAGAGCTTGGCACCCCGCACATGGTTGATCGGCCGGCATCCATAGGACGCCGCGACCGTCAATTCGCTGACGCCCGCACCGAAGTGATAGCGCGCGGCGGGCTCCACCACCGACTTCACCCAGTGGTCGACCGCTGGAATCATCGGGCAGCGCAGTGTTGCCGCTGGCCGCAGCACCACCCGCCCGCCATCAGCACCCGACATTTCAAACGGATATTCCGCGCCGCAAACACTAGGTCCGCCCAGTGACGACCGCGACCGCACGAACGGGCTTGCCCGGACCAGCCCTGAAGCCAGGCACTGTTGTTCTTCAACAGCGCGCCACGGTTCGTGTTTGGCAACAAAATCAGGCCCGCTGCCGCCACTTCCGCACCCCACAAGAGGCGAAAGAACAGCCGAGCCAATCAAGAAAGTTGCCAAAAGACGCGACGCAGACATGTGGGGAATGTGCACTGAGTAACGTTAACAAGCGGTAAACAGCCGCCCTGATCCCAGCGCTCCCCCGAGCGCCACGGACGTTGTCTAGCCCGCAACCTCGGCGGTTTATTGGCCACACCATGCCCAACCTTTGCCCAATCAGACCACGAATTGTGCAGTTGCGAAGCAACTAATCAAATTCATGCAAGTGTCACAAAGTCTTATCCACAACTAAACGGCACCGAGCAGTGAAATGGAGGGGACACAAACCGTAGCTGTTGCTAGCCTCGTAAACATCCAAGGGAAGATATGGGTCATTGGGCAACACCTGCCGGTCCACAAAATCCCCGGGAACCGCAAAATGGTCCTTCAGAGTTCGAGTTTTTGTAGTCGGGGCCTTGCGTAGTTTGCGTTGTGTGAGTGGTGAGTTGGTTGCGTAAGCTGCCTGTTGCAGCCTGAGTAGTGTGTCGAGTGTTTCTGTGTAGAGTTGTGTATCCGCCTCGTGGTTCCGTGCTGTGATCCAACTGCGTTTGACTTGTCTGTAGCCGCATCCCTCGAAGACGCCTTGTTGCGTTCTTTGGCTGCACGAAGTTAAGAGCGTCGGGTCAATCGGGACGAAGTCACAAGCGTAGTATCCCATGTGCTGGTTGCATGTGGTTGTAGGTTGCGTCCTGTACTGCTGTGAACTGAGGCATCCCCCCATCCCCTGCCTCTGATCGCGCAAAGAGTTGCACACGACCCTGGTCGTTCGCTGGCATCGGTCTGCAGAAAGCCCCCGCGCTTTGACTTCGCGACCCTAATGCTCGGCATGCCGGGGTCGTTTGCTATCTGCGGCCACCCCGAACAAAAATGAAAATGCCGATCGCTTCGGACTTTCGCGGTTCGAATAGCGGCTACGCTTCGCCGAGATCAGCAAGAAATGTTGCGACCGCCTCTTTGTAGAAGCGATCCCCCACTGCCTTCATGTGATCCCGCCCGGGAATCGTCACACCGCGCGCTCCTGGAATGAGTTCCGCAAGAGCCTCGGCGCCCCCCCCGACGACATCTGTTTCCCCAACCGCCACCAAGACAGGGCATGTAATCCGTGCGACGTCCTCGCGCGACAGCGGATCTCGCGATGACCGGATGCAAGCTGCGAGCGCCTTTAGGTCGGAATTCGTCTGCTCGGCAAATGCGCGGAATGTCCGAGCCGTTTGATTGGTGACTTCGTCGATGGACGCAGCCTCCAGAGCCACCGCGATCGGTCCCGTACCGGCCATGCCGCGCACCATGTTGATGCCCAGCCCCCCAAATATGGCGCTACGCACACGCTCCGGATTGGCGAGCGCAAGAAACGCCGTTATCCGCGCGCCCATCGAATAGCCCATGGCATGAGCGCGCGCGATACGCAGATGATCGAGCAGCCGAAGAGCATCCATCGCCATTAATGGGGCGCTGTAATCCGAGAGCGAATAGAGCTTCTGGCTCCGCCCATGTCCTCTATTGTCGAGCGCAATCACCCGGTAGCCTTTGCCGCGCAGGAAACCCACCCAGCCCGTCGTGACCCAGTTGGTCTGCACATTGGAGGCAAATCCGTGAATGAGCAGGATCGGCTGCCCTTCCCCCTCGTCGATATAGGCTATTTCGACGTCATCGGAATGAAAGGCCTTCACGCGCCAAGTCTCCCCTGTTGCGACGATAGTGCGGTGAGCCTCCCCTACCATTTCTGAGCTGCCGGAGCTATGGTCGGCCCGATCCAGAGGTACAAAACGAGGAGCCGTACGCGCATGGCCTCCAGCGTCGTTCCCCATTTCGCCAACGATAAGGGCGTCGAAAAAATCTTCATCGGAGTGAAGGAGTTCCAGTGCATGGGGGCTCGCAGTCCCTATGACCACCCCCATGTCTTCCTGGACATGGGCGCGGACGGCCAGATCCTGTGCCCCTATTGCTCCACGCTTTTCGTCCATGACCCGCGACTGAAGCCCGCTGAGAGCGATCCGCCCGGCTGCCTAGTCGACATGGACGCCACAGCAACTGCCGGCTGACAGGCGAAAGCCGGCTCTGCTGCAGCGCACATCCTCCCGCTGCGGGAGCACCGCGATGAGCATGACAAACGCCACCCAAAAGGCGCTTGATGGCGAGCCGACCCGTGATGTCGGTTCGATCTTGATCGCAGGTGCGGGAATTGGTGGGTTGGCCACCGCTCTGGCGCTCGCAAAGCGTGGCATCGCCAGTACTGTCCTCGAACGCCGCAGTGCATTCGAACCCGAAGGCGCTGGCATCCAGATTGGCCCCAACGGCACCCGGATACTGGCCGAACTGGGCGTCGCGGACGAACTTGAACCGTTAGCGGGAAAGCCCGACGCTGTTCACGCCCGCAACGCGCTGAGTGGCGCGTCCTTGGCTCGCCTGCCGCTTGGCAAATGGATCGAAGCACGCCACCGCGCGCCTTACTGGGTCCTGCACCGCCAGGACTTGCATGCTGCACTGCTCAAGTCGGCGCGCGAATCCCGGATAATATCTATAATGACCGGCTTCGATGTGGCCAGCGCCGCCATGGAGCGAGACCGCGTCAGCATTCAAGACAAGGGTGGCAGGCGACTTGACGGCGATGCGCTTATTGCCGCCGATGGCTTGCGCTCACACCTGCGTGGCGAGCTCTTTGACGCTCCGCCCCTGCGCTTCGCCGGACGAAGTGCGGCCCGGGCGGTCATCCCATTCGAAGCCATGCCCGAACCGCTGCGGGAGAATGCCACGACATTGTGGATGTCGCCCCGAGCGCACGTCGTCCACTACCCGGTGCGCGGCGCCCGCGAAGTTGCCGTTATCTTCGTGCGCAAGGACACGATCGCGAGCGACGATTGGAGCACCGCGATCCCCAACGCCTGGGTCACTGATATCGCCGAAGGGTTCGCGCCGATCCTGCGAGAACTTCTGGAGACGCCGCCGCAATGGAAGAAGTGGGCGCTTTACGAGTTGCCGCCCCTACCCTTCTGGAACCTGGATCGCGTCGCGCTGCTGGGCGATGCCGCCCACCCGACACTGCCATTCATGGCCCAGGGCGCCGTTCTGGCGTTGGAGGACGCAGCTGTTCTGGCCCGCGCAGTCGCGGAACGTCCGGCAGACCTCCCGCGCGCCCTGGCCCTTTATGCCAGCGCCCGCCGTCACCGCGCCAGCCGCGTCGTCGCCGCCGCCAAGAGCAACGGCCGCATCTACCATCTGGATGGCATGGCGGCACACGCACGCGATGCGACCCTTCGCATGGCGCCGCCCACCATGTTGATGTCACGCTACGATTGGATTTATGGCTGGCGGCCCTAGAGCATGTTTAGCTGAAGTGCTTAGCGGTTCAGCGTAAAAAACATGCGCAACAAAAATAGATGCAGCGCAATCGTTTCATTATTCCGCACGCGCCACTCAGGAGCGCCAGAATTCTATCCGGAACAGCACCAGCACCGTAAACAGCTCCAACCGTCCGAGCAGCATGGCAAAGGACAAGATCCACTTGGCGCCGTTCGGTAGCGTCGAATAGTTGCCCGTCGGACCGACAAGATGGCCAAGACCAGGACCGACGTTGCCAACGGCCTGAGCAGACGCCGTCAGCGACGTCACGAGATCCAGATCGAGCGACGCAAGAAGCACCGTGAAGATCCCAACCGTGGCCAGGTAGATGGCAAGAAAGGCGACAACGGAGAACGGCACGTCATCGGGCAGTCGCCGCTTGTTATACATCAGCGTGACGACGCGGTTGGGGCTGATGAGGTGCAGGAAGTGGCTGCGCGCCAGCATACCGGCAACCTGCAACCGGTAGATCTTTATCCCCCCGGTCGTCGATCCGGAGCAGCCGCCGACAAACTTCAGCAGGAAAAACAGCCCGATCGAAAAGGTCCCCCAGGCCGTGTAGTCCTCGACCGCGAATCCGGTTGTCGTCACGATCGAGACGACCGAAAAGATGGCAACGCGCACCGCCTCGCCAGCAGCGATCTCCCGCGTCAGGATGAGCCACGCCGCCAGCGTGAATGAGACGACGACGACGAAACTCAAGAACCCCTGGACCTGCGAGTCGCGCCAGATCGCCATCCGGTCACCGTGTATTGCCTTGATGAACACGACGAACGGTAATGCGCCCAGGATCATGAAGAACACGCACGCCCATTCGAGCGACGGCGAACGGAAGAAGCCGAAGCTCTCGTCATGCGTGGAAAAACCCGCGGTGGAAACGGTCGTCAGCGCATGGCAGATGGCATCGAAGAACGTCATGCCGAGCACGACATAGACGACCGAACAAGCAAACATCAGCGCGACATAGACGCCGGCGATCGATAGCGTCAGCTCGAACGCGCGCGGCATGATCTTTTCCGACTTGTCGGAGTTCTCCGTCTGGAAGAGCTGCATGCCGCCCACCCGCAGGAAAGGTAGCATCAAGATGGCCATGACGATGATGCCCAGTCCGCCCAGCCCCTGCAAAAGCGCCCGCCAGAAGAGAACGCCGCGCGGCAGCTTGTCGAGACCGACCAGCACGGTCGCACCGGTTGTCGTGATCCCCGACATGGCCTCGAAAAAGCTGTCGGCGTAGCTAAGCCCGAGCAGCTTGAATGGCACAGCCGCGGCCGCCGTGAGCGCAAGCCACGCCACGGTCGTCAGCAAAAATCCTTCCCTTATGCCCAGCTGCACCGGCTCGTCGTCATAGGCCACGAGCACCATCAGCCCGCCAACGAAGAAGGTCAGAACCGCCGCACCGAAGAAGATCTTCCAGTCGTCATGACGGTCAGCGACATCGACCACAGCGGGAAGCACCATCGCCGCCGCAATCGTGCAGAGCATCAACCCGACGACAAAAATGATGGGACGAAGTTGGATCAAGCGTGCGGCTCCCAGGCGGACGTTTGATTGAAGCAGGAGGAGCTGACGTCTCGCCTGCCAAGCGCGACGTGCATGCCTATTGGAAGGTCCTGGATCTCGCCTGCGCCGTGATGCTACGCAACCAGTATCCAGTTCTGTCGCATCTCATGGTAGCGGATTCGGCGCTGAGCGCGACCCTGCGTTCCAACCCTCCCGCTGCGAAGCAAATTTGATAAGAGCACCACACGGCAGCGGGCGCAATTTTACCCGCGCGAACTCCGCAATGCGGCCTGCGCGGCGGCCAGCCGGGCAATCGGCACGCGGAACGGCGAACAGGAAACGTACGTGAAACCCGCATCGTGACAGAAGGCCACCGAGGCCGGGTCGCCGCCATGCTCGCCGCAAATGCCGATTTTCAGGTCCGGCTTGACCTTGCGGCCCCGCTCCACGCCAATTTTCATCAATTCGCCAACCCCATCCTCGTCGATGGTCACAAACGGGTCGGCCAGGAAAATTCCATGGGCGGTATAGCTGTTGAGGATTGGCGCAGCATCGTCGCGGCTGAGACCCATGGTCGTCTGCGTGAGATCGTTTGTCCCAAACGAGAAGAATGCTGCCCCCGTCTCGCCCGAGGCAATGTCCCCGGCACGCAAGACAGAACGCGGCAACTCGACCATCGTGCCGATCTGATAATCGAATGTCTTGTCCTGCTCGCTGGAGACCGCAGCCGCCGTTTCCCGTATCACCTCCGCGACGAGATCGAATTCGGCGCGATCGATCACCAACGGCAGCATGATTTCCACAACCACGGGTTGGCCGCTGGCCTGCTCCGCCGCAAGCGCCGCCTCGAAGATGGCACGGGCCTGCATTTCCACAATTTCGGGGTAGAGAATGCCGATGCGGCAGCCGCGAAAGCCGAGCATTGGATTGACTTCACTGAGTTCGATCACCCGCCGACGGATTCGCGCCACATCTATGCCGAGGTCGGCTGCCACCGCTTCCTGCTCGTGTGGCTGATGCGGCAGGAACTCATGCAGGGGCGGATCGAGCAGCCGGATCGTAACAGGCATACCCGCCATGATTTCGAACAGCCGGACGAAATCAGCCCTCTGCATCGGCAGCAGGCTACTCAAGGCTTCTCGGCGCCCGCCCTCGTCACTGGCCAGGATCATCTTGCGCACCGCAATGATCCGGTCCGCCTCGAAGAACATGTGCTCGGTGCGGCATAGTCCGATGCCTTCGGCGCCGAAGTGGCACGCCTGCTCGGCATCCCGAGGCGTATCGGCGTTCGCCCGCACTCCGAGGCGGCGATGCGTGTCGGCCCACGACATCAGCGTGCCAAATGCGCCGGAAAGTTCTGGACGTCGCATCTGCACCCGCCCCTTCAACACCTCGCCCGTGCCACCATCGATCGTGACCACATCGCCGGATTTCAGCGTGACCCGGCCGACCGTCAAGGTTTTCGCCACGAGGTCGATCCGCAGCGCGCCAGCACCAGCGACACAGGGGCGGCCCATGCCGCGCGCCACGACGGCGGCATGACTGGTCATGCCACCACGAGCCGTCAGAATGCCAACGGCGGCATGCATGCCGTGAATGTCTTCAGGACTGGTTTCGAGCCGCACCAGGATCACGTCGCGACCTTGCGCCTTGGCATCGACGGCAGCATCAGCCGTGAACACGATCTCGCCCGAAGCAGCACCAGGCGATGCCGGCAGCCCCGTCGTCAGCAGCTCCTTTTCCGCCGCGGGATCGATGGTTGGATGCAAAAGATGGTCAAGCCCGGCAGGATCGATGCGAAGGATTGCTTCTTCCTTCGTAATGATCCCCTCGTTCGCCATCTCCACGGCAATGCGTAGCGCCGCCTCCACCGTTCGCTTTCCCGATCGCGTCTGCAGCATCCATAGCTGCCCCCGCTCTATCGTGAACTCGATGTCCTGCATGTCGCGGTAATGCCGCTCAAGCCGCTCGCACACCGCAACGAGCTGCACAAACGCTTCAGGCATCACCTCTTCGAGAGAAACGTAATCCCGCCCAACGGCCTGTACCGCCACAGCGGTCAGCGGTTGCGGCGTGCGAATGCCGGCAACGACATCCTCGCCCTGCGCATTGATGAGATATTCGCCGTAAAGCTGGTGTTCACCCGTTGATGGATCCCGTGTGAAGGCAACGCCAGTTGCGGACGTCTCTCCCATGTTGCCAAACACCATCGCCTGCACACTGACGGCGGTTCCCCAGTCATCCGAGATGGAATGCAGCCGCCGGTATGTCTTGGCTCGCGTGTTTTCCCAAGAACCGAATACCGCACCGATGGCGCCCCAAAGCTGGTCAGCAGTGTCTTGCGGGAACGGCTGATCGAGTTCCTTTGCCACCGCATCCTTGAACAGCACCACGATCTTCTTCCAGTGCTCCGCCTCCAGATCGGTATCGAGCTGTAGCCCGTTGAGGTTCTTGAAATTCTCAAGGATGTCCTCGAACAGCCCGTGATCGACCCCCAAAACCACATCCGAATACATCTGGATGAAGCGCCGGTAGCTGTCATAGGCGAAACGTTCGTCCCCCGCATGGCGCACCAGACCAGCCACGGTCTCGTCGTTGAGCCCAAGATCCAGAATGGTGTCCATCATGCCCGGCATCGACGCACGGCTGCCCGACCGCACCGATACCAACAGCGGATTGCCCGGATCGCCAAACTTGCGCCCAGCGGCCACGCCGATCCTGTCGAGCGCTGCCTCGACCTCCCCGCGCAACTCCTCGGGTAGTTTTCGGCCGCCTTTGTAGTAGGCGTTGCAAACCTCGGTGGTAATCGTAAAGCCGGGTGGCACCGGCAGGCCGAGCTGCGCCATCTCGGCGAGATTGGCACCCTTGCCGCCAAGCAGCTCGACAAGCCCGGCGTCACCGTCCGTCATCTCGGGCCCAAAGAGATAGACCAGCTTGCTCCCGGCCATGGGTACCTCATGCGCAGTAAAATATTGGGCGGCATGGGGCTATGCACGCGGCCCAACCGCCTGCGCCCGCAATAGCAGCATAGGGCGGCTACCGAAAGCCTTGTCGTCGCCCCGAAGGCCGCGGTGATAGCGGACCCGGTCGTCCCCGCGCGGCTGAAGCGCGGATTGAGCCTTTGACCTCGGAGGCGCATTCGAGCAACATCCGCCCGCCAAAGCGCGCATTCTGCGCGGCTTCGGGCCGGGAAACCCAACGTCCTGGCCGAAGCGGGCATTGGGCCACACAAGCCAACCCGGACTTCCCATGACAGATCTACTGCCAAAAGTGCTGAAGACGCTGAAGGACAACGAGACAGCCGGTCTCGAAAGACTATTCGACCTGCTTCGCATTCCAAGCGTTTCGACCGACCCTGCCTACAAGCAGAGCTGCCAGAAGGCGGCGGAGTGGTGTGTCGCCCAATTGAACGAGATCGGCTTCAATGCCTCGGTCCGCCCGACCAAGGGCCACCCGGTCGTCGTTGGCCATGACCGCAAAACGGTGCTTCCCGGCCAGCCGCATGTGCTCTTCTACGGCCACTACGACGTGCAGCCGCCAGATCCGCTCGACCTGTGGAAGTCGGGACCGTTCGAACCGCGCATTGCCAGCGACAAGGCCAACGGCCGGGTGATCGTGGCACGCGGTGCTGAAGACAACAAAGGCCAGCTCATGACCTTCATGGAGGCCGCGCGCGCCTGGAAGTCCGTTGCCGGAGAACTGCCTGTCGCCGTGTCAGTGATGATCGAGGGCGAGGAGGAATGCGGTTCGCCCTCGCTGCCCGAGTTTTTCAAGAAGCACGGCAAGGAGCTGAAGGCCGACGTCGTGCTCGTCTGCGACACGACTCAGTGGGACAAGGACACGCCCGCCATCACCACGCAGCTGCGGGGGCTTGCGGCCACCGAAGTGATCGTAACCGGCCCCTCGCGCGACCTGCATTCGGGCATGTACGGCGGCCCTGCCATGAACCCGATCCGTGCGCTCGTCGGTGCACTGGGAGCGCTGCATGATGCCAAGGGCCGCGTCGCCGTTCCCGGCTTCTACGACGGCATTATTAAGCCGTCGCCTAAACAGGTGAAACAATGGCGCGAGTTGGCAGCAAGTGCGCCTGGCATGTTGGAAGCCGTCGGCCTGTCGATACCGGCAGGCGAACAGGGCTATAGTTTCATAGAACAGCTCTGGTCGCGGCCAACCCTGGAATTCAACGGTATTACCGGCGGCTACCAAGGTGCTGGCTCCAAGACGGTCATTCCTTCCCAGGCCTCCGCCAAGATCACCTGCAGGCTCGTACCGGGCCAGGACCCGGACAGAGTGCTGGCCGCGATCCACGACACCATTCGCAAGCGCATACCCGCCGACTGCAAAGTCGACTTCGTCGGCACCCATGGCTCAGCCGCCATCGGCTTCGATACCGGCATGCCCGCGATGCGCATCGCTGCCGGCGCGCTGCAGGAAGAATGGGGACGCCCGACCGTGCTCATGGGCTGCGGGGCATCAATCCCTATCGTGACCTCTTTCAAGGACGCCCTGGGCATGGACAGCCTCATGGTGGGCTTCGGCGTCGAGGACGACCGCATCCATTCGCCAAACGAAAAATACAATCTGTCGAGCTTCAAGAAAGGCGCGCGGAGCTGGGCCAGGATCCTGGCGGCGCTGGCCGCCATGCCAGCGTAGTGGAGGCGCCCCGCCGAGCGCACCAGCACGGGCAGTTCGATTGCCTGCCCGTGGCTAAAACAGACACCGGCAAGCTCGCCGCGTGATGCGACACCGCAGAACCCACGGGCTTTGCATTGCTGCCGTTGATTGACCTTCCTCTAATCCGAGAAGACAGGAGATTGCGCGGCCCATTTCCTTGACTATGCTGCCGCCCGATCGCTGCCGTGCCAACTCTATTGGCCGCCCTTCAGTTCGGAGTGCCCATCGTCATGAAGTTTGACCGCCGGTTCCTCACCCTGTTTGCCACCATGACAGGGCTCTTAGGCCTTCTCGCCTCCATTGTTCCGGCCGACGCCCAGCGCGGACCCTATGGCCAGCGCTTTGACGATCGCAACCGCTACGAGGATCGCTACTCGGATCGCTCAGCCGGAAGAGAGCGCAACGTCGCAGGCCAGTTCGACTACTATGCACTCGTCTTGTCGTGGAGCCCGACGCACTGCGCTTCCGAAGGTGGTGGCCGCGACGACCTGCAATGCAACCGCCGCGATGGTCGCCGCTTCAACTTCGTGCTCCACGGCCTATGGCCGCAATATGAGCGCGGCTATCCCGGCGATTGCCCGACGCGAGACCGGCCGTTCGTGCCCAACCGCGTGATCGACCAGATGCTCGACATCATGCCGGCCAAGGGGCTCATTATCCACGAGTACAAGAAGCACGGCACATGTTCCGGTCTCGATCCAGCAGGCTATTTCGACCTGGCGCGCCAGCTCTACAGCCGCATCCGTGTTCCCGAACGCTACATCAATCCCTTCGATGTCCAGTTCGTGGCGCCCGAACAACTGGTGCGGGAGATGATGGCCGCCAACCCTGACTTGAAGCCTGACATGATGGCCGTGAACTGCGGTGGCCCGGGCAACCGCCTCAAGGAAGTACGCATTTGCTTCAGCAAGAGCGGTCAGCTGCGGGCGTGCGGCCACAACGAGAACCAGCGCCGGATGTGTTCCGCCCGCCAGATGTACGTCCCGCCTGTCCGCTCGACATGGAAGGGCGATCAAGGCCACCGCGCAGCACCTGATTCCGGCGCGGGACGTAGCGAACCAAAAGACCGCAACGAACGCGGTGGCAGCGAACGCGACGGCACTGCTCCCCGCCAGCGTGATTACCTGCCCGGTCCGCGCGGCATCTGAGGCCTGCCAAGGCCGCCAACAGGTTGCCGATGCAGCCTGTTTTTACTTCGATGATCGCGCCTCCTCGACAGTTCGAGTGTGGATAATCCTACTGTTCCAGCAGCTGTGCTCCAGCTCGCCTTGTCAGCCAACGTGCCACTTCGCAAACTTTCTTCGTTCGATTCGACGAAGCAAGACGTGAGCGGGTGTGCGCAATCACATTGAAACATCGCCGCATTCAGACCGTGACTTCGGCCCGTCGCAGCCCGAAGACGAGGCACTTGCCGCATCGACCTGCGAAACTGCACCGGCAGGTCCAGCCGCCTCCCGGTGGAGCACGCGATCCGTTGCGCTGATCGGCCTGCTCGGCTTCACCGCAGGCGCGCTGACTTGGCATCTGGTTGGCTTCTGGACCTTCGTTTCCGTAATCGTTTTCAACCCGCAAGACGACACTGCGGGGCAGTCACACACCTCAACGGTCATCAAGACGTCCGCCGTCACCACTGCCCCGACCGCGCAACCGGCAGCAACGCCAGCCACATCGCAACCTCAGCCGTCAGCACCAACCGCAGTGACCGCTGAATCTCTGACGGATCTGCTGCAGTGCTCCGAGGCGCGCAAGGCTACGAACGAAACGATCGTCCAGGCATGCCCGCCCTTGCGCCAGCGCATTCCAGCAGTCGCCGCTAACACGCGCGCCAACAGACAGCTCGACGCACGCGAAGCTGCAAATCGTTTGGCAAATGGCTGGTCGACCGGAGTTTCGTCGATTGAGACGGGGGCTCTGCCGACGCGCGACTAAAAACAGTCGGCACGGCACCACACGACGCCCGCTTGAGTTATCCACAGCGCCGGCCAGGTCCTCCACGGTGCCCAATTCATAACGCGATCAGCACCTAGTCTGCCGCCTTCCCGATGCCACGTCTCGGCTCCATGCCGCATTCCATGACGAAAGCATCGGGAAACGCGACAACCTATGGATCAAGACGGGTGCCAGCCATGACATTCAAGGCAGGTCAATGTTGGCGCTACGCGGCACCAGAGGGTTTTGAGAATTCAAGGATCCTCATCGGTGCTATCGCATCCTTTAGTCAGGACAGGAGCATCCTGTGCTGCGCCGTCACCGCCGCTCCGGAACGCCAGCAAGACGGCTCTCTGGCCCCCGTTGCCATACCGTTTCTCGCTTTCAGCGAAGAAGCCTTCCGCGCGACCGTTACCTCACGCGACGATGACTGCCTCGCATCACTTCCCGACGAATTCGCCGCAGCGCTCGACGCCTGGCAGAACGATCCAGAGGGCTTGGCCTGCTTCACCGTGCCCTTCGATGGGCGTCTCGACCTGCTGATTGCCCGTCAGATGGCAGCCATCGTCGGAACCGACGCTGCATGACCCATGCGACTGCATGATTTCGTTGCCGTGTGACCCGTGACCAATAATCGTTGATTTTCGCTTCCCCAGGTGAAACCAGCGAACGCTATTTCATGCGGCCGATTTCTTGCGAACGCGCTCCGTGCGCCATGCCTTGGGGGCCGGTGTGACATAGCCAAGCCCCGGACGTCCATCAGCCGCCGTCAAAGCCGTGGGATCACGGCTCCAGGCCCGCGCGATCTGCATGACGTGCTCTTCGGTCGGCGACATCAAGATCTCAGAACCGGTATCGCCGGACCGCCCGCGTACGCCTCTGAACTCGTAGAATTTCAACCCCAGCGATTGCTCTGCCCGTGTCTGCCGGCCTCTGCTCCAGATCGCGCCCTGATCCGTACTGGCAAAGGCCCGCACCAATTGACCGTCGCGGAACCGAACCCACGAATAGAAGTCGAGCGGCGGATAGCTGAAGAAATACTGCACGTCGACGAACCGCCGCGCCAGCGCAGATAGCAAAGGCGTGCATTTATCGACATAACCGAACCCAACGGGATGCGGCAGCGCCAAGCTGACGACGAACGTCCAGCCATCGACCGGTGGCGTCACGAAAGCGCGCTCCGGCCCAAGCCAGTGATCGTAGACCGTACCAATGCCGTTGTTCCAGTTGGAGGCAGCCTCGCCCTCAAGCATCAGCGCATCGAGCACCGCTTCGGTGTCCGTGCTCAAGATCGCAATCCATGACATTTCGCAGCCGAAACCGTGCGGTCCATCTGGCTTCAGCTCATAGATGAACCGATTGCGTCCCAACCTGGGAGCAAGCCAGATTGTGGCAATCGCCGCCGTCGTTACGACTAGGAGTGCAACCGCAAGGATCACGTTAATTTGGCCCCTGATCCGAGACCTTAACGGATAAGACGCGTCGACGGGCACGCGCAAGCTCGATACAAATTTAGCTTGGGGAAAAGCCGCTCTCGGGGCCGCATTAAGGTGGGGCGGCCCACGCCTCCCCTCTCAAAAAATTGCGGAACGACCCAGCAAGCCACGCGGCAGCGGGGTTGGATCCGGTGGCAGCCGGGCCGTTCCCTCATTACATGCGCGCGCCCTAGAGAGGGCGAAGGACGCCGCATCGGCCGATAGAGCAGCAGGCGTGATTTGCACCAGACAAACTGCTGAGGAGCTTTCAGCCGCGGGCACCATAGCGCTGTTGATTGAAAGTTTTATGTACACTTTGCTCATAGCATCGTGCAGCCGAAGCTTGTGGCCCCCGCCCCGCCCCTGTTCGCGTTCGCGAAACTCCAAACATACGGTAATCCGCTGACGAAGATCAGGCTTCGCGCGTAATCATGTCTCGACATGATGCCCGCGCTCCTAGGAACTGTATGGTGAACAACAATTCCTATCGATCCCGTTGTGTGCGTGTGGGGATGCAATGACGTCATACTCCGACGACATCGACCAGCTACGCCGTCGCCGCGACGCCATCCTCGCTTGCGGCGGCCCAGCAAAAATCGCAGAGAGGCACGCCAAGGGTCTGCTTTCAGCCCGCGAACGCATCGACCTCCTTTTCGCCGAGGGGACGTTCCAGGAAATCGGCATGCATGTACGCCGTGGGGCTGGCTCTCCCGCCCTGGACGGCAAGGACATTCCCGCCGACGGCGTCGTGACGGGAACTGGATTGGCCGACGGGCAAATGGTGGCGGCCTATGCCCAGGATTTCACGGCAATGGCCGGCACGCTTGGCAAGGCTCACGCCGGCAAGATCGTCCGCCTGATGCGGCACGCACTCAAGAACGGCCTGCCGATCGTGTCGATGCAGGATTCCGGCGGTGCACGCATCCAGGAGGGCGTCGACGCACTGTCGGGCTATGGCGAGGTGTTCTACTGCAACGTCCTCGCCTCTGGCGTGATACCGCAGATCGCACTCGTTCTTGGTCCGTGCGCGGGAGGTGCCGCCTATTCACCAGCGCTGAATGACTTCATCATCATGACGCGGCAGAACGCGCACATGTTCATAACAGGACCCGAGGTTATCAAGGCCGTCACCGGCCATGCAACCACGATGGATGAGGTCGGCAGTGCCGCCATGCACGCAAGCGTCAGCGGCAATGTCCACATCCTTGCCGAGGACGACGCTCATGCCATCGCCCTGACCAAGCGCTTGCTGTCCTATTTGCCCGCCAACAACGAGGAAGACCCGCCGCACGCGCCAACAACCGACATCGCATTCGTGTGCGATACCGGCATGGCGGAACTCGTGCCCGCCGACATCACCCAGCCCCTCGACATGCGCGCGGTGATCGCTCATCTCGTCGACGGCGGCGACATGCTGGAAATTCACGCAGGCTTTGCCCGCAACATAATCGTCGGCTTTGCCCGCATCGAGGGGATTGTCGTCGGCATTGTCGCCAACCAGCCACTGGAAAAAGCCGGAGCCCTCGACATCGACGCCTCCGATAAGGGCGCCCGGTTCATTCGCTTCTGCAACGCCTTCAACATTCCCCTGGTGACGCTGGTCGACGTTCCAGGCTTCCTCCCCGGCGTCGAACAGGAACGTGGCGGTATCATCCGTCACGGTGCCAAGCTGCTTTTCGCTTATGCCGCCTGCACGACGCCAAAGATCACTTTGATCGTCCGCAAGGCTTACGGCGGCTCCTATCTCGCGATGTGCAGTCAGGAGATGGGTGCCGACCACGTTTTTGCCTGGCCGGGTGCTGAGATTGCCGTCATGGGCGCGCATGGCGCCATCAAGGTGCTCTACCGCAAGGAACTTGCGGCAGCCACGGACGCCAAGGCCAAGTCCGCAGAATTGATCGAGCGCTACCGCGAAGAGTTCGCCTCCCCCTATCTGTCCGCCGGGAAAGGCTACATCAGCGACGTGATCGAACCCTCCGAAACCCGCAGCACCATCGCGTTGGCCCTGCGCATGTCGCTCAACAAGCGCGAGCTGCGGCCCGCCAAGAAGCACGGCAACATACCCTTGTGAGGCGTGGAGGGACTGATTGATGGACGGACTGCTCGTCAAGACGCTCGCGATCTACGCGCTGGCAGCGGTTGTCGCCTTCGTTGTCGCCATTGTCATCAAGGGCATCGTCCGCCTGCTCCAGGCAATCGAGGGCTCGTCGGCAAGCGCAACACCGCCTGAAACCATGCGCCCCGAGCTGGCCGATCTGCCCCCGGCAATACCGCCTGAGCACATCGCGGCAATTGGCGCGGCTGTCCACGCCATGATGGGGACCTATCGCATCATCCACATCGAGGATCAGCATCGCCGCTCGGCCTGGATCGAGAGTGGCCGCCTCGCACACCACCGCTCGCACGCATCCCAACAGCACCACAAACACTGACCGGTAGACAGCGCACACCCGGCACCAAGAGGGAATGGCCATGGAAAGAAAGTTCCGCATCACCGTCGATGGCCACGCCTATACGGTAACGGTCGAGGAAATTCTCCAGATCGGTCCGGCCGCTCAATCCGCGCCAGATGCGGCGCTGGCGGCACCTGCCGCGCCGGCTCCATCGGCCGCACCTGCTGTTGCCGCCGCCCATCGCCCCGCTACGTCCCATGGCCCCGCGGCAGAAGGCGATGTCGTCGCTACACTTACCGGTATCGTTGAGTCGATACCGGTGTCTGTCGGCCAGGCCGTCGAGGCCGGGCAACCTGTCGTCGTCGTCGAGGCAATGAAGATGAAGTCGCCGATGGTGGCACCTCGCGCCGGCAAGGTTGCATCGATTGCGGTAGCGGTCGGCCAAGGTGTCGATCCAGGCCAGGTTCTCGCAAGCATCGCCTGACCGGGAGAATCGACATGGCTGGTGGCAGCGCCGGATTTCTGGACATCTTCCAGGGCATCGCGACACTCCTTGCATCAGAGCCCAGGATTGCCGCTGGCCGCATTGGCCTGATGCTTTTGGGTTTCCTGCTCATCTATCTGGGCCGCAAGGGGGTGCTGGAAGGCCTTTTGATGATCCCGATGGGGCTCGGCATGGCGGCCATCAATGCCGGCGTCATGTTTCTCGACAACGGACACACGGGCACGCTCTTCGTCGATCCGCTGGTGACGGGCACGGAGGCTACGATGCGAGTCCTCCAAATCGATTGGGTGCAGCCCATCTACACCTTCATGTTCTCCAACGGTCTCATCGCCTGCCTGGTGTTCATGGGCATCGGCGTGCTGCTCGACGTCGGCTATGTGATGCAGCGGCCGTTCCAGAGCATGATCCTGGCGCTGTTTGCCGAGCTCGGCACGATCGTCACGTTCCCTATCGCTGTTATGTTGGGCCTGACCGAACCGGAAGCCGCGTCCGTCGCGCTGATCGGCGGCGCCGATGGCCCGATGGTCATGTTCGGCTCGCTCGTCATGGCAAAGCACCTGTTCATTCCGATCACGGTGGTGGGCTACCTCTATCTGGGGCTGACCTACGGCGGCTATCCCTACCTTATCCGCCTCCTCATCCCGGAGCACCTGCGCGGCATCGCCATGCCGGTCGAGAAAGTACGAACCATCAGCTCCAACCAGAAGCTCACGTTTGCCGTGGTCGTATGCACGCTGCTTTGCCTGCTGTTTCCGGTCGCAGCGCCACTGTTCCTTTCGCTCTTCGTCGGCGTCGCCGTTCGCGAAAGCGGCTTGAAGAACTTCCAGCTCCTGCTGAGCGAGACCGTGCTCTATTCGGCGACGTTCTTCCTCGGCCTGACGCTGGGCATCCTGTGCGAAGCAAGCGTCATTCTCGATCCAGTGGTTCTGAAACTGCTGCTGCTGGGGATCATGGCGTTGACGTTCAGCGCGCTCGGCGGCATTGCCGGCGGTTACGTGCTCTACTGGTGGTATGACGGCAAGTACAATCCGATGATCGGCGTGGCCGGCGTCAGTTGCCTGCCCACCACGGCAAAAGTCGTCCAGAAGCTGGCAAACAAGGCCAATCCGGCTGCCATGATTATGCCGCACGCCCTGGGCGCCAGCATTAGCGGCGTCATCACCTCAGCCATTCTTACCGGCATATTCGTGGCCATGCTCCGCTGACAACCGGGACCGAGACGCACTTCGCGGCCTTGGGATCAATCACGATCGAAGTTCAACGACCTCGGACAAGAGGGCTGAGACGTCGTCGAGAGTCGTATCTGGATTCATGAACGCGAGCCGCAGCCAGCGGCGGCCCAGCGCCTCGGCCGTAGAGATGTAGAACGCACCCTCCCTCGTCAGGCGTTTGCGGATCTCAAGCTGCAGCGTGTCAGGGCCCTCGACGCGAAAACAGACAATATTGGTTTCAGGTTCTACCGCCACCTCGACACCAGGCGCGGCACGCAAGAGATCCGCCGCCGCCTTGGCAAGATCGGTCTGCCTCTCGATCATGCCGGCAATGGCGCGCTCGCCGCCATGTGCCACGGCAAAGAAGATCTTCAACCCGAGTGCCGCCTTGGTGCATTCGACTGTGCGGTGAATGAAGTCGATACCGGGCTGCTCCTTGTCGTGGAAAAGGTAGCCTGCCTCCTGATGGAAAGCATTGTCGAGCGCATTCTCGTCACGCACCAGCACGGCAGCACACAGCACAGGCGAGCGCAGCATCTTGTGTGCGTCCCAAATGATCGAGTCCGCATCTTCGATGCCATCGAGCAGATGGCGAAACCGCGGAGACAACAGCGTTGACGCACCATGCGCGCCATCGACATGGAGCCAGACGCCATGCTCCCGGCAAACCGCTGCGATGTCGCGTATTGGATCGAAGAGCCCGAGCGCTGTACTGCCGCCATTTGCAACGACAGCAATCGGCACTTCGCCACTGTCTCGAAGCTGCCGCAGGAGATCGGATAACGCAGCCGGATCGATCCGCCCCAATTTATCTGTTGCCGCATGGCGGATGCCGCGTTCGCCGATCCCAAGGATGGCAGCCGCACGCGAAATCGAATAATGCGAGCTTGGCGAGCACACCAAAACCAGATTGCCAGGTACGCCGTCCGTCCAGGCGCGCGGTGCACAGCGGGCCCTGGCAGCAAGTAGCGCTGTCAGATTCGCGAGCGAACCTCCATGCGTCAGCACACCAGCGCCACGCGGAGAACCTGCATCACGAGTGCGCCACCCGACCTTCGCCATCATCCAGTTGAGCACGGCATGCTCCACAGCGGCGGCTGATGGCCCCATCTCGTAGATGGCCATGGCATTGTTGGTGAAGCCATCGATGAGGGCAGCCAGCGAACCGTGGGGGATAGGGACGCTAACCTGATGGGCCATGTAATGCGGGTGCTGCAGCCGAGTTGAAGCCGCCAGATAACGATCAAGAAATTGCTTGAGCTGGTCCCCTTCGAGTCCGCCTTCCGCAAGCAGCCGTTCGAGTTCGAGGTCACGCGTCAGCACGGCAAGCTGGGGTTGGCACACGACGGGCACTTCTCCGCGCCGGGCCTGCTCCGCATAGGCCACCAAGGCATCCACCGTAGTGCACGCATCGTCCCGAAAGCTCATTCTGCCGCCCCTCAACGCTGGAGATCAATTCTACACCCGCAGACCGAGTGAATCCTTGCGTTCTGACGGCATCAGCAGCACAATTTAAGTGGATTCAGCTACGTCAGAAGTGAAATTGAGCGGAAAATGCCAGAACCCTTCGACGATATCGACCTGCGCATTCTAGCGGCGCTGCAGGATGAAGGCAGGATTTCAAACGCGGATTTGGCCGGCCGCGTCGGCCTGTCCGCCACCCCATGCTTGCGGCGCGTAAAGGCACTCGAACAGGACGGCACCATCTCTGGCTACCGCGCGATCCTCGATCGCAGCAAGGTCGGCCTGGGCCTCACAGTGATGGTCGGCATCAAGGTTGATGGCCACCGCGATGAAAATGCGCGCGCAATCCAGGATGCCTTCGCCGGCATGCCCGAAGTGATCGCCTGCCACTTGTTGTCTGGAGAAACCGACTTCCTGCTGGAGGTCGTAGTGCCTGACCTGGCGCACTATGAGCGCTTCCTATTGGGCAAGCTGCTGTTGTTGCCGATGGTCAAGGACATCCGCAGCAACATCGTCATCCGCACGGTAAAGCAGAATGCGCCCCTGCCGTTGACCGGCATCTAGCGGCTATTTGGATCGGTCAAAAACGTGCGCACGAAACATCACGTTCGGCGCATCTGCGCTAAAGGGACCACAACGTCTCGGATCTACCGGGCGACAGCCCGGCGGGTAGCCAAGCCATGATCGCCGAAATTCTTGGCGGCCTCGCCCTTTTCCTCCGCCGTGCTGCCGAGCTTCATACGCAGAAAACCTGACGAGCCATAGCGCGTCACTTCGAGGTAATAGGTATCCACAACGTCCTGCACCATGGCCGCGTAGGCATCGAACACATCCGGAGCGATGGTCGCGCCAGAGTAGTTGACCACGGCGAAGACCTTTTTCCCGATCGGCTTCATCAGCCGGTCGACCGCGCGACGTATCTCTCGAACATCCCGCTCGGACTTGATCTCGATGCGTTCAAAATCGACAAAGAGCACATTCAGCGCTGGATCGAAGCTGAAGCGCGAGGCCAACGGCTGGCTCACCATACGCTCGCGCAACCCCATTGGCGCATCCAGGAAGATCGACTCGTCCATCATCTCCGGCGCATCGACGATCGGCTCGAAATCCATGTGCGCGAGAATATCGCGCTCGATATCCACGCCCGGCGCAACCTCGACGAGCTCCATCCCCCGCTCCGTAAGACGGAAGACGCACCGTTCGGTAACATACAGGACCGGCTGGCCGCGCTTGATCGCATAAGCGCCCGAGAACGTCCGGTGCTCCACTTCACGCAAGAACTTCTTCGATTTGCCCTCGCGGACAATGCGCAGCCGGCCATCCTCTGCCGCGACGTCGAGCCCACCTGCCGTGAATGTGCCGACGAACACGACCTCCTTGGCATTCTGCGAAATGTTGATGAATCCACCAGCACCGGCAAGCCGTGGCCCGAATTTCGAAACATTGAGGTTGCCCTCGCTATCGGCCTGCGCCAATCCGAGGAACGCGATGTCGAGCCCGCCACCGTCGTAGAAATCAAACTGATAAGGCTGGTCGACGATCGCCTGGGTGTTGCTGGCAGCACCGAAATTCAGTCCCGACGCCGGCACGCCGCCGATCACGCCGGGCTCCGCCGTCAGCGTCATCAGGTCGATGACGCGCTCTTCAGCCGCCACCCCTGCAACGCCTTCCGGCATGCCGATCCCGAGGTTGACCACCACGTTGGGGCGCAATTCCAATGCCGCACGTCGCGCGATGATCTTCCGCTCGCTCATCTCCATCGGTTTCAGCGATGTCATAGGCACGCGCATCTCGCCTGCAAACGCAGGTGAGTATGGCTCGATGAATGTCTGCATGTGGTATTCGGGCTTTTCGGCCACCACCACGCAGTCCACCAGAATGCCGGGGATCTTCACCTGCCGAGGATTGAGACTGCCACGCTCGGCGATCCGCTCGACCTGCACGATGGTGATGCCCCCGGAGTTGCGCGCCGCCATCGCCAAAGCCATCGCCTCCAGCGTCAGCGCCTCGCGCTCCATCGTCACGTTGCCGTCCGGATCAGCCGTCGTCCCGCGCACGATCGCGACATCGATCGGGAACGCGCGATAGAACAGATACTCCTCGCCGCCGAGCTTCATGAGGCTGACGAGATCCTCATGCGTCGCGTCATTGATCTTGCCGCCGCCGTGGCGCGGATCAACGAACGTGCCAAGACCGACGCGGGAAATGTGCCCAGGCTTGCCGGCGGCGATGTCGCGATAAAGGTGCGTGATGACACCCTGCGGCAGGTTGTAGGCCTCGATCTCGCCTGCCACCGCCAGCTTCTGCAACTTCGGCACGAGCCCCCAGTGACCGCCGATGACCTTGCTGACGAGCCCCAGATGCCCGAGGTGGTTGAGCCCGCGCTCCTGCCCGTCGCCTTGCCCAGCGGCATAGACCAGCGTCAGGTTGCCGACCTTGGGCCCCTCGTGCGTGTCATCCGCCTGCTCGGTGAGAAACCGCTCCTCAAGCGCGACCGCGACATTTTCCGCAAACCCGATACCGACGAACCCTCCGGTCCCGACGGTGTCGCCGGGTCGAATGAGCTGCACGGCATCGCGAGCCGAGACGATTTTGCCGTTCTCCATCGTGTCGAGCGCGGTGCGCTGATGCCTATGTCGGGTCATCGGAGCCTCTGTTGATGTGCGCCCGGTCCAGTCGCCCAAATGTCGGGGGAACCATGCGAATCCCTGATGTAGCCGCCAGCTTCCGAATTTGCTGCACTGCGTCAAGAGATGGTGGCCGGAGGCGGCCCTGTTGTGAAGCTCAATTTGACCGGCAATGGCGCCCATCAGGCGCAATATCCGCAGCCAATAGTCTAAATTGGCCCCGTATCTCAAGAGCGGAGGCACAGCGGGGAACACCCCTGCCGGACCGTGCGGGCGGCCAGTCCCCACGCACCTAACCGCCATCGGCATCCATGCCGTCAGCATCCTGTAGGCTGCCCTTGCGCACGCTGCGGCGATCTTCAGCGGGTTCGGGTGCTGACAGATCGGCGTCGAAAACGATTCGCTCCGCGCCAGACAGTGCCAGGAACCGCTTGCCCCTCGCTCTGCCGATCAGAGTCAGTCCGGCCTTTCGCGCCAGATCGACACCCCAGGCAGTGAAGCCTGACCGCGAAACAAGAATCGGAATACCCATCTTCACGCACTTGATGACCATCTCTGAAGTGAGCCGCCCAGTCGTGTAGAAGATCTTGTCGCCGGGAGCGACGCGATTCATCAGCATGTAACCAGCGATCTTGTCGATGGCGTTGTGCCGGCCAACATCCTCCATGTAGACGAGTGGCCGGTCCTCCTGGCACAGCACGCACCCATGGATTGCGCCAGCCTTCAGATAGAGCGATGGCTCGGTGTTGATCTTGCGTGTCAACGCATAAAGCCATGACGTACGAATGCGCGCCTCGGGCGACAGGCGTATCGCGTCGAACTCCTCCATCAGATCGCCGAACACGGTGCCCTGTGCGCAGCCTGACGTCTGCACCTTTTTCTTCAGCTTCTCTTCGTAATTGGTCTGCCGCTCCGTACGGACCACGACGGTCGAGATGTCCTCGTCGTAGTCGATAGCGGTTATGACATCGTCCGCCTTCAGCATTCCCTGGTTCAAAAGGAAGCCGACCGCGAGTAGGTCGGGATGATCGCCGATTGTCATCATCGTCACGATCTCACGCGCGTTGAGGAACAGCGTCAACGGCCGCTCGGTGACGACATCGGTCTCCACGCGGTTGCCCTCGTGGTCGATGCCCTCCAGGTGCCGGGACAGCCGCGGGTCGTCAGGCGTCGGCCTCACCTCGAATTCGTTCACGCAAAGCGCTCCTTCATGCTTCACTCATCTGCTGATGCAGCCGCGCGCCCCATCGCCAATGGTGGTCTGTTGCGGCGGATGTCCTGGACATCCCGCAACGCCATCCGCACACTGCCCCGGAATTTTACACAATGGGAGCCACGAATGCCGCCAACCAAACGCCAGGAGCGCCGCGCGCTGCGCAAGGAGGGCGTGCTCGACACGACTGCTTTCCTGAACCTCGCCGCAAAATTCATAGACCTTGCCAACCGCGAGAACCAGCGCGTGCCCGCAACGGATCTGCACATGGCGTTTCTGTGGGCCGCAGCCCGCTATAACGCACACGTTGCCAAGGCGGTTCTCCAGGTGGAAAACCACGAGGAATTCGTAAAGACCATGACCGATGAATATCGCGAAATGCTGCGCCAGCACTTGGCCGACCCAGGCCTGGAACCCGCCAGCGGCGACGCCTGAAAATTGTCAGCACCGGCAGTATCTCAAAAGCGTACGCCGCCGTACCAGCACATCGGATCGAGGGCACGCACGGCCGGCGTCTGCGCCATTGGCCTTGCCGCATCGAGCGTGGCTGCCTTGGCGGCAGACCCCACCAGAGCCTCCCGCCCGTGTCCCTGGCAGGCAACCGATGCGGCCGCAAGAGCCACCGCCTCGCCACCGTTGCGTGGTGAACCGCCGACAAGCCCGCCGAACATCGAGCCGCCACGCGCCATCACGACAACGTCGGACACAACACTGATCTGACCAGCAGCTTTCCCTTGGGCATCGGCAAATGCCATCACCACCAGCACATTCCCAAGGTTCATGAGCGATACGTCGGGAGACGGGACAGGAGGCGAGGTGCCGGCCTTTGCCGCGGCACCCGGTCCAGCGGACAAACCCGCCATATCGGCAGCAACAATGAACACACGATCCTTGAACCGCTCAGCCGCCTGCCGGATGACCATCCGCATGTTAGAGTTTTCGAGTTGTTGGGTGATCGCAACGACACGAGCCGGCGTGCTTGCGACGAAGGCTATCGCCCTGGCCAGCGCCTCGGGGTTTCCCGCCGGCACGCGAACCGGTACGAGACGCCCCTTCGCGTAGGTCGCCAGCATCATTTCTGCCAACGCCGTCGAATTATCGGAGCTGGCGGCGTCAGTCGCGCCTCCACCCGAAGCATAAGGCGTGCGATCGTTGTCGATCAGATCCCAGCCGATCAGCTCAGCCTCGCCGTCGCGCGCGACCCTGGGTGCAATCTTGGCTGACGTGTAGTCGACCCCGCCTCCGACAAGTGCAATCGCAGTCCCGCCCGGGTCCTCGCCTGCTGGCAATCGCGGATCGCCGGCAGCAGCCGTTCCGCATCGGAAAAGTGCCGCTGCAAACACCGCAACTGCAATCTTCATAACAGAAAGCATTCACCAACCCTCAAACCAATAAAAAACCCTCAAACCAATAAAAACGCAATGTCAGCCGTCCAGCGTCTCGCCGCCATCATCGGGCTTGGGCGCAACGAACGCTTCTCTTTCCGGTCCTTGTAAGGATCGCCCGGGCGTTGATAGCAATTGTGCTTCGCCCGAACCTATGGCGTGCGTTGCATCAGCCGCCGCCCGCGCCACGCGGCCCTCCAGGGGGCCGATCGTCTTGTCGATCAGATCCGCCATCTGCGAAATATCGTCGAGACTGAAAACCGGAAGACCGCCGCCGTCAACGTCATGGTCCGCCGCGATCGCAATGACATTTGAATCTTCGCTTGCCAGCGGACGCCGCGTGAAAGAAGCCAGCCGCCGTGCTTCGATCTTGGGTATCGGCGCCGACTTGTAGCCTTCGACGATGACCAGATCCGCCGGCTCCAGCGCCGCCAGGACTTCCTCGAAATTAGGCTCCGGCGCGCCGTTGAGTTCGGTAACGATCGCCCAGCGCTCCGCTGAAACGACGGCGACCTGGCCTGCTCCCGCACGACGATGCCTTGCGCTGTCGGTCTCGCCATCGTCGATCTGGAACGCATGGTGAGCATGCTTCACCGTCGCTACCTTAAGGCCGCGGCGCGTGAATTCTTCAACCAGGCGCACGGTCAGCGTCGTCTTGCCGGATTTTTTCCAGCCGGCGACGCCAAATACCGGAACAGGAAACTGCAATCGTGTCACGCACATTTCTCCGCATGCAGTGCGCCCCGAAGGGGTTGAGAGGCCACCTTGACTATCCCGCCGCCAGAAGGCGCCGTGCCTCGGCCAGTTCGTCAGGTGTGTTGGCATTGAAGAACGGATCGACAGCATGTCCGCCGACAACAACCGGATCAAAGCCGACACCTAGCGTACCATGGCGGTCGGTCCATGCCAGAACCTTCCTCACTCCATCCTGAAGAGCGCCTTCCAGGTTGTTCGCAAGTTGCACAGGCCACAGACCGATAACGGGATGCAGATGCCCGTCGGAACGGGCCAGCGCGATACGTTCACCGCCCGCGCTGGCTGCCAAAGCATCAGCCAGCCGCGCCACCAGATCGTCTGGAATGAACGGCGCGTCGGTTGAAACCGTAACGATGGCCCGGGCTTCGGGGACGTTTCGTGCTGCCCAGCGCATGCCCGCCAACACTCCAGCCAACGGACCGACGTGGCCACCAATCGTATCGGCCACCTGCGGCAAGCCTAACGCGGCAAACCTGCCGGGATCACCATTGGCATTAAGCACCATGCGCGACACCTGCGGCGCCAGTCGCTCCATCACATGCACCAGCATCGGTCGGCCGCCGATCTCAAGCAGGCCCTTGTCGCCATTGCCTGGACCATCCTCGAACATCCGCCGCGACTGCCCGCCCGCGAGCAGCACGCCAACAATCTTATCGTGTGATAGACCGCTCTTGGCCTTGCCGGTGTTCACGTTGTCGACAAGCCTTCGCCACCAGGACGCGACGTTCCATCAGCGCCACCATCTTGCGATGAGGATGCCTCCGCCCGGTCATAAGCGTCCAGCGCGGCCTGTTCTTCCTGCTTCACCGCTGCCGCACATGCAGCACCCGGACAGCCAGCCTCATCGGTAAGTGCGCTAGCCGAACCAGTGTCACCCGCTTCGCCTACCGCGACATCATCCGCAAGGGCAACCACTTCACCCGATTCGGATGACAAGACGGCCTCGGCATCGGCAGCATCGGCGTCCGCTTCAGCGACAACTTTCTCGGCAGGCCGCCCGAGCTTTTCCCACTCCGCCACCTCTGAATCGGAGAGGAAGCCCTTCCCGATCCGGTATGCGGTCTTGATGCCTCCGACCGGCACCATCGCTGCATCCGTATAGTCCTCGCAGTAGTCGTCGAGACCATCCATGTTCGCCAGCACCGGATTGGATAGCCAAAGCTGCCGCAGTGCCTTGTTCTGCACGTCGCGCGGAACATTCTTTCCCATGAACTGCGTGTAGTCGGAATCGAAAGTGAGTGCTTCAAAATCAATCTGCGAGAAGTCGGGTACTGCCTCAGCACTTCGAGCTTGCTCCTCGGCCCCGCCCGCTGCACCACCACCGCCCGTCACACCGTCGCCGGCCTCGGCGTTCACGTCGCAGCCGGACTCCTCGTTGCGCGGAGCGCCGTCCGCAAGTGCACGATCTCTGCCCGGCTCCACATCGCCATGCGGACCGACGGGAACGGTTGTCGCGCCATCGCGCGTCGCTGGATCTTGCTTCAGCCGCGACCAGCGCGCGAAGAAACTCTCGTCCGAAGACGTGGGCATTATGGGACCAGACCTCGCCTGATGTTCACGACGGCTCTTCACCGCGCGGTTTACCGCGGCTGTCGCGCAATGTCCGCCCAGCCATCCGTTCGCGCAGGATCACGATCGGCTCTTGACCAAACGCATGTGGTTCATCCTTTGCCACATGCGGCTGGCGCTGCCGTTTCACGAACGCCTCATCCATCGGGTGCTCGGCAATAAACGCCTTGATGATTGAAACGAGTCGTTCCGGCATCTGCACCCGGTCGACGGTGTCGAATGCCATCTCGCCATAGGTCTGCGCTTCAAACGGTGATGCCGTTACTGCATGGACGCTGACCGGATGACCAGAGTCGGCGTCGTGATCCTCGCGCAGCACGACATAGATAGACGGCTCACCGTTGGCGAGATTAACCTGATAGGACATTGTCTCTTTGCGATGCAGGACGAGAGGAACCGTGGCTGCATGGTAGTGCGCGGCGGGGCCTTGCTTCATGAGTGGTCGCCAGTCAGCTTTTTCGGGAGCATCCAGGAACACTCCGATCGAACGCCAGCGGTACTCCTGCCACGGATGATCGATCTTTTCCCGTGCCACGACAACCCCCACCGGAATAGTGAATTCAGCCGACATGTATCCTCCAGCCCGACAGCCCCTTACAGGGCCATACTAAAGTTTATAATACAGGAAGCTGGCAGTACCAATGCCTTATATCAGAGGCACTTGGTGATGGATGGCCCATAGGCACACCGCCTCGAAGCGCCGGAGAAGAGATGAAAGAGAAGCGACCAGAAACGCTGCTTGTTTGCAGTTGCCAGCGCAGCATGGACATCGATGCAAAGGCTCTCGCCCAAGGGCTGGCATACCAGCATGCAATTCCGGTTCATACCGAGCTTTGCCGCGCTGGCCTGACAAGTTTCGAGGCCGCAGCACGTTCAGGCGGCATCGTCCACGTCGCATGCACGCAGGAGGCTCCCCTCTTCCGTGAAGTCGCCGAAGAACAGGCTGATACCGATCTAACGCTGCGGTTTACGAACATTCGCGAAAACGCAGGATGGTGCGCGAGCAAGTCGGCGGCCACGCCCAAGATGGCCGCTCTCATTGCCGGCGCCACGCATGTTTCCGCACCCGCCAATCAGATGACGCTCAAGTCCGATGGCGTCTGCCTTGTTTACGGTCCGGGCGAACACGCCCTTGCGGCGGCGGCTAGACTTGCAACGCGCCTCGACGTCACCGTCCTGTTGACCGATAGCACTGATGCATTGCCGCCATCTCTCATTACCGCACCGATCGCGAAGGGACGCATCAAGAGCGCCAGCGGTCATCTGGGTGCATTCCAGATTGAAGTCGACGGCTACGCGGCCGTGCTCCCCTCTTCGCGCGACACGCTTCAATTTGCAATGCCGCGCGATGGCGCCAAATCCACCTGCGACTTGATCCTAGATCTGTCGGGTAAATCGCCCTTGTTCAGCGCGCATGAGCGTCGCGATGGTTACTTCGCCGTCAAGCCTGATGACGCGACATCGCTTTCGGATGCACTCTTCGAACTCTCCGACATGATCGGTGAATTCGAAAAGCCGGTCTATGTTTCCTACAACGCAGCAATCTGCGCACATGCACGCTCTGGCAAGGTCGGATGCAGCAACTGCCTCGACAACTGCCCGCTTGGCGCCATCGCACCCAACGTCGACGGCGTATCGATTGACGCTGCCATCTGCGGCGGTTGCGGCAACTGCGCAGCCGTCTGCCCAACCGGCGCGGCAAGCTACGCCTATCCCCACCGCGAGGACATCCTGGCCCGTGCCGTGGCGATGCTCGATGCCTACGAGCGCGCCGGTGGCAAGCGCCCGGTCATGCTCGTCCACGACGAGAGGAAGGGCCGTGAAACCATCGATGCCATTGCACGCTTTGGAGAAGGCCTGCCCATCAACATCATTCCGCTCGATCTGAATTCCGTCCTGCAGCTCGGCCATGAAACCCTGTTGGGCTTGCTGGCGCTCGGCGCCGAACAAGTCGTCGTGCTGGCGCCACCCGATCACCCCGCTGAGCTTGCCGCACTGGAGACCCAGACGGAGCTTGCAACCCACATCCTCGATCGGCTGGGATATGCAGGCCCCCGCCTGCGCGTCCTGTCCGAACGCGATCCCTTTGTAGCCGCCGCCACGCTCGATGAACTGCCTCGCCTAGCCGCAATGCCGTCCAATCGCTTTGCGGTTTCAGGGGCGAAGCGGGAGACTGCACGCCTCACGCTGACGACATTGCATGCCGGTGCGCCGAAACCTCAGGACACGATAGCCCTTCCGAACGGAGCACCCTACGGGCGCATTGCTATCGATGCGAACGGCTGCACGCTCTGCCTTGCCTGTGTCGGAGCCTGCCCGACCGGCGCGCTTGGCGACAACGCCGAACGCCCCGAAGTCAGTTTCGTCGAGAATGCCTGCGTGCAATGCGGCATCTGCCGCGCGACCTGTCCTGAAAAGGTCATCACGCTGGAGCCGCGTTACGATTTCACCACTAGGGCCCTCGACCGGCAGGTGCTCAATGGCGAAGAACCTTTCAACTGCATCTCGTGCGGCAAGCCATTCGGTGCGCGCAAGATGATCGAACGGGTGACGGAGCGGCTCCGCTCCCATTCGATGTTTCCCAACGAGGCCCAGCTCGCAATCATCCAGATGTGCGATTCGTGCCGCGTAACAGCCATGGCAAATGCTTCTGATGATCCCTTCAGGGGTGGCGAGCGGCCCCGTGTCCGCACGACGGACGATTATCTCGCCGATCGGACCGAACCGCTGAAGGACGGCAAGCCCCGCAAGCCTGACGACTTCCTGGGCTGATGCCTGCCCAGGGAATCAGCTCTGTGCCGCAAGTGGCAGATTGACGAGCAGATTGTGGGGCTTCATGCGCACCTTGTTGTCGTCGCTCATGGCCAGCCCCAGATATATCGGCCGGCCCTTGACCCGGTCGATGACCAGGCGGTCATCGAGAATGCGCATGCGGAATAGCGCCACGAGCTGCTCCATGGCACCCGGTGGGGGCGGCTCGTCGCGATAAAGCGCGTTGAGTATTGCGTTGGATTGCTGATCCAGCCCGATGTGCCAGCGCCAATCCGTATCCTCGATGCGCTGACGCGGCTCGACCCGAACTTCGACGCGCATCAGATGCTCCAGCCAGGCTTCGATGACGCGAGCCAACGCATCGATTGCTGGTTGGCCGAAGCGCAGGTCGATGACCGTATCGAAGCGGTCCGAACGCGACCAATAGATTTCCGCGTTGTCTTCGCCCAGCACATCGAGCGTCACGGTCCGCTGTGGCGTGCCGGTCTCTGCCAGCAGTTGTCCAAGACCGGTCTCCTGCAAGGCATGCTTCTGCAAATCCACGATCTCATCATCGGCAAGCAGAATGCGTCCTCCATCCGTCGACACCGTCTGCTCCCGGAACAGAAGTTCAGCGGCACGCAGCCGCAGTGGATCACCGACGTCCTTCAGTATGTTGCGCGCAATGATATGGACGAGCTGGTCCACAAAAACCGAGGGCACGCGCCGGTCTGGGCGGCGCACGAGCCCCAGATATGTGCCTTCGATGGTCCGCGATTCCAGAAGTCGCGCCCGGAATGCCAGAAACATGCGGTAGTTCTCCGCCGCGTCGGCATCGGCTATTGCGCCGATCTCCTTGTCGTCGACGACCGCCGCCGGGCTTTCCATCAGCCTGTCGTGCAACGCCACTTCTTGCGCGCACGAATCCTCGATCGGATGGATCTCAGGCCGCATCAGATAGGCACGTATGAAATCTGGCGTGACCGTGAGCCACCCCTCAGGCCCGCTCTCAAGCAGATGCATGCCGGCGGACTTCCAGAATTCATGGGTCATCGTTTTCAATCGTCCAGATTCGCGCGTGCAGCGGCTCGCCCGCGGGCGGGCGGATGGTGCGGAACTCTTCCTTGATCGTTCCATCCGCGCTCAGCACGCGGCGAACGGTGAGAACGGTATTGATCGGCTGATCGCGAGCCAGGGACTGTGCGAAGGCCACTTCTTCTTCCGCGGCCGGCAGCGCCGCATCCAGATCAGGCGCGCCATAATGCGCAACGAAGTGGCGTGCCAGGCGGTAGACGATCTCGTCGCGGTCGGCAGTACCAGCTTCACCAATCACGACGAACGTGGAGCGGCCAAAGCTCGCCGTTCCCAGAAAGCCATTTGCAAAGGCCTGTCGGGTCTTGCCAGACAACTCCGCTGCGTCGAGATGGGCAAAGGCAAACGCCCCAGACACCGCCCACTCGTCGGCCTCAGCCATAGTCTCAAACACCGCTGCATCGCTCCTGTCGAACCGGATGACGCGCAGAAGCTTGATCTTCTGCTCGCTCATGCTCCAACCGCGCCTGCAGTTTTGGCATCCAACCACGCGACGAGTTCAGCGAGGGGCAAGGCATGCATCCGGCCATCGCCGCCGCGCACCAGCAGCCGGAGCTCATCATCCAGCCCCAGTACATTCGCGCGCCCAATGGCGCCGAATAAAGCCCCATCGCTGCCATGTCCCTCGACCCTGCCGATCCAGGCATCGTGCACATTGTGCAGACCGGACTCGCCCCAGGTATCGATCCACGACAGAACGAAGGCAGAGATGACTTCCAGAAAATCGCTCCGGTTCTTCTCACCCGCCCCTTCCGCCAGAAGACTTGTCCTCTCCTTGGCGATACCCGCTTCTCCGCCGGGGTGCTGTTCGCCAAGCACAATATCGACACCCGCGACGAGCCAGTCAGGCACATCGCCTTGGGCGCAATCCGCCATTGCAAACCGGAACCGGCCAGCCACGCCACCATTGACGAGAAGTTCATCGGGCCAGCGCAGTTGGACGGCCGTCTGCGGCGGCATCAATGCACCGACAGCTTCGATAACCGCAACCTCGAAAAGCGGCACGATCTCCATGGCCCGCGCACGCGGCACGTCTGGTTCAAGTATCAGCGCCAGATCGATGCGGTTGGTATTGCGCGCCCACACCAGATCGGCGGCCCCAAGCGCTCCTGAAGCAGCGCTCGCACACGCCGTATCGAACACGCGGTGAGGCGCGGCGATGGAGTGGCCAGTTATGAGTGGTGGAAAACGCGGATCCTCCACGTTCATGATGGGCACAAAACCTCAGCCGAGCTTGATCTCTTGCTCGATCGAATGATCGAGATCCGTCCCTTCGGCTGTGAGCCGCATCACGAGCTTGATCGACTTGCGCCCGCCCGCCGCGGCAGCATGCGCGACGCGCTCGATTTCCCTCTGCGAAGTAACGCCGACTTGCTTCAGGAACTTGCGCATTGCCATATTGAGTTCGTCTTCGTCCATCCCATTGGTCTCCATCAAATTCCAAGCCGGCCGACGCGATGGCACCCCTTCCCGACACCAGCCCGCACAGCGCTGCCAATCACCTTGGTTAAAGCCGCACGTTCGTGGAATGCGCCGAATTCTCACGTGCCGATACCTGCAGCGACGTAAGCCCGAATGCGGCAACCCCGCTGATGACCGCAAGAATAATAACGCTCATCACAAATGCTTTCATGTCATCCTCCTTAAGCATTTCCCGCCAAGGCTTGCACCCGCGTGGCGTAGAACATGCGATAAGCCACCAGAGCAGCTCCGTGCGACTGTGATCGCACAAAAACCGCTCTACTTTGGCGCGCCCGCATCCGGCGCTGCACCCTCATGCTGTTTTCCGGCGGCGTCGGCCGGCTGTGTCGCTACCTTCAAATAGGCGATCAACGCATCCCGCTGCGCCTTGTCTTTCATCTTCTGCAACGGCATCTTCGATCCCGGCGTGAACACCTCCGGCCCCAGCGCGAACAATTCGGACACCGTCTCTTCGGTCCACACGATGTCGAGCGTCGTCAACTCCTTCGAGTAAGGATAGCCCGGCAGACTGGCAATGCGCCGGCCGAAGATCTTGTAAAGCGTCGGCCCGGCGCGGTTCCTGCCATCGGGCTGCAACGTATGACAGACGCTGCACTTGCGGGCAAACTGCAACTCCCCCTTCGCGATTGGATCGTCAGGATCGCCCGACACCTGAAAGCGGCGTGGAAACGGGCTTTCTACAGTCTCATATGGGACGCGCGGCGAGATCTGCCACAGCGTCGCGAAATCATCGAGACCGCCGTAGTAAAGCGCGGTCGAGCCCGGCGCGAATGCCAACGCCCAGACCGGCCCGAACGGATTTTGATAGGTCTCGATTTCCGCCCAATCGGCAAGCCGCGCCACCTTGATGCTGCCCTCACCCGCGCCCAGCGCGATGAGACCAGGCTTCTCAACGACGGCAACCGAAAGCACCGGACGCTCGAAGGCTTTGAACTCGTGGACCACGCTACCATCCATTCCGTCGATGACAAGCGCTGCCCCATTGAGCGATCCAATGATGAGCTTCTCGCTGCCAGGAACCCGCGCCAGGACGTTTAATCCCCAGCCATGCTTGTAGACCGGCCGCACCAGCGCACCGTCCTCGCGCTTGAAAAGACGCAGGACGCCGTCATAACCCGCTGTGTAGACATGCGTGCCGTCGGCTGAAAAGGCCGCGGCGTTGACGGGGCCGCCGTGACCTTCCAGCACCGGCCCCGCCTTGAGTTCCGTGAGGTTCCACAACCGCGCCGTCCGGTCCCAGCTCGATGTCACCGCAAACGCACCATCGGCGGAAACAGCTAGATGATTGATCTTGGCGGTGTGACCCTCGAAGCGATGAATGCGTTGCCCGCTGTCGAGATTCCACGCCGATAACGCGCCGTCGTCTCCCGCAGCCAGCGCCAGCCGCGTGCCGGTAACGAACGCCACCGCATTGACGGCCCCGCCATGGGCGTCGAACCGGAAAATCGCTTTTGGTGAATCGCCTTTCAAATTCCAGATCATCATGGCGTAGTCGAAGCTGCCCGTCGCAGCCAGCTCTTGCTCCGCATCGACCGCGATGGCTTTGACCGGACCGCCATGTCCGACGAGATTGCCTTGCTTGGTGCGGCGTGCTTCAAGCGCTGCGGCGCGTGCTGCGGACTTGTTGCCATTCTCCGTCGCGGGCGCCGTTTGTGCTTGCGGCACTGGCATCTCCGACTGCGAAGCAGCACCGGCGTTGCCCAGGGTATCTATTCCCGGTTGCTTTTCGCCAGAGGCGGCAAAGGACAGCGACGATGTGGCAGCAAACAGGAACATCACGCCAGTGCCAATCCCGGTCGCCCACCTCCAGTCACGGCGCACCGAACCGGAGGTGCTCTTCTGCGACGGCCTATTCCGCAGGCTGTATGCGAGCATCAGAGCCTCTCGGAGCAATGCGTTCTTTTTGCAGCTCTTCGGCAACCCAAAGGCTGTGATGCTCCTCGGCCCAGTTTAAATCGACTTCGCCCGATCCCATGGCATCAAAGGCGCCCTCCATGCCAATCGTGCCGATGTAGATGTGCGCAAGGATCACGCAGAACAGGCCCAGAGCCACGACCGAATGCCACGTCACGGCGTACTGCATTTCCTGCACGGCCGTTAGCTGCGTGGGCAGGTTGAACCCCACCATATTGAGCACCGCGAACGTCTTGGAGAACAGCGACATCTCGAAGGGCAAGAGCAGCGAAAGCCCTGATGCTGAAAGCGAGATGCCGCCAATGACCACCAGCCAGAACAGGATTTTCTGCCCGGCATTGAATTTGCGCGCAGGCGGATGCGAATGCTTCGAGAAAAGACCACCGGCTTTCAACAGCCAAACCACGTCTTCCTTCGACGGGAAATTGTGGCGCACCCACAAAATGAAGCTCAACAGCAGTCCGGCCATGAAAGCGAAAGCGACATAGGCGTGCAGCGACTTCGCCAGCATGGCGAATGAAGCGAAGGCGGGTTTGCCCAGGATCGGAAGCAGCACATCTCGTCCATAAAGTGCGTTGAGACCGGTAATGCCCTGTATGACGAACGACACCGCCATCAGCCAGTGCGCCATGCGCTCAACACCGCTGAAACGTGTAACGGTCGCGCCAGCCGGGCCGCGTTCGATGCGCACCCGCCCGCGGACCAGGTAGAAGATGGCGAGCAGCAGGATCATCGTGGCCAGTGCATACCCACCATATCGTGGCAGCGCATTGCGGCGCAGCTCGCGCCAGTCCTCGCCCTCCGCCTGCACCAGGACGCCGGCATTGGGGTCGGGGATCGAAGCCTTGCCACTATAGCCGTGCCGCAGCTTCTCCCAGATCTTCACACGATGGTCATCGTTCCAGGTCTCGACGCCACTGGGCGCTGCCGGCACCGCCTGAGTCACCGCATTGGAGGGCGGCCTCACATTCGCATTCTGCGCACCAGCAGAATTTGTAAATGCCACGAACATGAAGGTCAGCAGTAGCAACCTGGCATATCCGCGCGCAGTGTGGCTGGCTGCCGCCAACCCGTTCGATGATTGCATGCACCCCATGACAGTCTCCTACGCCGACGTACTCGGCACCAAATATGCGTCGCTGGCATCCGCCCGCTCCCGCATCACATCCGTCGCCTTGCCGGGCCGCCAACCACACAGCCTCACCTCGGCAGCAGGCATGTTCACCGCAAGGTGCAGGTCCGCCCAGCAGCGCAGCCCAATGCTTGCGGTCGACCGCCCAACGAACTCTCCCGGAAAAGACGTCGAACCCATTCCCAAGCAGCACGCCCAACGGCAATGCCATTTTGCTGTTCGTTCGATCGCCACATGCAAAGGGCGGCCAAAGCCGCCCCCTGCCGATATCTCTAGTCAGTACCAAGCAGCATCATCCCTGCGGTCCAGGATAGGCCTTGCCCCATCCCCAGGCTCCCGAACCGAACCCGCGCGCCACGACACGCTCGCGATAGATGGTCGACACCATGTCGCCGTCACCGGCAAGCAATGCCTTGGTCGAGCACATCTCGGCGCACAACGGCAACTTGCCTTCGGCCAGACGGTTGCGGCCATACTTCTTGAATTCGGCCTCCGAACCGTTTGCCTCCGGACCACCGCCGCAGAACGTGCACTTGTCCATCTTGCCGCGCGAACCGAAGTTCGATGCTTGCGGATACTGCGGCGCGCCGAACGGACAGGCGTAGAAGCAGTAGCCGCAACCGATGCACAGGTCCTTGTTGTGCAGAACCACGCCCTCGGCGGTCTGATAGAAGCAGTCGACCGGGCACACCGCCATGCATGGTGCATCCGAACAATGCATGCAGGCGACCGAGATCGAGCGCTCACCCGGCTTGCCGTCGTTGATGGTGACGACGCGCCGGCGGTTCACACCCCAGGGAACTTCATTCTCGTTCTTGCATGCGGTGACACAAGCGTTGCATTCGATGCAACGCTCGGAATCACAGAGGAACTTCATACGTGCCATGGATCAGGCCCTCCAGATCTTGCAGAGCGTTGTCTTTGTTTCCTGCATCTGGGTGACGCTGTCATAGCCATACGTCTGCGCCGTATTGGTCGCTTCACCCAGCACGTAGGGGTCTGCCCCCTCCGGATACTTCGATCTGAGGTCCTTGCCCTGGAAGTGGCCGCCGAAGTGGAACGGCATGAAGGCAACACCCGTTCCCACGCGCTCGGTGACCATGGCCATGACCTTGACCTTGCCTTTCTCCGGGCCTTCCACCCAGACCATCTCGCCGTCCCTAACGCCGAGATTGTTGGCATCCTTGGTGTTGATTTCGACGTACATGTTCTGTTGCAACTCGGCGAGCCAGGGATTGGACCGCGTCTCGTCACCGCCACCCTCGTATTCCACCAGACGTCCGGAGGTGAGGATGATCGGATAGTCCTTGGAGAAGTCGTTCTTCTGGATCGACTCGTAGAGCACCGGAACGCGATGCAGCTTGCGATCCGAGAAGGTCGCATACTTGTCGAGCAGATCGCGGCGTGGCGTGTAAAGCGGCTCGCGATGTAACGGCACCGGATCGGGGAACGTCCACACCACAGCACGCGCCTTGGCGTTTCCAAAGGGCGCAAGGCCGTGCTTGATGGCAACGCGCTGCAGACCGCCTGACAGGTCGATCTTCCAGTTCACCTTGCCCATTTTCTCCGCATCGTTGCCACCGGCGACTTTCTCGACCGAAGCCCTTTCCTCGGGCGTCAGATCACCAGCCCAGCCGAGCTTATCGAGCATGGCGTAGGTGATCTCAGGATAGCCGTCCTCGATCTGCGACCCGACCGGCCAGCTCTCCACCGCCAGCAGGTTGTCGGCATCCTTGTTGCCTTTGGCATACTTCTCCGGCGCGGCAACGCCGAAACGGGCGCGGAAACACAGGCCGCCATCCGACACCGGCTTTGAAGTGTCGTACAGGTTGGGCGTGCCGGGATGCTTCATCTCGGCGGTGCCCCAGGCCGGCCACGGCAGACCATAGTAGTCGCCATCGCACGGGCCGCCGTTGGCCTTCAGCGTCACCTTGTCGAAGGTGTGCTGATTGGCCATGTGCAGCTTGAGCCGCTCCGGCGACTGGCCAGTGTAGCCGATCGTCCACATGCCGCGATTGAACTCCCGCGTGATGTCCTCGACGTCGGGCTCGTTCTTGTCGCTGACCTTGATGTTCTTGAACATCTCCTTTTCGAAGCCGAACTTCTTGGCGAGCAGGTACATGATCTCGTGATCGACCTTCGCCTCGAACAGCGGCTCGAACACCTTTTCGCGCCATTGCAGAGAACGGTTCGATGCAGTGACGGACCCGTAGGTTTCGAACTGCGTCGCCGCCGGCAGCAGATAGACGCCATCGGTGCGGTCGTGCATGACGGCCGACACTGTGGGGTAGGGATCAATGACGACGAGGAGATCGAGTTTCTCCATCGCCTTCTTCATGTCCGGGCCGCGTGTTTGCGAGTTGGGCGCATGGCCCCAAAACACCATCGCCTTGGTGTTGTCCGGCTGACCAAGGTTGGCCTTGTCTTCCAGAACGCCATCGAACCAGCGTGAGACCGGGATGCCGGCCTGCTCCATCATCAGCAGGTCGCTGCCGTCCTTGCCCTTTCCGGGCATCTTGGCGAAACGGTCTGCCAGCCACTTGTAGTCCGTCTCCCAAACACGAGCCCAATGCTTCCAGGAGCCGGCTGCCAGACCGTAGTAGCCAGGCAGCGTGTCCATCAGCACGCCGAGATCCGTGGCGCCCTGGACGTTGTCGTGACCACGGAAGATGTTGGTGCCGCCACCCGCGACGCCCATGTTGCCGAGCGCCAGCTGCAGCACGCAGTAGGCGCGCGTGTTGTCGTTGCCGTTGGTGTGCTGCGTTCCGCCCATGCACCAGATGACCGTGCCCGGCCGGTTCGTTGCCAGCGTCTTGGCGACGCGGTGCAACTGACTGCCCGGCACGCCGGTGACACGCTCGACCTCTTCAGGAGTCCACTTCTTCACCTCGTCGCGAATGAGATCCATGCCCCACACGCGCTTACGGATGAATTCCTTGTCCTCCCAGCTGTTCTCGAAAATGTGCCACAGAATGCCCCACACGAGCGCGACGTCGGTGCCGGGCCGGAAGCGCACATACTCTGAAGCATGCGCGGCCGTCCGCGTGAAGCGCGGGTCGCACACGATAAGCGGAGCATTGTTCTGCTCCTTGCACTTCAAGATGTGCTGCAGCGAAACCGGATGCGCCTCGGCCGGATTGCCGCCGATCAGGAAGATCGCCTTCGACAGCAGGATGTCGTTGTAGGAATTCGTCATCGCGCCATAGCCCCAGGTGTTGGCAACACCTGCGACCGTGGTCGAGTGACAAATACGCGCCTGATGGTCGATGTTGTTTGAGCCCCAGTAGGCAGCGAACTTACGGCCCAGGTAGGCCTGCTCGTTGCTCCACTTGGCCGATCCCAGCCAGTAGACCGAATCGGGACCCGACTTCTCGCGGATCTCGAGCATCTTGTCGCCAATCTCGTTGATCGCCTGATCCCACGAGACCCGCTGCCACTTGCCGCCCGCGAGCTTCATCGGATATTTCAGCCGGCGCTCGCCATGGGCATGCTCGCGAACCGCTGCGCCCTTGGCGCAGTGGGCGCCCAGATTGAACGGGCTGTCGAAACCGGGCTCCTGCCCGATCCACACGCCGTTTTGCACTTCCGCGATCACCGTGCAGCCGACCGAGCAATGTGTGCAGATGCTCTTCTTCAGCTCGACCTTGGCACCCGTCACAGCGGGTCCTGCCGCCTCGGCAGGCTTGACGCGGCCGCCCACGAGCGCACCGGCCGCAGCGATGCCGCCCACTGCCAATCCCGAATTGCGCAGGAAGGCGCGGCGATCGACGCTGCCGAAGGCGCCCTGCTCTCGAACTGCGTTCGCAAGTCGCGAACCCCTAGCTTCTGCCCTGACTTTTTTCTTGAGCATGGTTCTCTCCATGTCCCGCGGCTGGCGATCGGCGCAACGCACCAGAGCCCATCCGCGGCGCCTCGGATTAGATGAACTTGGCCAATTCGTAGTAGCGCCTGATGTGATCGGTCTCGCGATACCCCTGCGCATCCGCGCCGGTTTTTTCTGCGGCTTCGGCCGGTACGACCGCATTCGCCAGCGCGGCACCGCTTCCAACGACGCCAGCACCGGCAAGCTTCAAAAAGCTGCGCCGGTCAGCCTTTGCTGGCCGCTTATCTGACTGCTTCATTGCCACGTCCTCCGATTTCGCCACCCGCTCCGATGGCATGATCCACGACTGCCTGCCGCAAGCACGTTCAGCTCAAACTGAATGCGCGTACTTCAACCTCGATAAATGCTTCGCCGAGCTTCCCGGTCGCCGAATAGAATGCCGATGCCTCGCTCCCAGCCAGATCCCTGAAGAAGTGACCGGCCCAGGACGCGACGTGCATCTCGAAAAAGCGCTTCTGATCTTCTGGGTCGACCACGCCGACGAGACTGCCATCGACCAAACCGCCCATGATCTCCAGAACCGAAGCAATGTGATCTTCCGGTTCGGAGAAGTCCTCGCTGCGCTCCAGGCCAAGCAGCTGCATGTCCTGCCGCAGGCGAGCGAGCGGCTTCTCGTTGAGAAACCCAGTGAGATAGTAGGATCCGAAAGGCACCAGGAGGCCCCGGCCAAGGCCGATGAACAACGTCTGGTAGGCATCCGCCTCGGCGTCCGGCGAAGTGGCCCGCGCCGCAGCCGCCGTTGCATTCACCGCATCGCCCAGCGCGGTATCGCTTTCGCCTGTCAGGCCAGCCACCAGCGCCAAGCCGTCTGCTTGAGGAGGAGCTGACAGAATGTGCGACAGCAAGCGATACACGCCCGCACGCTGCGCATCCTCGATGTTAGCCACTTCAATGGTGTCGGACCGACGTATGTCAGCCATGCTCAACTTCTTGACCTGCACTCCTGATTGCGCGTGAAGCACGCAATCTCCTCCCATCGCACTGCCGGTATTTTTTTGCCGGCATGTCTTCTTGTATGCCACCGCAGTCTGCCCGTTGGCTGGGAGCCTCGCAAGATTGTCGCACCATGTCTTTGCATCACTTTTTAAACTAATCTCGCAGCGCAATCAGATGCATAAACAGTCATGAGCGGTTGAAAAGATCATAAATTCAGAAAATTCATACTGTATGCGCTTATTTGCATAATTTTGCATGGCATGAAATGTTGCGATGCAAAAATGGTACGTCTTGCGCCAATCACACGAGCAGATAAGGTCCGGATTTGAAATCTATATCCACATCAGCACAGCTCGCCGCTCGCGTTGCGGCGCATCCAAATCTGGAGCCGTCTGCCACATGCCTGGCCTGGGAAATCCCATCGATCAAACGCCATTGGTGGACCCATTCGGGCGCGAGGTGAGCTATCTGCGCGTATCGGTCACCGACCGCTGCGATTTCCGCTGTGTCTACTGCATGTCAGAGCACATGACGTTCCTGCCCAAGCGCGATCTGCTTACGCTTGAGGAACTCGACCGGCTCTGCACCGCGTTTGTGCAAAGAGGCGTCCGCAAGTTGCGCATAACCGGCGGCGAGCCCTTGGTCCGCAAGAACATCATGTGGCTATTCAGGGCGCTCTCGCGTCATCTGGATAGCGGCCGTCTCGAAGAGCTGACGCTGACGACCAACGCAAGTCAGCTTCCGCGCTACGCGGCTGAGCTAAAAGCCTGTGGTGTCGAACGCATCAACATTTCCCTCGACACGCTGCAGCCCGACCGCTTCAAGGCCATCACCCGGTGGGGCGATTTCAAGACCGTGATAGACGGCGTCGAGGCAGCGGAGAATGCTGGCATCAAACTCAAATTCAATGCCGTGGCGCTGAAGGGCGTGAACGAAGACGAGTTCGAGGAGATGATCCGCTTTGCGCACGGCCGCGGTGCTGATCTGACGTTGATCGAGACGATGCCACTGGGCGACATCGATGGTGATCGCACAGATCAGTATTTGCCGCTGTCGATCGTGCGGGCGCGCCTCATGGATCGCTTCACGCTTGAAGACATCGATTACCGTACAGGCGGTCCGGCACGCTACGTCCGCATAAAGGAGACAGGCGGGCGCCTGGGCTTCATCACGCCGATGACCCATAACTTCTGCGAGAGCTGCAATCGCGTCCGTCTGACATGTACCGGCACACTCTATATGTGCCTCGGCCGCGAGGACGCCGCCGATCTGCACGCGCCACTGCGCGCAAGCACCGATAATGAAGTCCTGCTCGAAGCAATCGATGCAGCCATCGCTCGCAAGCCCAAGGGTCATGATTTCATCATCGACCGCCGCATGCAGAAGCCCGCAGTAGCTCGCCACATGAGTGTCACTGGGGGCTGAGCCTGGAAACGAAGGTTCAATCATCGTAATTAGGCGCGCGCCAGCCCCACGGCTTTTCCCTCTCCGCCCACCTAACACAAATCGCCAACCGGCTCCCGGCCGATACCTGCTACTTAGGCAGCGAGCCGCTTGCGCACGGCCATGCGTATTTGTTCCAGGGTAAAAGGCTTGGCCAGCGTGCTGACACGGTCGCCGGGAAAGCCTGCAGCACGCTTTAATTCGTCGCCAAGCCCCGACACCAGGAGCACCTTCAGCTTCGGCATCACCGGCGCCACGCGCGCGGCCAGCGCCATCCCGTCGAGACCAGGCATATCAAGATCGGACACCAGCAGATCGAAGCTGTCTGATGAAAGACGCTGCAGCGCCTCAATGCCATCCTCGACGGCAACCACGGAATGACCGTCAGCCAAGAGCGCGCGCTGCATGAGTTCGCGCTGCACGCCGTCGTCGTCCGCAACCAGTATCTTGGCCATTGGGTCCCTCCGGGCCGGCACGAAGGGAACATTGCCAGCGCGCAGCGGCAATAGAAAGTACGAAGTGAATGTATTGATCTGAAGCAGTCAGCACCGCGTCAAAGGCGGACACGGGTATCGCCAAGCTAACCGGTGGACAATATTCGACCGACGAAAGGCAACTCGCGGTACCGGTGCGCGACATCCATTCCGTAACCGACCACGAATTCGTTGGGGCACTCGAACGCCCAGAAGTCGGCGGCCACGTTTACGGCGCGGCTGGCATTCTTGTTGAGCAGGACGCATGTGCGGATGGAACGTGCGCCGCGTGCTGCCAACAGGTCCTTGGCAAAAGCGAGCGTGCGGCCTGAATCGAGCACGTCGTCGACCAGCAGGACGTTCCGGCCGTCGACGTCCATCTCCACATCGCGAAGAATGTCCACCGACCCGCGCGACACCCGGTTCTTGCGATAGCTCGATAGCGTGATGAAATCGACCTCCGGCTCCAGACCGGCGCGATTGAGGGCACGGATGAGGTCGGCGGCGAACACAAAACTGCCCTTGAGCACGGCAACCACCAGCAAGGGCTCAAGCCGCGCCTTGGCGATCTCCGCCGCCAGCACTTCCAGTCGCTGGGAGATTTCGTCGGCGGAATATATCACTTCAAGTGATTCGTTCTGGCGTGCACGTTCCGTCATAGGCACTTCGCTTCCCCAATTGCGACCAGCAACCCTTTATCCAAGGCGAACGGCTCAAACCCTCTTGCCAAAAGCAGGCTTCCTCGTCATCGAGAATGTTGCAAGCCACCCAAGTCGTCGTGGCGGGCAACGAGTTTCCGTTTCCAGCGGGCCGGATTTCGTCTATGGCCACATCAGCCGATAGGGCCTCACGAGCCCGCCACATTCATAGCCGATTGATCGCCCGTGACGCCCTGCGGATATAGGCGCGGGCCAACTGAAACACCAGTCGATAAGCGCGACCAGCCAACGTGATCCGGCTTAACAACGTAGCACTGCAATATGATACCGGCCCGGAGATCATCTCCCAGGTGAGCTTCCACCTGCGTCCCGGCTCGTTTCACTTCCTGACCGGCCCATCGGGTGCCGGCAAGACGTCGCTGTTGCGCCTGCTGTTCATGTCGCTGCACCCGACAAGCGGCGAAATTCAAATGTTCAACCAGGACGTTAGCCGCATCACGACACAAAAGCGCGCGCAATTGCGCCGGCGCATCGGCATTGTCTTTCAGGACTTCCGGCTGCTCGATCATCTGACCACCTGGGAAAACGTCGCGCTGCCGCTCCGCGTCGTCGGCAAGCGCATCGGCGATTACCGCGAGGATGTCACCGACCTGTTGCAGTGGGTCGGTCTTGGTCATCGCATGCATGCCTACCCATCCGTCCTGTCCGGCGGTGAGAAACAGCGCGCCGCCATTGCCCGCGCCGTAATCGGCAAGCCCGAACTGTTGCTTGCGGACGAGCCAACGGGCAACGTCGACCCGCAGATGGCGCGCAGACTGCTGCGCCTATTCATCGAACTCAACCGGCTCGGCACCTCGGTGCTGATCGCCACCCACGACCATCAACTCATGCGCCAGTTCAAGGCGCCGCGACTGGAGCTGCACGAAGGCCATGTCCGCATCGTCTGACAGACCGACCGGACGGCCGATGATGCGGCCGCCAAACCCCGCCTACGACACCTATGACGACGTCGTCACCGGTCCGGCTGGGCAACACACCCTTGGCGGCGAAGCCAAGCGTCAGGCGATGCCCGCTCCCGACCTGCGCGGAGCCTACGAAGGGACCCCAGTTGTCGCTTCCGACCACAAACTTGCCCACGCGCCAATCGTACCGCCGGACACTGTTGCTGGCAGCTCGCTGACACTCGTCATCTCGATCATGTGCTTCCTGGCGTGTCTCACCGCGGGCGCCTGGTATATGATGAACCAGTCGGCGAGCGCCTGGATGCAGGACATCGCAAGCGAGGTCACGGTGCAGGTCGAGCCGCAGGAAGGCTCTGATCCCGCCAAGACCGCAACCGAAGTCGCCGCACAGCTCGCCCGCGAACCAGGGTTCGTCAAAGTCAATGTCTTGAGCCTGGAACAGTCGGGTGCCCTGCTGGAACCCTGGCTCGGCAGCTCGGACGGATGGAAGGCGCTCCCCATCCCGCGCCTGATCGCCATTGAACTCGACCGCTCCGCAGCCCCCGATCTCGACGCCGTGCGCACACGCCTCAACACGTCATTCAAGGGCGTTTCGCTGGACGATCACCGTCAATGGCAGCGCCAGATCAGGACCGTGACCCGGTCTTTTGCCCTCGGCGGATTGGCCATTTTGCTGCTTGTCGGTGCCGCAACCACCGCCATCATCATTTCGGCGACCAAGAGTTCCATGGCGTCCAACCGCGAGATCGTCGAAGTGCTCCATTTCGTCGGCGCGACTGACAGGTTCATCGCCCGCGAGTTCGAAAAGCACTTCCTGCGGCTGGGCATCCGCGCCGGATTGGTCGGTGCCGTCTCCGCCATGGCCGTATTCCTGGCCATTCCATGGGTCGTACAAGTGTTGGGCGGCGGCTCTGTAACCATGGCCGAAATGCACCGCCTGATCGGTGCGGGCACGCTCGATGCCGCCGGCTATGTCCTGCTCATCATCGTCGTGGTCATCATCGCGGCGCTGTGCATGATAACGTCGCGGCTTGGCGTCTATGCCATCCTGAATTCCCGCGATTGAGCCGGCGCCCAAATCTGGCGCCGCAAACGAAACATCAGCAACACACAATACGCAGTTGTTTTTCAGCACCATTTCGCATTTACGAAAGGCCGAAGTATTTACACTGGCTTGTCACGACTGCCGACAAATCAGCTAGACTGCCATTAAGGCCCGGCAGCGCGGCGCGCCTCGAAGAATAAGCCGCGCACATCGTATTTCATCACAGGGGGTATTCGGCACTTTGCCCGGTCCGGATTTCAACGACTGGCTGGCCATGCAGGCAATGAGATGAAGAAAAGTTTTCGAGCGCTGGTGACCATCGCGGGGTTGATTCTCGCGCTGGTCGTGCTCGGCTTCTTCATCTTCGCGGGCACTGCGACACGCAGCGCCGACCTGATCGTGCCCGAGGCCGACGGGATCGTCGTTCTGACGGGCGCCGAGTTCCGCATCGCGGAAGGCGCAAGGCTCCTGGAACGCAAGCGTGGCCAGCGGCTCCTCATCACCGGTGTCAATCCGCAGGTTTCTCGCCATGACCTGCTGCGCATAACCCGCCTGCCGCCCGCCAGGCTCGACTGCTGCGTTGATGTCGACACCAAGGCGCTCGACACCATCGGCAACGCGCGTGAGGCCAAGGCTTGGGCCGGTCACCACGGTTACAAGAGCGTCATTATCGTCACGTCCAACTTCCACATGCCTCGCAGCCTGACCGAATTTGCACTCGCCATGCCTGACGTCCGCCTGCAGGCACACCCCGTCGTGCCGCGTGGCTTCCCCAAGGAAGCCTGGTGGCTGCATCGTGGAGCCGCCCGCATCCTCCTGTCGGAGTATTTGAAATTCCTGCCCGCAGCGTTACGCCTTGCCGCCTCGCGTACATTGGGCTCATGGCAGTCCGAACCAATCGCCGTGACGGGCAAGGCCACGCAGCACCACGCCCGCACCCTCATGCCGAACTGACATGCTTCGATCCATCGTCTTCGCCATCGTCTTCTACATCAACACCGCGGTTTTCCTGGTCGTCGGCTCGCCGCTTCTCCTTGGCCCGCGCCGATGGGCGATGATGGGCCTGAAGGCACATGCCCACGCCTCGCTCTTTTGGCTGCGGTTGATCGTTGGGACGCGCCTTGAGGTGCGCGGCCGCGAGCACCTGCCCCAGTCCGCTGTGCTCATCGCCGCAAAGCACCAGTCTGCATGGGACACCTTCGCCCTCATCACGCTCTTTCGCGATCCTGCGATGGTCATGAAGGCAGAGCTTGGCTGGATTCCGTTCTATGGCTGGTTCAGCCACAAGTTCCGCCACATCTTCGTCAAGCGTGACCGGGGCCCATCCGCCCTCAAGGCGCTCATTCGCGATGCCAAGGACCGTGCTGCCGCGGGGCGCGAAATCGTCATCTTTCCTGAAGGAACGCGCCGTGCGCCAGGCGCACCGCCCGACTACAAACCTGGGGTCGTAGCCCTATATGAGGCCCTCGACCTTCCATGCGTGCCGCTGGCGCTTAATTCAGGCCTCTTCTGGCCGCGTCGCAGGCTGGAGCGCTATCCAGGAACCATTGTCGTAGAGTTTCTCCCGCCAATCCCGCCGGAGCTGCCCCGCGCCGCCTTCCGTGAAGTGCTCCAAAAACGCATAGAAACCGCGACGGCACGCCTGATCTCCGAAGCGATGCAGGCCGATCCGTCGTTGCCCGGACCGCCGTTGGAACACGCGGCACCAGAGGCGGCCATGGCCGGAAACAAAAACGAAACTTAAGACGAACATTTATTGACTGCCGGGCACCGTCCCCATATGATGATGCGAGCTTGTGTCATCGGATCTGTGCGCCCATGCCCGCCACCACCACATTCCCAGCCCCGATTGCCGAGGAGATCTGGCGCTCCAAGTATCGCTGGCACCGTCCAGACGGCACAGCGGAAGCTTCTCTCGCTGAAACGCTGGAACGGGTTGCCGGAGCAGCAGCTGCCGCCGAAAAGGGTGGCAAACGGGCCCAGGCGCGGTGGAAGGGCAAGTTTGCCGAGGCATTGTCTGATCTGGGCTTCCTGCCTGCCGGCCGCATTCTGGCCGGAGCTGGAACCGGTCGCGATGTGACGCTCTTCAATTGTTTCGTCATGGGAACGATTCCAGACGACCTCGGCGGCATCTTCGACAGCGTCAAGGAAGCCGCATTGACGATGCAGGCCGGCGGCGGCGTCGGCATGGATTTCTCCACCCTGCGCCCGAAAGGTGCTCTGGTCCGTTCGATCGGCGCTGATGCATCCGGTCCCGTCGGCTTCATGGAAGTATGGGACGCGATGTGCCGCACCATCATGTCGGCTGGCGCCCGGCGCGGCGCGATGATGGCGACCATGCGCGCCGATCATCCCGACATCGAGGCATTCATTGATGCCAAGTCGGTGTCCGGCCGTCTCAACAATTTCAACCTGTCGGTATTGGTGACGGACGCCTTCCTCGCCGCCGTCCGTGCCGACGCCGATTGGGACCTGGCTTTTGGCGGCAAGGTCTACCGCACGATCCGCGCGCGGAAGCTGTGGCGGCGCATCATGCGTGCCACCTACGATTATGCCGAGCCCGGCGTGATCTTCATCGATCGCATCAACGCCGCCAATAATCTGGCCTACTGCGAGACGATCCAGGCAACCAACCCGTGTGGTGAGCAGCCTTTGCCGCCATTCGGCGCTTGCCTGCTGGGCTCGATAAACCTTGCGGCCATCGTCAACAATCCATTCGGGGCCAGCGCCGGCATCGATACGGCGGCGCTGGAAGAACGTGTGGCAACCGCCGTGCGCTTTCTCGACAACATCATCGACGTCTCACGCTATCCACTGCCTCAGCAGCAGCGAGAGGCCAAGGCCAAGCGGCGCATCGGGCTCGGCATCACCGGCCTTGCCGATGCCCTGATCTTCCTTGGCCTGCGCTACGATAGCGCCGAGGGACGCGACATGGCCGAAAGCTGGATGCACACCATCCAGACGAGTGCCTATCGCGCCAGTGCTGAGCTGGCGGCCGAGAAGGGCGCGTTCCCTCTTTATGACCGCGATGCCATCGCCCCTGCGCCAAATGTCGCGAAGCTTGACAAGGACACGCGGGGCCTCATTGCGCGGCATGGTCTGCGCAACGGCTGCCTCACCTCGATCGCTCCCACTGGCACCATCTCGCTGCTCGCCGGCAATGTCTCCAGCGGCATCGAGCCGGTCTTTGATTTCAGCTACCGGCGGCACGTCCTGGGGCCCGATGGCGTCCGCCACGAGGAAACGGTGGAGGATTATGCCCACGCGGTACTGCGGCAACGTGTTGGCGAGGACGCCGTGCCCGACCCTGCTTTCGTGCGTGCGACGGACATCGCGCCGCAAGCCCATCTCGAGATGCAGGCCGCAATCCAGCGCCACGTCGACAGCTCGATTTCCAAGACCATCAATCTGCCAGCCGACATCCCCTTCGAGGCATTCGAAGCGGTCTATCTTCAGGCCGATGCCCTGGGCCTGAAGGGATGCACCACCTACCGGCCGAATGCCGTGACCGGCGCCGTGCTTGAGACCGCCGCTGCCCCCGTCTGCGGCGAAACTTGTGACAGCGGTGCCGGCAGCGCGGACGCCCCCCCCGCTCCGCAAGCAGGCCTGGATGGCGACAGCACTCCTGCGGACCAGCCGGACCCGCAGGCGGCGCCGCGTCTACCACACGAGTTGGTGCCGTCGCCCGCAAGCCCTGATGTAAGGCCCGCTCACCGCGCTTCGCAGATGACCACCGCAGGCGATGTCGTCTACATGGCCCGTCCGCTGGAGCGCGAGCCCGTGCTGGCGGGCTACACCTACAAGCTCAAGTGGCCGGCCAGCGACCATGCCATCTACGTGACCATCAACGACATCGAGGTGAATGGACGCCGCCGCCCCTTCGAGATCTTCATCAACACGCGCAACCTGGAGCACTACGCCTGGACAGTGGCGCTGACCCGCATGATCTCCGCCGTCTTCCGTCGCGGTGGTGATGTCACCTTCGTCGCCCAGGAGCTCAAGGCCGTGTTCGATCCGCAAGGTGGCCAATGGATGGGCGGCCGTTACGTGCCAAGTCTGCTCGCGGCCATCGGTGACGTGATCGAACGACACATGGTCGAGATCGGCTTTCTGGGCGAGCGCTCCGCGGCGCTGGAGTACCCGAGCGAAAGCGATGTCGAGATCGAGGCTCTGTTGCGGACACCTGACGGTGGAGCCGCTGCTGAGCGCGGCGCGGACGGCCGGAGACTGGCTGCGGCACCGCAGACCACTAACAGCAAAAATGCACCTGCGACCTCCGGTGATGAGGACGCCACGCGCGCGGCGCGCGTCACGCCAACTCGCTTTTGCCCGCGCTGTTCCTCACCCCATGTGGAACTTCGCGAAGGCTGTTGGGTATGCCGGGACTGCGGTTTCTCGAAATGCGGCTGATCGCAAAACGTAGAGGTACATTGGCGTCTGTTGCGCTGCCCCGTCCCGGCTCGTGCGTTGCGGCTCCGTCCCCTTTGGGCGTTGCCACTCGGTCCTTAACCCCGCGTTATGAGTTGATGGCACCCGCAAAGCTGGGGCGCCACCCCGCAGGAGTGCAGCGTATCGACACCACATGACCGGAAATTTCCGCGCCGCCTCTCGGGCGGAGCACAGGATCAACCCTCCGTTAAGACGTTGCCGGTCATAACTCCAAGGAGGTTTCGGAACAGGGGTTTACGCCCCGTTTGCCATGACGGCAAATGATCCGTCGGGAGCCACAATTCAGCTAGAACTTTCCGGCACACTCCTGTGCGAAACAAAGAGCGCCGAATGTGCGCCAGGGTGTTTGCGTCGAGCAGTGTGTGAGCAGGGGTTGGAAGTCATGAGTGCGCGTATCATCAATCTGGCAGAGGCCCGCGCAAGCCGGGCAAAGGCGCGCATGATCCGTATCGACGAAACATCGTCACAAACCGACAACGACGCGGCACTGATGCAGCGGTTCCAATTCTGGACTGGCGCTTCCGGCCGCCGCTACGTGCACACGATCTATACGCTGCTGGATTGCCCCGCACTGTCAGCCGGAAACTACATGCTGGTGCGCCGTGACGAGGCCGGTCAGCGCGCGATCATGGAGATCGGCTATTTGAGCGCCACCTCGCCCAGCCTCAACCTGGCGGACGTCCGCCAGCGCGGCGCAACGCTCGGCGCCAACGAAGTGCATATCCACCTGCTGGCCGAGAGCCCGCGCGAAGCGTTGCGCATCGAGTTCGACCTGAAGTGCGGCAACTTCGATGACATGGCCGCGCACGCATCGGCAACGCAGCACTGAGCAGCCAGCGATAAACCGGAACCTTGCGGCAGGCACGGCCCAGCAACGGCGCGCCGCCGCGCGGCTTAACGAGGCCACCACCATCACCCTACAAGCGCTGACGGTACAGGAACCGCCGCCGTTGGCCGGGCCGCATCCGCCGTACTCCACCAAGCCAAGATGGACCGCAGCGCCCACAAACCGTCCGCCGCAAGGCTTCCGCGCGCGGCGACGCCAGTTCGCAGCACCCTTCGTGCGAAAAAAGCCCCCCAATAACCGCCGATAAACGCTCCAGTTCGCGCTCCCTGATGCCCAGCGCCCGCATATGCCGCAGCGTATTGCGCAGGTAGTCGAGATTGACGCCCGACCGCCCTCGGGCTCCGCGGATAAGCCGCGCCTGCGCGACAAGCCCCATCCGCGCAACGTAGCTCGGATGCGCGCGCTCCACGAGATAGGCTACCGCCATGACAGCACGGCGATCGGCGCCCTCCAATTCGATGGGCACTTGCGCCTCGCGATAGACGCCATTGACCTGCTCACGTTCGCGCAGGTAGCGCAGCACTTGGGCCACATCCGCCACCGCCACGCGATAGGCTACACCCTCGCACACGCCGCCCCGGTCGAGTCCCAGCACAAGGCCGGGCCGCGCGGCCGAACCTCGATGATGCACGCTGGTGACGCAAAAACGCCGGGAATATCCAACAAGCCGCGCCCGGCGCATCTCCTGATGCCGGAACCCCGGCCGCCACATCAGTGAGCCGTATGCGAAAACCCAAAGGTCGTGCTGCTGCTTGCCGATCATGACGTCAATTATCGACGTTCCACCATCAATCTGCACACTGTCTGGCTCAAAGGCCTGCCGGTACTCGGATCACACGGCTCGCACGCTACGAAGCGCCTGTGCCCGGCCCGCGGCCGAAGTCCGGCTTGGCCGTGTCCTGGCCAGCCTCCACGATACCACGGCGGACCGCACGCGCCTCGGCGAAGAGCCGGAAAAGAGTATCGCCGTCGCCGCTACGGATCGCCTGCTCCATCACCGCGAGATCCTCCCCGAAGCGGCCCAGCATGTGCAGCACCGCGTCCTTGTTGTTGAGGAAGATGTCGCGCCACATCGTCGGATCGGACGCGGCAATGCGCGTGAAATCGCGGAAGCCGCCAGCCGAGAACTGGATGACTTCCGAATCCGTGACGCGCTTCAGATGCTCAGCTGTGTTGACAATATTGTAGGCGATCAGATGCGGCAGGTGCGAGGTAATCGCCAGCACCAGGTCATGGTGTTCCGGCGTCATCACCTCGACGCGCGACCCAAGCCCCTCCCAGAACGCCCTGAGCCTAGCCGTCGCCTCGCCTTCGGCTCCTTCGGGCGGAGTAAGGATCGTCCAGCGCCCGTCGAACAGCGATGAAAAACCAGCCTCCGGGCCTGAATATTCCGTGCCGGCAATCGGATGCGCCGGCACGAAATGGACCGAGGCCGGCAGATGCGGCGCCATGTCGGCGACGATCGCGGACTTGACCGACCCGACATCAGAAACGATGGCACCAGCCGCAAGCCGCGGCCCGATCTGTTCCGCGATCCGTCCACACACGCCGACAGGCGTGCAGACGATGACAAGATCGGCACCTTCCACCGCCTCAGCCGCCGTCGCGAACGCCTTGTCGACCAGCCCGAGACGCAGAGCCGTTTCACGAGTTTTTTCCGTCGCCGACGAGCCGGTGATTTCGCCGACAAGCCCGCCGTGCCGCCGCGCCGCGTGAGAGATCGACGAGCCGATGAGGCCAATGCCGATCAGAGCAAGGCGTTTGAACATCGGCTGGGTTGCATCCGCCATCAGCTTCGCGCCCCCGTGAACTCGGCAAGCGCCGCAACGACTCGCCGGTTCTCGTCTTCGCTGCCGATCGTCATGCGCAGGCATTGGCCAAGCCCATAGCTGCCGACCATGCGCAGGATGATGCCCTTCGACTTCAAGAATGCGTCGGCATCCTTCGCCGCCCGGCCCGCTTCGCGCGGAAAGTGGATGAGTATGAAATTGGCGACCGACGGCGTCACGGTGAGCCCCAGCTTGCCGATCTCCGCTTCGAGCCACGGCAGCCACTTCGAGTTGTGCGCCACCGCCTTTTCCAAATGAGCGGTATCCGCAATCGCAGCAGCACCCGCCGCAATCGCAGGGCTCGACATGTTGAACGGCCCCCGAATGCGATTGAGCACGTCCGCCACCGCCGCCGGGCAATAGCCCCAGCCGATGCGAAGTGAAGCCAGCCCATGGATCTTGGAAAAGGTGCGCGTCATCACCGTGTTCTCGGTCGTCGCCACAAGTTCCAAACCCGCCTCATAGTCGTTGCGCTGCACGTACTCCGCATAGGCACCGTCCAGCACCAATAGGATGTCGCCGCGCAGGCCGGCACGCAGCCGTCGCACCTCGTCGATTGGAATGTAGGTGCCCGTCGGATTGTTTGGGTTGGCGATGAAGACGACGCGGGTCTTATCCGTCACACGCTCCAGGATGGCATCGACATCGGTCTTGAGGTCGCGCTCGGGCGCCACAACGGGCGTTGCCCCATTGGCCAGGATGGCGATGCGGTAAACCAGAAAGCCGTGCTCGGTGTAGATCGCCTCGTCGCCCGGACCAAGATAGGCGTGCGCGAGCATGGTCAGGATTTCGTCCGACCCCGCCCCGCACACGATCCGTGCAGCATCGAGCCCATACCGCTTTGCAATTGCCTCACGCAGAACTGCCGCCTGACCATCCGGATAGCGCTCCAGGTCGCCGGTCGCGGCCTTGTAGGCTTCGATCGCCTTGGGGCTGGGACCAAGTGGCGTCTCGTTCGACGACAGCTTGGCCGGCTTGACGCCGGACGGCAGCTTGCTCTCGCCGGGCACATAGGCCTCGATGTCGAGAATGCCGGGTTTGGGGGTAGGTGCGGTCAAGGTCATCGCGGGTTCTTTTATGAATTCGTGGCGTTCTGACGTGATACGAGCGCGGAAGTCTTAGACGAGGAAGCGCACGATTCATAGGCTCACGAGCCACAGCCCATGTGCAGCGGCACTGGCTGGACCTCTTGACCCCCACGCCCCACCTCCGGTATTTAAGAGCCTGATTGATCGTGGTGATTTGGCCGGCCGGCTTGCAGCCACGTTAAACAACTCGCTAAAAGGCCTGGCAGACCGATCCTCGGTTGACCCGGCCAATGAGCAGCGCGGGACCTGAGGGCGGTCTTTTTCATTTCCGCCTCACCCACGCCAGAATTGAGGTTTGGGAGCGCGCGCGTGAACGAGACGGTTAACACCCGCAACCAGCCCCAGGCAGCCTCGGCGCCAGGCCAGGATGCGCTGGTGCATGCCCTGCCGCGATTGAAGGAGGCGTGGACTCCGTCGAGCCAGCTCGTCAGGTTTGAAAATGCGCCGCTGAAGCTCGAATGCGGCCAGAGCCTCAACAGCTTCCAGATCGCCTACGAGACGTGGGGCCAGCTCAACGCGGAAAAATCCAACGCCGTGCTCGTCTGTCACGCGCTGACTGGCGACCAGTACGTGATCGGCACCAACCCTGTCACCGGCAAGCCCGGCTGGTGGGAGACGCTGCTCGGCCCCGGCAAGCCGATCGATACCAACAAGTACTTCGTCATCTGCGCCAACATCCTTGGCGGCTGCATGGGCACGACGGGACCCGCGTCAATCGACCCGGCGACAGGCAAGCCCTATGGCCTCAACTTCCCCGTCATCACCATTGCCGACATGGTCAATGCGCAGGTCCGCCTCATCGATCATTTGGGCATCGGCCAGCTCTTCGCAGTCATCGGCGGATCGATGGGCGGCATGCAGGTGCTGGACTGGGCCGCGCGCCACAAGGAACGCGTCTTCGCCGCCATGCCGATTGCCACGGCCGCACGCCACTCATCCCAGAACATTGCTTTCCATGAGGTTGGCCGCCAGGCAGTGATGGCCGATCCGGACTGGTGCCGCGGCGACTATCACACGCACCACAAGGTGCCCAAGAACGGCCTCGCGGTCGCGCGCATGGCCGCGCACATCACGTACCTGTCGGAAGACGCGCTGCACCAGAAGTTCGGCCGCAACCTGCAGGACCGTTCGTCACGCACCTTCTCCTTCGATGCCGATTTCCAAGTGGAGAGTTATTTGCGCCATCAGGGCTCGACGTTTGTCGACCGCTTTGACGCAAATTCCTATCTCTATATCACGCGCGCGATGGACTATTTCGACCTTGCCGCCGAATCGGGCGACGTTCTGGCCAACGCCTTCCGCAACACGAGGACGCGCTTCCTCGTGGTCTCATTCACCTCCGACTGGCTCTACCCCACGCGCGAGAGCCGCGACATCGTCCAGGCACTCAACGCCGTCGCCGCCAATGTTTCCTTCGTGGAAATCGAAAGCAACAAAGGCCACGACGCCTTCCTGCTCGACGAGCCAGAGTTCTTCGCGACCGTCGCAGGCTTCGTCAACGCGGCCGCCCAGCATCGCGGGCTGAAAGCATGAGCACGCACGAGGATCGCACCGCCATGCCGCATCAGCATCGCCCGGCCGCCGCCACGCTTCGCCCCGACCACCAGCTGATCGCTGAAATGGTGACGACGGGAGCGCGCGTCATCGACGTCGGCTGCGGCGACGGTGCACTGCTCGACGTTCTTGCCCGCGACAAGGCCGTCGACGCCCGCGGCATCGAGCTGTCGCGCGAAAAGGTCAACGCCTGCGTGGCACGCGGCCTCTCCGTCATCCAGGGCGATGCCGACCGCGACTTGTCCGACTATCCCGACGACGCATTCGATTACGCCATCCTGAGCCTCACCATTCAGGCAACACGCCATCCAAAGACGGTTCTGGAAAATCTGCTGCGCATCGGCCGCCGCGCCATCGTCTCGTTTCCCAACTTCGGCCACTGGAAAATCAGGAAAGGCCTGCTGATCGGCGGCCGCATGCCGGTGACGGAAAACCTGCCTGAGAGCTGGTATGACACGCCCAACGCGCACCTTTGCACGATCTACGATTTTGCCGATCTCGTGAAACTCGTCGATGCCGAGGTGGAGGACGCATTCTCCTTCAATGCGCGCGGCAAGAGGCTTGGCATCAAGCAGTCGATATGGCTGCAAAACCTGCTGGGCGAAAAAGCTGTGTTCCTATTGAAGCGCAAGCATTGAACGGCGCGGACGGACGTCAGTTTGTGACCCGCTGCCGACATCGCAATGACTCGTAACGTCGCGATAAGGAATGACCGCAGCTATTGCGGAAGCGGCAACGCATGGTCAGCGAGCGACTTTTCTCGCCATGCTCTTCTACAAGCTTGGCCACGCCTCAGTATTGCGACATGATCAGGCGCTCGAACATGCGGTCGCTGAGGAGCGCGCGCAACCAGAGTGCCGTGCGGGCCATGTAGCCGACCGCATAGCGCGTGCGGGGCTTCTTGCTCGCAACGATGCCGACCACCGCTTCGCTGATGACCGATGGCGGTGACAGGGATTTGTTGCCCGGCCCGTAATAAGCCTCGTAGGACGCGACGATCTTGCTCGTGAATGCCTCGTAAGCCCCGCCCTTAGAGCGATCGAGCATCGGCTTGTACATGACGCTGCCGAATTCGGTCTTGATGCCGCCGGGCTCCAGGACAACCACGTTGATGTTGAAGGGGGCCACTTCGAGACGCAGGCAGTCGCTCCAGCCCTCGAGGGCGAACTTGGACGCATGGTACCAGGCATTCAGCGGCGTGAAGACTTTGCCGCCGACCGAGGTCGTATTGATGATGGTGCCTGATTTCTGCGCGCGCATCTGCGGCAAGACGGCTCTGGTCACCTCGGCCACGCCAAACAGATTGACCTCGAACTGGCGCCGGGCGTCGTCCATGGCGACATCCTCGACCGCGCCTGCGACCGAATAGCCGGCGTTGTTCCATAGTACGTCGATGCGGCCCTGCGCCGTCAGAACCTTGGCTACCGCATCCCTGATCGCGGACTCACTTGTCACATCGAGGGCGAGCGCATGTCCGCCCGCAGCCACGATATCCTTCATCTTGTCGGTGTTGCGGGCGGCGCCGTAGACGATGTGACCCTCCTTCAGCAACCGGAGCGCACCTTCCTTGCCCATGCCCGACGAAGCACCGGTTACAATAATGACCTTCGATGTCTTGCCGATGTTCGCCATTGCCTCTTTCCTGTCCCACGCATGCGGGCTCGCCATTCCTGGACACAGCACTTCATGGATTGCCGTAGTGGCCAGTGCCGGGGAGTGATCCATAAAATGTAAACGAGTGTTTACAAGAGCGCTCGCGGAAGTCAACAGTCGTTTGCAGCGTCGTCAGGGCTGTTCCGGTCAGCGCTTCGCCGGCCTGGACTTGGCCGGGCGGGAACGGTCGCCCTGCTCGGGCATGCCGTCGACATAGCCCTGCAACGTCCGGGCGGCCAACGCGACAATCGCTTTTCTGTTTCCATTCTGCAGACTGTCCAGCTTCGCCATGCGACGCAGCATGTCGAAGCCGAGAAGCGTGCTAAGGATCAGGGCGGCCCGTTCCTTGGCTGCCTTGCCCCCGATCCATCTGGCCATCGCCGGAACGAGGTGATCGGTGAGCCTAGCGCTGAGCAACGGGCCAACGGCGGGGCTGCCCAGCGACTTGACGAAGGCGAGCAGGGGATCGAAGTCATCGTCGTCGAAGTCATTCCAGGTCATGCGCGATGCGATGTCCTGTCCGAAAGTATCTTTGTTGCCCGACAAGAGGTCATCGACTTGGAGTGCATCGACGACAGCCTTCTGGAAGAGTTCGACCTTGGAGCCGAAGTATCGGTTGATGAGGGCCACGTTGACACCGGCATCGGCAGCGATGTCCCGCAGCCCACAGGCATCATACCCATTCACTTTGAAATGGTGCTGCGCGACCGACAGGATCCGCTCACGCGTCGAGGCTGCGTTTCTGGTTGGTTTTGAAGGCTGCGTCACTGGTGCTCAGTCTGGCGATAGCGGTTCTGTCGGTAATCCGACTGATGTAAACGGCTGTATACTAGAAAGTAAGTACCGAGCTGATGATCCCACGTCAACGAAGTCGGCAGCTCTTCGAAAAGCGACCTCGCCCGCAGGCTTTCGGAACAGGGTTGATGTCGGCAGAAATTGGCCCTGAACGGACCTTGATAGCTAGTCATGCGGATCTCGGGATGCGCGCGAATGACGGCGCGATCAGCAGCAAGATGCGTTGCAAAAATACCTCCCAATTACAGCAACTCAGTCCCTTGGCAAGCGCCGAGCACTTGAATAGCATCAAGGTAAGTTTCTATTTCGGAGGGCACTATGCGCGTACTTAAATTCGGCCTGATGGCGACAGTAATGGCGTGCGCACTTTCGGCCTCGGCTCAGGCTGCGGAGTGTACCAGGGTTACTGCCCTTGGCGAAAACTTCACTCACGATACAGCCGTACTCTTCTCCACGAACGCTCTTAAAAACACGCTCGCCGGGCGCGGTCTCGTAGGCAAAGGGCCGGTACGCACGAAATGCAAATCAGGCTCGACGATGATCTCGTGCTACTCCTCGCAGATGGCCTGCAAAGGCGGAACACCCAAGACTTGCCTGGGCCCATGGCTGTGCTTCTAGACCAGAGCTAGACGCCTACTCGGTCTGAAGCTAGCTGGCCTCACAGCGCGCGCCTCGCAACTTATGCGAGGCACGATCCCAAATAGTGCCTTGGACAGCTCCTGGCCCCCAACAGCCAAAGAAAAAGCCGCCACTCGACCCGAGTGGCGGCTTTCGAATTTCAGCAAAACCGTAGCACCCTACTCTGCCGAGGCGGCCTTCTTGATCGGTGCAGGCGCCGATGCTGGCGCCACGGTCGGCTTCATCGCCGCCTGTTTGCTCTTTGCCGATGCCGTCCGGCGCTTGCTCTTTGCTTTCGCCTTCGCGGACGCCCCCTGGTCCGCCTCCTCGTCACTGCTGCCAAAGAAGCCGAAGACGTTCGTCAGCGGTACGCTTTCGCTGACACTGCCACCGTAACTCTTGAGCACCCTGACCTTCGTCCCCACCTTGGCGATCGAAGCAAGATGCACGACGTGCTCGTTGGCAAGACGGAAGCAGCCCGACGAATTGGCACGGCCGACCGTGCGATCATTGTTGGTTCCGTGAATCCGGTAGACGGTGCTGCCCAGATAGAGCGCGCGCGCACCCTGCGGGTTCTTCAAGCCGCCAGTAACCGTGAGTGGCAGGCCAGGCACACGCTTGTGCATCTCAGGCGGTGGCGTCCACGATGGCCAAGATGCGATGCGGCTGATCCGCTCCGTTCCCGTCCACGTAAAGCCCTCACGGCCAACCGAGATCGGATAGCGATAGGCCTTCTTGCCGGGCAGAACGTAATAAAGACGCCGCGCCTCGGTATCGATGATGATCGATCCAGGCTCTTCATTCTGGTCGAAGTAGACGACGGGTGGAGCAGCAGGCTTGATGTCGGGCCGCTCGCCGCCCTGCATGAATTTCGGATAGACGACGGTGCCATAGGTTTTGCGACGTTCCGCCCGCTCCGCCTCAAGCTTCTCCTGCCGCCGCTTGATGTCGCTTTCGAAGACCGGACCATGCTCGCCCCAGCTCTGGGCCAGGACAGGGCCAGGGGCTACCACGAACGCAGCCCCGGCAACACTCAGCATGAGAATGGAAAATTTCATGCGTCTCCCTCGCGATCTTGGTGCGGCACGAACGCTTTACCGACGTCAAAAGACGAAATACCCGCTTCAGCTGCGGCGCCACAAGTTACTCTGGCCCACGCCACGCATCCTGGGTGTGAACTGTGGCTTCAGCGCTTCACCGCCCCTTCGCCACGGCAATTTCACCAACGACCGGGGCGCGGGCCACCTTGCCGATCGTCGCCACCACCTCTTTTTTTGCCTCTACGATGACCACACCCGCGAACCCCGGCGTGAGCCGCCCCCCGAGCCGCTCCAGTGCGCCAGCTGAACGAATCACCATACGCCGTTCGAATGGCGGCACAAATAGTGCTCCTGTGCACTGCACCGGCGTAAGCAGCGACTCTTCCAGCAATCTGGAAAGCTGCAGCCGGCTGTAGGGCTGCCCTTGCCCGAACGGGGTGTTGTCCAGACGCGCCCAAAGACCTCGCCGGTTGGGAACCACGATAATCAGGCTGCCCTGCGGCGCAAGCACACGCCAGATCTCGCGCAGCATGGGACGGACGTGGTCGGCGTTTTCCAGACAGTGAATGGCCAACAGCTTGTCGACCGAGGCATCCGGCACCGGCAGCTTGTCTTCTTCAGCAAGCGCCGCAAGTACGCCCCCGTCACGCGGCCACACGAGCGCCCCCTGCCCGGCCGGCATCAAAGCTGCTATCCGCCCCGCTTCACGCCGGAAACCGGCAAGATAGGGCGGCGCAAACCCCAACCCCACGAGCGTATCGCCCTTCACCACGGGCCAATAGCGCCGGATTTGGCGCTGCAGCGTCCGGCGCACGACGTGCCCAAGCGGCGTCGTATAGAAGTCGCGTAGCTCAATGACGTCGTGATGCATGCCCCGCACTCAATGGAATTTTGCGGTCTCGCGCAAGACCACAGGCCGGAGCGACTCCCTGCGCCAGGACAGCAAGCCAAGCCAAGCCGGAACAGCTACCCCAGGATTCACAAAGGAATTTCGCCATTGCGATGGTCAAAAGAAGGTGCGAACGCCAGCAATCCGTTGTTATCATGAACTGTAGGCCCACAGGCCATGCCACATCGGTGTCCCACGATCGGGCCACCCATAATAACATTCGGGAGCAAGCGACCATGTTGCACTTTTCCGCTCGACGGGCGGCGACATCTACTGCCCTAGCCGCTATCAGCCTGGCAGCACTTTCGGCCAGCGCGGCAAAGGCCGACACCTTTATCAACATTCTCACCGGTGGAACCAGCGGCGTCTATTACCCGCTGGGTGTTGCCTTGTCGAAGATCTATGGCGAGAAGATCCCTGGCGTCCGCACCCAAGTTCAGTCGACCAAGGCTTCAGTCGAGAACCTCAATCTGCTGCAAAAGGGCAAAGGCGAAATCGCACTGGCCCTGGGCGATTCCGTCAAGCTCGCATGGGAAGGCGATGCAGAAGCCGGCTTCAAGGAAAAGCTCGATAAGCTGCGCGGCATCGCCGGCGTTTATTCGAACTACATCCAGATCGTCGCATCCAAGGACAGTGGCATCAAGTCTTTCGCTGACCTGAAGGGCAAGGGCTTGTCGGTCGGTGCGCCGAAGTCTGGCACCGAACTCAATGCCCGCGCCATCTTCGAAGCCATGGGCATGAGCTACAAGGACCTTGGCAAGACAGAATACCTGCCATTCGCGGAATCGGTTGAACTGATAAAAAACCGCCAGCTTGATGCAACGCTGCAATCCGCTGGCCTCGGCGTCGCCTCCATTCGCGACCTCGCAACATCGCTACCGATTGAGGTCGTCGCCGTGCCTGCCAGTGTCGCCGAGAAGCTCGGACCGCCATACCAGGCAGAGGAAATTCCAGCTGGCACCTATGAAGGCCAGGCGGCAGCCGTGCCGACGCTGGCAGTGCGCAACATTCTGGTCACGCACGCCGACGTACCCGAGGAGGTCGTCTATCAGATGACCAAACAGCTGTTTGAGAACCTCGACCAGATGGTCGCAGCCCACAAGGCGGCAAAGGCCATCAAGCTAGAGACGGCGGCAAAGGGCGTGCCTGTGCCGTTGCACCCGGGCGCAGAGCGCTATTTCAAGGAAAAAGGTATCCTGAAATAGCCACGACAGACATGTGGGGCCAGGCTTGAATGTCTGGCCCCAAGCATGTCGCACCCGTGATGCTGTGTGTATGGATTGCTGAATTTGGTGCATGCACGCACCCTCGAAGCCATCTTCAACCGGCTACCCGAGATGACCCTGCCAACACATACCGGCACAAACTCCGGCGACACCATCGATCCCGACGCCGAAGCCGCGCTTGAAATGCATGATCCCCTGGCCAAGACGTTCCCCGACACGATTGAGGGGCGCATCCTGTTTGCCATTGCTGTTGCCTTCTCGCTGTTCCAGCTGGCAACAGCCGCCCACGTCGTCGACCTCCCCAGCCAGCTCGTCCGATCATTCCATGTCGGCTTCTTGATGCTGCTGATATTCCCGCTGATGGCAGCAGCCCGCCATCGCCCCACCGCGTGGCACGTCGTAGCCTGGACCATTGCCTGCATCGGCTTTGCCGTCGCGCTCTATCAGTGGTGGGAATACAAGGCCTTGATATTGCGTTCGGGCGACCCGACAGGGCTCGACATCATCGTCGGCTGCGTTGCTCTCGCCGTGTTGTTCGCGGCGGCATATCTGCTGATGGGTCCGGCATTGCCGTTCTTGTCTGGCTTGTTTCTGCTCTACTGCTTCTTTGGCCACCTTCTGCCCGCACCGCTCAATCACCGCGGCTACGATTTTTCACAGGTGATCGATCACATGGCCTTCGGTACTGAAGGCATTTACGGCATCCCGACCTACGTATCGTCGACTTACATCTTCCTGTTCATACTTTTCGGCGCATTTCTCGAGCGTGCCGGCATGGTCCAGCTTTTCACCGACGTGTCGCTGGGACTTGTCGGCAGCAGCCGAGGTGGCGCCGCCAAGGTATCTGTCATCTCGTCTGGAATGATGGGCACGATTTCAGGTTCCGGCGTGGCCAACGTCGTCACGACCGGTCAGTTCACCATTCCGCTGATGAAGAAGTTCGGCTACCGGCCGGAGTTTGCTGGCGGGGTCGAGGCAACCGCGTCGATGGGCGGACAGATAATGCCACCCGTCATGGGCGCCGTCGCCTTCATCATGGCTGAAACGCTCGACGTGCCATATGCCGAAGTCGTCAAGGCCGCGCTGGTGCCAGCGATCCTCTACTTCGCTTCCGCATTCTGGATGGTTCACCTGGAAGCAGGCAAACGCAATCTGCTCGGCCTACAAGCCAGCGAACTTCCCTCAGCAAAACTCGCAATCCAGAAGCAGTGGCACCTCATCCTGCCACTCGCCGTCCTCGTCTATCTGCTGTTTTCAGGCTACACACCACTGTTTGCCGGAACGGTCGGACTTGCGTTGACGATGCTTTTGATCCTCGGCACGCCCGTTGCAGCAGCCCTGCCGCAACGCGCCATGCGCTACGTGTTCTGGATCGCACTTGGCCTCGTCGCCGGAGCCTTCTTCAAATATGGCCTCGGTGTTGTCGGCGCGGCCATAGCGGCATTGATCGCGGTGAATCTTGTTGTCCGGAACGGACGCGAAACGGTCTGGAGCAGCGTAGTAGGACTGGCCGAAGGCGCCAAGACAGCGCTTTCAGTCGGCATCGCCTGCGCTATTGTCGGCATCATCATCGGCACCATGACTCTCACCGGCGCTGCCACCACGTTCGGCGGCTTCATCGTCTCGGTCGGCGAGTCCAGTCTTTTCCTGTCGCTTTTACTGACGATGATTACCTGCATCATCCTCGGCATGGGCATACCGACCATTCCCAATTACATCATCACGTCCTCGCTGGCCGGGCCGGCCCTGCTGGAACTCGGCGTCCCGCTCATCGTCTCCCACATGTTCGTCTTCTATTTCGGCATCCTCGCAGACTTGACGCCGCCGGTTGCACTGGCGTGCTTTGCAGCGGCACCGATAGCAAAAACATCCGGCTTCCGAATATCCCTTGAAGCGGTGAAGGTCGCAGCGGCCGGCTTCGTCATTCCCTACATGGCGATCTACACGCCCGCATTGATGCTGCAGGATGGCGGACCACTCTCGCAGGCCTACGGCTACCCGGTCGCCGTCGCATACATCGTCTTCAAGGTGTTAATCGCCATCGCTCTTTGGGGCGCTGCAGTGATCGGCTTCCTGAAGGACAAGATGACCTGGCCAGAGCGCCTGCTCGCCGTAATTGCCGCCGGAACTTTGATCGCCGCGCTGCCATTGACGGACGAGATCGGGTTTGGTCTGGCGATACTTGCCTTCGCCGTGCACTGGTGGCGCACCCGTCGCCTCACGTCGGCGGCCCAGTAGAACAAAGGTCGTCCACATGCCCGTCTGCCTACTGGAGGGCGCCAAGCTGACGGTCGTTGCGGCACAGGCATTCACGCTGGCCTGGACCCATACGGTGGAAAAAACCGGTTGGGAGGAAGATTGGCGCAGCGCTGGTGAACATCTCGAACTCGTTGAAGCCCGCATCAAGGGCTCTGGCGCCGGCATGGAGCCGCCCGAAGACGCAAAACTTGTCGATGGCTGGTGGCGCTATCACCCACCCGCTCTCCGCGTACCTGAATTGAGATTGGCGAATCTCGGCGGAGCAGCAGGCCGCTGGCGCCTTTGCACGAATGGAAAATGCAGGGAGATCGGTGCGGATAAATCCGCCAGTACATCGCTCGTCCTGGCGCCGTGTCCCCAGCCGCCGCCCTGACGCCATGCACAGTGACGAAAGCTGCAACGCCGCTGCACGCTGTGAGCGCGGAACGGCAGACCTCGACAACGCCGCCACCATGCGCGACAAGACAGGTCTAGCCGCCAATCGGGTGAGATTGCAGCACACATTGACCCAGCGTCATGAAGCAACAAGGAGCACAGGCGTTGTCTCTCGACATTCATCTCTTCCCCTGTCTCGACGACAACTACGGCGTACTGGTTCACGACCCCGCCTCCGGCATCACCGCATCGATCGACGCACCAGACGCCGATGACGTTCGCGACGCCCTGGAGGAAAAGGGCTGGAAGCTGACCCACATCCTCGTCACCCATCATCACCACGACCACGTCGGCGGCATATTGGAGCTGAAGGCGGAAACCGGCTGCCGGGTCATCGGCCCCAAGGGCGAGGCAACCAAGATTCCCGGCATCGATCAGACCGTTGCAGAGGGCGACAAGTTCACGCTTGGCAGCGCCGAGGTGGACGTGATCGAAACGCCAGGCCACACCCTGGGCCACATCACCTATGTCATACCATCAGCCAAGGTCGCGTTCGCTGGAGACACCCTGTTTGCACTCGGTTGCGGCAGGATCTTTGAGGGCACGCCTGAGATGATGCACGCATCCCTGCGCAAACTGGCGGCCCTGCCCGGTGATACCGCCGTCTACTGCGGGCACGAATACACGCTGTCGAATGGCAAGTTTGCCCTGCGCATCGAGCCCGAAAACGCCGCTTTGCAGATGCGGATGAAGGAAATCGAATCATTGCGCGCTGCCGGCAAGCCAACTCTGCCGACGACGATCGCAGCCGAGCTGGCCACCAACCCGTTTCTGCGCGCGCACGTCCCCGCGATCAAGGAACGCCTCGGCATGACCGGCGCGCCCGATTGGCAAGTGTTCGCCGAGATTCGCGAGCGCAAGAACAAGGGATGAGCAAAGCTCCTGCGCAGCACCCCGTGCCGACGTCTCCACTGACCTCCGATATGAGCGCCGCCGACGTGGTGCGCCTTCTCGATCTTGCACCACACCCGGAAGGCGGTTTTTTCCGCGAGACGTTCCGTGACGCCGCCACCCTTCCGGGCACACAGCGCGCCTGTTCCACGGCAATCTATTTTCTCTTGCCCGCCGGTGTAATTTCGCGCTGGCACAAGGTCGATGCGGTCGAAACCTGGCATTGGTACGCAGGCGCGCCCTTGAAGTTGTCGATTGCGCCACCGCAGAACGGCAAGGTGATTGAACTTCGCCTCGGCAGCGACCTGACAGCGGGAGACCGCCCTCAAGCAATTGTGCCTGCAGGCCACTGGCAACAGGCCGAAAGTCTGGGCGCATGGACGCTCGTTGGCTGCACTGTTGCACCCGCGTTCGAGTTCTCAGGCTTCGTCATGGCTCCTGAACGCTGGCAGCCTTGAGCGCAGTTCAGGAGACACAAGCAAAACCAGAGCGTTGATATTGAGGCCGCACAATTGCGGCAGCATCCCAATGCACACGCCGCTTGTGATGCCCGTCCGACACACCCGGCATTCTATGCACCGGTTATCCACCTGCGCTCCATGCCGCTGCCGCGCTCCAATCTGTTGAAAACGCGGAAAAAGCAAGCATAACCCTGCATCGATGCCCAGCCGTGCTTGCTGCAACAACGCGACTCAACGAAAACTCCCCGATGAATCATGAATGCGGCGAACTTGGGGGCCAGAGAGCATGAAGCGCGAGCAACAGGGCGCGTCGTTGTTGAGCACGGTGTTCGTCGATTACGACAACATCTACCTGTCGCTCAAACGCAAGAGCGAAGACGCAGCGAAGCGATTTGCCAAGGATGCACCATTGTGGCTGGGTGAATTGGTGAGCGGCAGGCTCATCACGCCAACCAATGGCCCGGCGGTCGATATTCAGCGCCGCATCGTCATGAACCGCTGCTACGGCAATCCCGTGCCACGGCGCAATTCGTCGGACAATTCCACCGACATGAATTCATTTCCGTTCGTGCGCCATCACTTCCTGCGCGCGGGCTTCGAGGTCGTTGATTGCCCTCCTCTCACCGCGCAACTGAAGAACTCCTCCGATATTCGTATGGTGATGGACGTGCGTGATTACCTCACGCACGACACCTACTTCGACGAGTTCATCATCCTGTCGGGCGATGCGGATTTCACGCCGCTGCTGCACCGTCTGCGCGCGCATGCCCGCCGCACTGTCATTTTCGCCAATGACTACACCGCCGCCCCTTACACCGCCATTTCCGATGGCGAGGTGCGCGAATCCGATCTCATCACATTGCTGCTCGACGGCCGTGCCCGCACGGATGCCGAGGACAACACCGCCGTAACCGCATCGGCTCAGCCCGCGCTTCCTGCCGCTGCCGACATCGAGCTGACACGCAGGGAGATCATCAAGGAAGTCATCGCGGCAGTCCGCTCCGCTGGCCAGCCGGTACCGCTCGAAGCATTGGCAGACCGCGCCGTGCGCACGCTCGGACACGATCGCACGGTTGGCACCGCATGGGGTGGCACGGGCAGCTTCCGCGATCTGCTGCTGAAGGGGCTGCCCGAAGACGTTCAGCTCAACGAGCAGCCGCCCTATTTCGTCTTCGACGCGGCACGCGAAATTGCACACCGGCCTGAACCCGAGCGCATTGCCGATCAGCGGGCGCCGGCACAGCGCAAGCGTGACACCCGCCCCGAACCAGCACCTCGGATCGAGACGACCCGCCTGGAAACGCACCGGATCGAAACGCCGCGCATCGAGACTCCGCGCCTGGACACCGCGCGGCTCGGAGCCACGCCGGTTGCCGCGCCACGCGCCGAGCAGCCCGCCCAGCAGCCGCTCGATCAGCGCCAGCAATTCGATACGCGCCTTGAGGCCCGCAGCAGCGAGCGTCTGGAGCAACGGCCGGAGCCGGCAAGGCAGCCAGCCGCTCAACAGCCCGCGGCTCCGCAACCCAATGCGCAGCAGCCCATGCTCGGTGGCGCAGCCATGCCGGAGCGTACCGTCCGTACGGCGGCAACCTACGTTTCGCCGACCCAGCAGCCACCCCAGCCGATGCATCAGCCGCAAGCACCGGCAGCAGCACGCGAAGAAGCGCCGCCTCCACCACAGCAGCGTCCAGCGGCGGCTTCGGCTCCGCAAGCACCGCAGCCAGCAGCACGGCCTGCCGCTGATTCTGGCGCCACCGCCATTCAGCGCTCGATCGCGCGCATCCACGAAGCCTGCCAGGCGCCACCGTTGTCGCCGCCTGAATATCGCGCTTTGTTCGACGTCATGTCGCAGGAGATCAACCAGAATGGCCTCAACGGTCAGCAGACGCTGGTCAACATCTCCCAGCGCGCGAGCGAAATGGGTGTCGATGCCCGACGCGACGATGTGCGTTTCGTGCTCGATGTGGTGAGTGAGAGCGATCCGTGGTTCGACCAGGGTGCATCGCCCAAATTGTTCGCCGGACGGTTCCGCAACTTCGTCGTTGCGCGTTGCCGCAGCCAGGGTCTTGCCCTGTCAGCCGACGAACTGGATCTCATCGACGCCTGGTTCGCGGGCACACCGGCCCCTCAGTCGCGCGCGCCGGCCCGGCCGCAGCAGTCATATCAACAGCTCCAGGCCACGGGCACTGATGGTGCGCCGCCTGCAAGCGAGCAGTGGTATGGCGCGCAGCAGTCTCCGGCCCCAACGCAGTCGGCTGCACCCCAGGCTCCGCAGCAGACTTCGCACGAACGCTTTGGCGCCAGTGACGACCTGGGTGGCGACGAGTTCCCGCGCATCGTCCGCCGCAATCTCCGCTGACGCCAGCGGACATCTCAACACAAGGTCCCCAACGCAAAACGCCCCGGATCACTCCGGGGCGTTTTCGTATTCTGTAATGGGCGATGCGCCCAATGCCGTAGTCCTCTGGCGTAGCCTGCGCGCCGCCAAAAGCACGGCGCTCTGCAATCTGCCAAGTTGCGAAAGACACTAAGCCTCCCGCAACTTGAACCCGCGAAACAAACTACGAGAAGAACTGGCCGCCGTTGGCGCTGATGGTCGAGCCGGTGATGAAGCCTGCGTCGTCAGCGGCGAGGAACGCCACGCAGCGTGCGATTTCCTCAGGCTCACCCAGACGTCCGACAGGAATCTGTGGCAGGATCGCCTTCTCGAGAACGCCCGGATCAATCGCGCGCACCATCTCGGTGGCGATATAGCCTGGGCAAATCACGTTGACGGTGATGCCCGAGCGTGCGCCTTCCTGTGCCAGTGCGCGCGTGAAGCCAATGTCACCAGACTTGGCAGCCGAGTAGTTGACCTGCCCCATCTGTCCCTTCTGGCCGTTGACCGAGGAGATGTTGACGATACGGCCGAACTTGCGGGCACGCATGCCCTCCCACACCGGCCGCGTCATGTTGAAGAGGCCATTGAGGTTGGTGCCGATCACTTCGTCCCACTGCTGCTTGGTCATCTTGTGGAACATGCCGTCACGCGTAATGCCCGCGTTGTTGACGAGCACATCGACCGGACCGAGATCCTTCTCGACGCGCGCCACACCGGCCGCGCATTGATCGAAATCGGCAACGGACCACTTGTAGACGGGGATGCCCGTCTCGGCCTGGAACTGCTGTGCAGCCGCGTCATTGCCCGCATAGTTGGCAGCAACCCGATAGCCCTTCTGCTTCAGTGCAACCGAGATCGCATGACCAATGCCGCGCGTTCCCCCGGTGACGATGGCAACTCGTGCCATGTGTTTCCTCCAATGTTGTCATTGATTGTTTGTACCCTGCCGCTTGATCGCGGAGCCTGGGTGGGCGGACTTCAGTTTCGATGAGGAAGAGGCCGGCTGCGTTTCATACCGCGAGCCGGCCCCTGGTCGATGCGTTAGTCGCGCTCGACGCAGAGCGCGATGCCCATGCCGCCACCGATGCATAATGTGGCGAGGCCCTTCTTCGCGTCACGACGCTTCATTTCATAAAGCAGCGTGTTGAGAACGCGGGCACCCGAGGCACCGATCGGATGTCCAATCGCAATGGCGCCACCGTTGACGTTGACCTTGTCGGTGTCCCAGCCAACGCCCTTGTTGACCGCACAGGCCTGAGCGGCGAAGGCTTCATTGGCCTCGACGAGATCCAGATCTTCCTTCGACCAGCCCGCGCGTTCGAGCGCCTTCTTGGAGGCAGGAATGGGGCCCGTGCCCATGATCGAGGGATCAACGCCAGCGTGCGCCCACGACACGATGCGGGCGAGCGGGGTGATGCCGCGCTTCTTGGCCTCATCGGCCGTCATCAGAACCACCACGGCTGCACCGTCATTGATGCCGGACGCATTGCCAGCGGTCACAGTGCCTTCCTTGGGATCAAATGCCGGACGCAGCTTGGTGAGGCTTTCAACCGTCACACCGTCCTTGATGTACTCATCGGTGTCGACGACCACATCGCCTTTTCTCGACTTGATGGTGACGGGTGCGATCTCGTCCTTGAACTTGCCAGCCTTGCGCGCGGCTTCAGCCTTGTTCTGCGAAGCAGTGGCGAACTTGTCCTGTTCATCGCGCGTGATCTGGTACTGGCGCGCGACGTTCTCGGCGGTGGTGCCCATGTGGTAGTTGTTGAAGGCATCCATGAGGCCATCGCGCAGCATGGTGTCGAGCATCTTCATGTCGCCCATCTTGGTGCCGTTGCGCAGGAAAGCAACGTGCGGAGCCTGGCTCATGCTCTCCTGGCCACCCGCGACAACGATTTTCGACGAACCGTCGAGAATCTGCTGCATGCCGAGAGCGACCGTCCTCAGGCCGGAGCCGCAGAGCTGGTTGATGCCCCATGCCGGGCTGTCAACGGGAATGCCTGCCGCGATGGATGCCTGACGAGCCGGGTTTTGTCCGGTGTTAGCCGTCAGAATTTGTCCCATGATGACTTCATCGACATCGCCAGGTTCGATGCCTGCGCGCTGCAAGGCGGCCTTGATGGCAATCGCGCCCAGTTCATGCGCTGGCACGCCGGCAAGCGCCCCATTGAACGAGCCAACCGGCGTTCGCGCGGCGCTGGCAATGACAATAGTCTGCGTTTCACTGCTCATGGTGAATGCTCTCCTCGGGGGTTGCATTTAGGAAAGGGGGAACGGGCTACGTCCTCGACCGTCCAATTTTTTCTTAGACTTGGCGGCTGGGCCGCAAGATAGCAGCTGGGCTTCCCTGACCGCAATTCAGACGTGTGGCGGAGGCAACTGCCTAATCCGCCATCAAAACGGCTTGGACGCCGTTGCAGTGCATGCTACGATTTCGCGATGCACAAGACAAAATCTGATGTCAGAGCATATGGTTGAGGCAGATCCACGGTACGAGCGATGCTGAACAAGCCCGAAGGCCAGTCCGATAAGCGCGAAGCAGTTGTCATCAAGAAGTACGCAAACCGACGCTTGTACAATACAGAAACCAGTACTTACGTGACGCTTGATGACTTGGCCCAGATGGTTCGCTCCGATCGCGACTTCGTCGTCTACGACGCCAAGACCGGCGATGATCTCACCCACACAGTTCTGACCCAGATCATCGTTGAGCAGGAAGGCCGCGAAGGCGGACAAACGCTGCTGCCAATCCCATTCCTGCGCCAGCTGATCCGGTTTTATGACGACTCGATCGGCAAGATGGTGCCGAGCTACCTCCAGTTCAGCCTGGAAACCCTCGCCAAGGAGCAGGAAAAATTCCGCAACCAGTTTGCCAACGCTTTTGGTAATCCGGCAGCGGCTTTCGAGGCCTATCAGGAACAAGCCCGCAAGAACATGGCCATGTTCGAGCAGGCGCTTTCGATGTGGTCTCCCTTCGGCCCCATGCAGGCTGGCAAGAAGCCGATGGGCCCGGGAGGAGCCGCCCAGCCGCAGGCACCAGCACCCCAATCGCAGCCAGGACCGGCCACGAAGGATGAACTGGTCGAGCTGAAGGCCCAGCTTGCGGCCATGCAGGCAAAAATAGAAAAGCTCACCGACAAGGACGGGTAGCGCGCGAGACTACCTACAGGATGCATCCTCAGCCTGCTCTGCTGACCCATTAAAACCGGCAGGATTGACTGGCTTCGCCAGTGCCACGCCGCCGCACCGACGTGTCTGCGGAGTAGCAACCCCGCAGCCGCAAAGCGCCGAACCTGAAAGAAAGCCTCTAGCCCCATTGCAGCCTGCAAAGGCCGCAGTGCCGGATTAGGCCATGCCACCCGGCAGCAACGACACCGGCAGATTGGATTGCTCGAATTCCTCAGCCGAAATCGGCATGCCGTAGAGGTAGCCTTGTAGGTAATCGATACCCGCATCAGCAAGCATTTTCGCCGTCTCGACGTCGCCCACCCACTCCGCAACAGTCTTCATTTTGAATGAACCCGCAATGTCCACCATGGTGGTGATGAACACCTGGTCGGAGCTATCGACGAGCAGGTTTTTCACGAAAGCACCGTCGATCTTGACCAAATCGACAGCCAGCCGCTTGAGGTTCTTGAAGGAGGTATATCCGGCGCCGAAATCGTCGATGGCGACCTCGCAACCCATCTCCTTCAGGCTGTCGACGAAATGCGCCGACTGATCGATGTCCTGGATCGCAGCGGTCTCTGTAATTTCGATGACAAGCCGCTCGGTAAGCAGGCGGTCGCGCTGCGTCAGGTCGGCAAGGGCCGCCAGCCATTCCTTGTCGGCTGACGTCAATCCCGACACATTGAGCGAAATGACGAGCTTGGGATGCTTGCGCAGCAGGCCCACAGCAAGCTCCAGCGTGCGCCGGTCGATTAGCCGTGCGAGTCCGAGCTGCTCCGCAATGGGGATGAACTCGCCCGCCGAGACGATGCTGCCGTCTGGTTTCTCCATCCGCAGCAGGCACTCGTAGAGCACAGGCACATGCGTCTTGGCATCCACGATCGGCTGCAGCACGAGGCGCATGCGATCCTCGTCTAATGCCGAGATAACCTCGTCGGCAATCGAGATCGAACGCTGCCGGATCGTCTCCCTTGTGGGGCTTGGCTCATAAGCCATGAAACAGTCGAAGCGTTTCGAGCGCGCACGATCCAGTGCCTGCAATGCACAGCTCATGGCGTGATGCACCGTCGAAGCCTGATCGGGAACCACGACACCACCAATCGAAACGGTAGCCGTCAATTGACATGCTGTGGTCCTGATCGACGCGCCGCGCACCCCCTTCATGAACCGGTCAGCGGCAATGCGCATGGCACCCGCGCCGCAATCGCTCAGCACGATACCGAACTTGTTGGACGAATAGCGCCCTAGGGTATCTCCAGCCCGCAGCTTTTCCTTGATGACGCGCCCAACCGCGGCGATCACTTCATCGCCCACGTCGAAACCGAAAGTTTCGTTGATAACCGACAGATTGTTGATTGAAACGATCATGAAGCACGACGAGTGCTCGTTGCGCATCGAGCGCGCGATAACGGCGCCCAGGGCCTCCGTCAGCCGGATGCGGTTGAGCTGACCGGTAAGCTCGTCGTGGTCGGAATGATAAAGGAGGCGTTGATCCTCGAAATACTGGTCGTTGATGACACGCACGACACCGCGCGCAAGTCTCGGCCGGCCATCTGTTCCTGGCCAGAACCGGCCATGGTCCTCAAGCCAGATGGAAACACTCGAACGCCGGCCGCCCGGTTGGAAACGGTACTGGATGCGATAGGGCACGCCGCGCTCTGTCTCCTCCGACAGGCGGTTGGAAATGGCTTCAAGCCGGCGCCCGATATGCTCGGCCGCAATCAAACCTTGGAAGCCTTGCCCCGATGAGATGTCCTTGGCATCGCCCACCCGCAGCACTTGGACGGCGTTGCTCTCCCATTCGATATGGTCGGAGGTAACGTCCCAGATGTAGGCGGTTTCCTCGATGCTCGAAAGAATACCAATAAGATCAAGGGCCTCTGATTCGAGCGCAGGCTCCTGCAGGGCGGCATCCTCGGAGCCAACCAGGGGCTCGATGCCCGTAATCGAAGGGTTCTGCGGCACTGAGGAAATCCGAGTTATCCTGTCGCGCAATTCCAGCCGACAACAAATTTGAATGGTCGAGCAGCAGCTGCCGAATAAATACCGTCCCTCAAGTTAAGGACAAATTACTAACAACAGTTAAACCTTTTAGTCATCGCGCCGGGGGCGTATCCCCTGGTGAACAAATTCAAAATTTCAAAAAGAGAAAGAAGCGATACGTCCGCGACGCTTCGCTTCCTCCGCAAGCCTGCGGCGTATGGGATGACCGCCGGGCGTTCAGCCGTCCATGCCACCAAAACCGATGTCACGGCGGGCAACGCGAATACCGATCGTATAGCCGGCAACCACGTCGATAAGGGTTGCAACCATGATCGTGAAGAAAACCGACGTGAACGCCTTGTCGACCAGCAGGAACTCGATCAAGCAGGCGATGAAGACCAGCATCGAAAGGCCGTGGTCGAGCAGCGAAGCCGTGGAGGTATAGGTCGCCTTGATGATCTCGACGAACAACAAAAGGAGCGTCACGAGAATGATGAGATCACCCCAGTTGAACGACCAGCGCGCATCACCCCGTACCGACGGAAGTGAGAAGATTTCCGTCCGCAACCCATAATCGGGCGCAACGCCGCCACCCAATAGCACGATGACGTTGTACATGATGAACGCAATGATCATCATTGGAATGGCTCTGAGCGACATGGGTACTCCCCTAGTTATCCAGGTCTAACCCCTAGCCCGGGATTATGACCATTTCACCGCAAGCCTGCAGACTTGCGTGGGCGGCGCACACGAGCCGACGACACGCCAAACTTAAGGCGGCAGGCAAACCGGCCCGCAACGGTAGCATGTAGCCAAAGCACCGCGCCACCAAGCCGCTCAAGCCTGCCCCGCGTCAGGCATCCGCCTTCGGCTCCAGGATCTGCCGGCCACGATACTTGCCCGACTTCAGATCGATATGGTGGGGACGCCGGCGCTCGCCCGACTCCTTGTCTTCCACATATGTCGGCGCCGAAATGGCGTCATGGGCGCGGCGCGAACCACGCTTCATCGGCGAAACTTTCTTTCTCGGAACGGCCATCGGTCTACTCCATTCATGGCGACGCAACCGCACCGAGCCCAACCGGCGGCTACCGGCCGGGATCGTCGTGGGTCACGCAATATCTTGATTATCCGCGCATTTCCTACATGCTCCAGCAGAGCTGGCACGTAGTCCTCGGACCATCTTCGCGCGCCTTATACTGGCAAACCCCGCCGATTTCCAGCCCTCCCGCGCGTCAGGGCCCCCGCAAGGCACAATTTGCCGCTTGGCCGGACGAACGCATTCTGGCCTGGAGGGCATTTGCCAGCCTCAGCGTCCCACGGCCCGGATCGCCCGCATCCCTGCGGATCGGGTTGGGCAGCGATACCGCCAGCAGCGCCGCCTCCCGCTGGCTCAACTTCCTCACCGGCTTTTTGAAATGGTGCTGCGAGGCTGCTTCCGCCCCGAATACGCCAGGACCCCACTCGGCAATGTTGAGATAGACCTCCAGGATACGCGATTTGGACCACATCAGATCGACCATCAATGCAAGCGGCAATTCCAGCGCCTTGCGGACGTAGCTCTTCGACGGCCACAAAAACATATTCTTGGCCACCTGCATCGTAATCGTGCTGGCGCCGCGCGGCGTACCGTTGCGAGCGCGCCGGATTGCGGCGACAATCTCGCGCGGATCGACACCCCAGTGCTGACAGAACCTCCCGTCTTCCGATACGACGACGGCCCGCTTCAGGTTGTCGGAAACCTGGTCGAGCTTGACCCACTGATATTGGAATTGCGTTCCGGTGAGCCACTGTCCCGCCATCAGCATGGAGCCCGGCGGATCGACGAAGCGAAAAACCAGGATGACGAACGCCATCAAGGCCAGCCACCCGGCGAATACCAACACCGCAAGACGCGCCGCCCGGCGCGCGAACCGCACCGCCGAAAATGGTTCTGCCCGGCCAGTTCTACTGTCGTCCTTCTGGTAGGCCGGTGGTGCCTCGATGGCCTCTGCGATGACGCGGACAGTACCTGTGGTGTTGTCTACAGTGTCTGGCGCAGCGCCACCTGCCCCCCCGCTTGCCTGCGGCGCGGCCACGCCTTCCGATGGTGCGTGAGGCGTCGCGGGGCTGCCGGCAAGTGACGGATCAGCGCGATAGCCTGGTCTTAGCGAAAACGCCGAATGCTCAGCAGACCCGCCAGCCACCTCACCGGTCAGCCCGGAACCGATCGCCTGTATTGTGCCGGAAATGGCAGTGTTGCCGGCGCTTCCAAACTCCCGGTCTGTCGCATCGGCCTGCTGAGCAACGGTTTCGGGTGTGGGTTGCGCAACGCCAAGCGACTCAACTCCTCGCTCCGGCTGAACTGGCTCAGGCGAGGACCGTAGTCCGGGCAGTTGAGGTTCACGCCCACGAAATCCAGCAAGCTGCGGCACAGCGAGAGGCGTCCAGGCCACGCCCTCCAAGTGGGGGTTCAATTGCGAAGAATGCGCCACCGTTCCGGACAATGGCGTATCCTCCGTCGCCGTCTCTGAAACCGAAGCGGGCCCCTCAAATTCGAGGGTCCCGGCAGGGGCTGGAACCTGTTCTTTGATAGCTGCTGCGTCATCCTCGGAGGCAGCGGAATTGGCAGGCAGCGCACCCTGCTCGGCGGCCATGTCAACATGCTCCGCCAATTCACCATCTCCGGCCGCGGCCGGCGAGGTGCCATCGCCCGGTGAGCTGTGTCCAACTTCGAACAGATCGGCAATGTCGCTCGCCCAGCGCGGCAATACGGCTTCCGTCGTCGCCACCGCCGGTACCATGTCCTCAGCGCTTTCTTCCGCATCCGCCAGCAGGTCTTGGATCCCGTCACTACTCGCATCGCCCGATTGGGCCGCGGTCTGGACTCCCGGCACAGCCGCGCCGGTCTGCTCTGGCTCAGCACTGCCGCCAACAAGGCCAGCACGCACGCCGGGGGCCGGACCATGCCCACCCGTTAACGATGAACCGAGCATTTCTGCAGCAGGCACCGGCGGATTGGTTTCAGAGGGTGTTTCAGCCACCCCAGCAGCTTCGGCGCCCGCCAGCACCGGAATAGCCGCCGTCGTCGCGATAGCGCGCGAAATCGCCGTCACCATCTCATCAATGGAAGGCGTGGCCTCAGACGGCGCCGCCTCACCGCCGGGCTTTAGGCGTGCTGAGGCGGCTTGACCGATTTTCGCTACCAACTCCGTGCTGGCCGCTGTCGTGCGCACTCCGAAAGGCACGCCATCGCTCTGCCCGCCGGGCACAACGTCCTGCGACACCTGTTCTTCTAACTCGTCGCCCATGCTTTCCTTGCATTGCGCGGATGCTATATCCCGCGCATGGACTAATTCTTCCGTGGATGGGCCCAGCCGCTAGGGCACCGCGCCACGAGGGATGACGACAAGCCTCTGCCGCCAATTCTTTAGAGCAACGATGACATTCGTGCAAAATCTCGACCTGGCCGCCCGGGCAACCGAAACCCGGCTGGCCGAACTGCTCGCCGCCCTGGTGAGCCTGGATGGCTCCTCCAGGCGCCTGACGGCGGCGATGCACCACGCCCTGCTCGGCGGCGGAAAGCGGTTCCGCCCCTTCCTCGTCATTGAGAGTGCGGCCTTGTTTGGGCTGAGTGAAGGCGACGCGATCGATACCGCGGCGGCGCTGGAATGCGTCCACTGCTATTCGCTGGCACACGACGACCTGCCCGCGATGGACAACGACATCATGCGGCGCGGCCGCCCCACCGTCTGGCGTGCATATGACGAATGGACCGCCATATTGGCTGGCGACGCCCTATTGACGCTTGCCTTCGAGATTCTTGCCCTCCCTACGACGCATGCCGACCCGAGCGTCCGCGCGACATTGGTGATGGAACTCGCCAAGGCATCGGGCGCCCTCGGTATGGTCGGCGGACAGTCGCTCGATCTGGAAGCCGAAAAGCTTTCAGACCAGGCGCCGCAGTCGCTGACATCCATACGCCACCTGCAAAGCATGAAGACCGGAGCGCTGATCCGCTTCGCCTGTGCTTCAGGCCCCATTCTCGCGCAAGCCCCCGATGAGGATCGCCGCCGTCTGGAGCGATTTGGCGACGTTATGGGATTTGCGTTCCAGATCTCTGATGATCTGCTCGATGTGGAAGGCACCGCCGAAGAAGTGGGCAAGGCTGTCGCCAAGGATGCCGCTGCCGGCAAGGCGACACTCGTATCGCTGATGGGCCTCGACGCAGCGCGCAGCAAGCTTGCAGAACTGGAACAGGAAGCCATCGGCCTGCTGGCTCCTTATGGATCGCGCGCCGCAACACTGGCGGAGGCCGCCACGTTTGTCGTCAACCGGCGGAGCTGATCCCCGGCTCCCGGGACGCAGGCCGCTCCGTCAAAGAACCAATGACGAAACCGGCGATGGAAAGACCGATCGCGGCAAATCCGACCGTAGCAGCCGAGACATCTCCCAGACCCAACGCCGCCTTGACCGGACCAAGACCGGCGAGCGCCGCAAAGCCGAGCAGCAGAGCCGCAAGAGCCCCGCGCCGCGTGGCGCGCGGCCAATAGGCGCCACCCGCCAGCAGCACGATGCCGGAGCAGAAATAGATCGACCCCGAAACCGCAAGATAGTCCCAGATGTCCTCGCCGCCCTGATAGATCAGCCCCCAATAGATTTCGTAGAGCGCGATCAGGAAAATGCCTGCCTGCGTCGCGCGGCGCTGGAACGGAACGTCATTGGTCCGCCCCGTCAGCGGCCCCAGGATGTCGCGCGCAATGATCGACGACCAGCAGAACAAATAGCTGTCCTGCGTCGACATGAAGGACGCGAACATGGCGACCGCGAGAAAGCCGACAAACCATCCAGGCAGCGCATGCCCTAGCATCACAGGCGTCGCGATGAGATCGCCATCCCTCCCATGCGCGGCAAGCGTACCGGCATGTTCGGCACCAGCACCCGCGAAATAGGCAATCGCGACCACGCCGAGGAAGGCTGGAAGCACCATGCGCGCCATGAAGATCACCGAAGCGATGAGATACGTGCGGCCGACATCACGTTCCTCACGGATGCACAGCGCGCGCGACAGCGCCGTCGGCCAGATCGCCGAGGACACAACGCCCGCCACCAGGACCATCCACAGCATGTAGGTGATCCCGAAACTCTCGTTGACGACCGGATTGAAGCCGCCTGCACCCTTCTTGTCCGCGACAGCCGCCACCACGGTATCGAGCGGCACCACAGCCAGCAGTGCGACGATCGCAGCGATGATGCCGACGCTGAGCAGCACGAACTGGAACACGTCCGTCGCGACCACCGAACGCATCCCACCCGTCGCCGTATAGACGACCGCGATGGCAACCAGCGCCACCATCAGCCCGATCACCACCGCCGGTTCCGCCTGGACGCCGAGCAGCGTTATGATGAACAGCGAGGCCACTTTGACGAACAGCCCCATGTTGAGAATGCCGCCCAGCGCCATAACGATGGCGCCAAGCACGCGCACGTCTTCACCATAACGCTGGCCATAGTATTCCGGCAGTGTCAGCACGCCCGAGCGGCGGATCGGCTTGACGACGAAGCCCGTGAGCCCGACGACAAGACAGCCGATGAAGCCGGCAACACCGATGTGGAAGGCGGAGAAGCCCTCGTTGAAACCCTTTTGCGCATTGTAGGCGATGGTGATGAGACCGATTTCGGTCGCCCCCAGCGTCATGATCGCGGTCTTCAGATCGAGGTCGCGCCCCGAGACGAAGAACTCCGCCAGATCATGTTCCCGGCCCGCCTGTTCGCCGCGAACGCGATGATGGATGACGTAGATGGCAAGCACGTATAGTCCCAGACACAGCGTCATCGACACAAGTGTCGCGCTGCCGATGCCACTCATGTCCTGCAGTCCCCCTTGGCTTCGCCGGTCTCGTCCGGACCCTCAGCATAAGCCTAGCTGCGCGCCCCAGGCAGTTCCAAATCCCATTGTGGCAAACGAAAAAGTGCGCGCAAAAAATGATAACGCCCGCGGATTGGGTCCGCGGGCGCAACAACGGAAATTCCGCCGTCATTACAGGTTGCATATCATCCACAGCGTAGTGCTGCGTCGTTCAGCCTGGTTTAGAATTTGTAGTTCAAGCCGACGCGCATGATGTGGAATGCGTTGTCGAACGTGGCACTGCCACCGCCACCGGCGGCGATCTTGGCGTCCTCCAGATCGACATAGAGATATTCAGCACGCGCAGTCCAGTTGGGATCGAGCATCCACTCGACGCCACCGCCCACCGCATAGCCGGTCAGCGTATCGCCACCGCCGATGGTGTTGACGCCGTCGCTCGCCCTGAAATTCATGTCGGCCCAGGCCACACCGCCGGTCGCATAGACCAGAACGCGATCACCCGCGAAACCAACGCGCCCGCGCACCGTCGAGAGCCAGTTGAGATCGCTCGACGTTGAAAACGCACCGATCCCCGTAACACCGCTCGACGAACCGTCAACCCAGCCGCCCTGGAAGTCGGCTTCGGCACCGATCACGAAGTTGCCGAACTGAGCGTTGTAGCCGATCTGGCCGCCACCCAGGAACCCGCTCGGGTCAATGGCATCAAGCGTCGCCGAATTGATGCCGTCAGAAACGATCGTTGGGTCTCCGCTACCCCATGCATAACCGCCGTTGACGCCGACATAGAAGCCCCGCCAGCTGTTCAGGCGAACCGGCGGCGATGTGTCCGCTGGCTCGACTTCGGCACGATAGCCGCCGAGGTCGGCGGCCATGGCCGGCGCACACACCGCAGTGAGCGCCAGCGCGGCAAGCGCGCTCTTGATCGAAAACTTTGACATGATGGGAACTTCCCCTCTTTGCAGTCTTGTAACTGCGCGGGAAAGGACGACCCGATTGAGGCGGCCGTTGGACGAGAAAATGGCAGCGATCTCACATCGCTGCGACATATTGAAATATGCTCGCGAGTGCTATCGCACCAGTTCGGCCGTTTCAGGCTTTGCAACCGGACCGCTAAAACGACGTGCAATATAATCTTCCACAATCTGTTTGAATTCGGCCGCAATATTTGGCCCTCGAAGTGTCATCGCCTTCTTGCCGTCGATGAACACTGGAGCCACCGGTTGTTCGCCGGTACCCGGCAATGAAATGCCGATGTCGGCGTGCTTGGATTCCCCCGGCCCGTTCACGATGCAGCCCATCACCGCGAGATTGAGTGTCTCAACTCCGGGGTATTGCCGCCGCCATTCCGGCATACGCTCGCGGATCATGGTCTCGACGTCGCGTGCCAGTTCCTGAAACACTGTCGAAGTCGTGCGTCCGCAACCAGGACATGCCGCCACGATCGGAACGAACGAACGCAATCCCATCGTCTGCAGGATTTCCTGCGCCACCTTGACTTCCAATGTGCGGTCGCCGCCGGGCTCTGGCGTCAGCGACACGCGGATGGTGTCACCAATACCCCGCTGCAGCAGCACCGCCATCGCCGCCGTCGATGCGACGATGCCCTTGGAGCCCATGCCTGCCTCTGTCAGCCCCAGATGCAACGCATAAGAACAGCGCCGCGCCAGCATGGAATAAACCGAGATGAGATCCTGCACCGCCGAGACTTTCGCGGAAATCACGATCCGGTCGGCGCCAAGTCCGATTTCCTCAGCCCGTGCCGCTGAGAGAAGAGCGGATTGCACGATGGCTTCGTGCATTACTTGGCGCGCGTCCAATGGTGCTGTGGCCTTCGCGTTCTCATCCATGAGATGCGTGAGCAGCTCCTGATCGAGCGAACCCCAGTTGACGCCAATACGGACCGGCTTGTCGTACTTCAACGCCAGCTCGATGATGTCGCCGAACTGCCTGTCCTTCTTCGCCTTGAAGCCGACGTTGCCTGGATTGATGCGATACTTGTCGAGCGCCTGCGCGGCAGCCGGATTCTCCGACAAGAGCTTGTGGCCGATATAGTGGAAGTCGCCGACGATCGGCACGGTAACGCCCTGCGCCCTGAGCTTTTCGACGATATGGGGCACGGCTTTCGCTGCTTCGTCGCGATCGACAGTGATGCGCACCAGCTCCGATCCCGACCGCGCCAACTGCGCAACTTGGCTGACCGTCGCGGCGATATCCGCCGTATCCGTATTGGTCATCGACTGCACGACGACGGGATGCGCGCCGCCGATCAACACGCCGCCAACGTCGACGGAAGTCGCGGCGCGACGCTGTGCAATGCTGGCGGACATGATGCTCTCACTCATCTTTCGCTTAGGAGGCCTGGCGCACCTTCAAGCCGTGGGCGCCAAAGCCTCCCATACTCCACGACGGCGGCGGACGCCACCGCCAACAACTGCGCGCGGCTATCACACATCCTTGTCCAGCGCCCGGGCGCGCACCAGCGAGACGAGCGCCAGGAGCGCCAGGACGAGCACGATTGCCGGACCGCCCGGTGCATCGCTACGCGCGGAAAACGCAAGCCCGCCGGCAACCCCTGCCACCGCCACCAGTGCTGTGAGCCCAACCATCTGCTCCGGCGTTCGCGCAAACGGCCGCGCCGCAGCCGCAGGAACGATAAGAAACGCGATCACCAGCAGAATTCCGAGGATCTTGATGGCAATAGCAATCGTCACCGCCAGCAGCAGCATGAAAACGGCCTTGATGCGCTGTCCCGGAACGCCCTCGGCCATGGCCAGCTCCTCATGAACCGCGAGCCGCAATAGCGGCTGCCAGATCACGCCGAGAACGAGAAGGACAAGCGTCCCCCCGGCATAGATCCAAACGAGATCGCTGGAGGTTACGGCAAAAATATCTCCGAACAGGTAGCCAAGCAGATCGACCGACTGTCCGGCCAATGCCGCTGTCGCAATGACACCGGCGGCGAGCGATCCGTGATGCATGAGTCCTAGAACGGAATCGAGCGGCAGAACCCGCTGCCGCGAGAGCAGCAGGATAATGAGTGCGGCCAGCACCGCGACGATCAGAACTGACACGGTGAGACTCGACCCAAGCGCCATGGACAAAGCAACGCCCAGCAGGCTCGCTTGCGCCATGGTCTCGCCGAAATACGCCATGCGTTGCCATACCACGAGAGCGCCCAAAGGAGCGGCAACAAGCGCCAGACCAATCGCCGCCGCCAGGGCTCTGAGCAGGAACGGCTCAAGGATCATGGTTGCCTCCCCGCGAAGGCTCCGCCGTGCCGGTCATGTCAGTTGACACGGCGTGCGCATGACCCGGCGCATCCGGCAACGGCCGCCCGGCCAGGTCGTGCGCATGATCGTGATGGTGCTCGTAGATGGCGAAGGCTCGTGCCACTTCCTTGCCGAACAGACGCATGTATTCAGGATGCCTCGCAACATCCGTCGGCACACCCGAGCAGCACACATGACGGTTGAGGCAGAGCACCCGATCGCTCGCCGCCATCACCACATGCAAATCATGACTGACGAGCAGCACGCCAAATCCGCGCTCCGTGCGCAGGCACCCGATCAGCGTATAAAGTTCAGCTTCGCCGGTTGCATCGACGCCACGCACCGGCTCGTCGAGCACCAGCAGGTTGGGCTGCCGGAGAAGCGCCCGCGCCAGCACCACGCGCTGCCCTTCACCACCCGACAGTCGCGCCAGCTGCCGGTCGATGACGTGCCCAGCCCCGACGTCCGCCAATGTCTGGGCGATCTGGTTTTCACTGACGTCGAGCCCCAGCGAAAGAAACCGCATCACGGTCATAGGCAGAGCGTGGTCGATGTCGAAGCGCTGCGGAACGTAACCGATCCGCAGATCCTTGCGGCGGTATATCTCTCCCTGTTCGGCCCGCTCAAGCCCCAGCAGCAGGCGCACCAGCGTCGTCTTGCCAGCCCCATTGGGACCGATCAGCGTTACGATTTCGCAGGGCAACAAGTCGATGTCCACTGCCTCCAGGACACTCCGCCGGCCCCGTCGCAAAGTGAGCCCGCGCGCAGAAATGAGCGCCGATCGGTCAATTGGCCCCGAAAAAGGCGATGCCGGATCGTGCTCGTGGGTATGACCACAGCTGCACGGCGCGGTAACATCACTCTGCCGAGCTGCCACAACCGATGAGCCGCCACCCTCTGCCGCAGAGGGCCGATAGCCTGCATCCTGGCCGCGCGCGCTGGCGTCTCCAGCTTTCTTACCGGACGCACCAACATGACCGGAGCCGGCCGCCGGCCGCTCCACGGCGCTATCGCTGCCTGACACTGCTACTTACCTCCGCTCCGTGGCGGCTTGACCGCGCAGCGGGCGCACATCCCCGAAACCTCGACGAACTTGACCTTGGGATCGAAGCTCTGGCCCCGTGCCACCTCGTTGATGAGATCGAAAACGCCCTGCGCCTCGGCTTCTGTCACAGATCCGCACCGCTCGCAGGACAGGAAGATTGGCCGGCCGTGTTTGTCGTGCTCATGGCGCCGGCAGGCAAAATAGGCGTTCTTGCTCTCCAGCCGATGGATGACGCCAGCATCCAGAAGCGCATCGATCGACCGGTAGACAGAGATCGGCGCCAGTCGCGTGCCCTTGTCGGACAGCCGGTCGAGGATGTCATACGCCCCGATGGAGCCGTTCGTCGCCGCAATCTCCGCGAACACCTGTTCGCGCAGCTCCGTAAACCGCAGGCTGCGTTCCGCAAATATGGTTCGCGCGCGTTCAACCGCCTCGTTGAGACGTGAGGCCGAAACCTGCTGGCGGGAGGGGGCGGAAGCCTTGTTGGAGGATCTATTCATGGCCACGGAAGGTTGATGCGGGGTTCCAATGATAGGTTATAGCATTCTAGACCCGCCTATCGAGCACCAGATAGCGTGCCATTGAACGAAAGCCGCCGCCGGTAAACTTAACGGCACCTCTTCAAGCTCTGGCGACAGCTCCGGCCGGCCCACAGGGCTCATGAAATTTCCAGAGCCGTCTCCCGCATTTGCCACAATCGGTCGCCAATGTCCTCATTCAGGTGTCACCTGCACGGGCTGGCGCCAGCACACGATTCGTCGTTTTGTCCCGCTCCCGCTTGCGCCAGCATCACACGTCGGTAAGGAGGCCGGCTGACGAGACTGTACGCTCCGCACTACGAAACCGGCCACCAAGCTGACCCGAAACGGGACGAATGCCGATGGCAGCCGCACCAACTGGCTGAGTGTGTTGCGCCTCACCTTGAACTGGCAAGATGGAGTACAGGCTGGCAACCCAAGCCCAGGCAAGCAAAGCCGCGTTCTGGCAAGGCACGCCATCTTCAGGAGTAACGGATTTCCATGCAGCCGCCTTCAGCCTACATCATCGCCGCTCGCCGCAGCGCGCTCGGTCGTGTCGGAGGTCTGCATCGCACCCGCCGCATCGACGCCTTGACCGCGCCAATCGTCGAAGCCGTGCTCGCCGACGCCAATATCGAGCGTGAAGCCGTCGACGAAGTCATCATTGGCAATGCCACCGAGGGCGGCAATCCAGCACGACTCATCGCGCTCGCCGCAGGTCTGCCCGAAACCGTCTCGGCAACGACCATCGACCGCCAATGCGGCTCTGGCCTTGAAGCCATCCTCGCCGGCATCCGTGCAATCGGCCTGGGAGAGGCGGAAATCGTAATTGCGGGCGGCGCCGACAGCTTATCGACCGCGCCGTGGCGAATAATGCGCCCCCGCTCGCTTTATCAGACACCGCACTTCATGCGCTACGAACCGACGATGGTTGACGCCCCCGACGAGCCGCAGCCATTCGAAGCCTCCGAGGAGCTGGCAAAGCGATACGGAATAACCCGAAAGGCACAGGATACATGGGCGCTCGCCTCCCATCGCAGCGCGACCGCTGCCCGGGAAGCCCGCCGCTTCGTCGGCGAGATCGTCGCACTGCGCAGCAATGCTGATGAAGCACGCGACCAGAGTGCGACAAGCCTCGACGACGACGAGGTGACAGACGCCATCCCGTTCCTGCCGGAGGATGGCACCTTGACCCCAGCGAACTCCGCCAGCATGCACGACGGCGCTGCCATCGTCGCCATCGTGTCTGAGGGCGTGTGGCAGCGGCTGGGGCGCCCGCCCGCCCTGCAGCTGATTGCCTCGGCCAGTCAGGGCGTGGGCCCGGATGCCGAAGCCGAAGCCCCAATTGCCGCGACCCGCAAACTCTACAAGCGGCTCAATGGCATGAAACCGGCACAAATCGGCGTTGTCGAGCTGTCGGAAAGCTCCGCCGCCCAGGCCATCGCGTTCACAAACGCCCTCCAGCTGGCCCCCGACATCATCAATCCCGCTGGTGGCGCGGTGGTCCGCGGCCATCCCTTCGGCGCCTCCGGGGCAGTCCTCGTCGTGCGCCTGTTCACGACCATGGCCAGAAATACCGACGAGAGCGCGCCGAAGTTCGGGCTCGTTAGTCAGGGAGCCATCGGCGGCCTGGGGCTGTCCGCATTGTTCGCACGCGCCTGAAAACTCAGCCTGCTTCGGAGCCTGCCGCCATCGGCTGCAATCCAGGTTTTGCCGTTCAGAAAAATTTCTGGAACCGGGTGCATTGCGCCGAATTACCGCTACTCTTGTGTTGGCGGCGCTTGTCACCATTTCGAATTCGTAACGGCAAACACGCGCGTTGACGTGGTATGAAACCCATGAATGCCGCAATCGCGCGTTACTCAAGCGCCACGGTGTGGCGATTCGGGCCCCTCCCCGGCAACCGAAGTGGTGGCGAGATCAGAGGAGCCGAAGTGGCGCATCGTTAGTCGCATCGCGGTATGCGGCGATGGAAGTGCTTGCCGGAAAGGCCGTCGGAGGACGGTGCGGATTTGGAGACTTGCTGATGGGCGCCGAGACGTCGATGCGCGAGTGGTTCACGAATTTCGGTCCTGAGCAGGCTGGCCCGCTCATCAACGCCCTCGTGTTCATCGGGCTTATGGCCGCGGTCTTCTTCTTTCTGCGGCGCATCTGGTCGCGGGCAGCGGCAACCATCGAGGATACGATCTTCACCAACTGGCGGCTGGCGCTTCTCGCCGCAACCGGCTTGGTGCTGTCCCTCGCGTCCGGCTGGACCACCTGGGACGGCATGCGGAATTTCACCGGCGAGCCTACCCTCTCGCTCATGATTACGTTCGGCATCCAGGGCGTGATGCTGATCGTCGCGTGGCTCATCGGCGAAAGTTTCGCCACCGGCATGAGCATCAAGTCGTCAGGCAGCACCGGCGGCTGGGACCTCCTGGTCACCGCACTGTTCTCGATACTGGCGCTCGTGGCCGCCACGCTCTGGTTCGGCCAGGGTAGCGGAGCCGATGGCGCCGCGCCCGCCAACTGGTTCGATTCCGAAACAGCGCGAACTATCAAGAATTTCTCGTTGTTCGGCGCGGTGACGGCACTCGTGCTCGCCTTCGTCATCGCCGCCACCAAGAGCGACGTCGGCGCCAACTATGTCCAGAGCGGCCGCCTCATCATCAAGAACTCCATGCTGTGGCTCATGTTCCTGGCCTGCATGGCGACCTCGGTGTTCTTTTCCTTCGACTCGCTGTTCTCGACCATCTTCCCGCAGGAGGAAAGGAAACGCGCCGCCGAGATCCGCGCCACCAGCGAGGTTGCCCGCGTGGTCTCCGACATCGGTGCCTACGCCACCAAGCGCCGCATCGAGGAAGCGCGCGATCTATTCCAGACGCCAGCCTGGGTCGGCTACGAATCAGAACTCGACAAGGTTGCAACCCTTGCCCGGGAGGCGCCCGACAAGATCCGCCAGCAGATCACGTCTGAACTCGAAGAGCAGAAGAGCCGCATCGCAAAGCTGGAGGAGCAACGCGCGACCGCGACGGGCGGCCAGGCCGGGCTGCAGTCCCGCAAGCAGCAGCTGACAGAGGAATATTCACGCCTGCAGGCTGAGCGGCCCGAAGCCGCCGCCGCCGCCAATTCGCAGAAAATCGTCGTCGCCGAAGTTGAAAAGCGCCTCGACGAGCAGCGCACCAAGGTGCTGGCCGAGGAAAAGGGTGTCGAAGGTTCCGGCAAGATTGGCCGAGGCCAGTTCTGGCGTGCGGCCAAGGCCGAAGCCGAGAAGGTGACCGCCGAACTGCAGATCGCCAAGGAACGGCTGAAGTCGCCACAGGATCGCGTCGAGACGATCGACAAGCGCATTGCCCAGATCAAGGCGGAGATGGCGCAGATCGATGGCGATCTCGCCAAGCTGCGCGGCGAAGCTGACACCGCATCGCAGATGATCGATGTGGCCAAGTCAGCAAACGCCACCGACAATGCCGAGCGCTTCGATCCTTCAGCGGGAGTGGCCGCCCTGGAGCGCGCGCGCCAGGCATTCCGCCAAAAGCCCGACCGCAGCACGCTAGCCACGATCCAGGCACAGTGCTCGGCCCTCGCAGGCGCCGGCCTCAAGGTCGAATCGTTGCGTGAGGCGGCAGCCGCCATCGATTGCAATCCCAAGCAGGCCACCGAAGCAGCAGCGCGCGTCTTCGCGCTCAACGATGGTATCGACACGTTCTCGAAGAATTGCGCCGGTGGCGAACACCTGCCCACCGGCGGCGGCACCGACGCACTGCTTGATTTCGGGCGCAAGTGCCTGCAGGACTCTGGCCTCCAGAGCAAGGACACCGTGGCGCTCAGTGCCGCACTCTCGCGCATCGACCTCAATCGCGACGACAAGGCCCACCGCTTCGTCGTGACCTGGAATGCGTTCCAGGACGGCAACCGCTTGGCCTATCTGGCGCTCTCCATCGCAATCGCCATCGATACGCTGGTCTTCATGTCCGGCTTGTTCGGTGCCAATGCCGTGCGCTCGCCGCTGTCGGACGTGCCTACCCTGAAGGCGCGCACGGCCCAGCAGCTCGAAGCGATCATCGAGAACGCATTGTTGCCCGACACCTTCGCCAACGCCGATGCCGTGCTCGTGGCAATGCAGCCGATAACCCCAGTCGACGGCTTCACCCAGGAGGTGATCGTTCCCCTTGAGGATACGGTCAATCGCAGCCGTGTCGTGAAGGTGCTGAATGCCGCGGCCACCATCGGCGCGGTACATCGGGACGTGAACCGTCCCGAGCGTTACCTGATCCGCCCCGAATTGTTCGAATTCCTCTCGACCGTCGCCAAGCGTTCGTTCGAAAGCAACAAGGAGAACGTCAAGCTTGCCGAGCTTCGGCAGGTCGTTAACGTCGCGCTGCAACCGGACATCGGCCGCAACGCCGAAATCGTCCTCAACAACATGCAGCCGATCAACGAGGCCCACGGTTTCTCGTCCCAGATCAAGCTTGGAACCGTGCCAAGTGACGACATACCGATCGTGCGCAAGGTCTTAAACGCCGGCGCAACGCTGCAGTACGTGCAGTTCGCCGAGAAAGATCCCGATCGCGATCTCTATTTCGTGCATGGACAGCTCTACAAGACCATCGCGCTCATATCCGCCACCAATCCCCGTCCCGTCATTGCAGCCCAGCCGTCACGGCCAGCTATTGCCGGTCCGCAAGGTCCGCTGCAGGGTGGCGCCCTCGACGCCGCAGCCCCACCACTGGCAGGTCCGCCCCAGCAGGGAATGGCGCGTGTCCCGCAAGCCTCCAGGGGCACGCAGCGCCAGCTCACGCAAGCCGCCCTGACACAGCAGGAGCGCGAGGACCTCGAAGCACTCTACGAGGACCAGCTGCTCTCTGCCCTTGGCCTGTCGAGTGCGGCTGTTGCCGCGCGCCTGAGCGGCGAAGGCGTCCAGGAGGCAGCCATTGCCGCTTGGCGCGAGCTGCAAAGCCACGCCAACGCCAACTGGGACTTGGCGCACCTGATCCGCCATCACCAGGCACAGCAGGAAAATGACCTGGATGAAATGTATCAGTCGTTGAAGAACGGCGCCTACGGCGACCAGCGCAAGATCAACGAACTCGATCGCGTCGACCAGTCGATCCGCGAGGCGCTGCCCGCCCTGATGCTGTTTCCTGAAACCGGCCTCGTTCGCTTCCTGATCGATCAACTCGAACTCGCCGCCGGACCCGATGACGGCCAGAAACCGGAAGAGCACATCCTCTTGGAGCAGCTCCGACAGGTCAACGAGCTGATGGGCCAATCAGACCTTGCAGATGCCGACGCATGGGCACGCATCCGCGCCGCGCTGACGGAAAAGGCACGCGGCGACTTCCCGCGCATCGTCCGCATTCCGCAGCGCCGGCCTGGCAGCGGCACCGGCAAGACTTGACCGGAGAGACGCCCACTGCGCCTGCCGCCGGCAGCGCCCCCTCGGCTGACGCAATTGACGGCTGCAACCCCAGTCTTTACACCACGGGCGCGCGGCCTTTCTGGCCGCATGCGCCGCCTCGTGCCCGGCAGGACGCGGCCCAACTGCGAGACATCAAGGCGGCTAGACGGTTATGGCAACACCCCGCATCACACTCCATCGCGGCGACATTCCCGCCGACCTGGATTTCGGCACATCTGTCGCCATCGACACCGAAACCCTGGGCTTGAAACCGCATCGTGACCGCCTCTGCCTCGTCCAGCTCTCATCGGGTGATGGCAATGCCCACCTCGTGCAGTTCGATGGCCTCGACTACAGCGCCCCCAACCTGAAGGCCCTACTTGCAAATCCGGACGTGCTGAAGATTTTCCACTTTGCCCGCTTCGATGTCGCCGTCATGCACCATTACCTCGGTGTCGACGTCGCCCCGGTCTACTGCACGAAAATAGCATCCAAGCTTGTGCGCACCTACACCGACCGCCACGGCCTGAAGGACCTGGTGGGCGAGATCCTTGGCATCGAGCTATCGAAACAGCAGCAAAGTTCGGATTGGGCGGCAACCGATTTGAGCGAACAGCAAAAGGCCTACGCGGCATCCGATGTGCTGCATCTCCATGCCCTTAAAGAACGCCTCGACCACATGCTGAAGCGCCAGAACCGCACTGAGTTCGCGGCTTCCGCTTTCGCCTTCCTGCCCATGCGCGCCCGCCTTGACCTGGCCGGTTTCGAGGAAACAGATATTTTTTCGCACTAGGCCCCGAACCCCAGGCCTTTGCCACACTTTTTGCGCCATTCCCCGGAGGGGCAGCGGCGGGCGCTGGCGCCCGCATGGCGGGAAACGGCCACCATTTTTGGTACGGGCGCAGGCCTGTGGATAATCAGCAGGCAATGGGAATGCGGAAAATCCGGCCCGTTTGCGCGAGCTAGGATGGTCCCGGTGACGCCCAGCGGGCACACCCCTCTTCCCGTCATTCATTGTCCGCAAGGCTTCCTGGACGCCGGTCCCAATATGACCCAATTTGGGCGCGACTCTCAGAGTGAAAAGAACAGTTAGGGACCCTGGCGGGTGCTCCAACCACCATGGTGAAATCGACAGACCTCGACGCCCCCCGACGGCGCGGCGAACACACTGGCGCTGCTGGTGTGATCGACACCGCGCGTATCCGCCGTGCCCAGCGCCATTCACGTCTCATCCGCGTGCTTCGCTTGGCCCTGCCGGCGGGAGCCATTGGCATCGCCATCTATTATGCGACGACGCTGTTCGTCGCTTCCGATCTGGGATCGAAAATCGTACGCACAACGCTACCCAAGATCGTTCCTGCCAGCTTGACCATGAGCAACCCGCGCTATCGCGGCTTCAACAAGGACGGTGGCGAATACGAATTGAAGGCTGCAAGGGGCAACCCGCACCCCAAGAACCGCAACCTGGTTCTCCTGCAGACTGTTGAAGCGAACCTCAAGAGCGTCGATGGCACCACCACCAAGATGACGGCGCGAGCCGCCAACTACAACATCCCGGCCGAAATCATCACCCTTCACCGGAATATCGAGATCACCTCCTCTTCGGGTGGCTGGGCCCGACTCAAATCCGCGCAGCTCGAAAGCAAGACAGGCGTAATCACCTCAACCCAACCGGTCGAACTGGGCAATGCGACGACCAAGATCACAGCCAAGACTCTAAAGATCCTTCAGAAGACGAAGGTGATGACGCTGACGGGCAATGTCGTGGCCAATATCAGCCCGCCCAAGCCGGCCGAGCAGAAAGCCGCCACACCGAAGAACGACACCGCTGAAGCCCCACTGACCGCCGCCGCCGCCCCCGCCGGCAACGCCGCCAGCCAATCCCTCGCGCGCATGTTCACAGCTGGCAAGGGTCCAATCGAGATTACCGCCGATCGCCTCGATTTCGACGACGCGAAAAAAACTGCCGTCTTTGTTGGCAACGTCAATGCGCGTCAGGGCGAAAGCCTGCTGACAACGCCCGAACTGCGCATTGCCTATGCCGGCGCACCATCAGGCGGGCTGACCGGAGCCGCCGCCGGAACTGCCGCCGGGACCACTGCAGGAGCAGCAAAAGCGAGCGCATCGGGCGATGCCGCGCGCATCACCTCCATCGTCGCTGCCGAACCCGTCGCCATCACCCAGGCGCCAGCAACGCGCATCATAGGCAAAACCGCTGCATTCGACGCCTCGACCCAGCGCGCAACGCTTGATGGTGGCGTCACCATCACGCGCGCACCCGATACAAAAGTGACCGGACAGACCGCCGGGTTCGACGACATCCAGGATGTCGCCTACGTCGATGGCGGGGTCGAGCTGAGCCAGGGATCGGACAAGCGCGCCACGGGCGATCACGCGGAGTTCCACACCGCGACCGAAACCGCCATCCTGACTGGCGGCAACGTCGTGCTCACTCAGGGCAGCAACATTCTGCGCGGCCGCAAGCTCGTCGTCGAACAAAAGCAGGGACGCATGGAATTGACGTCACCGCCAATGGTTGGAACGGGGCCGGGCCGCATCTCCGCGCACTTCATTCAGCCAAATGCCAATAAAGCCGCCTCCGCCCATCCCGCCGCCTCTAAGAGCGAAGGAGCTGGCGGGCTGATCGGCATGTCGAGCTTCCATACCGATCCAAACGCGCCAGTCGACATCAAGGCAGACCAGCTTGAGTTGCATGAGCACGACAAGGTTGCGATCTTCCGTGGCGATGTGCAAGTCCAGCAGGGCGCCTTCGCTGTCAGCACCAAGGAACTCAACGCGTACTATACCGGTACGAGTGGCATCTCTTCTATCGCCGCCCCGGGCGCCAAGACCGCATCAGAAGCCGAACGCACACAGCAGCAGCCAACGCGCCTGACCCGGTTGCGCACGCCAGGACATGTCAAGGTGACGTCAAAGAATGGGCAAAGCGCCACTGGCGACTGGTCGGAATTCGACATGGCCGCCAACACTGTGACACTCGGCGGCGATGTCGTGCTCACCCAGGGGCGCAATGTCGTCAAGGGCACCAAGCTGGTGATCGACATGACTACCGGCGAGAGCGTCATCAGGACAGAGAATGCCGGGCCATCCGCGACTCTGGCTGAAAAACCAGGTTCGGGTTGGATTCCGCGCGGCAAGACGGACCGTCCGCGCGCGGTGTTCTATCCCCAGCAACTCCGCGATGCCGCCGCCAAGGCGGCAGCGCGCAAGGGCGGCAGCACGACTTCGGCCTCTCCCGCGACCAGCGGCTGGAGTTCGACAACATCAACAATCGGCGAACGCTAATTTTTCGCTTGCTGCCGTCAATCAAGGCAGATTGCGGAGCATGCCACAGCGCAATTCGATCAAAGTCATGCGATACTGGCTGCCGCTTTGGTATAGCGTTGGTCATCGTGGCTGAAGTGGCCTGGGCCATGGATCGGGCCCCGCATTCTTGGCTGATGGCCGGAATCACGGGCAACCCGCCATCGGGCTGCCGCTGCAACAGTCGGCACACCACGATCGGGAACCGGCCGGCCAAGACGAGCTCGTTCAAAGCCGAACTTGCTCAAAGTCGAAATCGTTAAGGGACAGCGGACCGGCGTGCTGAAGAAACTGCTCCGAAAATCGAATGTGCCAGACGCCCGCGCGGCACCTGCCGGCTATGACGATGCGCTGGTCGCGATCGATCAGTATGGCCATCCCGCACCTGCAATCCACGATAGCGATATCGACGCTCTGGATGACACCATCGAGGGGCCCGGCTACCTGACGATCCGCGGCGTTCGCAAGTCCTACAAGAAGCGCCTCGTCGTCCGGGGCGTCAGCCTCACCGTCGGACGTGGTGAATCGATCGGCCTGCTCGGCCCCAACGGTGCTGGCAAAACGACCGTTTTCTACATGATTACCGGCCTCGTACCCGCCGATGCCGGCACCATTACGCTGGATGGGGCCGACGTCACCCGCATGCCGATGTACCAGCGCGCGCGTCTCGGCATCGGCTACCTCCCGCAGGAAGCATCGATTTTCCGCGGCCTAACGGTCGAGCAGAACATCATGGCCGTGCTGGAATTGGTGGAACCCAATGCCAAGGCGCGCCGCGACAGGCTGGAAAGTCTGCTTGAAGAATTCCAGATAACCCGCCTGCGCAAATCGCCTTCCATCGCCCTGTCGGGCGGTGAGCGCCGCCGTTGCGAGATTGCTCGCGCACTCGCGACCAATCCTTCGTTCATGCTCCTGGACGAGCCATTTGCTGGTATCGACCCGATCGCCGTCGGCGATATCCAAGAACTCGTCAGACACTTGACCGACCGCGGGATCGGCGTTCTCATCACTGACCACAACGTCCGAGAAACGCTGGCGCTTATCGACCGCGCCTACATCATCTACGATGGTCAAGTTCTAACACATGGTAACCCGCAAGAAATCATAGCCAATGAAGACGTCCGCCGGGTCTACCTGGGAGACATGTTCGTTAACGAGCGTTGATTATACCGGACCTCTGAAAGTGACGGCGCAAAGGCCCAGAGGATGGCGCTAACAACAAAACTGGAACTGAGACAGAGCCAGCAGCTGGTAATGACCCCCCAGCTGCAGCAAGCCATCCGGCTGCTCCAGTTGTCCAATCTGGAGCTGTCCCAGTTCGTCGAAACCGAGTTGGAGCGCAATCCGCTGCTGGAGCGCGCCGAGACCGGCGACGACGGCGGCCCGGAGCCTAGCGCCGAACAGCGCAATTCCAGCAACGATGCGCAAGGCGACGGGAACGACGACCGCCAGGTGGATCGCAACTCTTCCGACGGCTCGTCGGAGGAGCTGAACGGCGCGGCCTCTTATGGCGACAGCCCGGCGGACACTTCCCCCGAAGAGCCATGGCTCGACATGGCCAAGACATCGCCAGACCCCGAAGCCGCTTTCGATACGGAATACGACAACGTCTATCCCGACAACGTCGGCAGCGACCTTGACGCCGGAAGTTGGTCCAACCTGAAGACGCGCAACGGCAGCTTCAACGATGAGGACTCAAACCTCGAAGCCTTCGTATCCGCCGATGTGTCCTTGAAGGACCATCTGGCAGCCCAGATCCCCCTGGTCCTGACAACGAACGCCGAACGGATGATCGGGCAGTACATGCTCGATCTGGTCGACGATGCGGGCTACCTGTCCTCCGATCTCGATCACCTGTCAGATCGTCTCGGCGCCAGCGAAAAGATGATTCTCGACGTGCTGGCAAAGCTGCAGACCCTCGATCCGCCCGGCGTATTCGCCCGCTCGCTGAGCGAGTGCCTGGCGCTGCAGCTGAAAGAACAGAACCGTTACGATCCGATCATCGCGGCTTTGCTGGACAATCTGGACCTGCTCGCCAAGCGCGATCTGGCAGCGCTCCGGCGCGCTGTCGGCGTCGACATGGAAGAGCTGTCCGAGATGATCCAGGAGATCAAGGGGCTCAATCCCAAGCCCGGCCTCGGTTTCGGCTCCGTGCAGATGCAGCCGGTCGTCCCCGATGTTTTCGTCAAGCCCGCCCAGGACGGGAGCTGGCTGGTCGAGTTGAACTCCGAAACGCTGCCTCGCGTCCTCGTCAACCGGTCTTATTACACACGCGTTTCCACCCGGACCGCCTCCGACAAGGACAAGGGCTATCTGCTGGAATGCCTGCAGACCGCCAACTGGCTGGTCAAGAGCCTCGACCAGCGCGCCCGCACGATCCTGCGCGTGGCCGAAGAGATCGTGCGGCAGCAGGATGGCTTCTTCACCCACGGCGTCCAGTACCTGAGGCCCCTTAATCTCAAGACTGTCGCAGACGCGATCCAGATGCACGAATCGACTGTCTCACGCGTGACTTCGAACAAGTATCTGGCGTCCCCGAGGGGCATCTTCGAGCTGAAATACTTCTTCACCTCGGCGATCGCCAATTCCGACAACGGTGAGGCTCATTCCTCAGAAGCAGTGCGGTTCCGCATCAAGCAGCTCATTGATGCCGAAACCGCGCGGTCGATCCTGTCGGACGACAAGATCGTCGAGCGTCTGAAGAACGACGGCATAGACATCGCCCGCCGTACCGTCGCTAAATATCGCGAAGCCATGCGAATCCCCTCTTCGGTTCAGCGGCGGCGCCAAAAGGAAATGACGGAGCGTCTGGGCGGCGTGTGATGTTGGCTGACGCCTGATGCACGATCGGTCTAGCCCTGCCCATATTTTGGGCAAGCTGACAGAATGGACGTTATCGGATGCCCAGCCTCAATTGGTTAAGTCACGATTTGACAGCGAGCCGACCAGCGATTTACCGTTTCCTGCTGAAGCCCGCTTGTTAAGGGTTGCAGGCGATGCCAACAGGTCTTAGGCACAGTCGCGACTACGCGCCGCACCTATTGGGTGCCAAAACGAATATAGCGACCATGCGATGCGGTGTTGTAAGGGATGCCACAAAGTCGCGCTTGGGACCTATCGTATACCCCTTCCAGAAGTGAAAGCAGAGATCAGGTCAAAATATGACGATTCAAGTCACTGGCAAGAATGTCGATGCAGGCGATGCCTATAAGGCTTACATCCTCGACAAGATTTCTACAGTTCTGGAAAAGTATATCGGCCCTGAGATCTCTGGACATGTGCGCCTTGAGAAAGAAAAAGCGCACTTTCGTACAAACTGTTCAATCAGATTGCGCACAGGTCTTCTTGTGGAAGCGCACGGTGATGGCGCTGATGCCTACGGCAGCGCAGACGCCGCGGTTGAACGTCTGGAAAAGCGTGTCCGCCGCTACAAGCGCCGGCTGAAAAACCACCATAACGGCCGGGATACCGATCATTTCGGCGCCGAACTTCCCGCGCGGGACTACACAGTAAAGGTTGGCGAGGACGACGAAGTCGAGGCGCCCGCCGAGCACCCCATGATAATTGCCGAGGCAGAGCGCGGAATCCACGAATTGACGGTCAGCGCGGCGGTTATGCAGCTCGATCTTTCAGAAAATGAGTTCCTGGTATTTAGAAATGCTGCACACGGCGGCCTCAATGTGGTGTATAGACGTCCCGACGGGAACATTGGCTGGATTGATCCGACCGCACAAGCAGCGCAAGGCGTTGTCGGCGCAGCCATGGGTGGTTAACGCCCCTGACGGAACGCCGCAGGTTTGGCATGTTTCTTGAGTTTACATGGAACGCTTTCGGACGTACCTGACGGGCCACCGAGCGCCGGGGCATTTTCCGAAACGGTTTATCGGCGCTGAAGTCGCCGCGAGAACCGCAAACTGGCAACGGTTGGATGCGCCGCCATATCGCAGCCGTTTTTGACGACTTTGGGTGCGTAAACGGTTCACGTATCGAGATCGGCATTCCAGAGAATGGAAGTGCCGATCTATTGGAATTCTATTTGGTGGGACGCGAACGATGGATCTAAGTGATCTCCTGGCACCCGATGGGGTCATCGCCGCGCTGAAGGCCAAGAGCAAGAAGCAGGCACTTCAGGAGCTTGCCCAACGCGCTTCCGATATCAGCGGTATCGAGCAGCGCGAGATTTTCGATGCCCTGCTCCAGCGCGAGCGATTGGGCTCGACGGGCTTTGGCCGAGGCATCGCGATTCCTCACGTCAAGTTCCGGTCCTTGAAGTCCATCATCTGCATCTTCGCCCGCATCGAAACGCCTATCGACTTTGAAGCTCCCGACGGCGAGCCGGTCGACCTCGTGTTCCTGCTCCTCGCGCCTGAGCATGCGAGCGGCGATCACTTGAAGGCGCTGGCGCGCATCTCTCGCCTTGTCCGCGACCCAGCAATGCTGGAGCAGCTGCGCACGGCGCCAGATGCAGAAGCGCTCCGTGATGTGCTGACATCGCCAGCCACGTCCCACGCCGCCTGAATACATCCCGCGGCCGCATAGCACCGTTGCGCGCGGCCAACCTATCCCGCGCCTGCCGCCACTGGCTGACCAAGAACGAGCAGCGCGCCGAGCGCCACCCCGCCAACGATGATGCGCCACCATCCAAACAGCGCATAACCATGCCGGCTGACGAAGCCCAGCAGGTATTTCACGACGAAAACGCCGCTAACGAACGCAACCGCAAAGCCCAAGGCAATGCTCGCTACCTCATCCGTGTTGAGCAGCGCCCGGTTCTTGTAGAGATCATAGGCGAACGCTCCTGCCATCGTCGGCATGGCGAGGAAGAACGAGAATTCCGCCGCCGAGCGCTTGTCCGCTCCAAACAGCATGGCACCGACGATCGTCGAGCCCGAACGCGACACACCCGGGATCATTGCAAGGCACTGGCACAGCCCGATCTTGAAGGCCAGCGACATCGGGTAATCCATCACGTCGTGATAGACCGGGCGCAGCGGCAGCCGATCCACAACAAGCAGAACGATCCCACCCAGAATGAGCATGACGCAGATAAGCACCGGCGTCTCGAACAGCACGCTCTTGATGAAGGAATGTCCCAACGCGCCAATCACGGCTGCAGGCAAAAACGCCAGCAGAATTCCGCCGACGAACCGCCGCGAGCGCGCATCATTGGGTAGCGCCATCGCTAAGTCGAGAAGACGCCCCGCATAGACGGACAGGATCGCCAGGATCGCGCCAAGTTGGATCAGCACCTCGAAAGTCTTGCCGGGCGATTGAAAGCCAAGGAAATGTCCGGCCAGCAGGACGTGCCCTGTGGACGAAACCGGAATGAACTCGGTCAGTCCCTCGAGCAATCCCAGCAGGACGACTTGCCAGGTCGGCATGTTTCATGTCTCCGACGATTTGAGGTTGGCGCAACGCTTGTCTACCTGCGCCGATTGGCACTCTTGAGTGCAAGCCTGCACGGCAGAACCGGGATCAAATCCCCCTATCCCGTTCAGCGCCGAAACAAAACAGCCCGCTTTCAAAGGTCTCTTACCAGGAATTGCACCGCGAAGATGACACAAGCCTGCCACATGCTGCGACATGTCGTCGGTAAAACCGGCCCCGGCTACCTGTGGTAATCTGCCGCCCGATTGTCCTGCACCCTGTTGTCCCGCAACCGACTCAAAGCTTTCGCCTGACCCTCGCGCGGCAATCCGAGGCCCGCCCCGCAAACATTCGCTGTCACAACACTTTTGCACCCAGCCCATGCACACGTTGACCCAGTTCAAGCTATGCCCGCAATCGCGCTCGATCCGCCTCGTGCTGAACGAGTTGCAGATCGATTTCGAGACCCGGGAAGAGCGGCCATGGGAATATCGTGATGAACTGCTGGCGATGAACCCCTCCGGAGAATTGCCGGTTCTGTCGCTTTCGGGCGGGCCGATACTCTGCGGCAGCTACGCGATCTCCGAATATATTGCCGAGGAATTCAAGACCGCGAACGGCGCCGGCCGCAGCGTTTCGTTATTCCCCGGAAGTCGCGAGGATCGCGCCGAGGTCCGTCGTCTGGTTGACTGGTTCCACGGCAAGCTCGCTCGCGACGTCACGCGCGACATGCTGGAAGAACGTGTCTATCGCGCTTACCGGGCCGCGACGGCTTCCAGCGCGCCTGACGCCACCATCCTGCGGGCCGTGCGGCAGAACCTGCGCTATCACATGAGCTACATTGCCTATCTCGCGCACGAGCGTCGCTGGCTCGCCGGCGACGAACTGAGCTTTGCGGATTTCGCAGCCGCCGCGCATATTTCGTGTCTCGATTTCCTCGGTGAAGTCCCCTGGGACGACTATGAACCAGCGCGTACCTGGTATTCCCGCATCAAGTCACGGCCATCCTTCCGCCCGCTCCTTGCCGACCGCATTTCCGGTGTTGCGCCACCGGCGCACTATTTCGACCTCGATTTTTGACATGGAGACAGCAACACTGGCGCGCGGGCAAACCGACAAATGAAGCCGGATAACGCCTCTCCGGAAAAAACGGACGCTACCTTGCTCGCACGGCTGGAAAGCGAGGCAAGGCGCCTTGGCTTCGACGCAGTGGGCGTCACGACGCCAGATGCCCTAGCTGCCACCAGTTATGCCGCCCCAGCAAAACTCGATCGCTACATCACACTCGGCCATCACGGCGATATGCACTGGATGGCAGAGCATATCGAACGCCGCCGCGATCCCGCAATTCTGTGGAACGGCGCAAGATCAATCATCATGCTGGGCACAAGCTATGCGCCCGATGAAGATCCTCTCGAAATCCTCAACGCGCCCGACCGCGCCGCTCTTTCCATCTATGCACGCGGCAAGGATTACCATGACATCCTGAAAGGCCGCCTGAAACAGCTTGCGCGGTGGATTGCAGGCGCCACCCAAGCCGACGTGAAGGTTTTCGTCGACACAGCGCCTCTCATGGAAAAACCCCTGGCCGCTACCGCGGGACTCGGCTGGCAGGGCAAGCACACCAACCTCGTCTCGCGCGCACACGGCTCCTGGCTGTTCTTGGGCGCGATTATGACCGCCGCCGAACTGCCCGCCTCAGCGCATCACGCCGACCACTGCGGCAGCTGCACGCGATGCCTGGACATCTGCCCGACCGATGCCTTTCCCGCACCCTACGAGCTAGATGCGCGACGCTGCATCGCCTACCTCACCATCGAACACAAGGGACACATTCCGCGTGCACTCCGCAAGCCAATCGGCAACCGCGTCTTCGGCTGCGACGACTGTCTCGCAGTCTGCCCCTGGAACAAGTATGCAGCGGTTTCCCGTGAGCATCGCTTTGCCGCGCGAGAGGAGACAGACAATCCGCCACTTGCCCATCTACTGACACTCGATGATGCCGCATTCAGGTCCCGCTTCGCAGGCACCCCCATCAAGCGCACCGGGCGCGACCGCTTCATGCGCAATGTATTGATCGCCGTCGCCAACAGCGGCAACGATTGCTATCTTCCCGATGTCATGCGGTTGCTGGACGATCCTTCGCCGCTCGTCAGGGCAATGGCCGTCTGGGCCCTCTCAATGCTCGCGACACCTGCTGCAGTACGCAGCGAACGCGATGACCGGATCGGTCAGGAACCGGACGGCGATGTGAGAGCCGAATGGCTGAAGACCGTCGAGGACACCACAACACCGGAGTCACATATGAACGCGGAAAGATCCGGCGGTCACACATGAACGATCGCCTCCAAGCCGATCAGCCATCCCTGTTCTGCTTCGGGCTTGGCTTCAGCGCGCGGCATCTGATTGGCCGGCTCGATCGCGGCATCTGGCACATATCGGGGACCGCCCGCGTTCCCGTATCGGAGAATGAACGGCCCAGCGACGGCACCGAGACATTCACCTTCGACGGCAAGAGCGGGCAAGGTGGCCAGGACCCCAAGTTGCTCTCGCGCCTGGAGGCGGCAACTCACATACTTGTCTCAATTCCACCCGATGCCACCGGCGATCCGGTGCTCAACAGTTTTGGTGATGTTCTGGGCAGCAACACACGTCTGCGCTGGATCGGCTACTTGTCGACAGTCGGCGTATACGGCGAACACCACGGAGCCTGGGTGGATGAAACGACAACGCCCGCCCCCGTATCCCAGCGCTCAAGGTACCGCCTCGCCGCTGAACAGCAATGGCAGGCATTCGCGGAGCGAACCGGCAAGCGCCTGGTCATCTTCCGGTTGGCGGGCATTTACGGCGCAGGCCGCAGCGCCATCGACACCGTGCGCGCGGGCCGCGCGCGGCGCATCATCAAGGAGGGGCAAAGGTTCAACCGTATTAACGTCGCTGACATCGCCAGCGTCCTTGAAGCATCGATGGGCGGACGCGGCAGCGCACCTATCCTCAACGTGACCGACGATGAGCCTGCACCGCCTCAGGACGTCATCGCCTACGCCGCCGAACTTTTGGGCGCTCCCGTGCCGCCCGCCATCGACTTCGAGAATGCGGACCTCTCGCCCATGGCGCGCAGCTTCTATGGTGAGAACAAGCAGGTCCGCAACGATCTATTGAAGCGGGATCTCCAAATTCGGCTCGAGTTTCCAACCTATCGCGAGGGGCTTGGTGCCATCGCCCGCCATACGAAGCATGATGCGCCCCGCTGACTGTTGTTGGGCCCGAATTGGCTCGTAGCTATGCGAACACCTTAGCCGATTTTTGAAACACCCCATCTGTCGCGATCGCGAGTCACGGACGTTTGCCCGCACACAAATGCCCTTGCATACCCGCAGCAGCACGAGCGCGATGTTGCAGCGCCCTCGCCATTCAGCCTGTGTTCAACCTCGCACCGCTTTATTGCCCGAATTGAGGTCGAATGTTGGTGAGTGGACCAACGGCGCATTTGAACAAGGCCGGTGAAGCCGCAACAAGGGTTGGGAGGCATCGATGACAGCCGGGCGGGGTCAACGTCGCGGAAGCATGAACGTGCATGCGCCTTCAATGCGCAGGTTACTACTTGTCATCTCAGGCGTTTCAAGCATTTCGGGCATTGCCGTCTTGCCGCCTGATGCGAGTGCCGGACCAGCGCAAAATCCCGCACACGCAATCGCTGAAAAGTTTTCCCAGGCCTCCGAAACCGCCGCGCGACCACCGCAGCGCGATTCCAGCTCCAGCAAAAAGCGCACGGCCGGGGCCGAACCTGCCGACGAAGCAGAGCTCCGCGCCGCCCAACAGCAGCGCTCATACGAAGAGGAAATGCTGGCACGCGCCCGTGCCGAAGCAGAGGAACGCAACAAGGTCGACCTCGCCCGCGAGCAGGCCGCGGTCTTGAAACGCGCTGAGGAAGCGAAAAAAAATCTTGAGCGGCAGCGCACCGAGGCCCTGGCGAATGCCGAAGCGCAGCGCGCTGAAGAGGAGCGAAAGGCAGCGGCAAAAGCAGCAGAAGCGCAGGCAGCCGAACAGCGCAAAGCCGAACAACTCACCCAGCAGCGCGAGCACGAAGCGCGGCGCCTGACCGAGCGCCTCCGCGCAGCCCGTCGCGCACACGAAGATGAACAGGCGCGACGCAATGCTGAGGCCGAGGCTGCCACTCGTGCAGCGGCAGATCGCGCGGCAGCTGATAAGGCCGCAGCAGATCGGGAAGCCGCGCAACGCGCACTTACGCAAGCGCGCGACCGCCTGCGCAATCGCACGGCCCGTCTCGCCGCAAAAGTTGAGGAAGCGCGCCACTCAAGGCTTCTGGCCGCCCGCGACTCCAGCCGCATCGCCACCGGATCTACGACACCGCATTCGCCAGCGGTTACACCGCCTGCGGCAACCGGTAAGGCAGCAGGCAAGGCAACCGTCCTCCTGGTCATGGTCCCCGGCAATCGTGGCATCCGCCGCTGGAACAAGACCGCTGATCCGATGCTTTGCATCGAAGGCAGCTGCTACATCAGCACCGGCGCCGGCACACCAGCGCACCGCGTCACCCGTTCCAAGGGCTTTGGTCCAGGCATTGCACTTGGCGAGCGCGCGGGTGCCTGCCGCAGCCAGCTCGTCTGCGTCTTCCGCGATGTCGAGATCGGGCACGCAACGACATGGATGCAGCCGATTGACCTCCGCGTGCTGAGGCACGACCGCCGCGAAGCACGCCGCGTTTCAATCGATGAGACCTGCCAGATCGCGCATGGCAAATTGTCCTGCAGGCACGCTGTCGACGCTGGCGACTACCGCGCCTGGATCGTGCCGGAAGGCATCGCGGCGCAAGCAGGTGAGCAAGCGCTCACGGCGGCACTCGATGCTAGGCTCGCAACAAATCTGTCGGCACTAGCACCCCGATAAAGCATGCTTAGAGCATGCTTAGCTGAAGTGAGCAGAGGTTCAGCGAAAAAACATGCCCATGACAAAAGGATAGAGCGCGTTCCCGATCCCATCGAAAATGAACGCGCTCTAAATCAATAGGGCCAGTACATGCTGTGTGGCCAGCTTTCACGATGGTCGAGCGGACCACGCCGGCGTGCCGGTTTTTGCCGTGCCGATGACCGCGACTTCGCTGCATCCACCGCACTGACAGCCGAACGCTGCTTAGCTGGCTGCTGGGTGCGAACACCTTCTCCACCAGTGATGGCCTGAGGAGGTGCTGGTGCAGTAGTGGACGTGCTTCTGTCCGGCAGCGGTTCGCTAGTCAGCAATGCGACATCGAACCGGGGCGCCTCCGTTGCCGAAGGCCCATGCCCATCCATCAACACGACTACCGCCCCTGGCCGCAACTCTCCCGCCAGCGCGGCAGTCCGCCCGCGATCGAGAAATCGCACACGCCGCATTGCCGCAGCCGCCTCGTCACCGGCAACATGCGGGGCACCTGCATCGTCATCGAGACCGAACGCAAGCCATCGCGCTTCGCGAGCTTCGCTGCCTGGAGATACGAGCACAGCCGCGTGCAAACCGAACGGCCGCGTAGGTTCGTCGACAGTGATCGGCAGCCGGTCAACCAGCCGGCCATCCTTCATGACATAAGCTGAAAGATCCGCTCGGGAGAGGATGACAGACGTCAGCGACGTAACCGCCTCTTTGCTCCGTGTCTGTCCCTTGCTGGAGCGCGCTTCGGCACCCGGCACTTCAGCTTGCCCGGAATGAGAGCGCAGCTCAGGCGTTGCAAACCGTCCGACACGATTGACGCTGCCTGTTTCCATCGGATCGATGAAAGGTCCAGGCGCCGTGAACAGTTGCGGCTCCGAGCGTACCTGCGAAACGATCACGGCCACGCCACGGTGGGTGGCGGCAAACAGGAGCTTTGCGAAGTCACCCTCAAGAGAGCCAACAAATGCTTCGTTCGGCGGGCCTTCCCGCAGCACTTCCAGTCCCCGCCACGTAAGAACAGGCCGCTCACGGCCACCCTGTTCCTGCATGCGCTGATCCATAACCAGATAGATGCCGGACTGGGAACCGCCCCCGCCGGGTATCGTCGCAATGCCGATTTCCTCACCACCGCGATAAACGTGAACTGACTTCTCGGCAGGCGTCACGATGATGGTAACAGGCCCCGCAGGTGCGACTGTCGGGCTCCACACGAAGCTTCCCGCATCCAGGCCAGACCGGTTGACATAGCGGCCAGCAAACGCTGTCACACCGGCGCCGAGCACCAGAGCAACAACGATTGAGCCGGAAATCAGGCGGCGCAGCAGCATCGAAATTCCACGAATACGGATTCGCCAGCGACGCAGCGAATCGTTTCAGACCATTGGAATTATAGCGGACGCACCCGCCCCAAGGCGTGCCCCGGAAGCACGCCGGAAAACAATCGCGCAAGGTCCACAACAGAAATTGCCCCTGCACTGCAGCCGATGCAGGTTATGCTCATGAAATTACGTTTCAAAAACCGCTTCGCATGCCGCCCGCGCCAGCCCCGTCTGCCCGGCGCAGCACGCCGCGCGCAAGTCCGCTCGCCAACCTGCCTGAAACAAGCAGCCAGCGATTCGCGACGAAGTGCGAAAATGAGCGGTGGAGAAATCGCAGGCAGCGCCGCTTCGGCACTTGCCAACAAAACCAATGCAGATGCGCGAAATGTCAGCGGCGGCGATTCCCGCCTGGACCGCCACCACCCGGGCCGGCGCCAGGCGCGGGACCGCGCTGATCCTTATGGCGGAAATTGATGCGTCCCTTGGTCAGGTCGTAAGGCGTCATCTCGATGGTGACGCGATCGCCGGCGAGGATGCGGATGCGGTTCTTCTTCATGCGGCCTGACGTATACGCAATGACCTCGTGGCCATTGTCCAGCGTCACGCGGCAGCGAGCGTCCGGCAGCACTTCGGCCACCACGCCCTCGAACTCCAGCATCTCTTCCTTTGCCATTCAAACTCCTTGCCGCAACTCCAGCGCGGCTGCTGCCTAGCACAACGGGAGCAGCTTGACGCTGCTCCCGTGGGTCTTCCTATCGAGGAAAACGTGTTCGACCCGGACCTTACTTAGATGGTGCGCAGGTTGGTCGCTGCGATCTTGCCATTGCGGCCGCGCTCGGTCTCAAACGAAACCTTCTGCCCCTCGTGAAGGGTCGACATGCCAGCGCGCTCCACAGCCGAAATGTGGACGAAGACGTCGCTGCCGCCCTCTTCCGGCTGAATGAAGCCATAGCCCTTCTGGCCGTTGAACCACTTCACAGTACCGTTCGCCATAGAATGCCTCCAAGCAAGTGGCGTTTCCCTCAGGCACAATTGCCTTCGGGCCTCAAATCGCGCGTTGGAGACTTCTAGTAACGGCAGTGCAGTGCAGGCCGGGTAGAGCAGACCAAAGCGTGTTCGATGGCGCCTTATATGGACGGTCTTGCCGCCAAACGCAAGGCAATCAAGCGCTTTCCCGCGAGATCTCTTGGCCGTGCCAAACCCTTGTGCAAGGTGCCCGGGCTTTACCGCCGGGCATCTGTCAAGGAACCGAATGGCCGGTCCGACCGCCCGGCCGCAGCCGGCCACCACTTCGCCGCTAACGTATAGGTCAACACAAAATACGCCAGACAGTCGCCTGGCATACCACGGCAGCCCAATCGTTCAAGGCCCGACCGGGCCTGAAGGAGGCGCCATTGATGGCCTTCCGCAAGCGCCATGAAAACATGAAAGGTAGATGGCGGATTGTTGCCAGGCACTACCCTGACCGGAGTGCAAACCGCTCCGCTCACGGCCTACCCTCAGCCCCCTGCCCATTCTTGGCACCAGCCCCCGCCTGGTTCCGGATGCCTTCCGCGAAAACAACGAGATCATCGATGGCCATCTTGGGCAATGTGATGGGATGGGCATTGGGCGGCAAATCCTGCCGTAGCCGCCCCACGCCTTCGACAGAGATGAACGCAGGATGCGGCGGACGGGCGTAAAATGTTTCGAAGCGGGTGCGCCAGTCCTTGAAGGCGGTGGCGAGTAGCCGGAACGATGGCGTGGACCCGATGCCACCGAGCCTGTTGGCATCGGACACGACATGACAACGCGCGCAGTGCTGATGCGCGATCTTTCTGCCATTCTCCGCATCTGCAGCCAACGCGGATGGCCCACAGCTACCCTGCGTCAGCACCAAGGCAAACACGGCGGAACAAGGAAAATATCTACCTGTAGCGCGCATCGCAGTTCGTCGCCTTCAAGCATTCAAGCCCTGCGGGACACCAATCAGTCGGCACCAGAAGGACGCAATCACCGATCGTCTCGACCTTGCCGCCGCCGACAAGATTAGCCGCCATCCACCAAGCCTTGCAAACCCACCTGCCAATGGCATTCCGCCAAGGCGCGCGCCTGCATGGCATTCTGCGAAAGAATTCCGCCGCCAACTTTCAGACCCGTATGAAGCCAGGATCGTATAAAGAATACGCCCGCCTGCACCAGTGCAGCCCCGTTCGCCACCTCGGACCCAACGCGAATGACGCCCAGCGAAATTGCAATCGCCACCGTCGGCCTAGTCGTTGCCGGTCTCGTCAAGGGTGTAACCGGGGTTGGATATTCGACGACTGCGCTACCCATAATTGCCATTGGCATCGGCTTCGATCACGCCATGGCCCTCGTACTGCTGCCCTCGATATCAAGCAATCTGCTCGTCATGCGCACCGCTGGCGAATTTCGTCAGACCGCACACCGCTTTCGGCCTCTCTTCTTCTCACTTCTGCCTGGACTGTTCGCAGGGCTCGCGACACTCGCCTGGATCGACACCCATCTTGCCGCCAGGGTCCTGGGTGTCGTCATCATCGCCTATGCGCTCTATGGCCTGACCCGCCCGGCCCTCCACCTGCCGCAAGGCTCTGAGCGGTGGCTCAATTTACCCGTGGGCCTGCTCAACGGCTTCATCAATGGGTTGACGGGCTCCCAGATCATGCCGGTCGTCCCCTACGCCCTTTCGCTCGGCCTCAGCACCGATGCGGTGATACAGCTAACAAACATTACCTTCACGATCTCATCGCTGGTCATGATGGTGGGACTGGCGCGTGTTGGCTACATCGATGCCTCAACGCTGCTGGTTTCGGCATTGGGCATTGCACCCGCCCTGTTGGCTGCTGCTGTTGGCGCACGGTTACGAAACAGGCTTTCACCCGTTGAATTCCGCAAAGCCGTGCTTCTGTTCCTGATTGTTCTGGCCAGCATGCTCATTGCGGGCGCATGATGCGACCCTAGACCGCGCAAGCTCGATCAACAGCACAAACCAGACTTGACCGATGCACTTGACGCGCCTGACGAGTATTTGTCTATGGTCTTGGCGAAACCAGATCGGATTACGTTGGGATGGATCCACACGATTGGCAGCTCGTCCGCTCCACGCCGCTCTTCGGCGCGATAGGTCGCGAGACCGCGGATCGCCTGCTCGATGGCAATGGTCCGAGGGTCTATGATCGCGGTCTGCTCCTGTTCGAGCAGGGGACGCCCGCGACCTGCTTTTATGTGGTTCTCGATGGTTGGGTGAAAATCTACCGGACGACGCCCGATGGTCAGGAAACAGTGGTCGCTACATTCCGGCGCGGAGAGACATTTGCCGAAGCCGCCATATTCATGGGCGGCCATTACCCGGTCAGCGCCGAAACCGTAACGGTATGCCGCCTACTGCGCATCAACGGCGCGTCGCTGAGGCGCGCCATTCACAACGAGCCCGACCTGGCGCTGGCCATGCTCGCTTCGTCCTCGCATCATCTCAAGTCTCTGGTTGAACAGATCGAGCAGATGAAGCGCATGACAGGGCCCCAGCGCTTGGCCGACTTCCTGCTCCGGTTGTGCTCAAGCCCATCGGGCAGCTGCCAGATCAATCTGCCCTACGAAAAAGCGCTGATCGCAAACCGCCTCGGCATGAAGCCGGAAAGTCTTTCGCGCGCGTTGGCCAAGCTCAAGCCGCTGGGCATTAACGTCGATCGCGACACGGTTAATGTCGATGACGTTGCAAAGATCGCGCAGTTCATCGAGGACACGCGAGACGACGAATATATCTGAGCGGTCTTTCTGGTTCCGCGCGATCACCGCCCGCCACAGCCTTCGCCTCAATGGCTGGTGCCTTCCGAAAAATTGATCTTGTTGTAGACGTTGTACTTGCCCGAAGGCTTCTTCATCGGCAGCCGCTTCTTGATCTGGAATGTTTCGGCATCATAGACGATGAGCTCGCCGTCGTTCTCCCATATGGAAACAAGCGCATGCCTGCCATAGCGGTCGAACTCAACGTGAGCCGCCGTCTTGCCCGGTGACGGCCGCAGCTTCTGCACGATCTCCAGCGACCGCTTGTCGATGATCTGCAGCGTATCGCGATCCTTGGACATCATGACGTCGGTCCAGATATAGGGCGCCTCCTCGTGGCTGCGCATGAAGAAGCCGGGTCCAGGCGTGTCGATCCGCTTGACGATCTGCCAGTCCTTCAACCGGATGACACTGATCTTGCCCTCTTTGAGATGCGGCGCGGCCATGACGCGCTCGCCTTGATGGTCGAACGTGATGCCCGCGCCCAGATGCGGTAACCCCGGCATGTCGACCCGCGCGATGCTGCGCCCGACGGTAAGATTGACGACCACGGCGCTCTTGCCGTCACGCGCCGATCCCAACAGATGCCGGTAGGGCTGATCGAAAAAGAAATCGTCTAGCGGTTCCTCGACCTCTATGCGGCGCAGAGCAAACAGCCCACGAGACGATGGCAGGGCCTCGACCATTCCCTTCTCGTGACTATGCACGAACCCCGTGTACTGCGGCTCTGCGTCGGGATCCGTCGAGATCTCCCATATTTCGGGAACATCCTTCAGCGCTGCGATGAAAGAATTGCGTGGCGGCGCCTGATAGACAGCACTCACGCGCGACGTGTTACCCTTGCGGTCAACCACCGCCATGATCTTCTCAACCGACAGGTCTTCAGCGGAAAGCAGAACGAGCGTGTGCGGCAGGTAGTTGGCGACCGCGATATGGCGCGCATCGCTCGAAATCGCGATGTTGCGCGTATTCAGGCCGGCTCTCACCTCCGCCACGACCTCCAGAGCCCACAGATCGAATTTCGTGATCCAGCCATCCCGAGAGGCGAAAAACACAAAGCGCCCATCCTTGGTGAACTTCGGCCCGCCATGCAGCGCAAACCGCGAGGCAAACCGATGCAGTGGCGTGAATGTGTCTCCATCGAGAATCGTGACGTGATGATCGCCGGTCTCCACCACAACAAAAAGGTTGAGCGGATCGGCCTCGAACACCGGCTTTGTCAATTGCCGCGGAGGCCCGTTGATGATCCGCGAAGCAGCAATATCCGCCTCGGTCCATGTCGGCTCGACGGCCAACGGCGAATAGATATATTCCGCCAGCGCCGTCCGTTCCGCCTCGTCGATCTGGTCGGCGAATGCCGGCATCTGTGTCGCCGCACGCCCGTTGGCGATCGTTGCAAGCGCCGCATCGCGTTTCAGTCGCGCCAAAGCTTCTGGAATGAGGGCCGGCCCCGTACCACCTAGCCTGTTGGCGCCATGGCACGAAGCGCAGTGCTGGGCATAGAGTGCCGCACCGTCCGGCTCTGCCATCGCCGGGCACACGGCTCCAGCTATTGCCAGAAGAACCAACGGCAGCCACGCCTTCAACCATCTGCCCATGCGATCAGATGCGGTGCGGCTGCTCATGGCGCACTCCCCGGAACGGAGTGACCGGCACACGCGGGGCAGCATCGACCGCACCGATCTCGGCATCAGAAAGATAGCAACCGGGGTCTTCGGCCCAAGGATCGCCGGTCAATTGCAGGGCACGCACGCGCGTATTGCCACCGCAGATGTCGAAATGCCGGCAGACGCCGCAACGCCCACCAACCTGGCGCGGCCTTGCCTTGAGCCCGCGCATCAATGGGTCCGACACATCCTGCCAGATTTCGGAGAACCGCCGCTGCTTGACGTTGCCAAGCGAATAGCTCCACCAGAACGTGTCAGGATGAACTTCGCCGGTGTTGTCTATATTGGCCACGTTCTCGCCCGAGGCATTCCCGCCCCACTGCACCAGCTTCGCACGCAAGTGCTCCGCCGCTTCCGGGAACCGCCGTTGCGCCCACAAATTCAGGAACGCACCATCCGCATCATTGTTGCCGGTGACGATCTCCATGTGCTCAGCCCGCGAGACATATCCCCACGCCCGTTCGAACAGCGCCTCCATCTTGGCCCGCGTTATTTCGAGCGCCGCATCATCGCCCCGGTTTTTGTTGCCACGCCCCGCATAGTTGAGATGCGACAGATAGAACTTGTCGACACCTTCCGCCTCGGCCAGATCCAGCAGGTCATCGAGCAGATGATGATTGTCCATCGTCATGGTGAAGCGCAGGCCAACCTTGACACCGGTATCGCGACACAATCTCACGCCTTTGAGCGAGGCATCAAATGCCCCCTGCTTGCCACGGAAGGCGTCATGCACCGCACCGATGCCATCAAGGGATATGCCGACATAGTCGAAACCGACATCCGCGATCCGCCCGATGTTCCTCTCGTCGATCAGCGCACCATTCGACGACAGCCCGACATAGAAGCCCATGGACTTGGCACGATGCGCGATGTCGAAGATGTCGGGCCGCAGCAACGGCTCACCGCCTGACAGGATCAGCACCGGCACCCGGAACGCTTTCAGGTCGTCCATCACGCCGAACACCTGCGCGGTGTTCAGCTCATCGGGAAAATCGACGTCGCTGGAAATCGAATAGCAGTGCTTGCACTTGAGGTTGCAGCGCCGGATCAGGTTCCAGATCACCACAGGACCAGGCGGATCTCGACGCGGGCCCGCTGGTGTTGGCCGCACGATCTCGTGAAGAAGCTGCGTCAACCGGAACATCTCAGATCACCTTCTGCTCGCCTTCACCAGCCGGCGGCCCCGCGGCCTTCGCCCGCAAACGCATCCCGGTCTTCTTGAGCACGCGCGTCGAAACCAGAACGTCGCGCGCCCGGCAATGACCATCCAGCAATTGCGCTATCGCCTCGGTCTTGCCATCCACCTCTTCGGGTGTGCGGCCATGGACCATCGCGAAAAGATTGTAGGGCCAAAGCGGCAGCCGGCGCGGACGCTGGTAGCAATGCGTGACGAACACCAGCGCACCAACGCGCCTGCCAAGTTCTGAGATCATCGTGTCGTCGACATCCCAGACAGTCATGGCGTTATGGCAGAGGCCCAGCGCGTAATGATTTGGAACGATGCCAATACGCCGGATGAGGCCCGCATCCTGCATGCGCCCCATGCGCGACATGACCTCGGCTTCCGACACACCGGCTTCCTCGGCCACCTTCGCGTAAGGGCGCGCGACCAGCGGAAGTCCAGCCTGAGTTGCCCGGATGATGGCGCGATCGATGTGGTCCCATACTTCTGTCATGCAGCCACCCTGAAGCCGACGAAATATTCCTCGATCTTGGGGAATGCCAGCACTTCCAGTTCGGTCTCTGCCGAAATTAAGGCGTTGACCGCATCGATTTCCGCCTGCGTCTCAGTCGCTAGAACGAACCACATATTGAGCGCATGCGCCCGTTCGTAGTTGTGCGCGACTTCCGCGTGAGCGTTGACGAGCGCCGCCACCTCGTCGAACCGCCCGGCCGGCACCGCCATTGCGCACAGGCAGAACGCGCCACCCAGAACATCGGCATTGAACATCGGCCCAAAGCGTGACGCCGCTCCCGATTCCAGAAGTTCGCTGATCCGCTCCATCAGTGCTTCGGCGGACAGCCCGAGCGCGGCAGCAGCAGCCTTATAGGGCTCCTCCACGATGGGAAATCCCTCCTGCAGCATATTGATGATGGCCCGGTCGATGACGTCGATCATTGTGCGGCCTCCCTCAACGCCCCGCCATCCTTGGCGAGCCGAGTGCCGCGTTGCAGGTAGCAGCGGCGTGAGAACAGCATGTCATGCGCGCGCCCAGACAATCCACCCAGCTCAACAAGGCTGTCCGCCTGCGCGCAGACCAGCTCTCGCTCCTGGCCGTGGATCATGCAGAACAGATTGTAGCGCCAGAACGGCGCACGCCGTGGACGGCGATAGCACAGCGTCACGAATGGTTGAGCCGCAAACAATTCACCAATCTCATCGACCGCAACATCGTCGACGTCGAACACGACCATGGCATTGGCGCGATAGCCGAGCCGGCGGTGCCTAAGGATGAACCCGAAGCGTGTAATCACACCAACATCGATCAGCCGTGCGATCCGCGCCAGAACGTCCGCCTCACATAGGCCAATCAACGCACCCAGCGCAGCATATGGCCTCGACACCAGCGCCAGACCGTGTTCGAGCGCACACAACAGCCGCAGGTCCGCCCGGTCAACGACAGGCTTCGATTCCATTGCAGCCGTTGCGTACAACTTGCGTTTGCTGCGTTGCGCGTCCTTGTTCGCACCGCCGAGGCCGAAGCCAAGATCAATGAAATAGGCGCGCTCAAGTGGCAGCTCCAGAACATCGAGCCCCGTGGCAGCGCGGATGCGGTCGAGCGAAGCGCCAAGCTCGGCATCATCCGGCGCCGCTATGACGAACCAGAGATTGAGCGCATGCTCCCGCTCGTAGTTGTGATTGACGCCCGGCTCGGCATTGACGATCCGCGCCACATCGTCCAGCCGCTCGGGCGGCACACTCATGGCGGCAAGCAGACTGACACCCACTGTATTGGGGCGAATGGTAGCCCCAACGCGCCCGACGACACCCTCCCGCGCGAGCACCTCAAGACAATTCAGGAGGTGATCTTCACTAATCCCGTGCCGCTGCGCGATCTCCGCAAACGGCCGCTCCACGAGAGGAAAGTCGCGCTGCCATTGATCCAGCACATCGAGCATCCCCCGCGCCGGGCTGGCACTATCGAACAGTTCGAATGTCAGCGCCTCGCTCATTGCCCAATCCTGTGCGCGCGCGATGTGAAGAAGATGCCCGATGGTTTCTGTGCCGGCAGCGAGCCGATCTTCTCGAAGTGGCGTGTCTCGTGAATGTCTATGCGGTCTGCATCACGCACCGAGATCCAGACTTCGTTTCCGCGCGGCGTGAATTCCAGATGCAGCACGGCAGGCCCAGGCTTGAAGGTGTGTACGACCTTCAATGTTCTCACATCGACGATCTGCACCGTGTCGTTCAACGGATGAGCGAAGTTGACCCACACATTCGGGCTACCGGGCTGGGCAACGGCGAAGATCGGTTGCCCATGCGTCGCCACCCGTCCGCGCTCACCAAACGTCTGCGCATCGATCGCGAGCAGCTCATGCCGCCCCACGGCAGGCAGCAGGATTGCACCAGCCACTTCGGCCCAACCCTCAAGATGTGGCATCTTATAGACCGGCAGCGGCGCCTCGCCGCGCCCATAGCCGTCAAGAATGCGGCGCGGCGCGATCGGATCGGACCACAGATCGAGCTGAACCAGACCGTCCTCGCCGAAGAGGCCCGCGATATAGTGCCGGCCGTCACCGGTGATCGAACCATCATAGGGCTGCTTGCCGACGCCAGGAAAGCGCGTGACGGCGGGCGGGCCACCAGACCAGCCCGCAAAATCCGCGATCCATATCTCGCCCGCATCATAAAGCGTATAGACGAAGCGCCTGCCGGGCGCATCGACGAGCCCGACCGTTTTGGACCGCTTGCCACCGCCCACATCCGCCGCGATCTCGACCAATGGCGCAAGCGTGTCCGCATCGAACACGTTGACCCCACCGGGTTCGTAGTTTGAAACCGCAACAAGCCGGCCGTCGTCGGAGATGGCACCGCCGATCGCATTGCCGGCCTGAACGACACGACCAGCCAGCGTGCGGCTCAGCAAATCGACTTTGCTCAAGCCGCCATCACGCCCGAATACAAAGACGTAGCGTGCATCGCGCGAGAAAACCGCCGAAGCATGTGACAGGTCGCCCAGACCCTCAACGCGCGCAATCCGTGTTCTCGCAATCGTATCGACGATCAGCAGCGAGCCGGTCGCCCGCTCGACAATAATGCCAAGTGCGCCGGTCGACGCGCAAGCCGATTGCTCACTGTGCACCTGCCGCGAAAAAAGCACAGCACCGGCACCAACGCACGCAAAGCCAGCCAAGACGTCCCGGCGCTTCATTGCGGAAAGCCCTCCTTCAGGCGCTGCGCAATCCAGATGGCATCGGCTTGCGAAAGCAGACCGCGCCAAGGCGGCATCGGTTGTCCGGGCACACCATCAAGAATGATCGACGCAATGCTCGCCACCTCAAGGCCACTGAGTGCTTCAGGCAGTAGAGGCTTGCCCAGACCACCCTTGAGCGTCATGCCATGGCATGACCCGCAATCCTGCCGCACGAGCGCCTTCAGTTCACTCTGGCGCACAGCATCGATTGCCTCCGCAGGCGCAGCCACCGGAACAAGCGCCCACACCCCAGCAATTGCGAAAATGGTTCTATTCTGCCGCGACACAGGCCGTCTCGCGCTCCTCCAACAGCCGAGCAACGCCATCGGCGCGCTCCGCGCACCCCATTGATGCGACAAGTCCCGCGACCGCGCCGATAACGAACAATGTCGGCGCTGCAAGGCACGCAGTTTGGCAATCCGCACCTATCCGCCCCAAGGTGCTCGTAAGACGAACCTCCTCGGGTCGTGTCGCGCCACTGATCGCCAGCACCGGCGTCGCCGCATCGAGACCGTGCGCGATCAACCGGATGGCAATTTCCGAAATGTTGGTGAGCCCCATGTAGACAACGAGCGTCGTCTCGCTGTCGGCAAGCCCCGCCCAGTCGAAGTCGAGCACTTCGTCCTGCCGGCGATGTCCGGTCAGGAAGCGTACACCCGTCGCCAGATCTCGGTGCGTCAGTGGCACCTTCGCCGCCGCCGCGCAGGCCTGGGCTGACGTGATGCCCGGAATGACATCGAATGCTACGCCTGCCGACGCCAGCGCAATGGCCTCTTCACCACCACGGCCGAACACAAACGGATCGCCACCTTTGAGACGCACCACGCGCAGACCACAACCAGCAAGGCTGACAAGAAGTGAATTGATCTGCTCCTGCGGCACCGGATGATGTCCCGCGGACTTCCCGACATCGATACGCCGCACGTTTGCCGGCACCAGTTCCATGACGGCGGACGACACGAGCCTGTCGTAGACGACGACATCGGCGGCTTCGATCACGCGCAATGCCTTGACCGTCAATAGATCGGGATCACCCGGCCCGGCTCCTACAAGATGAACAAAGCCATCATGAACACCTTGAGCACCAGACTGCCCCTGACGGCCTTTGCTGTTCGTGGATGTCAGCATGCTGCGCCTGCTCCCGGACTGGCCCATTAGGGGGACCACTCGAACAGTCTTTTGCAGGACAGCCAGATGAACCGACACCCGGCTGTCTTGAGTTTTTCTCAGGGCCGGCGCCACAGATGGCAACCGGCCCCGATTTGGCAAAGGCCATGCACCCGTTGCGACTAGTAGATGTCGTTGCGGGTGTTGTAGACGTTGAACTTGCCGGTCGGCGTGATGAGGCGCTTGTCCTTGATAACCGCCTTCTTGGTCAACGTCTTGTCATCGACGACAACGATGGCCGATTCCTGGGACTTGTTGTTCCAGACCGAGAACCAGATCTCTGAACCGTCCTTGTTGTACTCGCCCTGGACGACGCGCCGCTGGCCTTCCGAGATGCCCGACCACTCGCCAATCGGCAGCGTCTTGAACTTGGGCTTCTCGCCAGCAAGATCGGCGATCTTGAACACCGCAACCGACGACGAGAATTCGGCTTCTGGATTGAGCGGCGTATCGACGTAGAGGTACTCCGACTTGGGATGGCTCTTCACGAACAGCGAGCCACCACCCTGGCCATTCACCGTCTGGACGACCTTCCAGGCATTGTCCTTGTGCCCTTCAGGATCTGTGCCGATGAAGGACACGGTCTCATCACCCAGATGGCTCGTTACCCACACCGGTCCGAACTTCGGATGAACGATATTGGCACCGCGACCCGGATGCGGCTTGACGCCCTTTGAGTCGATGACGTCGACGAGCTTGCCATCCTTGGTGTCGATGATCGCCACGCGATTTCGCGCGTTGGCCGCCACCAGGAAGTAGCGCCCAGTGCTGTCGAAGCCGCCGTCGTGCAGGAAGCGCTCCGCGGCGATGTCCGTCACCGTCAGGTTCTTGATGTCGGAGTAGTTGACCATCAGGATATGGCCGGTCTCCTTCACGTTGACGACGAACTCGGGCTTGAAGTGCGACGCCACGATCGAGGCAACACGCGGCTCGGGATGATACTCCTGCGTATCGTAGGTCATGCCGCGGGTGGAAACGACCTTAAGCGGCTCCAGTGTGCTGCCGTCCATGATGACGTACTGCGGCGGCCAGTAGGAACCGGCGATCGCATACTTGTCCTCCCAGCCCTTCATCTTGGAGGTTTCGACCGAGCGTGCTTCGGAGCCGACCTTGATCTCGGCGACCTTGGCTGGCGGGTCCATGTAGAGATCGATCAGGTCGACCTTGGCATCACGGCCGATCGCGAACAGATAGCGGCCGGACGCCGACATGCGTGAGATGTGAACCGCATATCCTGTCTTGATCGTCGTCACGATTTCCTTGGTGCCACCATCGATAAGGGCGACCTCGCCGGTATCGCGCAGCGTCACGGAGAACAGGTTGTCGAGATCAAGCTTGTTCTGCTTTTCCTTCGGCCTCTTGTCGACCGGCACGATCAGGTTCCAGGTCGCCTTGATCTCCGTCATGCCGAACTCCGGCGGAGCAGAAGGCTCATTGAGGAGATACTTCGCCATCAACTCGACCTGCTCTTTGGTGAGCTCGCCCGAGGTTCCCCAGTTGGGCATGCCGCCGGGCGAACCGTAGGTGATGAAGTCGCGCAGATATTCAAAACCGTTCTTGCGGGTAACATCCGTAGTAAGCGCCTTTCCGGTGGCGCCCTTGCGCAGAACGCCGTGGCAGCCGGCGCAGCGTTCAAAGTAGATCTTGTTGGCTGTCGCCCACTCGTCATTTGTCAGCGATGGAATGCCAGGCTGCGTACCAGGCGGGCTCATCTTTTCCTTCTCGAGCACATTGAGTTCCGGCTCGTAGCGGCTGCCCGGCGTGGTCGAATGTTTCTTGATATCGGCCGGTGATGGTTTTTGTTCCGCAACGGCCGTGGCACTGCCCAGGGCCAACGCGAGGGCGAGCCCCGACAAACTGAGCACACCTCCAACATATGAATTGGACTTCATGACGTTCCTCCGTCCTTCGAGACCGTCGAAGCCTAGAAATCGATGCTTCTCGCCATCTTGACTTTTGTTAAGCGAGCTGCGCGGCTGCTGTCGCAAACTCTCGCTACCGTCGGTTTACACGCCGATTTGCTATCGATCTTTGCGGTATGTCAGAGGCAAATGCGATCGTGCGGCACAAAGCATTCCCGATTGTAAGAACCGTTGTGGCGATATTGGCCGCGATCGTTATTGCGGTGCATCCATACTCAGCCGTCGCCCAGATCGCTCTCCAGCAAGACGAGGCGATAGAGCTTATGGAGCAGAGCCCCGGCGCGAACATTACGACACAGATGCATGAAGGCAGCCCTCCCGCGATCGCCGTCTCCAAGGATGGAAAGATTGTCGGCTATGCATTCTCCACGTTTGCCGTGTCAGGCACGCTCGGCTACGGCGGCCGCCCCCTCGACATTCACGCCGGCATGGATCCCGAAGGCCGTATCGTGGCGGCCCGGCTCGCAGCCCATGAAGAACCCATTCTCGTCATCGGCGTAAACCCCGAGACGCTGAGCGCATTTGTGGCGGGGCTGAAAGGCCTGGACATCAAGAGGTCCATCCGCGTGCAGGATGCCGAGCGCCGGGCACACACCCCCGATCACGTCAGCGGCGCCACAGTATCGAGCGCCGTGATGAAGGACGCGGTGATGCGCTCCGCCCGCGCTGTTGCCTCCGCCTATGGGCTGCTGCAGAACAAGGGAGCAGCCTCGTCCGTCAACCGAACAGAATTTGAACCACGCACATGGCAAAGCCTGCTGGCCGAGCGCGCTGTCCGCCATGCGCATTTCACGCGTCGCGATGCTTTCGGTGCCAGCGCTTCGGAGGACGGCAACAAGCTTTTCATCGAGATCTTCACCGCGCTCCTAACCCCACCGACCATTGGTCAGAATCTATTGGGGCGGCGCGAATTTGAAGCGCTTGGCGGCAGGCTCGGCGCTGGCGACAACGCCATTTTCGTCACGGCCAACGGTCTTTACTCGTTCAAGGGAACTGCCTGGCGGCACGAAGGGCGCTTTGACCGCATAAGACTGGTTCAAGGCACCCGCACGATCACATTCACCGCCGACGACCATGCATTACTCGAACAGGTCAAAGCGGAGGCCGCGCCCGAGTTCAGAGAAGCGGCGGTCTTCCGCATCCCGCAGGAATCGCACTTCGACCCGACCGCACCCTGGCGGGTCGACGTGATTGTTGAACGCGACGACGGTGCGCCGACGATTCTCAGCCTCGACTACACGCTACCGGCAGCCTACGTGACCCGTCCTTCGCCGGCGCAGGCCGTAACCACCGAAGCCGCCGCGCCCGAAGCTCTCTGGCAGGAGATCTGGAAGGAACGCCGAGGCAGGGTTGTGGTGCTTGCAATCATGCTTTTCGTTTTGACCGGCATATTGTTTTTCCACGAGCTGTTGGTCCGCAATGCGAGCGTCTACCGCAAGACCCGGTTGGGATTCCTTCTCTTCACCCTTGTCTTTCTCGGGATCTACTCCGGCACCCAGCTTTCCGTCGTCAACGTCGTCACGTTCCTGCACGCGATTTTGACCGGTTTCCGCTGGGAGCAATTCCTGCTCGACCCCATGGTCTTCACACTTTGGGCCTTCCTGGCACTCGCACTGTTGTTCTGGGGGCGTGGTGTCTTCTGCGGCTGGCTCTGCCCGTTCGGCGCCCTGCAGGAACTGCTCAATCAGGGCGCGCGGCGTTTGGGGATCAAGCAGATCGAAATCCCATGGCCTGTCCACGAACGGCTTTGGCCCATCAAGTACACACTGTTTCTCGTGATCGTGGGCCTCTCGTTCCAGTCCGTCACGACGGCATTTCGCGTCGCCGAGGTCGAACCGTTCAAGACCGCGGTCGCCTTGCATTTCGTGCGCGATTGGCCATTTGTGGTCTACGCCCTTCTGCTTCTTGGTGCAGGTCTCTTCATCGAGCGCTTCTACTGCCGCTATGTCTGCCCGCTTGGCGCAGGTCTCGCCATCCCCGCGAAGCTGAAGATATTTGATTGGCTGAAGCGCCGCCCCCAGTGTGGCCGCGAATGCCGCATCTGTGCGACCCGCTGTACTGTCCAGGCGATCAACGCGCTCGGACAAATCAACCCCAACGAATGCATCTACTGCCTGAAGTGCCAGGCAAACTACAACGATGCCACCACCTGTCTCCCGCTGAAGCAGCGCGCGCAGCGCCGCGCAGGGGGATCCCCATCGGCCGGGCGCCCCTCCACCGCTGGAACAGTGAAGGAGAGCAGCGATGACTGAGCCAAAGCATAGCCGCCGGCGTGTGCTCAGCCTGATGGCGGCAGGCGCAGCAGCAGCCTTCGCACCAACAGCTCGCGCAACACCGCTCAGGCAGTGGACCGGCACAGCACTGGGTGCGGATGCACGCATCACCATTGCCGGCGTCTCATCCGACGAAGCAGAAAGCCATGTCGCCGCATGTCTTGCGGAAGTCGAACGGTTGGAAACAGTATTCAGCCTCTATAGATCCGACTCCGAAATCTCGCGCCTCAATCGCGATGGCCACCTCGCGCGCCCGTCGCCCGAGTTGCGTCAACTGATTGATATCGCGTTGGCCGTACACAGGAAAACAGACGGCCGCTTCGATCCCGCCGTCGAAAGCATCTGGCATCAGCGCACGACCGCGTGCGATATGGCGAGCCTCCAGCGTACGTTCGAACACCTTCGCTCTTCAGCCGCTGAGATTGTCATGCCAGACGGCATGACGCTGACGTTCAACGGCATAGCCCAAGGCTTCATCACCGATGCCGTCAGCGCTCTGATGCGCCGCCGTGGCCTGACCCGCATTCTGATCGACATGGGCGAAACACGCACAAGTGACGATACTGTTTCGCAACGTCCATGGACCATCGCTCTTCCCGGCAATCTCGGCGAATTCCGCATCCACAATGGCGCCCTTGCGACGTCGGTTGCGCAGACACTTGAGCTTTGCCCGGGCAAGGGCATTGCCCATATCGTCGACCCGCGAACATCCAAGACCCCGCAGCACTGGCAGAGCGTTACGGTGCACCACCACTCGGCAACCTGGGCCGATGCCCTGTCGACCGCACTCTTCCTTGCAGCACCTCACGAGATCGCGGACATCGGCGGACGCTTCCCCGGCGTCAAGGTCTGGGCGGCTTCGCAAGTCCACTCGCCCGTCGTTTTCGCTACCTGACATATCAGCACAACACGACGCCAACGATGCCAAAACCAAATGAAACAATCCCATTCTTTTCCTACGGATTCAGGCCGTTCTTCCTGGGAGCAGCCACCTATGCGGTTGTCGCGATGGCACTTTGGCTCGCATGGCTTGCGATACATGCGGCCAATGCATCCCTGGACTGGATAAGCATCTCTGGCCCTCCGCATATCTGGCACGCCCACGAGATGGTATTCGGCTTCGCAATGGCGGCGGTTGCCGGATTTTTGTTGACGGCAGTGCCCAACTGGACCGGTGCCTTGCCGTTGAACGGCAGGCCGCTGGTAATCCTATTTGCGATCTGGCTGGCCGGGCGCGTCGCCATGATCGCCTCGGCCTTTGTGCCAGCGAGCCTCGTCGCACCGGTCGACCTGATATTCATCCCAGCGCTCGGCCTGCACGTCACCCGCCAACTTCTTATCAAACCAACGGCCCGCAACCTGATTTTTCTAGCCATCCTCGTCGCATTATTCGCAGCAAACACGGCCTATCACCTCGCTGCCGCCAGTGTTCTTGCGATTGAAACGACAACTCCCATTCGCGCAGGCCTCCTCACCATAGTTATCGTCGTTGTCATCATCGGCGGTCGAATTGTTCCCTCGTTCACGCACAATCACCTCCACCGCACCGCGCCTTCAGCGCCGATGCCGTATCGCTCTGCATCACTCGACCTCGTCTCTTTGCTGTCTACCGTCGCCTTCGCTCTGCTGACGCTGTATCCGGTTCCTGGACCGCTGCTCGCCGCAGCGGCCGCCCTCGCCGCCGTGAGCAACGCCGTCCGCCTGGTCCTTTGGCGCGGCTTCGCCACCCTCGACTCACCAATCGTATGGGTTCTGCACCTGGGTTATTTGTGGATCGTCATCGGCCTAGGTCTGTGGGCACTTTCCGCGAGCACAGACATTGTCAGCGAGATTTCGGCATTGCACGCCCTGGGCACCGGCGGCATTGGCACTATGGTGCTTGCCGTGATGAGCCGTGCAAGTCTCGGTCACACCGGCCGCCCGCTGGTGGCACCAGGTCCCCTGGTTATCGCCTATGTCTTCGTATCGCTCTCGGCTGCGCTGCGCGCCTTCGGACCGCCACTGGTACCGTCATTCTATTCGGCATTGATGATTTCGGCAGGTCTGCTTTGGATGGCCGCCTTTGCCATCTTCTCGGTCATCTATTTTCCGATCCTGACAAGGCCGCGCATCTCCTCGGGCAACCCCACTGCCTAACAAAAGTCAAGAACAGCCGACCGCCGAACTGTACCAATACGGTCGGGAATGCGATTACCGCTTCGGCGTCAAGCCCGGAACATAAGTCCGTGGCGGCCGCGGGCGTTGTCGCGCAATTGCGGCGGGACACTTGTTTCGCACTACCCCCGAGCAATCGCGGCAAGGTGACTTGCATCCTGGGCCCGTGAACCGCGAAGCGAGAGGACGCCATGTGGGACGCACTCACGAAATCGGCCGCGCGTAATATCTTCTACGGAGGAAGCGCATTCTTCCTCGTGATATTTCTCGGCCTTACCGTACACAGCTGCAACTACGCCCAATCAACGTCAACCGACGAAAAGGGTCTAAATGCCGCCGTCATCAACGGCAAGCACACCTGGGAGCGGCACGCCTGCATCAATTGCCACACGCTGCTCGGCGAAGGCGCGTACTTCGCTCCCGAGCTTGGCAATGTCTGGAAGCGTTATGGCGGATTGAAGGACCCGCAAGGCGCTCGCGAGACCATCAAGGCGTTCATCAAGAGTCAGCCTTCGGGGACGCCGGGACGACGGCAGATGCCCAACTTCAAGCTCACCGACAAGGAACTCGACGACCTCGTCTCGTTCTTCGAGTGGACGAGCCGCATCAACACGCAGAACTGGCCACCGAATGACGCCGGCTAGGGAGGTGAGACCATGAAATACGAAACGCAAAAGATCGCGTTGGCCTACTTCGCCGTCGCCATGGCACTATTCGCAATCCAGGTGCTTGGCGGCCTCATCGCGGGATACGTCTACGTCTTCCCCAACACACTGTCCGAACTCGTGCCGTTCAACATTCTGCGCATGCTGCACACGAACTCGCTGATCGTGTGGCTGCTGCTCGGGTTCTTCGGCGCGGCCTATTACCTTGTTCCGGAGGAAGCCGAGCGCGAGATCGAGAGCCCGATGCTCGCCTACCTCCAGCTGGCGATCTTCGTCTTGGGCACACTCGGCGTCGTCGTCACCTACCTGTTTGACTTGTTCAACGGCAATCCGTTTCTCGGCAAGGACGGGCGCGAATTCCTCGAACAGCCCTATTGGGTGAAACTCGGCATCGTCGTGGCCGCGCTGATCTTCCTCTACAATATCTCCATGACCGTCCTCAAAGGCCGCAAGACAGCGATCACCAACGTCCTGCTTCTGGGGCTTTGGGGCATCGCCATCTTCTTCCTGTTCTCGCTCTACAATCCCAAGAACCTCGTACTCGACAAGATGTTCTGGTGGTACGTCGTCCACTTGTGGGTCGAGGGCGTGTGGGAACTCGTGATGGCCTCGATCCTCGCCTACCTGATGCTCAAGATGACGGGCGTCGACCGCGAGGTCGTTGAGAAGTGGCTCTATGCCATCGTCGCGCTTTCGCTCTTCACAGGCCTGCTCGGAACCGGCCACCACTACTACTGGATCGGCACGCCGGCATATTGGCAGTGGATCGGCTCGATCTTCTCAAGCCTTGAGATTCTGCCGTTCTTCGCCATGGTCCTCTTCACCTTCACCATGGTCTGGAAGCGCAAGCGCGAACACCCCAACAGTGCCGCCCTCCTGTGGAGCCTGGGCTGTGCCGTCCTCGCGTTCTTCGGTGCTGGCGTATGGGGCTTCCTGCATACTCTCCATTTCGTCAACTACTACAGCCACGGCACGCAGGTGACACCGGCCCACGGGCATCTCGCCTTCTTCGGCGCCTATGTCTCGCTCAACCTCGCCATCATCACCTATGCGATGCCTCAGCTGTTGGGACGCACTCCCTACAATCAGGTGCTCAACATGGTGAGTTTCTGGGTGATGTCGGGCGCAATGGCCTTCATGACCTTCACGCTGACATTCGCCGGCATCGTGCAAACCCATCTGCAGCGTGTGCGCGGCGAGAACTTCATGGACGTTCAGGATCAGATCTCGATCTTCTACGACATGCGGCTACTCTCAGGCGTGATTGTGGTGATCGGCGCATTCCTGTTCATCTATTCCGTGTTCGTGCCGCGTTCGGGAGAAGTGATCGCCAAGACCGGCGTTGCACCGGCCGAATAGCATAAGCGCAACGCTACCTCCGGCGCCCTCAGCCGTGGCGCCGGAAATGAGCAAACGAAGTGCGAAACAGCGGGAGTAATCTCCCGCTGTTCGGCCTTAACGACTGAAACAAGATCTGTCCGATGCGGCCAACCAGCATCAGGAGTACGAACGTAATGAATGCTGCCGCTCATCCCGCTTCGACCGGCGCGCTGCCCTACTATCGCGCCACGGCAAACGAATGCGAACTGTTCGAGATGGCGCACAGACTGCGGCTGCCAGTGCTCATCAAGGGACCAACCGGTTGCGGCAAGACACGCTTCGTCGCCTACATGGCCGCCCGGCTCGGCTTGCCGATGTGGACGGTGTCCTGCCACGATGACTTGACCGCAGCCGACCTCACCGGGGGCTACCTCCTGAAAGGCGGCGAAACGGAATGGTTCGACGGCCCGCTGACCCGCGCCGTCCGCGCCGGCGGCATCTGCTATCTCGACGAGGTGGTCGAGGCCCGCAAGGATGTCACCGTCGTTCTGCATCCATTGACTGACGACCGCCGCGTGCTGCCGCTGGAACGCACGGGCGAACTGCTGTCGGCGCCCGAGACGTTCATGCTCATCGTCTCCTACAATCCCGGCTACCAGAACATCTTGAAGGCGCTGAAGCCTTCGACCCGTCAGCGCTTCATCGCGATCGAGTTCAACTTCCCGCAGCCCGAAGCCGAGGTCGAGATAGTATCCGCCGAAAGCGGTCTTGCCCCGGATCGCGTCAAGCCGCTGGTCCTGCTCGCCAACCGTCTGCGCGCGCTGAAGGGCCAGGACCTTGAGGAAGGGGTCTCGACCCGCCTGCTCGTCTATTGCGCCTCGCTGATCGCAGCTGGCATGCGCCATGACGACGCCATCCGCGCGGCCATGATCGAACCTCTGTCCGACGACAACGATGTCAAAGACGGATTGATGGAAGTCGTCGCCGCTGTTTTCGGCTGACGTTCGTGCCCGATCCGATCACCGCCACGCGGCCAGGCTGCCACCACACCAGGAGCGCCACGCCATGAGCCTTCTTCATCTGCTCGAGCCCGAAGAGACTGTCGGCAACCTGTGGCACAGCCTTGTCGGCGACCGCACGATCATTCCCCGCTTTCCCGAGGCAGCCGTTACGTTCGCGGAAGTTGAAACCGCGTTACGGATTTATTTCCATGCTCTCGGCGGCGATCAGAGCGCCGAGATCGTCCCAGCAATCGACCGCGTCTCCCACCACCGACTAACATTTCGCCAGCGCATTGGCCGTCGCACCGAGCGCCTGCCGACAGCACTCTATGACGGCCAGCGGCTCCAGCTCCCAGCCGCCTACGACCTGCTGCCGACCCGGCCATTCAACAAGGCCCTCTATCATTGGGCAGCAGCATTCATAGCCCTTGCGGACGAGGCTCAACTGCCTCCAACCAAGACACGCAATGCCATCGAGCGCGACTTGCGCCGTATCCACCGTGCCCTTGCCATCACCAAACTGGTGCGTGAGCGCTTCCCTGGCCTTGCTGCAATTCATGATCGCCTGTGCGCGGCCCACCTCGCCGTGCGCCCCCATCGCAAGCTGCCCGCCGCCGAGGACGCCATCGAAAGCCTGATACGCGAAAGCTTGATGTCGCCAAACGCGATAACGCTGACTGATGAGCGCGCCGACGCAATACTTGCGCTGCCCGTAAAGGTCCACCAGCCGTTCATGCCCGTGCCGCTATGGCCCGACATTGCCTTGTCGGCGCCTGGCGAGCGCGTCGAGCGAACCGACAACGGAAACGATTCCGGCCAGCGCAAGGCCGGTGGCGACGGCATGATGCGCAAGGCAAAGCGCCACAAGAACGATCAGATCAAGCGGGAGAACCCGCTCATCGTCCATCGCTTCGAAAAGATCCTCACCTGGACGGAATTCATGAACCTCCACCGCGACGTCGAGGACGACGAGGAGGACAACGCCCGCAAGGCTGCCGACGATCACGACGAGATCGGCGTCACCCAGCACCAAAAGAAGGCGGCGACCCTGCTCAAGATCGATCTCGATCTTTCGCCAGCTGATGTCGATGCCGAGCGTATTTCCGGTGAGCACACCTACCCGGAGTGGGATTATCGCAAAGCGCGCCTCCAGCCCGGCCATGTCCGCGTGCTGGAACGCGTTGCCGAGGAAACCAGCCCCGGCACCCTCTGGCGACCCGGCCCCAAGACCGCCCAGCGCATCCGCACCGTGCGCCGCCAGTTCGAAGCACTGAGGCCACGCCGGGAAGTCCTGCCACGACAGCTCGATGGCCATGAGCTGGACATGGACGCACTGATCCGCTCGCGCGTCGACATGGCAGCCTGCGGCGAAGGTTCCGACCGCATCTATCGCCAGTCGCGCGCCGTATCGCGAGACCTGTCAGTGGCCGTCCTCATCGACGTCTCACGCTCGACCGAAGGCTACGTCCAGAACCGTCCCATCATCGATGTGGAAAAAGAAGCGTTGACGGCACTGGCTGAAGGCATCGCCGCCTGTGGTGACGAGGCCGCGATCTACGCCTTTTCCTCGCTGCGGCGCGACCGCGTCTTCGTAGCGCGCGTGAAGGATTTCGCAGAGCCTGTCAGTGAGGCCGTGCGCCAGCGCATTGGCGCGCTTCGCCCGGGCTTCTACACGCGCCTTGGCGCCGCCATTCGCCATGTCTCCAAACGGTTGGAAGACCGGCCGATGCGCCGGCGCCTGTTGCTGGTGCTGACAGATGGCAAACCGAATGATCTTGACCACTACGACGGCCGCTATGGCATCGAGGACAGCCGCATGGCGATCCGCGAGGCGCGCCGCGCAGGCAACGCGGTCTTCGGCATCACGATCGACCAGAAGGCGCAAAGCTACTTTCCGCGCATCTTCGGTGCCCGGGCATTCTCGATCGTATCCCACCCCGCTCGCCTCACCGCGGCGCTACCGATCCTTTACCGGCACCTGATTGGCTGAGGCGCAATGCAGCACGAGCAGAAAGAAGCAGCTCCGCAACCTGCATCCGACGCCGGGGAAACCGACACACTGGCAGGCAGCTGGGGCATTCTATCCACATTGCCCGGCCACCCGATGATGTGGATATTGATCGTGTCCGAGATCCTCGTCTTCGGCGGCGCGTTTATCGCTTTTGCAGGCACGCGCCTTGCCGACCCGGAACTGTTTCGCGCATCGCAGGACCATCTTGATCGCCTGGCAGGCGCCATCAACACCATGGTGCTGCTGACGAGCGGCCTGTGCGCGGCACTCGCCGTCAATGCCATGGCCGAAGCCAAGGTTCACATCGCACGCCGCTGGCTGGCAGCAGCCAGCGCTCTTGGCGTCGTCTTTCTCGCCGTCAAGATGGTCGAATACTCAACCAAGCTTGGTGCCGGACTGACTCCGACAGCCAACAGCTTTTTCACCCTCTATTATCTGACCACCGGATTTCACGCCCTGCACGTCATCGCGGGCATCCTGATCCTCGCGATCGTTTCATGGAAAGCATCGCTCGAAACCATCGAGATCGGCACCACGTTCTGGCACATGGTCGATCTGGTGTGGGTGCTGCTGTTTCCCGTCGTCTACCTGATGCGTTGAACGGCAGGCCATGAGCAAGACGCCAACCAAATCCTACTACCCCTCGCGCCGCGCGCTGATCCTCACCTGGGCAGTGCTGATGGCCCTCACCATTGGCACCATGCTGGCTGGCCGCGTCACGACGGTCACAACGCTTGGCCCCGGCTTGCTTGCCGTACTCTTTCTGGTGACATGGGCAAAAGCCGGCCTGATCCTGCGCCAGTATCTCAATCTGCGCACGGTCCCGGCCGCCGCCGACGTCATGATGTTCCTGATCGCGCTGATGCTTGTGGTCGTCACGAGCCTATACATGCTGGCGCGGTGACATAGGCCATCATCCCCATCACAACCCGCGCGAAGGGTCACGCACTTGGCAAGCAGATGACGCTTGCCCGTCTATTGCGCGGCAGCACCGATAGCGGCAACCGCGTCATCACTTGACTTGTGCCCCTGCTGGCGGCACCACGCGACGATCTGGTCAATGTCTGCGTTGAGCCTCTCCGAATAGGGCGACGCAAAAGTCTCCCACGCTGCGCGTTGCTGGTTGCTGACAGCAACCAGAACCGCAACACCGTCCGACATCGCCTGCTCTATCGCCTGGCGGAACCCGTGACCCTCGGCCTCCCGCTTGCCGTACCGGTTGACGATCAGCAGGTCTGGCGCGGCGCTCGCAAGCGCCTCAGCAACCAGCCCAACGCTCTCTTCCAGCGCGAAGGAATCGAGGCGGCATCCCTGCGCTTCAGGCCCGCGCTTTTCGGAAATATCGATATGCCGCCCGCTCGTCAGGTCTTCGAGCGTCATGTCGCACCGGCATCGGTCGCCGTCGTCAGTGTTGTGCTGCACCGCACCAGCAAGCCGCAAATTGTCCTGCCGCAGCCGCTTCACGACTTCGATCAGCATCTCATCCATGCGCGGCCCTTGGCCTTCAGCATAGATAACCGCCGCCAGCTTCTGCTCCGACATAGATTTTGCTCCGCGCAGGCAACACCCCGTTCCTGCTGCAATAGCACAACAAAGGGCGGCTACAAATGAGCCGCCCCCTGTTGCCTCATAGATATGGTGAAACTGGCAGGCGGCAGCCCGCCTCAGTGGCCAGCCTGGCCCGCATGAGCTGCAGGCGCCACGCTCTTCAGGTATTCGGTCAACATGCTGTTGTCCTTGCTCGCCATGCTCTCCACCAGCTTCTGGTAGGCTTCGTCGGCATTCGGCGGCAACTGGTGCGCGATGCCCCGGTGGCAGTCGATGCACGTCTTCCCGCCCGTCAAGGCTTCCTGATGAATGCGCGAAGCCCGCGGCTCCTGTGCCGAATAATCCATGTAGTCGAACTTGTGGCAGTTGCGGCATTCGCGGCTATCGGTCGACTTCATCCGTCGCCACTCGTTGGTGGCAAGGTGCAGGCGCTTCGCCTGGAACTTCTCCCGTGTCGAAACCGTGCCCAAGAAGTGATGGTACAGCTCGTTGGAAGCGCGGATCTTGCGTGCGATCTTGTGCACCCATTCGCGAGGCACATGGCAATCAGGGCACGATGCGCGAACGCCCGACTTGTTCGAATAGTGGATCGTGGTGCGATATTCCTCAAAGACGTTGTTTTCCATTTCGTGGCACGAGCGGCAGAACGTCTCCGTATTGGTAAGCTCCAGGGACCAGTTGAATGCGCCCCAGAACGCAATACCCGCTACAAAGCCACCAATAAGCAGCGTGCCCAGTGCAATGCTGCCTGCCGGCGTCCAAAGCTTCTTCCACAACCGGGCAAGGAAACCGCCCTCGCCGTGCGTAGCGCCATCCGCGCCGGTATCGCGGTCTGTCATATCGAATCTCCCCTCCCGAGTCTGGCGCCAGGGACGCTCATTTCACTTCTGCTGCGTTTTCGAACGTGTTGCCCACCAGTGGCTTGGCGTCGGCTTGCGGCACATGACACTGCCGGCAGAAGTAGCGCGTGCCGGCAATCTTATCGAGCCGCACACCCTGGCGGTCGACATAATGCGTCTCCGACACTTTCGGCGCCTTGACTTTTGTGTTGCCGGGCCAATCGTGGCAGTTCATGCAGGCGTTGTTGGTCGGCGTGATCTGATAACCGTCGACCTTGTGCGGTATCAGCGGAGGCTGCTGCCGATAGGCACGGCCGAAGCCGCCATCCGAGAAGGACTGCCGTTCCACGTCCGGAGCAGCATTGATCTGGCTGAGCACTTCACCACCGCCCAGCCCTTGAAGGGTCATGCCCCTGTCCTGCGCATAGCCTGCTCCGGCAACCAGAAGTCCTGCCCAAAGCGACAGCGCGACGATCGATGCATTGCGTTTAGCCGATCCTGTCATGGTTACCTCTCTTGAAATCTGCCGCGCTTGTCACGCGACCTCTTTGAGTTGAACGTGATCCGCTCCGGATGGTGGCGAGGGTTCATCCAGGCGCTGATCGAACCGGTGGGTGAAGGAGAACACGCGCTCTGGACACACATCGATGCATCGCCCGCAAGCCGTGCAATCGCGGTTCAGGATGATTGGCGTAGCCTCCCCTTGAGCCTTCAGCGCCGGCGCAATCACATGCATCTCGGGACATACCGCGTAGCAATCCATGCATTCATCGCAGCGGCTGCGTCCACGCGCACTCACCCGCACGAGCGCACTGCTATTGAGAAGGCCGTAGAAGGCTCCCACCGGGCAGATGTGTCCGCACCAGCCATCGCGTGCGACGAACAAATCGAACAGGAAGATGATGATAACCAGCGACAGGCCCCATGAAAGACCGAACAGGACGCTGCGATAGACCATCGTGATGGGATTGATGAGTTCGAACACGATCGTGCCCGTCAGGGCGGATGCCGCCAGAACGCCGCCAAGCACCCAATAGCGCGACTGCGATTTCAGTGCCCATCCCTTGCCGATGTCGAGACGACGCCTTGCCCATGCCGCAAGATCCGTCACCGGGTTTATGGGACAAACCCACGAGCAGTAGACCCGCCCGCCGATCATCAAATAGAAACCCAGCACGATCGCCGCCCCAACGAGACCCAGCATCTCAGGCATATGCCTCGCAACAAGGCTTTGAAGCAGCATCAACGGATCGGTAAGCGGCAGGACACCGAACGTCATCGACGAAGCAAGCGTTCCCTTCACGATCCACACACCCAGCAGCGGGCCGACAGCGAACAGCATGAGAATGCCAAGCTGCGACAGGCGGCGCAGGATCAGCCACCAGTTGGCTACAAAAAATCCATGTACTTCGCGTGCCTCGACGCCTGGATTGCGCTTGGTGCTCATTGCGGCACCTTCGACAGGCTGGGCGGGGCTGGCATCCGGTCCGGCAGGTCGATCACGCCAGGCACGAGTTCCTTGCCCGCCTTGTTCTTTTCCTCCCAGCCGCGCCTGTAGTGCTTGTCCTGCTCCCCATGCGCCAAGGCTATGGGCAACACGCGAATGGCAGTCTCGTCCAGCACGCACGCCTTCTCACACTTGCCGCATCCCGTGCAGGCATCGGCATGCACGACCGGCTCGAAAATCGCATGTTTCGAAGTACGGGCATTGTGCGTCATCTGCAGCGTGATCGCCTTGTCGATCAGCGGACAGACGCGATAACACACATCGCAGCGCAGGCCTTGCATGTTGAGGCACGTCTCGCGGCCTGTCAGAACCGCCTGCCCCATGCGCGCCTTGTCGATCTTGACAAGGCTGTGATCGAGTGCGCCGGTCGGACATGCCTTGACGCACGGAATATTGTCGCACATTTCGCACGGCACGCTGCGCGCAATGAAATATGGAGTTCCGATAGCAGGTCCGTCGCCGACTTCCGCAAGCTTCAGCGTGTTGTAGGGACAGTCGCGCACGCAAAGTCCGCATCTGACACAGGCCGACTGGAACTCGCGTTCCGGCAGCGCGCCAGGCGGCCTCAAGGTTGCGGCGGGCAGCGACCGCGACAACCCGCCAAGGCCGGCGAGAAAAGCAGTAATGGCCGTCGCACCGACGCAATAGGTGGCCATGTCCTTGAGTGCGCGCCGCCGCTTCGGATCAAAGCCGCTGCCACCCTTCTTTTCGGAATTGGCCATCCCTGGTTTCCTTGCACCTGTCACCAATACGATCGTGCGCCGATGCAGATGAGCGCACGATCTTTTGTATCTGCTGCGATTGCCACCGGCCTCAGGCTATGCCGGCACAATCTTGCAGGCGCACTTCTTGAAGTCGGTCTCTTTCGAGATCGGGCAGGTCGCATCAAGCGTCAGCTTGTTGACCAGCTGGCTCTCATCGAAGAACGGGATGAACACCAGCCCCTTGGGCGGCTTGTTGCGGCCACGGGTCTCAACGCGCGTCACAACCTCTCCGCGCCGCGTGACGACCTTGACCGGTTGGCCGCGATGCAGGTTGCGTTCCTGTGCATCGTCCGGATGCATGAACAGTACCGCATGCGTCACCGAACGATGCAGCTCCGGAACGCGCCGCGTCATCGAGCCGGAATGCCAGTGTTCCAGAACACGACCCGTCGACAGCCACAGGTCATACTCTTTGTCTGGGCTTTCAGCGGCAGGCTCGTAAGGGCAGAAGATGATCGCCGCCCGGCCATCGGGTTTGCCGTAGAACTTGACGTTCTCGCCGGCCTTCACATACGGATCATAGCCTTCGCGGAAGCGCCACAAGGTCTCCTTGTCGCCAACCACCGGCCAGCGCAGACCGCGCGCCTTGTGATAGAGGTCGAAGGGTGCAAGATCATGCGCCTTGCCGCGCCCGAAGCTTGCATATTCCTCAAACAGGCCCTTCTGCACATAGAAGCCGAACGCCTTGCTTTCGTCGTTGTCGAAGCCTTCCGCCGTTTCCGAAACCGAGAACTTGTTGATCTCGCCGTTGGCATAAAGCACATCGAACAACGTCTTGCCCTTGTATTCCGGCTTCTTGGCGAGAAGCTCCTCGGGCCACACGTCCTCCATCGTGAAGTGCTTGGCGAATTCCATCGTCTGCCACAGGTCCGAACGCGCTTCGCCCGGTGCTTGCACCTGCTGGCGCCAGAACTGTGTGCGCCGCTCCGCATTACCGTAGGCGCCTTCCTTCTCCATCCACATGGCTGTCGGCAGGATCAAATCGGCGGCCAGCGCAGTGACCGTCGGATATGGATCCGAAACGACGATGAAGGTTTCGGGATTGCGATATCCCGGATAACCCTCTTCGTTCATGTTGGGTGCCGTCTGCATGTTGTTGGTGCACTGGACCCAGTAGGCGCGCAGCTTGCCGTCCTTCAACATGCGGTTCTGCAGCACGGCATGATAGCCAGGCTTATCAGGGATGGTGCCTTCTGGCAGTTTCCACACCGCTTCGGCCTTGGCGCGATGCTCGGGCTTCATCACCACCATGTCTGCGGGCAGGCGATGCGCGAACGTGCCGACCTCGCGCGCAGTGCCGCAGGCCGATGGCTGGCCTGTGAGCGAGAACGGACCGTTGCCGGGCTCCGAAATCTTACCGGTCAGCAGGTGGACGTTGTAGCAAAGGTTGTTCACCCAGGTGCCGCGCGCATGCTGGTTGAAGCCCATCGTCCAATACGAACAGATCTTCTTGTTCGGGTCGGCATAAAGCTCCGCCAGCCGTTGCAGCTTGTCGGCGGGTACACCCGACAGTTTGGCTGTGTACTCGAGTGTGTATTCCGATACCGCCTTCGCATAATCTTCGAACGAAATCGGCGACATGCCGCCAGCTTTGGCGGCATTCTCCTGCCCTTGCTCCAGGGGATGCGTCGGCCGTAGGCCATAACCGATCTTGAGGTTCGTCGTCTGGAACGAGACGTGCTTGTCGACGAAGTCCTTGTTGACCTTGCCCGAAGTGATGATGTGGTTGGCGATGTAGTTGAGGATCGCCAGATCGGTCTGCGGCGTAAAAATCATCGGGTTGTCGGCAAGCTCGAAGCAGCGATGCTCGAACGTGGACAGCACATGCACCTCGCAGCCCTTGTGGGTCAGGCGCCGGTCTGTAAGACGCGACCACAGGATTGGATGCATCTCCGCCATGTTGGCGCCCCACAGCACGAAGGCATCGGCGTGCTCCAGGTCGTCGTAGCATCCCATGGGCTCGTCGATGCCGAACGTGCGCATGAACCCGGCGACGGCTGAGGCCATGCAGTGGCGTGCATTGGGATCGAGGTTATTGCTTCTGAAACCCGCCTTGAAGAGCTTGGAAGCGGCATAGCCTTCCCACACCGTCCACTGGCCGGAGCCAAACATGCCCACTGCCGTCGGCCCGTGCTCCTTGAGCGTTGCCTTCCACTTCTCAGCCATGATCTTGAAGGCATCGTCCCAGGAGATTGGCGTGAAGTCGCCGTTCTTGTCGAACTTGCCTTTCTTCATGCGCAACAGCGGCTTCGTCAACCGATCCTGGCCGTACATGATCTTGGACAGGAAGTAGCCCTTGATGCAGTTGAGGCCACGATTGACTGGTGCATCCGGATCGCCTTGCGTGGCGACCACACGGCCACTCTTTGTCCCGACAAGGACACCACACCCCGTACCGCAGAAACGGCACACACCCTTGTCCCAGCGGATGCCGTCGCCCGCTTGCGCGACCGCGCCGCTGGATGGCAAACCGGCAGCCGCCATCGTCGCGGCGACCGCGCTGGCTTTCATAACCTCACGGCGCGAAAGTGCGGACTTCGCCTGGTCCGTGTTGTCTTCGCTCTTCATGCGATCCTCCTGGTCATTCCGCAGCGCCTTCCGCGGCATCTGGTTCGAACTGGTGATAGACGAGCGCCGCCGCGACGACGCCTTGCAGTCGATGGATCTCTGAGAGTTGTTCGACCGCGGGCATCCCCGGCACATCCTCAAGCGTGACGATCACGCGGCCACCTTTGGTGGTCTCGTGCACCTCGACACCGTCAATCAGCGCCAGTGCCGCGCACACCTCGCCAACCCTTTCCGGCATCGCGTGGACGAGGACGCCACACACGTTGTTGCCAACATCGCTCATGCGGGAAACTCCTCTTGCTCTACCGGATCTTCCAGAGAAATGGCCCGAACCGGACACGACAGCACGCAGGCACCGCAGCCCGTGCATTGCCCCCGCGATACATTTGGATTGGAGCCGCCGCCAATGCGTGGCCGGAAGCCGATCGCGCCATGGTCGCAGGCTTCCTCGCAGGTCCTGCAGGCAACACCCTTTGTCTCGACGCACCCATTGGTTATGCGTGCCTTCAGCGTCCAAGGATCACGCGCCGCGTCGTATTCGAAACAGTCCGCCGGGCAGACCTCGCGGCACTTGCCGCAGAATGTGCATTGCCCAAGATCGAAATCGACGACCGGGTATCCTGCGCGACCCTCCTTGAGAATTCCGGTCGGGCACTCCCCGATGCACTTGCCGCAAAGCGTGCAGCTGTCTGTGAAAATATGTTCGGGACGGCTCCACGGCGGACGCACTGGTTTTGCACCCCCGCGAAGACGGTCGAATAGACTGCGTCTGGACAGTTCGGTGGCCATCACCCTTCCCAAGAAGCGGTGCCCCGTACCCATGCGTTCCCAGCGATCAAACCTGCCCGCCGGAAATCCGGGAGCAGCACACCTTGGACATGAAGCAGATTGAGTTTCGTGCGGACCCGCGCGTGGCCGCTTAACAAAAGTCAAGCATCAGCATGGTTGACTCAAATTTCTGCAATTCCGCCAATGGCGGCACGTTGCGGCATGTGGTGCAACTGGCAAAAATTCCGCGACCGCATTACATGGCCGGCAACACACCCAGGCAAGCCGTTGGCGCAATGAATGCTTTCTGGCTCTGAGCCCGCCTGCATCAGCCGCGCATGCGCCCTTGGCGGGATCCATAGGCCGCCGGAAAATCAAAACAGTCCTGCGCGCATCCCGTCAGGAACATCGCCTGCTGCGGTGGGTCGCGCCGATTTCGATCGGTATTGGCTAGAGCGATTCCGACCAAGGCGGAATCGCCAAGGCCGCGACCTAGCGCCTTGCGCCGCGCCCCGCGGAGCAGCCCGAGCACCGGCCCAGGTCCACAAAGTGAGCAAACGAATCAAGATCGCTTCAACACCAAGTCCGAAACGATCTAGTCGTTCCAGAAAGAAAACGTCGGCGGCCAGGCGGGTGCCACATGGCGCGAGCGCCGCGGCTGCCTTATGGCGCGCGATGACCCCGCACCCAGTGAGCTGCGATAAGTGGTGAACTCACCGTTCTCGTCAACGGTTTGCCCATCAGCGTAGCGCTTGCGCTGAGACCGCGAATTGGACGAGTTGTCATAGCGGGTCGAACGCTCGATCTCTTCGATGCGCCGCTTGTGGATCCGGGCAGGGTCATTGTTGGCAATCGAGCGCAGCGACTTGCCCGAAATGGCATCTGCGATCCGCCGGTCGTGACCATAAACGTCGCGGTACCTGCGAAAACCTCCGGCCCCATCTGGCACCAGCGTGAAATAGACGTTGTGCACGGGGATTGGCTTGGCGAGATCGACCGAGTTGTTTTCCTCCGCTCGGCGGCCGAGATAATCAGGTATCCGAGCCGCATCCCAGCCTTCCACTTCTGTAAAGATTGCAGTGGCGAGCTTGCGGGGGTTGCGTACGCGGATGCAGCCGTGGCTAAAGGCACGTTCAGACGAGCTGAACAGGTGACGCGACGTTGTATCGTGCATATAGACCGAATGCCGATTGGGGAACATGAACTTCATTTCGCCCAACGGATTCCAATCGCTCGGCCCCTGCACGATGTTGAGATAGCGGATATCGACCGACGACCAGCGAATGCGTTCAGCAGGCACCTCCCTACCATTCTTCACGATCTTCATGCCCCGGCGTTCAAGAACGTTCGTGTCACCATTACGAAGCTTCGGTAACAGATCGGAGATCTTGATCGAATTGGGCACGCCCCACTGGGGCTTGAACACGATGTGCTCCATCTTGTCCGAGAAGATCGGTGTCTGCTGATCGGGCTGACCGACGATGATCCTCTCGCGATGGATGACCGTGCCGTCCTTAATCAGGCGCGTCTCGTACTCGGGAATATTGTTCCAGATGTGGGTCGAACCCAGATCGCGCGGCATCCAGCGCCAGCGCAGCATATTAGCCTGAATTGTCGTCAGATCCGGCATTTTAGGCGGCGGCGGCGGCGCATTGAGAAGGGCGCGCAGATCGTCATTGATCTCGCGCCGGCGCGACTTGCCGTTGCGGCGAAGATAGTTGCGGATCTCATTTCCTAATTCTCGGTCGAAGTAGGTGTCCTTGCCGGTCTCCGACGGCACATCCAGTCGCACGCGGACCATGGCAACTTGCGGATCGGTGTCGCCAACCTTGAGCACCGGACCTTCGGGTATTGGCGGCGGCACCTTGGGAGCATCCTGCTGACGGCGCCCGGTGACCACCAGATAGGCCTTGCGGAGCTCCTCGAAATCCGGATGCGAAGGATTGAGTTTCCTGAGTTCTGCAGCCGCATCCTGCGCGCTGGCAACGCGCGGCAGCAGTTCAGCGGGATCAGGCACTTCAGGCTTATGATCGAGCCACAGCGAGATGTCGTTGGGCGCCAGGCGCGCGCCAAATGCTTCCTGGGCGTATGCCATCACGGCAAGAGACATACGCACCTCCCCAGCTGCCAGTCCGGCAGTATCGGCGCCCGTAACTTTATCAAGCTGGGGAATATCAAAGACCGCTGGCTCCATCGCATAGTCGCCAGCGCGCGCCATCTCGGCCACGGCATCATGGGCAGCCTTGTTGTAGCCCTTTGCCGTAATCCAGAAAGGACCGGTCACTTCCCCGCCATAGGCCGAACCGAGCTGATCGATCAGCTCACTGTTCCGGTCGTCAGTTGCCAGCGACTTCAACCGCGTCAATTCCTGTAGGACCGCTTCACGCACGGGGTCTGCCGGGAGAGGCGTAAGCGCGGGCAGAACCGGCGGAACTTGCGCCGCCGCGTATTGCTCGGCCGACAAGCGGCGCTCGGGCGGCGGGGGCTTCACGTAGGGGCGGCCAACCGGGATGTGATCCGTCCATATCCGCTCAGCGGCGATCACCTCGAAGTTGCTGGAAACAATGGAAAAAAGACCACCCACTGCAGCGCCCAACAGCGCCGACGTCCGTGCACGCATTACTATCTACCACCATCGATCAAGGATTGCGAACCTACCGGTCCTCGCACATCTAATGCCACGCCGCGAGGACGAGCGCATCTGTCATAATCATCAAAAGTTTAACACCACAGAGTTGAAACGCCACTTCGAGATGCCGCATCCAAACCGCGTTGACGACACGGTGCCAGAATAGTGGCGCCGTCCACGGCATAATCTTAACAGAGTATCCAAACGCCTGTACGCAATCCTGAGACACTAGGCGAGCGATGCAAATGGCCACGTGGTATGCCATGGCTTGTCACGGTCTCAATCCGCGCTTAAAACTTACGGACCATTTCTATTCTGGATCGAACACTTGCATAGTGATGTGCGCAACGTCGTACTGGTAGACGTTTCTCCGGGGGCGACAGGTTTTCAGCCCCAGAGAAACGGGTCGGTCTCGCGGCCTGCGCTCGGTTCCCGAAACAGTGAGGGCCGGACACCGAAATCAGATCAAGAGCGTCAGGGACACGTTGGCCCGCCACCGTAGTTCCAAAAAAGATGCCAGTCGTTATGGGGTAGGGATGCGCGCGCTGATATTGGCCATAGCCATGCTAGGCTTCTGGCTTGCTCTTTCGGGCCATTTCACGCCCTTCCTGCTGACCCTCGGAGTGCTTTGTGTCATTGGGGTCGCCGCACTTGCCCGCCGCATGGGTTTGATCGACGCGGAAGGTGTGCCGATCGAGCTGCTGGCACCTGCAGTTACCTATTTTCCCTGGCTTTTCTTCGAAATACTGAAATCGGCCTGGGCCGTGACACGGATCGTCCTTTCGCCGTCGCTGCCGATTTCCCCCACCATGACCGTAGTTCGCGCCAGCCAGCGCACCAGCGCGGGTCTTTCGACTTATGCAAATTCGATCACCCTGACACCGGGCACAATTACGGTTGGCTTGCGCGGCGATGAGCTGACGGTCCATGCCATCGTGCGGGAAGGAGCTGATGATCTGGAAGGTGGCGGCATGGACGCCCGGGTCCGCCGCTTTGAGGGGGGTAAATGATGTTCGCAGCCGCAACGCTTGCCATACTCGCCGCATTGGCGCTGGTCGTCAGCCGCGCCATCCTCGGGCCGACGGTGTTCGACCGCGCCTTGGCCGGCAACAGCGTCGGCACTCTGGCCATTCTCCTGCTCGCTGTCGTTGGCTTCCTGACCGGCCGCCCCGAATGGCTGGATATCGCCATCACATACGGCCTTTTGAACCTTATCGGCACGCTGGCAGTGCTCAAGTACTTCCGTTACGGCGATCTGGCCTACGACGATGAGGACGGTGCCTGATGGACCTCGTGATCGAAATCGCAAGCTGGGGCCTCATCCTCACGGGCAGCTTCTTCATCATGGTTGGAGCGGTCGGCATGAACCGCATGCCCGACGTCTTCACGCGGATGCACGCCGCTTCGGTCATCGACACCACAGGCGCAGGTTTCCTGATCTTCGGACTTATCCTGCAAGCTGGGTTCACCTTGGTGGCGGCCAAGCTCGTGTTCATTCTGTTGCTGTTCTTCTTTACAGGCCCGGTCGTCTCGCACGCATTGGCTCAGGCCGCACTGACCGCTGGGGTCGAGCCCATCCTCGCCGATGACCGCCGCCCCGGCCACCAAGCAACCCCGGACGATACTGCCGGGCGCGCCGAAGGTGTCGCCGCCGAGCAGGGGGAACAACCAGCATGATCGAACTGATTGAAGGCGTATTGCTAACGATGCTGGCCGCCGTAACGATCGCCATCGTCCGGCAGCACAACCTGTTTGGCGTCGTTATCCTGGCCGGCGTCTACAGCTTCCTGATGGCAAGCGTTCTGATCGTGCTCGACGCGGTCGACGTGGCAATGACGGAAGCCTCCGTCGGGGCCGGCATATCAACGGTCATCCTGCTCGCCACATTGTACCTGACCGGCTCCCGGGAGGACCCGCCCGCGCACACCCCGGCACTGCCACTATTCGTTGCAACCGTCACCGGCGCGGCTCTAATCTGGGGAACCTTTCAGCTACCGGGATTTGGCGTCGCACATTCACCCATCCACGATCACGTCGCTCCCGCCTATCTCGAAGCCTCCACCAAACACGAAATGCCGCCCAACGTCGTCACCGCCGTACTGGCCGACTTCCGTGGCTACGACACGTTGGGAGAAACCACCGTGATCTTTACCGCCGGCATCGGCGTGATGCTGCTGCTGCGCGGCAGGCGCAAACGGCAGCATGGCAGCGCGAAAGAGGCCAGCGATACATGAAGCTCGACCTCATCTTGAGGGTGGGCACCAAGCTCATCCTGCCCTTCATCCTCATTTTTGCACCCTATGTGCATTTCCACGGAGACTACGGCCCAGGCGGCGGCTTCCAGGCTGGCGTCATCATTGCGGCCGCTATCATCCTCTATGCCATTGTCTTCGGCCTCGACGCCGCCAAGCGCGTCGCACCCCAGGGCCTCATCGAACGGCTCGTCCCGCTCGGCGTGCTCCTTTATGCGAGTGCAGGCCTGCCCGCCATGCTGAGCAACAAGGGCCGCTATCTCGACTATGGCGTCTTCGGACACCATTTCGCGCATGCTCACGAATGGGGGATCCTGATCGTTGAGACTGGCGTCATCATCACGGTGTCCAGCACCATGCTCGCCATCTTCTATGCCTTTGCAGACAGGAGCCGCCGATGATCGAGTGGCAGGCCATCGTCGGCCACTACAATTACTACGTGACCGTGTTCTTGATGGTCGCGGGGCTCTACATCGTCATAGCCCACGGCAACATGATAAAATCGCTGATCGGCCTGGGCCTGTTCCAGACGTCCGTCTATCTCCTCTACATCAGCCCGGGAAAGATCGTCGGCGGAACCGCCCCCATTATCGACCCCAAATATACCGACTATTCCAACCCGCTGCCGCACGTATTGATCCTGACGGCCATCGTCGTTGGCGTCGCGACGCTGGCGCTCGGCCTGGCCCTGGTGGTGCGCATATCGGAGGAATATGGGACCGTCGATGAGGACGAGATCGTCGCCATGGATCAAGATCAATGAGCAGTCTTCAGGAGCATCTCCCGATTCTGCAGATCCTGGTGCCATTGTTCGGCGCCATCTTGACCGCATTCACGCGCTCGGGCACCACAGCCTGGGCAATCGCGGCGGTATCGAGCGCCATCTCGCCTTTCATCTCTGCGGCGCTGCTCATCAAGGTGACGACGACGGGGCAGCCGATCTCCTACGTGATGGGACCTTGGGCGGCGCCTTGGGGCATTGAATACCGCGTCGACCTCCTCAACGGCTTCATCCTCCTGCTCGTCTCGCTGATCGGGCTCGTATCGATACCCTACGCACGTAAGAGCGTTGCCCAGGAGATCGATTCCCACAAGCAGTCGTGGTTCTACACCATGTACCTGCTCTGCCTGACTGGTCTGCTCGGCATCTGCATCACTGGCGATGCGTTCAATGCCTTCGTGTTCCTGGAGGTCTCGTCGCTATCCACGTACACGCTGATTGCGCTCGGCCGGCAGCGGCGCGCCCTGGTCTCGGCCTATCAGTATCTCGTCATGGGCACCATCGGCGCCACCTTCTATATCATTGGCGTCGGCCTCATATATATCGTGACCGGCACACTCAACTTCGTCGACCTGGCCGCGCGCATCGGCCCGGCCATGCCCGAGCTGTCACGCCCCATCATCGCAGCCCTCGCATTCATGACCGTCGGCATATCGCTCAAGCTGGCGCTGTTCCCACTGCATGTCTGGCTGCCCAACGCCTATGCCTTCGCCCCATCCTTCGCCACGGCGTTTCTCGCGGGCACCGCCACCAAGGTCGCGATCTATCTGCTGCTACGCATCTTCTATACATTCTTCTCCAATGCGATCCCCTTCTACAGCCTGCCGATCTCCGAGTTCCTGCTGGTGCTGTCGTTGGCTGCCATGTTCGTGGCATCGTTCACCGCCATCTTTGAGGAGAACGCCAAGCGAATGCTGGCCTATTCCTCTGTCGCCCAGATCGGCTACATCACGCTCGGCATCGCGCTTGCCAACAAGATTGGCCTCGCCGGTAGCCTCGTTCATATGTTCAATCACGCCATCATGAAGACAGCGCTCTTCTTTGCCTTGGGTGCGATGGTGTATCGGACCGGCGTGGCGCGCATGTCGAGCTTGTCGGGCATCGGCCGCAAGATGCCCATCACCACGGCGGCCTTTGTCGTTGCCGGCCTCGGCCTCATCGGTGTGCCTGGCACTGCCGGCTTCATCTCCAAGTGGTATCTGGCAATGGGTGCCATCGAACACGGCTGGATCTGGCTCGTCTTCCTGATCGTCCTTTCGAGCCTGCTCGCAGTTGTATATGTCGGACGCTTCATCGAGATTGCCTACTTCCGCGAGCCATCGAGCGACATCGCCGACAGCCACGAACCGCCACTCTCGATGTTGGCGCCGCTGATCGCTTTGGCCGCGGCCACGATATATCTCGGATTTGACACGCGCCTGACAGGCGGGGTGGCACGCCAGATTGCCGACTTCCTGTTGAGCGGCGTCGTGCTGGGGGGAACGCAATAATGTTTGCCGAACCCACGACACTCGTTCTGCTGGCGCTCGTCATTCCGCTCGTTGCGGCTGTCCTGATCCCGCTGTTCAACAACCAGCCCAACCTGCGCGAGGCGGTGACACTGCTCGCCGCCGGCTCCGTTGCCGTCGTCGTCTGGAGCCTTTACGGCCCCGTGATGGCAGGGGCCCGGCCGGAACTTCATGGGCCAGAAATCGTTCCAGGCATTTCGCTCGGGCTCAAGGTCGAGCCGCTGGGCCTCATCTATGCTCTGGTGGCGTCCACTTTGTGGATCGTCAACTCGATCTACTCGATCGGCTATATGCGCGACAATTCCGAACCGCGTCAGACCTCTTTCTATGTCTGCTTTGCGGTTGCCATCTCGAGCGCCATCGCCATCGCCTTCTCGGCAAATCTTGTCACACTCTTCCTGGCCTACGAGGTCTTGACGGTCTCCACCTATCCGCTCGTAACCCACAAGGCCACTGACGATGCGCGCAAGGCGGGCCGCAAGTATCTCCTGTTGCTTATCGGAACGTCGATGGTGCTATTGCTGCCAGCAATCATCGCGACCTCCGCCATAGCAGGCACCGCCGAGTTCACGCCCGGCGGAATTCTCGCCAACAAGCTGGCTCCCGCAGCAATGATGGGGCTGCTGGCGCTCTACGTCTTCGGCATCGGCAAGGCCGCGGTCATGCCCGTGCATTTCTGGCTGCCCGCCGCCATGGTTGCCCCCACACCGGTCAGCGCGCTGCTCCATGCCGTGGCGGTCGTCAAGGCGGGTGTCTTCTCGATTCTGAAGATCGTCGTCTATGTCTTCGGTATCGATACCCTGCAGACAACAGGCGCGGCGGACTGGCTGATCTGGGTGCCCGCGGGCACCATCATTGTCGCCTCGCTGATCGCCATGACCAAAGACAACCTCAAGGCGCGGCTCGCCTACTCTACGATCTCGCAGCTCTCCTACATCGTCACTGGCGCGCTGCTGGCAACGTCACTCGGCGTCGTCGGGTCGGGCTTCCACATCGTCACCCACGCCGTCGGCAAGATCACCCTCTTCTTCTGTGCAGGCGCCATTTATACCGCGCTCCACAAGACCGAGATCTCGGAGTTGACGGGCCTCGGCAAGGTCATGCCGTTCACCTTCGCGGCCTTCACCATCGGAACCTTGTCGATCATCGGCCTGCCCCCACTCGGTGGCACCTGGAGCAAGTGGTATCTGGCACTCGGTGCGATCGAGGGGCACAAGCTCGCCATCGTGGCGATACTCATGATCTCTTCGCTACTCAACATCGCCTACCTGCTGCCGATCCCGTTCAAGGCCTTCTTCGGCAAACGACCGGCAAGCGCGGGAGCCGCTGCCACACACGGCCACGCCCACGATCACGCTGACGGCAAGATCCACGAAGCACCGACAGCCTGCCTGATCGCGATTGGCGCGACCTCGCTCGGCTGCGTGCTGCTCTTCTTCTATCCCGATTTCGTCTTCGATCTGCTGAAGCAGATCCCGCTCAGATAGGACCGCGGCAATGGCCCAGAACCATCACGCACCCGACGACGGCAAAACGCACATGTTCGACAAGCCTGAGAATGTCGCCCGCGTGCGATACGCCCTCTACGCCCTTTGTGCGATTTCCGTGGTCGCGGAATTGTTCATTCACCGCCATGTGGACCACCCCTGGGAGGTAATCCCTTTCTTCTACTGCATCTACGGATTTGCCGCCTGCGTGATCCTCGTGCTCATCGCCAAGGAGATGCGCAAGGTGCTGATGCGTGACGAGGACTACTATGATGAGTAGCCTCCTGCCTTTTTCGATCTTCTTCATCGGCGCCGGCCTGGCGCTTTTCACCAAAGGCATTTTGCGCGCAGCAATCATGCTGGCGATTCCGATCGTCGGCGCGATCAATCTCTACATGACGCCGGCCGATGCCGCGTCAAACGTCACCCTGCTCGGCTATCAACTTGATCTGCTGAGGGTGGACAAACTCAGTCTGCTGTTCGGCTACCTGTTTCACCTCGCAGCCTTCCTCGGCATCATTTTCTCGCTGCATGTCGAAGACCGTGTCCAGCATGTCGCAGGACTGGTCTACGCCGGCAGTGCGCTAGGCGCGGTGTTTGCGGGGGATTTCATCACTCTGTTCATCTTCTGGGAACTGCTGGCGGTATCGTCGGTATTCCTGATTCTGGCGCGCCGCACAGAGCGATCATACGGCGCCGCGATGCGCTATCTGCTGATCCAGGTAGGGTCTGGCGTCATCATGCTGGCTGGCATCGGGCTCTACGCCATGGCCACCGGTTCAACGACCATCAAGCAGATCGGATTGCAGAACTGGGACCAAGGGTTCGCAGGCATGGCGTCCTGGCTTCTGCTCCTCGCGATCGGTATCAAGGCATGCTTCCCTCTACTGCATAACTGGCTAACGGATGCCTACCCCGAGGCCACGCCGACTGGGACCGTGTTTCTTTCCGCATTCACCACCAAGGTGGCGATCTACACGCTGGCGCGAACATTCGCTGGAACCGAGCTGCTCGTATACATCGGTGCGGGCATGGCGATGTTCCCGATCTTCTTCGCCGTGATCGAAAACGATTTGCGGCGCGTTCTTGCATACAGCCTCATCAACCAGGTGGGGTTCATGGTCGTCGGCATCGGCATTGGAACGTCGCTCGCGGTCAATGGCGCTGTGTCCCATGCCTTCAATGACGTGATCTTCAAGGGCCTGCTGTTCATGTCGATGGGTGCAGTGCTCTACCGCACCGGCAAGATCAACGGTTCCGAACTTGGCGGACTTTACAAATCCATGCCCTGGACGACCGGTTTCTGCATGGTCGGCGCCGCCTCCATTTCAGCATTCCCGCTGTTCTCAGGTTTCGTGTCGAAATCGATGGTGATGGTGGCTGCACTCGAAGAGCACCATTCAGCCGTCTGGCTGGCGCTTCTGTTCGCCTCGGCCGGCGTCTTCCACCACGCCGGAATCAAGATCCCCTACTTCGCCTTCTTTGCCCACGATTCAGGGTTGAGACCGAAGGAAGCGCCGATCAACATGCTCGTGGCGATGGGCTTGGCCGCTGCAATCTGCATATTCAACGGATCCTACCCCTGGCTGCTGTACTCCATGCTGCCATACCCGGTCGACTACCAACCCTACACAGCGGCGCATGTGCTGACACAAAGTCAGCTGCTGTTTTTCTCTGCACTGGCCTTCGTCTGGTTGCAGTTGCGCGGTCTTTATCCCCCCGAGCTGCCCGGCATCAACATCGATGCCGAATGGTTCTATCGCAGGGCTCTGCCTGCCATCGGCCACTGGGGACGTAACGCCGCCGCCGCCGTCTACAACGAATGGCTCGGTCTTCGTGGAGCAGTAGTTCGTGGGGCCAATGCTGGCCTATATCGACTCCACGGGCCCGACGGCGTCTTCGGCCGCACCTGGCCGACGGGACGGATGGCGTTCTGGACCACAGTCATGCTGGGGGCATATGTTCTCACCTCATATTTTTGAGGCAAGCGACCAGGAACGGCGGATCTCGACAACGCCAACAGCCTAAAGACGCTCCACCAGCGCCGGCAACTGCGTCAGGCCGGGACGCTGGTCATCTTTGGTTAGTCTTTGCAGATTAAAATTCACCTCGAATTGTTGTGTTCGAGGACAGTTTGTTTATGGCCTTCAGCTTCCACCCAAATCCGCAAGTCGAAGTCGGCCACCCATACCCAGAAGTCTTGCCAAGATCCGATGGTTCAATCAGGTCCGACGATGGCGATCAATCGCCAGAGACGCTGCTGCTCCGGGTCATCGTACAGGAGCTGCACACTTCCGCGCTCCTCGCCGCAGGCGCCGCCAGCGCCGTCAACTTTGCCTATCAGAACTCAAGCCCGCGGGCTTTGAATGAAGCTTTGGCGCTTGTCGTTGGCTTTCCCATCGATACCAAAAACTGGCCGCGCTCAACCATAGAACTCCAGCTGACCCGCGATACGCTGGAAGCCTGCGAGGACTATTATTCGACGTTCCGCAAGGCACGCGGCGTATTGGAAGAGTGCGTTGCTGATTCAGAAGAGATCGGCCGAGACCGCGCCCTGCAGTTACACATGTTCAGCCTGTCAGCCCAGTGGCGCCAAACTGCACGCCGCGCGCGATACGTCATGCTGGCGCTCGCTGGTGACGTTTCCCACGTCCTGCCAGTCGGATACGCCGCCAATACCAGAACACTCGACAATATCCTGAGCGAGGTCATGGCCGGTCATGCACCATGCACGAGTTCAAGCGGCAAGATTGTGCTGCCCGATCTCGCAGAACGCAGGCGCTCTCCGCGCAAGACACTCCTGCAGACCGTGCGCGTTCGCACCGATGGCGCTCAATATTCCGCCTTTGCGCGCGACATTTCCTTCGGCGGCATCGGATTGACGCGAATGCCAGCACTGCTGCCCGGCACACCTGTCGTCGTCGAACTCGAATGCGGTCGCTCTTTCAGCGGCTTCGTCGCCTGGAGCCGGGGCCGCGATATGGGCATCCGCTTTCTCGATACCCTGTCGCCGACCGACCCCCTGATCTACGGTTAAAACCCGCCGCGCCCGTGCTCCCGCAGCCGCATGTCAAAGCGCTGGATCATGACCCAAAGACCTCCTGGCGGGGTTTTCCAGGTCACGCTATGGCGACAAAACACACCATGGTGATTGACGCAGCGCATCATGATTTGGCCGCGTGCCGTGTCACTGACCTCAAGACAGCAGGCTATGTTTAAGTGGGAATAGCAATGAAGCTTTTTTCAGATTTTTCCTTGCGTTTCCAATCGTGAGTGCACCTAAGTACACTTGACCACTTGTCGCATCTCAGCGCGAACTGAGATAACGCCAACTAAAAATCATCCGCCGACAATAAGGGAGGAACCATGCATAAGGCATTGGTGATCGATCCGGGCAAATGCACGGGCTGCAAGCAGTGCGAGATGGCATGCTCTTACGTGAAGACGGGCGAGTTCAACGTCTCCAAGTCCCGCATCCGCGTCTTCGACTTCCACACCGAAGCGCGTTTCGTCCCCTACACATGTACACAGTGCGCTGAAGCGTGGTGTCAGCAGGCCTGCCCCGTTAACGCCATCACCACCAACGCGGATGGCGTCAAGGTCGTCAACGACAACCTGTGCGTGGGCTGCAAGGTATGCACGATCGCATGTCCGTTCGGCACGGTGAACTACAACGCCGAAACCAAGAAGGTCATCAAGTGCGACCTGTGCCTGGGCAGCCCGGCTTGTGCCGAGGCATGTCCGACCAGCGCCATCACCTTCCAGGACTCCGAGCAGGCCGGCTTCGACAAGATGAAGCTTTGGGCGACACAGGCGGCACATGCGGCAACGCACGAAGGCCCCAACGCACCCGTCGCCAAGGGTTGAACGGTCGCCCCTCAACCTACGTGATGATCGAAGCGCGGTTGCCCGCGCTCATGTAAGCAACCCGAACAAAAACGCGGTGCGACCATGCCACCGCGGCACAGGGAGAGATCGATGGGATGGAATGGTAAGATCCTACGGGTCAACCTCACCGAAGGCACCGTCAAGTCCGAACCGCTCAATATGGATTGGGCCCAGAAGTACCTTGGTCTGCGCGGCCTGGCCTCCAAGTATCTGATCGAGGAGATCGACCCCAAGGTCGACGCGCTCGGCCCCGACAACAAGTTGATCTTCGCCACCGGACCGCTGACCGGCACGGCCGCCTCGACCGGCGGACGCTACTCCGTCGTCACCAAGGGCGCGCTCACCAACGCCATCGCCTGCTCCAACTCGGGCGGCTACTTCGGCGCTGAATTCAAGTTCGCCGGCTGGGACATGATGATCGTGGAAGGCAAGGCACCCAAGCCTGTCTATATCTCGATCATCGACGACAAATGCGAGATCCGCGATGCTGCCGATATCTGGGGCAAGAGCGTGTGGGATACCGACGAGTGGATCAAGAAGCGCCACCAGGATCCGATGATGCACATCGCCGCGATCGGCGTCGCCGGTGAAAACCAGGTGCTCTACTCCTGCATCGTCAACGACCTGCACCGTGCGGCAGGCCGCTCGGGCGTCGGCGCCGTCATGGGTTCCAAGAACTTGAAGGCTGTTGCCGTGCGCGGCACCGGCGGCGTCAAGGTCAAGGACGGCATGCGGTTCATGAAGGCGACGCGCGAAGCCAAGAAGGTGCTGCAGGAGAACGCCGTCACCGGCGCCGGCCTGCCCGCCTATGGCACGCAGGTGCTGATGAACGTCATCAACGAGGCCGGTGCCATGCCGACCCGCAACAGTCGCGACGTCCAGTTTGAGAATGCTCACGACATTTCTGCTGAAGCCATGGCGACGCCGCGCAAGACGGACGGCAAACCCAATTTGCTGACCAACCAGGCTTGCTTCGGCTGCACGATCGCCTGCGGGCGCATCTCCAAGATCGACGAGACGCACTTCACGATCCAGAACAAGCCGCAGTACATGCACGCTTCCGGCGGCCTGGAATACGAAGCCGCCTGGGCACTCGGCTCCAACACCGGCGTCGACGATCTGGAAGCGCTCACCTACGTCAACTTCATCTGCAACGAGCAGGGTCTCGATCCGATTTCCTTCGGCGCGACCGTCTCCGCCGCGATGGAGCTTTACGAACTGGGCCTCATCAACCAGGAAACGACCGGCGGCATCGACCTGAAGTTCGGCTCCGCTGAAGCGCTGGTCAAGTGCGTCGAACTGACGGGCAAGGCGGAAGGCTTCGGCAAGGAGCTGGGACTTGGATCGCTGCGTCTTTGCACAAAGTACGGCCGTCCCGAGCTGTCCATGTCCGTGAAGGGCCAGGAGTTCCCGGCCTATGACTCACGCGGCATCCAGGGCATGGGTCTCACCTACGCCACTTCCAACCGCGGCGCCTGCCATCTCAGGTCCTATACGGTATCGTCCGAGATCCTGGGCATCCCCGAGAAGACCGATCCCTTGACGACTGACGGCAAACCCGCGCTGGTCAAGGCTTTCCAGGACGCAACAGCGGCGGTCGATTCCACCGGCCTTTGCATCTTCACCACGTTCGGCTGGACGCTCAATGACATCGCTCCGCAGGTGGATGCCGCCTGCACCGGCGAATGGTCGCCTGAGCGCCTGCTGGAGACGGGTGAGCGGATCTGGAACATGGAGCGCGTGTTCAACAACAAGGCCGGCTTCACCGCCAAGGATGACTCGTTGCCAGCACGCCTTGTCAGCGAACCCGCCAAGACGGGCCCGGCACAAGGTCTGGTCAACGGTCTGGCAAAGATGCTGCCCGAGTACTACGCGCTTCGCGGTTGGACCAACGACGGCGTGCCGACCAATGAGACCCTGTCGCGCCTCGAGCTATGAGCCAGAACACATCCAACCCGGACGGGGGCGACGCTCCCCGTCCCGGCATGCTAACAAGAATCTTGCAACGAATGCTGCCGGGCAAAGCGCGCCCGCCGCAGGCTGCTTCGAGCGTGTCGAAAGATAAATCCGGGAGGAACGAAATGGACTATGTGGTGCTCGGCGCCGGTCCAGCAGGCGTAACCGCCGCTGAAACATTGCGCAGCATCGATAAGACGGCGCGCATCACCATTATCAATGGCGAGAAGGAGCCGCAGCCCTACTCGCGCATGGCTATTCCCTACTACATTTATGGAAAGATCGAGGAAGGCGGCACATACCTGCGCCAGACCGAGGATCACTATGGAAAGATGGGTATCGAATACCGCGTCGGCCGATGCGGTGGCATCGATTCCAAGGGCCACAAGGTCCACCTGTCCGGCGGCGAGAGCATTCCCTACGACAAGCTGTTGATTGCCACCGGCGCCTCGCCGATCATTCCACCGATGCCGGGTGCTAACCTGCCCGGCGTCCACACTTGCTGGACGCTCAACGACGCACGCGAGATCCTAAAGCACGCCGACAAGGGCTCACCCGTCGTTCTGGTCGGCGCTGGCTTCATCGGCTGCATCATTCTGGAGGCCCTCTATCTCAAGGGCTGCAAGATCACCATCGTCGAGTTCGCGCCGCGCATGGTCGCGCGCATGATGGACGAGACCGCCGGCGGCATGCTGGGCCGCTGGTGCCAGAAGAAGGGTGTCGACGTCCGCGTCAGCACGAAAGTGGAGGGCATTCGCGAAGGCAGCGATTCGCCTGACGCAAAGCTCACCGTCGATTTGTCGGACGGCACCTCCGTTCCCGCAGCCCTCGTAGTGCTCGCGGTTGGCGTTCGCTCCAACATCAACTTCCTGGTTGGCTCGGGCGTTGAAACCAACGTCGGCATCAAGGTCAACGAGTACCTGGAGACCACCGCTCCCGACATCTATGCTGCGGGCGACTGTTGCGAGGGCATCGACTTGTCGACTGGCAAGCCCGACATGCTCGCCATTCAGCCCGTCGCCGTCGAACACGGTCGCATCGCCGCGCAGAACATGGCGGGACATCCAACGCCACACGAAGGCTCGCTCAACATGAACGTGTTGGACACGATGGGCCTCATCTCATCCTCCTTTGGACTGTGGCAGGGCGCACCTCTTGGAAAGACGGCGAAACTTATCGACGAGGACAATTTCAAATATTTGAAATTGGAATTTGAGGGCGACAAGCTGATCGGCGCACAATGCGTCGGCATGACGGATCATGTCGGCATGCTGCGAGGCCTGATCCAGACGGGCTTCCATCTGGGTGAATGGCGCGACAAGCTCCTGGAGGCCCCGGAGCGCCTGCGCGAAGCCTACGTTGCCGTTTCCCAGGCGCGGCCGAACTATGGCCCAGTTGCCCCGCACACGAATACACCTGTTGCCAAGGCCGGCTGACACCTTCGTGGAGACAGAGGACCAGTGACGACAACCACAGACACGATCCAGGTCACACTGAAGCTCTACGCATCCCTCGGCGCCCACCTGCCGGCCGGTCATACGCGCAACGAGGCTCGCGTTGAGGTCCCAGAAGGTACAACGATACTGAGCCTGCTGGACTCCCACAATGTCCCGCGCGAAGCCTGCCATCTGGTGCTTCTGAATGGTGTATTTCAGCCGCCCGGTAGCCGCGGCAACGCCCGCTTGAAGGCCGGCGACGCCGTGGCTGTCTGGCCGCCCGTGGCTGGCGGCTGAACCACCTCCGGATCACACCACTCGTTCAGGGCTATCGAGCCCCAAAGCGGACGGGCGAGCGCCCGTTCTCACGGGAAACCGCGCCCATTTCAGCACCATTCGCAACGCCCCCGTTTGCAATCCACGCACCCGCCAATTGCGGGCAAACGCCACCTATGGCACCCTCTAGCAAAACATAAACACCTCGTTTGTTTCAAATAGCGGGGTTTTGGAGGACGCAAAGTGGAGGCAACGCGGAAACGCGGGGCAAGCGGTATTCGCTCAGCCGCCAGCAGAATGGCAGGCACCAGCGCGGCAATCGCCGAAATTGCCGCCCAGCTCGGCAGTGGCCCCTTCCAGCACCTGATCGTACTTTATTCACCCGCGCACAATGCCAAGCTGGTGGGCGAATTGTTGCGCATGCATTACCCCAATGTCGAGATTTCCGGTTGCTCGACGTCGGGCGAAATAACACCGGATGGCATGATGCAAGGTGGCATTGTCGCCATGGCCTTCCCTGCGGCCGGCTTCCGGATCGTTTCTGAAATCATTACCGACGTCGACAGATCTGGTGTCGAACATGCAAGCGAACTGGCGCGAAAGCTGAAAGTCCGATTCGGCGGACACGGCACACCGATGCGCAATCGCGCGTTTGCAATCCTCCTCATCGACGGACTGTCGAATGCGGAGGAAATGCTCATTGCCGCGATCCACTGGGCAATGGACGACGTGCAGCTCATCGGTGGCTCGGCGGGCGATGATCTCGCCTTCCGGGAAACATCGCTCCTGCACAAGGGGCGCATCGTCCAGCATGCAGCACTCCTCATTTTTGTCGAAAGCAGCCATCCCTTCGAAGTGTTCAAGACACAGAACTTCGAGCCAACGGGCACCAAGCTCGTCGTCACCGCCGCCGATACCGAAAAGCGCATCGTCTATGAACTCAATGCCGAACCCGCAGCGCAGGAATATGCAGCAGCGATCGGCCTCTTGCCGCACGATCTGGGACCTTTCAGCTTTGCATCGTATCCGCTGGTTGTCCGCGTCGGCGGCGACCATTACTGCCGCTCCATCCGCAACATGAACCCGGATGGATCGCTGACATTCTTCTGCGCCATCGACGAAGGTTTGGTATTCACAGTCGCGACGCCGCAAGACATGGTCAAGTCGACCTTGAAGACATTGCAAAGCGTCGACCGTTCGATCGGCGGCATCGACACCGTACTCGGTTTTGACTGCATCCTGCGCCGACTTGATGCGGAAAACCGGCAGATCCGTCACCAGCTGAACGAGATCTACAGCCGCTTCAACGTCGTCGGCTTCCACACCTATGGCGAACAGTTCAATGCCATGCACCTCAATCAGACACTGACGGGCATTGCATTCGGTTGCCGGCAACCGGAGGCCGTCCTGTGATGGGACCGACCGCCAGCCTGCCCCAGACTGATAAGAAAGACGCAACGACGCTTGAGCTTGAACGCAGGATCCAGAAGCTCGAGCGGATCAACGCCGCGTTGATGAACCGTGTCGAACGCTCGCTCGACCAGCAGGCCAACGCCTACACGATGTTCCAGACGGCGATCGGTCTGGAAAGTCAGGTCCGCATCCGCACCGAGGAACTGAACAACGCGCTGGACAAGCTCGAAACCGCCAACCAGGAACTGACCGCCGCTCGTGACACGGCGGAACGCGCCAATTCGGTCAAGACCCGTTTCTTCACAGCAGTCAGCCACGATGTTCTCCAGCCCCTGCATGCCGCCCAGCTGTCCCTTTCAGCTTTGATCGACGGCACCGGCTCGGACGACCAGCGCCGCCTCGCACTCCAGGTCGATCACGCACTCGCCTCGATCGAGGAACTGCTGCGCACGATGCTCGATCTTTCGAAACTGGAAGCTGGAATAGTACGCCCGCAGATCGAGCCCATTCGCCTGGAAAGCCTGTTTCAGTCGCTCGTTCTCGACATGCAGCCGCTCATCACGACCCAGAAATTGGGCATCGCCCATCGCTCCGCCGGCCTTGCGGTGCTCTCCGATCCGCTGATGCTTCGCCGTATCCTGCAGAACCTTTTGGCCAACGCGCTTCACTACACACGCCACGGTGGGATTCTGCTGGCCGCGCGCAAACGTGGTGGGCAAGTCCGCATAGAGGTTTGGGACACCGGGCCTGGAATTCCCGAAGCGGAATGCGAACGCATCTTCGAGGAATTCCAGCGCGGCTCAAGCTCCAACGATGCGCACCGTGCCGGTTTCGGCCTCGGTCTCTCGATCGTCAATCGCATGGCGCAAACGCTGGAGCATCCCGTCAATCTATGCACACGGGTAGGCCGGGGCACGCGCTTCTCTCTGATGTTGCCGATCACGGACGCCCCAACCATCGAACGCCGCACCGAAGTCCAGCCGCCAAAGGGGAGCCAGGCTTTCGGAGTAGCGGAAGCTCGCGTGCTCGTCATCGATAACGACACGCTTATTCTCCAGGCCATGCAGGACCTGCTGGACCGCTGGTCGTGCCCGACCTACGTCGTCAGGGGGTTGGCGGAGATCGATACGTTGATCGCCAATGAAGACTTCAGGCCCGATATCGTGCTTGCCGATTACCACCTGGATATGGGCCATCTGGGCACCGAGGCAATCACGAAAATCCGCAGTGCCTTCGACCCTCAGTTGCCGGCCGTAATCATCACCGCCGACCGCTCCGAGCAGATCTCTTCAGATGCTGAAGCTCTCGGCTGTGAAGTATTGCATAAGCCCATCCGGCCAGCCGAACTGCGCGCCCTGATGCAGCACCTCTTGGGCTGACACCTTCGCCCCGTTCATCCTGCACGAATGTGCCTTGGCTCCAGTTGTAACGCCGGGAAGCCCCCACAATCCCCAAATAACATTGCGTACAAGCAGCCCAGAAACGCTGATGGCCCGGACTGCGCACAGCCTGGGCCATCTGCCGACATCAGCGGTTTTTCGTTGCCTCGAGACCCCCGATCCGGAGGCTCCCGCTGACAGCTTCGGATAGCGGCGCCAGCCCGAAGGCGGCACCGCCCAGTTGTTAGTTTCTGACGCCCAGCACCTGGATAACCGCAGGGCCCATGATGACGACAAAGAGAACTGGCAGGAAGAACACGATCATCGGAACCGTAAGCTTGGGCGGCAACGCGGCAGCCTTCTTCTCGGCTTCCGAGAAACGCAAGTCGCGATTTTCTTTCGCCATGACGCGCAGCGCCTGCCCGACCGGTGTACCGTAGCGTTCTGCCTGGATGAGCGCGGTCGCAACCGCCTTCACGCCCGGGATGCCCGTGCGTTTGCCAAGGTTCTCGAATGCCAGACGGCGATCCTGAAGGTACGACAGTTCCGCAGTCGTCAGTGACAGCTCTTCGGCCAGTTCGAGCGACTGGTTCGCAGCTTCCTTTGCAACACGCGCGAACGCCGCTTCAACCGACATGCCTGATTGCACGCAGATGAGAAGCATGTCGAGCGAGTCAGGGAAGGCCATGCGAATGGACTGCTGCCGCTTCTGCACGCGGTTCTCGAGGAACACGTTGGGCAGATAGAAGCCTGCGACACCAACACCAACCGCGATGAGCATTTTCACCACCGGCGGATACTGGAAGCCGGCGACAAACACATAGCCCAGCGTGAACAGGAACAGCATCGGCGGCAGCGCGACTCGGAAGAACATGTAGGTGACGAGATGTGCCTGGCTGCGCAGACCCGCCATCTTCAGTCTGTTCCGTGCCTCGTCCGTATCGAAACGCGAGCGCAGATCGAGACTCTCGACCACCTGCGCCATGTAGCCCTTGGGCGCCTGCCGCAGCTTGCCCTTGCCATCCTTGGCCGCCATCTCGGCCAAACGCGAGGCCCGCATCTTGTCGCGTTCAACCGCCATCACTTTCATGCGCTGGCTCGTCCTGTCACGTTCCAGCAGCGGCATGGCAATGGTCAAAACGGTCGCGAACATTGCAATCGCCGCAAGCAACGTCACAAGAAATTCGGGTCGGACGATGAATTCGGCCATTTCCGTCATAGCACGGGTCCTCGGTCTACCTTGCCACAGCCATCAATGGAGGATGCGGGAATGCACGTTTCCTAGAATTTGAAGTTAATCATCTTGCGCATGACCATGATGCCGCAGAACATCCAGAATGCGCAGATGAGAAGCATGAACCGGCCCTTGGGCGTGATCCAAAGCAACTCGATGTACTGGGGAGAGGTAAGATAGACGAGCAGGCCGACGATCGGAGGTAGCGAGGCAAGCACGCCGGCTGAGGCCTTTGCTTCCGCCGACATGGCCTTCACCTTGAGCTGCAGACGGATACGGTCACGCAGCACGCCCGAAAGGTTGCCCAGTGCTTCCGAAAGGTTGCCACCCGCCTTTTGCTGGATCGCCACGACCACCGCGAAGAATTTCACTTCGGCCAGCGGCACACGCTCCATCATGCGCTCCAGGCATTCCGAGATCGGCACGCCCACCCGCTGCTGATCGACCACTTCGGCGAACTCTGTCGAAATTGGATCCGGACTCTCGCGCGCGATGATTGAAAGACATTCGTTGAGCGGCAGACCGGACTTGATGCCGCGCACGATCACGTCGATCGCGTTGGCGAATTCCTTGAGGAACTTCGCCTGCCGGCGCTTGGTCGCCCGCCCGATGTACCAGCGCGGCAAACCGAACGCACCGACGAAGCCGATGATGGGCGCTGCCAGTGGTGCAGTCGGAAACGAGATGAACGCAAAGATCGTGCAGACCACTCCGGTGATGGCACTGCTGATGTAGAACGATTTCATCGGAATGTTCATGCCAGCGCGTTCCAGACGCAGCCGCATACTGACCTTCTTGATATCCTTCTGGCGGCTCTCCAGGTCCTTGAGAGAATCCGCTACCGCCTTGCGGCGCGCCGAGGCCTGTTCGGCAGCACCCCGGCGAGCCGACGACCTCACCTCGCCTTCGGCGATCGTGGCCAGGCGCTTTTCCACCTTCCGCTGACCGGAAAGATAAGGCTCCAGAAACACGTAGACCACTGCGCCAAGCGCGACTGCAGCAAGCAGCGCGGCTCCCAGCAGAACGGGGTCGAGCTCAGCCATCGCCCTCTCCAATCGGATTGCCATGCATATCGAGCACTTCGGAGGCCGCAAGTGCCTCGGCGAGGCGCTTCTCTTCCTTGTAATACAACGCGCGATCCCAGAACCTCGGACGGGAGATGCCCGTCGAACGATGGCGGCCAATGAGCTTGCCGTTCTGGTCCTCACCCGTGATGTCGTAGACGACCAGATTCTGCAGCGTCACGACCTCTTCTTCCATGCCGACCACCTCGGTAACGTGAGTGATCTTTCTGGAGCCGTCACGCAGACGCGATGCCTGGATGATGATGTCGATGGAGCCGACGATCATTTCGCGAATGGTCTTCACCGGCAGCGCGAACCCGCCCATCATAATCATCGATTCAAGACGGCTGATTGCTTCACGCGGGGAGTTGGCGTGCAGCGTGCCCATCGATCCGTCATGGCCCGTGTTCATGGCCTGCAAAAGGTCGAACGCTTCCGGTCCGCGCACCTCGCCCACGATGATCCGTTCTGGACGCATACGCAGACAGTTCTTGACGAGGTCGCGCATGGTGATCTCGCCTTCGCCTTCCAGGTTTGGCGGACGGGTTTCAAGGCGCACCACATGCGGCTGCTGCAGCTGAAGTTCCGCGGAGTCCTCGCAGGTAATCACGCGCTCGTCGTGATCGATGGAGCCGGTGAGACAGTTCAAGAGCGTCGTCTTGCCTGAGCCCGTACCGCCGGAGATCAGCACGTTGCAGCGCACGCGGCCGATGATCTCGAGGATCGTCTTGCCTTGCGGCGTGATCGAGCCGAACTTCACAAGCTGTTCGAGCCGCAGACGGTCCTTTTTGAACTTACGAATGGTGAGCGCGGGTCCGTCGATGGCAAGCGGCGGCGCGATCACGTTGACACGGCTGCCGTCAGGAAGACGCGCGTCGCATATCGGGCTCGATTCGTCGACGCGGCGGCCGACCTGGCTGACGATACGCTGGCAGATGTTCATCAGCTGCGTGTTGTCAGAGAACCGGACGCTGGTCTTCTGCACCTTGCCGCCGACTTCGATGTAGGTCGTGCTGGCACCGTTGACCATGATGTCGGCGATGTCGTCGCGCGCCAGCAGCGGTTCAAGCGGTCCATAACCCAGAACGTCGTTGCAGATATCTTCGAGCAGCTCTTCCTGCTCGGCGATCGACATGACGACGTTCTTGACCTGGATGATCTCGCTGACGATGTCGCAGATCTCCTCGCGCGCTGCTGCCGAATCGAGTTTCGCCAGCTGCGTGAGGTCGATCGTGTCGATCAACGCATTGAAGACCGTGGTCTTGACGTCATAGTACTCTTCCGAATGGCGCCGCTGCGCCTCACGCGGATCAGGACGAGTGGACTCGGGAGCGCTCTGCGGTGAGGGAGGTGCCGTTGGCGGCGCCTTGGGCCTCGCTTCCGGCGCCGGAGTAGGAGAACTCTGAGCTGGAACCGGTGGCGTCGACGGTTGTGGCAGCGGCGCCCGCTGCTCACCCGATGCCCCTTGCGGCAATCGCCGCTGTTGTGTGCCGTCCGAGGAACGCCGTCCAAACATCGCGCGTGCTCCTTAGCGCTTCAGCTTCAACTTCTCGAGGAACGGGGCGAGCCCGGACTTCTTCTCGACGCGCACTTCCTTGCGGTGCGCAAGCGCCATGGCGATATCCCGGAAGATCGGCGCGGCTTTAGCCTTCGCGTTCATCTCCTCGATCATCTGCCCATTGTTCGATGCCTGACCGAAGCTTTCCGCATCGAACTCGATGACGGCGAGAGCGTCGATGCCCAAGGCCTGCTCGAACTCGCGCACCGAGATCTCCGGACGCTTGGGCATGCCCATCATGTTGAGCACGAGATGCGGCGGGTTATCGTTCTTGCGGGAACCCTTCAGCAGATCGAGAACATTCTTGGCGTTGCGGAGATTTGCAAGGTCAGGCATCGCCGTGATGACGACCTCATCCGACTGCAGCAGCGTGCGCTTCGACCAGGCGGTCCAAAGATGCGGAAGATCGACGATGACATGCGGAACATTCTGGCGCGCAACGTCCAAGACCATGTCGCACGCATCTGCCGAAAGATCATACTCCCGGTCGAGCACCACCGGCGCAGCGAAGATCGACAATTTCTCGGAACATTTCGTGAGCAGGCGATCGAGCAGCACTTCGTCAAGTCGCTCCGGACTTGCAAGCGCCTCGGCGATACCCTGCACTGGGTCCTGGTTGAAATCGAGCCCCGTGGTGCCGAATGCCAGATCGAGGTCGGCAATAATGACATTGCTCGACAGTGCTTCCGACAGCGTCCAAGCCACGTTGTGGCAGATCGTCGAAGAACCAACGCCACCCTTCGCGCCGATGAACGACATCACATGGCCGACCGGATCGGAATCTGGATCGTTGTAGAGATTGGAGATGCTCTCCATCACGCCCAGCGGAGTCGTCGGCACGATCAGATATTCGCTCACGCCGCGCTTCAGGAGTTCGCGGTAGAGGATCACGTCGTTCGTGTGGCCCGCAACGATGACCTTGGTGCCGGCATCGCAGCATTCAGCAAGGCGATCGAGCTCGCCCAGCAGCTGATGCCGAGGCAACCGCGATTCGACGATGATGAGATTGGGTGTCGGGCTTTCCTGGTAATGCGCGACCGCTGCACTGATCCCGCCCATGTGGATCGAGACGTGCGCCTTCGTCAGGCGGCGGTCTTCAGCCGCCTGCTGGAGCGCCTCGGCCATCTGCGGAGTTTCGCAGAAGCACTGGATTGATATGCGCGGAATCGGTCGGGCCCTGTCGTTGCCCTGCCCGATATTTTCCGCCGGAACCTCGTCGTAATCATACTCGGCGACATCATGACCAGCCATTTGCTGTCTCCTGATACGTGATCGTACTTGTCAAATGTTCTGCTGACCGGTGGGACTAGTTGCCACCCTTCGTCGTCCTGACACGCTCTTCTTCAGACCGCTCCGAACCCGTGCTGTCGCCTTTGATGTACTTGCCAAATACGACGTCGCGGCGCTCGCTGATGCGATCCGTTACCGTACGTGGTCCCAGCAGGTCGGCTGGATTTGCAACCTGCATCGCGAAGTTGCGCTGCGTTGCGCAGCCGAAGTTGGCATAGGGCACGTTGTCGGGATCGGTCCCAAGGTTGGTGGGCCAGGTGCCGCATTCCGGTGCCTCTGCGACGTAGCGGAGATAGGACACCTTCACCGCGGCGTCGCCGCCAGCTGCGGAATAGGGCTCGATTGCAATCTGTGCGTCGCCGAACCCCTGAGCCGTCAAGACATTGCGGATCTGGTGAACCGCATGCATCGCCGCAACCTCGTTGCTGCTGCCGCTTGGCGCCGCGATCACTAGACGGCTGTTGCCCGCGTCGCTTGCACGGAAGCGAGCGCCGAAGTCCAGCACATCGGACCTCTGGCTCGGCGTCAGACCGGAAGATCCGCGCGGCACCCGCAGCGAAAGCGTCGATGGCTTCTGCGAAACCAGGATGGGGTGGCGTTGCGTTGGTTCGACCAGCGACCAACCCGCAACCCGCGTTCCTTCATCAAGATGCTTGCATCCCGTAATCGCCATCGCAGCGGCGCACACGCCAACAACCTTGAGGCTTGTCACGACCACTCCGGACGGGGTGTGCCGTTTCATCTTTGACACGTCCTTCATCACAATTCTCCACCACGTCCGTTATTCGACAATGAAACCGTAGTCGCCCTTCAGGTCGCCAACCGGCACCGATTCCTTCTGGCCATAGATCGCGTTGAGATGACCCAGAAGATTGGCCCTGCGGTCTGTCGGGCTGACGAGACCGTCGATCGGCTTTGCCAGATCCTTGCGCGCCGTCGGACGCACCAGGTACGGCGTGACGATGACCACCAGCTCGGTCTCCTGGTTGATGAAGTCGCGGCTGCGGAACAGCGTACCCAGAACCGGAAGGTCCTTGAGACCAGGGAACCCGTCGATGTTCTGGCGCACGTCGTTGGAGAGCAGGCCGGCCATGGCCAGGGAACCACCCGAAGGAAGTTCAACCGTCGACTTCGCAGAACGCTTCTTGAGTGCGGGGATGGCGATCGCGGACAGAGTCACGGCACCATTGTTGGTCAGCTCCGACACCTCGGTTTCGATCTTCAGGCTGATGCGGCCCTCAGACATCACCGTTGGCGTGAAGGCGACGCCGACACCGAACTCTTTATAGACAACAGACAGCTGCCCAGTCTTGTCGACGACGGGAACCGGATATTCGCCACCTGCCAGGAACTTTGCCGTCTCACCGGAGATCGCGGTCAGGTTCGGCTCGGCAAGAGTGCGGATAAGACCGTTGCGCTCCATCGCCCGGATGGCATGCGAAATGCTCTGGTTGCCGTTGTTCCAGTAGCCATCAACACCGTTGTTGCCGAATGAACCATCGCCGGGGCCCTTGTTGTAGTTGCAGAGCTGTCCGGTAACGCCGCAAGCCAGCGTGGAGTCACCTTTGGTGTTGATGCCAGGGATCGGCAGAGTACCAAGACCAGCAGCAGCCGTCAGCGGCAGGGCATTTTCGGTCAGCAGCGTCGTGGAGAAATTACCGGCATTGATCGAGGCACCAAGGTTGATACCAAACTGCTTCATGATCGAGCGCTGAACTTCAGCCACAGTGACACGCAGCATGACCTGCTCTTCACCCTCAACCTGCAGCAGGTTGATGACGGCTTCTTCCGCGCCGTCCTTGGCGAATTGCTTGATCGATGCGCCTTCCGCAGTCTTGCCCTCGGTCTCGTATTGAACCGTTACGAACTGCTTAGCGATGTTGGAAGCCCGCATGGAATCCGCCGGATTGCGAACAGAGCCCGTCAGGATCACGGTCTGGTTCAGCATCTCCACCTTGATGCTTGATCCAACGATGATCCGGTTGAGCAGATCCTCAAGACCACCGGTCTCGCGCTCGACATAGAGCTCGAAGGTAGCCAACTGCTCGCCGTCGGCACCAAAGAAGAAGGCGTTTGCCTCGCCGATCCGCCGCGCCAGAAGGAAGACACGGTTGGAGCTGAGGACCACGGCGTCCATGACCTGCGGGTTTGACACCATGACATCGCGAATATCGCGAGGGAATTCGATCAGCACCGACTTGCCCAGACCAACCCGCGTGGAACGTCGGATCGGGAAGTTGGCATCCTCGGAAATCTTCAGAAGCGACTGATGCGCGTTGATCGTGCTCCGATCGGCCAGACCGTCTCCGGCATAGGCAACCGGGCCTGGCGCGCCGCCGACTAAGAGTGCTGCAATCCCGATGACTGCGGCAAGCGTGGCTCCGAAAGCCTTTTTCGTTTTCATGAACATGGATATATCGCCTTCCGACGAGCTACGTTTGGGTCTACTCAGTTCACGCCGTACGCACGAGAACGGGTGCCGTAACGCAAGATGCGGATGGCATTGCCGCGTTGGTCTTGGTTGAGAGCCGAACCTTCGGATGGTCCGCTGCTGTCCTTGATGTCAGCCACGCTTCTGAGCGCCAGAATGATGTCGCCCATCGATTGGCCAAGCGCGAGAAGCTCGGTCTGTTTGGGTGTCAGCTCGAGAGTTGCGGTCGAACCCTCTGCCGTCTTCTTGCCTTCCTTGGTCTCGATCTGCTGGCCAATGGCGAGAACACGAACATTGGTGAAGAGCGTATCGCTGACGAAGTTTTCTGCGCCGCCCCGGCCACGAACACGGCGGATCATGATGACGTCGACATGATCGTTGGGCAGGATGAGACGGCCAACGGCCTTCTCTTCGTCACGAACCCTCACCGATATGGCGCGCATGCCTTGCGGAAGGATTGCCGCCAGAACGCCGCCTTCACCTGGTGACACGACCTTGTTCTCTGTAATCGGCTCGCCCATCATGATCGGCGCGCGCGTAATGCGCCCGACCAGGTCGCGCTGCATCTTCAGCCCGCCGCGCTCCTTGGAAATGAGATTGCGCGACAAACCCTGCGTGGGCCAGATCTGCCACTGGAAGTGAGCATCGGTGATGACCTCTCCAAGCGGCAGGTCAATTCTCGCGACAAGCACCTCGGTGGCATTAACCGCACGTTCCTCGATTTGCGGAGGTGGCGGCGGCTTGTTGACAATACCTTTCACCAAGATGAAGGCAGCCACCGCGGCGACGCCGGCAATACCAAAGCCGATCAACTGAGATTTTTTCATTGCTAGACGGTCCTCTCAAACCCGAAGGCTCGAACCTAAAGTCCAGCTCAATGTGCGTGACAAATGTCAATGTGAGGTTAATCGCCGTCCCAGTCCGGTACGGGCGCCCCCCGCGTGGCCAAGCAGTTTCCGATTTGTCACGCTGAAATTCACCGCAAACAGCGGCTTCCCAGCCGGATCGCCAGTGCCGACTAGAAGGCAAGGCCCCGGAAGAAGTCCGTCGATGGGTAAATGAAGAGCGCTGATGCCGTGATTGCGAGGCCGTAGGGGATCCCTGATTCGCGAGACTGCAATCGCAAAACCCACTTGGGCGCACGCAGTGATCCTTCGGGGAAGAACTTCCGCCCAATCAGGATGGCAAACGCCAGAAATCCACCGAAGACTGCGATGAGGTAGACGTAGTCGAACAGGTGCTCAAAGCCGATCCAGAGCGATGACGCGGCCAGAAGCTTCGCATCTCCTCCACCGAACACCCGTGCCGCAAACAGCGCGAACCCGGCAGCCAGGACGACAGCTCCCGTTGCAAGATGCATCAGCACCTGATGCCCGCTCAGCCCTGCGAAATATGCCGCGACAAAGAAGGATGCGATGAGAACCAGAGAAATCCGGTTCGGTATCGTCATCGTCAACATGTCCATCGCCGCAGCAAACGCCATCGCGGCGGGAAAAAGAAACAGGAGTGATTGGTCGATCATGGTCACGGACTCTGCACACAGGACCTATCGAAGACGGCGGTCAACTTGTACCTGCCGTAACATTGGCATGGTGCCAGTAAATGCCCGGTAAAGAGACAGTTGCAAGTCGCACACGAGCGCCTTTTGGCACCGATCATCAGGTCAGTAGCAATGCCCTAAAACGCGCCCAGGATCGTGTTGAAGGTCGTCACGAGCTCTGATCCAACCGAGACAAGTACATTGATGATCGCGATGGCGACCAGAGCGGCGATGAGGCCATATTCGATGACTGTGGCACCCGACTCGTCAGCAAAAAAATGTTTCAAAAACAATGTCACGTTGAAAAACTCCAAGCCATACGCCCCGCCGCCGCCAGCAGCACCCAACGTCAGAACGCTAGAGTAGAATCGTATCGAGATCGTGAATGGCGAAAGGCTCCGCCACTTGCCGGCCAACTCAAATTGAGCAGACCTAACCAACGGCTAAGCCGCTGCCCAAAACTTCGCTCAATTTCTAGCTGTATGTCGGCAAGATTGCACATGCACTCCCCCGACCCGCTACCCATCGGAGCAGTCGGCACCGCAGACCCGCAAATGCCTGCACCAGCTAACTCAGGCGCCGCTCAGTCCGGTATAGATGTCTTGGTACAGGGCGCTGAGCTCGGCACCCGCCGACAGCAACACCAAAATGATCGCAGTCGAAATTAGGATGGCGACCAGGCCATATTCGATAATGGTCGCACCCGAACAGTCATCAATGAAAAGTCTGATGATGCACTTCACGTTGGCCCCCGCCCAAGCGTGATCTGCCAACGGCACAGACCACGCACCCATTGCCACGAGACCCGCCATGAGCAGCCTAGATCATGCTTGGCTGAAGCGCAGCTGTCCGGCGCGAAAAACGAATACAAAATAAAATGATAGAGCGCTCTTCCGTTTCCGCAAATAATGAACGCGCACCTGAAAATGCGAATACGATTGCCCCCAAAACAGGTACGGCGGAGCTCGCGCTCCGCCGTCCGGTTCCATCGCATACCGCAGCGATTAGCCGCCGTTCGCGGTGCTGAGGGCGCTGTTGATCTTCGTGTAGGTGGAGCTGAGCTCGCCACCAACCGACTGGAGGATGGTGATGATCGCAACCGAGAGGATCGCGGCAATCAGGCCATACTCGATAGCCGTGGCGCCGGACTCATCCTTAACGAAACGAGCGAAAACGTTCTGCATGTCGACTCTCCTGTAGATCTCAGATCTGTTGTGCATGTGACCCAGCCGAAGCTGGCATTCGATAAGCGCGCTGCAGGATGTTCGGGCGGCGAAATTGCGCTCCCACCGCCCGGACAACATCGCAACGCTAGCGATTAGCCGCCGTTCGCCGTGCTGAGGGCGCTGTTGATCTTCGTGTAGGTGGAGCTGAGCTCGCCACCAACCGACTGCAGGATGGTGATGATGGCAACCGAGAGGATCGCTGCGATCAGGCCATACTCGATAGCCGTGGCGCCAGACTCATCCTTAACGAAGCGAGCGAAAACGTTCTTCATGACTACTCTCCCAAAGAGCAACTCTTGCTACTGCTGACCAAGTTCGACGTCGGTTCATGCCGTCCATCTGAACTGTTTGCAGACTACACCCCGCCCATTAAGAAGAGATGAACACCCGAAGTTTTCCCCATAAACGATAGAGAAATGTTGGATAAAAAACAAATAACAATCAAAACAACAAAGTAACGCAATAGTACAAAATAGCATACATGAAGTATTTATACTCGAAACAACGACCAATTAAGCTGCGACAAGCGTAAATTCTGATTAATCAATACTTACAATGAGGAATATGCGTTCGATTTTCTCCGTTAAACTGCGCAAATTCACTCGGAGACCCCCATAGGAATTGAACGACGGCCAAGCACCCTTCTAAGCAATTTGGTCTTAACTGCGCGCCGCGCCAGCCATGCGATGCTCAGGCGGAGGCCAACAAACGGATTTGCAGCCGCCGCACCCAGCCAGCCCCCCGCTGGCCCAGGAACGTCGCACCGCTTCCGGACGGACGTTTGCACTCCATTTACCATTTCCTGACCTAATGCCTGCACGTGACACGTCCGGAGAGTGGAAAATGACTCCCTATGCAACGCTGAATTCGCTGGGCAGCCGCACTATGCAGACAGCCCTTGCTGCCGCCATCACCCTGCTTGCAGGCTTGGCCATGAGCAGCCCCCCCGCCCGCGCAAGCGATCTGGTCGTTCGTTACGACCAATCTCAGATCCTGCGCCTACCGCGTCCCGTTTCTGAGCTGATAATCGGCAACCCTTCGATCGCCGACATTGCGCTTCAGGGATCCGACCTGCTCGTCATTACTGGCAAGACGTTCGGTGTGACCAACGTGATCGCGCTCGATGCCGAGCGCAACGTGATCCAGGACCAGCGCGTTATCGTACAGCGCGACGAACAGCGGCTGGTCAACCTCCACAAGGGTTCGATGCGACAGTCCTACACCTGCTCGCCCAATTGCCAGCCGACGATCACGATCGGCGACGATCCCAAGTACTTCTCTGAGATCGCCAACGCATCGAGCATGAAGACAAGGTTCTCTGACTCGAGCGCCGAAACGACGCCGGGTGGCGGCCAGTAACGGCCAGCCCTCTATGAAATGGTATGGCCCTGGTGATGCCCAAGCATTGCCAGGGCCATATATATTGCGTCGAGGCTTTCTCGCGGCCGGCTCCAGACTTCAGAAATTCGGCTCGACCGCGCTGAAGCGTCACGCACCGCCCGGCGGACACCACGTCAGTGACACGCATCCATGGTGCAAGCACATACATAGAGACACGAACGGGGTGCACCCTGTCGCACGGGAAACATCGTGAAGCCGCTCAGTGCTCAGGCTGTACCGCACTAGCGGGTGCGACGAATGCCCGCCAACCAAATAGGCAGCGCCGCATGCCGTGATCGTGATTTCTGGGCTGATTTACGCTCCAGGCAAAACCTGATCGGCCGACGCGAGACTGGCAGGGGCAAAGCCAGCCTCGCGTCTTGACCACCCGGAGCGACCGGGCACTTCCGCCGCAGCTGAGGGTGGAGCCACAGCGAAATCAAGGATGGCGGCAGATAACGAACCAACGGCACGCCACTCCTGGAAATAGACAATCTTCAATTTGACAAGATTTGTCCATTTCACCGGCGTTTTGCATTTAAGAAATCGTAAAAACCAGAGTGCACCAGTTTCCATGCGATTCAATTGCCCGGTTTGAAGCAACGATTTACATCTGCGAAACCAGAACTGCCTCAAACTGCGGGGATAAGTGCTTCTTTTACATTATACCCATTAGGGTCATCAGGTAATCAAAGCCGCGCAAGGGACCCGACCCGCCATGAACGAATTTTATTGCGCACGCCGAGCTGGCATCGCGCAGCGCGTCACACGGCTCGCCAGCCGCTTCTGCCGCAATGAAAAGGGCGCCACGGCAATCGAATTCGCAATCGTCCTGGCGCCGTTTCTGGCGTTCACTTTCGGCATCATCACGATAGGCCTGCACTACCTCGCGACAAATTCGCTCGAGAAGGGCGTCTTCGATGCCAGCCGTCAAATTCGTACCGGCCAGGCTCAGGAATCGAACATGACGGCCGAACAATTCCAGAAGCTGGTTTGCGATCTCGCACAACCCAACATCGACTGCAGCAAGCTCGTCATCCATCTGGGGAGCTACAGCAGCTGGAAGGACGTCGTCACGCCGGATTGCGTGGATGGCAGCACCGGAAACATGACGACAGGCGGTGTCGGCACCACCCCGATCAAGGACGCCAGCATGGCTGGAGAGGCCAACATGAAGGTGCTTGTCACGGCATGCTACGACTGGACAGTTGCCAAGTACCTACCCTTCCTGCTGCACGACAACGATGGCAATGCGCGCTACACGCAGCGCTTGGCCGATGGCGGGCTGCTGCTTCAAACATCAGTCGTTTTCCAGACCGAACCCTACAAGTGATATCCGCCAGCAGCGGCACATCAACCTTCTACCTCAAGACCACCCGAGCGAGACCAGCATGGAACAACCAAACAACGCGAGCCGCTCACGATTGAGCAAGTTGCTGAGCAGGTTCCGCCGCGACATCGCGGGCGTGGCTGCGGTCGAATTTGCCTACATCGCTCCCATCCTTCTGGTCATGGTGATGGCGACGTTCGAATTATCGCGAGCCGTAAGCATCGATCGCCGCCTCAACTCGGTGAGCGCCATGGCAAGCGAACTCGTGGCGCGTGAAGAACAGGTCGACGGCGAGGATCTCAAGAACATCTATCGCGCCCTGAATCACGTCATGAAGCCCTATAACGACAACTCCCTTATCGTCCGCTTGACACAGGTCCGCACCAACACCTCCGGCTCAACGCAGGTCGAGTGGTCGGCCGAGATCAATTCGGTGATGGTCGACACCAATGGCAGCGGCAGCAGCCCCACAACCCCTTATGGCTCGTGCAGCACCTACGCCATCGATTCGGAGCTACAGCAAAAGGGTTCGCGCGTGATCGTTGCTGAGGTTGGCTACAATTACCAACCGGTATTCGGCAACTTCATCTACCGCGATTTCAATTTCGACGATCTGAAAAAAACCCGCAATGATGTGAGTGGCCTTGGCGGCACCTGGTCGTCCAAAGCCTATCATTCACCGCGCTGGAATTGCGTGGCCTATGGCTCGTCCAATTGCCAGACCTGCCCGTAATTCAGCCGAACATTTAAGCTGGCAGAAGCGATTTCACCAACCGCTGCAAGGCCTTTCAAAGACCTCGAAAAAAGCCATCCTGCCGGGTGGCTTTTTTGCGTTAAACCTGGAACGCCGCCGTGGCACAGGACGCTCTTTGAAGTATGAGTGATTTCGTTTATACCCAGAGTGGGCTCAATATTTGCCGCTTGAAAGACACACTGATCTGACTATTCTCATACGGAACAAAAACCAACTTGTGGGTTAAGCTATGGGACGGCGGTCTGTCCACACGCCGGAAGAATTGCGCGAGCACATACTGAATACGGCAACTGAACTAATAAGCACATCCGGATTGACAGGTTTATCGGCAAGAGAGGTCGCAAGGCGGATCGGTTATTCCGCTGGCACGATCTATAATGTCTTCAAGAACCTCGACGATCTCATTCTAACGATCGAGGAGCGCATGCTCGATGAGCTGGATGCCTCGCTCAACGAGCTGCCGCATGACCCGGACCCGCGCAAAAACCTTCTGCAGCTTGCCGAGGCGTACTTGGCATTTACGCACAAAAACCCTTTAAGGTGGAACCTTCTGTTCGAACACCATCTGCCGCAAGGCATGGATGTGCCTGCACAGTACCAAGCCAAGTTGGACGGCTTGCTCAGCCGGATCGAAAACGCACTGCAACCCATTGCCAATACCAGCGACGAAGCAGAACTGAAGCGCCGGGCACGCGTTCTTTGGGCTGGTGTTCACGGTATTACGTCGCTCTCTACCGCGGGCAAGCTCTCCAGTGTGACCACCGAAACAGCCGCCCCCCTCGTCCGCGATTTGGTCCAAACCTATATTGACGGCCTCAACACCCGTTGAGGTCCCTAAAGTGTCCCGTACACGCCAAGACAAAACAGCAGATGGCAGCGCTAGAGCGATTCCGGCCAAGTCGAAATCGCTAAGGCCACGACTGCGGCCCGGCGCTTTGCGCCGCCCCCGCGGAGCAGCCCGAGCGATAGTGAGGATCAGCTGCGTGAGCGAAGAAATTTGGATCGCTTCAACGTAAGTCTGAAACGATCTAGGGATTGGTCTTCTCGGCAGCGGGAGCCCGATCGGGGAGCGTGCCGGTGGTGATGTCCGCAGGCCGGCCCGCTCCGGTCGCACGCAGCAACACCTGTTGCGGTGGCGCAAAGACCCCGAACCATTTGCCTTCGGGCAGCAGGCGCTTGTTGAGACCTGCCCAAAGCTGCCGCTGAGTAATCCCGTCAACGAAAGTCTTTGGTGAAGGCGTCATGAAGATTGCCGCCACAGCAGCGACTGCCATGGCGGCAGATGCGGCGCGATAACGGCTGTCGTAGATCTTGAGTGCCGTCCCGAACGACGACTTGATCCGGTGGTTCATGACATCCACCGAATAGATCTCGTCCAGAATCAAGTGCTGGAGGTAACCGAGGAATAGGAAGCCGGCGCCAAGCCATGCAACCCCTTCATGCCGGCCGAGAATGTACTTCATCACAATGGCTGTGACAGCAGCCCAGAAGACGCCAGCCAGCAGCGAGTGCCAGACACCCCGGTGAACCGAAAGCCTGTGAAAAAGGTAGTGCAGCCCATAACGAACCGCGACCAGCATGCCGAGCCACAGCATCATCAGTTCAACCACTGATAAGCGCTCTGCGAATGCAAACAACACGACAAACGAAGAAAAGACGCCAAGCCCGGCGAACATCATCTTGCTCGCCCGCGAATCCTTCAGATCAATGTCTGGCAGCACCGAGCCGAGCACACCGGCAAGCGTTACCGCCACCAGGTTTTCCGGAGCAACAACGTCCGCTGCCAGCGTCAGCGTTGCAAGAATGCCTGCCTGAACCGTGCCTGCGCCAATGTGAGTGGTGAAATTGGCCATGCGAAGCCCTTCCCTCGATTTGGCACCGCCACTGGAATCAGCACGGCCCAAGGCGCTGCGAATTGAGCGCCTGTCCATGGCAAAACCACCAGATTCGCATGCCCGCCGGGAGGCAGGCGCGTAGCGCAACAGTGGAAAACACCGCCAATCATCCACGGACAGCCCCCCACCACATTCTGATTCATCCGGCTGCACCAAGGGCTGCGGCGGCCAGCCCGCCAGCTCTGCCCTTCTCGTGGACCGATCCCATGCTATTGCCGACGCGCGAAGATTTCGGCAAATCCTCGGAGGTGGAACCAGAACGACGCCACCAGCCAGACTGAAGCAGCGCATAAGCCCGAGTTGTATCTGCGCAAGAATTGATTCGCGTGTTGGCCAAGCTCTACATGGATGCCCAATGACGACCAGTCTCACCCCCACAGACGCACGGTCCAGCCAGATCCAGTATCTGGCGGCAAGCTCCATCTTGGTTGCCATTGCGGTCATGGCGATCAAGTATCTGGCCTATCTCAAGACAGGATCGGTTGCGCTTTATTCGGATGCGCTGGAGAGCATCGTCAATTTGCTGACGGCTGTAGCCGCTTTGACGGCAATCCGAGTCGGCATGCGGCCAGCCGACGCGAAACATCCCTTTGGCCACCACAAGGCGGAATATCTCTCAGCTGTGCTGGAAGGCGCGCTCATCATCGTCGCCGCCATCATGATCCTGAGGGAGGCTTACGAAGCGTTCCACAACCCGCGAACGATGACAGAACCCGCACTTGGCCTGGCAATCAACGGCGCGGCAACCGCACTGAATGCTGCTTGGGCTTTTGTTCTCATCAACCGCGGACGCTCATGGAGTTCCATGGCGCTTGTCGCCGACGGCAAGCACATCCTTGCCGACGTTGTTACATCTGTGGGCGTATTCCTCGGCCTCGTCCTGGCGACGCTGACGGGTTGGGCGATCCTGGACCCGCTTCTGGCCTGTGCGGTTGCCCTCAATATCCTCTGGACCGGCTACCAATTGGCCCGCGAGTCCATGAGCGGCCTGCTCGATGAGCGCGCGACGCCGGAGATCGAAGCCCGCATCCACAAGGCAATCGCCGACAACGGCGCCGGCGCACTCGAAGCGCACGACATCCGCACCCGCCATGCCGGCCGCATGACCTTCATCGAATTCCATCTGGTGGTGCCTGGCACAATGACCGTGGCCGAAGCGCATGCAATCTGCGACCGCCTGGAAGATGCAATCGAGGCAGAACTCGTCGATGCAGACGTCATCATTCACGTCGAACCCGATGAGAAGGCAAAGCCCGCCGAAGCAATTGCCTTGGCGCAGGAAGCGCCGGGCAGTTCTAACTGAGCCCGCTCTCAACCCGGATCGGACACCCGTTCTGCCCACAAGTCGTATTCGTCGGCATGCACCACCTTCGCACGCACGATGTCACCGGCCTTGACGTCGGAATCTTCGTTGAGGAAGACACTGCCGTCGATTTCAGGTGCATCCCATACCGAGCGCCCGAGTGCACCTTCCTCATCCACCTCGTCAATAATAACGTCGATCTCGCGTCCCACGCGGGTTGCCAGCACCTCGCGACTCACGTCCTGCTGTTTGGCCATGAACCGGTGCCAACGCTCTTCCTTCACCTCTTCGGGAACCGCGTCATCAAGCGCGTTTGCCGCCGCACCTTCGACCGGCTCGTACTTGAAGCATCCGACACGATTAAGCCGGGCCTCACCAAGCCAATCGAGCAACAGCTCGAAATCCTCATCCGTCTCGCCAGGAAAGCCGACGATAAATGTGGAGCGGATGGCGAGATCCGGGCAGATCTCGCGCCAGCGCCGGATGCGTTCCAGTGTCTTGTCCTGCGCACCCGGACGGCGCATCGCTTTCAGCACTTTCGGTGAAGCGTGCTGGAATGGAATATCGAGATAAGGCAGCACGCGCCCCTCAGCCATCAACGGGATGACGTCGTCGACATGCGGATAGGGATAGACGTAGTGCAGCCGCACCCACGCACCCAGCGAGCCCAGCGCTTGCGCCAGATCGAAAAAGCGCGTCTTCAACGGCGCACCACGCCAATCACTCTGCGCATACTTCAGATCAAGGCCGTAGGCGCTGGTATCCTGGCTGATGACCATCAGCTCCTTCACCCCGGCTTTGACCAGCCGTTCCGCCTCGCGCATGACGTCACCCGCCGACCGGCTCGAAAGGTCGCCGCGCAGGGAGGGAATGATGCAAAACGAGCACCGATTGTTGCAGCCCTCCGAGATCTTCAGATAGGCATAGTGCCGTGGTGTCAGATGCAGACCTTCCGGCGGCACGAGATCGACGAAGGGATCATGCGGCGGCGCCACCGCGCCATGCACCGCCTCCACAACCTGCTCGTACTGGTGTGGACCTGTCACCGCCAGCACACCCGGATGCACTGACGTGATAGCCTGTTTGTCGCCACCCATGCAGCCGGTCACGATAACACGGCCGTTTTCCGCCAGCGCTTCACCAATGGCGTCGAGACTTTCCTGCTTGGCGCTGTCGAGGAAGCCGCAGGTGTTGACGACGACGACATCCGCGCCGGCATAGTCCGCCGACAGCTCATAGCCCTCCGCGCGCAGCTTCGTGATGATGCGCTCCGAGTCGACAAGTGCCTTGGGACAGCCAAGAGATACGAAGCCGACTTTCGGGGCCGGTCGTCCTAACTTTATCGTGCGGATGTCATCGTCTGTTGCCATGCGCGCGCTTCTATCGCCCGCCCGCCTCCCGCGCAAGTTCCTACGCGCATGGCCCGCGATTGGAGCCGCTAGGGCACGTCTAGCTGAAGTGAGTTGCGGTTCAGCGGGAAAAACATGCCATAACAAAAGGATAGAGTGCGTTCCCGATTCCATCGAAGATGAACGCGCTCTAGGAAGCGATTGCCGCCAAGGCGAATTCGTTAAGGACGCAACTGCGGCCCAGCGCCATGCGCCACCTTGCGGCGCAGCCCAAGTGCCGGCGAGGATCAGCTGCGTGGGCGATAAGAACCGGATCGTTTCGACCCAAGTCTGAAACGATCTAACGCGCCTCCAGGAGTCCTGAATCTATCAACCGTCGATGGAACGCCAGAATTTCCTCTGGATGCGAGCAGAGATAGTAGGCACCACCGCAGCGCTGCATCAACCGCAAGCGCTCTTCCCCGGCCTCGGACAGGGGCAGCCCCGCCAGCTTCAGCATCAGTGTGCCGAGATAAGGGACATCGAGTGTTTCCACGTCAGGCAGTGCCGGCACCCTGTAGTTGATCCCTTCCGCCGCATAGTAGGTAAGAAAGGCTTTTGAATCGGGGGGCATCACCATGTTGTGCGTTTCCACGGTCTTGCCGAAACCAAGCAGTGGCCGCGTCACGATCGGTTGATGGTCGCCATATTGCACGATCAGGAAACGCTCATCGGGAAAGCGGCTCTTCAGTTCGGACCGGAACCACTCCAGGTCGATGCGCGCCAGTGAAAGCCGCCGGAGATACTCATGCATCTCCGGGTCGGTCCCCTCCAGTCCACCAGGTACATTCTCTTCCGGACTGTGAGGCTGGGTATAGGGCAGGTGCGTCGCCGAGGTGAGCACGAACGTGAACAGGGGGGCGCGAGAGTTGGCGAAGTGCTTGTCCATCCGGTTGAGCACGTTGCCGTAATAGAACCGGTCACGCTCGTTGTAGCGTGTCGATCCCTGTGCCTTGAAGTCGTTGATCTCGGGAAAGCCAATCGAGGCATAGAACTTGCCACTCGACACGAAGTGCTTGGGCACTGGATAGAACATCACGTTCTGATAGCCGCAGCGCGCCAGCTCCTGCGGCACGCTATCCTTGACCTTGCCCTGCATCATCGACTGTACGAACGTGCGCATGCCACCGAAGGAATAGGTGGAAACACCTGCGAGCACTGAAAACTCGGTGAGCCATGACGCTCCGCCGAAGGTCTCCGTCCTCAGTTTGCGCACGCTGCCATCGCCCGAACGGAACAGCGGATCAATGCTGTGGTCGTAGGCGATCTCCGGATAAATACTCGGCGGGACGACGCTCTCCTGGTGGATCAGGATGATGTGCGGTGGACGCTCGCGAACAGGACAGCCGAGCGGCTGATTGAAAAGCCTTTCACCCGGCTCGTAGGCGGCGGCCTCGATCATCTGACCGCGCCAAAGCGTAACCGCCGTCTCTGCCCATGATGAATAGAACGACGAGACAAACAGCGCATCCCAATAGAAAAGAAGATGCGGCCGCTCGCCACGCAGTCGATCCGCCACAACACCCGTCAACAGCAACACCGCGATGGCGCCCGCCGCAACCGGCCGCGACACGCGCGTCGGATCGGCACGATAAAGCAGGACGCTTCCCGCTACGATCGCCACTATAGCCACGCCAAGCGCGATCAATTCCCAGCGGAAATCGATCCACAAATACCAAAGCGTATCGGGCGAGAGCAGATAGAACGCCAGATCATAGGCATGCAGCACCATGCCGATGTAGCGGAACTTGATCGTGGCCGCGATGACGATGACCGCAACGGCCGCCGCAATAATTGCTGTTGCGAACAGCGCGCGCCGGGAAACAAATGCGACAGTTGCAACCAGCAGCGCTGTTATAGACATCGTAAAGGCGATGTTCGCGGGCCACCCCTCGTGACGATAGAAATAGAGCCCCATCGCGACCAGGATCGCCGCCGCAACGATCCAGGCACGCCTCTTCGTCAAGACAGCGGAGGTGCCGACGTGAGTGAGGCGCACGCGCGCATTGCCCGACTTGTTGCCGGCGGTATCAATCGACATGTTGTTTCAGAAACGTGTTCCGCGATCCCAGCACTCCAGGCCACACGCCGGGGTGTCATGAAACTGAAACACAGCCGTCACACAGCGTCAATTTTATGACAAGGCTTGGGTGAAGCGGCCCGCTGGCCACCGAAATCGCGAGGCAGCATCCGAGATTTCTCAGAACCACGCCTATATCTTGCGCCGCACCATGATTTTGGCGAGGAAAGCGGTTGCCGAACCGGCGTCTACAAGCCCGGCGCCGGCAAAAATTCGATCCAGATCATCGATCGAATACCCCCGGTAATAGGGTTCATGGAACCGCTGCGGAAAGGCTTCCAAGAGGCCATCCCACCCGTTCCGATCGCCCATCTGCAGGCTGTCGATGAAAATGAGGCGCCCGCCCGGCTTCAAGACGCGCGCCATCTCCGAGGCCACCCGCCTGCGTACGTCGCCAGGCAGCTCATGGAACAAAAACACGGTCGTCACGATGTCCTGGCTGGCGTCCGGCAGCGGTATCACTTCGGCATTGGCAGCAATAAGATTAACGCGCCTGAGACCCGAGAGGTGCCGCTCAGCCTCCTTCAGGTAGGCAGGAGACAGGTCAAGCCCCGTAAGGTGCATGGCCGGAAACGACAGCCGGATTTCCCGCAACAGGCGCCCCGTGCCGCAGGCGACATCCAGAAGCGCTATTTCCCGCTGGTCAGCCCCTGCAAGGAACTCCGCGATGGGACGCAAGGCTCTCCGCCGCATGGCCGCCGCAGCACCATAGAACAGGGTCTCGACCTGAACATCGTAGAGCCGCGCCGACTCATCGGCCAGATATCCCCCTTTTTGAAAATGGAAATCCTGCGCGAAATAGTCAGGCACGCCGGCTGCGGCTGCGAGGTCCGCCACCGTATCGGATTGACGGTCCCGCCGCCGTTCTGAGGCTTCCGGCAAGTCGGCGAACATCGCCCTCAGCCGCCCCAGATGATCGGCAAGTCCCGCCGCTGGCTCAGCTCCGTTTGCCACGGCGATGCGATCTCGCACCAGCTTCGCGTCTTGCCGGAAAAGATCCCTGAGATCTGCCAGCAGCTCCGCGCACGACGGCACGGGCCGCTCACGCTTGACAGTCGTTTTCACATGACCCGCTGCGGCCGTCCGGCGATCTGCCATCCAATTGATGGCGGAATACCAGCCAAACCGCACCATGTTTCCGGCAAGCTGTCGCGCCATGCCGAGATGATCTGCTGATGGCTCCACTGCTGACATCCTCACTGCTCCGCAACCGCACAAACACTGCTTGGATCGAAGCATGGAACTTGGCAAACGCGCTGGCAAGCAACTGATGGGCGCTCTACGCAATCACTCGCGCACGACATCTTCATCCATAACTTTCCGCGACGAGATCAGCATAGGCAAAGCCTTCGCGCGTCACCACCTCCCCCGGAACAACCGCGACGGACCTGGAAAACATCGGCCCTCCGGTGACGAAGGTGTGAAACTCGCCATTCTCGCCGCACGGATCGATACCAGCCGGTAGTTCACGCAGCAGCGCCGCATCGTAGCACCGCCCGGCAAACGTCCGGTCAAGCTTTGCAAGATCGATCGTTGCAAGCCGCGCTGTCAGGCCACCACTCACCATGTCTTGCGCGAGTTTGTCCGTCGCCAGGCCCCACAGCGGAAACAGAGGCGCAATCCCGGATCCTGCAAGATTCTTCTCGCGATAGGCCCGGATGTCCTCCAGAAAAAGATCGCCAAACGCCATGTGCGTGACGCCATCACGTTTGGCCCGCACCATGAACTCCGCCATGATCCGCTCGTAATCGGCGTTGGAACACGGCCAGGGCAGATCGATGACGACAAGAGGCAGCCCAGCCGCTGCTGCTTGCGCCTCCAGCAAATCCCGACGCACGCCATGCATGGCCACGCGGTCGAACGCCTGATTGACCGTGGTGAACAACGCCGCGACGGAACGGCCTTCTTGCCGCAACCTGTGTAGTGTCCACGCGCTGTCCTTACCCGAACTCCAGCTCAGCCAGATCGTCATCCTGTCCCCATGTCAGATCATGCCCTCAATCGTTGTCATTCCAAGCAAGACCACATATCCCTTACCAACACTAGGCACGACGCCATCGCCGCGACACCGCAGGATGCCCAGGATCATGAAGACCTATCGCAACATCGTTGTCCTCACAGGAGCTGGGCTTTCCGCCGAATCGGGCCTTGCCACGTTCCGAGACAAGGACGGCGTCTGGTCCAAGTATGATTATCGTGAAGTTGCAACCCCCGAAGGTTTCGCCCGCAATCCCGCACTCGTGCACGAGTTCTACAACATGCGCCGGCGCGACTTGAAGTCCGTCGCCCCCAATGCCGCCCATCTTGCGCTGGCCCGCCTGGAAAGAGAGCACGAAGGCTCAGTCCTCATCGTCACGCAAAATGTAGACAATCTGCATGAGGCCGCCGGCTCCCATAACCTCATTCACATGCACGGCGAACTGCTCAAGGTCTATTGCCGTCATTGCAGGGCCGGCCAATCCTGGAGCGAGGATTTATCGACGGATCTTGCCTGCCCGGCTTGCGGTCACAAGGGCGGCATGCGGCCCGACATCGTCTGGTTCGGCGAAATGCCCTATCAGATGGAAGAAATTGCAGATGCGCTCGCAGATGCTGATCTCTTCATCTCGGTTGGAACCTCCGGCAATGTCTACCCGGCCGCCGGCTTTGTCGCCGAAGCGAGAAACCACGGCGCTCACACCGTTGAGCTGAATTTGGAGCCGTCGGAAGGTGCAAGCTACTTTCACGAAACGATCCACGGCCCGGCCACATCAGTCGTCCCGGAGTATGTTGCACGCATCCTGAAGCGCTGACGGCGCGCGCACGGTTCCACCGCGGCTCAGCGGGTCATCACCGCGACGGCCTCGACGTGCGCCGACCAGTGAAACTGATCGACGGGAGTCACCGCTCCGAGCTTGTAGCCACCATCCAGTAGGATACGCACGTCGCGCGCCAGCGTCGCCGGATTGCACGATACCGCCACGACGACCGGCACCTTCGATCGCGCCAGCATTTCGGCCTGCGCCTTGGCACCGGCACGCGGTGGATCCAAAACCGCAAGGTCGAAGGGATCGAGTTCCTTGCGCGACAATGGCTCGCGAAAGAGGTCTCGATAGAGTGTCGTGACCGGCTTCAACCCTTGCGCGCCACGCGAAGCCTGCTCCAGCGCGGCAACCGCGCGTTTGTCGCTATCAACCGCAGTCACCGCCACCCGCGCCGCAAGTGGGAACGTGAACGCACCGACGCCGCAGAACAGGTCAACCGCACGTTTCGCTCGTCGCGGCAGCGCATTGACGACCACATCCGCCATCGCTTGTTCTGCTGCGGCCGAGGCTTGCAGAAACACGCCTGCCGGTGCCGACACATCCGCTGCCCCCATCCGGATGACGGGTGCCCCTCGCTGATAGGCCGGCACACCATCCACGCTGACACGAACGAGATCTCCGATCCGCGCCGCGTCCGCAGCAAGCCGCGCACTCATGCTGGCATCAAGACCACCTTTGGCGACAGCATTCTCTATCCCCACATCGAGGCCATTATCTGCCGCGACAATCGTGACGCGCGCTTCGTCCTCCCAGCGCGGCAAAGCCGCAAGCAATGTCCGCATCTCCGCCAGCGCACCCGAGATCCGCGGCACCAGCACCGGGCATTCCTCGACGTCGATCACGGTGGCACCTCGGGCGGCATGGAAGCCGAGCACGACACCTGCGCGCGTGTAAACCGCCGAAAGCACAGCGCGGCGTCGTGACTGAGGCCCAGCCTGCATCAGTGGTGCTGCAGCAATCGAGATTCCACGCTGCGCGAATGCATCCTCAACCAGGCCACGTTTCCACTTTGCATAAGCAGCGGGCGACATGTGCTGGAGCGCACAGCCTCCGCACCGCTTGAAATGCCGGCACGCTGGCGAAATGCGCTCTTCCGATGGCAAAAGAACTTCCACGAGTTGAGCACGTTCGCCATCAACCGCTACACTGACACGCTCCCCAGCCAGCGTGAACGGCACGAAAACCGGCTGGCCTTCGACATGCCCAACGCCATCGCCTTGCGCACCGATCCGCTCGATCTCCACGATCTCCACGCGGTTGTCCAGCCGTTCAAGCGTCATCGCGCACCGCGCCTATCAGCCACTCGATATTGCCCTCCTTGCCGGGCAGCGGCGAGCACATCCTGCCCACCACGCGCCAGCCCTCCCCCTCAAGAAAATCCACAACACCATCGACAGCCATCGTCTGCGCCGCCTCATCGCGCACGATACCGCGCTTGCCGATGGCCGCCCGCCCAACCTCGAATTGCGGCTTGACCAGCGCCACCAGCCACGTCCCTGCACTGGCAAACCCAAGTGGAACCGGCAGAGCCTGCTTCAACGACACGAAGCTTACGTCCGCCACGATCGCTTGCACCGGCACATCGATATGTTCGCGGGACAATGTTCGCGCATCAACGCCTTCCAGGCATACGACACGAGGATCGCCCCTCAGCGTCTGATGCAGTTGGTCATGCCCGACGTCGACGGCATAGACCATCTTGGCACCCGCCTCCAGCAGCACTTGCGTAAACCCTCCGGTCGACGCGCCGATATCGATTGCAACGCAGCCAGTGGGATCGAAACCGAATGCACGCAATGCGGCGGAAAGTTTCGTTCCCGACCGCGCCACATAAGCATTCGCCTCCGCATCGACTTCAACGCGGGCATCCGCCGCCACCAGAACTCCCGCCTTGCCGGCCACGCGGCCATCGACGCACACGGCGCCGCGCGCAATAAGATCCGCAGCCCGAGCCCGCGACTGCACGATACCGCGTGCAACCAGCACCTGATCGAGCCTTTGCCGCGCTCCAGTCATCCACCAATCCATCGCGGGACACGATTTGGTGATAGGGCCAAGACCCGCGCCACCTCGAGGTTCACAATGCCCTGCTGCTGCGATAACATTTTTCAGCCTTGTCAAACTGCCATCCTGCTGCGTCATGGACCTGGCAGATGCGGAATTCAAAGCCGGGGCCATCCTTCAGACATTCAATATCCTGCACAGCCGCAATCATGGAGTACCCGCTGATGTCGCTACGTGCCGCCACGTCATTTCTTGCAATCGCAATTGCCCTGGCTTTCGTGCCGCCCGCCGCCGCCGAAACCGCGTCGCCCGAAGGCGCCAAGGTTTACTTCATTTCCCCCAAGGATGGCGACGAGATTTCCGGCCCGCTTACCGTTAAGTTCGGCTTGTCTGGAATGGGTGTCGCCCCCGCCGGAATCGAAAAACCCAAGACCGGACACCACCACCTTCTGATCGACGTTGACAAGGTTGACATGGACAACCCGCTCCCCGCCGACGAGCACCACAAGCATTTCGGTGGCGGCCAGACCGAAACGACGATCACCCTGCCGGCTGGAAAGCATACGCTCCAGTTGATACTCGGCGATCACAACCACGTTCCCCACAAGCCGCCTGTGATGAGCGACAAGATCACTGTGACGGTGAAGTAGATCATATTGGGAGGACCTCGCGGCCGGATCATCCCCGGCCCTGTGCCACCTCCGATTGTTGCACGCAACCTGGAGCCCAAGCCCCGCTCTGGCCTCGTGTCAGAGCGGGAGATCGACTCCACACACAAACCCGCATCAAGAGCCCCCCACCGGATGAAGATCACCGTCGAGACCGAGATTACCGCCCCTGTAGATATCGTCTGGCTTGCCTACACCAGTCCCGGGGACATCATGCAATGGAACGCCGCGTCTGACGATTGGCACACGACGAGTGCGGTGGTGGACCTTCGCGAAGGCGGCACCTTTACATCACGCATGGAGGCCAAGGACGGCAGCATGGGTTTTGACTTCGCGGGAACGTACACCAAGGTCATCGAGCAACAATTGATCGAATACGCATTTGGTGATCGTGCCGCGCGCGTCGAATTCAGCCATCACACGAATGGCACGACTGTGCGTGTCACCTTCGACAGTGAACCCTCACACTCCATCGACCAGCAGCGGCAGGGTTGGCAGGCCATTCTCGACAATTTCAAGAGACACGCAGAAAAAAGAAACAGATCATAATCCGACAAAGAAAATGAGTATGTGGCAGGCAAACGCCTAATTTGCCGCCATCTGCCAAACATTACGCACGTCGTATTGCACAACTTCGCGCCACGCCGCGCCAGTTATCACAATCCAAGTCCAACGGATATTTCCCCAAATAGGCCTCTGAAACAGTGTATTTCCACTTATCGCGGCGGGATTGCGCCAGGAAATGAAATCAGGACGTGATAACGCCCCAGTCGCTAACGCAATTCCGAAGCTCTGCCGGTCCTAGCCGAAGCTTCCCTTGTTCCCATTCACCCACTGCACCATATTCGGCTGCGGAAATGGTCGGAGCCCTACCGGATCAGCCTTGACGTCGGTTGGTCGGAACACCGGTCTGTAACCCTCGACCGTTGTCGCGGGCAACGAAGGGCTCGACCAATCGTAACGATAATTCAGGAACCCAAATATCATGTCGCAACTGTCACAAGCCGGACAGCAGATCGTTCAGGAAATTTCGGCGCGTTACAATCTATCGCCGGATGCCGTCACGCACATGCTTTACGCTGTCTATAAGGGCAACGGGTCGATGGCGCAGTTCAGTCATCCCGAGTTCGGCGGCTCCGGGCAGTGGATGCGCGGCGGCATGACCATGGTCTCCGACCTCTTCAACAATCAGCTGAAAATGCTGGTCGACAATGTCTGCAACGATTTGTCGAACGCACTGGCGAACCACCAGACAGCACCGTTCGCAGGTTCGTTCCAATCGCAAAGCCAGAGTGGTTTTGACACGCAGTCCCAGGCTGCAGGCCAGATCGGCATCAACAACAATTCCCTGTTCGTGCCCGATCCAGCAGCCCAGTGGTGGCCACACGAACTCGGCACCCCGACGGCCATCGGCAGCCAGAACAACATGAAATATGCATATTTTGCCAACAGCCGCCGCTTGGCGGTGACGACGGGCGGCAAGCCATGGATCTATGACACGCTGGATCACCAGATTGGCGGCTTTGGCCAGCAACAGGGCGGCGGCAGCTCGATCACGTTCACGAGCCAATATGGAACCGTCAATCTGTCTTCGCTGCCCGTGCTCTCGCGCGATGGTGCACCCGTTCAACCGCCGCAGTTCCAGCCACCGCCCTCGATCTCTTTCCCCTCAGCTGAAGTGGCGTCAGGCAATGCGACAGGCGCTCCTTCTCCTGCACCAACCACCTCGACCTCGGAACCCACCGACGTCATCGCGACACTGGAAAAGCTCGGTCAGCTTCGTGACAAGGGCTACATCAGCGACGAGGAGTTCAACAGCAAGAAGGCAGATCTGCTTTCCAGGCTGTGATGATTACTCGCAGCGTCCGGCGCATCGCGACCGTCGTGGTGCGCCGGCCTGCCGCGAAAACGCAATCGCAGCGATGCCGAGAGACGGCGCGCGTTGTTGATCTGGCCAAAAAGGCGCTGCTATGCCCGCTCGCCGCCTTCACCTGCCACGCGCTCGCGGCCCAGCGCGGCAAACACGGTCTCCACAATCCCAGAAGCATTGAGCCCGGCGGCCTCGTACATCGCCTCCGGCTTGCCGTGCTCTATGAATTCGTCAGGCAGCACGATCGAGCGAACCTTGAGGCCGCCATCAAGCAGCCCAGCCCCTGCCAGATGGTGCAGCACGAACGAACCAAAGCCGCCGATGGCTCCTTCCTCGATCGTCACCAGCACCTCATGCCTGCGTGCCAGATCCTCGATCAGCGCGGTGTCGAGTGGCTTTGCAAAGCGGGCATCCGCGACCGTCGTCGACAACCCGAATGCGGCGAGCTGTTCTGCCGCCTTGGTGGCTTCGCCCAATCGCGTTCCAAGCGACACCAGCGCAACTGTCACTCCCTCGCGAATGATGCGGCCTTTGCCGATCGCCAAAACCTCCCCGTCAGAAGGGATCTCCACGCCGACTCCATCGCCGCGCGGATAGCGCACGGCGGACGGCCGGTCGTCGATCGCCGCGGCCGTGGCAACCATGTGCTTCAGTTCCGCCTCGTCGGCAGGTGCCATGATGACGAAATTGGGCAACGCTCCCAGGTATCCGATATCGAACGATCCAGCGTGCGTTGCACCGTCAGCACCGACAAGCCCCGCCCGGTCGATGGCGAAACGAACCGGCAGGTTCTGCACCGCCACGTCATGCACCACCTGATCGTAGCCGCGCTGCAGGAACGTCGAATAAAGCGCACAGAACGGTTTCAACCCCTCTGACGCCAGACCGGCCGCGAACGTCACGGCATGCTGCTCGGCGATGCCGACGTCAAAGGTACGGTCGGGGAACTCCTGGCCGAAAAGATCAAGCCCCGTGCCCGACGGCATCGCCGCCGTAATCGCCACGATGCGTTTGTCTTTCTTCGCCTCGCCAATCAGGCTTTCCGCGAACACCTTCGTGTAGCTCGGCGCATTCGAAGTCGCCTTGACCTGCGCACCGGTGACGACGTTGAACTTCGACACGCCGTGATACTTGTCGTCCGATGCTTCCGCCGGCGGATAGCCCTTGCCCTTCTTGGTCACGACATGCACCAGGATCGGACCCTGCTTGGCGTCGCGCACGTTCTTCAGAACCGGCAGCAGGTGGTTGAGGTCGTGCCCGTCAATCGGTCCGATGTAGTAGAAGCCCAATTCCTCGAACCAGGCGCCGCCCTGCCAAAGATGGCGCGTATATTCCTCGACGCGCGCAGCCCTCCGCTCCCAGCTCTTGGGCAGGCGTTTGGCAAGCTGCTTGGCAATGTCGCGCATGTAGAGATAGGTGCCGCTCGACGTGATGCGCGCCAGATATGACGACAAGGCACCGGTCGGCGGCGCAATGGACATGTCATTGTCATTGAGAATGACGATCAGGCGCTCATCGCGCGCGCCGGCATTGTTCATCGCCTCATAGGCCATGCCAGCCGACATGGCGCCATCGCCGATGACCGCCACCACGGCGTTGCTCTCACCCTTGAGGTCGCGCGCGACCGCCATGCCCAAACCCGCCGAAATCGATGTCGACGAGTGCCCGGCGCCGAACGGATCGTATTCGCTTTCCGCCCTGCGGGTGAAACCAGACAGCCCGTCGGGCTGCCGCAGCGTCCGGATGCGGTCCCGCCTCCCGGTGAGGATCTTGTGCGGATAGGCCTGATGGCCGACATCCCAAATCAGCCGGTCGCGCGGCGTGTCGAATACCCAGTGCAGTGCCACGGTCAGTTCGACGACGCCCAGCCCCGCCCCCAGGTGGCCGCCGGTAACCGACACGGCATCGACCATTTCGGTACGCAGTTCGTCGGCCAACTGACGCAGATCACTTTCCGGCAGGCGTCGCAGATCGGCAGGTGTCCCGATCGTATCGAGCAGGGGCGTTTTGGTCACTGTCGTTGCACACCTCTTATCGGGCGCTGGCGCATTACCGGCGCGTGCCGGTATGCGCACAAGGTTCTTCTGCGCCTGCGATCAGCAGCAATTCCGCTGATGATCGTTGTGCTTTGCCATGCAAACCATCAGCTGTCACTCATGTTCTAGGCCAGCAGGCGGCATTGCTCAACAAGTCCATTCAGGTTACATGGAAAATCAGCGCCAAGCCGAGATTTACCGTGCTTCGGGATCAAGCGGCTCCGTGCCCCTGGGCGAGCCGTCGGCGTTGAAGGCAAGCTTTTCCACCTTGGCCTCGGCCTGCTTCAGCAGCCGGTCGCAGTGCTCTTTCAGGGCCTCGCCACGCTCATAGATCGCGATCGATTCCTCCAGCTCGACATCACCGCGCTCAAGCCGGCCAACGATGACCTCCAGCTCCTTCAAGGCGCGCTCGAACGACATTTCCTTGATGTCGGCGTGGCTCTTGCCCGCTGCCTTGCCTGCGCTGCTCATATACTCACCCTTGCCCGTTGCTCAAGTCGCACCCCGCAGCGGCCGACCTCACCCCGCCGCATCCATCAGCGTCTTGACATGCACGCCGACGGAGCGGGCAAGCGCCGTCAGGTCATAGCCCCCTTCGAGCATCGATACCACCCGGCCCTCGCACTGTTTCTCGGCAATATCGAGGAGCTTCCCGGTAATCCATCCAAAATCGTTCTCAACGAGCTCCAGGCTTGCAAGTGGATCGGACCGGTGGGCATCAAACCCCGCCGAAATCAGGATCAGATCGGGACTGAAGTTCTTGAGCGCCGGCAGAATGCGGCTTTCCATCGCTTCCCGGAACGCCTCTCCGCCATCGCCCGACCGTAACGGCGCGTTGAAGAGATTGCCGACACCCGTTTCGGACAAAGCCCCCGTGCCGGGATAAAGCGGCATCTGATGCGTCGATCCAAAAAACAGGTCCTTGTCCGCCTGGAAGATGTCTTGTGTGCCGTTGCCGTGATGCACGTCAAAATCCACCACCGCAACGCGCTCGCAGCCATGCTTGGCCCGCGCATAAAGCGAAGCGATGGCGATGTTGGAGAACAGGCAGAAACCCATGGCGCGATCCGCCTCGGCATGATGCCCGCATGGACGCACCTGACAGAACGCATTGCGCGTGCCCGATTCCTTGGGGTTCATCACCCGGTCCACCGCCTCTAGCCCGGCGCCGACCGCACGCAATGCGGCCTCCCATGACCCCGGCGACATCACCGTATCTGGATCGAGATGCACCTGCTCGCCGTCCGTTGTCGGTCGCGCCGCACGCACCATTTCCAGGTGGGATCTGGGATGCGCCCGCAGAATGCTTTCCTCCACGTCCGCCCGCAGCGGTGCTTCATCGCGCTTCAATCCGGCAAACAGCTCATGGCTGAGCACCTTGTCGACGGCGCGCATGCGGTCGGGGCGTTCTGGATGACCGTAGCCAGTATCGTGATCCAGAAAGCAAGGGTGGGTAAGAAGAAGGGTTGGCATATGGCGGGCGTTTCCTAGGGAAGTTCAGGCATGGGGAAATTCAGGCATGAGAATTCTGCTCATGTTATCCGAGCTTTGCGCTTCTGTCACAATACCGGCCAATAGGCCAATGAGCTAACCAGCCGTCAGCATTGAGAGCGGTGCCAGCTTGACGCCTGGAGGCGGCCGGTCATCGGCCGGAACGAAGAAGTCGGGCGCGAGCGGCATGGAAGGATCGAGCCGATAGCCCTCGAAATCGTTAACGCCACCAACCTTGTGCAGGAAGGAATCGTCGATAAGGAAATTCCCGGTGAAGTTGCGTGAAGGCTGCGAGAAGACCAGATGCGCCGCATCGGCCAGGATGTCGGGCGAACGGCTCATCCGCATCAGCTTGTCCCCGCCCAGAATGTTCTTGATCGCCGCCGTCGCGATTGTCGAACGTGGCCAAAGTGCATTGACAGCAATCCCCTTGGGTCGAAGCTCTTCGGCCAGACCCAGTACCACGAGACTCATCCCGTACTTGGCGATTGAATAGGCGACATGCCCAGCAAACCATTGCGCCTTCATGTCGAGCGGCGGAGACAGCATGAGTACGTGCGGGTTCTCGGCTTTTGCCAGGTAGGGCAGGCAGGCCTGTGTTGTCACCAGCGTGCCGCGCGTGTTGACGCCGAACATAAGGTCAAAGCGCTTCGGATCGGTCTTTTCGATCGGCGTCAGCGATATCGCCGAGGCATTGTTGACGCAAATGTCGATGCCGCCGAACGCCTTCGCTGCCTGGTCGACCGCAGCGGCGACCTGCGCCTCATCGCGAATGTCGCAGACCAACGGCAAAGCTTTGCCCCCGGCCTTCTCGATTTCCTCGGCTGCGGAATAAACCGTGCCTTCCAGTTTGGCGTGCTGCTCCGCCGTCTTGGCGGCGATGGCGACATTGGCGCCGTCCCGCGCCGCACGCAGGCCAATCGCCAGCCCGATACCGCGGCTGGCCCCGGTAATGAAGAGTGTCTTGCCTGCTAGGCTGGCCATGCTGTTCCCCCAACTTCCCGCAACTGCGATCGAATTGAACTCATCCATCCTAGCTATGGCAGCGCCAATGACCAGTTGCTATCCCGCAGGAGCGATGCGGCGCCAAAGCCAGGACAACACGCGAAACGGTAGCGTGATGAAGAACCAGAGCTGATCGATCGTCCCCTTGATGAGCGCCCAGAGCCCCGCGGGTATGCCGGCCACGGGCATGAAAATGAGCACGAAAGCAGCACCGCGCATAGCCCGGGCAGCATGGTAGCCAAACCGGCCGCCATATTCAGCCCGGTCTTCCGCCGGCCATAGCCAGCGCCACCACGACTTGACATAGGACAGCCCAGCCAGCCCGAGCACTAGACCGCCGAAATAAAGCGCCTGCCACAGGAACGGAATGCCGGGGATGATCCTGCGGTCCAATTCCTGCTGACGCTCCTTGTCCGGCAGATCAGCCTTGATGCCGCTGCTCACCACATTTCCAAGTGCCTGAGAGAACAGGCTTTCTGTCCACTGCACCAGCGTATCGGTAATGGGCGCGTCCGCTGCCCCACGCGCACCCGCCGTCTTGACGTCGAATGCGATGCGACCGTCCTGGCTCTCGCGAACCTCCGCGATCATCCCCTGTTTCCGCTGTCCGAGTGCATCGAGGAAATCGGCAAACCGCGCCTGCTTTAGCGCAGTGTCGAGGCCCTTCACCTCCACCTTCTGCCAGAACCAGTTGCGCCCGCCCGGCTGCAATGGATCAGCAGCTTCGAGAATAACGAGGTTGACGTCGCTGTCTTTCGCAGCCCGCTTCAGGTCCGCCACGAGCAGCGACTTCTCACCGCCGCCCTGCGGCCTGAAGAATAGGAATTCGCCTTCCACCCGCCCCGTTACCACCAGCGTTTGCCCCCTGATCGAGGACAGCGCGGCCGGCAGTTTCCACGGATCGATCTTGTCGATCAGCGCAGCCTTTGATTCCAAATCGAACCGAGGAACCGCGGGCAAAGTCTGAGCCCCACCGGGCTCCAGCGACACCGCCCTGATGCTCGATTTCGACAACGGCCTTTGCAGATGCCACACGGCTTCGTCGAACAACCGTTGATCGCCCATGCGCAGCCACAAGTTCGGTGTCACCTCCGCGACAAAGGACGTACCATTGCCGCGACCGGGATCGACGCGCAGCCGATAGCTGCGTTGCCGGGTTAAAAGGTGCAGTTCCGGCGACCCCGGCAGATCCTTAATCATCTCCGGACGCTGGAAAACGGTGTCCTCGGTCAAGTAGAGCTTGAGCGGCCCATCGCCGGAATGCTCAGGCGCCAGAGTCTTGACGACCCGGCTCATCTCATCGGCGTTGGCCGCCGTGAAGACTTCGCCCTCACGGTTGCTAAACTTCCAATGCCCCTCCGGGGTAGCATGGGCCGCGAGTGCCACGCTCTTGGGATCGTGCGGCAATGATTTGAGATGCCGCGTCAGCCCGCCTAGATTGTCGAGCCCATGTCCGGCATGACGTGCCGCACTGCCGCCAGCCTCGCCCGCTTCCCTCGCGAGCCGCGTCAGCCAGTTTGCGTGCGCGGCATTGGTGGCCAACACACAAGGCATAACCGCGATTGCGACGGCAAGTAACGCACGCCTCAGACCTTGCATCGACGCAGCGCGCACCAGCCCATACCGCCCTGTGCCACCCGCCATCTCTAGCGATCACCCTCTCCACATCACTGCGCACGCCTCAGCTGGTACGCAGCTTCTTGAAATCCGGCGCGCGCTTCTCCACGAATGCGGTGAATGCCTCGCGCGCTTCCGCGCTTTGCAATTGACGCGCAAAGATTTGCGCCTCCTCGTCGACCCGTTGAGCCACCGCCTCGGCATCGCCCCGCATCAAACGGCGCGCCAGTGCCAGCGCGGCAGGCGGTTTGGCAGCCAGTGCCATGCCCGCAGCAAGGACGCGCGCCTCGATCTTATCGGCATCAATGATGGCGTTCAGGAGACCTGCTGCCCGCATGCTTTCCGCATCCATCGGCGCGCCAAGCACCAGCATTTCGAATGCGCGGGCATAGCCCATCCGCGCCGGCATGAGCATGCTGGACCCAGCTTCCGGTACGAGGCCCAAATCCAGGAAGGGAGTCTGGAAGCGTGCTGCAGGCGAGGCAAACACCATGTCGCAATGAAACAGCAGCGTAGTGCCAATGCCCACCGCCAGGCCATCCACGCCCGCGAGCATCGGCTTTTCGACACGAGGCAACAGGCGGATGAAACGCAGGACGGCCTTCAGCACAGCCTGATCGCCGACCGACGATTGTAGAAAATCGCCAATATCGTTGCCCGAGGTGAAAACGCCACCAACGCCGAGAAAGGCATGAGCGGCAACTTCTCTATCCCGATCGCCCGCCTCCAGCGCATCCGAAAGCGCGTCATACATCGCGCCCGTCAGCGCATTCTTCTTCTCGGGACGGTTGAAGCGCAGGATCTGCACCCCACCATTCCGCTCAACCTTGATGTCGCTCATCGCATCCTCACGCGCCGAGCCGTTCGGGCGTCGCTGCAATGACCGCTTCAGCACCACCCGTTATTGTGTCCGCGAGTCCCGGCGCCTCGGTCGAAATATTCTCCGCGAAGTACCGGGCCAGCATGACGGCACGCGCATCAGCGTCTCCACCCCTCACCGCCGCGACCGCTCCGCGCCCCAGATAGGCACCACCCGCTGCAATGCCAAATAGGCGCAGATATGGAGTTGCACTTGCCAGCGCCGCTTCGGGATTGCTCTGCAGTTGCTCGCCCATCCACTGCGATGCAAACACCAGCGCCTTGATCGCCGCGCCAAGCTTCTCCGCCATGCGGCCGAATTCCGGACGGTTGGAGGCGGCCACCTCGCCCACCATGCGCGATAGATCATCGATGTATGATTTCACCACCGCGCCGCCGCCCATGGGAAGCTTGCGCACCACCAGATCAATGGCCTGAATGCCGTTCGTACCCTCATAGATCGGCAGGATCCGCGCATCGCGGTAATATTGCGCGGCCCCCGTCTCCTCGATGAAGCCCATGCCGCCGTGGATCTGCACGCCAATTGACGAAACCTCCAGGCTGGCATCCGTGGAGAACGCCTTCGCCACCGGTGTCAGCAGTGCACCGCGCGCTGCCGCCGCCTCTCGCTCATCATTGGATGACGCCAGATGCGACACGTCGATTTCGCCGGCCGTCGCAAAGCAGATCATGCGCGCCGCATGCGTCATCGCCTTCATGTGCAGCAAGGAGCGGCGAATGTCGGCATGCTCGACGATTGCCACCATCTCGCCGGGCGTGCCGCCGAGCTTGGCGCCCTGCGTGCGCTCACGCGCATAGGCTTCCGCATGCTGCGTCGCCCGCTCCGAAATCGCCACACCCTGAACGCCGACGGCGAGCCGCGCCTGGTTCATCATGTGGAACATCGTGTTGAGGCCCCGGTTGGGTGCGCCGACGATTGTACCCACCGCCCCATCGCCTTCACCGAACTTCATCACGCAGGTCGGGCTGGCATGGATGCCAAGCTTGTGCTCCAGCCCAGCGCACACCACGTCATTGCGCGCCCCCTTGCTGCCGTCCTCATTGACGAGATATTTGGGCACCAGGAACAACGAAATGCCTTTTGTCCCCGGCGGCGCATCGGGAAGCCGCGCCAGCACCAGATGTATGATGTTGTCGGCAAGTTCGTGATCGCCATAGGTGATGAAGATCTTGGTGCCGAACAATCTGTAGGTGCCATCGCCCTGCGGCACGGCCTTGGTGCGGATCTCGCCAAGGTCCGATCCCGCGTGCGGCTCGGTGAGATTCATGGTTCCGGTCCACTCACCCGTCACCATGCGCGGCAGATAGGCCGCCTTCTGTTCCTCCGTCCCCGCGATCATCAGCGCGTGGATGGCGCCCTGCGTCAGCAGCGGGCACAGCCCGAATGCCATGTTGGTCGCGTTCCAGATCTCCGCAACAGCCATCTGAACGATTTCAGGCAGACCCTGCCCGCCGTATTCTGCCGGGCACGGCAACGCTCCCCAGCCGCCAGCAACGAACTGATCGTAGGCCTCCCGCCATCCCTGAGGCGTCACGACTTCTCCGTTAACAAGTTTGCTGCCTGCCTTGTCACCCACGCGGTTGAGCGGTTCCAGCACCTCCGCGCCGAACTTGCCTGCCTCCTCGATCACCGCAGCAAGCGTATCGGCGTCCAGATCGTCGTAAAGACCGGCAGAAATCCGCGCCTCCAGATCAGAGGCCGTCTTGAGAGCAAGGAGGATGTCGTCTACTGGAGCCTGAAACGTCATGCGTGCGTCCCTCCGATGACTACTGTTCTTTGTTGTATGGGAGATTAGGCGCTTCGCGGCTGGAGAGGAAGGCGTAGGATTGACCTTTTCGTCAATTGACAGCGGCGCACCCATCGCGCCTGCGACCGAAAACGAAATTCTGCGCGCCGCGGCCCACATCCGCGCGGGCGAACTCGTGGCTTTTCCGACCGAGACAGTCTATGGCCTAGGCGCCAATGCGACCAACGGTGAAGCCGTGGCACGCATTTTCGCGGCAAAGGGACGGCCGCACTTCAATCCCTTGATAGTCCACGTAGCGCGGCTCCAGGATGCCGAGGCACTGGCGTCCTTCTCCCCCCTTGCATATCAGCTGGCCGAACACTTCTGGCCCGGTCCGCTGACGCTGGTCCTGCCGCGCCGCCCGGGCACAAACCTGTCGGAACTCGTGACCGCAGGCCTCGATACCGTGGCACTTCGTATGCCTGCCCACCCAATAGCAAGAGCACTCATCGCGGCTGCCCAGCGTCCGCTCGCAGCCCCTTCAGCCAATATTTCAGGACACGTCAGCCCGACGCGCGCGGCACACGTCGCAGCCGACCTGGGCGACAAGGTTGCCATGATCCTTGATGGCGGCGACACCCGGCATGGGCTGGAATCAGCAGTCGTGACGATTGCGAACGACACCATCGTGCTGCTGCGTCCTGGCGCCATAACGGCTGCGGCCCTGACCGAAGCAACCGGCGCTCCGGTGACGCGCGCTTTTGACGGTGGCGCGACCCCTGCTTCCCCGGGGCAACTCGCCAGCCACTACGCGCCAAAGGCCCGCGTGCGCCTCGGCGTCGGCGATCCAGCACCCGGTGAGGCGCTCCTCGCCTTCGGCCCGCATGCGCCCACCCATCAGGGCCCCACGATCAATCTCAGTCCTTCAGGCGATCTGATCGAAGCAGCCGCACGCCTCTTTTCCGCTCTGCGTGAACTCGATGCAACCGGCGCCTCGGCGATTGCCGTGATGCCAATCCCCGCCGAAGGCTTGGGCGAGGCGATCAACGACCGCCTGAAACGCGCCGCATCCCCCCGTTGACGAACAGTGCAGCAGCCGGGCCCAAATTGCATCAGCCCCTTCAACCGCACCGCGACTTCAGCGGCAGTATTCGTACCAGCATACGCGCATGCATTGCGTGAACTGCTTGCGGCACCAGTCCTCGAAGCAGCCCTTTCGATAGTCGTGATAGCAGATGCGGCGGCATTGCCGGCAGGCACGTCCGGCAACCGGCTGCACCAGGGAACGCGATTGCTGCCTCGAGGCATCACCTGCAGGAAACACCGGCTGCGCCAGCGCCAAGCGCACCTGCCCTGTCAAAGCCGCAGTCTCAGCGCCAATTGCCGCAACCGGTCCCGCTAGCACCGCAATCGCGCATACAAGTGCTGCCGGAACTGTCCGCCATGGCCTTGGCAGACAAAAGACGGAAAACCGCTGGCTTGCGATCACGGCAACGGGCATGGCATTCCTCCTTCTCGATTTGCCGGACATTTCGCAACACCCCGCTGGTCTGCGGGCTGGGTCCATCCTCCGGCATCTGGGCAGCGCGCCAGATCGAGTGCCGCAAACCTTCAGGGGAGTGTCAAACAGCATGACCGCAATCACCAGGGCTGATTGCCAAGAAACTTACCATCCGCAATTGGTGGCTGGACGCGCGGCCGGATGGAGCGCGCGCGCATGAGCCGCCCGACTGACAGTCCCCAATTCGAGGCCCCGTCTCCGGAGCTCATTGCTCGATTCACTGAAATCGTAGGCCCTGCCTACGCGCTTATCGATGCCACGGCGCAGGCACCCTTTTTGAAGGAATGGCGCGATCGATACGTTGGCCGCACGCCGCTCGTGCTGCGTCCAGGCTCGGTCGAGGAAATCTCCCGCATCCTGGCGCTTGCCAACGAAGCCCGCATTGGCATCGTCCCGCAGGCTGGCAACACCGGCCTCGTCGGCGGCCAGATCCCGTACGAGGACGGCCGTGACATCGTGCTGTCGGTCGCGCGCCTCAACAAGATCAGGCACGTCGACCCGCTGGGCCAGTCGATGATCGCCGAAGCAGGCGCGACGCTCGACAGCGTCCAGCAGGCAGCGGAGGAAGCAGGCCGCCTGTTTCCCTTGAGCCTTGCCGCCGAGGGCAGTTGCCAGATTGGCGGAAACCTCGCCACCAATGCTGGCGGCGTCAACGTGCTGGCCTACGGCAATGCCCGCGCGCTTGTCTTGGGGCTCGAAGTCGTGCTCGCCGATGGCCGCGTGTGGTCATCGCTCAAGACCTTGAAGAAAGACAATACCGGCTATGACCTGAAGGACCTGTTCATCGGCTCCGAAGGAACGCTTGGCATCATCACGGCAGCCGCGCTGAAGCTGTTCGCGCGGCCTGCGGAGAAGGCGACGGCCTTTGCGGCACTCGAAGATCTCGATCAGGTGCTGGAGCTGTTCAAACGGGCCGAAGCGGTCGCCGGTTCCCACCTCACGGCATTCGAGTTCATCTGCAAGACCGGCGTGGAGATCGGCGTGCGCCACGTCGAAGGTGTCAGAAGCCCGTTCGCGGAAATCCCACAGTGGTCGGTGTTGATCGAAATCTCGGCACATGAAGCGGACGGCCGCGCTGGCGAGACGCTGGAACAGCTGCTCGGTGACGCCATCGAGGCCGGAATCGTGGTTGACGCCGCAATCGCGCAATCGCTGCAGCAGGCAAAAGACTTCTGGCGGCTGCGCGAGGAAATGTCGGATGCCCAGAAACACGAGGGCGGCTCGATCAAACACGACGTTTCCGTCGCGCCATCCGCGATGCCCGAGTTCATAAGACGGGCAAACGAGGTGGTCGGCAAGCTATGCCCCGGCGCACGCCCCGTTCCATTCGGCCACTTCGGCGATGGCAACGTCCACTACAACATCTCCCAACCGGTTGGCATGGACAAGGCTGCCTATCTCGCCCGTTGGGAAGAGATCGCTGCTGCCGTGCATGCCCTCGTCGTTGAGATGCAGGGATCGATTTCCGCCGAGCACGGTATCGGCCGCATGAAGCGCGAAGAACTGGCCCACTTAAAAAGCGCAGTCGAGATGGAGATGATGCGCGCCATCAAGTCGGCACTTGATCCGCGTGGCATCTTGAACCCTGGGAAAGTTGTCTAGGCAGACCTACAAAAGCCTACCAGACGCCCTTAGTGAGGCCGGTCCAAAGGTATCGCCACAGCGTCGGCGGCAGGAAGTTTTGGCTAGGCAGATCGACGCTGACGGCCGTCAAACGTCCCATCAGTGCATCCTCGATGGCCTGCGCGAGCAGCGGGATACCTGTCGCCATCTGCAACGCCTGATAAGTGGCAATCGTATCTTCGGGCGCAAACGACACCCGCTCCTGATAAAGCACGTCCCCGGTATCGACGCCCGCATCCACCAGATGCACGGTGACGCCTGCGTTCGCCGCATCACCGGCGGCGAGCGCCCAATAGGCTGGATGCTGGCCGCGATACTTCGGATTGATGCCCGCGTGATAATTGATGAACGGCGCGTCCACGGCACCAAGTGTCTTGCGCGAAAGAAGCCGTGTGCCGTAGACCGCGACCACCTTCGGCTTCAGCCGCATCAACAGCTGTCGTGCCTCATCGGAGTTGAGCGTCGCGACCCGATGCACGTCGCCGACTGTGACAGGAGCGGGATTAAGACCATGCAGCGCCCGGATCTCATCGATGCGCCGCTGAGCACGTCTGGCAAACAACCGCAACCACACCCCGAAAGCGATCTGTCCCGCCGTTGCCACCGGGCCGGCCAGCCTTAAGCGCCGCTTGATGATGTCGCGTTTGCTCTCCGGGTCTTCCTCGATCACCGTCACTGGACCAACGCGCTCGATGAGCCCGTTGACGACCGACCAGCCAAGCGGGCCGCCAGCCATCAGCACGACGATCCCGCGCTCGCCGGAAGGACTTTCCTTCTGCTCCCTCATGTTGAACGGCACCGAACCCGGAGTTGTGGACTGCTGATCTCGACCATAACCCCAATATACAAAGCCCGTGGTTAACCACGGGCTTCGCATTAAACAGGAATTGGGTTGTATCAGCTCTGGATCTGCCGCAACGCCGCTCGCTCCGCCTCGATCCTCTGCGACTGCGAGGGCCAACTCGCCGCGACCCAGTCGTCAGTCCCAAACAACCAGTACCAGAACCGGTTGCGGCGATGATACCGCTCAACCGTCAGGCGGTGCATATTCTCCATGCTGGCCGACAGGTTCTCAAGGAGCGCCATCGGCCGCCCCGCCTTCTCCTCCAGTCCCTCGATCCGCGCCGCCACAACGGCCAGATCGCCAGCGCCGTCGCTGCGCCACTGGTCGATGGAACCAGCAAGCGTGTGTTGATTGGCGTTGAGCTTCATCAAGGCGTCATGCACTTCCTTCAGCGCGGAGTTGTGGTTGGAAGCGTTGTCGTTGGCCTGGACGATGAAATTCTCGACCTCGGCACGATAGCCGCCGACCAGATGGCTGACCTGCGCCACCGTGTTGCGTTCTTCGTCCCGCAGGCTTTCCACCGCACGCACGAGTTCGCTGAGACTCTCGCTTGTCCGCGCCAGATTGGTCGATTGCTCGTTGATGGCGAGATTGACCTCGCGAACATCCGCCGAAACCATCGAGCGCACATCGTCCAGAGTGGCCTGTTGCAACGAAACCGCCTCGGCCAGATCGCCGACGCGCGCATCGATGTCACCGGTCCCAAGTCCATCGCGGCCAAGCAGGGCCTGTTCGATCTGCCCAAGCCGTCCCAGCACGTCGCCGAGCTGCGCATTCTGCTCAATCGCAACGAAGCGCTGCAACAAGCCGCCAACGCTCTCGTTCAACTTCTCTCCGACGTGCCGCTCCAGCTCTTCCAGCCGGTGTAGGAGCGAAGACAGATCCACCTCGCCCGAAACCACCTGCGGATGCGCTTCGATCTTCGTCTCCAGCGCGGCAAGCCGCTCGATGACCGGCGTCAGATCGAACTCGCGAGGCCCCGCAGCGCGCACGCTCTGTTCCACCTCGTCGAGCCGCTGCAAGAGTAGTTCGACACCGGCAATACCGCCACCCTCCGGCCGGTTGGAAACCAGTGTCTCCAAGGACTGCAGCCGATCGAACAGCCCGCCCGAAAACCGGCTGGCCTCGTCCCGCTGTCCGGCAATCTGCCCGGATATCGCGCGGACCATCTGCTCCAGCGCATCGAGCCGTGAGTTCTGCAGGTGATCGGTTGCAGCCTGCACACTTTCGGGAAGCGGCATCTCCGTCCGCACCGGCCGGCTCGCTGGTTCGGGCGCGAAGAACCGGCCAGGCGTGCGACGCACCCGCTCTCGCGGCTCGTAGTCACCCATGTCATAGCCGCGCGGCTCGAACGGAGGGAAAGACGGTGGCGCATACGACGGCGGCGAGCGGCGGCGCAACACCGCCTGCGGCCGCTCGGGCCGCTCCCGCCGCACATTGACGAGATGCCGTTCAACCAACTCGATGCCTGGGATCGCCGGCCGCATCTCAAGAAAAACGTAGAGCAGATCCTCGACGTTGACCGGCTGGTTGCGCTGATAGGCATGCGCCGCCGCCAGCCGCAAGATCTCCTCGAACGCATCGGCACGCCGTGGACTGGAACTGCCGTTTGTCAGTGTCACCGGCATCTCGCTGGCAATCGCTGTCGCCGTCTCACGCCGCAAGGACGCTGCGCGGATGCCATGGGAATCCAGAATGTCGGCGGCATCCTCGATGCGCGTCAACGCATGAAGCAGATGTTCGACACGGACCTCGCCGGAACGATGCGCAAGCGCGACGTCGAACGCATGATTGCAGCAGGCGAGCACCGTATCGTCGACCCAGATGGGAATTTCATGTTCGCCGCTGTAGCCCTGCCCCCGCGCGGGACCATTAAGGCTCTTGCCGGTCTGAGGCGGTTCGTCCGCCGCAGCGCGCCAAGTCTGCGGGGTTCTCAGGTCGAGATCGTGGCCCCTGTATCCCATCATACGCTACTCCCTCCGATCCCCATTTACCGGCTGCACGCCAGGGAGCGGTACGCACCAACATTCGTTTCGAGCCGCTTCGGCTCTGCATCGCTCCAAGCACTGTGCCGGCGTCACCCACCGCAACAAGCTTCAGATGCCCTCGCGAAACTTCGCTCCAGATCGGCCGCAACCTTGCTGCTGAACCCGGCGCGCCAAACACGATTAGTCTGCCGTCTCGGCTACCCGCACAAGAAGCGGCACCCACGACACGGCCATCAATAGTGCCGCAAAACGGCAAGCTGTTGACTGTTGCACAATAGCGACTTCAACCCGAGACGGCGAGGGGGCTGCAAGATGCTCCGACGATAGAGTCAACGCCCCCACCAGCAACCACATGCACTTACATCAGGCATCGCACCTTCTACACCAATAAGACAAAATTATGCCATGAAATAAAAGAACTATTTTTGATTGACTGCTGGGCTTTCCAGCACGCCCGGTCCCTCATTCCTGGGATTGTTCAAGCTGCGGCTGACGGCAAGCACCTCCAGCAATTCGTCTGGAGCGGGCTCCAGCATCGCCATGGCGATCATGGCCGAGCCTGATCGGCAATCGAGCCAGGCTTCGAAATACTCCGGTCCGAGTATCGCCGGCATCCGATCGTGAATGGCCCGCATGGTCCGGTTGGCGGCAACCGTGAGTATCGCCATGGTCTCGATCTCGCTGCCGTCTGGCCCCAACCAATGCTCCCATATCCCCGCCATCGCCATCAGCCCGCCGCCGCGCGGGCGGATCAGATGCGGTTGCTTGGCGCCCTTCTCTCCGGTCCATTCATAAAAACCATCGGTGGGTATCAGACACCGTCTATGCCTCATGGACGCTCGAAACGATGGCTTCTCGGCTGCCGTCTCTGCCCGGGCGTTGATGAGCGTTGCAAAGGCGGCAGGATCCTTGACCCATGACGGGATCAGCCCCCACCTGACGAGCGTCGACTGGCGCTCATGCCGCGAGCTATTGCGGACAATCAGCACAGGTTGGGTTGGAGCGATGTTGTAGCGCGGCGGAAATTCCTCAAGATTGAAGGCTCCGAAATAGCTGCGCACAGCCTCGGGCGGCGACGTCAAGGAATAGCGCGAGCACATCTGGGAACCCGTAATGGAAACGCCTGGCGTCCGGTTGACGGCGCGCCTTGGCGCAGAGCCGGACCCGTGCCCTAACCCGTTCACCGCAATACCGAAACGATACCATGCCAAATGCCCCCGGCAAGACCCCGCACCAACTCGGGCTGGACGTTGTGCCCGCAGCCAGCGTGCTACTGTTCAGGGGTGACACCGTCCTGCTGGTCAAACGGCGGCATGGTCAAAATGCCAACCTATGGAGCGCTCCTGGAGGTCACGTCGAGGAAGGCGAGACTCCGGCAAAGGCAGCAATCCGCGAGCTTGCGGAGGAAACTGGGCTTTCTGTCAACCAACTTCACCAGCTTTCGATCCATGAAGTAGCTGTTCCGACGGACCGCGCATTGCCCGAACGCATCTATCGCATCACCGTATTTACCGGCCTTGCAGAACCAGGGCCCGAGCCGCGCGCCGGCAGCGACGCCGCTGACGCACGCTTCATCTCCCTATCTCGGATCAGCCAACTTCCCACCACGGCCGGTCTGCCCGAGCTCATCGAAGCCGCCCGGCAGCGGCTCGCGCATCTGACAGGGGATGCGCACGACTAGACCGGTCCACTCCGCCCAGCGCCACGGGGTAACATCCATGCCAACGCCTCGATTCGGTGGTAGATGGACAGTCTCGCGTCTGAGCGGCACAGGTGATCGCGCCAAGCATGACCATAAGATTGCACAGCACTGAGCATGACCGGCAAAACCGGCGAAGTCGAACCCGCCTTGACGCCGGGCTCAAAATTTTGCTGTTTCCGCTGCTGCTGATGGCAGCCACGCCCACTGATGCCGCACCAGCGCCAGCCGCCGGATCTGGAATGATGGCACCGCCCGCGGACAGCCGTCCCTATGATCCGAAGCTCTTGCGCCTGGCCGAGATCCTTGGAGCAATCCACTACCTTCGTGAATTGTGCGGTGCCAACGAAGGGCAATTCTGGCGCGACACGATGCAGGAGCTGATGAAGACGGAAGGATCGACAGCGATCCGCCGCTCACGCCTGACACGCAGCTTCAACCAAGGTTACCGCAGCTACTCGCGGACCTATAATGTCTGCACGCCATCAGCACGTTCCACCATTGACCGGTTCCTGACCGAGGGTGCTGAAATCGCCGATGGCCTCTCCACGGGCAATCATTGAACGCCCAAGAAAGATGGACTTGGTGGCTGCAACGCCGATTGCATCCAGTCATGCAGCACCACGCTTTGCCTGCTGACAGTTTATAATGAACGCGCACCACATCCCCAAACAACACATGCCGTGCTACGAACTTGCCACTGCAATCGGACCTACGTCGCGCATCAGGCATTGCAATCCTGATTGATTTGAGCGAGAGCATGCAGCGCGTGGTTGCTGGGATCAGGGTGGCGGCGCGAATAGGTACCGGACGGTTTGAGAATTCCACGACCGTTCAAGCGTTGGGGGAGAGTAGCGTGGCCACATCGATTAAGTTTGCAGACGAGGGCAGCGAAGACAGCTTGCGCGCGCTCAATCTCATCCTTGCAGCCTGGGATGAGGGCGAAGAGACCGGACTTGCCCCTGAGCTGATGGCCTATGCCGCGCTTTTCACGGCACTGAGCGACTTGATCGACATTTATGGCGAGGATGCTGTTGCCTCACTTGCCCGCGGCCTCGAGCGCCGCGTCCAATCCGGCGAGTTCACCATACCGCACACCCGCCAGTAAGCGCACTGTATAGTTACATTTGCCGGCCTGTCTTTGTGACGGTGAGCGACGCCGCATGTCGCAGCATGCCGGCGCGCGCACGCGGCAAATGCTGCCGCCGCAGCCCACAAGGCAATGCCAAGGCGCAATTCGACTAGATGAATCTGAAGAGATTCTTCATCACCATTTCGCCGATCAGAACACCGCCGAAGACGATCAGCAACAATCCAGCAATACGATTGATACGACCGAACCGGGCGCCATCGATCTTGTGGCGAATACGGCCGATGAGATTCGACAAGAGCACCCACCACGCCATGCTACCCCCCATGATCGCGGCCACCATCGTCAAGGCGTCGATATTGCTCTTGACCTCGACGAACGTACTGACGCCGCCGAAGATCGCAAAAAGTCCGAGCACGGCTCCGGGATTGGTAATGGTCAGGAAAAACGTCTGAGGAATATCCCAGGCAAAATCCTTCAATGTCGCCTTGTCGGCATGGGCCGGATGCAGCATCTCAATACGTGGCCCGGAAAGAAAGAGCTTGAGGCCGAAACCAGCAAGCGCCAGGCCGCCGATAATCTGAATGACGGTCCGGTAGTTCTGCACGGCCCCTGAAATCGCACCCACGCCCATAGCGGCAAAGAACGCGATCAGTCCATCGCCCAGCACCGCGCCGATTCCCGCCGCGACACCGCCCCAAAAACCGCGCTCGATAGCCCGCTGGATGCACAGCACATTGACGGGACCGACCGGAGCCGCCACAAGAACGCCGATGACCATGCCGACTGGAATGATGAGCGGATTTGGGATCAGCTGCATAAACCCTCACCGCATTCCGGAACGCACAACAACCGTGCCTCCGGTTCGTTGCAGCAATGCCTCCCCGGACGGTGGTATGGCCGTAGCACGCTTCGCCGGAATGCAGACTTGCTCGAGGTCTGATGCTGCACGCTTGAGCCCGTTACGATACCAAAAGAGAAGTGTAGGAACCGCCCGAGCACTCGCCAAGCAAACATCAGCACCGATGCCACCTCCGTCCTGCAAACACATCCTTCGACATGCGATTCGCCTCATTTTATTGGTAACGGCGCTATCCGGGCTTGTCCACAAACCGTTGGCCGCAGCCGAGGCTACAGCGCCGGTGCAAAAGCCAGAAGTGGCCGCACGGCAAACGGTGGATTATCAACGTCAACTGGATCGCACCAAACTGCCGCGGCCGGTTGCCGAAATGATCGACGCCATCATGGCAGCGGCTCACTCAGGTGAAATCGAAGATCTGCGGACCGCCATTGAGTGGAACGAACTTCCCCCGGCATTGTCCGGTGAAAAGATCGATGATCCCATAGCCTTCCTCAAGGCTGCCTCCCAGGACGGCAAGGGCCACCAGATGCTGGCGATCATCGCTGATCTCTTGAGCGTCGGCCCGGCACGCCAGCCCCTTGGCAGGGATCCGGAAAACACCGACGTATACGTTTGGCCCTATTTGGCGGAACTGTCCCTCGACAAGCTCAGCCCCGCCGAAGAGGTAGATCTCTACAGGATCGTTCCCGTGGACCAGATCGTAAAGATGCGCCAGCAAAAGCGCTGGACCTGGTATCGGCTGGCAATCGGCGCGGACGGCACATGGCACGCCTTCATCCAGCAGGACTAGCGCCTGACTTGCCGCCGCGAGAACCCGCAGCCGGGCCTCACCGCCTTGGCCCGGCTCAAAAATCCATTCCGCACCCGGCCAATGCACTATTTGCGGCCCCGGGAGCGGCATTCATGACCAGTTCAGCCTTGACGTGCGACGTTCACCAACTATTGCAAGATACGAAAGCTGCTGCCGTTCTTGCGCCTCTATTTGCCGCAATCCTTGCCGCAGCGGGTGAAGCCGTCCCCACAAGGGGCGGGCAAACAGCACGCCGCCAATACAGGTTGGAGTAGCGAAATGACCTTCCGCCAAGCCGTCGCCGCTTTGACCTTGAGCGCGGCAAGCATGGTTTCAGCCGTACCTGCACAGGCGCAATGGTACGACGACGACACGCCCTACTATGAACGCCCGGCATGGGCTGAGCGCGCACGCCGCCGGCAAATGATGCGTCAGGACCGCTACGCTCGGCCCAGCGAATATCGCGCCCGGCGCTATGGCCGCTGGTACGACAATGAATATGATGACGAGCCGCGCTATCGCTCCCGCCGCTACCGTGACCAGTGGCAGGATACGGAAGACGACGACGATGAACCGCGCGCCAGCACGAGTAAGAACAAGCAGCAGGCCGATAGTGATGAAGTAAGAAGCGGCGGCCCGCGCCCATCGATTGCCGCCAAGGCGCCGCCGCGTGTAGCGCTGGCAAGCGACTTTGCGCCGGGCTCCATCGTCATCGACCAGTCGGCACGCAAGCTCTACTACATTGTTTCCCGCAGTCTGGCTTATCGTTATCCGATCTCTGTCGGACGCGAAGGCTTCTCATGGACTGGCAAGGAAAAGGTATCGAGAATCGCCGATTGGCCTGACTGGCACCCGCCCGAGGAGATGCGCGAGCGTGATCCCAAGTTGCCGGTGAAGATGACAGGTGGACTCAATAATCCACTAGGTGCGAAGGCCATCTATCTGGGCAACACACTTTACCGCATCCACGGCACCAACAATCCCAAGTCGATCGGCCAGGCGGCGTCATCGGGTTGCTTCCGCATGTTGAATGAGCATGTGCTGCATCTGGCGGGGCAGGTCCAGGTTGGCGCCCAGGTGCATGTCATGAAGCACCTGCCCAAAACCGTTGCAACCGCGAACTAACCCGTGCCTCACGGGCCGGCCGGCAGACGCCAAGGCGCCGCGATCCGGCGCCTTCGGCACCGCCCCATCACCGCACGAAATGGTAAAGCAGATTGTGCAGCGGCGAGGGACCAGCCATCAGATTGATGCCCAACGCTGACTTCACCAGATAGGCCACTGCAATTGCCGGCGGCAGTATGGCCACGAACACCATGGCCTGCATCGCAGCCGCCCGTTGAGATAGGGAAGCAACGCGAGCTTCTGATGCCTGATTGTGCAGTTGCATGGTCTTTGCCCTCCGCGCCCTTGCGTACCGGTGTGTCAACTGGGAACACTGCTTAACGATGACCGGCACTCTGCAAGACCAATGCCAATACGGTAAATTAGATCCCTCCACTGGGCCGGGCTTGTCGAGATGTGCCCCCTGGCACATGCTTCAGATACCGGCCTCCAGGAACCGGACCGGCTCGCCGTTCGCCGCCCCAAGTATCTCGCCCTCCCACATCACCTTGCGGCCGCGCACGAACGTGCCGACCGGCCAGCCCATGACCTCCACGCCGTCATAGGGCGTCCACCCGCACCGGCTCGCGATCCATTTGTTGGTGATCGTCTCCCGCCGCTTCATGTCGACAATCGTCAGGTCGGCATCATAGCCAACCGCGATGCGGCCCTTGTCTGCTATGCCGAACAACCGCTGCGGACCGTGGCTTGTCAGGTCGACGAACCGTTGCAAAGACAAGCGCCCCGCGTTGACATGATCGAGCATGACGGGAACCAGCGTCTGCACACCCGTCATGCCTGAATGCGAGCCAGGATAGGCATGCTCCTTTTCCTCGCGCGTATGCGGCGCATGGTCGGAGCCCAGAACATCGACCACACCCGAACGCAGTCCCGCCCAGATCGCGTCGCGATGCCGCGCGTCGCGAACCGGCGGGTTCATCTGCGCATAGGTGCCAAGACGCTCGTAGCACTCCGGCGCGGCAAGTGTGAGGTGATGCGGCGTGACTTCGACGGAGACCCAACGCTTGTGGTCGGCCAGATACGCCATCTCGGCGGCACTCGAAATGTGCAGCACATGCACGCGGCGCCGGTGCTTCTCGGCAAGTTCGGCAAGCACTGTCGTGGCCATCAAGGCCGCCGTCTCATCGCGCCAGACGGGATGCGACGACGGATCGCCCGGCACGCGCTCGCCCTGGCGTGAGATCAGCCGCGCTTCGTCCTCGGCATGGAATGCCGCGCGCCGCGAAAGGCCGGCGATGATGCGATCGAGGCTGGCGCCATCGTCGACCAGAAGATCGCCGGTGGAAGAGCCCATGAACACCTTGATGCCGGCAGACCCTTCGAGCCGTTCCAGTTTGGGGATCTCCGCGATGTTCTCGCGCGTCCCCCCGACATAGAACGCGAAATCGCAGAACATGCGATGCCGCGCCAGACCGACCTTTTCCGCAAGCAGCTCCGCCGTAGTCGTCAGCGGCTTGGTGTTGGGCATTTCGAAAACGGCCGTAACGCCACCGAGCACCGCACCCCGACTGCCGGTTTCCAGATCTTCCTTGTGGGTGAGGCCCGGCTCGCGGAAATGCACCTGGCTGTCGATAACTCCAGGCAGGATTGTCAGACCGCGCGCATCGACAACCGTGTCGGCACGTCCGGCATCGACGTCGCCCAGCGCCGCGATCCGCCCGCCGCGAATGCCGACGTCTGCTGCGCCCATCCCGTCATGATTGACGACTGTGCCACCCTTCAGGACGATTTCGTAGTTGACCGCCATCGCGTTCTCCTCACAGCGCAACTCTCATGCGCAACCCGCAGGCCTCGCCCCGACAGCAAATAGCCGCCGGAAACGCATTTTCCCGGCCATTCATCGGCCGGGGCAGGCAGCCTCCCTTGCACGGCCCTGCGCGCATACCTAGAATCCCCTAGCCAGGAAACCAAGAGCCGTCATGGCGACGGCCGCAAAAACCCGGAGCCGCCATACCGATGCCGACGTCCCGCATCGCCATATTGACAGATCGAGGCGTGCTCGCGCTGACCGGCCCCGACGCCGCTAAGCTTCTCCAGGGCGTGATAACGAATGACATGGAGCGCCTGGAAACCGAAAGCGCGCTGCATGCCGGCCTGCTGTCACCACAGGGCAAGATACTGTTCGATTTCTTCATTGCCCGCCACGGCGACGGCTACTTGATTGAAACCGCCAAAGCTTCCGCACCCGCCCTTAAGCAGCGCCTCGACATGTACCGGCTGCGCGCAAATGCCGAGATCCGTGATGTCACGGCGGATTTCACGGTCGCCGCATGCTGGGGCGGACCGCATCGCGCGGCGCACGCGGGCTCGCCCACCGTCGGATTCCGTGACCCCCGCCATCCCGATCTCGGCTTCAGGCACCTGGCTTCCCTGGAAAGCGAATGGCGCAGCGATATCGAAGGCGCGGAACCCGCACCACAGGATCACTATCACGCCCACCGCATAGCCATCGGCGTCCCTCAGGCAGGACGCGATTTCGCATTGGGTGACACGTTCCCGCATGAAGCCCTCTACGACCAGACCGGAACTGTGTCCTTCACCAAGGGCTGCTATGTCGGACAAGAGGTCGTCAGCCGCATGCAACATCGCTCAACCGCACGCAAGCGCGTCGTTCCCGTTGAAGCAGACGGGACGCTTCCCGCACCGGGCTCCGATATTCATGCCGGCGAGGTGACGATTGGAACTCTCGGGTCTGTCGATGGCACACACGGCCTGGCTCAAATCCGGCTCGACCGTGCTGCGGAGTTCCGTCACAAGGGCATCCCCCTTACGGTCGACAACACCCGCCTTGAAATAAGGCTGCCCGACTGGGTCACGTTTCCGCTGGAACCGCCGCAGCCCGCTGCATCTTCATGAACCGGGCAACAATCAACATGGGCAACAAGGAGCAGCGCCGCTGCCCATGGCACGGCATCGTTGACCCCGTTTATGCCCGATACCATGATGAAGAATGGGGTGTACCCCTCGCCGACGACCGCGCCCTGTTTGAAAAGCTTGTGCTCGAAGGCTTCCAGGCCGGCTTGTCGTGGCTGACGATCCTGCGCAAGCGGGACAACTTCCGGGCAGCATTCCAGGGATTCGATCCAGAGCGCATCGCCCGCTTCGGTGCCCGGGAACAAGCTCGGCTCATGAAAGACGAAGGCATCGTGCGCAACCGGCTGAAGATCGAGGCGACCGTTGCTAATGCTCGTGCTTACATCGCGCTTCAGGAGCGCGATAGCCTGGCAGCCCTGATGTGGCGCCTTGCACGGGAAAACACTGAGCCGCGCCGTGCTGCTCCGCGCACCATGGCAGACATACCCGGAAAGACGCGAGCCTCCGCACTCATATCCAAAACGCTGAAGAAAGCTGGCTTCCGTTTTGTCGGCCCGACAACAATATATGCATTGATGCAGTCGGCCGGCATGGTCAACGACCATCTGGCAACATGCCACCGCCGCGCAGCCTGTGCTGCTCTGCAGCGTGAATTCTCGCCACCCCAATGACCGGATGAATTGAAATCGAAGGCTCCATGTCCTCATCTGCTCCCAAGTCGATTCCACCAGCATCGAGTACGCCATCACCACGCGCATGGCAGCGCATGCTCTCCGGCCGCCGCCTCGATCTGTTGGCACCCGACCCCGCCGATGTCGCCATCGAAGATATCGCTCATGGACTGGCGCGAGTTGCCCGTTGGAACGGGCAGACACTCGGCGCTCACGCATTCTCGGTGGCCCAACACGTTCTCGTGGTCGAAGAGATTTGCGCCGACCGCAATCCCCAGTGGGATTTGCAATGGCGACTGGCCGCGCTGCTCCACGACGCGCCCGAGTATGTTGTTGGCGACCTCATAAGCCCTTTCAAGACAGCGATAGGGATCGACTACAAGGCATTCGAGAACCGCCTGCTCGAAGCCATCCATATCCGCTTCTCTCTGCCGCCTCGCCTTCCGGCCGCTATCGCCTCCGAAATAAAGACCGCCGACCGGTTCGCGGCATTCTATGAAGCAACCACGCTCGCAGGCTTTTCACAGGATGAAGCCAACCTCTATTTCGGCGCACCCAACGGTGTGTCAGCGGTTCTGGCCGAGCGGCTGGAAAAGTTGGCGCCATCGCCAGCAGCGGAAGCACAGCAGGCCTTCCTCGATCGCTACGCCGTTCTGAGTTGAAATGCGCTCGAGCCCCATGCACTGCCCCCAACAAGCGGGACCATAGCAACTTAAAGGCGCGGCGGCCGCTTACATTTGCCGATGATACAGATCGCAAGACAAACACCTGGGTGACACGCACATTCTATGGTCGGCATTGCAACGGTGCTCGAACGACCATAAGCCAGCACCAGATGCAAACTGCGGAGCATAACAGTCCTTAGCAATGTCCAAGGTGGCACCCGATACGATCGCGGTGTGCTCGATGCGGCGCATTGAAGATACGCTGGCCCGCACCGGAGCAACCCGCCTTGTCAGCATCGTCAACGCACACCTGATGCCTCCCACGCCAGCAGGCATCGATCCCGCCCTGCATCTGCGTCTTCCCATCACCGATGCACGCCCCGAACGCGGCAGCGATAAGAACACGATGCACATGATGATCGGTCAACTGATCGAATTTGCGCGCAGCTGGCCACACGACGCCCCGCTGCTGGTTCATTGCTTTTCTGGCCTGAACCGCTCACCAGCCGCTGCCTACATCATGCTCGCGGCGATCAATCCGACAGTTCCCGAAACGCTCATAGCCTACCGCATCCGCATGATGTCGGAGACGGCAGCCCCAAACCTGCCCATGGTGGGCACCGCGGACATTGCGCTCGTACGCAAAGGCCACCTTCTCTCAGCGATAGAGCTAATCGGACCCGGCCAGCCCGCCGCAGAAGGCCAGCCCTTCCTGCTGCAAGCCGATTTCCGTTAACAGATCATTAATCTCCGGACACAGAGCGCCTGCCCGCCGCCGCACGCTATGCGTTCAGCAGGCCCCCCTTTATCCGTAAGTGAGTAATTCAGTTGTTCCGAAAAACGCCACGATCGAGACTTACTCAAATCAAAGGGGAGGCGTGATTCGAACGTCTGGGGGATATGATTGAAGCACGCTCTAGAAATGACCAAGGCCTCGGCTGTACGCCGCGAGCCACACATCCGGAAAGACACGCCGTCAGTTGAGATCGGTCTCAACGCGGCAATCGTTTCCGTGCACAACGATGAACCGGTGGTGCTGGTGGTTCGTGAGACCGCTGACGCCGTCGGTGCCGCCGACAGTTTGCCGTCGGGGCCCTTCGCACCTCGCGAGCACCGCACCCTGGAGATCGGGCTGCGGACTTGGGTGCGCGAGCAGACCGGCCTGGATTTCGGCTACGTCGAGCAGCTCTATACGTTCGGAGACCGTGGGCGTCACGCCCTGGCTGAGGATCGTGAGCCGCACGTCGTATCGATCGGCTATCTGGCACTCACGCATATTGAGAGCACGGACGATCTGCAGCGCGGTACGTGGCACAGTTGGTACCAGTATTTCCCGTGGGAAGACTGGCGTCGCGGCCGGCCCGAGATTCTTGATCGCGACATCATTCCACGCCTGAAATCGTGGGCGGAGATGCCCCCGATGCGTAACTCGCCAAACCGGCCGGTCGAACGAATTGATCGACTGCGTATGTGTTTCGCCGCCGACGGTGGCGCCTGGGACGAGGAAAAGGTTCTCGATCGTTATGAGTTGCTGTACGAGGCAGGCTTGGTGGCGGAAGCACGCCGCGACCGACCCGAACTCGCAATCGCCAACAGCGACGGCGAACAGCTCGGCACCGCAATGATCTACGATCACCGCCGCATTCTGGCGACGGCGATCAGCCGCGTTCGCGCCAAGATCAAGTATCGCCCGGTCATCTTTGAATTGATGCCGGCTGAATTTACACTTTTTGAATTACAAAAGACGGTCGAGGCAATTCTCGGTCCTCACTTGCACAAGCAGAACTTCCGTCGGCTCGTCGAGAGTGCCGGACTGGTCGAACCAACCGGTCAGGTCAAGACAAGAACCGGCGGTCGCCCTGCAAAGCTCTTCCGGTTCCGTCGCGAAGTTCTTCTGGAGCGTCCAGCTCCAGGCGTTCGCGTCAAACCCGGGCGTGCGTAGTTGCAAAGTTGCAGTTGAAGCGGGAGTGGAGCCCGCTGCTGCTGCCTCTCGATCTCCAGTATTGCTGAAAAGCGCTCATCCGGTTGAGGATCGAGCGCTACGGTTTCGCGGCTGCTTTGCGTATTTGAGCCCGGTTGGCGCGGCGCCACGTACCTCTTTTGCGTTCTGAAAATCCAATAATGATCGATTTGGGAGAACAGCCAGCAGGCATCGCCACATCTGCCATCCGCTTTTGCAAAGATGGCCAACCACTTGGGAAACTGCGTCGAGCTGGGACCCGGCCAGCAATTCGAATTTCGCGCGGCGTGGCGAAATCCGACTTCCAAAATTCTTAACGAAAGGACTGGAATTACAGGGGCATGTCTCCTATCTTATTAGCACACCAATGCTCGATAAGAGCATATTAAAGCAATAGCCGGCTATGCCGGTGATTGGCAGGCCATAGAAATGCTCCAAATGAGCATTTCTAGACAACGGAAGCGAAACTGGCGCGAGTTCCCACGTTTTCGTTCCGGAAATTCGATGCCGCTCTGACGAGCGATTGTGTGGAAAGGACTGGTATGACCGTCACACTGAATACCGCGCCCGCCACCGCCCGCACTGCCGCAAACGCAGTTGCAGCCAGCCTGAAGCATGCCGACGCCCTGCCGGCGTGGACACCTGAACTGGCCGCTGAACTGGCGCCGCTCTATGAGCGCGTCAAGCACGTCGTGACGCCGATGGAATGGCCGCATTACGCGCCACTCATCAAGGCGATCAACGCGCTCAAGAAGGAGCGCAACGCCGTCATCCTGGCGCACAACTACATGACGCCGGAAATTTTCCACTGCGTCGGCGATTTCCGTGGCGACAGCTTGCAGCTTGCCAAAGAGGCGGCACGCACCAAGGCGGACGTCATTGTCCAGGCCGGCGTCCACTTCATGGCGGAGACGTCCAAGATTCTCTCGCCTGAAAAGACCGTGTTGATACCGGACCCGAAAGCCGGCTGCTCGTTGGCTGAGTCGATCACCGCCGCGGATGTGCGCGCGCTGCGCGAGAAATATCCGGGCGTGCCGGTCGTCACCTACGTCAACACCTCCGCCGCCGTGAAAGCGGAATGCGATATCACCTGCACGTCCTCAAACGCGGTCAAGGTCGTCGAAAGCCTTGGAAGCCCGCGCGTCATTCTCGTTCCCGACGAGTATCTCGCCCAGTACGTGCAGACCAAGACCGACGTCGAGATCATCACCTGGAAGGGCCACTGCGAGGTCCATGAGCGCTTTACGCCCGAAGAGTTGAACGCCTTCCGCGAGGACGATCCTGAGACGAAGATCATTGCCCATCCGGAATGCCCACCGGACGTCATCAAGGCTTCGGATTTCACCGGCTCGACGGCGGCCATGATCGACTACGTCAAGACCAATCGGCCGAAGAAGGCGGTGCTTGTCACGGAATGCTCGATGGCCTCCAACGTCGCGGCGGAAACACCCGACGTCGAGTTCGTGCGGCCATGCAACCTATGCCCGCACATGAAGCGCATCTCCCTGGAGCGCATCTACGAGAGCCTGCGCGACATGAAGTACGAGGTGACCGTCGATCCCGAGGTAGCCGAGCGCGCCCGCCGCGCGGTCGAGCGAATGGTGAACCTCACGAACTGATGCTTGAACACCGCCGCCACCGCTCGGCAACAAAACCCGAACGGTGGCGGCGCCCCCTCTCCGGAATGCGGCAGCTCTAATGCGCGTAGGAGTGACTGATGGCAAACATTGAAGCAAACGGTACACCGCTTCAGTTCCGTCCTGCTGAGAGTTCGAGGCGCACCGGCGACATCGTCATCATCGGCGCAGGTCTGGCGGGCTTGTTTGCCGCGCTCCGTCTGGCGCCACTGCCGGTAACGGTCGTTGCCGCCGCACCGCTAGGCGAGGGAGCCTCCAGCGTCTGGGCGCAAGGTGGCGTAGCCGCAGCTGTTGGCGAGGGTGACAGCCCCGAGGATCATGCGGCCGATACCATCCGGGCAGGCGCCGGCATCGTCGATCACGACGTCGCTACCATGGTCGCCACCGAAGCGTCCGCCCGCATTGCCGACCTGCTCCGCTACGGCGTGCCCTTCGACCGCACTCTGGAAGGTCACTTCGTGCTTTCCCGCGAAGCTGCACACTCCCGTCATCGCGTCGTCCGTGTCGCTGGCGACCGGGCAGGCTGGGCGATCATGCAGGCGCTGATCGCCCAGGTGCGCAAGACGCCCTCCATCCGCGTGTTGGAAGGCTACGAGGCTGAAGACCTCATCACTGAGAACGGCGCGGTTACAGGTGTGCGCTTGATCCGCGGCAGCGCACGCGGCAACGGCACATACGAACTGCTCCCGGCCCGCGCCGTCCTTGTGGCAACCGGCGGCATCGGCGCCATCTACCGCATCACGACCAACCCGTCCTACGCGCGTGGCGAAGCGCTGGCATTTGCCGCGCGCGCCGGCGCCGTTATCGCAGACGCCGAATTCGTGCAGTTCCACCCGACGGCATTGGATGTGGGCGTAGAGCCAGCGCCGCTGGCTTCAGAGGCCCTGCGTGGCGAAGGCGCCATCCTGATAAATTCAGATGGGCACCGCTTCATGCTCGATGTCTCCCCCGAGGCCGAGCTCGCCCCGCGCGATGTTGTCGCCCGCGCAGTGTTCGCCGAGATCCAGGCAGGCCGCCGTGTGTTCCTCGATTGCCGCAAAGCAATCGGTGCGCGCTTCCCAACCGCCTTTCCGACCGTCTACGCGCATTGCAAAGCAGCTGGCATCGATCCAGTAACCGAGCCCATTCCCGTTGCCCCCGCCGAGCACTATCACATGGGTGGCATCGCCACCGATGCCCGTGGCCGCACCAGCGTACCGGGCCTATGGGCGGTGGGCGAGGTGTCCTCCACCGGCCTACATGGCGCCAATCGGCTTGCCTCGAATTCGCTTCTCGAAGCCGTCGTTTTTGCTGCGCGCGCCGCCGAGGATATCGGCTCTCTCGTCACCGACGACACCAGCCTGTGCATGGCAAACCTGTTTCCGGTTGCCGGCGCACCGCAAGCCGATGCTGAAGCACGCACAGAAGCGATCGCGACAATCAAGGACATCATGACGGCCAACGTCGGCGTGGTACGTAGCCGCCGTGGTCTCACCCGTGCCCTCTTGCAGCTGCGCGAGATTGCGGACTTGGCAGCTCAAGGCGATACGCAATTATCGAACATGGTATTGGCCGCCCGTCTCGTGACCGCCAGCGCCCTGATGCGCACCGAAAGCCGTGGCGGCCATTATCGCCGAGATTTCCCCGAGGCAGATCCGCAGCAGGCACTTCGTAGCTTCATCACGCTCACCGAACTGGAGCAGATCGAAGCGCGTGCGGCGGCCGCAACCATGGCCCAGACAGCCGAGTCCTGGCTTTCGTGCGACGCGGAGGTCGCCTGCACTCTATGAGCGGACTTGTGTTCCTTGAAACGCTGCCGGGCCCGCTTATCACAAAGGCCGTCACGGAAGCACTGGCGGAAGATTTGGGTCTTGTTGGTGACATCACGACCAACGCCACGATACCGCTTGGCAGTATTTCGCATGCCGCCATCCGCGCGCGCAAACCGGGCATCGTTTCCGGCACCGATGTCGCGCGTGCCGCATTCCTCGCTGTCGATCCCGCAATCGCGGTCGAAGCCAAGTTGCGGGACGGCAGCCCTGTTGCCCCCGGCGAAACGGTTCTCTCCATCAAGGGACCATCGCGCGGAATTCTCAGCGCCGAACGTGTCGCATTGAATTTCATGGGTCGCATGTGCGGCATCGCCACGCTAACCAAGGCCTATGTCGATGCGGTCGCGGGCACCAAAGCCGCGATCGTCGACACACGCAAAACAACCCCGCTCTTGCGGGCGTTCGAGAAATACGCTGTGCGCTGCGGTGGCGGCCAGAACCACCGCATCGGCCTTTATGATGCAGTCCTCATCAAGGACAACCATATTGTCGCCGCTGGCGGCATCGACCAGGCCATTGCGGCGGCACGCGCCCATGCCGGCCACATGGTCAAGATCGAAGTGGAGGTAGACACCCTTCAGCAACTGGAGCGTGTCCTCGCGCACAAGGTCGACGCCGTGCTCCTCGACAACATGGATACCGCCACCCTGCGCCGGGCCGTCGCCATGGTATCGGGCCGGGCGCTGACGGAGGCTTCCGGAGGCGTCAACCTCGATACCGTGCGTGCGATCGCCGAAACCGGAGTGGACCTGATTTCGGTCGGTGCGCTGACCCATTCTGCCCCTGTCCTGGACCTTGGACTTGATTTTCAGGACTGAGCCCGACACTGTTGGCCCCGCGACACCGGGCCGTCTGGCTCGCGACCCTGCAGGGCGCTATTCCGCCACAGTTTGGGACCAAATGAACGCTTCAGCCGCCGCGCGCAAAGATGGCCCCGGCCTCACCCTTACATGTCCGCCGGGCCTACTCCGTCACCACATCTGAGGATGCCGCGCTGATAGCCTCAGGAGAGCTAAGTGAACGCCATTACCGCGATTGTATTTGTGACGCTGTTCATGGTCGCCTGTGGCATCGCCGGCGCATTGTTGGCCAACTCAAAAAATCGCGATGTTTCGTTCTGGGCGGCGTGGTCGTTCATCTTTCCACCCTCCATCATCATTTTGTTTTTCCTCGGCCTCAATCAGGGGCCCCGCCCACGCCGTCCGACGCTTGACGAAGAGGACAGGATGCATCTCTGAGCCAGCATCCCGGAAGCCGCTCCAGACGACGCCATGGCCCGAATTAGCAATCAGCCTGTGCGCAAAGCATCAGGTGAGTAATCCACCTTGACGAGATAGAGGCCGGAGGACGGCGCAACGAAACCGCATGCCGCCCGGTCCTTCGCCTGCAGCGCGCGGCCCACATCGTCGACCGCCCAGCGCCCATCCCCCACATGCTTCAAGGTGCCGACCATGGATCGCACTTGATGATGCAGGAACGAACGTGCCGATGCACGGACCACAATCTCATCACCGGACCGCTCCACGTCGAGGCGATCGAGCGTCTTCACCGGCGAGGCAGCCTGACACTGTGCCGCTCGAAACGTCGTGAAATCGTGACGTCCAACGAGCAGCTGCGCCGCGGCATGCATCTGCTCGAAATCCAGCGGCACGGAAACCCACCACACCCGGTCACGGTCTAGCGCGGGACGCGCCCTGCGGTTGAGGATGCGATAAATATAATACCGGCGGGTGGCCGAAAACCGCGCGTCGAAATCCGCTGGCGCTTCGACGCAATCGAGAACGGCAATCGGTGCAGGCTTGAGGTGGTAGTTGACCGCCTCTCGAATGCGAAAGCAATCACGCGGGACTTGCAGATCGAAATGCGCAACCTGCCCCAAGGCATGCACACCTGAATCCGTGCGACCGGCGGCGCGCAACCCCACCGCTTCACCCGAAAAAGCCTCGATCGCGGTTTCGATGGCGCCCTGTATGGAAGCGCCTGCCGACTGCCGTTGCCAGCCGACAAACGGCGTGCCGTCATACTCGATTGTGATCTTGTAGCGCGGCACGACAATCGATCCGGTCGCTGGCTGGGCCTGAAACAACAACGCCGCGCCAATGGCGCGGCGTCTGCTTCCTAGCCGCCAATGCTGGCAAGCTCAAGCGCCTCGGCTGATCTATGACACTGAAGATCAGTGCCGGCCGCCGCCGTGCCCGCCATGTCCACCACCGGTATAGCCGCGCCCGACAGCATGTCCGCCGCCACGACGGCCACCATTGCGTCCCCAGCCATAGCCGCCATAGATGCCACCGGCATAGCTGCCGCCGTCAGCACCATCGACCTTCGTCTCCGAGTAATTGTAGTTGTAGTTGCGCTCGGTCACGTTGGTTTCGTTGAAACCGAGGCTCAGCGGAGTGGCACCTTGCGGATTGATAATGACGCGCTCGGTAGACGGCAGCGGGCGGAATACGCGCACGCCTTCCTCGATGGTGACAACGGCACCATAGAAGGGTCGCGTCTCGATGCGGGTGGTCCCGTTAGCCGACGCTGCGGTGAATGAAAAAACGACAGCTGCTGCCGCAAGGGAGAGAACTGAAAAGGAACGCATGAACGGAGGCCTCCTCGAACTTGCACAACCCGGACGAGCGGGTAATCGGCCCCAGTCTAACCGTTTCGGCGAGCGCCCTTTAAGACTTTGTAAACAATGATTAACGTGCCCGTCGGCTGAGGAACCCGGCAGCCGTTCAGGCGACCGCTAACGTGGTCTTAGCCGCCGATCACTGCACCAGCCGGAATGGTAAACCCCCGACAGAACTGCTCGAGCGAAACGATGGACTTGCCTGCCCGTTGCAGCAGGAGGGGACGGATCGCATCCCCACCGCAAGCGATGGTCAGCCGATCATCGAGCACCTGCCCCGGCGTCCCCTGCCCCGCCACCACCTCTGCCCGCAGTACCTTGATGCGTTCGGCCTTGCCATCATGGACATACTCGAACCAGGCGCCGGGAAAGGGTGACAGCCCCCGAATCTGGTTCTTCACCACGGCAGCTGAAGCAGAAAAATCGATCCGCGCTTCTGCCTTGTCGATCTTGCGCGCATAGGTAACGCCGGCACTGGGCTGCGGCATTGCCGTGATGTTGCCGGCCTCCAGCCGCGCCAGCGTCTCGACCACGACGGAAGCACCCAATCCCGCAAGCCGGTCGTGCAGCTCCCCCGTAGTTTCGTCCGGATCGATCGCCGTGCGCGCGGTGAGCAACATCGGACCGGTATCGAGCCCCTCTTCCATCTGCATGGACATCACCCCGGTCTCCGCATCGCCCGCCATGATTGCGCGATGGATAGGTGCCGCACCCCGCCAGCGCGGCAGCAGCGAGGCATGCAGATTGATGCAACCGAGCCGCGGCGCATCCAGCACAGGCTTTGGCAACAGCATCCCGTAGGCGATGACGACTGCCACATCGGCATCAAGGCTGGCAAACCGCGCCTGCTCCTCCGGCAACTTCAGGCTGGTTGGCGTCAGCACCGATAGGCCGTTTTCAAGGGCGAGCCCATGCACCGGAGACGGTGTATCGGCCAGACCGCGCCGGCCTGCAGGACGTGGCGGTTGCGTATAGACTGCCTTCACGCAATGCCCGGCAGCCAAAATAGCCCTCAGCGTCGGCACCGAAAAATCCGGCGTCCCCATGAAAACGACGTTGAGTGTCATGCCGCCCTCTGCTGCCCGACCGTTGAGTGCGGTCACATCGTGCGTGACTGCTTCTTGAAGCGGCGCACCACCATGTCGCGCTTCAGCCGCGACAGGAAATCGATAATTAGCTTCCCATCCAGATGATCGATCTCGTGCTGCACGGCCGTCGCCAGCAGCCCATCGGCGTTGAGTTCCTGCGCCTTGCCGTCGCGATCGACGTAGCGCACGGTCACGGTTGCCGGCCGCTCGATATCAACGAGTACGTCGGGGATCGACAGGCAGCCTTCCTCATAGACGCGGGTGGTCTGCCCAAGCTGCACGATCTCCGGATTAATCATCGCAATCGGCCGCTTTGGCTCGTCCTTGTCGGACGTATCCACTACTAAGAGCCGCTTGGGCACGGCGACCTGGATGGCAGCGAGCCCAACACCAGGAGCCGCATACATGGTTTCGAGCATATCGTCGATCAACCGGCGCGTTTCATCGTCAACGCGCTCGATGGGAGACGATTGCGTTCTCAGGATCGGATCCGGAAGCGTTATAATTGGTAGCTTGGCCATGGCTGTGACATAAGCGGACGGCAGAGACAGGTCAATTGCGGTGCTGAGCCACGCCTCCTGGAATTTGGGCATTCTGGCCAGGACTGGGCAAGGCGATCGGCTGAATTTGCGGCGGGAGAGGGACAGTGCTGACAAGGCGTGCGCTGCTGGGAACGGGCATGTTCTCAATGCTGGGTCACACCCTGCCGGTATGGGCCACCACCCCAAAGAAGCCGCCGCCACAAGCAGGCGCCGCTCCGGGGAGACACACCGCCCGCGAACTCATCCGCAATGCGCGAAGCTGGACCTACCAGTTGCAGGGTTTCGACCTGGGCGTGCTGGTGGCGAGCCCGGCCGACATCCTGGTGCTTGATGAATCCATAACCGGGACCAGCACCGGCAATTCAGCCGCCAAAATCTTGCGCAAGCTCCAGAAAAAGCCCGATGGCAGCCGCCGGCTTGTCCTCGCCTACATGAGCATCGGCGAAGCGGAGGAATATCGGAGTTATTGGAAACCCGAATGGATCGAAACCGCTGCCCCCGAAGAATCTGAACCGGACAAAACGGCAGAAAACGCCACCACCGGTAAACCTGGAACACACACGGCAGAAGCCGGAGAGGACACGAAGCACGCCGACGCCAGGCAAGTGCCGCATGCTTCAGGCCCTGGCGGCAAGGCTCCGGCCGATGCAACAGAACCTGAACCCCGGCCGGACCGCTGGCCCTCCTCCGCCGCCCCGCCATGGCTGGGCGACGAAAACGAATCCTGGTCGGGAAACTTCGCCGTGCGATACGAACACCCCGACTGGCAGGCGATTTTCCTTGAAGGCGACAAGTCCTATCTCGCCCGGCTCATCGCCGAGGGGTTTGACGGTGTCTATCTCGATCGCGTCGACGCCTTCGACGATCACACCGGTGACAGCAACGACCCTCAGGCTGAAATGGTCGCGTTTGTCAGGCGTATTGCCGAAACTGCCCATCGCCTGAAGCCAGACTTCCTGATCGTCCCTCAAAACGGCGAGGAACTGCTTCTCCGCGACGGTTATGTCGACTTGATCGACGCCATCGCCAAGGAGGACCTGCTCTTTGGCAGCCCTTCGGAAGGCAAGGCCAATAGCAATGCGCAAATCGCCAACAGCATCGGCTGGCTCAGTGTCGCCCGGCGCCATGGCCGTCCGGTGCTGGTGGTCGAATATCTGAACGATCCAAAGACGATTGAAGAAACCCGAAGCCAGCTGCAGCAGCTGGGCTATGTGGTGACATTTGCCCCACGCATGCTCGATTCGCTGTCCGAATATGCCGTGTCACCGTCCCCATAACAAAAGGATAGAGCGCGTTCCCCATTCCATAAAAAATGGCCGTGCTCTAGCGACGAACGGCCTCCCGGGCGATCAGCCACAAAATCTTGGTCCCGGCGCGAAGCGTGCCCTGCACGGTGCCTGAAATTTTCGATGTCCCGATGCGGCGCCTGTAACGCACCGGCCGCTCCAACGCCGCCAATCCCTGCCGGGCTGCCTTGATCTGCATCTCCACGGTCCAGCCGAACGACCTGTCATCCATGCCAAGCCGCATGAGCGCCGAGCGTGCAATCGCACGAAAAGGACCAAGATCGGTATAACGAACACCCCAGAAGGCGCGCACAAGCCGCGTAGCCAGCCAATTGCCGAACCGCTGTTGCGGGGTCAATGCACCATGCTCGGCTCCACCAAGTGAGCGCGATCCGATCACCAGATCCGCGCGTCCGGCAACAATGGGATCGACGAGGGTATCCATCTGCTCGGGGAAATCTGAATAATCACCGTCGAGAAAAACAATCACATCTACGGCGGGAAGTTTTGAAAGGCCGCCGAGACAAGCCGCACCGTAGCCGCGCGTATGCACAACCGCGACGGTGGCTCCCGCAGCACGAGCAACATCAGCTGTTCCATCTGTCGAACCATTGTCCGCAACAACGACATGATCGACCCAGACCGGCAGCGCTGCCAGAACCCGGGCAATGCCCGCTGCCTCATTCAGCGCAGGTATGATGCAACCGATGGATTGACCGCCACGCATCCGCTATCTCAGCAAACTTCTCCAATAACGCGTCAGATCCCTGACCAAGGCATCTTTACCATGCCACGCATGGTGGCTGATGATAGAGTTCACGCGCGCACGCTTGCCGCATAAGGGTAACGGGACGCGTGTTCGGTTGACAGTCTCCTGACGGGAACGGTGAATGCCGGCACCATTCATTATTGGCTGGGAGGAATGGGTTGCTCTGCCCGGCCTCGGCCTGCCTGCCATCAAGGCAAAGGTCGATACCGGTGCGCGCACCTCCGCCCTGCATGCACATAATATCGAACCCTTCGGCCCGGCATCCGCCCCCCTGGTGCGTTTCAACGTCCACCCGATTGCTGGCAAGACCGACATCGAGGTCACATGCTCCGCTCCGGTTGTCGACCGGCGCGACGTCACCAGTTCGAATGGCGAACGCGAAACGCGCTATGTCATCCTGACGCAGGTGCGCATCGGCACACGCACCTGGCCGATCGAGGTCACGCTCACCAATCGCGAGAACATGGCCTATCGCATGCTGTTGGGCCGCCAGGCAATCCAGGAGGATATGTTCGTCGATCCTGCCTCCTCGTTCCGCCAGCCAAAGCTGTCCTACAAGCCCTACAAGCACCTGCCATCGCGCGATCCAATCAAGCGGTCCTTGCGCATTGCGATGTTGGCGGCCGACCCAGCCGGACCCGGCACGACGCGCATCATGCTGGCGGCCCGGGAGCGCGGCCACGTCGTCGAGTTGATCCCCGCCGCCGATGTCGCGCTCACCTTCGATGGGCTGCTGCCCGGCCTGGTGATTGATGATTCACCGATGGGCCACTTCGACATCGTCATTCCCCGCTTCGACCCCATGCAGCAGCCCGGCCCCGTTGCCATCCTGAGGCAATTCGAGCTGATGGGCTCGGTGTCGCTCAACCCCGCCAATGCGATGGCGCTGCTTGCCGACCCAACGGCACTGCGCCAAACCCTGTTTGCCTCCGGCATCCGCATGACCGGCCCCGCCCACGTCTCACCACAACAACACTCCCCCGCCGGAAACCCTCAAACGAATAGCGCACATGGTCCTGACGGCATGTGCGTCCTCGTCGTCGGCCAGAGTGCCGTGGCCGTGCGCCTTCCCCCGCGCACCGAAAACTCAGACCCGCCTTGTGAACCAAATGAAATCCAGCAGGCGCGCCGCATGGCCGTGAAGGCTGCGCGCGCCTTGAACCTCAGACTGGCGACAATCAACATCAAGAATTCGGGAGACGGCCACATCGTGACTGCTGTCAGTGGCTATCCGTGGCTGTCGCATTTCGCCGAGGCGACCGGCATCGCGGTCGAAAATAATATCTTGAAGGATGCCGAAGGCGAGGTCCGCTCATGGGTCCGCCACGCCAACGATGAAAGTGGGAGATGAAGCGATTGCGGCTCAGGCATGTTTAGCTGAAGGGTGGTGCGGTTCAGCGTGAAAAACATGCTCAAAACAAGAAATTTGAGCGCGCTCCCATTACCAAAAAAATGAACGCCCTCCAGGCTGCAAAGTGCGCAATGGGCCGGGAACGACAGCAGCGCATACGCAGCTCGGCTAAACAGCAATGCGCCACCACTCACGCGGTGATCCCAACTATCCTTCGCCAGGCATCAAGCACCTGCCGTTGGTCGAAACAACGCTCTGCCTTCAGCCTGGCGGCACGCGACATTGATGCGAGCTGATCTGGACGGCGCAACAGGCTCTCCATCGCACGCTCCAGCGCCACGGCATCGCGCGGCGCAACCAGCATGCCGCTTACACAATCATCGATGAGGTCCCGGCATCCGGGTGCATCCGTGGTGATCGAAGGTCGCCCTGAAGCAAGCGCCTCCATCATGCTCCCCGGTCTGCCCTCGCCGTGGCTCGGATAGACGAAGACATGGCATTGCGCCAGCAGCGGCCGCACATCGCTCACGGCTCCCAGATAGGTGATCGCATCGCCATAGCGCCGCAGCACTTCGGGCTTCAACCCGCTCGCGCCTTCGCCCGCTGGCCCGGCAAGCAAAAACGTCGCCCGCGGTGCGCGCAGCTTCAAACGCGCCGCCGCCTCGCAATATTCCAGAACCCCGCGCGACTGATCGAGCGTGGCAATCATCAAGAACACAAGACCATCAGTCGCCGATGGCAAGGGCTGCGCGGGAAACGCAACGAGATCGACACCCGATCCCGGCAGGACATGCACATCGAGCCCGGATGGCAACGCCCCTGCACGCTCGAGCGTCCTGCGATCATCACGATTGTGGAAGATCGCCACATTCGCACGCTGCATGGCGCGGGATAGCAGCTTTGGCGACGCCCTCATTGGATCGTCTACTGCATCATAGGGCATCCCGCGCGGCCTCAACCCGTTGACGAGTGCGATGCGGCGGGGCACGCGCGCCTTGGCAGCAGCCATCACCGCAAGAGCCATGATACGCTCGCTCATGGCAATCATGATATCCGGCTTCCAAGCCCGCAACAGCGCAGCCAGCTCTCCCCGCACCCGCCGGTCCGAAAACATCGCCGGCCCCTTAGGCTCCAATGCGAAGGTTGCAGGAGCGACGCGATGAACCGCCAGAGCCGACTCCTGTTCGGCCGTAAAGCCAGGCGCCACGCCAAGCACGTCCCAACCGTTGTCGCCAAACAACCGCATGAGACCTGCGCGCGGTCCAAGCAGAGTGCGCGCGGAGCCTGCCACCATCGCCACCCGGGGCCGCATGGCGTCGCCGCTGCGGGCGTCAATTGTTTGTCGCGCTGCGTCTACCTGAACCATCATGATAATCCGTATCGCCTGCGCAATTCATTCCCGCCATTGCACATCCGGCAATCCTGCACGCACATGACCGGGCTATCGAAGTATCGGCCTTTTCTTCCGGCGATTCGCGGCAGTCGTCGCCGCGTCCATCCATGAAGCTGTGCATAACCCCAGGCACACAGCGCGAACGCACTTCCACGCAGGTTCGCATCAGCGCCCACTGGCCTCCAACTGGCCGATCAGGCGGTAGCCGAGCATCACACCAATCAATCCGAAAATGATACCGCCGGCCATATTGCCCAGCAGGACGCCGTCTGGACCAGCATACTGGGCACCAAGCATGACGAATGGGATCGTCCCGAGCGTCGCCCGTCCCCAGTTGAGAAAGGTTGAGACGTGTGCCCGGCGCAGCGTGTTGAATACGGCATTGGAAACAAACAGTGCACCCAGGAATACAAACAACGGCGAGACCCAGCGGCAGAATAAAATGATGAGGCGTTCCGCGTCTCCCGTCGCAAGAAAGACGTCAGCCAGAGGCTGCGCCATAAGCACCAGTATCAGCCACGCCGCCGCCGTGAATGCCGCCGTCACCACGAGCGACAGAGTGAACGCCTCGCGCATGCGTGGATAGGCCCTTGCCCCGTAGTTCTGGCCGACAATGGGGCCTATTGAACCCGAAAGCGCATAGATGGCACCAAATGCCACCGGCATGATGCGGCCGATGATCGCCCAACCAGCCACCGCGCTATCACCGAAGGCAGCCATCGACTTGGTCACGTAGGCATTGGCAAACGGAGTGGCAACATTCGTCAACACCGCAGGCAGGGCAACCACGGCCAGCGGAAGAGCATCGGCCCGAAGTAGATCCGGACGAACGCGCGCACGAAGACCATGCACGATCAGCACGCCATAAAGACCGATCACGACAACCGCAATCCGCGAAAGCGCCGTGGCGATGGCAGCGCCCTTGATACCCAGTCCAAGCCCAAAGATGAAAATCGGATCGAGCGCGGTGTTGGTGACCGCCGCCGCCAGCGTGACGTACATCGCACGCTGTGCATCACCAGCGGAACGCAGCACCGCGGATGAAGTCATGCCCAGCGAAAGCAGCGGCAACGTCGGCACCACGATCGACAGATAGGACGCACCAAGCTCCAGTGTGCGCCCTGACGCGCCCATCACGCGCAGCAATGGTTCAACCGACAGCCACACCGCCGCAGCGAGCACCGACGCAACAACGAAGGTCCACACATGCGCATTGACGGACAGCCGCCGCGCGCGCCCGCGCAACCCCGCACCCAGCGCTGGCGACACCAGCGATGTGGCAGCGATGGCGAGCCCGATTCCAATCGAGATTGTCAGAAACTGGATGGAGCTCGCATAGCCGACCGCCGCAACCACGGCTTCATCGCCGAGCCGTCCCAGGAAGAAGATGTTGGCGAGGTCGCCCAGGAAGATCGCCATCAAGCCGACGGCGCCCGTCCCCGTCATGACGAGGATGTGCCTCAGCAGCGAGCCATCCACGAACTTGGGCTTGACGCGAGCTTGGCGCTGCCGGCGCGGTTGCCTATCCATGCCTTGCCATCACGTCACGGCGACCCCACTGCCACACTGCCTTCGTCATTGTTTCCGGCCAACTATCTTCTAGGCAGCTTTCGGCACTGCCGCGGCAATGGCAACATCCACACGCCGAAGAATGTCGCGTTCCGGTCGCCACTCTAGACACGCTTCCTTGAACGAAAGGCAGCGGCCAGGGTGCCCTCGTCAAGATAATCGAGCTCGCCGCCGATCGGCACACCCTGCGCCAGTCGCGAAACCTCCACACCGGTCCCGGCAAGCTGCTCGGTCAGATAGTGAGCTGTCGATTGCCCCTCGACCGTGGCATTGAGCGCAAGCAGCACCTCCTTCACTTCGCCGTTGCCCGCGCGCTCGACCAACCCCGATATGTTGAGCCGGTCAGGGCCGATCCCATCGAGCGGAGACAGATGCCCCCCCAGAACGTGGTAGAGCGAATTGACGACCCGTGCACGCTCCAGCGCCCACAAATCGCCAACCTCCTCGACAACGACGATCATCGTGCGATCCCGGCGCTGGTCTGCGCATATCGAGCATGGCGAAAGCGTATCGACGTTGCCGCACTCTCCACAGACGACGATTTTCTCAAGCGCATCGCCAAGCGCTGCAGCAAGCGGCGCAAGCAGTTCCTCGCGCCGCTTGATGAGTGCCAGCGCCGCCTTGCGTGCCGAACGCGGCCCAAGCCCGGGCAGTCGTGCCAGCAGCTGCACCATCCGTTCGATCTCAGGCCCGGCAATCTTCTTCGACATGCGCTCTTTGGTTGTCCCCCGCCCGTATTTCTGGCGCCGGCAGCATTGCCGTTGCCGCTCCGCTTTGACTGCTTCAGCCGCCGCCCTGCCAGCGCGCCACAGCATCCACAGGCCAGACCAGCATGAGCACATTGAGCGTAAGATTGTCGCGGATCATCACCGCCATGAAGATCTCCGACGCAATGCCGAGCCCGACGCTGGCGGAAACAGGCAGTGACGATGCCAGCGCGAAGCCGAACACCATTGCCAGAGTATCCATCACGGAGTTGACGACGCTGTCGCCGTAATAGTCCAAGGAGATCGTCACGCTGCGGTATCGATTGATAATCATGTCGGTATTTTCGACGATCTCCCAGCCCGCCTCCAGCGCGACCGCCAGCGCAAGCCGCGCTGCCCACGACGCATTGGGCAACAGATAGCGCAGCACCGCATAGAAGATGAGACCATGCAGGACGTGGGAGAACGTGTACCAGTCCGTGAGATGCTGTGAGTTCTCTGAACTCTGCACAACGCCGTGCCAAAGCTTGACGTATCCGCACTTGCAAAACGCCAGCCGCCCCATTGCGAGCAGGGTGATCGCCTGCATCAGAACGATCACCCCGGCAAGGAACAACCACCGCGCTCTGGCATCCCCGATCGGAGCACCGTCGCTCGCACCCGTCTGCGCACTTTTCATAGGCATATGGCTCCCGTGTGCATGGTATGGGGGGCGCGGCTACTCGCGGACATGGATCGCCTCATCAGAACAATTTCAAACCCGGTGGGATCGGCAGTCCGCCTGTCACCGCCTGCATCTTTTCCTGCATCGCCGCCTCGACCCGGCCCTTGGCGTCCTGCATCGCGGCAACGATGAGATCCTCCAGAATCTCAGTCTCCTCCGGCTTCATCAGCGAAGGATCGATCCGCAGTTTCTTCAAGTCGCCTTTGCCATTGAGGATGACCGCCACGAGTCCGCCGCCCGACTGCCCCGCGACCTCCGCGCTCTCCAGCTCCTCCTGCATCTGCTGCATGCGCGTTTGCATCTCGCGCACCTGCTTCATCATGCCCATCAGATCTTTCATGCTTGCACCTTTAGGAATCGCTGACTGATTAATCTACCGCAGGACCACGAACCGTGGAGTGCGCATTTATGGTTCCACGTACCTTCACACCGATGGCGACGAAGACTTTGACCAAAGCATGTTCAGCCACATTGAAGCCTGCATGACGCCAATAAATTGCCGCGCCGATGGCAGCGAGCGCCCGATGCCGGACCAGCGGGATCGGAGTGGTTATTACCCGGTGGCGCTGTCGTCATTGTCCTCACGCGCAATGCGCCGCACCTCGTCGATCGAGGCATCGGGAAAGGCTTCGAGCACGGCCTTAACCGCCGGATGCGCGGATAGCGATTGTATTTCCGCCGCGATCTGCTCGCGCTTGACTTCTCCAATCGGTCGCTCGCCGGGCGTCTTCGAGAGCATCACCACCCACCGCCTTCCCGTCCAGCGGTTGAGCTTCTCGCGCAACTCGTTGGCAAGCTCCTTGGGCGCCCCTTCGAGCAGGTAGAAATCAATGGCACCGGCCACGCGGTCAAACTTGACCAGGCTGACATGCTCTTCCAGGTGAAGTGAAAGGCGCGCCTCGCGGTGCTGCTTGGCAAGCGCCACGACAGCTCCAAAGCTCGACGGATCGGCAAGCCCACCCTGCACGGGCTGCATAGGCTCGGCACCCTCGAAATAGTCGCTGACGTCGGCAGCAGCAGCTTCTTCATCAAAGCGATCACTAAGGTCGTCGTCGGAATCGAAATCATCGGGCGCGGCCGGACGCGGACCGTGCGACGCCGACGCCTCACGCGGCGCACCGCCGCCTGCCCGGGGAGCGTCTCCCAAGCCCATGGCACGCGCTTCCTCGCGCGGCGCACCCGAACGCCCACCACCGGCGGGAGCACCACGCCGCACAAGCACACCGCCACCACCGAGCGTGCGGATGATCTCATCGGGCGTAGGCAGGTCGGCCGTGTAACAAATACGGATGAGCACCATCTCTGCCGCAGCCGATGGATTGGGCGCCCGCGCGACCTCGTCGAACCCCTTCAGCAGCATCTGCCAGGCTCGCGTCAGCAGCGGCACTGAAAGCGATTGCGCCAGATGCCCGGCCCGGCGCCGTTCTTCAGCCGACAGGCCCTCCATGCCGGCCTCGCCACCCACAGCCTTGATGCGCGTGGCGATGTGAACTGCCTCGGCGAGGTCACCCATCAATTGGCTTGCATCGGCACCATCGTGGATAAGTGCGGCGAAGGCCGAAAGCGCGGGCCCCGCCTTGCCGGCGAAGAGCAATTCCAACAGATCGAAAAGCCGCCCGCGATCGGCAAGTCCGAGCATTGCACGGACGGAAACCTCGGTGACGTTGCCCTGCCCCATGGCAATCGCCTGATCGAGGATCGAAAGCCCATCTCGCACCGATCCGCCCGCCGCGCGCGAAATCAACGCCAATGCGTCATCATCGGCTGTGGCACCTTCCTTGGCGACGATCGACTTGAAATGTGCAGTAAGCTCCGGCACGTCGACCCGGCGCAGGTCAAACCGCTGGCACCGCGACAACACCGTCACCGGAACCTTGCGGATCTCCGTCGTCGCGAAGATGAACTTCACATGCTCAGGAGGTTCCTCCAGCGTCTTCAGAAGCGCGTTGAACGCGCCCTTCGACAGCATGTGAACCTCGTCGATGATGAATACCTTGTAGCGCGCCACCAGCGGCTTGTAGCGTGCGCTTTCGATGATCTCGCGGATGTTGTCGACGCCGGTGTTGGATGCTGCGTCCATCTCGATCACATCCGGGTGCCGGCTCTCCATGATCTCCGCGCAGTGCGGGCCTAGAGTCGGCATATCGGTGGTCGGGCCGTCCGGCTCGTAGTTGAGCCCGCGGGCAAGGATGCGCGCCGTCGTCGTCTTGCCGACGCCACGCACACCCGTCAGCATGTACCCTTGCGCGATGCGGCCCGACGTGAACGCATTTTTCAGCGTCGTCACCATCGCCGACTGCCCGATCAGGTCCTCGAACGACGCCGGGCGATACTTGCGCGCGAGCACGACATAAGGCTTGCCCGTGCCAGGCTTGCCGCCCTCGCCGCCATCCCCTGTCCTGGTCGTGTCTTTTTTGGCCATACCGCCAGTTACGACGCTTGGGCCGCGGAGTCGATATGGAAGTCGCCGATGGAGGCACGCGGCCCCGCCGGAACACGCCAGCGATAAGGAGCAGAACTGTTGGCAAAACCAGACTGGCCCACCAGGACCCAGGAGCAAGGCGAACCGGCGAATGCCGCGCCCGCGCAGGGCGCCCGATCGCGTTCCGCGATCGGATCAGCGCCCGTGAGCGAAATAAAGTGGCTGGCGGACGACCCGCGTCCTGATCGTTAGGGCTGCTTCGTTCCCGACCTGACCCGGTTGGCGAGGGAAGCGTCCGCCGCCAGCCAACTGCTATATGCCGCCTGCCGCCCGCAGATGCAAGCTGAACGGCACCGCTCGTTTTCCCCTGGCATGACCAGCAGAAAAGTGAAAAGTTCCGTAAACTCAAGGATCAAGCCCAGCGCACCTTTCCAGTATGCAGCCCCCAGCCGGCAAAACCCCCACCCTATCGGCCATGACCACACTCGACCGCAGTTCCGCGCGGCGAGGTGAAACAGACTATCTGGCAGCCCTGCTCGCCCGGCCACAGGCCCGCGTGCTGGTGGTAGTCGGCGGCAAAGTGGTGATCCGGTCGAACGCGGACCGCACCGCAGCCCAACTCGCCCTCTTCCATCTGGCAGATTTGCCCGGCCCGACACCCAGCCTCGAAGCGATGCAGTTCCTCGGCGTGCAACCGGAAACCGGTGCAGCCGTCTTCGCGTTCGCCCTTTCTCCGGAGGACGCCGCCCGCCGCGATCCTACCGGCACCATGCTCGCCCCAGCGGTGGACATCCGCTCGCTGGCTATGCAGGGCGTACTCCCCGCCGCAGATTTGTCACTCGCGGCAACCGCTGTCGCGCTCGTCAACTGGCACGATGAAATGCGCTATTGCGGGCGGTGCGGCGGGGTAATGGAAAGCAACGATGGCGGCTGGAAGCGCGTCTGCACCGCCTGCGGGCACAACGTATTCCCGCGCACCGACCCGGTCGTCATCATGCTCGTGACCGACGGAGATCGCTGCGTCCTTGCCCGGCAGCCGCATTTCCCCGATGGCATGGTTTCCACGCTCGCAGGCTTCGTCGAGCCAGGCGAAACGATCGAAAGCGCAGTCGCCCGCGAGACGGAGGAAGAGATCGGCCTCACCGTCGAAGGCGTCCGCTATCTCGCGTCGCAACCCTGGCCATTTCCGCATTCCCTTATGATCGGCTGCATCGCCAATGCACCCCACCGCCCTCTGAGCATCGATCCGGCCGAGATCGAATCAGCATCCTGGTGGGACCGTGGCGATGTCCGCCAGATGCTGGCCCACAAGCATCCCGCGGGAATTTGGGTGCCGGGCCCCCACGCCATCGCCCACTGGCTGATCGCGAGGTTCGCGGACGGCGAACTGTAGCATGCCGACAACGATGACCACGGTAAAGCAGGACCGAACCGCGGCAAAATCCACTGAACCTAACTAAAATGGTTGCGGCGGCCGGGCCGCACTGTAGGTTGCGCTCCATGCAGTGGTGGAGACGAAGAACGATACGCAAACCGGTGGCGGGCCTGGCGCTCGCGCTGACGGTATTGCACGTCGCCTTCCTTTCGCTGCATGTGGCAATGATGGCCGCACTGGCCTTCGCGGGTGACGCAGCAGCCGCGCAACAAGGCAAGTTTGGCTTTGTGCTTTGCGCGCCGGCCAAAACTGCCGCTGCCGAACAGGCGGCCATTCCCGGCACCACCGACACCTCACCCGGAAACGCAACAGCTACATTCTGCCCCGTCTGCACCGGCGCCACGAGCCCCATCCTCATCCTGCCCGAGCTGCCAGTGGTTCCGGCCTACGTTGCACTCTTTGCACCGCTGCCGACCGCTGAAACTCCTGCGCCAAGGATCGGGCGACACGAAGCCCAGCCCAAGCAGAGCCGTGCGCCACCTCAATTGACCTGACGAAGCATTCCACCGTCCGCCGTCACGCACCCGGCCGCAGCACGCTGCCGTGTGGCATCGCGGACCATTCCCGCTTTCTCAAGGTCAATTCGCAATGCACCTCCACCATACGAAGCGCTGCAACTGCCAGCTTGCCATCGCCGCGGCACTATCTGCTGCAACAATACTCACCGCCACCACTGCCCAAGCCCAGCACATGGGTCACGCCACCGGCAACGCAACCGAAATGCCGGCGATGTCGGGCGACCCTGACATGTCCGGCCCCATGCAGGGGCATGACCACATGCATGCGCCTCCAGTCGGCGTGATGGGCGCGCATCTCGCCGGCCAGGGCAAGTTCATGCTCATGTATACGCCGATGTTCATGCATATGCAGGGCAGCCGCATCGGCACCCGGCGCGTTTCCCAGGAGGAGATCGTCACCACGATCCCCAACCGCTTCGACATGATGCCGATGACGCCCGGCGTGCAACCCGCCACCCTGCGCATCGCACCCGATGACATGAGCATGGAGATGCACATGTTCTCAGGCATGTATGGCATCACCGACAGCATCTCGCTGATGCTCATGACGTCATACGTCGAAAAAAGCATGACCATGGTCACGTTCGCCGGACCGAGTGGCACCACGCGCCTCGGCACCAGCGAGGGCCACACCGCAGGGCTGGGCGATACCACGCTCGCCCTGGCCTTCAAGATCTGGCAGACCCCTGGCCACAAGCTCAATGGCACGCTCGGCGTCTCGCTGCCGACCGGCTCCATCGAGGAGCGCGGGCGGATGCTGAACCCGATGGGCATGATGATGGAGATGCGATCTGCCTACGGCATGCAGCTTGGAACCGGCACTTACGATCTGGTCCCGTCGCTGACATACATGGGCAGCAGTGGCCGCATCGGCTGGGGCGCGCAGGCCAAGGCCCGCATCGCCCTTGAGGGTGAAAATGAAGAAGGCTATCGCTGGGGTGATCTCTACGAGGCCACCGCCTGGCTGAGCTACAAGCTCACATCAGCCTTGGCGGGTACGGCACGTATTGCCGCCAGCACCCAGGGACAAATCCACGGTCAGGATTCGCAGATCGGCGGCATTTTCCAGGGCACGTATCCTGAATTCTACGGTGGCGATCGCATCGAGGCATTCCTCGGACTCAATGGGCACATGCCGCTCGGTGAAGGCCGCATGGCACGCCTCGGCATCGAAGCTGGTGTGCCGCTCTACCAGAACCTCAATGGCCCGCAGCTATCGCGTGACTGGTCGCTCTCGCTCACCGCTGGCCTCCACTTCTGAACCGAAAGCTCCCAGCAATGCAGCAAGTTATCGATGAAACCTCGCATTGCCAGCACATGAACCCTATGTACGTTTAGAATCGAAAAGGAACTCCCATGATGAAATCTGGTCTGAGAACGATGCTCGGCCTTGCCGGTCTCGGCCTCGTTGCCTGCTCTTTCCCGGCCACGGCCGCCGACGTCACAATCGGCGATCTTGTCATCTCGCACCCCTGGACGCGCGTTACACCGCCCGGCGCCAAGGTTGCCGGCGGTTACGTCACCATCACCAACAAGGGCAAGGCCACGGACCATCTCGTTGGCGGCACCGCAGCAATTGCCGACCACATCGAGGTCCACGAGATGTCGATGGACGGCGGCGTCATGAAGATGCGCGAGCTTAAGGACGGCCTGGAAATCAAGCCCGGCGCCACGGTCGAGCTGAAGCCCGGTGGCTACCATGTGATGTTCATGGGTTTGAAGTCCGGCCCGGTCGAAGGCACACCCGTCAAGGGCACCTTGAAATTCGAGAAGGCCGGCGAGGCTGAAGTTGCCTATGACGTCGCTCCGCTCGGCGCCAAGTCGGCCGGGGGAATGGACCACGGTACGATGAACCACGGCACGATGGACCACTCCAAGATGGATCATGGCAATATGAACCACGACATGAAGATGCCGGAAGGCCAGCATGGCAAGCACTAGCTCTGGCTTGATGAAGAAAATCCGTCTGGCGGCGTGGGCAGCGATTGCTGTCCTCGCCGTCATCAGCGGTGTCCATTTGCTTGGAGAGGCGCACAAGGCGCAGCAGGCCGGGCGTTCGCTCCCCGGAGCTGCACAGATCGGCGCACCCTTCGAATTGACCCGCACCGACGGCGCCCGCTTCTCCAGCACATCGCTGGCCGGCAAGCCCTACGCCATCTTTTTCGGCTTCACGAATTGCCCCGACATCTGTCCGACGACATTGCTCGAGATGACCAATCACCTGAAGGCGCTCGGAGCCCGCGCGGATGACCTCAATGTTCTGTTTGTCTCGATAGACCCGGAAAGGGATACGCCAGAGCACCTCAAGCTCTACCTTTCGGCATTCGACCCGCGCATCATTGGGTTGACAGGAACGCTCCCCGAGGTCGCGGCCGTCGCCAAATCTTATCGCGTCTTCTACGAGAAAGTCCCATCAAAGGACCGGTCGGACTACACGATGAATCACACCGCGTCGGTCTATCTGATGGACAAGACGGGCAATCTCGTTTCCACGCTATCGTTCCAGGAGCCGGAAGACGCACGGCAGAAGAAGCTCGAAAATCTTTTGAGCCGGTAGCAGTTCAAGCAATTGGGCGCGGGACTGAAAATCGGGCTGACGCGCCAGCGCGACGGGCGCGGAATGAACCCGTGAATACCAATTGAGCACCGGGTGGCGGAGCGATAAGTTCCGCCGCCTCGGATTGGCGAGGTGCAACCAGAGAGCCTTGCCGCATGTCGCCCGCCATCTCGTCCTATATCATTCCCATCGTTCTGCTCTTTCTGTCGAACGTGTTCATGACGTTCGCCTGGTATGGCCATTTGCAGTTCACGCAAAAGCCGCTGGCGCTCGTTATTCTGGCAAGCTGGGGGATCGCCTTTATCGAGTACTGTTTTGCCGTTCCAGCCAACCGCATCGGGCATGCCGTGTACTCGACGGCCGAGCTGAAGACGATGCAGGAAATCATCACCTTTATCGTCTTCGCGATCTTCTCGGTGGGCTTCCTGAAGGAGCCAATCACCGTCAATCACGCCGTCGGCTTTTCATTGATTGCGGCGGGTGCCTTCTTCGTCTTCAAAGCACCTCTATAAGACTGATCGGGAACCGATCAGATACAGCGCCCACCGTCGACTTCGATGCAGACGCCGGTGATGAAATTTGACGACGGCTCCGCCAGGAACAACGCCGCATTGGCAATGTCCGCCGGTGTCGACATCCGGCCCAACGGAATGGTGGAAAGAAACTTGACGCGATTTTCTGGCGTGTCCGGCACACCCATGAACTGCTCGAGCATGCCGGTTTCTCCGATTACCGGATTGATCGCGTTGACCCGGATCTTCCGTGGCGCCAGCTCAGCCGCCATCGATCTGGTGAGCGTTATGACGGCCCCTTTCGAGCCGTTGTACCAGGTCAGCCCAGGCCGCGGACGCACACCTGCGGTCGATGCCGTATTGATAATGACCCCGCCACCGCGGTTTTCCATCGCGGGCACCGCGGCCAACGTCGTCAAATAGATCGACTTCACGTTGACCGCATAAATGCGATCGAACTCATCCTCGCTCACCGTCATCAGCGACTGGTTCTTGTGCGTGTAACCAGCGTTGTTGACCAGGATGTCGAGCCCGCCGAAGACTTCGACTGCCACCGAGATCATCTGTGCAACGTCTGCCTTGCGCGTCACGTCGGCCTCGACAGCCACCGCGCCGTTACCCAGAGACTTCGCCACATCGGCGGCAGCGCTCCCGTTGATGTCGGCAACGATCACCCGCCCGCCCTCGCACGCAAACGTCGCGGCAATGCCACGGCCGAAGCCTGATGCAGCACCCGTCACGATCGCAACCTTTCCATCGAGACGCATGGACGATCTCCCCTGCCGCTGACAAGCCTAGACGTTGTTATGGCCTAAATGTTGTTATGGGACGGCATCATTCCGGCGGCACGGTCCGCTGCCTCGCGGCGGTAGGGACTTGCGACGTAACTACCCAGAAGCTTCACTTCGCTCGAAAAGAACGAAAGCTCCTCCAGCGCCAGCTGCACCGGGCGTTGCGCGGGATGGCCATCGATGTCGGCAAAGAACATTGTCGCATTGAACGTGCCACCCGTCTGATAGCTCTCCAGCTTCGTCATGTTGACGCCATTGGTCGCGAAACCGCCGAGCGCCTTGTAGAGCGCCGCTGGTACGTTGCGCACCCTGAACAGGAATGTCGTCACGATCGGCCCGTCGTCGAGTTCGGCATCATCCGGTTCATTCGCCAGGATCACGAAACGCGTCGTATTGTGCTCCTCGTCCTCCACGTCGCTTTTGAGAATGTTGAGACCATAGATCTCCGCCGCCAGCGACGAGGCGATCGCCGCCAGCGTCGTGTCCTCGCTCTCGCTGACGAGACGTGCTGATCCAGCGGTATCGGCCTCCGGGATCGGCTTTAGCCCGAGCGTGCGCAGTGTATTGCGGCATTGGCCGAGCGCTTGGGTATGGCTCATCACCCGGTTCACGGTCTGCAGCGTGGCGCCCGGAAGGGCCATCAATTGATGCCGCACGCGCAGGAAGTGTTCGCCCACGATGTAGAGGCCAGCCCCCGGCAACAGGTGATGGATGTCCGCGACACGGCCCGCGACGGAATTCTCGATCGGGATCATTGCGAAGCGCACCTCTCCGGTTTTCACCGCGGCCAGCGCATCCTCGAACGTCGGATAAGGCACGGCGTCGAACTGCGGATAGACTTCATGGCAGGCGAGGTGCGAGTTGGCGCCCGGCTCGCCCTGATAGGAGATGCGCGTGGCGGCCGGAGTGCTGGCTTGTTTCTCGGTCATTCAAGGTGTCGCTTTGGTGGCGGGCGCGGACGATCACGGTCCGGTCCGCTTGTTACAGGCCATCGGACGAAGGCAGGAAAATCCGCGGTTCAGGAAGAACCGTGTCCCAGGAGCGCACGCGCACGCTCCAGATCGGCGGGAGTATCGACACCGAGCGGAACAGTGTCAACGACCGTCACGTCGATGCGCATCCCGTCTTCAAGTGCCCTTAACTGTTCCAGCCGTTCGCGTTTTTCCAGCACCGATGGTGCCAGCCCCACGAAACGGTCCAGTGCACTGCGGCGGTAGGCGTATATGCCGATATGATGATAGAGGGGCCCATCACCGTGGGGCGCCGTTGCCCGCGTGAAGTAGAGCGCCCGCATCCGGCCTGCTGTGCCGAGTGGGCTGCCGACCACCTTGACCACATTGGGATTGGCCCGCTCGTCATCGTCGTCGATCTCGGCGGCCAGCGTGGCTATGTCAACCTTGGGATCGGCAAGCGGCGCCAGGCAATCGCGAATGAGGCGCGGCTCCAGCGTTGGCAAGTCGCCCTGCAGATTGACAACGGCATCGCAGCTGATTTCGGGATCGACCTTGTTGACCGCTTCGTAGACACGATCCGAGCCGCTGGAATGATCCGCTCGCGTCATAACTGATTCGCCGCCGGCCGCGCGAATGGCATCCATGATCTCCGCCGCATCGGTCGCGACCACGACACGACCGATCTCCGCAGCCATCGCCCTCCGCCACACCTGCACGATCATCGGCACGCCCGCGATGTCCGCCATTGGCTTGCCTGGCAGCCGTGTCGCCTGCATGCGGGCTGGAATCACGGTAATGACCTTAGGCATGCGCAACTCCGAATTCTCGCAAGTGCCCAATTACGGGGTTCGAGGTGACAATTCGCCTCGCACGCCGTCTGTAGAACGAACTGAAGTTGGGTTGCAAGCGATGCGGGAATTCCTATAGTCGGGCGCTGGATCGAGGCCGCCCGGCCTTTAGCGGTCACAAGGGCCGCCCTGGATCACCCAACTGCCAAGAGCCTGGAACATGATGGACTCATTCGAGCTGACGAAGATTGCTGCGGGCGTATTGACGGCCCTTTTGGTCATTTTCGGCGTCAAGACGACGGTCGAACTCAGCACCGCTGGACATGGTGGTGGCGCGCACGAATCGCACGCCGGTTTTGTCCTTCCCGCACCCGCAGAAGGCGGCGGAGACCATGGCAAGGCCGAAGCGCCTGCAGCCGCCGCATTCGATCCGGCCAAGGTTGCTGCTGCAACCGCAAGCGGGAATGTTGAAGCCGGCCAGGGCACATTCAAGAAGTGCAGCGCCTGCCACACGACCGAAAGCGGCGGCGCCAACAAGACGGGACCGAACCTGTTTGGTATCGTCGGCCGTCCGAAGGCATCGCATGCCAGCTTCGGCGGATACTCGGACCCCATGAAGGCCAAGGGCGGCAACTGGGATCTCGCGGACCTGGCTTCCTTTATTCATGATCCCAAGGGTTTCCTGCCTGGGACCAAGATGTCGTTCCCCGGCTTGAAGGCTGAAGGCGACCTTGCCAACCTGATGGCCTACCTCGGGACGTTGAAATAGGCCCGTCTAGCGCGCCACCAAGGCGCACCGCTGCTAAGACAAAAACATCAAGCTCCGCCAATGCGTTGGCGGGGCTTTTTCATTTTGCCGCCATGGACAAGCTGGCCCGACATTGCGCCACCTCGCCCACACTCTCGCGAAATGCAACCGCCGCCGGCTCCACCACACGAAAATCTTGCGAAAACTTAACTTCAGCTCGCCGCAAACCTCCGCTAGGCCCGTATAACATGCCTGCCCATCGGCCAATCGGCGCAGCAACGGAAAGGACTATCGGATCATGGCTCAGCGGTTCAGACGTGCGCTTGCGGCGGCCACCTCGGCTGCACTGGCAATCGCCTTTGCTCCGTCCTTCACCGCCACCGCTCAAGACGCCGCGCCGCCTCCAGGCACCAACGCGCACCATCATGCGCTTTCGCTCGTCGGCGAACCCAGGATGCCCGAAGGGTTCACGCACTTCGACTGGGTGAACCCCGAGGCACCGAAAGGCGGGCGGCTGCGGCAATGGGAAATGGGATCGTTCGATAGCCTCAACGCATTTTCGATCAAGGGCCAGGCCGCCGAGGGCATCGGTCTTATCTACGACTCCCTGACGATCTCCTCGCCCGACGAACCCTCGACCGAATATGGGCTTATCGCCGAATGGGCGTCCTACCCCGCCGACTATTCATCCGTAACCTTCAAGCTCCGGCCAGAGGCACGCTGGCATGACGGACAGCCGATCACCGCCGACGACGTTATCTTCTCGCTTGGCGCCTTGAAGGCAGCTCACCCGCAGTATGCCTTCTACTACAAGAACGTCATCAGCGCCGAGAAGACCGGCGACAACGAAGTCACCTTCCGCTTCGACATGAAGGGCAATCGCGAGCTACCCCACATCGTCGGCCAGTTGACGATCCTGCCCAAGCACTACTGGGAGGCAGCCGATGCCGATGGCAACAAGCGCGACATCACCAAGTCCTCGCTCGACGTGCCGCTGGGCTCAGGCCCCTACAAGGTCAAATCTGTCGATCCAGGCCGTTCCATCGTCTACGAGCGCGTCGACAACTACTGGGCCAAGGATTTGCCGGCCCAGAAAGGGCAGTGGAACTTCGATGAGCTGATTTACTCCTATTACCGCGACGTGACGCCGGCTTTCGAAGCCTTCAAGACCGGCGATCTCGATATGTGGCAGGAGAATTCCGCGAACCGCTGGGCCACACAGTACGGCTTTGATGCGGTCAAGAAGGGCCTCGTCAAGAAGGAGGAACTGAAACACCAGCGCGTCGCCGGCATGCAGGCTTTCGTGCTGAATTCGCGCCGCCCGCAGTTCTCCGATCCCCGCGTCCGCCACGCATTCAATCTCGCCTTCGACTTCGCAACGCTCAACAAGACGCTGTTTTATGGCCAGTACATCCGCACCAACAGCTACTTCGCCAACTCCGAGCTTGCCGCAACCGGACTGCCGCAAGGCCTAGAGAAGGAGATCCTGGAAAGCCTCAAGGATCAGATTCCGCCTGAGGTTTTAACAGCCGAGTGGAAAAACCCGAGCGCCGCGACAGGCATGGAGCATCGCAACAACATGCGTGAAGCCATCAAGCTTCTCGCGGAAGCCGGCTGGACGATCAAAGACGGCACGCTGACGAACAGCAAGGGCGAGAAGCTGACCGCCGAGTTCCTGCTCGTGCAGCCCGACTTCGAACGCATCGTGCTGCCCTATATCGAGGATCTCAAGAAGATCGGCGTCGTCGCCAATGCGCGCGTAGTCGACACGTCGCAATATAAGCGCCGCCTCGACAGCTTTGATTTTGACATCGTCGTCGGCTCGTTCGGACAGTCGCACTCTCCAGGCAACGAACAGCGCGACTTCTGGGGTTCCGATGCAGCCAAGCGCGATGGAAGCCGCAACATCGCAGGCATCTCCAACCCGGCCATCGATACTCTCATCAACCGCATTATCGTGGCAAAGAGCCGCGACGAGCTGGTTGCCTCCACCCGCGCACTCGACCGCATCTTGCTGTGGAACTATTACGTTGTGCCCCAGTGGTACTATCCCTTCGATCGCCTCGCCGCATGGGACTTCTTTGGCCGTCCCGGCAAGCTGCCATCGCAAAATCCCGGGACCTACCGCGCCTGGTGGTATGACGCCAAGAAGGCCGATACAGTACGCACTGGGCTTGGCCGATGACGTTATCCTATCGGCACAACCGCGCAGCGGCACGGGCCGGATCAGCCGTCACTGCAGCCCTCGCGCTGCTTGTAGCCGCGCTGCTGCCCGCCGCAGCCGGAGCCAGCCCGCCACGCCATGGTCTGTCCATCTTCGGCCCGCTGGCCTATGCGCCCGACTTCACACACTTCGCTTACACCAATCCCGATGCACCCAAGGGTGGTCGCTTGTCGTTGATTGGCTCCGCCGGTCGCATCACGTTTGACAGTTTCAACGATTTCATTCTGAAGGGAGATGCAGCGCAGGGCGTCGAGTACCTGTTCGATTCCCTCATGGTCCGCGCCGATGACGAGCCCGACGCCGTCTACGGACTCGTTGCATCGACAGCAGAAGTTGCCGACGACGGCATGTCGGTCACGTTCAAACTTCGGCCGGAAGCAAAGTTTGCCGATGGCAGCCCGCTTACCGCCGACGACATCGCCTTTTCATTCCAGACTCTGAAGGAAAAAGGCCACCCGCGCTTCAGCATCCTGCTGCGGGACGTCGAGAGGGCGGAAGCACCTGATCCATCGACGGTCAAATACACGTTCAAGGGCAACCTGGTTCGTGACTTGCCGATCAACGTCGCTCTGCTGCCGATACTGTCGAAAGCCTATTACACAGCCCACAAATTCGAAGAAACGTCACTGGATCCGCCGCTCGGCTCGGGTCCTTACCGCATCGCCGACTTCAAGGCCGGCACGTTCGTACTCTACAAGCGCCGCGACGATTACTGGGCCAGGGATCTGCCCGTCAACAAGGGCCGCTTCAACTTCGACGAACTGAAATACGAATATTTCCGCGATCGCACCGCCGAGCTGACCAGTCTCAAGGCCGGCGCATTCGACTTCCGCGAGGAATTCACCTCCGTCGACTGGGCGACCGCCTACGACATCCCGGCAGTCCGCGAGAAGCGTCTCATCAAGGAGAGCCTGCCCGACGAGACACCTTCTGGAGCGCAGGGCTACTTCATCAATACGCGGCGCGAAAAGTTCAAGGACGTCCGCGTCAGAAAGGCGCTCGGACTGGCCTTCGACTTCGAGTGGACCAACAAGAACCTGTTCTACAGCCTCTATCAGCGCACCCACAGCTACTTTGAAAACTCGCCGATGAAGGCAACCGGCGTGCCCTCCCCTGCGGAGATGGCGCTGCTAGAACCTCACCGCGGCCAGCTGGCGCCCGACGTATTCGGCGAAGCCATTTCGCCGCCCGTTTCAGATGGCTCTGGCACTGATCGAAAGCTGCTGCGCGAGGCCGCAACGCTGCTGACGCAAGCGGGCTGGGAACAGAAAGGTCCGATCAGAACCAATGCCAAGGGCGAACCCCTCACACTCGAAATCCTCAATTTCTCGCCGTCCTTCGACAGGATCATCCTGCCCTACATCAAGAATTTGAAGGCTATCGGCGTCGATGCCACGCTGCGCAACGTCGATCCGGCGCAGTATGAGCGGCGCGTCAAGTCATTCGACTTCGACCTGACGACAAAACGATACAGCATGCGCCTCACGCCTGGCGTCGAACTCAAGAACTACTGGGGTTGCGAATCGGCCAGAACTGACGGCAGCTTCAATCTGGCCGGCATCTGCGATCCGGCAATCGATGCCTTGATTGAACGCATCATGGCGGCCGGGACCCGCGCGGATCTTGAAACCGCCGCGCGCGCAGCCGATCGTGTCCTGCGTGCCGGATATTATTGGGTGCCCCACTGGTACAAGGCCTCGCACCACCTTGCCTACTGGGACAAGTTCTCGCGTCCCGCAGTCAAGCCGCGATACGCCCGCGGCGTGATTGACACATGGTGGTATGACGCACAAAAAGCAGAGCGACTGAAATCGAGGTAGCGTGCGCCGCGCGCCGCACCCACAACAACGGACGACCAGACGCGATGGCCGCCTACCTGCTGAAGCGCATCCTGCTGATGATCCCGACCATGCTCGGCATCATGGCAATCAGTTTCATCATCATTCAGTTCGCTCCCGGCGGTCCGGTCGAGCGCGTCATCGCACAACTGACCGGCACCGGCGTCAACGCCACGGACCGCTTCTCCGGCGGCACAAGCGACGGTCTTTCCGGGCAATCGGGGCAGAACGCACCGGGGCAGGGGGCCGCCGACCCAGTCAACTCCAAGTATCGCGGCGCGCAGGGCCTCGATCCCGAGTTCATCAAGAGCCTGGAAAAACAGTTCGGCTTCGACAAGCCGGCGCACGAACGCTTCCTGCTGATGATTAAGAACTATATCACGTTCGATTTCGGCAAGAGCTATTTTCGCGACATCTCGGTGCTTGAGCTCATCAAGGAGAAGCTTCCCGTATCGATCTCGCTCGGGCTCTGGATGACACTTCTGACCTATATGATCTCGATCCCGCTGGGCATTCGCAAGGCGGTGAAAGATGGCGAGCGCTTTGACACCTGGACCAGCGGCGCCTTGGTCATCGGCTATGCATTGCCGGGATTTCTCGTCGCCGTTTTGCTGTTGATCCTCTTCGCCGGATCATCATTCTTCCAATGGTTCCCCTCGCGCGGACTAACATCCGACAACTGGGCCGATCTGTCGACATGGGGCAAGATCATCGACTACTTCTGGCATTTGACGCTGCCACTCATCGCCATCGCGCTCGGCTCGTTCACCACAATGGCGTTCCTCACCAAGAATTCGTTCCTCGACGAAATCCGCAAGCAGTACGTCATAACGGCGCGCGCCAAGGGCCTTTCCGAGCGCCAGGTGCTTTACGGGCACGTCTTCCGCAATGCCATGCTGCTCATCATCGCTGGTTTCCCAGGCGCATTCATTTCAGCGTTCTTCTCGGGCAGTCTTCTGATCGAGCAAGTCTTCTCACTGGATGGCCTCGGCCTCCTGGGCTTTGAGTCGATCATCAACCGCGATTATCCAGTCGTCTTCGCCACGCTCTACATCTTCTCGCTGCTGGGCCTCGTGGTGAATCTTGTTTCCGACTTCCTCTACACGATTGTCGATCCGCGGATCGACTTCGAGAGCCGGGAGGTCTGAGCCCATGGACGCACGCTCCGACACCGCAACCGCAGAACAGTCGGACATCCGCGCCAAGCCCGCAGGCTGGCTGGCGCGACACATGCGGTTGTCCGCCATCAACCGTCGCCGTTGGGAAAACTTCAAGGCCAACCGCCGAGGCTTCTGGAGCCTTTGGCTCTTTCTCGTGCTCTTCCTGATCTCCCTGTTCGCGGACTTCATAGCCAACGACCGGCCGATCCTCGTGCGCTACAAGGGCGAACTGCTATCTCCGGTCCTGGTCGAATATCCAGAATCCAAGTTCGGCGGCTTCCTCGCCACCACCGACTACAAGGATCCCGTTATCCTGGACGAGATCAAGGCCCATGGCTGGCTGCTCTGGCCACCGATCCGCTACTCGTTCGACACCGTCAACAAGGACTATCCAACGCGGAAATCGCCCGACGGCCTGTGCCTGGGATTTCCCGCCCCTCCGCCCTGGTCCAGCAAGTCGGAACTGTGTGAAACGACGCCCGAGCAGCTCGCCCGCTATCAGGCGCTCGGCAACACAAACTGGCTTGGCACCGACGATCAGGGCCGCGATGTCGTCGCCCGCGTCATCTACGGCTTCCGCATATCCGTGTTGTTCGGCCTGCTGCTGACCATCTTCTCGTCGATACTTGGTGTCGCCGCCGGTGCCGTACAGGGATACTTCGGCGGCCGTACCGATCTCGTCTTCCAGCGCATCCTCGAGATCTGGTCTGCGATACCTTCACTCTATGTCCTGCTCATCATCTCCTCGGTTCTGGTGCCGGGCTTCTGGACACTGCTCGGCGTTCTGCTGGTTTTCCACTGGACCTCGCTCGTCGGTGTCGTGCGCGCCGAGTTCCTCCGCGGCCGCAACTTCGAATACATCAAGGCAGCACGCGCGCTCGGACTGTCGGATGCCAAGATCATGCGCAAGCATCTCCTGCCCAACGCCATGGTCGCGACGCTGACATTCATGCCCTTCCTGCTCTCAGGCTCGATCTCGGCGCTCACCGCGCTTGACTTCCTCGGCCTTGGCCTGCCGCCCGGTTCCGCATCGCTCGGTGAGATGCTGCTCCAGGGCAAGAAACACACAGAGGCACCCTGGCTCGGCCTGACGGGCTTCTTCACCCTGGCGATCATGCTGTCGCTACTGGTCTTCATCGGCGAGGCCGTGCGCGACGCGCTCGACCCACGCAAGACCTATCGATAGGAGGGCCGCGTGAGCCAATCGGAAACACTCGTGCAAGCCCGCAACCTTTCTGTTGCGTTCGGCCGCGGCGACAACAAGACAATCGCTGTCAACCGTGTCTCCTTCCGTATCGGGCGCGGGGAGACGGTCGCATTGGTCGGCGAATCCGGATCAGGCAAGACCGTTTCCGCACTCTCAATCCTGCGGTTATTACCCTACCCGACCGCATCCCATCCCTCCGGCGAAATTTTCTTCGAGGGCAAGGATCTGCTCAAGATCCCCGATGATGCGATGCGCGAGATCCGCGGCGACCGCATCTCCATCATTTTCCAGGAGCCGATGACATCGCTCAACCCGCTGCACAACATCGAGCGGCAGGTGGGTGAAGTCTTGAAGCTACATCGCGGCATGGATGACGCGAGCGCTCGCGTGCGCGTCTTGGAGCTTCTGCACAAGGTCGGCATCCGCGATCCGGAAAAACGTCTGAGCGCCTACCCGCACGAACTCTCCGGCGGACAGCGCCAGCGCGTCATGATCGCCATGGCGCTCGCCAACGAGCCCGACCTGCTCATCGCCGATGAGCCCACGACCGCGCTCGACGTCACCATTCAGGCCCAGATCCTTGAGCTCCTCTCCGATCTCCAGAAGGAGATGGGCATGGCGATGCTGCTCATCACGCACGATCTGGGCATCGTCCGCAGGATGGCCGAGCGCGTCTACGTTATGAAGTCCGGCGAGATTGTCGAGGAAGGCCAAATGGAGGAGGTGTTCAACAATCCGCACCACCCCTACACGCGCCATCTCATCAATGCCGAACCCAAGGGCGATCCGCCCAAGGCGGACGACACGCGCCCGGTCGTGGTCGAGACAGAAGACCTGAAGGTCTGGTTCCCGATCAAGTCGGGTCTCCTCAAGCGCACCGTCGATCACGTCAAGGCTGTCGATGGCTTGTCGCTGAAGCTGCGCGCCGGCCAGACGCTGGGTGTGGTCGGTGAATCAGGCTCTGGCAAGACCACGCTCGGCCTGGCGCTGCTGCGGCTCATAGCCTCGCGCGGACCCATAGCCTACGTCGGCCGCCGCATCGACGGCCTGACGCAGAAGCAGATGCGGCCGCTGCGCAAGGAAATGCAGATCGTATTCCAGGACCCATACGGCTCGCTGTCGCCTCGTCTCTCGATAGGACAGATCATCGAGGAAGGCTTGCTGATCCAGCAGCCGCAACTGACCTTTGACCAGCGCCGCGACAAGGTCGGCGCCGCACTGGCCGAGGTGGGGCTCGACCCCGACAGCCAGGACCGCTATCCGCACGAGTTCTCAGGTGGACAGCGCCAGCGCATCGCCATCGCGCGCGCCATGGTGCTGGAACCGAAATTCGTCATGCTGGATGAGCCGACCAGCGCACTCGACATGAGCGTGCAGGCGCAGATCGTGGATCTCCTGCGCGAACTGCAAAGAAAGCACGATCTCGCATACCTCTTCATCAGCCACGACCTGAAGGTGGTTCGCGCCCTGTCCAATTACGTCATTGTCATGCGCAACGGCCGCGTCGTCGAGGAAGGACCCTCAGAACAAGTCTTTACTTCGCCGCACGACGATTACACACGCACGCTTCTCGCTGCGGCACTCAATCTGCAGATCGACAAGGAATCCGCCGTGGCGCTTGAACGGAGCTGACCGGCGCGCCACTCCGGTCAACCGCACGCAGAAGCCGGGAGGACTCTATGGCCACCACCCAGGACGAAATCGTCCTTTATCATTGGCATCAATCACGCTCGACGATGGCGAGATGGATGCTCGAGGAGATTGGCCAGCCCTACCGTGTGGAGTTGGTCGACATCACCAGCGGCCAGCAGCAGGCACCCGGCTTCCTCGCCATCAATCCGATGGGAAAGGTGCCGACATTGAAGCACGGCGCCACGATTGTCAGCGAGGTCTCCGCCATCGCCTGCTATCTCGCCGATCGATTTCCGGAAGCAGGTCTGGCCCCGGCAATCGACGAGCCGCGCCGCGGCCCCTACCTCAAGTGGCTATTTTTTGCGCCCGGCTGCATTGAACCCGCGGTGATACACAAGGCCATGGGTTGGCCCGAGGCGCGACGCGGGACATTGGGCTGGGGCAGCTATGACGACACCATGAAGGTCCTTGCCGACGCCGCAATCAACGCCGCGCCCTGGCTGCTGGGCGAACAGTTTACCGCAGCCGACGTCGTCGTTGGCGGTCAGGTCCGTTGGGGCCTGCAGTTCGGCACCATTCCCAAACATCCCGCGCTGGAAGCCTACGCACATCGCCTCGGCGAAAGACCTGCGTTCAAGCGCCAGATGCAGCTCGATGGAGCAGGCGGATAGGGCGGACTAACCAGCAGAGGGTGGCAAGCGATGATTGACGACCGGTATCGCGCAAAATTGCAGGCAACAATTGAAGCTCTGCGCTATTGGGTTCCAACCATCAGCGACTCTGCCTCCATCGCCGAGACCGACAGCGCCGACTATTGGCGCATCGACGTTTCACCGCATATTGCCAACACTTGCCCTTTCGAGCTGATCCTGCGTACCGACGGCTATCACGATCTGATAGTGGCTGGCGAAGCGAGCGAGGACCAGCCAACCGACGATCTCGACCTCTTCGTCCCACTTGCACAGGCCATCTCGAACGGTCGCGTCATACAGAAAATCGCGCATTCGGCAGCCACACAGACGCCCTTGTCGATCGAAACGATCGTCATGCTTCCCAAAGGCTCGACGTGGAAGCGTTTTCGCGAATTGGATGCTGCTTCATCGGTCGGAATACGCAATGAAACCGTCGTCGAGACGCGCCACTTCCTGCCCTACAAACGGTAAGTGATAGACGCACATCCCATGTGGTGGCGCTGAGCCCATTCAAACATCCAGTTCCGAATCCAGACTCGGCGGCCGCGTGATCGATACACCGCAATGCTTGCACTTGTCCGGCAGCAACAACGCCGACTGTGTTGCAAGCCTGGAGTGGCACCGCGGACATCTGATTGAGAACTGGATGAAGAGCGCCCACAACATCAGCGCCAACGATGTCAGGATTAATGCGTAGCGCACCTCCACCCAGTACCCGCCCAAGCTTGCAAGGCCAAAAGCGGCAGCCAGTACAGTTACCGCCAGCACATAGATCCGCATGGTCCGCCGCTCGACATGCCACAGTGTTGCGATCTCAGCCGACGTCAAATGCGACGGCGCCGTGCCCTTGGATGATTCAGCCATCGTGCCCTCTCTATGCCATAGGCGTCGCCAGACGCCGGATCGACAAGATCTCGCTGCCACCGGCTGAAATGCGCCCGACAGCTTCGGCCAGCGGCTCCACAACGACCGTCATGTGGTGCGCATTGGCGTGCAGCAGCGCAACCGGGCTCGCCAGAATGCCGACGTGCCCTTTCCAAAAAACGATATCGCCACGCTGCAGTCCCGACAGATCATCGCGCACCAGGACGGCCTCACCCAATTCAAGCCGCTGCATGTCGCTATCGCGCGGCGCCCCGACGCCGGCAGCCTGAAGTGAGACTTGAACCAGTCCTGAGCAGTCGATGCCGCCGTGCGTGCGCCCGCCCCAAAGGTAGGGCGAACCAATGAAACTTTCAGCAACCGCCACGAAGTCGCTGGCCTTGAAAGACGAAGGCACGATGTGGCTAGAGATAATGTAGCCGCCATTGTTGAGCCGGCTGAAGATCTCGCCAAGATCCGCAACGGCTAGTTCGGCGTTCATCGGCAGCGCCGCAATCGGCGGAGTCTTTATGTCTGCGGCTGGGTAGAGAAACGTCGAACACGCGGCGACCTTGTGCGACGTCACGCCGTTCGCTGCGCCCAACACATCAGCCCGGACATAGCCTACATATCGATCGCGCAGGGCTTGTCCCCACGCCCAGCCGTCCTTCTGGTCATAGACCATGAAAGGTTCGCCATAGAGAAGTTCGCTGTCGTAGCCAGCCCGCTCATCTGCGAGCGAACGTAGCGGCACCGAGCCCCGCGCGACACGTTTGACGACCCCTTCCACGAAGCGCGGCGCATCAACGAGACCTTCAAGCTCGATCGCGGCCAGATCGTTGCGGAAGGCATGACGACGCTTGTCGAGCTGCTGGCCGCCAACTGCCGGTCTGCCCGCCGTCCCCATCGGCCTATCCCCCATACCAGCCGTTGAGAACGCGAAAGAGCGCGCGGGCGGACTGGGGCTCGCCACCCTTCGGCCCGAGCGGGCGGGCGGATGGGCGCCAGCCGAAGAGATCGATATGCGCAAAAAGCGCCGCATTGCGCACGAACCGTTGCAGGAAAAGTGCCGCTGTGATCGCACCCGCAAAAGGTCCATCGGATACGTTCGACAAGTCAGCAATCTCGCTTTCCAGATTGCGGTCGTAACCCGGCCACAGCGGCAGTCTCCACACCGGATCACCAACGGCGAGCCCTGCTGCCGCGATTTCCGAAGCAAGAGCATCGTCGTTGGTGAACAGTCCAGGCAGGTCCGGCCCCAATGCCACGCGGCAGGCCCCTGTCAACGTCGCGAAGCACAACAACACATCTGGCGCTTCCTCGTCGGCAAGCGAAAGCGCATCGGCGAGCACTAGCCTGCCTTCAGCATCGGTATTCCCGACCTCCACCGTCTGCCCCGCGCGGCTGGTGAGAATATCGCTGGGCCGGAAAGCATTCCCATCGATGGAATTTTCCGCAGCAGGAATCAGGATGCGCAGACGCACATCAAGCCCGCGCGCCATCACCATGCGGCCGAGCGTCAACGCGGTCGCCGCTCCACCCATATCCTTTTTCATCAGCAGCATGCCACTGGCCGGCTTGATGTCGAGCCCGCCGGTGTCGAAACAGATGCCCTTGCCCACCAGCGTAACCCGGGGAGCATCGGCCCGCCCGCCCGGCTTCGACCATGTGATGTCGATGAGCCGCGGCGCCCGCGTGCTGGCGCGGCCAACGGCATGGATCATCGGAAAATTCGCCGACAGCAGATCGTCGCCGACCGTCACGGAAACCTGCGCACCATGTGCATCCGCCATCGCGCGCGCAGCCGCTTCAAGCTCGGCGGGTCCAAGATCCGAAGCAGGCGTGTTGATGAGATCGCGCCCCATCCACACCGCATCGACGATATCCAGAACCTCCTGGCCATTCACGCCCGCAGGCATCGCCAGACGCGCCCATTCGCCGCCAGCAGCTCCTGTCTTGTAGCGACGATACCGGTAGCCGCCGAGTCCCCAGGAAACAGCCGCCAACGTGGCGTCGATCTCCTCATCGGCAAGCATGAAGGTCGCGCGCGGCGCCGTCGAAGCAATCTGCCCGACGAGCAGCTCGGATGGACCGCAAGGATCACCGCTATTGCCGTTACCCAGGCCGAGCACCACTCCGCCAAGCTGTCCGTCTCTCGCCGAAAGCAGCACTTGCTTGCGCGCGGCTGAAGTTCTCATGCCGTTCGCCTTGAGCCACGCCATCTCTTCGGCCGTCATCCCGGCAAGCCGGTCGAGATCGTCGCCCGCTCGGACGAAGCGGATCGGCAGCGCTCCGCCATCGCCTTCAACTGCGAAAACATCTGCGGCTCTGGCGACTTCCTCACCTGCTCGTGCCATCGGCATACGCAACGTCCTCCCTGCGGCCCCGGTCTGTTCCTTCTCCCATAGCACCGCGCCGGACCTGACGCCTACCGCTAGACAGCGGCGCTATTCCGCTGTGGCATAACAGATTGACTTGCATCAGCAAGTTCCGTTTCACCTTGGGCCGCAGCTTAAGTGTTTGTTGACGGCTGTCCCACAAACTCTCCTCAACTCAACATGCGATTCGCCGTTGCGACCGCAATCAATGGGAAGTGGGACATGCCGCTTTGGGCTGCTTCGAAGTCAACCAAAAAGATGCTCCGGCAAATCGCTACCGGCACGTTCTGTGCGGGCCTTGCATTTGGCCTGGGCGGCTGCGCGGGAACAAGTGACGATCTTGCCGCAAACCTGCTTTCCGATCCCCAGTCCAGCGCCCCCGCGAAAGTCGCCGAAGCCCCGCAGACCGAGCTGGAAAAAGCCGTCACCTACTGGGGTGACAAGTTCGTGAAATCGCCAGGCTCACTCGAATACGCGCTCAACTATGCACGCAACCTGAAGGCGATGGGCAACAAGCGCTTGGCGCTCACCGTGCTGCAGCAGGCTGCAAGCTATCACGGGCAGGACCGCGAGCTTGCAAGCGAATACGGCCGTCTCGCCCTTGAGCTCGACCAGGTCCAGGTCGCCAAGCAGGTGCTGGCATTCGCCGACAACCCCGCCAAGCCCGATTGGCGCGTGATTTCCGCGCGCGGCACTGTTCTGGCAAAGGAAGGCAACTACAAGGAAGCCATTCCCATGTTCGAGCGCGCTCTGGCGCTTTCGAACCAGAACCCGTCGGTCATGAACAACCTTGCGATGGCCTACGCTCTCGATGGCCGCGCTGCTCAAAGCGAACAGCTCCTGCGCCAAGCCTCAGCCAAGGGCAATTCGGCCAAGGTGGAAAAGAACCTCGCGCTGGTATTGGGCCTGCAGGGCAAGTACGACGAGGCCAAGGTTGTTGCCACAAGAGTGCTGCCGCAGGATGCAGTCCAGGCCGATACCGCGCTGGTGCGCCAGATGGTCCAACTCGATCCACAGCCCTACCAGAGCAGCCCGACAATTGCCCCGTCCATGATTGCGCAGAACCGTACGACAGCCGGTGGCAGCGGACCCGCAATCGCCAATGCGCAACTGCGTCCCAGCACACAACCTGAACCGGCAGCGGGTGGCTGGACACCTCAGGTAGCCACGGCAGCCGCAAACTAAAAACATGTTTAGCTGAAGTGTGGTGCGTTTCAGCGTGAAATGCATGCTCGAGCCAAAGCAATAGAGCGGTAAAGGCAATCGGCGGATTTTCTTGAGACCGCAAACGCAGACCCGCACCCGGCAGCGTGGGTGAAAAGAGCGAAAAGACTTCATCGCAAGTCTGAAACGATCAAAGAAACGCCGCCGCCTGCATGGCCGGCGGCGTTATCGTTTCAAGCAGGGTGCGATGAATTTGTAAGACAGAGAAGCTACGCATCAGCGCCCAGGCATTCAGCCAATCGCGGCGGCGGCGATCTGGGCCTGGAACGTCAGTCCTTGCCTTCCACGTCAGATAAGATGCTTTCGAAGTCGATCTTGGAAACCTCGATCACCGCCTGCGTTCGCGACGCGACGCTGAGCTTGCGCAAGATCTCCGAAACGTGTGCCTTGACCGTTGTTTCACCGACGCTCAGCTCATAGGCGATCTGCTTGTTGAGCATGCCCTGTCGCAGCATCTTGAGCACCCTGAGCTGCTGCGGTGTCAGCGATGCCAGACGCTGTGCAAGATCGGCGTTTGCCGCTTCCCCTCGCGGCGGCGTATAGCTGGCAGGCAGGTAGACATTGCCCGACATCACCTCGTTGATCGCCGACGTCAGCTCCGAACGCCGCATCGACTTGCAGATAAATCCCGAAGCCCCGTGACTCATCGCTTCCTGAATGATCCTCGGATCCTCTAGCGCTGAGCAGATCACCACGGGAAGTTTGGGATAAAGCGACCTCAGCTCTAGCAGGCCATCGAATCCCGACGTACCCGGCATCGTCAGGTCGAGAAGAACGAGATCGAAGGTTCCATGCGCCTTGATCGCCTGCCGTGCCTCTTCGAGCGACGTCGCTTCAACGACAGTCGCGCTCGGATAGGCAGAACCCAACGAAAGCTGAAGAGCCTCGAGGAAAAGTGGGTGGTCGTCGACGACAAGGAAACTGGCTGGCACCGCATCTACCTCCCAGGAGATCGAGCAGGCACGCCCGGTGACGCGCATTTCATCGCACTCGCAAATGTTTCAAACCCGGCCTCTGCTGGCAAGCCACAACTTCTTGCAAAGGATAAAAAAGCGCGGAGACGCGAGGCTCGGGCAATTAACGGCCAGAAACAGGAATGGGGCGAGCAGTCGGTGCCGCTCGCCACACGATCATTTCATCCAATCAGGATGCTAAAGATCAGTTCTTGGCCAGCTTCTTGTGCAGCTTGAAGGTCCAGACCATGCCGCCCTGGTTGAGGTTGGCAACGGTCTTGGCGACTTCGCCGCCCCACAGCGGAACCGCACCGCCCCAGCCGGACACGACGGAGACGTACTGCTCGCCATCCTGTTCCCAGGTGATCGGCGGTGCAACGATGCCCGAGCCGGTATTGAACGACCAAAGCTCCTTGCCCGTCGCATCGTCCATCGCCTTCAGCTCGCCTTCCGGCGTACCGAAGAATACCAGGCCGCCACCGGTCGTCAGAACGCCGCCCCACAGCGGAGCATTGTTCTTGTATTCCCACTTCACTTCGCCCGTTGCCGGGTCGATGGCCTTCAGCGAACCGATGTGGTCGTCAAAGATCGTCTTGATGGTGAAGCCGGCACCGAGATAGGCAGCACCCTTCTTGTAGGTCACAGGCTCGTTCCAGATGTCCATGCCCCACTCGTTGGAGGGCACGTAGAAGAGCTTGGTGTCCTTGGAGTAGGCCATCGGCTGCTGGTTCTTGCCACCGAGGAAGCTCGGCACTGCAAAGACGTCAGCACCCTTCTTGCCGTCCTTCGACTTGCCCGGGTCGCCCGGCCGGTTGTCGGCGATGTAGACTGGGCGGCCGTTCTTGTCGATCTCTTTCGCCCAGCTGATCTTCTTCACGAACGGATAGGCGGCGATGAACTTTCCGTTCTCGCGATTGAGGACGTAGAAGAAGCCGTTACGGTCAGCCGTTGCAGCAGCCTTGGTGCCGTTGAGATCGAACGAAACCACCTCGTTGACGCCGTCGAAATCCCAACCGTCGTTCGGAGTCGTCTGGAAGTGCCACTTGATCTCGCCGGTCTCCGGATCGAGCGCAAGGCGCGAGCAGGAGTAGAGGTTGTCACCCGGACGCATATGGCTATTCCACGGCGCGGGGTTGCCCGTGCCGATGAAGATCAGCTTGGTATCGGGGTCATAGGTGCCGCCGAGCCAGGTCGCGCCGCCGCCCGTCTTCCAAAGATCGCCCGGCCACGTCGCGTTCTTCTTGCCGGTCATGGTCGACTCTTTGCCGTTCAGCATGCCCATGTGGCCTTCGATCGTCGGACGCGACCAGACGACCTCGCCAGTGTCGGCATTGCGAGCTTCGATACGGCCGACAATGCCGAACTCACCGCCCGACACGCCATTGACGATCAGCGCGCCATGCGCCTTGGAAGGCACGATCAGCGGGGCTGCCGAATACGAGAAGCCAGCCTTGAAATCGTCGATCTTCTTCGACCAGACGACCTTACCGGTCTTGGCATCGAGCGCAATCATCTTGGCGTCTAGCGTGCCGAAGATCACCTTGTCGCCATAAAGCGCAACGCCACGGTTGATGACGTCGCAGCACGGCAGAATGCCCTCGGGAAGGCGGGCGTCGTACTGCCAGATTTCACGGCCGGTCTTGGTGTCGATGGCCCACACGCGGCTGTAGGAACCGGTGATGTACATGACGCCGTCCTTCACCAGCGCCTGTGCTTCCTGGCCGCGCATCTTTTCGCCGCCGAACGACATGGTCCAGGCGGGAACGAGGTCGCCGACTGTATCCTTGTTAACGGCCTTCAGCGGGCTGTAGCGCTGACCTTGAGTGCCAAGTCCATTCGATACGACGTCGTTCGTGGTCTCGGCATCTTTGACGATGTCATCGATCGACACATCCGCAAAAGCCGGCTGTGCGATCGTTACGGACAGCGCGATGACGCTGGCCGTTGCAAACCATTTCCAGGTCTTCATTGATTATTCCCCTTGGTTCGATTCCTGGCTGCTTCCCCTTGAGCGGGCTCTCAGCGGCACAATGGAAGTGGAAGTCTTGCCGGGTGCGACGTTATCGCAGGGGTCCAATGGCTCTTATTGCCAAATAGTACAAACTGGCGCAGCGCCTTGCTCGTATGCCTAAGAAAGTCGACACAAAAGCGCTGTGCTGCGGTGCACCGCTCCCCGATGGCGGCAACATCTGTCCCCGCTTCAAAACCAACATTGCCAGCTGTCTAATCGAACCGGGCTTCGCGGCTACCGCGCGACGAGGCGATGCCCAGATGAGCGCCCGCTTCAGATCGGCTTGTCGACGCGCGGCCAGTTGCCAGCTTCGAGCTTGGGATAAAAATGCATGACCGACCGCTCGAACTCGTAGCGTGCCAGTGCGATACTTTTGGTCCAATCCGGAAGCGGCGACGTCATCGCCTCATTCATCGATAATCCGCGTTCGAATGCCTCGCGAATGGTTTCTTCCACAATCGCCAGCCATTCCCGCGTCTGGACAGCTCCCCTGAAACCGTCCTCGACAGGCCCATGCCCGGGCACAATGTGCTGGGCATCGATCCGCGCAATATGTTCGAGACTCGATCTCCACTTCGGCAGATCTGCATGCGGCGTGGTCGGGGCGCGATCAAGAAACACAAGATCGCCAGCCACCACGACCCCCGATGTCGCCTCTCTCACAATGAGGTCACTGTTCGTATGTCCGGCAAGTACGGTCGTTACGAATCGCCGCCCGCCGATTTCCTCCACCCCATCGATGACCACCTTTCCAGGCAGCACCAATTCGGTTCCCCGCATCCAGTCACCGGCGGCGTGATACATGGCCGAAGCGAAATCTTCGCCTAGCGTTGCCAGACCGTCGATCACCCCTTGTGGTGCGGCCAACGCTTGGGCCTCGAATGCCTGATTGCCGAACACATGATCCGGATGGAAATGCGTGAGATAGACCCGCGCCACCCCCTTGCCAGTCAACGAGCGGGCACACTCGACCAGCGATAGGCCGAAGCGCTTTGATGGTCCGCTATCGACGATAACCGCCCCGTCGCTTGTATCGAAGATCGTTACGTTGGCAATGGCACCGCCATTGTTGCGATCAATCGCCTCCGGCACCCCATAAAGAACCCAGACACCTTCCGTGATTGCCACCGGCTTGAGCGAATAGTTGAGCGGCGCCGCGGCGGCCTCATCGAAGGCGCCGACAATTAGCGGCAGCGCGGCAACCGCAGCCAGACGCTCCAATGCTGCACGGCGCGATATCCCGCGACCGCTAGCAGGTGACGATTGACCACTGCCGCACGTTGCCGAGCGCAGTTGTTTTTGCCGAATGACAGCCATTCAATTCACCGTTCGGCTGCCGCACCAGCGGCGCCGACTGCACTTTGTCGCCACCCCGCAGGGATCACCGACCGGTATTCTTCACCGTGGTTGTCGCGCCCCAAAATCGTCAGACCTGCATCCTGCAAAGGCAACCGCACCACCATCGTCAACGTGGGATCTTCGCTCACCGGCTCGCGAATTTCCAAGGTTGCAAGCTGCTCCCCGGCATCCGACCGCATGTCGAGCTTCTCGATGAAGTAGGCCGGCGTGTTGTCCCGCGCGAGACCGGTGTCCATTGGATGCCGCAACCTGAAACGCGCCCGCACGCTGCCGTCGAGTTCGCGGTAGAGCTTGCCTTGCGCATGGCCCACCGTGTCCGTCCAATCGCTGTCGTTGCGCGCCATCGCCGGAGCCGAACAGCCTCCACCCGCGGCATCGAGAAACACACCGCCGACATGCCAAACGCCATCGCCCGTCAAGGCGGCTGCGCGAACCGGTGTTCCCTGCTCCACCTTCATCCTGAAGGCAATGAATGGCTCTGCTTTCAACACACCCAGCGTCAGCACATGCTGGATCGGATTGAGATCTGCAAAAACAACAAGCTTCCTCACATCCTGCAAGGCACGGGCGTCAGCTGTAACCGGCACTTGCGCCTGGTTCTCGACGATCGAAGGGACAAGGACCTTCACGCGGTCATCGAAAACGAACGAGGCATTGGCGAAAAACTGCGCCTTCATCTCGCTCCACATCGGCGACCCCAGCGGATCGTCGGCGCCCTCTGCGGCAGCTGACGCCGGCCACCAAAAGATCGCAGTGGCTAGGGAGATGGCAAGAAGGCACGCACCGAGCAGACCAAAACGCATATTCACGCCAGCCCAAGGCGCAACGGCTCTCGACATTCCAGGTGATGCCTGAATGGGTTTGGTTAATTGCATCCCAGCCTCACGTTTCGCCAGCCACAGGGCGGATTAAAGCCTACCACGCCCAGGCTCGCCCTGACCAATACGGGATCATCCGGTCTCGGCATTCGCAACCCGAAGCGGTTCAAGGAACCGGCGGCGCCACCCGCTTTGTCCCGTATTTCGCAAAAATCTTGCCGAGTTCCCCGCTGGCTTCCATTTCGCGCAGGATGTTGCCGATCGCATAGCCGGTGTCGCGGCTGTCCTCCTTGACGGCGGTCCCAATCGACCAGGCCATGCGCAGTTCGGTATCAAATTTCGGCTCGACAATTCGCACGCTCGTAAGCTTGTCGCCCAGCGCCGCCTCGATTCCGGTTCGTGGTCCCAGCAGCCCCGCCGTCTCGCGCGCCATGAAACTTGCGGCAGCGTCCTTGAACTTCACGAATGGCTGCACGTTCGCCTTGTAGGCCTGCTCGTCAGCGAACATGATGAAATAGTGCGCCGCCGTCGCAAACTGTACCGCCAGCTTGGCAGAGCGGAATGCGGAAAGCTGCTTTTCGGGATCCACCATTTCGGGATGCACGGCCAGCACGACCTTTTCGTGATGGTAGGCATTCGAGATGGCAACGAGGTTGTTGCGCGCGACGAACGCCCTTTCCATCGGAACGTGCATCATGAAGTCGCCAACCGGACCGCCCGTTCGCGGCCCCTGCCAGATGTTGGAGCGAAGATCATCGTCAGCTTCCTCGCCGGCGATGCGTGCGATGATGTCGGCCTTTAGATTGAGCTTTGCCGCTATGGCTCGTCCGATATCCGCATCGATACCCTTCACCGAGCCGTCTTCATCCGTCCACGAATATGGCTGATTGAATTCGTAGACGATGACGCGCAGAACACCGCTGGCTTTGACGTCGTCGAGGGGGCGGGCTTGCACAGCAGTGCTCGGCAAGCCGCAAAGGGACGCAACAACAACGCACCAAAACACGAGCGGAGCGAGACTCTCGACGAACCTCGCCCGCAAGTGACGCTCACCGGGGGACCCGAGCTTGCGTAGGGTATAAGGCACCGCTCTGCCTAGCTGTCGTCGTGCTTGGACTCGACGTATGCGCGAATGGCCCACATGGCCTCCTGGCTCAGCGTGCCCTCGAATGCCGGCATCTTGGTGACACCGTTGATCGTCGCACCGTGACGAATGCGCTGGATGAACCACTCATCGCCCGTTTCGCCCTTTTCCAGGTAACGAAGATCCGGAGCCAAGCCGCCAGAGATAACTTCCAGGCCATGACAACGGGCACAATTCTGATTGTAGCCAGAAGAGCCGATCTTGATGGCCAGATCATTACCGCTGTAGGGGTTCTTCTCAAGCCATTCTTCCCCAATGGGCTTGAGACCGGTTGTATCGACAGGTTGCGGCGTCACATCGCCGTGCGCGTGGACCGTTGCTGCACCCACACCAATGATGGCGGCAGCTGCAACTAGGGCGACGGGAAAACGTGTCGGGATCATCGAGGCACTCCGCGTTTCCATCGAGCTGGGCTTGTTCTTCTGATTGCCGCCACCATAAGCGAGGCGAGGCGCCCCACAACATTGCCAAATAGTGCAGAGAACGTGCAATCGCTCGCGGCACAGGCTGTCAACCGGCCACCGGCACGCATGTAAACTCGGGCGATTAGCGTTACATTGTACCATAGTACAGTTCAGGCCATGGCGACGCCCACCTAGCATCGGCCCCGCCAGCGAACGCCCGCCAGGCCATTAACTGTTCGTCCGGCCTGAGCGAGAGGAACAACAAGGTCGATCATGCTGGCCATGCCCAGGACGATATTCCTCTTTTCAGCGCTTTGCTTGACCATGGCCCGAGCAAGCTCGGGCGCCGCCGCGCACGAAGCCTATGTCTCCAATGAAAAGGACAATACGATCTCGGTGATCGATACGGGTCAGCTCAAGGTGGTGCGCACCTTCTCCGTTGGCCAACGTCCGCGTGGCATAACTTTCTCGCGCGATCACAAGCTCTTTTACGTTTGTGCCAGCGATAGTGACGCCGTGCAGGTCTACGATGCAGCGACGGACAAGCATCTCTACGACCTGCCCTCGGGTGACGACCCCGAGCAGTTCGCGATCTCCCCTGACAACAGGCGCATCTACATTGCCAACGAGGACAATGCGGTAACTACGATCATCGACACCCAGAGCCGGAAGGTGATCCGCCAGGTCGATGTCGGTGTTGAGCCTGAAGGCATGGCGATCTCGCCCGACAACCGCATCGCCGTGACGACGTCCGAAACCACAAACATGGCGCACTTGATCGACACCGGGACTTTCGATGTCATCGACAATATTCTGGTCGATCCTCGCCCGCGCCATGCCGAATTCACACGGGATGGCAAGCAGCTGTGGGTCACGTCCGAGATCGGTGGCACCGTCACCATCATCGACATGGCAACCCGAAAAGCCGTCAAGACGTTAAACTTCACGATTCCCGGCATACGCGGCGACCTCGTGCAGCCGGTCGGCATGACGTTGACACGCGACAACACCCGAGCCTTCATTGCTCTAGGCCCGGCCAACCGCATCGCCGTGATCGATACGGCAACACTCGAGGTCATCAAGTACGTTCTTGTCGGTCAGCGTGTTTGGCACATGGCACTGACACCGGAAGAAGACATGCTGCTCACGACGAATGGTGTCTCCAACGATGTCACCGTAATCGACGTACGCCGTCTCCAGCCGGTCAAGTCGATCGCCGTTGGGCGCTATCCTTGGGGAATAGCCATCAAGCCAAGTTCATGATCCCGATCGCCAGACACCTGTGGCGCCGCCCACATTATCGCTGGCGCCAGATCATCGCGGCCCGTGTTGCGGCAATTGTTTCGGTGTGTGTTACAGCAGCATTCCTTGCGCCGTGCGGCATGGCGACTGAGCCCCATTTCGATCCCGTAACCGGCTATCGCATTGAACGCTACCAGGCCGCCGTCCCAGAATCTCCGCCCGCCGGCCAGCGCGTCTGGATCGACCAGATCGACAAGCTTCTCGCCGAGGAAAATGCCGTACTGATTGATGTCTCGCCGATTGTCGGCGCGGGATACGATCCCGTCACCGGCAGATGGCGCAACAGCAATAACCACACGAGCCTGCCAGGTGCGGTCTGGCTGCCCGAAGTCGGTCGCGGCATACTCGATGCACCGCTTGAACGCTACTACCGCACTGAAATGCACCGTCTGACGGCAGGCAACCTCGACCGGCCGGTGGTGCTGTTCTGCTATGCCGACTGCTGGATGTCGTGGAACGCGATCAAGCGAGCCGCAACCCTGGGCTACACACGCCTCTATTGGTTTCCGGAAGGCACCAACGGCTGGACCGATTTCGACCGCAAGCTGGTGCCAGTTGATCCCGTGCCAGTGGATGTTGCCCTCGGGCACAAGTAAAACGCGCAACGCAACTACGCGCGCACGCCTCATCTCAATTGGCGAAAGCTGGCAGCCCGGTGATAGCCCGCCCCAGGATCAGCGCATGTATGTCGTGCGTACCCTCGTAGGTGTTGACCGCTTCGAGGTTCACCATGTGCCGCATCACGTCGTACTCATCCGAGATGCCGTTGCCGCCGAGCATGTCGCGAGCCTGCCGCGCGATATCGAGCGACTTGCCACACGAGTTGCGCTTGACGATCGACGTGACTTCAGGTGAAGCCGTGCCTTCGTCCTTCATCCGCCCCAGGCGCAGGCAGCCCTGCAGCCCTAAGCTGATGTCCGTCATCATATCGGCGAGCTTGCGTTGAACGAGCTGATTGGCCGCGAGAGGACGCCCGAATTGCAACCGGTCGAGCACATATTGACGCGCAATGTGAAAGCAGTCCTCGGCCGCTCCAAGGGCGCCCCACGAAATTCCATAGCGCGCTGAATTGAGACACGTGAACGGCCCTTTGAGGCCCTTGGCACCGGGCAGCAAGGCATCTTCGCCAACCTCGACGTCATCCATCACCACTTCACCTGTAATCGATGCCCTGAGCCCGATCTTGCCGTGCAGAGCAGGCGCCGTTAACCCCTTTGCGCCCTTCTCCAGGACAAATCCGCGAATGACATCGTCTTCGGTCTTCGCCCACACGACGAACACATCGGCGATCGGCGCATTGGAGATCCAGGTCTTGCTGCCTGTGAGCCTATAGCCACCCGCAGTCTTACGTGCCCGAGTGGCCATGCCGCCAGGATCAGACCCGTGGTTGGGCTCGGTCAAACCGAAACACCCGATCAGTTCGCCCGACGCCAGCCCAGGCAGGTATTTCCGCTTCTGCTCTTCGCTGCCGAAGGTGAATATCGGCAGCATCACGAGCGAGGATTGCACGCTCATCATCGAGCGGTAACCCGAATCCACCCGCTCGACCTCGCGCGCGATGAGCCCGTAGCTGACATAGTTGAGGCCCGCCCCGCCATACTCTTCCGGAATGGTCGCGCCCAGAAGTCCCAGAGCGCCCATCTCGCGAAAGATTGCCGGATCAGTCTTCTCATTGCGGAAGGCATCCCGCACACGCGGCTTGAGCTGCTCTTGTGCAAACCGCCGCGCCGTTTCCGCGATCATGCGTTCTTCGTCGCTGAGCTGTTCGTCAAGCAGGAACGGATCGTCCCAGTGAAAGGTCGGCTTGGGCATATCGGATGGCATCTGTGGTTTCCTGGGAAATCGACGGGATGGTAACCGGCCAAGAAAACGGAAGTGCTCTCGTCCAGCATGCGCCGCTAGGCACCATTTCGAGTTGATAGCATGGTTTCACAGGACGTCACGACCCGCGGGGCTTGGCCCGCGCAGTCGGCAGTGCACTGGCGGGATCTTCAGGCCAGAGGTGCTTGGGGTAGCGCCCGCGCATGTCCGCCCGCACACCCGCCCACGACCCCACCCAGAACCCAGGCAGGTCGCGCGTCACCTGTATGGGCCGTTGCGCAGGCGAAAGCAGTTCCAGCGTCAGCGGCAACCGGCCGCCCGCGATTGCGGGATGCTCCCGAAGCCCGAACAGTTCCTGCACCCGGATCGACAGCCGTGGCGCGCCCGCCCCCTCGTAATCGATGGGATGCCGATGACCGGTTGGGGCTTCGAAATGGGTCGGAGCTTCGGCTTCGAGCCGGCGACTGAGGCTGTAGGGCAGCAGGGCATCAAGAGCGTTGCCGAGATCAGCTGCGGTGATCTCCGCAACGCGCGTCTTGCCGCTCAGGAACGGCGCCAGCCACACTTGCGCACTCCGGCTGAGCGCCTCATCGGAAAGATCCGGCCACTCATCCCCCTCGGCCGACCTCAAGAACGCGACGCGATCGCGTCGCTGCAATTGCACCTTCGACCACGGCAGCCGGTCAATCCCGAGCTTGGACACACCATCAGCCAGAATCGCCGCAACCTCATCACCAGCCACGAGCCCGCGCGCCTCGGCGGAAAGCACCAACGCATCGAGACGGCGCATCCGCCGCGCCCTCACCGCACCTGAACCAGCATCAAAGAAACACTCGTCGCGCTCCACGACACGATCACCCGCGAGCGAAAGAATGTCTGGCTCGCTGGCAGGCGCAGCCAAGAGGATGCGCGTTCGGGCTGCCGCCCCCTGCATCTCGGCCACCACCAGATAAGGTGCTCGCGCCAGCTCATCCGTGGCATCGATCGCAGCTGCGCGACCATTGGCCAGGAGGAATTGCCCAGCCGCCCCCCGCGCCTTGGCGATGCGCTCAGGATAAGCAGCCGCAAGACACCGAACGACCACGGATGGCGCCGTCCCGCCCGGCACGCCGGCGACATCGGCCTGCCCCCGGCTTCCGGCTTCACTTGCATAGTGATGCTTGACGAGCCGCGCCCACCCTTCCGCCAGACGCTTCATGTCCTGGGCCTTGCGCGATCTATCGCGCCGGAATGCCTCAAGCCGCCGCGCGATGTTGGTGTCATTGCTACCAAGCCCGCGCTCCACCAGCAAAGCAGCGATCAGCGCCGCATCCCCTACCGCATCGTCGCCATGTGCCGCAGAAGCAATCAGCATCGCCGCAATCCGCGGCGGCAGCGGCAGATTGCGCAGCACCTTTCCGTGCGCCGTGATCCGTCCGTCACCATCAAGGGCGCCCAATGCGGCGAGTTCCTCGCGAGCAGCCATCAGCGCGCCATTCGGCGGCGCATCAAGCCACGCCAGCGTGCGCGGGTCGGCGACGCCCCAGGCCGCGCAATCAAGCACCAAACCGGCGAGATCGGCCGACTGGATTTCGGGCGACGCAAATGCGAGCAAGCTTTGCGTCTGTGGTTCGTCCCAAAGCCTGTAGCAGACCCCAGGTTCTGTCCGGCCGGAGCGCCCGCGGCGTTGATCCAACGAAGCGCGCGACGCTTTCACTGTTTCGAGCCGCGTAACGCCCATGTCCGGCTCAAAACGCGGCACCCGCGACAGCCCGCAGTCCACGACCACACGAACACCTTCGATGGTGAGCGATGTCTCCGCGATCGATGTCGCCAGAACCACCTTGCGCTTTCCCGATGGCGCAACTGCGATCGCCCGGTCCTGCGCCGCCGGATCCATCGCACCAAATAGCGGCGCCACCACCACGGAAGGATCGTTGATCCGCTCTGCAAGCCGCTCCTCCACCCGCCGGATTTCGCCCTGTCCTGGCAGAAATGCGAGTATCGATCCGCGCTCCGCTCCCAGCGCGCGCACGATGACGTCCGTCATCAGGTCCTCGATCCGCCGCGCCGGATCGCGCCCCACATACCTTGTCTCGATCGGGAAGCTGCGCCCCTCGCTTTCGATCACCGCGGAGCCGCCAAGCAGCCCGGCAACCCGCCCACCTTCCAGCGTTGCCGACATGACGAGGATCTTGAGTTCAGGCCGCAGCGCCGCTTGCGTGTCGAGCGCCAGCGCAAGCCCGAAGTCGGCATCGAGCGACCGTTCGTGAAACTCGTCGAATACCACGCAGGCAACGTCGCCAAGCTCCGGGTCGTCGAGGATCATGCGCGTGAACACACCCTCGGTAACGACTTCGACGCGCGTCCTGGGCCCGATACGCGATGCGAGCCTTGCACGCAGGCCAACGCGCTCCCCCACGCGCTCGCCAAGCATCTGCGCCATGCGTTCGGCTGCCGCCCGCGCCGCGATGCGCCGGGGCTCCAGAACCAGAATCCGCCCATCACCGCGCCACGGAGCATCCAAAAGGGCCAGTGGAACGCGCGTGGTCTTGCCCGCCCCAGGTGGCGCGATCAGCACAGCATTGGAACCATAAACAAGCGCCTCGCCAAGTGCCCCCAGAACCGCCTCGATCGGCAACGGCAGTTGCGTGCAACCGCTGCCGCTCACAGCAGATGCGCCCGGCGCTTGCGCTCAAGCAGTTTCGAGATCATCGGCGTCAAAATGAGTTGCATGGCAACGTCCAGCTTGCCGCCGGGTATCACGATGGAATTGGCGCGCGACATGTAGCTGTCGTGAATCATGGACACCAGATAGGCGAAGTCGATGCCGCGCGGATTTCTGAATCGGATCACCACCTTCGTCTCGTCAGCCGAGGGCACCCAGCGTGCAATGAACGGATTGGAGGTATCGACCACCGGCACGCGCTGGAAATTGATATCGGTGCGCGAGAACTGCGGCACGATCGTCGAAACGTAGTCGCTCATACGGCGCAGGATCGTCTCGGTCACGTCGCCGGCACTGGTACCGCGCTGTGCATTGTCGCGATGGATCTTTTCTATCCACTCCAGATTGACGACGGGCACTATGCCGATCTTGAGGTCGGCATGTTTCGCGATATCGAAGTCATTGGTCTTCAGCGCTCCATGCACACCCTGATAGACGAGCAGTTCCGAACCCTCTCCGATTTCCTTCCATGTGCTGAAGGTCCCCTCTGCCAACCCCATCCGTGACGCTGCTTGCGGCGTATCCGCATACGATCGCGACCGGCAGTGCCCGCGCTCGCCGTAGTCTGCCAGCGCCTGTTCCAGATCGCTCAGCAAGTTCGCATCAGGGCCGAACTGGCTGAAGTAGCGGTCGCCAGCGGCCTGAGCCTCCCGCCTGGCTTTTTCCATCCCGGCGCGATCGTAACGGTGAAAGCCGCTGCCATCGATAAAGGCACCCGCGATCCTCTCCCTGTCAAAGATATGCGCAAAGGTCTCACGCACGGCCTCGGTTGCATCACCCGCCGTGCCGGTGACAGTGATGATGGGATGGCGAGCTGACATTTTACCAAGAAAACTCCACTGTATTTGGCCCCGCAAGGCTCCTGCCGCTACGGCGGCAGCACGCCTTGTATGCAAAACCGTGCGCGCCGCCGGCACCGCATGGCAACACACGCTACAGTTCAATCAGCTATCAGCTGACCTTTCGGGACTTTTAAGTTATCCTGAACCTAATTTTGCTTCGCTAAGTGACGAAGCGGAGTGCCGGAAATGCATATCGCCGCTCCAGTCGGCATCATCACTGCCACACTCCAGGTCGGAATCAAGAAGAATGAGCCAGACGCCCACCAACCCGCCAGCTGGTGCGGGCGGCCCAACCGTGACAGAGCACGGCCACCCCGAAGATCATGGGGCGGAAGCGCTCGAAAGCGCTACGCAACGCTCGCGCACCATTTCCGCGCAGCTTGGCGCCATTGTTGCCGTCCTTATGCGCTCGCCTGACCACCGTCAAATCCCGATCGGCGACCTTGAGGGCCTCGTCGGTCCGGCCTTGGCCATCGGTCAGTTCGCCATCGCCGAGGGACGGGGAAACACGGGCATCGTTGTGCCCGTGGCAGCGATCACCTGGGCGCTGGTATCGGAAGAGGTCGACCAGCGCTTATCGGATCTGACGAACGACAAGCCACGGCTCGAACCAAAGGAATGGCGCAGTGGCACCATTCCCTGGATCATTACGGCAGCGGGCGAGATGAAGGTGCTCAACCCGTTGCTGAAGCATCTGACCGAGAAACAGTTTGCCAATTTCGGCCCCAAGATCCGTCTGCGCTCGAATGAAGGCAAGGTTATGGTCGCACAGGTCGGGAATACGCCATTGGGGCATCCTTCGGCGCCAGACGCGTAGAGTACGCACACCAGTTGACGGTGACGCATGCCGCGCCCGTCCAGATGCACAGCCGCATTCCGAATGAATGCGCTATAGGGCAACGAGATGAGCAAGACCCAAGGCCAGGGCAGGAACCCGATCGCCCAGGCACTGCGCGAACAGCGCTGGCTGTTCGTGATCGCAGGCTTATTCAGCGGTTTCCTCAACGCACTTGCCTTGACCGGAGCGTTCTACATGCTCCAGGTCTACGACCGCGTGCTGCCGTCCGGCAGCGTTCCGACCCTGATCGGCCTGTCGATACTCATGGCCGGACTATATGCAGCCCACGGCTGGCTGGACTTCTTTCGCATCCGCTTGATGAGCCGTGTGGGTCAGCGATTTGATGAAGCAGTGAGCGGCCCTGTGTTTAGCCTGCTCCACTCCGGCGCGGCAGGCGTGCGCAATTCCGACACGTCGCTGCAGCCTCTGCGCGACTTGGACCAGATACGCACCTACCTTTCCGGCATTGGACCGACAGCCCTGTTCGATTTGCCCTGGGTGCCGGTCTTCCTTGCCGTCATCTTTATGCTGCACCCCGTTCTCGGCGTCTTTGCACTCGTTGGCGCCATCAGCCTGATAGTTCTGGCGCTGCTGGCGGAGACGACCAGCAAGAAGCCGCTTGCGGAGGCAGCAGCTATCCAGCGCGACAGGCTATCGCTGGCGGAGATGGCCCGCCGCAACGGCGAAGCGGTGCAGGCGCTCGGCATGGCCGGCAGTCTGGAACAACGGTGGCGATCCCTCAATGCGCGCTTTCTTCAAAGCCAGCTCGCCGCCACTGACAAAGGTTCCACCATTAGCACGGCGGCTAAGTTCGTCCGCCTACTCCTGCAGTCAGGCATCCTGGGTCTTGGTGCCTACTTCTCCATCACCGGCGAAGTTTCGGCCGGCACGATCATCGCCGGCTCCATAACGCTGGGACGCGCCTTGGCACCGCTGGACAGCGCCATCGCGCACTGGCGCGGCTTCGTCGGCGCACGCCAGAGCTATCATCGCCTGCTCACCATCTTCGCCCAACTGGCAAACGCCAAGGTTGCCCCGCCGCCAACCCAGTTGCCTGCTCCCGCGGCCACACTCGAAGTCGGCCGCCTCGTCGTGACACCGCCAGGCGCGCGCGAGCCAAGCGTCAAGGGCGTGGACTTCGCCATCTCTGCTGGTGACGGCCTTGGCATCATCGGACCAACGGCATCAGGCAAGTCATCCTTGGCCCGCGCCCTGGTCGGCGTCTGGCGTCCAGCCTCGCCTCAGTCCTTTGTCCGCCTCGATGGCGCCGGCATCGACCAGTGGCCAGCCGACGTTCTCGGCCGCCACATAGGCTATCTGCCGCAGGACATCGAACTGTTCGCAGGAACAATTGCTGAGAATATCGGCCGCTTCGATCCCACAGCCACCGATCCGGAGATCATCGAGGCAGCAAATGCTGCTGCCTGCCACGACATGATCGTCAAGCTGCCGCACGGCTACCAGACGCCAATTGGCGAGGGCGGCGGCAACCTTTCGGGTGGACAACGCCAGCGCATCGCACTTGCCCGAGCATTGTTCCGGGCACCTTTCCTCGTGGTGCTTGACGAACCCAACGCCAATCTCGACCAGCAGGGCGATTCAGCACTCACCACTGCCATTACCGATATTCGCAGGCGTCGCGGCATTGTCGTCGTCATTGCCCATCGCCCTGCAGCGCTGCGCGGCCTTAACAAGCTGATGGTCGTCAACAACGGCTTGGTGCAGGATTTCGGGCCGCGCGATGAAGTCTTGAAGCGGCTGGTCAATGCGCAAGGACCGCAACGGCAGCCTGCGCCCGGCGCACCGCAAATCACCACGAGCGAAGAAAAAACCAATGGCTGATACCCTCAACCCGGTTGCGAATGGCCCCGGTGCACCACAGTTTGCGGCACCTCAGCAACGCACCAGTGGCACGAACGTACGGCCATACATATTGGGTGGCTTTGCCGTCATCGCCTCGCTCGTGCTGGGAACCGTCTTGTGGGGCGCGCGCACGAGCCTGGCAGGCGCGGTCATCGCGCCGGCCACGGTGGTCGTCGATTCAAGCGTCAAGAAGGTGCAGCATCAGACCGGCGGCATCGTCGGCGAGATCAAGGTGCGCAATGGCGATCGTGTCAACGCGGGCGACCTGTTGATCCACCTCGACGATACCCAGACACGGGCAAACCTGCAGATCATAACCAACCAGATCAACGAATTCAGCGCGCGCATCGCAAGGCTGGAGGCCGAGCGCGACGATTCCGAAACGATTTCGTTCCCCCCCGATTTTGCGAACCACACCGATGATCCTGGCATCAAGGAGATCATCAATGGCGAGAACGTGCTGTTCACCAACCGCCGCACATCGCTGACCGGCCAGAAGAAGCAGCTGCGCGAGCGCGGCGAGCAGTTCCAGGATGAGATCGACGGCCTGACGGCCCAGCGCGCGGCCAAGGCAAAAGAGATCAAGCTGATCGAGGATGAAATCGAGAGTCTTTCCGACCTTGAGGAGCGCCGCCTCGTAACCAGCGCAAAGATGATCTCGCTTCGCCGCGAGGCAGCGCGACTCAATGGCGAGCATGCGCAGCTCGCCTCAGCAATCGCCCAGGCAAAGGGACGAATTGCGGAGGTCGAGATCGCTATTCTCCAGCGTGAGCAGGAATTCAAGACAGAGGTATCGCGCGACATGCGCGAAGCCCAGACGAAACTTGCCGAACTGAACGAACGCCGCATTGCAGCCGAAGACCAGTTGAAGCGCATCGACATCCTGTCGCCGGCAACCGGCTATGTCCATGAATTGGCGATCCACACCGTCGGCGGCGTCGTCACACCAGGCGAACCGATCATGCTGATCGTGCCGGACGATGATTTGATGACACTGGAGGCCCGTGTCGCCCCGCGCGATCGCGAACAGGTGATAGCAGGAGCCGAGGCCACAATTCGTTTCGCCGCGTTCAACACCCGCACCACACCCGTCATCAATGGCAAGGTATCCGTGATCGCAGCCGATCTGACCGAGGATCGCCGCACCGGCCTGTCCTATTACCTCGTGCGCATTTCTATTCCCGAGGTTGAACTCAGGAAGCTCCCCGACGTGAAACTGGTCCCAGGCCTTCCCGCCGACGTCCAGATCCGAACTGAGGACCGCACCGCACTCTCATACCTGCTGAAGCCGATCGAGGACCAATTCGCCAAGGCATTCCGCGAACGCTGAATAGCGACGTTGATTTTGCCGCAATCCTCCAAGGACAGGTGGCGCACGCGCCCATTCAGACAGCAGCCGGCGCCACTCCGCGACACCACGACGTTCTAAGTATTGCTGCCGCGCCCGACGCCCGTGTAGCGGAAGCCAGCGTTCCGGGCCGCCCGCGCCTGGAAAATGTTGCGCAGGTCGACCAGAACATCGCCACTCATCCGCGACTTCAAGGCGCCAAGATCGAGAGCGCGAAACTCGTTCCACTCGGTCAGAACGACCAGAGCATCAGCACCCTCCGCCGCCTCCAACGCATTGGCGCACCATGTGACACCTGGCAACAGCGCCTCGGCCTGATGACGCCCCTCAGGATCGGCAACACGCAGTGTAGCGCCGCGCTCCTGAAGCATGGGTACGATGACAAGGCTCGGCGCATCCCGCATGTCATCGGTATTGGGCTTGAAGGTGACGCCCAGCACCGCGACAGTCTTGTTACGCAGTGATCCATCGAGCGCCCGCTCGATCCGGCCCGCCATGGCAATCTTGCGCTCGTCGTTGACGCGCTGAACCTGCTCCACGATCGAAAGTGGTGCCCGCGTTTCGCGGCCGGTGCGTATGAGCGCCGACACGTCCTTTGGGAAACATGAACCGCCATAGCCCGGCCCTGGATGCAGGAACTTGTCGCCGATACGCCGGTCGCGGCCGATGGCGTTCGCAACCTCCTGCACATCCGCGCCGACTTCCTCGCATAGGTCCGCAATCTCGTTGATGAAGCTGATCTTGAGCGCAAGGAATGCATTGGCCGCATACTTTGCCAGCTCGGCGGACTCGCGTGACACGAACACGACGGGCGCATTACGCAGCGACAGTGGCTTGTAGAGCCGCTCCATGATCTCGCGAGCCCGGTCGCTATCGGTGCCGACAAGAACGCGGTCGGGGTGAGTGAAGTCCTGGATTGCCGAGCCTTCCCGCAGGAACTCCGGATTGGAGCAGACCGCATATTCGCCATCAGGGCGCAGTGCCTTGAGCCGACGCTCGATCTCGCGGCTCGTGCCGACCGGCACCGTCGATTTGGTGGTGATAACGGTGAAACCGTCCAGATGCGGCGCCACCTCCTCGACCGCTGAATGGACATAGCTGAGATCGGCATAGCCGTCGCCACGGCGCATCGGTGTACCGACGGCGAGAAAGACAATGTCCGCAGCTTTCACAGCCGGCCCCAATTCGTCGGAAAACTGCAGGCGCCCGGAACGCATGTTGCGCTCCAGGAGATCATCGAGACCGGGTTCATAGATCGGCGAGCGCCCGTTCTTGAGCATCGCCAGACGCTGCGGATCCTTGTCGACGCACATCACGTTCCAGCCGAACTCTGAAAAACAGGCAGCCGAGACGAGGCCGACATAGCCCGCGCCAATCATGCAGATATTCACGTCATTCCCTCACTTTGCGTGCTCCGGGCAGCGTCACTACCCTCAAGGGCCGCCCCTCTCCATCCGAACGGCTGTGGCGCCACAAGGGCTTCACACCCAAGCCCCTCAGACTCGATCCCAGGTGATCTAGCATTAGGTGCCCCCCTGGCGGTATCGCCCGGGCCACATGGACTGTTGAAATATCGAGTGGACGCCCACCTACTTCCGCCCGATCCCACCAGCCACGCGCCCACAGCAGGTGGCCCGCCGCCAGCAGTAGGCGGACGCTGCCTCAGTCCCAGCCGCCGGAAGACCTCCCCCGTTCGCCCGCCGCCTCAGCGTCGAACTGCGAACCTTCGCGCTCACCCCTTGGCAAGAGGAGCGGCGGCGCTCACACTGGGTGCCCCTGCCCCGAAGTTCGCCCCCGTTTCACCTTGACCAGCAGCGCACAGAAACGAACGCATGTTCAGTAGCAGCGTATGCCGCGATCGAACGAACCGGCTCGACACTGGGCTGATTTTGGTATATTGTATACCACATACAAGAAGGCCCAGAGGCCTCTACCGCATCGCCATCAGAAACGACCGGCCGCGCCGGACCGGACGTTACCGGATGGCACTAGCGATACGCCGGGACGAACCGGCCGACATGACCCTGGGAGGGGCCTATGGATCTTTTCGAACACCAAGCCAAAAGGCTGCTTGCCGGCTATGGCATCACCACACCAATAGGCGAAACCGCGCGCAATGCGGATCAGGCGGGACAAGCTGCCCGCCGCCTTGGCGCATCGACCTTCGTGGTCAAGGCGCAAATTCTGGCGGGAGACCGCAAGAAGGCCGGCGGAATCCGCTTTGCCTCGACACCAACCGAAGTTGAAAAGGCGGCGCAACAGCTGATCGGCTCAAGACTTGTGACCAGCCAGACCGGCGCAGTGGCCGTTCCCGTCGAAGCGGTCCACATTGAGGAAATGGTGCGTATCGCCCAGAACCTCTATCTGGCCATCACGTTGGACAAGAGTACGGGCCAGATCGTCATGCTTGCCTCCAACCGAGGTGGTGAGGAAATCGAAAGTCGCGCGGGAAGCAATGAGGTTGTGATCGAGCGCATTCCGCTGACGATCGAAGGCCCGAGGCTGAGCGGCGACTTCGAAGGTCTGGCGGCACGCATTGTATCCGACGACCGCCTTCGCATGGGCCTCGTGAACACCATGCGAAATCTGGCTGGAGCATTTATCGGATTGGATGCGACGCAGATTGAGCTCAATCCGCTCGCAATCACTCCCGACAGCGAGATCATCGCGCTCGACGCCAAGATGACGATCGACGACAACGCGCTCTTCCGCCGTCCAGACCTGGACAAGCTACGCGCCGCAAGCAAGTCCCCCTTCGACCCGACCGAGCTTGAAGCGCAACGATACCAGATCAACTACATGCTGCTGGACGGCGACATTGGCTGTGCTGTGAACGGCGCCGGCCTCGCGCTCGCAACCCACGACCTGCTCGTGGATGCCGGTGGCCGCCCCGCGAATTTCATGGACATCCGCACGACGGCGACAAGCCTCGACATCGCTCACGGTTTCAGCCTGATACTCAAGAACCCGGCCGTGAAATCCATCTACGTCAATGTCCATGGCGGCGGCATGCAACGGTGCGACACCATCGCGGAAGGCATCGGCATTGCCATGCGCCGCTCGGGCCGTCGCATACCGCTCGTAATCCACATGGCCGGCAACAACGCAGCATTTGCCGCAACCGTCCTGAAGAACAACGGCGTCGCATACTTCGCCGCTGGCGACATGGCCGATGGAGCACGCCACGCCGTGACGTCTGCAAAGAAGGAGGCTGCATAATGGCTATCCTCATCACACCCGAAACAAAGGTCATGTGTCAGGGGCTGACAGGCCGCGCCGCAACCTTCCACTGCGCGCGCATGCTGTCCTACGGCACGCAACTGGTCGCAGGCGTTGTTCCCGGAAAGGGCGGCCGCACTCACCTGGACCTGCCCGTCTACAACAGCGTTGTGGAGGCCAGGGATACGACCGGAGCAACGGCAAGCCTGCTTTTCGTGCCGCCCGAACATGCCGCCGCCGCCATGATCGAGGCCATCGAGGCTGAGCTGGATCTGTTGGTGTGCGTTACCGAACGAGTCCCGGTCCTCGACATGGTCCGCGTCAGACAGGCGCTGGCCGGCTCCAAAACCCGCCTGGTCGGCCCCAATAGTCAAGGCATCCTCGCGCCTGGAATTGGCCAGCTCGGCGTGATGTCGACAGTCGATGCGCGGCGCGGCGGCGTCGGCATCGCATCCCGCTCCGCGTCGCTGACAAGCGAGGTCGTTCTCCAGACCACCAACGCAGGGCTCGGCCAATCGACAACTGTGGGTATCGGCGGCGATCCGGTCCACGGCCTCAGCTTGCGGGATACCGTGGAGCTGTTCATCGACGACGACGATACGAGCGGCATCATCGTCATTGGCGAGATCGGCGGTTCGGATGAAGAAGATGTCGCCGCACTCATCTCTGCACGCAAACCCTCAAAGCCCGTCGTTGCACTGATCGCAGGACGCCATGCGCCACCAGAACGGCGCATGGGCCATGCCGGCGCACTGGCAACCCAGGGAACGGGATCGGCAAAAGGAAAGATCAAGGCGCTCGAACAAGCCGGTGTTCGCATAGCCCCCGATGCAAGCCGTGTCGGCGAGGCCATGCGTGAAGCGCTCATGTGACGAGCAGCGTCCGGAGATGGTTTCTCCGGTTCGAAAAGCTCGAATGCAATGAAAAAACTAGAAAGGGCCCGCCCTCATCGAGAGCGGGCCCTTAATTCTTGCCCCATCCATCAATAGACATGAACAGACCACCGGACATATTGGAACGGTGTCAGAGACAAAGCCTATTGCTGGCATACGCCGCACATCCCCGAGCGGCGAACCGTGTTCGTCAGCGCCCGGCGCGACGAACGCAACACATCCATAGTTGCGCGGCAACGGCAACCGGCACCCAGAAATAGGCATCGGCGGCGAAAGCCGGCAAAAGTAGAACGGCGCCAAATCCCAGACAAATAATGCCCGTATTGGCGACGACCGTAGCGGCAGTCTGCTTCACCCGAGGTGTCTCCCCTCTCCAAACGACCAGGACAGCCCCACCATCCCAGCCGCAAGTTCTTCAAACAGTTGAGCATCGCGAGTATTAGATATCCACATTACGCGAAGTTTGAGTCGTGTCGAGCAACATAGATCAACCTCTGCAGCGCCTAGCAGCGCACACAACGAGCCCTTGCCCCCCCAAAACTCTTCATGCGCTGCACGCAGGGTCAATGTGCGCCGCAACGCCGATGCCGCCCAAGCCTGTGAAGTTGGGCACTTGAGTTATGCTGCCGCGCAAATATGCCTAGCAGAAAGGCACCGATCAAAGACGCGCCAACGCGTGCCGAAAGTATAAAGTCACACTCCAAAAAAAAAATCTGCTCAACATCAGATCAGGCCATCAATGACCTGATCGCGAAAGGAAAATTTCCGACCTGCCAGCTTGGATAATGGCGATGACACCGCCAATTTGCCCCTGCATGTATACGGCATTCACCCCTCTGGCGTGTTTAGCTGAAGTGAGTATCGGTTCAGCGTGAAGAACATGCCCATAACCAAAGGATGGAGCGCGTTCCCGATTCCATCGAACATGAACGCGCTCTAGGGAATGAGCACCGCGGCACCTGTCAATTGGCCGGCGCGCAAACGATCAAGCGCAACATTGGCCGCATGCAGCGGGAACAGTTCTACGGTTGTCTCGATCGGAAGCCGTTCAGCCAGCGACATGAACTGCCTGCCGTCCTCGCGGGTCAGATTTGCCACCGAGCGCACAACGCGCTCGCCCCACAAGACCTCGTAAGGCATCTGGGGAATGGCGCTCATATGGATGCCGCCCAGGACGACGGTTCCGCCCTTCTGAGTGGCGCGAAGGGCTGCTGGCACCAGCGAACCCACCGGCGCAAAAATGATTGCGGCATCGAGCAGCTTTGGTGGTTGCTCGTCCGATCCTCCAACCCATTCGGCCCCCAGACTAGACGCGAAATCCTGCGCCGCTCTGTCGCCCGCGCGCGTGAACGCAAAGATCCGCCGCCCTTCGGCTCGCGCGATCTGCGCCACGATGTGAGCCGCTGCCCCGAACCCATAGATGCCCAGCCGCTCTGCCGAACCAGCGATCCTCAAAGACCGGTAGCCGATGAGTCCAGCACACAGCAGCGGCGCGGCGTGTACGTCGTCGTAGGTCTCGGGAATTGGAAAACAGTACCCCGCATCCGCAACCGTGTGTGTCGCAAAGCCCCCGTCGATCTGATACCCGGTGAACCCGGGTGCATCGCACAGGTTTTCCCGCCCGCTCGCACAAAACGGGCAGCACCCGCAAGTGTGACCGAGCCAGGGGATACCGATACGTGCTCCTTTCCGGAGGTGCTCGACACCATCGCCAAGCGCCATCACCCGCCCGACGATTTCATGCCCGGGGATAAGCGGCAGTTTGGGCGAAGGCAGATCCCCTTCGACGACGTGCAGATCGGTCCGGCAAACCGCACAGGCCGAGACCTCGACCAGAACTTGCCCTGGCCCCGGCGAAGGCGTCGGCAGCTCCCGAAGGACCAATGGCCGCCGTTGCGCCGTCAGCACCATGGCCTTCATGTACGTCCTCCGCCGCTCGCGTCACCACGCGCGACGATAACCCCACCATGGCACGCCCGGCTATCTCCACTCGCGCATCAGATGTGAGTCGAAGGGAGATGGACGTAGGACCGGCCGCAGCCTCAGCTGAAGGCAACCGCATAGACGGGCGGCAGGGTCTGCGTGATGCAGTGCCAGCTTTCGCCCTGATCCTCGCTCACATAGAGGCTGCCGGTTGTGGAACCGAATGCAAGCCGGTCTCCTGATGTGTCGAGCGTCAATGCGTGCCGGTAGACGACATCGTAGGCGTGCTCCTGCGGCAATCCATTGGTGAGAACTTCGAAACTGCGGCCACCATCGCGCGTTCGCGAAACAGCGAGCCGCCCGCCGACCGGGATGCGCTGCTCGTCCTTGATCTCGGGCACGAACCAGGCGAGGTCGGGATTCTTGGGATGCACCACGACACCGAAGCCGAACGCCGAGGGTCGGGCCACATCGCTGATCTCTTTGAAATTCCGCCCCGCATCGGAAGAAACAAAGATCCCGTTGTGATGCTGGATCCACATCCTTTCCGGCGCCGCCGGGCACTGCGCCAACCTATGTACGTCCTGAGCAATCGGCGCGTGCGTCAACTCGGGCGGCACATGATCGGCGCGCATGCCCTCTCCCCGCTGTTCCCATGTCTCGCCACCATCGCTCGTATGCCACAGACCGCCCGTCGAGACCGCGATGCAGACGTGTTGCGAATTGCGCGGATCGACGCAAATCGAATGAATGCCCGGCAGGTCCGCGCCACCACCCATCCACTTCGGCCTCAACGGATGATCCCATAGCGACCGCATCATCTGCCATGACTGGCCATGATCGCTCGACTTGAAAAGACCTCCCGGCAGCGTACCGCACCACAGCACACCAGGCTCGTCGGCACCGCCGGCTTCGAGCGCCCATATCCGAACGGTCGACCAGGGTATCGGCCGGCCCCACATATCAAGCTCTTCAATTCCTTCCGGCTTTTCCGGGTAGCTTGGTGCAGCGAGTTCCTCCCAGCCATCACCCTTCGACCGGTGCAACTTCACGCCGAAGTGCCCATGATCGAGCGCCGCATAGCAGCAGCCGTCGCGCGGATCGGTCAATGTCAGCGAAACATTGTCGCCGAGAAACTCCGCCTTTGATATCCTCCATGCGCCTTTCTCGCGCACGACCGTAAAGAGGCCCTTCCGTGTGGCGACACGAATGCGATCACTCATTTTCAACTCCTCGCAGGATGCACGAAAGGCGGCGATATCAGCCACCTGACAACGCCTGAAAAACATAGATTGAGCTGTTCTCTGAGACAGGATCGCTCAACCCTGCTCGATCCCGGATAATCTCGCCGTCAACGAATATCAGCATATGCCGCCGCAGCGCCTGCTGATCGTCGAGTACGTATGAGCGTGCTCTCGGGTTGTCAGCAAAGACCTTGTCCAGAACTTCGCGTACCGTTCGCCCATGGGCCTCGGCTGGCGGACAATCCACATGCCGCTGGATGTTCTGGGTGAACGCGACCTTTGCCATCGCAGCTCCTTAAAGACGGCAACCGGACTGCCGATTTGATAGCTATCGAGACAAGTGGGCGCACAATTCAGGACAAATTGATGACGCACTCCATCAGCGTCACGTCGCTTGGCACTCCCCCCCCAAGGGGTTGGAGCATGCCGCACAGATTGCCTTCGGTGTCCTTGAACGCAGCATCGACAGCCACACGCCATGCAACAGGCATAGCGCTCGCAGCGGCATTACGGCGCTATTTGTGGGCAGCATCTGCGCTTGGAGGGCTGCACACCGCCACTGGCGTTCTACTCATGTCGGCATGATACGCTTCAACATGCTGCATCTGGAGTAAGCCCCACGACGAACTCCTCGCGCAACAGCGCCGCCAGGCTATCGACGCTTGCGAGCACCGGCTGCGAGACCATCTGCCCCAGATCGAAACACGCACCTTCTATAGCATAGACGGTGCAATGTTGCGGCAGTCCGCCAAGCATGCGGGCGAACTCGATTGCTTCCGCCAGCCCAACCCCGTGGCTCGAAAGCGTGCTCAAATCCACCGGCAACGGCCGCTCATGAGCCTCGAACTTGAGCACGGTTCCCACAGGCGCCCCCGACCGGCAGGCGTCAACGATGACCACCCGCTTGCGGCCGCCAAGAAGCGACATGAGACGGGTAGCCTCACCATCCGCTTCGGCAACATCGAACTCGACTGTGCGAGCGGCAAGTTGGCGCGCAACGAGGCGGCCGGCAGCATCGTCCCCCGCCAGCGGATTGCCGATCCCGATGACCAGAGGCCTCGTGAGCGCCATGGATCACGTCCGGACGATGTCGAGCTTCAGGAAATGCGTCGCGCAGGAAATGCACGGGTCGTAGTTGCGGATGGTCTGCTCACAAAGATGCCGGATTTCATCCTCCGGACGATCAAGCAGGTCACCGATGAAACTCGCAAGATCAGCTTCGATTGTGGGCTGGTTCTGCGAAGTGGGAGGCACGATCTGCGCCTCGGCGATGGCCCCGTCCGCCGTCAACCGGTAGCGGTGGAACAACAGCCCTCGCGGAGCCTCAGTCGCCGCCATGCCCACCGCATCGCGAGGCACCACCTCGGCATATGCCGCATCCGGCTCCTCGTAGCCATCGATGATGCGCAACGCCTCATCCACCGCGTAGAGCGTTTCGACCGCACGCACGATGATGCTCTTGAACGGATTGAGGCAGGTTTCCTGCAAACCAGCACGCTTGGCTGCCGCAAGTGCGCGCTCCGAAAGAAGATGGCGATTGAGATTATAGCGTGCCAGCGGCCCGCACAGGTATGCACTACCGTCGGTCATGAACCCCTGCAAGGCGTTCGAGTGGGCAACATGCTCCTCGCGGAAGTGATCGTTGAACTGGCTGGCCGCAATATTGAGACCCCGGTTGGAAACGATCTGCCCGTTATTCATCGGGTATTCGTTGGGATGTCGCAGCGATACGAATGTGTAATCGCGCTCCTTGTCGGGAAAATCAAAGCTGGCCGTCCAGTCCACGAACCGTTCCGCAAGATCGCGCGCCCGCAGCAGCGACTCCCGCAAGTGCGCAAAGTCGCGCTTCGCAGGCGCCTTGTAGAACCCGCCAACCCGCACATTGATGGGATGCACCTCGCGCCCGCCGAGAACAGAAACGATCTCGTTGCCCGCCTTCTTCAATTCGAGCGCCATCTTCACCGCCGCGTCATGACCGGCCGCGGCCATATCAAAAGCCCCCTCGAAGCCTAGAAAATCTGGCGCGTGGAGCATCGCAACATGCAGCACATGGCTTTCAATCCATTCGCCGCAGTAGAGCAGCCGTCTCAGAGTGCGGATCCGGTCGTCGACATTCACACCGAATGCCGCTTCGATCGCATGCACCGAACTCATCTGGTAGGCTACAGGACAGATGCCGCAGATCCGCGCCGTGATGTCCGGAGCCTCCGAATACTGCCGCCCACGAAGAAATGCTTCGAAAAAGCGCGGCGGTTCGAAAATACGAAACTCGGTGCCAGTGACACGCCCGTTCTCGACGACAACCTTGAATGCGCCCTCGCCCTCGACCCGCGCAAGCAGATCAACCTGGATGGTCTTATTCGGCATGAGCCTTGGCCTCCGCCCTGAAAGCCGGCGCGTTGACGTTGAATGTCGAGAACAGGCGATGGATCGTGCCTGCGCTGGCGCCATTTTCCGACAGCTGTCCAGAAAGCGATGCCGTGTTGGGCGTCTCCTTCGGCCCGAAACAGCCATAGCAGCCGCGGTTGTAGCCAGGGCAAAGCGCACCGCACCCGGCATGCGTTACCGGCCCGAGGCAAGCAACACCTTTTGAAACCATCACGCAGACATGCCCGGCAAGTTTGCATTCGATGCAGGTCGAATGCGGCGGCGTTTGCGGCTTGCGTCCCGCAACATAAGCCGAAATCAACTCGATCAACTGATGCTTTGAGATCGGGCAGCCGCGCAACTCGAAATCAACCTTCACATGATCCGAAATTGGCGTTGCCGTATCCAGTGTGACGATGAACTCAGGTCTTGCATAGACGATCGCCGTATAGGCCTTGACGTCAGCCATATTCTTGAGCGCCTGGATCCCGCCCGAGGTCGCGCAGGCGCCAATGGTGATGAGAGATGTCGCGCGCTCCCTGATCGACTGGATCGCCTTCGCCTCATGCGGTGTCGTCACCGAGCCCTCGACAAGTGCCAGATCGTAGTGCCCCACATCATCGGCGCGCGTGGCCTCAGGAAAATATGCGATATCAATGGCACCCGCGACCGCCAGCAGTTCGTCTTCGCAATCCAGCAGCGATAGTTGGCAGCCATCGCACGACGAAAACTTGAAGACACCCACTCTCGGCTTCTTCCCGGCCATGCCTAAAGCTCCTTCACTGCCATCAGCGGCTTGAGATAGGGCCAATCGAAAACGGGGCCGTCCTTGCAGACGAACGCCGGTCCAAGCTGGCAGTGACCGCACAAGCCGATGGCGCATTTCATGTTGCGTTCCATCGATAGGTAGATGTCCTGGGCAGGGCAGCCGGCATCGCCAAGTTCGTTGGCCATGAACCGCATCATGATTTCAGGGCCGCACACGAATGCTGTGACTTTCTCAGGATCGAAGTCAGCACTTCGCAGCAGTCGCGTGACGACGCCGACGTGGCCGTGCCACGTATGATCGGCATGATCGACCGTTACCTCGACGCCCACATCGAGCCGAGAACGCCACTCGGCAAGCTCCTCCCGGAAAAGGATGTCGCCCGGCCCGCGCGTGCCATAAAGCAGCGTTACCTTGCCGAAGCGATGGCGCTCGGCCATGAGCTGGTAGATGATGGGCCGCACCGGCGCGAGACCAAGCCCGCCTGCCGCAACGATGACATCACGCCCCTCAGCCAGACCAACCGGCCATCCCGTTCCATACGGGCCGCGGAGCCCCAGCACCGCCCCTGGGGTCAATCGCGCAAGAGCACGGGACACCGCTCCCACGGCGCGAACCGTATGAATAATCTTGCTGGCATCGCTTGGATCGCCCGACATGCTGATGGGGACTTCGCCAACTCCAAACACGCTGAGCATGTTGAACTGCCCCGGCTCGAATCCAACCCAGCCCTCTGCCTCCATTTCAAGCGTGACGACGTCCGCAGTCTCTTCGCGCCGCGCCGTCACGCGAGCGATCGACGGGACCATTGGGTCCAGGACACGGTCCTCAAGTTGACTTTCGAGTGCCATAGACATCCAGCAGTTGTAGCCGTGTGGAGTGAAGCCGCTCGACGATGATAGGCATGAAACGCTTCATCACTTCATACCCAAGCGCGCAATCCGCTTCGCACTTGTTGCGCAGACATTCCGCATCGATGGAAATGGCGCGGGTCTCCTCGACCGCACGGGCATCATAGGTCCACCGATATGGCGGCACGATCCACGACAGGCCGATGACTTCATCAGGACCGGCTGTCTGGTAGGTCATGCGCCCGACGCCCGACTGCGCAATTTCTAGTGCCACTTTTCCGGTCCGCACGAGAAACGTCTCGTTGGCGGGATTGCCTTCCTGGCACAAATACTCACCCGGCTTGAAGCGAACATTCTTCGCGCAGCCGGTTACGAGATCAAGGAAGTCCTGTCGCAACCCTGCGAACAGGTTGTGTCTTCCGATGATCTCTCCAAGCCCTTTGGTCTCCACGCGAGCCTCCTTATGGACGTGGCATCATCCGCCGCGAAGCGCCGCGGCCTCTTCTGTTATGTCGATGCCGACGGGGCACCACGTTATGCACCGCCCGCATCCCGTGCACCCCGACTGTCCAAACTGATCGTGCCATGTGCCAAGCTTGTGCGTCAGCCATTGCCGGTAACGCGATACTGGCGAAGACCGCACCGCCCCTCCATGGATATAGGAGAAGTCAGTCGTGAAGCACGATTCCCAGCGCTGAACCCGTGCCGTTGCCGCGCTTTGGAGCTCACTGACATCCTCGACGGTCGTGCAAAAGCAGGTCGGGCAGACCATCGTGCAGTTCGCGCAGTTAAGACAGCGCGCCGCCACGTCGTCCCATCGCGGATGATCGTGCTTCGCCTTGACCAATTCGCTGAGACCTTCGCGATCAATCTCTCGCTTGATTTGCGAAGCCGCCCTCGCCGCCACTTGCACGGCAGCTTCAACGTCGCCGTCATTGGCTTCACGCGATGAGAGCCCCTCGATGAGCGACTGGCCTCGCTCGCTGCCAGCCTCGACCAGGAACGCTGCATTCTCGCCCGTGACGATTTCCGTCAACGCCAGATCATAGCCGCCGTGTGCCCTGGGTCCGGTTCCCATCGAGGTGCAAAAACACGTCTCCGCCGCCCGGCCGCAGTTTACCGCAACAATGAACGCACCGTTGCGGCGCGCGGCATAATGCGGATCCCCATAAGCACCCGCCATCAACACGCGATCTTGTGTAGCGATTGCGGCAAGTTCGCAGGATCGCACGCCCAGAAAGGCATAGCGTTCCCCGGCGATTGGTTCGGCCCTGATGGAAACGCCACCCTCGCCGTCATCCGCTCGCCACAACACTTGCCGCGGCGGATGCAGATATCGCTTCCATGACGATGGGCCGACGACATAGCCGAAATAGGCTTCACCCTCGCGATAAGTCCGGTAGCGCCCCCCCGACTGTTCATCGAGAACGCCGCGCGGCAGGTCCGCAGCAGAATTTATTTCATCATAGATGATTGCATCGTCGCGAAGGCGAGGGCCGATGACCCGGTAGCCCTCACGCGCCAGCGACGAGATGATTTCGTCGAGACCGGCGGCGGCAATGACACGCGTGGATCGGTGCGATTGAGACATCATGCACACGATTGATGAGAGGGTTCACCGGACGTTTGATTTCTGAAATGCGCTTTGGCGGTGTCGTCCATCCATCAACGCATAGTGGCACCCCTTCTTCTCCGAGCGCAAGAAGCTTTGCTGCGGCGCGCCGCTAGGTACATAGGCAATGCGCAACAAGGTGTGCTTGCGTCAGCGCTACATCAGCTTTCGTGCAGCTATCACCTGCCAACATGGCAGCAACACAACGAAAGCCAGCGCCGCAAGGCCATATGAAACAACCAAATTGCTCATCACCTAAGCAGACGCGCGCAAAAGAAGGCGCACAACTATTTTCTGACATGGATCATTCCGACGACGCCTCGCAGAGGGTACACGAAGAATTCTGCATCGATGTGAAGTGTCATTACCCGCTGCCGCCAGCACCAGCAGTTGACACTGCGCCGCCAAGGCCACGGGATGAAAAGCATCTTAAAAACGAGGCTTGAGGAACTGCGAAGATGCAGATACGCCCGCACCTGCAATCGTGATGCCAGCAGGCGCGGGTTGAGCTGCCGTCACCTTGCTATTGCGGGCAGCTTTATCCTACCCGGAGATGACCTGGGAGATGCCGCACCGTAATCACGGCCGGCTTGGGTCAGACAGCAGCCGCCGCAGCATCATCATCAGCCGCGCACCAGGCCCTTCAGGACCGCCGTAACATTGCAGGCTGAGGCGAGCGCCCTCGAAAAGGAGGAACACCTCGTCAGCCAGGACCTCGGGATTTTCGTAGCCCGCTCGCGCGAACAGATCGATCAGCCGTGCACGCTTGCGCATCTTGTAGGCGTCCACGATGTGGACCGCGGGATGATCGGGCCCACGAAGATCCACGGCGGCATTGGCCAACGCACAACCACGCTCGCCCGAACAATTCACCACTTGCTCGACATGATCGAGCCAAGCCTTGACCTGAGCCCGCGCGTCATCAGGATGCGCTGCAATGATCGCCTCCCAGCGCGCATCGGCCTCGTCGGCAAGCTCCTGGACATAGGCTTCGATCAATACGTCCTTTGATCCGAAGTGCCTGTAGAGCGTCATCTTGTTGGTGGCGGCGGCCTCGGCGATCGCATCGACCCCGACGGCACGAATGCCAAGCCGATAGAACAAGTCCCGCGCCGCCGACATTATCCGCTTGCGGGGCGGCACTGCGCTTTTTGCAGATCTGGAAATCGATTTTTCGTTCATGCCGGGTTGACGATGATGTTACCGATCAGTATAGCAGATGTTACCGATCAGTACCAGTGCTGATTGGCGCCGATGGTGAGCAGATTGGCGATGAGCCGTTAACAGGTGCACTGGGCATTCTGCCAGAGCGCCTGCTCGATCTCACGCGGTACTCAATGAGGGCATTGGACCAGGGGCGTATCGATCCCAACCGTCGTGAACTGGCACGGCAGAAACATGAGTAACGGCCCCAAATAACCACCAATCGATCAAACGAACCGCATGAGCCGTCTTGGTACCGCTCAAGCAGCGTTGTGACACGAACAAACTTGAGTACCGAGATGAAACGAATTGGCCCCATGAACAAACAAATCCGGCGTGTACGTCGAACGGTCGTGCTGGTGCCGCTTCTGCTCGCCGCTTGCGGCCAGCCCTCACAAACGCAAACGGGTGGACAAGCTCCGCCCCCACCTCCGCAAGTCACCGTCGCCAAGCCGTTGAGCAAGGTTGTTACCGAGGATAGGGAATTCGTGGGGCGCTTCGTCGCCGTCGATGCGGTGGAAATCCGCGCTCGTGTATCCGGCTATCTGGACAAGGTTGCATTTCGCGATGGCCAAATGATCGAAAAGGGCGACCTGCTGTTCTCGATCGACCCGCGCCCCTTCGAAACGACACTCGCCCAGGCCAAGGCTCAGTTCGAACAGGCGCGCGCCAATCTGGCTTTCGCGCAAAGCAACCTTGAACGAGGCGAGCGCCTGAAGCGTGGAACCGACATTAGCGAACAGACATACGACCAGCGCATTCAAGCGGAGCGCGTGGCCATGGCATCGCTGTCTGCCCAGGAAGCAGTCGTGCAGCAGGCCGAACTTGACTTGCAGTATACCCAGCTGAAGGCTCCCGTTGCCGGTCGTATCGGCGATCGCAGGGTTTCGATCGGAAATCTCGTGACGGGCGGCAACGGCTCGTCGACAACATTGCTGGCCACCATCCAATCCGTCGACCCTATCCGCTTCGAATTCACGCTGGATGAGACGTCCTATTTGCAGTTTGTTCGCCTGCACGGCGAACACGCGATCAGTGACCTCGACGTTCCCGTCAAGCTCAAGCTCATCGGAGACGAAACCTATCGGCATGCCGGGCGGCTCGATTTCGTGGACAACACCATCAGCCCCACCAACGGAGTCATCCGCTTCCGCGCGGAGTTTCCAAATCCCAATGGCACGCTGACACCAGGCATGTTCGGTCGCATCAAGATGCAACTGGGCGAACCTGCCGAGGCGCTGCTCGTGCCCGATACCGCAATCGCATCGGAACAGGTCAACAAGCTGGTGATGACGGTTGTGAACAAGGACGGCAAATCGATCGTCACGCCCAAGCCTGTAACGCTCGGCCCGCTCTTCGATGGCCTTCGCGTGGTCCGCTCAGGACTCGACAAATCCGATGTGGTCATCATCTCAGGCCTGATGCGCGCTCGGCCGGGCACGCCGGTCACGCCCAAGGAAGGCACCATCGCCACCGCATCCCACGCCCCCGACACGCCCGGCACCACCCCGGCCGGCGGGCAGCGGCAGTAGCGGAGAAAGAGCGTGCGAATCTCACACTTCTTCATCGACCGCCCAATCTTTGCTTCGGTCGTCTCCGTCGTATTCGTGATCTTAGGGGCCGTCGCCTACTTGCGGCTGCCGGTTGCCCAATACCCTGAAATCGCACCACCGACGATCAACGTCGCCGGCCAATACCCCGGCGCCAGTGCGGACGTCATTGCTGCGACGGTCGTCGCTCCCCTCGAACAGCAGATCAACGGCGTAGAGAACATGATCTACGTCACGTCGAACTCGACCGGCGACGGCAGTTTCTCGATCGCCGTGACGTTCGAACTCGGCACCGATCTCGATGTGGCACAGGTCCAGGTGCAGAATCGTGTCTCGACAGCCTTGCCGAGACTGCCCAGCGACGTCCGCAATATCGGCGTCACGGTGTCCAAGGCGTCGCCCGATCTGATGATGGTCGTGCACCTCTACTCGCCCGACCAGTCACGCAACACCCTGTTCATTTCCAACTACGCCAACATCCAGGTCACAGACGTTCTGAGCCGGATCGATGGCGTCGGCTCGATCATCGTCTTCGGAAGCCGCGATTATGCGATGCGCGTTTGGCTCGACCCGGAACGCTTACAATCGCTCGATCTGACAGCAAGCGACGTCGTAACGGCGTTGCAGGGACAAAACGTCCAGGTCGCCTCTGGCGTCCTCAACCAGCCGCCAGTGCCTGATCCAGGCGCCTTCCAGCTCTCCATACGAACGCTCGGGCGATTGAAGACGCCAGACGAATTCAGCAACATCATCGTCAAGCAGTCCGGCGCCGGCGTGGTGCGCCTCGCAGATGTCGCGCGCGTGGAGCTTGCAGCACAGGACTACGGCCGCAACTCCTATCTCGACAAGGACCCAGCCATCGGCCTCGGCATCTTCCAGCGCCCCGGATCGAACGCGCTTGCCACCGCAGACGCTATCAAGGCCGCCATGGACAATCTCGCCAGGGATTTTCCCGAGGGCCTGAAATACACGATCATCTACAATCCGACCAATTTCATACGCCAGTCGGTTAATGCCGTGATCGAGACGATCGGCGAGGCCGTCATACTCGTCGTCCTCGTTGTCATTCTATTTCTGCAAACCTGGCGTGCCGCGATTATCCCCATTCTCGCAATACCGATCTCGCTGATCGGCACATTCTTCTTCATGGGCCTTTTCGGCTTTTCCCTGAACAACCTTTCGCTCTTCGGTCTCGTCCTGGCGATCGGCATCGTCGTCGATGATGCGATCGTCGTTGTCGAAAACGTCGAGCGCAACATCACCAAGGGTCTATCACCGCGTGATGCCGCCCGGCGCACCATGGACGAGGTAGGCTCCGCCTTGATCGCAATCTCGCTGGTCTTGTGCGCGGTCTTTGTGCCAACCGCATTCATCTCAGGCATCTCCGGTCAGTTCTATCGTCAGTTCGCCCTCACCATCGCTGGTGCCACTGTGATCTCCCTCATCGTATCGCTGACGCTGTCTCCGGCGATGTGCGCGCTGCTGCTGAAACCACACACGAACGGCGAAGGCACGACGCGCTGGTGGCAGCACCCGATCAAGGGCTTCTTCAACGCATTCAATTGGAGTTTCGACAAGCTCTCTGAAGGCTATGGCTGGCTTACGGGACGGCTTGCTCGCATTGCAGCTCTTATGCTGGTTGTCTATGCGGCCATCATTGCTTTTGGCTTGAACGAGTTCCGCAAGACCCCGCTGGGCTTTATCCCACAGCTCGACGCCGGCTATCTCATTATCGCCACGCAATTGCCCGGCGGCGCCGCCTTGTCGCGCACCGACGAGGTGAACCGGCGGATCGCCGATATTGCGATGTCCGTTCCAGGCGTCGCTCATGCCGTCAATATCGTCGGATTCTCCGGAGCGACATTCACCAGCGCTCCCAACTCGGGTGCCATTTTCGTCGTGCTGGATTCCTTCGACGAACGTGCCGGCAACCCATCGCTGTCAGCCGAGGCAATCCAGAACGAGTTGCAGAAGCGCACGGGCGTCATCGACGAAGGTCTCGTCGTCGTCGTTCGCCCGCCTTCAGTACGCGGCATCGGCACCGCGGGCGGCTTCCGCATGATGGTTGAAGACCGCAGCGGCCTGGGCTCCGTCGAATTGCAGCAAGCGGTGGGCGCCATGATGGGAGCGGCCGCACAAAACAAGGACGTGCAGCGCGTCTTCTCGCTCTTCGAGACCTCGACGCCGCAGATCTATCTCGACATCGATCGCACCAAGGCGCAATTGCTGGGCGTGCGCATACCAGATGTTTTCAGCGCGCTGCAGACCTATCTCGGCTCGACCTACGTGAACGACTTCAACCTGCTCGGCCGGACCTTCCGCGTCACCGCACAGGCCGACGCCCGTTTCCGCATGCAGCCGGAGGACGCGCTGAAAATCCGCGTGCGCAACGCCAATGGCGACACCGTACCGCTCGGCAGCTTCACCACCATAAGCAACGTCTCCGGTCCCTACCGCGTGCCCCGCTACAATCTATATCCTGCCGCCGAACTTGATGGCGCACCTGCCCCCGGTGTGTCTCAGGGCGAAGCAATCGCAGCAATGGAAAAGCTTGCAGCAGCGACCTTGCCGCCGGGCATGTCGTTCGAATGGACCACCCTCGCCTTCCAGCAGATCCGGGCCGGAAACACTGCGGTCTACGTTTTTAGCCTCGCGGTGGTGTTCGTGTTTCTCGTTCTCGCCGCGCAATATGAAAGCCTGACGCTACCGCTCGCGGTCATCATGATCGTTCCCATGTGCCTCATAGCGGCGATTGTCGGCGTCATTCTGCGTGGCCAGGACAATAACATCCTCACCCAGGTTGGCTTCATCGTTCTAATCGGACTAGCGGCAAAGAACGCCATTCTCATCGTCGAGTTTGCCAGCCAGCTGGAAGAAGAGGGCCGCGACCGTATCGCCGCTGCCGTCGAAGCAGCGCGGCTGCGGCTGAGGCCGATCCTGATGACGTCACTGGCCTTCATCCTCGGTGTCGTGCCGCTGGTCTGGGCGACGGGCGCTGGCGCCGAGCTTCGTCAGGTGCTCGGAACAACCGTATTCTCTGGCATGATCGGCGTGACGATCTTCGGTCTCATCTTCACGCCGGCCTTCTATGTCGTCAGCCGCTGGCTGTCGGGATCTTCGCACCGGCACCAAACGCAAGCGGACCTCGCGGCCCCAGCATCTGACACGCAGCCCGGCGCCACCTGACAACTTTCGAATTCAAGGCTTCAAGAGAAGTGACACCGCCCAGTTCAGTCGTCGCGTCACCAGCCGAAGCGATCTCGGCCAGGAGGACGCCGAACTCCAAGGCCGGGTAGGACCTGAAGTTCTCAAGATGCTTTCGATCGAGAGGATCGTTCGAGCTACGGAACCGCACCAACCATCCGATGGCGACGGACGTTCCGCTTCAACACAAGTGCCAACATTTCACGCGCATTCTGGCCACCCGCCTGAAAGCAGAGGGCATAACGCATTGTCTTTGCTGCCGTATCCTGAAAGGAATTTGGCGGAGAGGGAGGGATTCGAACCCTCGATACCCTTGCGAGTATGCCGCATTTCGAGTGCGGTGCTTTCAACCACTCAGCCACCTCTCCATAAGGCCATCGTGCTGAGGAAGGCAGGCTTGTAGCCCGAGACCCAACAGCGATCAAGGCCTGGCCCACAAGGAAATGCCGGGCTCTTGCGGGCTGGGCAGGCAACCCGAGCCAAGAAGACCACAGCAAGCCTGCCTGAGGCTAAATTCGGCTGGAAATGCGCATACAGGCTGTGAGGCCGGTATCGGCCAGGGCCGAACATTCGTTTGGCACGGACGTTCCACTGCCCCAGGCAGGCTTTCTTGCTATCGTGGCCATGTTGCCGTATCGAGTGCCATCGGTGCCAAAACCCTGCCCCGGTGGGCGCCGCTCAGGAATGGTCCCGTAGCTCAGTCGGATAGAGCATCTGCCTTCTAAGCAGAGGGTCGCAGGTTCGAATCCTGCCGGGATCGCCAGATCTGTCTCTGAGCATCATGACCGGCCCGTTACCGCAGCATGGCCTGTTGCTGCCATCTTGCGAAATCCGCAAACCCATGACCCAGTCTTTGTGGCTGGACACTAGGTCGAAGTTCGGATCACTCATAATGTCGGATCGAGCGTCACGGTCAGAACGCCCGTATAGTTGCCCGATCGCAGGCGCTGCCCTGCTATAAGATTTACATTGACACCGACTGAACCGCCAACGGTTGTGCCACTGGGTACGTTGTATCCTGCTGACGTAACTGTGGATGCGGTGTTTGTCGATAACATTGCCGTCGCGCTGCCGAGCGTCGCCGTCGCCTGCCAATTGATGAGGCTATCGAAACCGGAAACGGTCCCCACCGCTGGAACGTGCTGCATTGCATTGCCGGTCAAGGTAATCTTGGAAGGCGAGGTGCAGTGGACCCCCGGCAACGTCGATGAAAGCCCCACTGCGGGATTGGGGATGCCGAGAGAAATCGCCGACGTGAAGTTGAGCGTCGAAGGGCTTGGCGCCGACATGACACATGTCTTGTTGATGAAGGCAGAGAAGTTCATCGCATAGGTGCGCACCAGATTCCATCTGTTGCTCCGGAAGGCATAAAGATATACCGCGACCTGGGTGTCGGTGTATGCACCTGCGGCAGCCGAAGTCTGGTTCGCCGCGATCGTCAGATTATACGAGCTGAAGGTTGCGGTGCCATTGCCAGGTGCCGTTGCATAAAATCCTGTCGACGGCGTACCGATGTTGACCACCGGCGTACCATTGAAATCTATGTTGTAGCCGAGCGAGAATGATCCATTGGACATCACGACGGGCGACGTCGACCTTACCAGAATGATGGCGATGCTGCAGGCCGACGAGTTGCTGTTTTGAACCGTAAGGTTGAAGCTGTGGGTGAGCTGCGACCCGCTGAATGGCTGATAGGCCGGTGTCGCGGTTATCGATGTTGAACTGGCGAGAGTCGCATTGTTGATATTATTGCAGTTCGTTTGCGCTGAAGCGGTTGCCACGTAGAAACCAAGCCACACGAGAAGTGTGCAAACGGTGGTGACGGCGCGTCTCATCGTCTCTATCACAGCGAGCCTCTCAATCTTGGCAGCGACCTTTCGACCAGCGGCATTTGCGCAGTCTCCTGGACTGCGGGCTCCTGGATCATGGACTCTTGCATCACCGCCCGCTGCATGTCGGGCTCATTTGCGGCAGGTGCGGATTGCGCCGCATGCACCTGAGAAACGCCATCGGGATGCAGGGTTCCGGCACGCAACAGGCCGTCGGTGCCTTCCGGAACAGTGAGAGTATAGGTGAGCGTGCGCGTCTCATCCGACATTTCAATGACCCACTGTCCCGGCGCCAAACCTTCGGCTGCAAACCGTCCGGCCACATTTGTGATGACGGTGATTTCGTGCGTGCGGTCACCGTGAGGATGGGCAATGCCGGACAAGAGGGACAGCGGGCTTCCGTCCGCGTTGCTGAGTGTGCCATAAGCCGAGACAGAACTGCCTGAACCCACCATTAGTGAATAGCCGCCGCGGTAGGGTGCGCGGATGTCGAACGCCCCCGCACCCAGACTGTAGCCAACGGGCAGATCGGCGACGTCGACCGGGAGTGTCGTCTGAGAATAGGCCGGTAGGTTCGGCACAACCGCCGCGCCCCAGTCATCCGCTCTGGCCAGAACCTGATCGCGGGTGCCAACAGTGACATCCTTGCCTGCAAGGGATTCGTGAGGATAGACGATTGCGAAGGCGCCCCGAACAGGTGCACCGATTGCAACCTTGCCGTCAGCAAATGCGAGTGACGTCCCCACTCGCACAGACGTGCGCTGCTGCCCTACATCGCCGCTCAGTCCGCTCCACGTGAGGTCGGTCAGCGAGGTATTGTGGGCAACGCGCACTTCACCGCGGTTGCCGTAGTAGGCGAGCGTGCCACCTAGAGCGCCCTGGTCTGGCCTTTGGTCGCTGTAGGCATCAACCGTAGTCTCCCACCGATCAATGCCCTGTCCGCTGGTGTGATAGCCGGTGACAACCGATTGCTTGTTGAGGCTGTCGTGGCTCGCCGATACGTTGGTGTCATTGTCGAACCTGACGAAAGTCCGCGCCATAACCCGGAACTCCGGAGCGGGATCGCTGACGCTGCCGGAATTGGTCAGCAGGTAGCTCTCGTTCGAATAGCCCAGTGCCAGACTGCCGCTGATCCTTTCGGTCATCGACCCGCTGAAGGTGACGTCGGTACCGTAGCGATCGCCGCGCACGGTGTAGGGCAGATCAGCCGCTTCATCTCTGGCGAACTGATAGCGCCCGGCCAGGGTTGCCGAAACGCCCCAGCCGATGGGCACTGTGTACGAGGCCAGAAGCCGCAGCCAGTAATCCTGCGTCGGGTAGATGAGGCCGCTCGCCGTCGTGAGAAACTCGCCGGGTACGCGGAAATCATTGCTGCGGTATTCAATCGACAAGCGCAGTGACTGGCGAGCCACGACCTCGTCTGCAACCAGACCCGTAAAATCGCCGAAGTTGATGAGATCCCAATCGAAGCCGACCGCCACGCCAGTGCCCGCATCTGACTGGCTCACGGCAGCACGGGTCGCTACGAAACCCCATGGTGTTCCCGAAAGCAAACCTGTGCCTGCCATACGGACACTTCCGTCGGCCTGCATGTTGACGTCGCCGGTCAACCGGTCGGTGAGACCGCGGCGATAGTAGCCGGAGAGGGCGTAGGAATCCTCGACGTATTGACGCTCGCCATCCCTGAAATACGAGGGTAGGCCGCCCGCCAGCGACCAGTCACTGTCGCCACCGGCCAGCAGCCGCCGGTCGAAATAAATCGAACGGCTAAGCGTGCGCCGAGAGCCTCTATCATCGATCAGCGTCACCTCGACGTCGTTGCTGCCGGTTGCCAATGCCAAATCGCGCAGGTCGTAGTTTCCCGGCTGCAGCCTCAGCCGGCGAACGACATAACCATTTACGGCGATTTCTGCCTCCGATGGATGATCGACGATGAATGAATGGCTGATGGTCGCACGGTTGACCGTATCTGGCTGCAGCGTTCGGGGTGCCCTCTCGATGGCAACGCCGAGAATGTCGGTAATGCGCTGAAATCCGGCTGGTGACGTCGTCGTATCGCCCGCCTGGAACCGAAGCGCCTCCTCGGGTCTGTCGTAAACCACGCGCGTATTGCGCCGTTTGAAGCCGCTTTCGTGGTTGTAATTGCAATACGCCTCGTGAGGACAGGTTTCGGCATCCACCGCGCCGTCGTAGGCCGCATCGTTTTCAAGCACCACATTGCCAGCGCGCAAGGCTGACTGAAGATCGAAGTGTAAACCCGTGCGCGCGTCGACATCCTGTGTTTCCCACATATGGTCGACACCGCCGATCACGTTGAGATACCCGGATAAATTTGCTGGTACTGCCGAACGCGCACTGTCAACGCTTGGCCTAATGAGGCCAAGGCTGATTGCCTGCGGTGTCCTGAGATCGGCCTTAGGTACGATTCTCAAGGCGACCTGGGAGCGGTCGAACCGAAGCTCGGCGCCACTCCTGGCAAGTGCGTCGATCTCGATTTGACCGCCGGTTTCCGGCAAAACATTGATCGCCGAGATGACCTCAGGTTTGACGTTGTCACCGAGCAGCCGGATGAGAGCCTCCTTGCGCACCCAAATCGTGTCGTCTGCGTTGATTTTAGCGACCAGTTCGCCAAGCCTTTTTTCACCATCCAGTAGAGGCACGGGCATCATAAGGACGCGCCCGGTGGGATTGAGCCGCATGGCCAAGCTCTCATCCGCTTGCTCTGTCTCAACCGCCCATGCCGTAGCGCAGGCAAGCGGCAGCGCTCCGGCAAGCAGTGCTATCAGCAAGGCCGTTCTGACGGGTCTCGCCCATCCCCCGAAGGTCTGACGAGGGCGTTGCTCCATCGTCTGTCCCATTCCCCAGCACCACAGCCCTCCCATCATCATGAAGGGATCGCATCGCAGGTTGTGGCTCAGTTCCTGCCCTGTGCGAGGGCCAGCGAGGCGCGCATGTGCCTGACATTTGGTGGAACTACGACAGGAAGAACGAACCTGCGCTCCTTGCCCGGCTGCACCAGGCCGATACCGACGTTCTGATCGAGAAACGCCGGGCTCAACGTCTTCGACCAGCCGTCACCGGCAAGCTTGATGGTGGCCTTGGGCAGCAGTGCATGGACGCGCGATGGGTTGCGCACGGTTATGACCGGATTGCGTTGCCCTTTGCTGTTCTGTGTAATCCCGGATTCAACCAGATCGAGCCGGCCGTCGCCACGCGGTGGTGCCACATTGATGGCAACGCCGAAGGCCATGACGACCTGCACCCGGTTGTTCGCCTGTTTGAGCTTCACCGGTATTTGCGACAGTGTCAGAAGGTAGCTGCGGCTGACATCCAGCAGCGGCTCGCCGACCCAGGTCACGCGGAATACCTGTGTTCCGCCGGGTGGAATCAGCGTTTGCGGCGGAAAAACGAGAAAGTCGCTCGAATCTTGTGTTGCCTGCGACTTGCCGTCTCGATCAATTACGAGCTTTTTGAGCGTCGCCTCGACGGGCAGCGGTGCATTTGAGTCATTGCGCACGACGACCTGCGCGTGGCACTCCGCGCCTGCAGATTTCAGTTCGATGTGGGTCGGTGAAACACTCATGGCGTGGGCCCGATGCGGTGCCCACGCCAGGAGAAATGCTACGGCCAATATGCCGGCCCGCGCCACCGTGTTCAGTCTCATTCCGTGCCCTTTCGTATCCCTGTGGATCGAGAGGGCTGCATTTCATTAGCCAGTTGGACGCGCGACAGCGGCAAATAAGCAGCGCTCTCGTATTGCTTTATTGGGGTGTCAGCGTCACAACCAGCACATCGCTGTAGCCGCCTGGCGCCATTGGTAGTGTGTTGGCTACCGGCGTGATGTCGACGGTAAGTGTGCCCGTTGCAGCCCCAGTTGTCGGAGCCGTTACAGTTGTTCCAGTGCTCGTGTTCAGCGACGGGGTTGCGCCATCGAAGGAAGCGGCAGCGGTATAGTGGATCACGTTCTGGAAACCACTGACGATGCCTGGTCCGGTGAGGCCGGTGTTGGACGTGGTAAGAGTGAGGTCTGAGATCTTGCTACAGGCGACGTTGGCGACGCTAACCTGCGTCAGCGCTGCTGTATCGACGACGCCACTGTTCACCGAGATGGTGCGCGTCTGCAGCGCACCCGACGCGGTTCCATTGATGGTGCAGTAGTCCGCAACCGTCGCGTTCAACTGAATGTTCTGCGTTGCCGTCTGCGCCCAGGCCGCCGACTGCGAAATCGCTAGGTAGGTAAAGGCAACAATTACCAGACGTACAAATGCCCTCATGGCTCTTCTCCACAACTCGAAATTGGACCAACATCCCGACATGAATCCGACAGCCTCATGCTGTTCCGACGCACACCCGCATAATCAACGTCGCGGGTAAAATAACTGTTAAGCATTGTTTCGACTTGGGATGATCTGGCCCGTGCAACAGCTTGCCGGGCTGCCAGGGAGCTTGTGGTGCGTATGCAATTTTCGCGGTTATGCGCCCCCCCCGCACTCCCAACTCGCGAAGGCCGGCATCAAGCTGAAGCCATTCGCGATGGGCGAGACTATTCTATATGGCGAGTATGGTCAGCATAACGACATGCTCTCAATCTTGGCTCCAGATGCGACTGGTTCCCGTATCACTCAATGGGGAATTGGTGTCGTGCAGAACATAGATGCTGCGGCGATGTCGCTATGGCTCGTGTATCGGAGCATCGACAGCGAAATCGAGGGCGGATCGAGTTCGGACGACCCGGATACCTTCAAGTTCGTAAAAGCCGGCACAGCAATCAACTTCTGACCATGCTCGCAGCGTCTCCCCCTACCTTGAGCCCCTCTCTTCGGAGGGGCCTTTCACCATTGGTTGTGACCTAAGACCCGTAAACTCGTCCAGATTTGGGTAGAGTCCGTAACCCCAGCAGGGAGACGGACGATGTGTAAGTGTAGTTCAGCGAGGAGCAGATCATCGCGATCTTGCGCGAGCAGGAGGCGGGGCGGCCGGCGGCGGATGTCTGCCGCAAGCACGGGGTCAACTCGGCAACCTTTTACAAATGGAAGGCGAAGTTCGGCGGCATGGACGTTTCGGACGCCAAGCGGCTGAGGGCGCTGGAAGATGAGAACGCCAAGCTGAAGAAGCTGCTCGCCGAAGCGATGTTCGACAACGCGATCTTAAGGGACGTCAACAGCCGAAAGTGGTGAAGCCCGCCGCTCGACGGCAGGCTGTCGCTCACGTGTGCGAAGCGCATTCGCCGCGAGACGGTCGAGCACCCGTTCGGGACGATCAAGGCGCGCATGGGCGCCACGCACTTCCTGATGAAGCGACTGAAGAACGTGAAAACCGAAATGGCACTCGCGGTGCTCGCCTACAATCTCACGCGGGTGATGAACATCATCGGCATCGGGCCGCTGATGCAGGCGATCCGGGCCTAATCAGAGCGTATCGGAGCCTGCAGCGCGATATGAGCCCGGCAGATGCCGTTGAGCGCGCCCAAAGATGCCGAGGCGGTCCGATTGTGCCAAGATCCGCGCGATCGGCGGACAAGGGAGGGGACGACACCGTTTTCACACGGCCAAGACCCATAGCGCCATATGACGTTTGCGGACCTTGACGTGCCGGAGACCGTCGGGCTATGTGCCGATCACGAAAGCAAGCGTTAATCCGCAAGCGCGCAACTCGGGGCAGAAACGCGTCGACAATATCTGGAGCCAGTCGCATGAATGCGAATTTTGGACTAGAGAGCCGCAGAGGGTGGCTATCGACCGGAATGCCTGCGCCCGATAGTTCGCGGCACACAACACAATCCGCAAGCGGAAGTTGCGGCGCGACGTTATCGCTCGACGGCGTTTGACGTGAAGCAATGGCTGCTCAACAGGCACAGTGACGCAGTACGCGTTGAAGTATCTGCCAGCCAACTCGACTAGTTTGTCTTCCAAGACAATTGCGGCAGGTCACAAAATGTCACGCGTACCATCGTTCATCTCGATAGAAGAGCGTCCGCGACAGAGCGCAACTCCATCGCAACACCTGCGCCCCGTATGTCTCAGGGTCGAATATCGCCATGACTACCATTGGAGTCGAGCGGGAGAACTTTGATCATGTTGCAAAATATATATGCGCTCCCAAGACGCATACAAGAAAACATCAATTTCTCAACGTTGCGTTCACGGCTCTCAGTATCCGACAAACACATATTACCATCCTGGGCGCCGGTCTTCATACTCGTCGTTTTAGCATATATTGCACGAGCCAAGGCTTTTGATGCCTCCTCTTTATTCCATGACGATGCGTGGGAAGCAGTTTCGATCAACCATGCACATTGGTCGGAAATACTGAAATTTTCCTTTTCACACCCGGGCTTCATATCCCTCAACCGAGTTGCTTCCAACCTGCTGGGCCTGCAAAACGGCAGCGAATCGGTCGTAACCGTATTAGTCTCAATAGCCTCGCTCATAGCCGTTTATTATATTACACTATACGTGTTCGAAAAAACTCTGTGGGCTATTGTGTGTACGGCACTGGTCCATTTCAACCCGGTACACATCATCTACTCCGGGCGCATTAAAGCCTATATCTATGAAGTTCTAATCGTATTCGTGGTCTGCTTTTTTATAGAGTGGTTCAGAAGAAGACCGCGCCCCACGGCGGCAACTTATGTTTTCTTTTTGGCGATGATTCCAATTGGTTTCTTCTCACTCTATGCGCTCATAATTGCCGTCACCGCCGTGGCATATATACTTTTCACCGCCCCAAAAGAGCAGCGACTACGAATATTGCCCGGCGTTGGCCTTCTCGCAACTTTGACCATACTGCTGTTTGCAGCCTTGACGAAGGCGTACAATTCCGTAGACTTGGCAAAGCTATGGGCTGCGAGAGGCGCCTTCTTTGATTTGAGTTCTCTGGATTTTTTTGATTTCATTGAGCGTGTCGAGAAGAGCTTCTTCCTTATACCTGACTGGTCGCATCCATATTCGTGGCCGTCAGTTGATTTTCATGGCCTTATATTTGTTTCTATGATTGCGGCATGCGCACTTATATTGAAGTACTCGGCGCAGCATTTCGATAAATTCGTGGTTTTGCTATGGGGGACGTTGTTACTGCTCGCGTTCGTTGGGAAGATCCCCATGGGCGGCGAAGATAGGGGAATGATCCGTCTGAACCTGATATTTTTGCCTTGCCATGCATTGATTTTGATTGCCGGAACAAGGATCTTCTTGGAAAAACTGTCCAGGATTGGAGCGAAGGCTCGTTTTAACTTTGCTTGGGTTCGGACGTCCCTTTTGGTGATTGCTTCTCTGTATTCGCTTTTTCTTGTCTATAGCTCGATTGCTCTTCGCATCCATTACCCCGGTCCATACAAGGGGGTGCGCGATGCAGTTCGTTTTGTGGAGAATAATTTCGATCCGAAAGCCCTGGTAGTCCCATTGCCCGGAGCTGTTTACCAGTATTCCGGGTTCACCTCGAAAAGGGTCGTACTAGCTCATTTTAACAATGTCATTGGGTACGCACCCACGTTTCCAGATGACAACGTCTTGGTGCCGCGTTTTGCTGGCACAGCTGATGCCGCACGGCGGGTATACGCGGCGAAATTTTCAAAATTCGACACGGTAATTCTTTTCGAGCAACACAGCTGGGTTTTGCCGAAAGTGAGAGAAGCACTTGATGAGATTCTCCTTCAAGACGGGCACGCCTTGGCATCTCGGTACGTTTTCGATTCAGTTCAAGTCACGGTTTGGAAGCGACGATCACAGTGAATTGCAGCATGTCTGAAACAAAGCTGTCGATATCGCCCAAGCAATCTGCAAGGGGGCATGGACGTTTGGTGCTGCTGCAGCACAATCTCGATCCGAATTTGTTGGAAGCTGCAATAATCCTCACTTGCGAACCGTTTGCCCAGGGAGAGCGATAGATGAAAATATCAAACAGAAAGCGAGTGATGGTGACCGGCGGCGCTGGCTTTCTCGGTTCGCACTTGTGCGAACGCCTGCTCAACGAAGGTTGCGACGTGCTGTGTGTAGATAACTTTTACAGTGGGACGAAGGACAACGTCACGCATCTGCTATCGAACCCGAATTTCGAACTGATGCGTCACGACGTGACCTTTCCTCTGTATGTAGAAGTTGATGAAATCTACAACCTCGCCTGTCCAGCCTCGCCGATCCACTATCAGCGAGACCCGGTGCAGACCACGAAGACCAGCGTGCATGGTGCGATCAACATGCTGGGGCTTGCCAAGCGTACCAAGGCGCGCATTTTTCAGGCCTCTACAAGCGAAGTCTATGGCGATCCAGAGGTCCACCCGCAGCGTGAGAGCTACTGGGGACGGGTGAACCCGATCGGCATTCGCTCCTGCTATGACGAAGGCAAACGATGTGCCGAGACTCTGTTCTTCGATTATAATCGGCAGCACTCTCTCGACATCAAGGTAGTACGAATCTTCAACACGTATGGACCGCGCATGCACCCAAATGACGGGCGCGTCGTGAGCAATTTTATTGTGCAGGCTTTGCGCGGTGACGATATCACTATCTATGGCGATGGCCAGCAGACGCGCAGCTTTTGCTATGTCGATGACCTTATCGAGGGGTTTGTGCGGATGATGGCAAGCCCCCCAAATTTCACTGGCCCCGTAAACATGGGCAATCCCGGTGAATTCACCATCCAAGAACTGGCAGAGTCCATTTTGTCGATGGTTGGTGGTTCGTCGAAACTGGTTTATGAGCCACTGCCGGGCGATGACCCAAAGCAGCGTCAGCCGGACATCAGCTTGGCACGTGAACAATTCGGTTGGGAGCCCAAGATTCCATTGAGACAGGGACTTGAGAAGACCATTGCTTACTTCCAAAAGTTTCTAGGCCAGTGAGCGTCACAGAAAATGAGCATCGAACAATACGATTTGATTGTCGTCACGCCGGTGTACGAGGACGTCGAGGCCAGCGGTCGCCTGTTTGAGGAACTGGCGAAGCAGTACCCCAAAGGTCTGTTTGTCGTCGCTATCGATGACGGTTCCGTGAAACAGCCTCTCGACATCTCGGGCCTCCAGAGGGCTGGCCTGAATGGAGTGGTGCTGAAGCTGCGCCGCAACGTCGGTCATCAGAAAGCGATAGCCATTGGCCTTGGCTATGTCTCGGAGCATGTCCGCCGCGATCAACTGACCGTCGTGATGGATTCCGACGGGGAAGACGTGCCATCAACCATTCCAAACCTACTCAAACGTTTGCGCTCTGCAGATACAGATGTCGTAGTAGGCAAGCGCAAAAGCCGCGTCGAGACCCTGAAATTCAAACTGTTCTATTCCCTTTACAAGCGATTTTTCCGCATAATCACCGGACGCAAAATCAACTTCGGAAACTTCATGGCGCTGACGGCTACTAGTGTTAAGCGCTTGGCCGCAATGCCGGAGTCGTCGATCCATGTTGCGTCGGCAGTTCTTGCCTCAAAACTACGAGTCGGCACCTGCTCGCTTGATCGCGGACCGCGTTACGCTGGACAGTCGAAAATGAATTTCGTTGGTCTGGTTCTCCACGGGTTCAAAGGGTTGATGGTTTTTGCCGAGGACGTGCTGGTGCGCGTTGGCATCGCCTCGGCGCTGATTGCAGGCTTCTGTCTCTTCGGCGGCGGTGCAGCTGTGGTGCTGAAGGCGCTCGGCTACGCGACACCGGGTTGGTTTTCGGTAGCATTCGGCATTCTCCTGCTGATGTTCCTTCAGACAGGTGCGTTGGCGCTGATGACACTCATGCTCACAGGAGTCATGCGTAGTGGTTCCGTCACAACGCCTCTCGTCTATCACGATTTTGTCGAGGAGGTGATCGAGAGTCGGAGCAGCGAGGCAAGTTCATGAAACCGCCTGCCGAAGAGTTCATCCGATATGTCATCAACGGCATCGTTGCCACTAGTGTCCACTATTGTGTTCTTACCTTCAATCTAGTGACACTCGCTCTTCCGTCTGCCGGACTGGCAAATTTGATAGCTTCCATGTTTGGTATCGCCACGTCGTTCCTTGGAAGCCGCTTTTTCGTTTTTCGAAAGCACGACATGCCAATGACGGCTCAAGCTTTGAAGTTCGGCGCGCTTTATGCGACAATTGCCGTCTTGCACGGTGGTATCCTTTTGCTTTGGACAGACACGTTGGAGCAGGACTATCGCATCGGTTTTCTGATCGCGACCTTCGTTCAGTTTTTGCTCAGCTACGTGGGCAACAAGTTCCTGGTATTCAGCGCATGACCTTTATCCGTTCGCTTATTGCAACTGTGTTTTTTGTGGTTTTATTGCTGTCAATCTACTACGCACACATTGCATTTTTCAGCGTCAACGTGATTTTCTACGCGGCGATTGTCGATGCTATTCTGGCCACGATCGTGACAGGCGTGCTGCTCTATCTGGCGAGCTATTTCGCTCCGCTTAGTTCGCTGGAAAAGGCACAACTTCTAGCTATTTGCCTGCTCGGTGGATATGCCTTCGCCATTTCAGTGCCGACGGTCATCGACCGGTCGTTGTCATTCTATATTCTTGAAAAGCTGCAGCAGCGTGGCGGCGGCATAAGAGCCGACAGCTTCGCCGACGTATTCACGAAGGAATATATGCACGAATACCGCCTAGTGGATGTGCGCCTGACAGAACAAGAGGAATCGGGAACGGTCGTTATCAAAAACGGATGTGCTATGCTCACGCCGAAGGGGAAGATGATCGCCAGCATAAGCAGCTATTTCCGGCATCACTTGCTGCCGAAGAAGCGGTTGCTGCGCGGGGAATATACCGATGCACTCACGGATCCATTTCGAGATAGTATTGAGACTCCACCTTATACATGCAGGTGAGATTGTAAGTGAAAATACCGGAAGGGCTAGCTTCAAAATGAAAATCGCCATCGCGGGAACTGGCTACCTCGGCCTGTCAAACGGCATATTGCTGGCCCAGCACCACGAGGTCGTCGCGCTTGATGTCGTGCCTGAAAAAGTGAATATGCTGAATGCGAGGCAATCCCGATCATAGATGAGGAAGTCTCCGACTATCTGGCAACCAGACCTCTAAATTTTCGCGCGACGATCGACGGGAGCCAAGCCTATGCCGACGCCGATTATGTGGTGATCGCAACACCCACAAACTACGATCCGATTTCGAACTAATTCAATACAACGTCGGTCGAAGTAGTAATCGAAGACGCAATTGCAACCGCACCAGATGCAGTCGTCGTCATCTGACCTGAGACCCAACTCTCATCCGCTCATGAGGAGAGACCTCAAGTTGATGTTGTGCCCGTTGCCAGGCGTTGCGGCAAGAGCTGACGTGGCGATCCGGAACGCCTCCGGGGTGCTGTTGGCAAGCACCGAATGCGGGCGCACGCTGTTGTAATCCTCGCGCCACTCAGCGAGCAGCGTGCGGGCCTCACCGAGCGAGGAGAATAGCGTCTCGTTGAGCAACTCGTCGCGAAGTCGCCCGTTGAAACTCTCCACGAACGCGTTCTGCTGCGGCTTGCCTGGCGCGATGTAGTGCCAGGCGACGCGCATCGCCTTGCTCCGTTGCAGGATCGCCATGCTGGTCAGCTCCGTGCCGTTGTCGGAAACGCAACTCTTCGGCCGGCCGCGCACGCAATCACCGCATCGAGTTTGCGCGCCACGCGGGCACCCGACAACGACGTGTCCGCCACCAGCGCAAGGCACTCGCGCGTAAAGTCGTCGACCACCGCCAGGATGCGGAAGCGACGCCCGTCCGTGAAGCTGTCCGACACGAAGTCGAGCGACCAGCGCTCGTTCGGCCGCGACGGCAGCACCATCGGCGCACGCATGCCCAACGCACGCTTGCGTCCACCACGCTTCCTCACCGCCAGGCCTTCCTCGCGGTAGAGACGGCGGAACCGCTTCTGGTTCATCACGCAGCCCTCCTTGCCGAGCAGAAAATGCAGCCGCCGATAGCCGAACCGCCGGCGTTCGGCCGCCAGTTCGCGAATGCGCTGGCGAACCGACGCGTCGTCGGGGCGCCGGCTGCGGTAGCGGATCGTCGAACGGTCGCTCGAGAGTGCGGTGCAGGCCCGCCGCTCGCTCACGTCATGCGCTTCGCACACGTGAGCGACAGCCTGCCATCGAGCGGCGGGCTTCAACACTTTCGGCTGTTGACGTCCTTTAAGATCGCGTTGTCGAGCATCGCTTCGGCGAGCAGCTTCTTCAGCTTGGCGTTCTCATCTTCCAGCGCCCTCAGCCGCTTGGCGTCCGAAACGTCCATGCCGCCGAACTTCGCCTTCCATTTGTAAAAGGTCGCCGAGCTGATCCCGTGCTTGCGGCAGACATCCGCCGCCGGCCGCCCCGCCTCCTGCTCGCGCAAGATCGCGATGATCTGCTCCTCGCTGAACCTACTCTAACGCATCCTCCGTCTCCCTGCTGGGGTTACGGACTCTACCCAAATCTGGACGAGTTTGCGGGTCTCAGGTCACGAGCGATACGCCCGCCTTCTCCGCCACCTGTTTCCAACTCAGCATCATGTCGGCATCGGGCGCTACGCCCAGCGCCACCACGGGAACCGCGACGACGGCGGGCTTGCCGTCCGGTGTCTGGAACACGTCGCCGTTGGCGTTTATGAGAAGCGCATAGACCTGTTCGTCCGCAGGATTGTCGCTGGCCTCAGGAACGACGAAGCCGCGATCCTTGAACTCGGCAACGCGACCGTCCGCCAGGATGACGTTGATGACGGGACGATAGACTCCCTTCCGGCGCACTGACCGCAACTGTCCAGCCCCCTCAGTCTAGGCCACTGATTTGGGGCTTCTCTAATATCGTTTCGGGGACCGGCGGGCGCATGCCGAGTGCGTGATGCGGGCGGACGTGATTGTACTGGCGGAGCCAGGTGTTGAT
>JAGRKV010000050.1 GCA_020442165.1 Hyphomicrobiaceae bacterium | reverse complement strand
CTTAAAATCCCGAGGCTTAACCGCCGTGAGGGTTCGAGTCCCTCCGTCCGCACCAGAGATTTGTTGGAGCACCGTCAGTCGCCTGCGCAGGCCATCCACGCACTAAATTGGCCGCGAGCGGACGGCGGCAAGAAATCGAACGCGCAAGCGTTCAAGCGCCCAAGGGGCGCCGGGCGAATGCCCGCCCCGCCAGAGCGCTGTCAGTGCGTGAGGCAAGAAATGGCGCACCCGACAGGATTCGAACCTGTGACCTTCGCCTTCGGAGGGCGACACTCTATCCAGCTGAGCTACGGGTGCATGCCGTTGCGGCGATGTGATACCGCATTCACGCCAGCCCCGCAAACCGCGATTGTAAGCGCGAGGGCTTAGCCGCCCCTTTTGGCGCTACGGCACATGCTCAATGCCCTTGAATCGGACCCGGCGTAGACCGCAATTGAGCCGGCAGCACTGACAAAAGGGGGAAAGATGCCCGCATTCAAGCCGCCCCGCCCGGGCGAGGTTTCCGTTGACCTGCCAGCGGCGGGAGATGCGGCCCTGCACTTCATCGGTCGCATCCGCTCGGCCTATGCAACACCGGCGGACTGCCCGAAGAACACGCGGGAGCGCACCGAGCCGGCCACCATCGAGGTCGACCCACCCTACGACCAGGGCCTCGCCGGGATCGAGGGATTTTCCCACCTGATCGCGCTCTACTGGCTCGACCAATCGCGCCGGGATCTGGTCGTCCAGCATCCCTCCCACCGCGTCACGCCAACGGGGGTCTTCGCGCTGCGTTCGCCCGTCCGGCCCAACCCGATTGGGCTCGCTGTGGTTGAGGTGCTATCGCGCGAGGGCAACAAGATCCGCATTGCCGCCATCGACTGTGCGGATGGAACGCCGCTGATAGATCTGAAGCCCTACCTTGCCTCAAGCGATTCCGTGCCCGAAGCCACCCGTCCGTGAACCCGGTGGCGCCAACGGTCACGTTTCGACCGTAATCCGGGCCGCGCGAGAGCACCGCCGTCGGCGTTCTCAACAGGCTGTCAACAGCTTGCCAAGCCCCACCTTGCGAACCTCATAAAAGTGAACAAAATCAGGAGTGATTGGCATTGCGTTTGCGTGCTTTTCACGACTGTGGGGAAGGGGGAAATCATGGAAGAGATGCGCAGGGCAGAGCTTGAGGCAATGCAAAGCCTAATCGATCAGCAGGGCGCGCGGATGTCGCAGATGCGCTGGGCGCTGGAGCGTATCCTGGATGCCGCAGAGGGATCGTCTTCGCTGACGTGGTCAGGCGTGGCCGATGTCGCACGCCGCGCCTTGACGAGAGACGCCACGGCAGGTGCATGACGGGGGTGGAGCGCGTGGGGCGCGCTACTGACCCGGCGCCCGCGACCGCCTATAGTCCGGCCCCATGAGCAAGACAACAACACCCGCCGCCAGATCCGAAACCCGCGACCCGGAGGCGGAGAGCCGACCGGAGCAATGTTTTGTGCCATCCGGCGAGCCCGTGCCCATCGTCAAGGGCAGCCACGTCTATCTGATCGATGGTTCGGGCTACATCTTCCGCGCGTTCCATGCCCTGCCGCCGCTGACCCGTCCGTCGGATGGTCTGCCGGTGGGGGCGGTGCATGGCTTTTGTCAGATGCTGTGGAAGCTTCTGGGCGATTCCAAACTGGCGGACCGCCCGACCCACATCGCCGTCATCTTCGACCATTCGGCCAAGACCTTCCGCAACGACATCTACGACCAATACAAGGCCAACCGGCCGCCGCCGCCCGAAGAACTTGTGCCCCAGTTTCCGTTGATCCGCGACGCAGTGAAGGCATTCAACGTCGCCTGCATCGAGCAGAAGGGATTCGAGGCGGACGATCTCATCGCAACCTATGCACGTCAGGCGGTGGAAGCGGGCGGCGATGTCACGATCATCTCGTCGGACAAAGACCTGATGCAGCTGGTCCGTCCGGGCATCGTGATGTTCGACGGAATGAAGAACAAGAAAATCGGCCCCGACGAGGTGGTCGAGAAATTCGGTGTTCCTCCCGAAAAGGTCGTCGACGTACAGGCGCTGGCGGGCGATTCCACCGATAACGTGCCGGGCGTGCCTGGCATCGGCATCAAGACGGCGGCGGAACTCATCAAGGAATATGAGGATCTGGACTCGCTGCTGGCGCGCGCGGGAGAAATCAAGCAACCCAAGCGGCGCGAAAAGCTGATCGAGTTCGCCGATCAGGCGCGCATCAGCCGCGATCTGGTGCGACTGGACCAGGACGTGCCGGTCACAACGCCAATCGCCGATGTCGGAGTGCAGGACCCAGACCCAACGCCGCTGCTGGCATTCCTGCGGGCGATGGAATTTTCCACCCTGACGCGCCGCATCGCCGAGGCGCTGGGTGCCGACGCGGGCGCGCTGCCCGAGGTGTCTGTTGGCGCGTCGGTGAAGAAGGAAACCGCCAAGGCGAAGTCCGGCAAGGCCGATGCGGCAGGCAAGGGCGGATCGGCCAAGGCGAAGAACGATGGTGCCGGCACGCCCGCAGCCGGCGCGCACCAGTTGGCCGAGATGGCACGCGCGGCGCCGGTCGATCGCGCCAAGTACGAGACCGTGCGCGATGCAGAAGCACTGAAGCGCTGGATCGCGCGATGCCGCAATGCTGGCCGCTTTGCCTTCGACACCGAGACCACGAGCCTCGATGCCATGCGTGCCGAGCTGGTGGGCCTGTCGATCTCGACCGAACCGGGTACAGCCTGTTACGTGCCGCTTGCACACACCGAGGGCTCGGGCGATCTGTTCGGCGGTGGTGGTCTCGCCGACGGACAGATGAAGCGCGACGAGGCGCTGCGATTGTTGAAGCCGCTGCTGGAAGATCCCTCGATCCTCAAGATCGGCCAGAATATCAAGTACGATGCGCTCGTGCTCAGGAACAGCGGTATCGAGATCACGCCGATCGACGACACCATGCTGCTATCCTATGTGCTGGATGGCGGGCGCGGCGGGCACGGCATGGATGATCTGTCCGAGCGGCACCTGCATCACACCTGCATCCCGTTCTCGCATGTGATCCAGCATGCCCCTGGCGACAAGAAGGCAGACAAGACGTTTGCCGGAGTGCCGATCGACAAGGCCACCGAGTATGCCGCCGAGGATGCCGACATCACGTTGCGGCTCTGGATGGTGCTGAAACCGCGTCTGGCGGCTGAAGCCATGGCAACGGTGTACGAGACGCTGGAACGGCCACTGCTGCCTGTGATCGTCGCGATGGAGCACGCGGGCATCAAGGTCGACCGCCAGATTCTTTCGCGCCTTTCAGGCACGTTCGCGCAACGCATTGGCGCGCTGGAGGAAGAGGTCTACGGGCTGACCGGAGAACGCTTCAACCTTGGCTCGCCTAAGCAGCTGGGCGAGTTGCTGTTCGATCGCCTCAAGTTGCCCGGCGGCAAGAAGACGAAGACAGGCCAGTGGGAAACGCGCGCCGGCCTGCTCGATGATCTGAGCCAGAACGAGGAGCTGCCGGAAGACGCGCGCAAGCTCATCAACACGATGTTGGAATGGCGACAGCTCTCCAAGCTGAGGTCCACCTATACCGATGCGCTGCCGAACTTCATCGATCCCGCAACCGGCCGCATCCACACGAGCTATGCGCTGGCCGCGACGACAACGGGACGATTGGCCTCGTCCGATCCCAACCTGCAGAACATCCCCGTGCGCACCAAGGAAGGCCGCGAGATCCGCACCGCCTTCATCGCGGAAAAAGGCTGCAAGTTGATCTCCGCCGACTATTCGCAGATCGAGCTGCGCGTGCTCGCACATATCGCCGACATCCCGCAGCTGAAGAAGGCTTTCGCCGAAGGTCTCGACATCCACGCCATGACAGCATCGGAAATGTTTGGCGTGCCGGTGAAGGATATGCCATCCGAGGTGCGCCGACGCGCCAAGGCCATCAACTTCGGCATCATCTACGGCATTTCGGCATTCGGTCTCGCCAATCAGCTGGGCATCTCGCGCGAAGAGGCGGGCGACTACATCAAGACCTACTTCAAACGCTTCCCCGGCATTCGCGACTACATGGATGAGACCAAACGCTTCGCGCACGAGAATGGTTATGTCGAAACCGTCTTCGGCCGGCGCATCCACTATCCCGAGATCAACACGCGCAATCCTTCGATGCGCGGCTTCCTGGAGCGCGCGGCGATCAACGCACCAATACAGGGATCGGCGGCAGACATCATCCGCCGCGCCATGATCCGCATGCCAGCCGCGCTGGAAAAGGCGAAGCTGGCGAGCGCGCGTATGCTGCTGCAAGTCCATGACGAACTGATCTTCGAGGCGCGCGAGCCGGAAGTCGAAAAGACATTGAAGGTCGCGTGCGACGTGATGGAGGGCGCATCACTCCCTGCTGTCGCGTTCTCCGTGCCGATTCACGTCGACGCCAAGGCGGCGGATAATTGGGAAGCGGCGCACTAGGGCCGGTTAGCGCTCTGCGCCGGTTAGGTGCTGTCCACCACCGTTGCCGTAGTCGGTAGGTCGCCAACCCCCAGGCTTCAATGGCGAGTGTTCATCCATTTTGACCGTAGGCGCGGCGATCCAATCGATTTGCTTTCCAGAGGCGACCAGCTTGGTTGTGTCGCCGAAGTTCTTCAGCCAGGCCTTATCCGGGGTCGTCCCCGTCCACTGGTCAGCAGGCCGGAATACCACCACGTCCTTCGTTTGACCGATGCCATTTGTCTTTACGAAGTCTGCAAAGCCGGCCCACCCTATGCCGTTCGGCTCGACCATAATCACCTTGGACCCGCCCACGGTTGACGGTAGTTCCAGCTTGGCAGCGTCTTCGCTAGTCTTGATCAGCTTTCCAAGGATGCCATAACTGTATGGCGCAAGTATGCCACCATCACCGTCGCAGCCTCCTAGCATATTTGACAGTTTGGCTTTGGGCAGATCAGGTATTTTGGCATTGCCGCAGGTCTGGAACGCTACTTTTTCGGGTGGCGCGGTTGTGCAGGTCTCGTTGGACATCGCCACAGTTACGAAATAGCCAGGGATTTTGTGACCGTCCTCACGCATGTACGTGCAAAAGACCTTCTTGACGGCCGTGCTCTTGTGCAGGGAGGCTTCCAGCTCTTGGGCGGACAAGGAGACCACTGCCATGAGATTGGCACCAGCCGTCACGGCAATCAATGCGGCGCGGGAAATAGTGAAATAGAAAGTCATCAAAACCTCCCAAAAAGAATGCCGCTGGGTCGAGGCTTGCGTTTCTCGATCGTCGCAGAAAGTATGCAGGATACTGGCATGTGATAAACGTCGATGAGCGTGACGGTTCTCGTTTCAGGTATGCGCTCACCGTTTTCAGCGAAAACGAAATACCACTGGGGCGTTGCCGAAACGAATCGCAGCCGATGCTGGTCGTTGGCCGCGACAATCTCGGCGGCGGGCTCGCAGTCTTTCTTCCATGCAAATTGAATATATTCGTGGGAGTCAAATCTTATGCTGCGTACTTTCGCATGAGCGGCGCGCTCCGCGATCGAAATCAATGCCGTAGTAACCAGCAGCACAAGTGCAAGGCCGACCAGGTAGACAATCCCTGGTCTTGCCCGCAGATATGCAGGCCACCGTGGCGCCCCCAGCAGCATCCCCGCATAGTAGAAGATCATTCCGGCAAGTATGGCGACGACATAGGTGCGTCCGTCGCTCAGTAGCTGGACAGCTGTGCTCGACAGGACGATGGCTCCCTGCGCGATCGATTCTTGGGTAGAAAAGCCGATGACACCAGGTTCGACACGGAAATGACTGTAGATCTTGTAGAGGTAGATCCAGCCGGTGAGATACAGAAAGGCTGCGAAGAGCGCGGAAAATTGCAGCGCCGGAGCCGTCAACTCAGAAAGTGATGGTCGCCCCTTGGGCGAATTTTGTCCCGCTTGGCCGGGTGCATTATCCGCGGTCTGGGAACGGGAACGACGGCTTTGAGGAAACTGTAGGCTGCGACGCTGCATGACAAATCGGCAATTTTGAGCTTGAAAATAACGTAAATATAGAACGTACAGATAGCATGTTTCGTGGCTACATTCAGCCAATTTTGCAGCCTTCGTGAACACGATTGGAAGGCTGGCGTGCGCAAGGGGGATTGGTGGCACTTCTCGACTGGCTTGTGATCTCCGCCTATGCGCTGGCCGTGCTGCTGCTCGGCGTCTGGTCGGCCGGACGATCCAATTCTGAGGACGAGTATTTCCTCGCAGGCCGCAGCGAAGGCTGGGCGCCAGTCGCCGCCTCCACCTGGGCGACGAAGCTATCCGCCTTGACGTTCATCGGTGTTCCAGGAGCAGCCATCGCGGGAAACTTTGCCTATATGCAACTCTGGCTCGGGTCATTTCTCGCTGCTTATGTCGTGGCAGCCTACTTCATCCCGGAATTCTATCGGCTGCGCGTCGCAACGGTTTACGAATACCTGGAGCACCGGATTGGCAGGGGCGCGCGCATCGGTGCCACCGTCATTTTCATCCTGAGCCGTTGTCTCGCCAGTGCCGTGCGGCTCGCCGGGTGCGCCATCGCCATATCGGTATTCTTCGACATGCCGCTGGTGGTCTCCATCGTCCTGATGGCGGGCATCGCCGCGGCCTACGTGCTGACCGGCGGTCTGCGTGCGGTAATCTGGACGGACGTACTGCAACTGGCGCTTTTCCTGTCGGGCGCACTGGCTGCGACCCTCTTTGTCGTGCTGTCCTTGCCCGGTGGCGCGGGAGAGGTCGTGGCGGTTGGCAGTGCCGCTCAGAAGTTCCAGGTTTTTGATTTGAGATTTGATATGGCCGATCCGGCGACATTCTGGCTTGGCAACCTGTTCGCATTCGTGCTGGGCCTGGCAACCGGCGGGGCGGACCAGGATATCGCGCAGCGCGCGCTTGCCTGTCCCGATGCCACGCGGGCGCGCCGCGCGGTCATCTCGGCGGGCGCGGCCGATCTCTTCAGCACGGCCTTGTTTCTCAGTGTCGGCGTTGCCGTCTTCGCCTACTATCACGCGAGCCCGGATGCCGCGGTCACAGCCTTGATCGCGGAGCAGCGTTACGACTACGTTTTCCCGCACTTCATTCGCCATGAATTGCCAGCAGGCCTGCGCGGTGCCCTTGTCGCGGCGCTGCTGGCTGCGGCGATGTCTTCGCTAGACTCAGCGCTGTCGGGGCTTGCCTCCTCGGCCTATTTCGACCTCGGCCTGACACGCACGAGCAAGTCAGAAACCACCCACATGCCGCTCTGGGGGCCGCGAATCCTCGTCGTCGCCTTTGCCGCCGTGTTAGCGGGCATTGCAATCGTCTTCGGCGCACAGCCCTCCATTTTGTGGTTCGGCCTGCAGATCATGGGCTACACCTACGGCGGCCTGCTGGGGCTCTTCCTGCTAGCGATCCTGTTGCCCCACTGCGTCAGCAGCAGCGGCAGCATCATCGCCGCCACAAGCAGCATCGCGGCTGTTGTCGTCCTGACGCGGTGGGGACCGGGATTTGGTCTGCCCTCCGTTCCATGGCCATGGGGCGTCATCATCGGCACGGCCTGGACTCTGGCCGTAGCCGTAACAGTCCACGCGGCCGGGAAGAAATCACTTGTGCGGTGATGATCGCGGCAGCGCCGTTCCCATGCCATGCTTTTTGAAATGGTTCGTTGACATGGCGCTGTGCAATTGACCGGGAGGCAGAAAGTGCAGGCGATACGAACCGCAGGTCGTTTGCTCTCGGCGGCAATCATGGCTGCGTTGCTCGCCAACCTTGGCGCAGCTGCCGAACCTGCCGGACATCCGCGCTTGATCGCACCGCCGAAGCTCGTCGAGGCCGCCATGCCACAGATCACGATCCCGCCGGGGCTTGCCACGAAGGTTGGCCATCAGGTCTGGCTGAACGAGACAGGCGGCAACCGCGACATGATTACGGCCTGGAACGAGGCGGAAGATTTCGCCTCGCTCGGCATCGGTCATTTCATCTGGTTTCCCGAAGGGCTTAAGACGCGCTTCAAGGAGAGCTTTCCGGCAATGATGGCGTACTTGCGCGAGCGCGGTGCAAAGCCGCCCGCGTGGCTCGATCACGATCGCGTCCCGCCATGTCCTTGGCCGACACGGACGGTTTTCAAGCGCGAGTTCAATTCGCACAAGACGAAGGGGTTGCGCGCCTATCTGCACAGCACGGTCGGCCTACAGGCGGAGTATCTGGCGTTACGCATGCAGGCGGCGCTACCGAAAATTCTCACAGCGCTCGAAAGCGACCAGGAGCGCGAGCATGTCCGCCGCCAGTTCAATCGTGTGGTGGCGGCATCATCGGACCTCTATCCGCTGATCGACTACATCAACTTCAAGGGCGAGGGCATCGCGGCGAGTGAGACCTATCCCAACAAGAAAACGGGTGTTCCCGAGGGCTGGGGATTGAAGCACGTCCTGCTGCACATGCAAGGTGACACTGCGGATAGAGAGGCGGTGCTCGGTAGCTTTGCAGATGCAGCGCGCTTCGTGCTGTTGCGCCGCATTGCCAACAACCCACCCAACAAGCGCTGGCAGGCGGGCTGGATGGCCCGCGTCGAGACCTACCGTCGGCCGCTGAAGTAAAGCCCCATGGACAAGCCGATGCGTGCCAGTCCCGCCCGGGACAAGGCCGGTTCGGCGCGATCAACTGATGCAGCCCCTTTTCAAGTGCCGCTCCATCGTGCATCAGGAGCGGCGCGCCCATCGAATGCGCGACAGCAGAAGGGCTGAGACGTGTACGCGAATGAGAGCGAAACGAAATGAATGCTGCTGATGAGACGGCCTGGCTCCGCGCAATCCTGACCGCGCCGGTGTACGACATTGCCCGCACCACGCCGCTGGAGGCAGCGCCCGTGCTCTCCAAACGGCTCGGCAATTCCATCTGGCTGAAGCGGGAAGACCTGCAACCTGTCTTCAGTTTCAAACTGCGCGGCGCCTACAACCGTATGCGCAAGTTGACGGAGGAGGAGCGCAGCAAGGGCGTTGTCGCGGTATCGGCCGGCAATCATGCGCAGGGTGTGGCGTTTTCCGCGCGCGAGCTGGGCATCGACGCACTGATCGTCATGCCGGTGACGACACCGCGCATCAAGATCGCGGCGGTTGAGGCCTTTGGCGCACGGATCGAGCTCAAGGGCGATTCCTATAGCGAGGCGGCTGCCTATGGCACGGAAGTGGCCGCACGCGAAGGGCGCACCCTCGTCCATCCCTTCGACGACGAGGCCGTCATTGCCGGGCAGGGCACTGTCGCCATGGAACTGCTCGCCCAGCATCGCGGCCGCATGGATGCCGTATTCATCCCGGTAGGCGGCGGCGGACTTTGCGCGGGTATGGCTGTCTATCTGAAGGCGCTCGACCCTGCTGTCCGCATCATCGCTGTAGAGCCAGACGACGCCGCATGCTTCGACGCAGCGATGAAGGCGGGCGCGCCCGTGCCGCTCGAACATGTAGGCTTGTTCGTCGATGGTTGCGCCGTCAAACAAATCGGCAATACGACATTTGATCTGTTGCGCGATCGCGTCGACACGGTCGTCACCGTCAATGTCGACGAGGTCTGCGCCGCCATCCGGGACGTCTTCGAGGATACCCGGTCGATCGTCGAGCCGGCAGGAGCGCTGGCGCTCGCCGGCATGAAGCGCTGGATTGCAGACAATGGCGCGCGCGAAAAGCAGCTTGTCGCTGTTCTGTCGGGCGCGAACATGAACTTCGACCGCCTGGGTCACGTCACCGAGCGGGCCGAGATAGGCGAACAGAACGAGGCATTGTTCGGCGTGACTATACCCGAACAGGAGGGCAGCTTCCTTGCCTTCTGCCGGACCATCGGACGGCGCTCCGTCACCGAGTTCAATTACCGCTATCGTGGTAGCGCCAACGCGCAGGTTTTCGTCGGCATCCAGCTTTCGGGCGGAGCAGCAGAACGTCGGTCGATCCGAGACGAGCTACGCAAGGCGGGCTATAGCGTTGCCGACTACACCCAGAACGACGTCGCACGTCAGCACGTTCGCCACATGGTCGGCGGGCCGCACCACAAAGGTGAGCGCGAGCGTCTGTTCCGTTTCGAATTTCCTGAGCGCCCTGGCGCTCTGCTGCATTTCCTCGAAACGCTGGGGACAAGTTGGAATATCACGCTGTTCCACTATCGCAACCGCGCGGCTGCCTATGGGCGCGTGTTGGCCGGCTTCAGCATTGCTGAAGGCCAGGACGACGCATTCCAGGCGGACCTTGAACGGCTCGGCTTCTGGTATGCGGACGAGACCGGCAACGAGGCGCTGGTGCAATTCCTGGGCTAGGGCATGTTTAGCTGAAGTGTGTAGCGGTTCAGCGTGAAAAGCATGCCCAAAATAAAAGGATAGAGCCCATTCCCGATACTATCGGAAATGAACGCGCTCTAATGCCGTTGGCGGATATGGCCAATACCGTCAACGCAAATCGCCCATCGCATCCAGGTCGCGTGGTGTGTCGACGTCGCGCGCGATATGAGGATCGCTCACGGCTACATCCCGAATTGCATGGCGCGCGATGACGATACGCGCACCGGTATCGCCCCTCAATGTACTGAGTTCCGGCAACAGGGCACCCCGGAACAAAACTGGATGCCCGCGCTGCTGGCCATGGGTCGGGGCGAATACCTCTACCTCTGATGCCGCATCCTCGCGCATCGCCGTCGCCAGAGTATGAAAGGTGCATGCATCGACAAGTGGCAGATCGCCCAGATGTATGAAGATGCCGCGCGCAGCTGGTGCCAACGCCGCGGCACCCGCTGCAATCGATGTGCCCATGCCATCGGCAAAGCCCGCGTTGTGGAATGTCGATAGACCGTATTCGCGTGCGAGTGCCGCAATGTCGGTGTGATCGCGGCCTGTCACCACGATGCACTGATCGAGGCCAAGACCTGACAGCGTTTTAAAAACATGGGCGACGAGCGGACGGCCATGGAGCGGTAGCAGGAGTTTGTTGGCGCCGCCCATACGGCTGGAGCGGCCGGCAGCCAGAACGATCGCGGCAAATCCGGTCAGAGCATCAGAGGCCATTGCACCCTCTTGCGGGCAGCGATGATCTCGCCCGCAATGGCAAGCGCGACCTCGGGCGGCGTGCTGGCGCCGATGTCGAGCCCGACCGGACCTTTGATGCGCGCACTGGCTTGTTGCGAAACTCCCATGCCATGAAGGCGCTTCAAGCGCTCTGCATGCGACTGCCGGCTACCAAGCGCGCCAATGTAGAAGGCGTTGCTCTTGACGGCGCGAGCAAGGATCTGTGGTTCCCAGTCATGATCGTGGAACAGCAGCACCACCGCCGTCCAGTCGTCGATTGCCGACGTTTCGAACCGGCCGGGACCTGTCAGGTGCTGGCTCCAGATACATGAGCCCTCATGGCGCGCAATCAAATCTGCATTGGGCGAGGCAATGGCCACCTCCCAATCAAGGTTCCGTGCGATTTCGATAAGCGCATCGGCATGTGATCCGCGCCCGGCGACGAGGACACGGGTTGCCGGCTGATAGCATCGCGCCTGGCAGCCGTCAGGTAGCGCCGCCCGCAATTCGCTAGAAACGCGCGCCGCCGGAGCAGCAATGACACGTTGCTGCGTTGTGCCAGTGCTGGCCGGGTCGCTGTCGGTCCATGTGAGCGCGGCGGGAATCCGTGCCCGCCGCGCGGCATCGAGTTCGGCGAGCACCGATAACGGCACGGCGGGGTCGAAATGAATGTCGAGGCCGGAGCCGCACGGTAGGCGCACATCGATGTACTTGGAGCCACGCCCGAACCGCACGGTGCGCGCTACACCCACGGCGATGCAGTCAAGCGCCTCGCGGACGATGGCTTCCTCGACGCAATCCGAAGAGATCTGTCCGATCCAGCCACCGTTTTCGTTGACGGCCATCTGGCTTCCGGCGGGGCGGGGCGAATGACCATCAATGCCGGCGAGGGTGACAAGAACCACCCGCAGTCCGGCTTGCATCCATTGCAGCGCGCCGGACGTGACCTCGTCGACAAAGCGTGACGGGGGCGACAGCACGATCTGCCGCCAATATCCCGCCTTGTCATCCAGCGCCAACTGCATGGTGGCAATCCCTCTACCCGTCCAAGGGCTCCAATTCCTTGAAGCGAGCTAGACGAATTTCACACCGCTTCTCGTCATGGGTAGCTCGAAGACGCGCTTGCCCGTGGCCTTGTGGATGGCATTGGCGAGTGCCGGTCCAATAGGCGGAACCCCAGGCTCGCCGACACCTGATGGCGGCTCGGCTGACGCTACGATGTGCACGTCGACTTGCGGCATGTCGTTGATGCGTATCGGCTCGTAGTCGGGAAAATTCGACTGGTCGACGACGCCATCCGTAAACGTGATCTCATTGCGCATGATAGCGCCCAGGCCGTAGCCGATGCCGCCTTCCATCTGCGCGCGAACGACATCCGGATTGACGCAAACGCCGCAATCGACAGCGCAAGTGACCTTTTCGACTTTTACAGCGCCGTCCTTGAGCGAGATCTCGGCAACTTCCGCAACGTAGGTGTTGAACGACTTGTGTACGGCTATGCCCTGGAAGCGTCCGTCCGCCGCCTTGCCCCACTGCGCTTTCTCCGCCGCGAGTTTCAGGACGCCGGCAAGACGCTGCTGATCCTTGTCTCCGCCTGCCAGCAATTGCAGGCGCAGCTCGACCGGATCCATCTTGCTGGCTTCAGCGACCATGTCGATCACCGTCTCCATGGCGAAGGCCGTGTGCGTATGACCGACCGAGCGCCACCAGAGTACCGGCATGGGGGTTTCTGGATAAACCATGCCGACGGACATGCCGGGGATCGCATAGTGCGTGTCGTTTATGCCCTCGGCCGTTGCCGGGTCGACACCACTCTTCTTGACCTCTTCGCTGACCATCGGTGTGTTGAGGAGCAGCGCTTTCGCCACCAGCCTGTGGTCCCAGCCGACGATCTTGCCGCCCTTAAGGCCGACCCGTGCGCGGTGTGCGACCATCGGCCGGTAGAATCCGCCGCGAATGTCATCCTCGCGCGTCCACACAAGCTTCACAGGCGTCTTGCCGCCGAGTAGCGCGAAGGCCATGGCGGCCTCGGAATGATAGTCGGCGACCGGTGTTGCACGCCGCCCGAAAGAGCCGCCAGCAAAGACGGTCTTCACCTCGACGTTGGAGGGATCGATCTTGAGTATGTGGCCGACCACACCCTGGACGATCGACGGGAACTGGCAACCGTCATGGAAACGCACGCCCTTTTCTGTCGGCTCAATGACGCAGTTGAGCGGCTCCATCGGCGCATGTGCCAGCGGCGGGAAGATCAGTTCCGCCTCGACGACTTGGTCTGCACCCTTGAGCACCGCATCCGTGCCTGCAAGATCGCCGCCCTTGACGGCCTGCACCTTGGGCTGGTCGAGGAGGCTGCGATGATAGTCGATGAGCTGCTTGCTCGAGCGGTTTTCGGCAGACGAGAAGTCCCATTCCGTCGTAATCGCTTCGCGCGCCTGGAGTGCAGCCCATGTATTGCGGCCGAAGACAACGAGGCCGCCATTTGTCGGCAGCGGCTTGGCGTCAATATAGCCGGGCACCGACTTCGCCTTTTCGACACTGAAGGACACAAGCTTGCCGCCGAACCGCGGGGAACGAATGAGAACGGCATGGACCATTCCCGGCACGGCCACATCGAGCGCGAATTTGGCCGATCCGTTGATCTTTTGCGGCGTATCCTTGCGGGAAAGACCGTCCTTCCCAATCAGCTTGAATTGTGATGGCTCTTTGAGCGTTGGCTCCCCGAGTTCTGACTGCGCATCGATGCCACCGATCAGTTCGCCGAAATGAGCCGACTTCTCGCCCGAGCGAACTATGCTGTTGTCGATTGAAATCGAGGTCTCCGCCACGCCCCACGACTTGGCCGCCGCTTCAACGATGAGCTTGCGCGCAGCGGCACCCGCCTTGCGGTATTGCAGGTAGCTGTTGGCGATTGCAGTCGATCCGCCGGTGCCTTGCGCGCCAAAGGCCAGGTTCTTGTAGCGTGCGGCATCGGCCGGAGCGAACACGGTGCTGACCCGTCCCCAGTCCGCATCCAGCTCTTCGGCAACGAGTGTGGCAAGACCGGTCGTGGTGCCCTGCCCCATTTCGAAATGCTTGGCGATGACCTCCACGGTGCCGTCCGGCAGGATCCGCACGAAGGCATTGAGATGTCCGTCCGCCGTCGCGGCAGCGAGTTGTCCGTCGGGCCGCAGACCGATGATGAGTGCGCCACCAGCGGCAAGGCTACCCTTCAGGAACGTGCGGCGGCTTGTGTCAATTGTCATCGCTCAGCCCTCCATGATCTCGGCAGCGTGATGGATCGCAGCGCGGATCCGGACATAGGTGGCGCAGCGGCAGACATTGCCCCCCATCGCTTCGTCGATATCTGCATCCGTGGGCTTGGGGTTTGTGGCGAGCAGGTTTATCGCCGACATGATCTGGCCGGACTGGCAATAGCCGCATTGCACAACGTCGAGCTTTTGCCATGCGGTCTGCACCGCCTTGGCCGCCGCGCCCTTCACTCCCTCAATGGTCGTCACGGATGTGTTGGCAACATCCTCGATCAGGGTCGAACAGGATCGCACCGGCTCGCCGTTGAGGTGGACAGTGCAGGCGCCACACGAGGCAACGCCACAGCCGAACTTGGTGCCCGTTAAGCCGAGTTCTTCCCGCAGTACCCAGAGAAGCGGGGTGCCCGATGCTGCCTCCACGGTCACGTCGTTGCCGTTGAGATTGAATTTGATCGCCATTGCAATGCTCCAGTGCCGCGCGCGGTCGCGAACCTATCACGTCAGGTCCATGCGTTGGATCGCAGGTAGTGCAGTTTACATATGCGCCATGCGCGCGCCGCGCAATTGCGCGGGCCGATCCACTTGATGGACGCAATATGCCAGGGAAGGATCGATCGGGTTGCTCAGGCCGGAATTGCGGAGGTTCTGCCCCGGCGTAAGCCTGAATTTTTTGGTAATCGGGGATCGAGGGCCGATCTACCGGGCCCGAGCACACAAGCCAGCCCAAGGCTGCTACTGGTTGCTTGTGATGATTTTTAGCGGCGGAGCATGCCCTTAAGGTGGGATGCTGAGGTTTTGGCCTGGGGTGAGATGCCGCCGACGTCCAACCCGGCTTTAAGCCGGCCCGGTCGAAAAGCCATCCGGTCACACAAAGGAATCAATTGAGCGCAACAGCACGGAGGTGTGGGATGCAGGCGCTCACTGCATCCCACACGAGCACGTCGCCACGGGGAGTGGAGAGACGGTGCCCATACGTTATCGTCGCGTCATGCGACCGCTGCGGCACCGCCCGACAGCGAAACAGACTCGATCGTCTTCAGGATCTGCGAGGCAATCTGGTATGGGTCGCCCTGGGAGTTGGGGCGGCGATCCTCAAGATAGCCCTTGTAGCCGTTCTTGACGAAGCTGTGCGGCACGCGGACCGACGCGCCACGATCAGCGATGCCATAGGAGAACTTGTTCCACGGCGCCGTTTCGTGCTTGCCGGTAAGGCGCAGGTGGTTGTCCGGCCCATAGACGGCGATGTGGTCATCCAGGTTGCGCTCGAAGGCAGCCATCAACGCCTCGAAATACTCCTTGCCGCCAACCTCGCGCAAGTGCGTCGTCGAGAAGTTGGCGTGCATGCCCGAGCCGTTCCAATCCGTGTCACCCAGCGGCTTGCAGTGGAACTCGATGTCGATGCCATACTTCTCCGTCAGACGAAGCAGCAGGTAGCGTGCCATCCACATTTCATCTGCGGCTTTCCTTGAGCCCTTGCCGAAAACCTGGAACTCCCACTGACCCTTCGCAACTTCCGCGTTGATGCCTTCGTGGTTGATGCCTGCCGCCAGGCACAAATCGAGGTGTTCCTCGACGATCTGGCGCGCGACATCGCCGACGTTCTTGTAGCCGACACCGGTGTAGTAGGGGCCCTGCGGCGCTGGGTAGCCTTGGGTCGGGAAGCCAAGCGGGCGGCCGTCCTTGTAGAAGAAATACTCCTGCTCGAAGCCGAACCATGCGCCCGGATCGTCCAGGATGGTGGCGCGCTTGTTGGAGGGATGCGGTGTCACGCCGTCGGGCATCATCACTTCGCACATCACGAGCACGCCGTTGGTGCGGGCGGGATCGGGATAGACAGCAACCGGCTTGAGCACGCAATCAGAGCTGCTGCCTTCGGCCTGCTGCGTCGAGCTGCCGTCAAAACCCCAAAGCGGAAGCTGCTCGAGCGTCGGGAACGATTCATACGCCTTGATCTGCGTCTTGCCGCGCAGGTTTGGCACCGGCGTATAGCCGTCGAGCCAGATATACTCGAGCTTGTATTTCGTCATTTTTGGCTTCTCCGAAGGTTTGATCGGTGTGGAAGAGGCGCTTTCCGCTGCTGAGGACTGCGGTGCGCCGGTTTGGGATGGTGCGGAAGTTTCCGTGGGATTGGATGTCATCCAGTGCGCCGCCGCCTTTGCTGGCGCGCCTGCAGTCGTCGAGTTCTCGACTGGCAACTGGGATGGTTCGACAGATGAAGCGGCTGCTGCCGCTTCGCTGGAGCACTCAGGAGCTGAAGAGGCAGGTATCGCGGGTGTCGACGGTGCGGAACGAAACCATGCGCCGATCTTCCTGAACATCAGGCCATCCCTTACTGCGCTGCAATATCGAATTGTCTAATTGCTAGCAAATTGCGCAAGGGGAAATAAAGGCGAAATATTGTGCATTTGCTGTTTTATTTTTGTGCGAAAAACAAATGATGATAGAGTCGTCGGAAACAGCGGTAAATGCAGGAGTTTTCGCTGAATCGCGAATGTCAGATGAGGATGATGATGAATCGTTCAAATGTCGAAATGGCCAAAATTTATGCATTCCCTTTGCGACCGCGGGCGCTGTCTTCGGCCGTTCGGCTCGCGCGGCTGGAAGCTGAGGCGCGCAACCATGCCGATGTCGAATTCGGTAGCGGCTGGTATCACGAAGAGGCCATTGCTGAAGCAGGATGCACGGGCAAGAAGCGGAATTGATGCACTTTTCCGCAGCAGAATTTGTGTAACAGGGAGGCGTTGCCCAGTGTCGATGCAATCTTGAGCACGCAGCTCATGATGCGGTTGACCAGCGCTGTGTGCACTTCTTTGGACGCGCCCAGCATCATTTGATGCGTGCAGCTCAAAGAACTGGCGCAGCTCATTTGCCGCGCGGCACACGAGAGGAGAGCGCTCGGAGCTGCAACGCGATCGAGAGGCAGCTCCCACTGGTTCATAAATTGCAGCTTGGAAGGACATCACGGCGACGCCACCAGCTGCGTCGCCGTTTTCCTTTTGTAGCTGGCTGCTGAACTGGTCGGGCACCCGCGATCGATTGATGCGATTGCACGATGCAGGTCATGGCCCAAACACCGACCATCCCATTCGCTGGGTGAGTTTGTGCAAAGCAATGCGTCCCAGATGCGAGTTGCCGGCAACATCCAGTCCGGGCGACCACACAACGATCGACGCACGCCCAGGAACAATGGCCATAATGCCGCCTCCGACTCCGCTCTTGCCTGGCAAGCCGACGTGAAAGGCAAACTCGCCAGAGCCGTCATAGTGGCCGCACGTCAGCATGATGGCGTTGATCCGGCGCGCACGCTCCGGCTTCACGACGGCATGGCCGGTGGTCGGGTTGCGTCCGCCATATGCGAGAAAGCGTCCGGCCATTGCCAGTTGCTGGCAGGACATGGCGATGGCGCAGTGGTGAAAGTAGACTCCAAGCGTGAAGTGCACCGGGTTTTCCAGATTGCCAAAGGCTTTCATGTAATTGGCGAGCGCACTGTTGCGATAGTGCGTTCTCTGCTCTGAGGCCGCCACATCATGATCGATGGATATCGTGGGATCGTCGGCCAGGAACTGCATGAACCTGACGATTTCTCCCAAAGCCTCCTTGGGCTCGTGGCCGGAGAGAATGGCATCGGTCACGACAATGGCGCCCGCATTGATGAAGGGATTGCGCGGAATGCCGTGCTCCGCTTCCAGCTGCACGATCGAATTGAAGGGACTGCCCGATGGTTCACGCCCCACACGCTTCCAGAGCCGGTCACCGACCTTGCCTAGAGCCATCGTGAGCGTGAAAACTTTCGATATGCTTTGTATCGAGAACGGCTGAGCGCTGTCACCGCCAGATGCGACAATGCCCTCCGCAGTGGCAACGGCTATTCCAAATGCATTGGCGTCGGCTTTGGCAAGTTCGGGTATGTAGTCGGCGACCTTTCCCCGGTCTGGGCGGTGACGCATTTCTTCGACAATTTCGTCGATGGTGCGTTGAAGTTCTGGCACGGCATTTCCTGTTTGCATCACGATCTGATTGTTGTTCGCACAGATTTGTGCGGTGCCGAAGCGAGCTGCGTCAAGTGCTTCTTCAGGTGCTGTGTGGCAAAGCTCATTGCGCTCATTCTTTGCCGGCCTGCAAGAGGGACTAGCAAGGTGGCGCGGCGCTCGATGCGGGTTGCTGCGGCCCGACCAGACCCTCTGTCGCAGCGGCCCAGTTTGGATGCTTCGAAGCCGCGGCACGCATGGCATGCGCTGTCGCCTGGCGGCGCGCTCATCAGTATCAGGCCGCTTGATTGCGAGGCCGTCGAGGGTCAACATGGTAGGGCATTCCAGTTGCTACACCGCCGTCCCTTTCCGATCTCGCCGGCAGATCATTGGCGCGGTCAAGGCGGACTTGAAATCCGACCTCCGGGCCTGCAGGCCGGCGGCGCCGGTGCGAGGGTTGTGACGGAGTCCGAAACCGGCAGGCGAACATTTCAATCGTTCATAAGCAGCGGCATAAGATATGACATCCAGAACGGCAGCCATCTCCGCAGACCTTATTTCGAAGATCGATCAGGGCAGCCGGTATGTGGAAGACGAAAATATTTCGCGGCTGCGCAGGTCGGTACAACTGTCGCTGCAGGATATGATCGTCAAGCAGCCAGTGCCCGAGTTCACGATTGAAGAGGCGGGTTCGGATCCCAACGCAGGCTTCTGGTCTGCTCCAGGCGGAATTGGCGTGGACTTCCCCGGAGGATTGACGGGCATAGACATTCCCGGTGAGCGCCTGCAGCGTCGCGGTGGCGCAGAAGGTACCATCGTAGTGCCGGGCGTGACGCCAAAGGACTTGATCGTGGGCGACATCGTGAGAGCCAATCGGTTCAACGTCACGCCCGTGCAGCTTGAAACCTGGCTCAGCACCGATCCCGACAAGATCAAGGATAACGCAGCGCTCATCAGGATCGATCAGGCCATTCTTCGGCAGGTCGCGATCACAACTCCGCAATTCACCGAAAGAGCAATTAATGCATCCGATGCGGCGCCTGCCCGTAGTGACGAAAGGCTTTTGCGCATTTGCCGCATCGTCGTGAAGCACCCCAACAGCACACCCACCACTGGAACTGGCTGCTTTGTCACCGAAAATCATGTGCTGACATGCTGGCACACGTTCGGCGCAGTTCAATCCGGTGCGGTGGCGGAAATAGATCTGCCCCACTTTGCAGGCGAGCTCGCGGGTGTTTCCATATCATGCGGACGGCGTTTCACTGTCCAGTCCATCCAGAACGTGCCCTTCTTCCTCGCGCACAGTCCCAACATGAAGGACAGTGCCGAGTCGTCACCATGGCCGCCAGCCGATCTCCCGCCCGGCCCGAGACTCGATTACTGCATCGTCGAGATCGATGAAAACACCGAGCGCTGGTCGATCAGGGCGGAGGCAATCATGCAGAATATGCAGGTCGTCGACATCAAAGCGCCGATGAGCCGATTGTCCAATCAGTTTCCCGACATCCGCAAGCCTGTATCCCTGTACAGGGCCAGGGATCTTGATCGCATGTCTGTGGTCGTCCAGACACTTGACGACGATCTCAACTTGGAAGCGAAGGCAAGCGGCAGCGTTTTGGAGTTTGAGGAACAGGTGCAGCGGGTCCGCTACGGCACGGGCGCAACCAAAAATGGCGACTCAGGCAGCCCCATCACCAGTCCGGATGGCGAGTTGATCGGTATGCACAATGCACGCACAATCAGTCGCAGTCAGGCTATTCCAATTGGCCCGATCCTCGAAGATGTTCGCGCCAAGAACCAATCCCTATTCGCAGAGATCTTGCCGGGTTATCCCCTGGCCTGAAGCGGTAGCCATTCCAAATCCATTTCCAGGTGCGTCATGACGAACTTTCCGAATATATCGACAGCAGATCAGGCAACGCTGGCCACCGGGGGGATGACGTTTGCGCAGGCCGAGGTGCTCTGCCGGATGTCAGCTTTTGCGTATGCCGAAACAGAATTAGAGATCAAGACCGCGCTCGGAGCCACGCAGTGGTCGCAGATCATTTGCTGGCTGGACGAGAATGTCGCAAATCAAGGTTTTGTCGCAATCACCGACCAGCTGCTCGTGCTCGCTTTCCGTGGCACGAATGCGCGCAACGACTGGGAGCGAAATGCTCAAGCGTTCTTTCCCCAGCCACATCCCCTTGGTGGCGCCCGGCATAATGGCTTTCAGTCCGTGTGGCAGGAAACGCCAGCGCCCGTCCGCCAGCTCCTGAAGGATGCAGTCGCGGCTGGAAAAACGGTCTGGATAACGGGACACAGCCTTGGAGGGGCCGTTGCCACCGCCGCTTCTGCGGAAATATTGAGCGAGACGCCGCCGGGTGCCGCAAATCACAGGGTCATGACGTTTGGCGCGCCGCGCTTCGGCAACATTGAGTTCCACAACGTATATGATGCACGCCATGCCAGTACGCACTGGTTCGTTGCCAATCAGCGCGATCCGGTCCCACATCTCCCGCCGACGCTGATTAGATATCGTCATGCGGGTCTGCTGCGCTATTTCTCCGATACAGGCGAATTCCTTGATATCACCAAGGATCAGGCCGGGTTGCAGGCTGCCGATAGCACGCCCGAAGGACAGGCTTCAGAACATTGGCGCCACGTCGAGGACGATATGGGAGACCGGGCTCGCGACCAGCAGCGGTATGAAGCATTCGTTGAAGGCCTGTCAGCAAGTCTGCCCCAGGTGGAAGTGACTGTTGCGCCGGGAGCCTCCGCGATTACGACAGTCGACGGTTCGCTTCAGGGCAATTCGCTGTGGACGACTTCCGCTCACAGCATCGCGCTCTACTGGCAAAGATTGAAGGCCATGCTCGCGAACTGAAAAGGGCGGCGGTCCAAATCGCCTTGCGCACCAGTACAACCCCAAAGCGGCCTCTCAGAACCGCCCCAGCCGCATTGCCGATGAGCGCTGGAAGCACCGCCAGCGCGGGAATGCCGGGCCAATTCCGACCCCATCGGGGACTGACCACCCGGTCGTCCCGTCTATTGAACCTATAGTTGCTGCGTATTGGCAAAATTGGTGGCGGACACCCATATTCCTTTCAACGCGAAAGAAGAGGAGTGGGACATGACCTATGCCAAGACCGACGACGCTCTTTCGAGGCTGACGCCCGAACAATTTCGCGTCACGCAGCAAAACGGCACCGAACGCCCGTTCACCGGCGAATACGACGATCACTTCGAGCCGGGCATCTATGTGGACATCGTTTCGGGCGAACCGCTCTTCGCCTCGTCTGCCAAGTTCAATTCTGGGTGCGGCTGGCCCGCGTTTTCAAAGCCCATCGTCCCGGCAAATGTGAACGAGCTGCGCGACAATTCGCACGGTATGATCCGCACCGAGGTCCGGTCGGCACATGGCGACAGCCATCTCGGGCACGTCTTCAATGACGGCCCCGCAGACCAGGGCGGGCTGCGCTACTGCATCAATTCGGCGAGCCTGCGCTTCGTACCGAAAGACGAAATGGAAGCTGAGGGATATGGCGAATATCTCAAGCAGGTGGAGGACAGATAATGACCGAGCGCGCAATTCTGGCTGGCGGCTGTTTCTGGGGCATGCAGGACCTGATCCGCAAGCTTCCTGGCGTCGAGGCAACTCGTGTCGGCTATACCGGTGGAGACGTAAAAAACGCCACCTACCGCAATCATGGCACCCATGCCGAGGGGATAGAGATCGTCTTCGACCCCGAGAGGATCAGCTATCGAAAAATCCTGGAGTTCTTTTTCCAGATCCACGATCCGACCACGCGCGACCGGCAGGGCAATGATCGCGGCTCCAGCTACCGCTCGGCGATCTACTATCTCGACGACCAGCAACGAGCAGTTGCCGAGGATACGATCGCGGATGTGAACGCCTCCGGTCTGTGGCCCGGAAAGGTGGTGACCGAGGTCGAGCCTGCTGGCGATTTCTGGGAGGCCGAGCCCGAGCACCAGGATTACCTGGAGCGCTATCCGAATGGCTATACCTGCCATTACCCGCGCCCCGATTGGGTTCTGCCGAAACGTCACGCCGCAGAGTAGTTCCACGCGCCCTTGGGCAAAAAATTGACCCGGGTTCACACCGTTGGACCCGGACAGGAGAGGCGCGTCCGTCGCCTTCCCGCAACCACAAGAAAGGAATGTCGATGCAATTCGGAGGACTGAACGACAAGGCTCATGAGCTGCGCGTGAACGATTGGATCGATCTTTACGGCAAGCCAGGCAGCTTCCTAATAAATGTCAGTTCAGTCCCAACTGGTTCAACGCTCTTTCTGCGATTTCACGAAAACCCGCTGCCTGGAATGGGAAGGCCCGAAAGAATTCTTTGACCTCGAAGCCGGGATGCAGTGCGCGCAGCCGCGCGATGCACTTCATTGCCTCCCCGCGGTGGCCGGCGCACTCGTAGGCAATCGCCGCTATGACAAAGATATGGAAATGTGCGTTTGGGATCTTGATCGCTCGTGCCGCCCATATCTGGGCGGCTTCGTAATCTCCAATAACCATGTGAGACAGCGCCCGCGTACTCAACATCGCATAACTCAGCGGATCGATAGGGCTGAGTGCGATTGCCTTGTCGATCTGATTTGCGCTCGCCTCGCCATCGCCTTGCAAGACGCCGATAAGTGCCCGATTGTAGTTTGCGAAGGCATAGTTCGGGCTGAGCTCAATGCTGCGCTCCAGCCACGGTATGGCGCCATCGAGATCCCCGGCAATCCAACTGGCGCGACCCATGGTAAGATTTACGAAAGGGTCGAAAGGGTCGTGTGCCAGGGCCGTCTCAGCATGCTTCCGGGTCAACATCAGTTCGCTCTTCCGGTCGTCCGAGAAGTTGAGGAAAGCGTTCTGGAAATGCGTGAACGAAAGTGCGGCATGAGCCCGCGCAAAACCCGGATCGCCTTGCAAGGCACGGTTGAAGTAACTTGATGCCGCCGTATTGTCGGAATGCGTGAAGCGGAACATGTGCCAAAGGCCACGATGGTACGCCGACCATGCATCAAGGTTCCCGGTCGGTATGCGGCCCGCGGCAATGGCTTCTGCCATCTGTATGCGGGATTCTATGGCACCGACGATATGCGCGGCTATTGTCGATTTCAAAGCCAGCAGATCGGAAACCGGTTGCTCAAACCTGTCGGCCCAGACTATCCGCCGGCTTTCGACCTGCGTGAGTTCGACAGTGACGACGCTGTTTCCACCATATAACGCAAGAGTGCCGGAGACGATAAAACGTGCGCCAAGGACCTGACTGATCGATTCAAGATCGGTGCTGGCATCTCTGAACGCAAATGACGATCCACGATTGATAACGTGGAGCCAGTGCAGGCGCGCCAGTTCGACAATGACCTCATGCGATATAGCATCGCCCAGCGATCCGAATTGTTCGGTGGAAGTGAGTAGGCGAATTGGCAGGACGGCTATTGACGGTCGGTTCGCTGCAATTCCCAATTCCGTATTGCGATCAGCGTTTTCAGGTTGAGGCTGAGCGGGCGCGGAGGCGCTTGGTGAGATGCCTCCCGAGGTCTTGACCGCTGCTACGAACTGGACACCTCGTCCGCGTACTGTCCGGATGTAGCACTGCTCCGCGCCGCTGTCGCCGAGAACTTGGCGCGCAGCTTTAATGCCGCTTGAAACAGTGGCATCCGAAACGAACCGGCCTTTCCAGACATGCTCGACGATTTCATCGCGGCTGACCACGCGGCCGTTCGTCTGCAGAAGAAAAGCAATGAGATCGAAAACAAGCGGCTCGGTGTGACAGACCCGCCCGTCCTGGCGCAACTCATAGGCGGCCTTGTCGAGTTCGAAATCTCCGAACCGGTAGATCATTCACGCCTCGGTCGCCTGATTGGCCATGCGCGCCGCTTCAGAAAAATGTCTAAGCCATTAATTTCACGCCAGAAAACAACCATCCGAGCTTTCCCCCGGAAATCCCCACGCAAAGCCCACGTTGGCCTCAAGCACCAAATTCCGATGCGCCATACAAGGGATTGCGTGACGCGGTCCCGGCCACAAACGAACCGCCAACAGAATGAAATCCACGCCCATCGGGCAGCAAGTGAACTCTATCGAAACAAAGGATGCACAGCCATGAACATGAATGCAACGATCACTCCTGACTATACCGCCATTAAGGTGAAACAAAATGCAGCCTGGGGCTCGGGCGACTACGCCAAGGTCGGGACAACGCTCCAGATTGTTGGTGAGGATCTGGCTGAGGCGCTGGATCTGCGACCCGGCTCAACCGTGCTTGACGTGGCCGCGGGCAACGGCAATGCCACCTTGGCGTTTGCGCGCCGGTGGTGTGATGTCATCTCGACGGATTACGTCGATGCCTTGCTGGCCCGAAGTGAGGCTCGTGCTTTTGCAGAAGACCTTCCTGTCAAATATCAAATCGCTGACGCTGAAGCCCTTCCTTTTGCCGCAGACCAGTTCGATGGCGTTGTCTCCACATTCGGCGTCATGTTCGCGCCAAATCAGAAGCAGGCCGCAGCAGAGCTTGTTCGTGTCTGCCGTAGCGGCGGCAAGATTGGACTGGCCAACTGGACGCCATCTAGCTTCATCGGCGCGCTCTTCAAGGTACTCGGCGGAATGGTGCCGCCGCCCGCTGGTCTCTCCTCGCCAGCACTGTGGGGCACCCGCGATTGGATCGGCCAAGAGTTTGGCGCCAAGTGCCGTTCAATCGAGCTGACAGAAAAGAACTTCATCTTCCGCTATCGCTCGCCCGAGCATTTCGTAGAGGTATTCCGCAACTTCTATGGGCCGGTTCACAAGGCATTTCTTGCTCTCGACGAACAGCGCCAGATCGAACTTGAGCGGGCAATCATTTCCCTGATCGCGGAACGCAACACAGCGACAGACGGCTCGGTGCGTGTACCCGCGGCCTATGCCCAGATCGTTATCACTAAGTCCTAGCCCACAACGCCTGCCCCCCAAAACGGACCAGCCCAATTTGGCTGGTCCGCACCCCCTTCGAACGTTGACATTGAGGAGACCCAATCATCGTTGCGAAGTCCGTGCTAGCGGCTTCAATACGCCTTGCTACCAGGAGCACCAACCACGAGTAACATACTGATCGCAGCCTTGGCTGCTTTTCATGCATGACGCCACAAACCATTGCCTCCGGTGATGCCCTGCAATAGAACGTGCGCTGTTGAACGGTGTGGTTCGCTCAGCACGCAATTTCTAACAAGGGCATCGACCATTCTGGGGCGATGTGCAGGTTGAATATGTCACTGGCCGGTTCTCGTCCGACAATTCGTCCGATTAGAGCGCTCTTCATCGGAACAGCGGCGGCCCTGGCCGGAATGGTTGTCTCGCAGGTTGCTATGCCGCAGCCCGATGGCGGTAAGACCAACCAGAAATTCGAAGCCGTCGCCGGCCACAAGAGTTCGCTAAAACGCGACCTGTCTCGACAAGAGGCGCCGGCTGCGGATCGGATGCCCGCACGACCCGTTTTGATCGCCCATCTGCAATCTCTAGAGCTGGCCTCCCGCGTCTACACAGAACAACAGCCAACGCGCGCATTTGTATTCGGCGACACACAAATTCGGGAGAATTTTCTGCGCCTGCTACCACAAGCCGCCAGCCTCGATGGCAGCCCCACGAGCCTGGAAAATCAATTCATCGCGTCGCAATTTTCGCGTTTTGATTGGCAGCCTGTCTACCACTGGCAGGTTCTCGATATCGCCAAGCAGACTGAAGTGAAGGGCGGCTGCGCAAGGCCCGGCCAGCTCAAGGCTCACGAGATCACAGCGAGGGACTGGGGCGGCTTCCGCGCAGTGAGTTATGTGAATCATCGTGCGCGACGCGTCGTCGTCGCCATTGCTGGCACGAACCCATGGAGTCTGACCGACTGGAACAACGATCTGACTGCTTTGATGGGTGAAACTGCGCCCTATTTCGATGTGGCTTGCGCCTACATGCAACACATTATTGCAACCTATCAGCCGCGCTTCGAGAATTACGAATTTGAATGCGCAGGCCACAGTCTCGGTGGTGGCGCATGCAGCTATGCAGCAAGCCGCTTAGGGCGGCGCGGCGTCACGCTCAATCCAATCGGGACTGTTGCAACCTTGCGGGTAAAGCCGCTCCGCATTGATACGTTAAGTGGCGAACAAGCCGAGAGAGGCATCTTCAACTATGTGGATCCGGGAGATCCTGCCTACCACACCTATAAGGCAGCCAATCGCGTTCACAGAGGTGCGATCTACTGGATCGAGCCCCGGCAGGGGAAGAAGCCGGAAAGTTTGCTCGGCCGCGTGTCGAAATTTTTGATGCCGAAGCGAACAGCGGTCGAGCGAGCTTGGGCAACATATCAAGCACACCAGGCGACGACTTCTCTCGACCGTCTTGTGAATTTTGAGAATCTCACGCGCATCCGTTAGGCGCGGCCGAATACTGTAGTCATGATTGCAGGCATCATCATCTCCGCGCCCGCCATGTCACGGACAATCGAACGCAACTCCAGGGTTCATTGCCCGCCGATGACATTGCCGAATTGATCGTGATGGGTGCAGCAGCCATTTGCGATTAGAGATACATGCACGAAACCAAATTCTGTGGCGCCAGTCGAGCCTGCACTCTGGGCGCGCTTCTCGCCGTCATGGAAAGGTGTGCGTGTCATGGTCGGCATCGAATCATTCGGATTTGTGGTTTCGCCGCCAATGCGCGGTCGCTGTCGTGATTGTTAACCGGTGCTTCCTCGTGCCGGGCGTGTCAGCCGAAACGGGGTTGACGATCGCTGTCGACGCTCATTGCCACAGATTTCTTCATCTTCGAAACAACGCGCGTTCCAGAAGGGGCGATGACGGCGCGTTCTATTTCATTCTGGCGAACGGAGCCGAAATCTTCTTGCGCAGCCATTGATGGCCAGGATCAGCCTGCATTCGCGGGTGCCAGGACAGCAACATCTCGAAATCCATGTGGGGGAATGGCAAGTCGAATGAATCCAGGCTATCGGAATTGATACTGGCCAAACGCTTTGGAATCGCAGCGAGCATATCGCTTTGCGCGATGAGCAGCGGCACGGTTAGGAATGTCGGCATCGAGGCCATGACGCGGCGCGATCTGCCGAGGTTCTTGAGCTCCTCGTCAATTACACCCCACAGCGCCCCCGCCTCCGGTGCAATGATCGCGTGCGGATATTCGCAGATCTCGTCCACGGTTGGCCTGTTCTTGCCGCGCGGGTGGCCCTTTCGTTGCACAAGGCAAAGTCGATCCTTGAAGAGAGGGCTTGCCTTGGATTCCAGAGGAGTAAGTTGACGCCACACAACGACCAGATCGGCTCCGAGATCTTCCAGTTGTCTCCATGCCGTCGAAGCATTGAATGGCAGCAGCACGATCTGAACGTGGGGTGCATGCGCGGCCAAGTGCCGGATAAGCGGCAAGGTCACGAGCATATGAAGGTAGTCGGTTCCAATGATCCTGAACGTGCGCGACGTGGTGCCTGGATCGAACGGCTGACTCTCCCGGACCATCTGCGAGAGTTCGCGCAGGCTGCGGTGCAGGGGATCGCGCAGCGCATCGGCGCGAGCGGTGGGCACCATCTGGCGACCGGATTGGACCAACAGCGGATCATCAAAAAGATCACGTAGACGCGACAGCTGTGCCGACATCGCCGGCTGCGAGATGTTCAAGCGCTCAGAAGCGCGTGTGACATTGCGCTCCGACAGCAGTGCGTCAAGCGCAACGAGCAGTCCTAGATCCGACGACTTAATATCCATGTAGATTATGATAGCGATACAATCTATCGATTTCAACTATTCATGCGGAGGGGGCATCTTCTGGTCACACCGAGAGCGAAGACGGCTCCGGGGCAACTCAAGAAAGAACCCGCTGGACCATCCAGCCACTCCAGGAAAGGAACCGACCCATGACCACCCTGAAAAACACCACTGCCGCTGCTGCCGCTGCTGCCGCTCTGTTCAGCGCCGTTCTCCTCGTAGCTCCGATCCTGCCGGCGAATGCGACGAGCCTCGAATTGGCAAAGCCGATGGCGGGATCGACGATGTTCTTTGCAGACCGCTACGCGACTGCCTACTACACGGTCGACAAGTCGAACTTCAGAACGGTCGTGACCGTCGCCCCTGGCCCCGATGGAAATGGCAACCCGATGCAGTTCGTCAATGAGCTGAGCGAGGGTGAAAGCGCTGAATACTCGGTCGGAGGCTATGGCCCGAACGCCATCAAGGTGAAGCTTCTCCTGCAGCGCAACGGTGATGTCGTGAATGCGACGGTGGTTACCGAGGCACAGCAGCCGAACACCTAGAGCGATCCGGCCAAGGCGGAATCGTTAAGGCCGTGACTGCGGACCGGCGGCCTGCGCTGCCCCCCGCGGAGCAGCCCGAGCGACAGCGAGGGTTAGCTGCGTGAGCGAAGAAATCTGGATCGTTTCAACGTATGTCTGAAACGATCCAGCGCGACCAGAGCAGAAGCATTTGAACAAGAATTGGCGGCATATCAGGGCAATCTGATATGCGGCCGCAACAGCGGAAAAGTGAAAAATCATGAAGCAATTGGCTCGCGCACTGGTTGGATTGATTGCCTTGATTATGGTGGCACATGGATTGGCCTTCTGGTTCCGGATAGATTCGATGAACCAATTGTTCGCCCTTTCCACGCTCAACAATCTTGGGTTCGCCAGCATCCGCGCCGACTTCGGGGGCTTCTTCCTGGCGGTTGGCCTGTTCAGTGGCTACGCCGCATGGAAATATCAGGGACAATGGGCTCTCGCGGCAGCCATCATGTTCCTCATCGCGCTGACAGGCCGATTCATCAGTCTGGGCTTCGAAGGGCCAGTCGATGGTGGCGTAGCGCCGATGCTTTTTGAAGGAACTTCGGCTGCAATATTGCTTTGGGCCCGCAGCCTATGGCAGCGCAGCTGATCGCATGAATATTCGCAGCGCCGCCCCTCAATGATCTGGTGCGCGTTGTCGAAGCTCCGGGACAAGGAGGATCATGTGACCAGACATTCCTCTTTGTATTCGGCGCGGATTTCCACCAGATGGGTGCTGACATCACTGTGCCATTTCTTGCGCCTGACATCGTCCGCGAACTGGTCGCAAGACTTCACCCCAAGATGCTGCCCCCCGCCGCTCTTCCAGCAATAAGCAAAGACCGATCACACGACTGGCAGCTCAAGCGGACAGTCCTAGGTTTCGAGGCGCGGTAGGGCCGAGCAACGCCCCGAAAACGATGCGAGTCTGACCCGCCGAAAACGGCCCCCAGAGACAATACGGTCGATGAGCCGAGGAACGTCACCGAGAGACACCGCAGGACGCGAGCACCCTCAAAAAACATGTCGCTAAGCCGCGGAAATTGCGGCGACTCTCCGCCCGCGGAGATGGCAATATATGTGGCGATTTCAACGAGTTGGTCGGTGGCTGTGCTGGCAGTCTCGCGCGAACGGGTCTCAGTATGTCCGGGCCAATAACAGGGAATTTTCGGCATTTCCGGCACTTTTTGCCCGCGCTGCCCTGCGATTTTAGGGGGAAAGTGGGGGCTTCAGCGCGTCAATTCCCTGCATTGGGATCAGGGAACCTTGTGACGCGGAACAGCGATCGAACGCTGTGTAACAGCGACATTGTTCTCGGTTACAGGCGATTTTTGAATCGAGTGCCTCTTAAGGACGGCCGACCGCCAGGCACACCGACGTGTAGTCGGAAATCCGCTGTTTTCTTGTCGATGCTGGAAGGTAGCGCATGGCTTAATTGGTCGGTTGCCCGAACGTCCGGGTGATACCGAGTGAGCTTTACCCATGAAGAAAGCTGCAAAACGTCTACCCTACCGTACAGCAATTCGTCAATGCATCGTCACGATGCCTGTTGTTGACGGTGCCTTGGTCGAGCCCGAAACTTTCATTCACGAATACACCGAAGAAATGCTTTCGCATTTCAAGAATTCGGATGAGGAAGTGCTCTTTGCAAAGGCAATCCTCGAAATCGTGACGAAGCTGCCTCATCGTCACTGAGCCAGCAAAAAAGTCAGGCGCCAAAGCGAAGCGGGGTTGACCTAGTCGGCCCCGCTTCGCTTTTTGACCTCATGACAGAGCCTTGGGGCGCCTCGACGGAATCTACCGTATTGCGCCTACCGAGGGCGAATGACTGACAGTCTTATGGCATGCGGTTTGCTTAACGGTGTCGGAGCATCGTCAGCAGAGATCGCTATGAGCAAGACACCGAAAACCGTTAACCGTCACAACGTCGACCTCAGCCCTTTCGCCTCGGCCAAGCGCAAGCTCAAGGCCAATTCCGAGGCTTGGATTGAGACGACCTACCTGCACGCTCCAATCAAGGCAAACGCTCGGGTCCCTATTCCACAAATCGTACTCGACCATCTGAGCAAGCGCCTCGACGGCAAGGCCAAGAAGCGACAGGGGCGTGGTCGGTTTTCTGACAAGAACAAGTCTAGTGACAGCGCAAGTGATGTTAGCCCGTTTGCTTTCGCCACGCGCAAGCTCGAAGCCGATCCGAAAGCCTGGATCGAAACCAGCTATTTGGTTGCTGAATTCAACCGGACCGCTCGCGAACCCATCCCACAAAGTGTAATTGACCACTTGACCGCTCGCCTGGACGGCACGGCAAAGAAGCGTCAGGGCCGCGGGCGGCTTACCGCTGGTCGCCGGTTAACAAAATTGCTCATCGCCAAGAGTTTTGACAGACGCGAATCTTGGTTGGCTTGGCGACAATCCAAGGGCGGGCTTAACGGGTGGCGGCAAATCCGGAACGCTGATTGGTGGCAGGGCGCGCCGAGCGAGCGAGCCGCCCGCATGGTAAAGGAACGTCTCGGGCTGAACCTCGGATGGGAGCGGGTGCGCAACATTGCGTACGAGGTGCGGAAGGCATCGCGAGAAAAGGCCTGACGCGCCGTCGCGGGAAATCACTCGATTTCTCGTTGATGCCCGAGCAGTGACAGTCGAATTATTAAGTAGGTCGAACTCTGTTTTCGGAGCCGACCTATGTCTGCCAAGCTCACCGTCGAGCACGTTTCTGTCGCGGAACTCAGACCGTATCCAGGCAACGCGCGCCTCCATAGCCCGAAGCAAATCGCCGAGATCGCATCGAGCATCAAGGCCTTCGGCTTCAACAACCCGATCCTCATCGATAAGGCCGGCACCATTATTGCCGGCCATGGCCGCTTCGAAGCCGCGAAGAAGCTCGGCTTGGCTACCGTGCCGTGCTTGCGTCTTGAGCATCTCAGCGATGCTCAAAAGCGCGCCTACATTCTCGCCGACAATAAACTCGCCGAGAAAGCCGGCTGGGATCGCGAGATCCTCAAAATCGAGCTGCAACATCTCACGACGCTCGATCTCGACTTCGACGTGACGATCACCGGCTTCGAAATGGCCGAGATCGACGTGCTGCTGAGTGAAGCTGAAGCGAAGCCCGACGCAGACGACGTTGTGCCGCCCCTGGCCCAAGGTCTGGCCGTCACGCGGCTCGGCGACCTCTGGCAGATCGGCGCCCATCGCCTGATCTGCGGTGACGCGACCGACCTAGAAACCTCGGCTCGCTTGCTCGATGGCGAGCGCGCGCAGATGGTCTTCACGGACCCGCCCTATAACGTGAAGATCGATGGCCACGTCTCGGGCCTCGGAGCGGTCAAGCACCGCGAGTTCGCGTTTGCCTCCGGCGAGATGACGGAAGCCGAGTTCACGGCCTTTCTCGAGCGCGTCTTTGCGAATCTCGTTCTTCGCGCGGTCGATGGCGCGATCCACTTTGTCTGCATGGACTGGCGCCACCTCGGCGAAGTCCTAGCCGCTGGCGGCCGGACTTTCAAAGAGCTCAAGAACATCTGCGTTTGGAACAAGACCAACGGCGGCATGGGTTCGCTGTACCGCTCGCAGCACGAGATGATCTTCGTCTTCAAGAGCGGCACCGCGCCTCATATCAACAACGTCGAACTCGGCCGGCATGGACGTTACCGCACGAACGTTTGGACCTATGCCGGCGCCAATACCTTCAGCGCGACTCGCGAGGCGGACCTCGCGATGCACCCGACCGTCAAGCCGGTCGCGCTGGTTGCCGACGCCATTCTCGACTGCTCAAGGCGTCGCGGCATCGTGCTCGACGCGTTCGCCGGCTCGGGCACGACGCTCGTGGCCGCCGAGCGCACGGGGCGGCGCGGCTACGGCATTGAGCTTGATCTGGCCTACTGCGACACCATCGTGAAGCGCGTCTCCGGCATGGCTGGCGTCGAGGCGCGCCTAATGGCGACCGGGCAGACCTTCGCCGAGGTCGCAGCCGAACGGCTCGGCAAAATCGTCTCGGCGGATGGCGCGGCGCCGGAGGCCTCAGCATGAGTGCCGAGGATGACGACAAGGTCGGCTACTGCAGGCCCCCAAAGCACAGCCAGTTCAGGCCAGGTCAGTCCGGCAATCCGCGCGGGCGCCCGCGCAAACACCGCAGCATTGAAGCCATGATCAAGCACGAGCTCGATCAGACAGTCGTGCTCAAGGAAGGCGGCCGCGAGATACGCTTGAGCAAGCGCGAAGCCTTGATCAAGCAACTCGTCAACCGCGCCATCAGCGGTGACCTGAAGCCGATGCAGCTCGTGCTCGCGCATCTCGAGAAACACAAGGACATCGAGCCCTTCACGGCGACGGAGGCGGATGACGCCGAGTTGTTGAAGGCGCTTGGGTCGCCACTGACAGGAGACGGCAATGACCAAGGCTGAACAGATCAAGGCGCTCTACCGATCGAACTTCTCCGCCTTCTTGAGATTTGCGTTTCGTGAGCTGAACCCCAAGACGGAGCTGGTCGACACCTGGCACATCGACGTGTTGGCCGATTATCTGGAACGGGTCGCCAAAGGCGAGATCACGCGCCTGATTATCAACCTGCCGCCACGCTGCCTGAAGTCGCTCGCGGCCTCGATTGCGCTGCCGGTTTGGATGCACGGTCGCAATCCCGAACTCAAGATCATGTCGATCGCCGGCTCGCGGGAGCTGGCTGGGGACTTTGAGCGCGCGACCCAAGACCTGCTGAAGTCGCCGCGCAGCCGGGCTTTGTTTCCACATCTGAAGCCCGAGGGCCGCGGTGGCAACCTCTATCTCCCCCATGGCGGTCAGCGGATCTCGGGCGTGGTTGGCGGCATCCTGGTCGGGCGCGGCGCCGACCTCATCATCGTTGATGATCCGATCGCGCCGGCCCGAGTGTACGATGAGCCACGCCGTCGCGCGGTCAACAAGTGGTTCGATGCCGAGGTCATTCCGAGGCTCAACGACAAGAACAAAGGCCGAGTTGTCGTCGTCATGCAACGGCTGCATCACGAGGATCTCAGTGGCCATCTGCTGTCAGGCGAGCCGCCGTGGGTTCATCTCAACTTGCCAGCGATTGCAACCGAGGACGAGGAATGGAAGTTATCGCGTGGCGGCGTCATCACGCGCAAGAAAGGTTTGCCGCTGGCGCCCAAGATCGACAGCTGGGTTCCGCTCTACCGGCGCATGATGGACATGGGGGCCTATAATTTTTCAGCGCAGTATCAGCAGAAGCCCTACGTGCACATGAACGACGAGGAAGTTCGAGGGGGCTGGTTTGCGCTACCCGACGAGCATGGATTTCCGCAGGCCGCTTTGTGTCGGGTCCCTGAAACGACAATCTTGGCTTACGAACTGTTCGGGATCGGGGACCGTCATCCGGCAACTCCACCACGTCAGATGACGCACGAAGAATGGGAGCGGTATGCCGTTTGGACGACGGACTATCAACGGCGCTTGTCGATTGACCCACGTGCCAAGTGGGGGCCGCCGGAGAATGAGGCGGCGCTTCTGGCAGAGTATCGGTCAGGTCCTGCTGGATACGTTCAGGAGCCTGACAACGATGATGGCCCTTATTCGATCAGATAGCGATTGCTGTAACAACTACATCTGCCGTTGCCGTTAAGAATGCACTGTTTGCCAAGTTAAGCAGGCATTCGAAGCATCGATCAAAACGATCAGTGCAGTCCGTGATCCTCGCGCCCATCGCGGCAATCCGTGCGTTCTGTTTGCAGTGTGACGTGCTCAATGTGAAAGCGGCTTTCCAGTATTTCCGCTGCGGAAGATCGCGTGGCATCCGCGTCCGCACCATCGGCGAGCACTAAATGGGCAGACAGCGAAGGTGCGTTACTCGTCAACGCCCACACATGGAGATCGTGCACTTCGCGCACGCCGGGTGTGCCAAGCATTGCATTTCTGACTGCATCGAGATCGATGCCCTCCGGAACACCTTCCAGCAGAACGTTGATGGTCTCTTTCAGCAGCGTCCATGTTCGCGGCAGCACCCAAAGCCCGATGCCAATAGCGACGAGTGGATCGACCCAACGCCAGCCCGTCAACCAGATGATCAGCCCGGCGGCGATGACACCGAACGAGCCGAGCATGTCGCTCCAGACTTCGAGGTAGGCTCCTTTGACATTGAGGCTCGAGTCTTTGCCGGAACTCAGCAACCGCATTGACACAAGATTGACTCCAAGACCGATCGTGGCGACCAGCATCATCGGCAGGCTTTGAATTTCCTGCGGCTCGACGAAGCGCTTGTAGCCTTCAAACAGGATGTATCCGGCGACTAGAAACAAGACGACCGCATTGAAAGCGGCAGCAAGGATCTCGAAGCGCTGATAGCCGAACGTTCGTCGGCTATCGGCAGGACGTTCACCGATGTTGATGGCGGCAAGTGCTATCGCCAAACCCGCGGTGTCGGTCAGCATATGCGCCGCGTCTGAGATCAACGCTAGGCTTCCTGTCCAGAAACCTGCGATCACCTCGACGATCAAAAATGTACCGGTCAATCCAAGCGCGAGGGTCAATGCACGCTTGTTTGACGTGCCCTGATGATGCTGGTGCCCCGATCCCATCTTTCAGCTTTCTCGCACTGCCGGGGTGGCGGGCGGCCGCGATGAATGCAACTCCGACATAGATTGCCGGAGAACTTGAACAGCCGAGCTTACAAAGAGGCCCGCCATCATGGCCGCAACCATGAGGTCGGGCCAGGCTGTTGCCGTCCCCCACACGCCGAGCGCAGCGATCATCACCGCGACATTGCCGATGGCGTCGTTGCGCGAGCAAAGCCAGACGGACCGCACGTTTGCATCGCCGTCCTTGTAACGCAGTAACAAAAGCACGCTTGCAACGTTTGCGGCGAGCGCCAGAAATCCTATCACTCCCATAATCTCGGCGCGCGGCGTACCGGTTTGCAGCACTTGATACGCAGTGGATCCAAAAACCCAAAGCCCCATTCCAAAGAGGCTGACGCCCTTCACGACGGCGGCGCGCGCTCGCACAACGAGCGGCATGCCAATGACTGCGAGGCTCATCCCGTAGGTCAGGGTATCGCCAAGGAAATCGAGGGCATCGGCCTGCAAGGCCTGCGAGCCTGCGAGATGCCCGGCGGACATCTCGATGAAGAACATCGCTGCGTTTATGGCGATGACCAGCCACAATACCCGGCGGTATCGCGGATCGAGCCCGTCGAATTGAGGATTGCCGTGGCACCCGCACGCGTGCGTTTCACAGTCGGAAGCGGTTGGGAGGTCGATTTGCGCTGTCATGACGGGCACTGTAGCATCTCTAGTCACTAGAGGAGCAAGGGCATTGAGCAGATCACACGCAATCGGAGCGTTGAGCCATCGCACGGGCGTCAAGATTCCGACCATCCGATACTACGAGGAGATTGGGCTGTTACCGGCTGCAATCCGGTCGGGAGGCGGCCGACGCGTCTATCAAGACGCCGACGTCCGACGGCTGGCCTTCATCCGCCACGCAAGAGACCTCGGCTTCGAGATCGACGCGATTCGTGACCTTCTCCAACTTGCCGACAGGCGAGACGGTCCTTGCGCAGCAGCGGACGCCATCGCGCGGCGGCACGCTGTTGAGATCGACCAAAAAATCGCGAAGCTAAAGCATCTGCGGCGCGAACTCTCACGGATGATCGATGGCTGCCACCAATCGGACATCCGAACCTGCAAAGTCATCGAGGCGTTGGCTGGAAAAGCGCATTAGGGGGCGTGAATTGCGGACAACTCTGCGAAAGTTACCAAATTGACACAAGCGATAAACGTGGATTGCCTTGAACCGAGTGCATAATCTGTGATAACCTTCGCGAGTCGGAAGGGTTAAAATTTATGCACATTTGGCGCAGAGCGCTCGCCGTTGTCCTGCTGATGGTGTTTCTGCCCGCATCGGTGCTGGCAGCGGTGCCGCTTACCGTGTGCTTTGGAGCCGACGGTCACCGGGCAATTGAAAGCGCCTTCAGCGGCCATCATCACGATACGGCAGCGCATAGTGTTGCCCACGCAGGTGATACAACGGCGTCATTGCAGCTGCCCAATTGTTTCGACTTGGAGCTGAAGATAGTTGGCGCCAGTTCGCCGCGGCAGACGTGTGAGTCGTCAAGGTCCTGGTCGCTCGACAAGCTGCCTGCAGTTGTTTTACCCGCCAATGAAGCTGATTTCCCTCGGCCCATATTCCAGCGGACTATCGTTACGTGGTCGTCAGCTGCTGTTAGTGGCGATGCGTTTCTCGTCGCGCATGCGACGGACGTTCTCCTGAACTAAATCCAGAAAAACTTGTTCATGTTGCGTGGCGCGGCGGGGGCCGGGGCACGTTCAAAACGCATTTGGGACCGGGGGTGCCATGCCGGCACAAGCATGCTCGCAAAAATGGAAGACGAGACTAATGACGGCGCTGATGTCTGTTGCTGGCATCCTTGGTCCCCTGACAACCGAGGTCTGGGCACAAGGTGTACCCGTCCCTGATGAGCTATCGTCGGATCGCGAGTTGCCCCGTCGCGAGTGGATCACGGAGATTCATCCCGTGCCGGGAAGGTACGGTCGGCCTAGTTACGAAGCCTCCTTGACGCTGCGAGAGGCGATTGGCCGTGCGCTCGACTTCAATCCAGCGGTAAAGGCCGCCTTCCTCGAAATTGAGGCGCGGCACGGCGAGGAAGCTCAAGCGGGCGTCAAGCCCAACCCCGAACTTCTGATGGAAATCGAGAATTTCGCCGGCAGCAAAGATAAGAGCAGCTTCGGCGCGGCCGAAACCACCTTCAGCCTGACCCAAACGATCGAACTTGGCGACAAGCGCCTTCGGCGTTTGCAAGCGGCCCACCTCGATGCATCGTTGGCAGGTTGGGACTACGAAACGATACGCGTTCAGGTGGCAACCGCGACGGCTCGCGCTTACGTCGATGTGGTGACCGCGCAAGAGCGCATCAAGGTTTTGCGAGACTTTGTGGCGATTGCAGAGAAGACGCAGGCAAGCGTCGATGCGCGCGTCAAGGGCGGCAAAGCGAGCCCGATCGAACTTGATCGCATCATTGTAGCTTCGGCGCGTGCAAAGGCGCTTTCCAAGGCTGAGCAAGCGCGGCTAGAAGCAGCAAAGCGGCGATTGGCTGTGTTCTGGGGCGCGGAAAAACCCGACTTCGGTACGGCAATTGGACGGCTCGGTGGGAGTAAGAACGTTCCAGCACTGGCGCGGCTCAAATCGGTCATCGAGAACAACCCGGCCCTTGCACGCTGGTCCGATGAGGTAGGCCGGAGGATTGCGCAGCTCGACGTCGAAGTCGGCAAGAGCGTACCAGATTTCCGCGTCGGCGCGGGCGTGCGCCACTTCGCTGAAAATGACTCCGTGGCAGCCGTCGCATCGGTGTCGATCCCGCTGCAATTCTTCGACACCAACAAGGGCAACATCGTTGCCGCCGAACAACGAATTGCGAAAGCCGAGTTTGATCGCGAGACGGCGCGAGCGGAACTGGTCGGCGCGCTCGTCGAAGCACTCGGCGAACTCGATGTTGCTGCGACCCAGCTGCGCGTTTTCGAGACCGAGGTTTTGCCGCCAGCCCAAAGCGCATTCGATCGCACCAAGGTTGGTTATGACGAAGGTAAGTTCGACATTCTGAACGTGCTTGACGCACAGAGGTCGGTTTTCGAAGCGCGGCTCGAAATACTCAACGCGCGCGCCGACTATGAAAAAGCAAAAGTCCGCATAGAGGCCATCATTGGCCGCGACCTGGGCGGGCTGTAGAGGAACACCATGTTGAGTATTGGAAAGCTATCCATTCTGGCTGTTGGTCTCGTGGCGTTGCTGGCGTTCGGCGCGCGCGAAATTTCAACGGCATGTGCTCCCGCCGCCAAGCCCGACGCGCATGGTCATGGACATGGCCACGGCGAAACCGAGGACGGTCATGCGCAGGAAGGTTTTCTTGTACGTGCGTGTGAAGACGGGGTCTTCGTTGCGCTGAAAGAGCAAGCAGGGTTTGGTTCAGCGACAGTGCCTGCGAAGGCGGAAACGGCCGGGACTGAGAGCGCCCAAGGCAAGTCCCACGACGGCCACGACGATGGCGCTCAAGTTGCGATGAAGGCTGACGCCAAAGACGATGGGCATCGTCACGGATCTGGCGGTGACGAGCATGGCAAGGGCGAAGGCGAAGCTGCAGAAGGACTGATCAAGCTATCCGGTGCGCAGATTGAGGCGGCCGGCATCAACATGGCGCCCGCACTCTCTGGAGCGCTGTCAAAGGAAATTGCCGTTCCGGGCCGGCTTACGCTCAATGCTAACGCGCAGGCCAAGGTGGTTCCAAAACTTGCGGGCACGGTTGCATCGATCATGAAGCAGCCTGGCGAAACTGTGGCTAAAGATGACGTGCTTGCCACGCTGGAAAGTCGCGAGATGGCCGAAGCGAAGAGCGAGTTTCTGGCCGGGACCCGCTCGGCCGAACTCGCCAAGGTCACTTTCGAGCGCGAGGAGCGGCTGTGGAAACAGAAAGTCACGGCCGAGCAAGACTATCTCAATGCCAAGAACGCGCACCAGGAAGCAATAATCCGAATCGATCTCGCGCATCAGAAACTTCACGCGCTCGGCCTTCCCGAGGACGAGATCGATCGTCTACCGAAAACGAAAGATCAGGAGAATGCACGGCTCTACGAGCTGCGCTCACCGATCGCGGGCCGGGTCATTGCGCGCGACGTCATCCTGGGACAGGTCGTTGGCACAGACCGAGAAGTGTTCACCATCGCCGATCTTGCCAAAATCTGGGTCGAGATGTCGGTTGCGCCGCAAGACCTTCCATTTGCGCGCGAAGGCCAGGATGTGATCGTGACATCGGGGGGCAAGACCGCCACGGCCAAAGTCATGCTCGTCAATCCGATGATCGATCCCGACACGCGGTCAGCCAAGGTCGTCGCAGAACTCGACAACTCGGCGGGGGAATGGCGGCTCGGAGATTTCGTGAGCGCGCGGTTGATATCCGGCAAGCAGGAGGCGGCGTTGATTGTGCCGCGGTCCGCGATCCAGACCGTCAAAGGCTCGCCGGTCGTGTTTGTCAACGAGCAAGCGGGCTTCCGGGCTCGCCCTGTGACGACGGGCCGGGAGGATTCGGAGAATGTCGAAATTCTCTCAGGTCTCGAATTTGCTGAGACGATTGCCACGATGAACACCTTCACGCTGAAAGCCGAGCTCGGCAAGGCCGAAGCCGAGCACGAGCATTGAGGCGATTATGATCGAGCGTATCCTCGCCTTTTCGCTTCAGCATCGGTTTTTGGTGGTTCTGCTCGTGGCCGCAGCCTCGGCGTTCGGCATCACGGCGCTGCAGAAACTGCCGATTGATGCGGTGCCGGACATCACCAACAACCAGGTGCAGATCAACACCCAAGTCCCGGCATTGTCGCCCTTCGAAATCGAGAAGAACGTCACCTTCCCGATAGAGACAGCGCTCGCAGGAATTCCCGGGCTCTCATACACCCGATCGCTATCGCGCAACGGGTTCTCCCAAGTAACAGCCGTCTTTGATGATAGCGTCGATGTTTATTTCGCGCGCACACAGATTTCAGAACGGCTGTCGGTGGCTCGGGCAAATCTGCCCCAAGATGCCGCGCCAGTGATGGGAGCGGTGTCTACGGGCCTGGGCGAAATCTACATGTGGACTGTCCACTACACTCATCCCCGCGGACAAGGCGCTGAGATTAAGGACGGCGCGCCTGGATGGCAAAGCGATGGCAGCTATCTGACGTCCGAAGGTCTGCGCCTGAAGCAGGATTTCGAACTCGCCATGTATCTGCGCACGGTGCAGGACTGGATCATCCGGCCCCAGATCAAGGGCGTTACCGGCGTCGCTGAAGTCGATGCGATTGGCGGATATGAGCAACAATTCCAAGTTCAGCCCGACCCGCAAAAGCTTCTCTCACTCGGATTGACCTTTGCTGAAGTGATTGCGGCGCTCGAACGCAACAACACCAGCGTCGGAGCAGGCTACATCGAGCGCAAAGGCGAATCGTACGTTGTTCGCGCCGATGGCCGCGTGCAGAACATCAGCGACATCGGCAACGTCATCATCACCAATAAAGGCGGTGTGCCGGTTTACTTGAAGGATATAGCGGAGGTCGGCATCGGCCGTGAACTTCGCACGGGCTCAGCCAGCGAGAACGGCAATGAGGTCGTGGTCGGCACCGCGATGATGCTCAAAGGCGGCAATAGCCGGACCGTGGCGTCCGCGGTCGACGAAAAGATGCAAGGCATCGCCAAATCTCTTCCGCCCGGCGTCGAAATTAAGACGGTTCTCAACCGCACCAAGCTCGTGAACGCGACGGTCAAGACGGTATCTAAAAACTTGGCGGAAGGCGCGCTCCTCGTCATCGTCGTTCTGTTTCTGATGCTCGGCAATCTGCGTGCAGCTCTCATCACCGCGCTCGTCATTCCGGTAACGATGCTGCTGACGGCGATCGGCATGCTCGAAGCCGGAATATCTGCGAACCTGATGAGTCTTGGTGCGCTCGATTTCGGGCTTATCGTCGATGGCGCCGTCATCATCACCGAGAATGCGCTGAGACGTCTTGCCGAGCGTCAGCATCACGAAGGGCGCCTTCTTGATCTCTCCGAGCGCATGCATGAGGTTATGGCTGCCAGCAAGGAAATGATTCAGCCGTCGGTCTTTGGACAAGCCATCATCATCACAGTCTATCTCCCCCTGCTCACATTCAGCGGGGTCGAAGGTAAGATGTTCGAGCCAATGGCGCTGACCGTGATCATCGCTTTGGTCGCTGCCTTTATCCTCTCGCTCACCTTCGTTCCGGCGATGATCGCTTTGTTTGTCACGGGCCGCGTCTCTGAAACGGAAAATGCCGTCATTGCGGGCGCAAAGCGGGTCTACGCGCCGCTGTTGACCTCAGCACTCAAAGACCCTCGGTTCATCATCCTGTTGGCGTCAGGCTTCTTCGTGTTTTCGCTGTTGCTGTTCACGCGACTCGGCCAGGAATTTATTCCGACGCTTGATGAAAAAGACGTCGCGATGCACGCGATGCGTATTCCGTCCACCTCGCTGTCTCAGTCCACCGAGATGCAGCTCAAGGTCGAGGCGACCGTGCGGGCCCAACCCGAGGTAGCCTACGTCTTTTCCAAGACAGGTACTGCGGAGATGGCTGCTGACCCGATGCCGCCGCACGTCTCAGACACGTTCATTATTCTGAAGCCGCAGGACGAATGGCCAAATCCTTCTGAGTCCAAAACCGCGGTGGTCGATCGAATAGCGGAGGCCGTCGGCGCTCTTCCGGGCAACAACTACGAGTACACGCAACCGATCCAGATGCGTTTCAACGAACTGATCTCGGGGGTTCGTAGCGATGTCGCCGTCAAAATCTTCGGCGATGACTTCGACCAATTAGGAGCGACAGCTACAAAAATCGCCAGCGTTCTGAGATCTGTGCCCGGCGGGTCTGACGTCAAGGTGGAACAGACGACGGGTCTGCCAATGCTCGACGTTCAACTCGACAAGCAGGCGGTTGCGCGCTACGGCCTCAATGTCTCGGATGTCCTCGACATTGTTTCGATCGCTATTGGCGGCCGCGAGGCGGGCATCGTGTTTCAGGGGGACCGGCGGTTCGATATCCTGGTCCGCTTGCCTGATCGTATCCGCGATGACCTCGATGCGCTTGCAGAGCTGCCAGTACCATTGCCGCGCGCTGAAGCAGCCGGTTCTGGTGAGCGTCCCTCATTCATTCCGCTCAAGTCGATCGCGCGCTTCGACGTCAAGGAAGGTCCGAACCAGATCAGCCGCGAGAATGGCAAACGGCGCGTTGTGGTCCAGGCGAACGTGCGCGGCCGGGACATCGGCTCCTACGTCGTCGAAGCGCAACAACGCATTGATCGAGAGGTCGCAATCCCTGCCGGAAATTGGCTCGCGTGGGGCGGACAGTTCGAAAACCTTCAGGCCGCACGCAACCGGCTTCTGATCGTCGTACCAGCCTGCTTCTTTGTGATTTTTCTCATGTTGTTCACGGCGCTTGGGAACGCGCGCGAAGCTCTTCTCGTGTTCTCCGGAGTGCCGCTGGCGATCTCCGGCGGAATTCTAACGCTCTACTTGCGCGGCATGCCGTTTTCGATCTCCGCGGCGGTCGGTTTCATAGCCCTCTCGGGCATCGCGGTCTTGAACGGCCTCGTGATGGTCACCTTCATCAATCAGCTTCGTATGAAGGGGCTTCCGGGCGACCGGGCCATCTTTGAGGGAGCAATGACACGGCTGCGGCCTGTGTTGATGACGGCGCTGGTTGCCTCACTTGGTTTCGTGCCGATGGCAATCGCGACTGGAACCGGCGCAGAAGTTCAAAAGCCGCTCGCAACCGTCGTCATTGGCGGACTGATTACAGCCACGTTGCTGACTCTGCTCGTGTTGCCAGCACTCTACAAGCGCTTTTGCCTGACGCAGGAGCCCGAGCCGGAAAAGATCACCCCATCTACCTCACAGCCACAGGAGTTAGTCACATGAAATCGCGCGTTCTAGCTACCCTTATCGCGACTGCTGCGCTCGCCATGAGCGTTACGGCCTTCGCTGAAGACAAGCATGCTGCTGGCGACGGCCATGGCCACGCCGAGGGTCACGAACACGGCGCAGAAAAGGCCCACTTTGAAAAGAAGACCTTTGGCACCGTCAAAGAGGCGTGGGGCTTCATCACGGCGCAAGTTCCTGAAGTTGAGAAGCATGTCGCTGCCAAAGCCGTCGAGCCAGTGCACGAAATCGGCGAGCATCTCGGCAGCGCAGTCCATGCGCTCGAAGAGAAATCCGACATGGTGGCTGCCGATCAGAAGACCAAACTCGCAGCTGTGCTAAAGCAGCTTGAGAAAGCAGCGGATGAACTGCACCACGCAGGCGAGGAGAAGAGTGCCGACGCCGCAGGGCTTGCGCTCAAAAAGATGAAGGGGTTGTTGGCGGCGGTCGAGGGATTGTACCCGGCGGGCGCCTTGAAGTGAGCGCCGCCGAACCCTGGGCGATGACGCAGGAGTCGTTGCGTTGAGAATGAGGTTCACACGTCTGTTGGTTGTCGCCGCGATGGGTGCGCTTGGCCTTGCCGAGGCACTCTTGCATCCAGTGACCATGTCTGTCCGTGCGGAGCGCGCGGCGGGGGCGTCGGAAGAAAGCTTCGCGGCGGTCCATGACCGTGCAGCCGCAGCTTATGTCGCCGGCGAGTGGGACAAAGCACTCGCCGGCTTTAGCGCCGCCCTCGCGCTCAACCCGAATAGCGCGCTAGCCCACTACAACCGCGGCAACGTCTACTACGCCAAGGGCGACAACGCCGCGGCTGTTGTCGACTTCACAGAAGCGCTGCGTCTGAATCCGAAGCTCCCCTACGCACACATGAATCGGGGCAACGCCCTCTCCAATCTCGGCCGTCTCGATGACGCGCTTCAGGATTTAAATGAGGCGGTTCGTTTGCAGCCCGCGCTCAGCGACGTGTATTTTAACCGTGCCATCGTCCATGTTCGCCGCCGAGACATGGAAAAGGCTCTCACCGACTATGAATTGGCCATCGCGCGCGACGGCCACGACCATGAAGCGAAAGCAGCGCGGCAACGACTTGTGACGCTGTTGGGCCGCCAGAACGGCGACCGGGCTTCGACCGACATCGACACATCTCAAATTGCCACCGAGATCACGCATGCGCGCCACGTCGAACACTTTCTGCGTATCGCGTCCGAGAGCTGCCTAGCGCAAGGCGACAATCTTGAAAGTCTCAAGACGCTGGCTTTGATGGGTAAATGGAAAGTCGCAACGCCCGATGAACTGGCGCGCGGCAGCACGGCGACGACGCGTCTCGACGGCGGCTGGACCTTCGCCGATCGCTTCGGCACCTACGCGCTCATCCGGTCCATTTCGAACGCGAAGCCGCCTGTCTTTGTGTGTTCACTCACAGCGCAGCCTCTGAATGCCCACATGTTTGACGATATGACAGAAGGGTTTGCGAGCCGGTTCGATGTGAGTGCCGTCGAACCACCTCTGAGTGGGCAATCACGCCCGGCGCGTCGTTATCGACTGACGACGCCAAAGGGCACTCTTCTTGTCGGTCTCAAATTTGCGCCGGAGCGAAACGCCCTGACGCTCCGGACTTATTTCGGCAATCCGTGATGCGTCCGGAGGAAGTTCACGTGGGAGAAACTGAGCACTTGAAACACGGGAGTAGCAAATGAAAGCGAGCAGCAGGGTTATTGCAGCAATTGTCGCCGGGCTTTTGACAGGTCCGGCCATTGCCGGCGAGGAGCATGGTCATTGTTCGGGCGCCGCCGTTTGCCAAGGCGATGCGGCCTGCGAAAAGCGGGGCTGGAAAGAAATGACCAAAGAAGACTGCGCAAAAATTGAAGGCGCGAAGTTCGAGGAGTCCTCTCATGAAGGAGAGGGCCACAAGGACGAAAAGCACGAGCACAAGAAATGACAATTTGGAGTGCTTCGTCGACAAGGCGATAGGAGGAAGTGCCATGAAAAATAAAATGCTCTCAGCACTACTTTTAGCAGGCGCCGTCTGCTTGGGCGGCGCTACCTCGGCAACGGCGCTCATGCCATCGAATGCGCCGCGGCTCGCCGCGTCCGCAGCGGCAGCGTCGGATGTTCAGCACGTCCGGCATCGTCATCATCGCAGGCATTTCGGACACCGTCATCATCGTAGGTGGGGTCACAGACATCGTTCACACGATTTCTACGGCTTCGTACCGCGAATCTACTTTGGCGGCGGATACGGGTTTGGTCACCACCACCATCACCACCATCATCATCATCACCACCATTGAATCCGCTTAGCTGGCGCCAGTGCTTGCACTGGCACCAGCAACAACTCTCTTCAGTACACAGGAAAAGTCATGCACTACTTGCGAACTTCGGTCTGTGCTGCCGCACTGGCTTCGGCCCTCGGGGCAGCCAACGCCAGTGCCCATGTCATGCCTTGGCGTGCGGGAGATTCCCGCGTGAAGGGCGTCGGCCATTGCGCCAAGGGGCCGTGCACGAAGCTGGTGGACTGGTCGTCGAGCAAGCCGCACCATCACCATGGCAAGATCATTGTCATTGGCTGGTCTCACGATCCGCACAAATGTCCGAGCGCAGTGTATCGCTGATTTTGCGATCTTACGGACACGGCACGCGTCAGTAATCGATGCGGCTGCGAAGTCCACCTATGGTAGCCGTTGTTCGTCCGCGATGCCCGTCCGCGGCCGGCGCATCGCCACCGGGGTGCCAGTAACGCTGGAGATCCGGTTGGATTGACCAGCCAGGGACGAGTTCGGCGGTATAGCTGAGTTCCAGCATCAGCTCGTGATCGCGGATCGGGCCCGCATTCCCGGAGAATGAGTTGGTGTCGAGGTCGAAACCAATCGCGCGATCCGAAATCTCGGTATAGGCGATGCCGATGGCGAGTACATCATTGGGCCGGCGGGGCAACAGGCCCGAGGCGACGATACCACCCTCGGCGTAGAAGCTGATTTGATTGCGGTCATCGCCATGGTCATCGTCCACGGCTTCGCTGTCGCCATACTGGCAACTGGCGAAAAGGCCATCGCCAGCAACGACAAAACTGCAAGAATAGTCGGGTGCAACGACATGCGAGTCTTTGCTTCTGGTTAAATTGACAGGTTATTGCGCCGACTAATTTCAAGGTAAAAATTCGTACCAGAGAATGTAGCTGTGATGAGCAGTCATCGCAGACGCCAATTTCGCGCCGGTCGCCGCTCGAACAAAGCTTGATCCGCCATGGCGACGCTCGATGAACTCAACGAAAGACCTTTTACGGCGGCATAAATCGCCGGAATGACGATCAGCGTGAGCAGCGTCGAAGACACCATGCCACCGATCATCGGTACGGCAATTCGCTGCATGACCTCCGACCCTGTGCCGGTGCTCCACATGATCGGCAGAAGCCCGGCCATGATGGCGACGACTGTCATCATCTTCGGCCTGACGCGTTCGACCGCGCCTATCATGATGGCGTTATAAAGGTCGGCCTTGCTAAAAGGGCGAGCTTCTTTTGCACACATGGCTTTGATCTCCTCGACCGCGTGATCGAGATAGATAAGCATGATGACTCCGGTCTCGGCTGCAACGCCCGCAAGAGCGATGAACCCGACAACCACGGCAACCGAAAGGTTGAAACCAAGCCACCACAACAGCCAAACGCCGCCGACCAGCGCAAACGGTAGCGAGAGCATGACGACGAGCGTTTCTGTGAGGCGTCCGAAGTTAATGTACAGAAGCAGGAAGATAATCATCAGCGTCAAGGGCACGACGAGTTTAAGCCGCGCTTCGGCACGCTCGAGATATTCGAACTGACCACTCCAGACGAGATAGGTGCCGGGCTGCAGCGGTACGGCATCGGCTACCGCCTTCTTCGCGTCCGCGACGTAACCGCCAAGATCGCGATCGCGGATATCGACGAAGACGTAAGTCGCGAGCTTGGCGTTCTCGGTGCGAATACTCGTTGCACCTTGCGTCCGGCGGATGTCGGCCACTTCGCCGAGCGGCACCGTTGCGCCGTTCGGCAACGAGACCAGTACGTCCTTGGCAATGGCCTGAGGATCAGACCGCAAGTCGCGCGGATAGCGGATGGCGACGGTGTAACGTTCGCGGCCTTCGACAGTCGTCGTGATGGGTTCTGCACCAAGTGCCGTCCCAATTACGTCCTGGACGTCTGCGACCATCAAACCGTATCGCGCAAGCCGCTCGCGGTTCGGCACGATTTCGAGATAGTAGCCGCCAACGACACGCTCGGCATAAGCGCTCGCCGTGCCGGGAACGGCTTTTAATGCTTTCTCGACTTCGCGGGCGGTCTTCTCCAGCTCGTTCAAATCTTTTCCAATGACCTTAACGCCAACGGGCGTGCGAATGCCGGTTGAGAGCATGTCGATGCGCGCCTTGATGGGCATAGTCCAGGCGTTAGAGACGCCGGGAAACTGCAGCGACTTGTCCATCTCCTGGATCAGGCTGTCGGTTGTGACGCCAGGGCGCCATTGCTCCTTTGGTTTGAGATTGACAACCGTCTCAAACATCTCGATCGGCGCCGGATCGGTCGCGGTTTGTGCGCGGCCAGCCTTGCCGTAAACGGATGCAACCTCGGGAAATGACTTGAGAATGCGGTCTTGTGTTTGCAAAAGCTCGGCAGATTTTGTCACCGACAATCCGGGCAATGTCGTCGGCATGTAGAGCAGCGTGCCCTCGTCGAGATTGGGCATGAACTCAGTACCGAGCTTTATGGCCGGCCAGATCGACACGGCGAGTATAACGAGCGCAACGGCGATCGTTATTGCCTTGGCCTGCAGTACGCCGCGAATGACGGGCCGGTAAATTGCGATCAAGGCGCGATTCAGCGGGTTCTTGTCTTCGGGAATAATTCGGCCGCGCACGAATACCATCATTAGCGCCGGAACGAGTGTGACCGACAGTAAAGCCGCCGCTGCCATCGCAAACGTCTTGGTGAACGCCAGTGGACCGAACAGGCGTCCCTCCTGCGCCTCAAGCGTGAAGATCGGCAGGAACGAGACCGTGATGATGAGCAGCGAAAAGTACAGCGCTGGTCCGACCTCGGATGCGGCCTCAATAATGATCTCACCACGCAGCTTGTCTGGCGGCGCGCGTTCCAGGTGCTTGTGCGCGTTCTCGATCATCACGATCGCCGCATCGATCATCGCGCCGATGGCGATCGCGATGCCGCCGAGGCTCATGATGTTCGAACCGAGACCGAGTAGCTTCATGGCCAAGAAAGCCAAAAGCACGCCGACCGGGAGCATCAAGATCGCAACGAGCGCGCTGCGGACATGGAGCAGGAACACCATGCAGACGAGCCCGACGACAATGCTTTCCTCGATCAGCGTCGTCTTAAGTGTCGCGATCGCGCGGTGGATTAAATCAGAACGATCGTAGACAGGAACGACTTCTGTGCCGTCGGGTAGCGACGGCTTGAGTTCATCGATCCGCGCTTTAACATTGTCGATCACGGTCAGCGCATTGGCGCCGGAGCGTTGTAGAGCGATGCCGCTTGCGACTTCGCCTTCGCCATTCAGCTCAGTGATGCCGCGGCGCTCATCTCCTGTCAGTTCGACGCGGGCAACATCTTTCAACAGCACAGGCGTTCCGCCATCGGCTTTGACGACGATGTTCTCGATGTCTGGAATGCCTTTGAGATACCCGCGCCCGCGCACCATGAATTCATGCTCGGATAGTTCAAGCGTGCGGCCTCCGACGTCAATATTATTGCCGCGGATGACGTCACGGATTTTCGCAAGCGGGATTCCGAGTGTACGAAGGCGGCCCGGATCGATGACGACGCTATACTGCTTGACGAATCCGCCAACGCTCGCGACTTCTGCGACGCCCTCGGCCTTTGATAGGCCAAAACGGATTTCCCAGTCCTGCAGGGAGCGCAGAGTGGCGAGCGACTTGTCCTTACCGACGACCGCGTACTGATAGACCCAGCCAACACCAGTAGCGTCCGGTCCAAGCGTCGGCGTGACGCCTGCGGGCAATCGCTTCGCGGCAGCGTTCAAAAATTCAAGAACGCGCGAACGCGCCCAATAGATATCGGTGCCGTCTTCGAAGATGACGTAAACAAACGAAACGCCGAAGAACGAAAAACCGCGCACCACTTTCGAACGCGGCACCGTCAGCATCGACGTTGTGAGCGGATAGGTGACCTGATCTTCCACGACTTGCGGCGCCTGCCCCGGGAACTCGGTGTAGACGATAACTTGCGTGTCCGAGAGATCGGGAATTGCATCGAGCGGCAGAGTGCGCACCGCCCAAATTCCAGCGACAACTGCAAACGCGGTTGCGATAAAGACGAGAGTCAGGTTGCGTGCCGACCAGGCGATGAGGCGGGCGATCATGGCTGAACCTCGCCATCAGCTGGCGCGGTCAGTGCCTTGAGCGCAGCCTGTAGATTGCTTTCGGCATCGATCAGAAAATTGCCATTGACGACGACGCGGTCGCCATCGGCGATGCCGTCAGTGATTTCCACAAGACCGTCCCCGGACTTGCCGATCTTGACGTCGCGCGGCTGATACCGGCCTTCACCTTGCGCCACGATGACGACTTTGCGCGAGCCGTTGTCAATCAAAGCCGATGACGGCACCACCACAACAGGTTTGCCGGAACCGGTCTCGATGTCGACATCGGCATACATGTCAGGAAGCAGCGCGAGATCAGGATTGTCGAGTTCGATGCGAATGCGTCCGGTGCGCGTTTCCTTCATGAGATGCGGATAGACGAGCGCAACCTTGCCCTTGAACGCGCGGCCGGGATACGTCCGCGTGTGCACGGTCACAGGCTGCCCTGGCTGAACTGCCCCGACGTCACTTTCAGGTATGTCAGCGAGCACCCAGACCACCGAATGATCGGCAATGCGGAAGAGCACGTCGCCAGGCTTGAACGCCTGACCGTCAACGACCATGCGTTCGAGCACGATGCCGTCGAACGGTGCGTCGATTACAAGCGTATCGGGAACACGGCGGTCGCGTTTGACCTTTTCGATAAAGGTTTCTGGCACGCCGAAATTCCGCAGACGCCGCGCAGCACCGACAATCGCGCCCGGCAAATCTTCATCGCTCGCCGATCGAGACTGTTCAGTGACCAAGCGCGCAGCTTGGACGAGGATGTCCTGTCCATAAACAGTCGCAAGAGGTTCGCCCTTCTTGATGTGCGCGCCGCTGGTCGCTTTCCCCGTCGAGATGACGAATCCGTCGAAGCGTGGTGCGATGACCGAAAGCCGCCGTTCATCGAGCGCGACGACGCCAGGCGCCTTTAGCGTTCGTGTAATTGGCAACGTTCCTGCAATGGTCGTCTCGACGCCTGTACGCTGAACTTTGCCTGTCGATATCTTGACGGTTCCGTCATCGGTATCATCGCCTTCGTAGACGGGAATGTAGTCCATCCCCATGGAGTCCTTCTTTGGCATTGGCGACGTGTCGGGCAGTCCCATCGGATTCCGATAGAACTTGATTTTACGCTCGCCGCTTGCCGGTTCGGCAGCAGCTGATGCTGGCGAAGCTCCGTCAAAGCTCACATCTTCGCTCGCACGAACCGCGACATACGCGCGGCCATCATCGGTGTTTTTCGGCATCAGCGCGTAGAATGGTTCGCCATCGGGATCGCGGTAATAAACGACTGCCCCAGAGGGTAGAGGTTGCGCGACGTCATTTTCGATCTGGTTCTGCCCATTCGGAATCGTTACCAGTCCGCGTTGACCAGCAAAAATTCCGGCTCCCGCCGCAGCGAAAATCGCTGCGACGGAAACAACGGCGCGAAGAGCGCGTGTCATGGTGTGGCCGTGACGATGAGTTTGCTTTCGACCGTCCCGGTCTCACCCTGGACTTTGGCGCCCAACGAGAGTGCCCAACGTCCAGCCATCGTCAGTTCAGTCTTGAAGCGGTAGATGCCCGGCTCCGTTGAGGGGAGCGGTTCGAGGGGCGCTGTCATACCCTCCATCTGATCGGGTCCCATATCGATGCGCTTGGCGAAGATGACCGCATCCGGAACAGCTTTACCGGAAGGCTTATGGATAAGCTTGACGGCAATCGTCGCGTCGCCCTCCTTCACCTCTTTATCGATGAGTTGAAATTCATAATCTTTGCTATCGGCGAATGCCGGTGCGGCGGCCGCCGTGATAAGCGCGGCGCTCATTGCAGCCGCACGCAAGAATGCGCGTGTCATAGTAGATCTCCGAAAGTTTGAATTGTGCGACGGTGCGCGAGGTACCGACGCGCGTTCGACCACAGCACGTGCTGCGGCCGTCAGGCACCAAGTTGTGGCGCGTCAAACGATCGGAGGTCGAAGGGGAGGAGGCGGAAACGCGCCCGCAGGCGCGACATCAGGCCGAAGAATGCCAACTGTGATAAGCGGCATCTCGATGATAAAACTTTTGGCGAGCACTGCCGAGAGTTGCTGGAAGCACTTGACCATGCAGGCAGCGCCTTCGGGACAGGTTTTCTGCTGCGGGCAGTCCGGACATGGCTTCTTCGATTTGACCGGCTTGTGGCAGGGCATGTCGGCGGCAGCATGATCGGTCATGGTCATGCCTGTCTTATCTGCCGCAAACGCACTCCCAACCGGAGCAGCCGCAACAATCCCCAGCATGGCGAGCATGCTGAGAACAATGAAGCAGCGGTTGGCGAAGGATCGGATCACGAGAGCACTATCGTTTGATTTATTACCACCTGCAAGATTATAGGAAATTCGGGTCGGGATACGCTTAATTATAGGTAATGAGGCTGCAGGTATGAGCTCACGTTACCTCTACGGAAAGGGCATCAGACAAGCGATAAGCCCGATTATGCGAAT
>JAGRKV010000049.1 GCA_020442165.1 Hyphomicrobiaceae bacterium | reverse complement strand
GTTCTGTGTCTGCCTCTAGCAGATGACGCAGCGTGCTATTGCGCTGCGTTCGTCAACGATGATGGCGATCTGGAGGCATTGAATGGCGGTGAGGTTGGTTTCCCGCCGACACATTGGGCGGCGCTATTGCCCCCGACATCAACCCAACGATAAAGGCCCCGCAGATGCCAAGCCCCACCGATGAGCTAGAACGGGTATTGTCGTCGTGACAACGCGCATCTGGGCTGATGCGGATGGCGAATACGTTGCCCCGTTCATTCCAGAGAGGTGAGCCATGGACGACACGAAATATCGAGTGAATGGAATGGTGTGCGTGCCTCGCAAATATGCGGACTTCATGTTTCGGCGGATCAAACCGTTGATGCACATTTCAGCACTCCAGACCAAGACGCTCGAACACATGATGGCCGAAGCGTATAGGCTAGGAGTTGCTGACGCTGTGGACGTTATGACGAAAACTGACACCCAACGATAAGGGCCCCGCAATGGGGCGCAACTCACCCGAACAAGACGTGGTACAATAGGCTCCCTATGGCTAAGCCAAAGAGCAGCAGTAAACCGAACTTAAATTCCGCGCTCACTTGAGCGCCCCCCGTATCAGCTCGGCCAGCCCTGGCCATTTGTCCTGCATCAGGACGGATACGGCCGACGCCAGAATGAGGATAGCCCTCTCGTGAAGGGTAAGGCGCTCGAGCACCTGCTTCATGGTGCGGTCGCCTTCCCTGCGGCGTTGCTCGTTGGTTCGTAGCCGCTCGATCTGCACGGTCTCGATGGCCGTAAGCCGATGCTCGATCTCGTTGGAGTGCGATACCTGCTGCGATTGCTGCCAGTTTGGCGGCGGGGAGTTCATAGGCCATGGCTCAGACTTGCGGTTTGCTGGTTGATTTGCACCACGGCTCTCGGGCCGCATTGTTGCCGACGATCTTGCGCGCCAGGTCATCGCTGATGATCAACGCATCTACCTTTCTGACGCCTATCGTCTGCCACGCCCTGCACATCTGCTCCACGGTTCCGGCGGCAGTCGTGGCGCACCCGCCGAGGCTAGCAATCAATGCAGTAGCGACGCAGATCCTGGCGCACCTGGGCAGGCGTCTTCTTGGCGACCTTGGCTCTGGCCCGCTGTGCTTTCGCATCGATTTTCTTCCCGATTCGTTCGACGCGAGCACGTTCGATTTGTTTGCCCTTCTGAACAAAGGCCGCAGACCATGCGGCCATGGCAGCCAGTGCGATGGCTGCAGCCATTGCGTAGCGAGCGATCATGACCTCACCTTCGCGATTGCCCAGCTCATGCCGGCCACGCCGGCGAACACAGCGGCGCCCACCAGAAATACGCTTGCGTCATGGCCTGCGAGAACCTTCGACCATCCGGCCACATTGGTCACGGTTTCGGCCACTCCCTTTGACACGGCAGGCACCAGCGGCGTATCGATGCCGGTAACGGCATCTGATGCTTCCTTGACCACGACAGCACCAGCTCCGACCGTGGTTGCTATGGTGGCTCGAGCCTTGGCAATGGTTCCGATCTTCTCGGCAACGAGCGTTCCGGTCGATACGCCTGTTGCAGGGTACGCCTTGCGGTCTAGCTCGAAGTGAGGCGTATCCTTCGACTTCCAATCGCCGCCCCAGACAATCGGGATGCCGCACTCGTCTGCCGCGCTTTTCATGGCCGCGGCGATCTTGTCGAGATCGGGGATGTCGTAGCCGTAATTGTCAGCGTCCACCAGGTCGACAGCGTGTCCGGTCAGATGCCTGCTGTTGAGCGTCCAGCTCTTGCCGGCAGCCTTTAGCTGCTTTTGCCGGTCCTGCGTCCTGAGCCCTTCGGTAACGACAATCGGCACCTCGCAGCGCAATGCAGCCTGCTCGACCACGCGGACAAGATCAGGGTGCACGCCGGCAAGGTTCTTGATGCTGCGCTCGTTGAGCGGGTGAGCCGTCATGCGGTCCTCTTGGTCTCGACGCTCACGATAGCATGCAACTCGATATGTTCGACGCGCGCCCTCAATTCGGCGTTTTCCTGCTCTAGCATATAATTCGAACGCTTCATGGAAGTCATCTCTTGCGAAAGCTCAAGCACGGCTGCTGCCAATTCGGAGACGCCTTCTTGCGGCTGCTGTGGCGCTTGTATCACTTTCAGTTCCTGCATTTTTGGCATGAGCGCTGGCAGCGCCTGTTCGACGGCGCTTCGCATCATTGGCATCAAATCTGCTTCGGCAGGTCGCACCGCCAGGGCGGTGGATGGCGCCACCTC
>JAGRKV010000048.1 GCA_020442165.1 Hyphomicrobiaceae bacterium | reverse complement strand
TGAGTTGCTTAGAGGCAATGATCGGTTGTCGCTCCAGTTGTTGGCCAATTCAGCGGCGAACCCGAGATCGTTTGCGTAACCCATGCCGCCGACACCCTGCTTGTAGTGAAGAACGGCAATTGCTCCGGCGACGCGTCGGGTTGATGTGGCCCAGGGGTTTGGTCATGGTGATTTCGCACCACAAAAAGCGGGTGAAGAGACAGAGGATACACGCCTGGCTGTCCCAGGCATCGGAGGCTGTTCCTTTTGCGCTCGGCATACGCTTGACGCTGGAGACCGGATGCAGCCGACAATGCACCCATGTCGTTCGTCACTCTGACCCCTCCGCAGGCCGCGCCTACCCGCGCATTGCCCCGGCATTATCCCGCGTTCATACGCTCCGGTCGGAGCGCCGCCAACCCAGGCATTGTATTTCGACATGATGACAAGACGTTTCCTGATTGCTCTCGTATTGCTGGCGACACCAGCGGCATCGTTTGCCGGGGGAGTGGACGCGATAGTCGTCATTCCTCTCTATGTTGTCTTGTTTGTGCTGTCGATGATCTCGTTTGGCACCGTGCGGAAAGCAGCCAAGCCGGGAATGTCAGTGCTGGTCGCCGGTGTATTGGTGATGCTCAACTGGGCCTTTTCGTTCTACATCTACCTCGACTGGCTGGCGAATGCGATCGACGACCTGGGGTTTGCGCTTCTTGTGGCCGCCATCAGCCCTTTTCTCATCGTTCAAGTCGCCAATGTTCTGATACGAAGATCTGAATAGCCAACCGCGTAACAAAAGACATGACAAGCCCCACAAACCATTGCCTTGCGCCCTACTCCGGCGCTTCGAAGTGATTCGACGCATCTTCAACATCCTGACCGTAGCGGCCGTACTCTTCTTCGGTATCCTGGCGATACTGGCGGCCCCGGCGTTCTTCGATCCCGCGTTCGTGGTCGTGAACAATTCGAGAGAACCGGTGTTCGTTGTCGCAAAATGGCGAAACGACGCGAAGCAGATCGGCAATATTGGCGCAATGTCCTCTTTCGAGTTCAGCCTGGACGCCGAGGCGGCGATTCAGTTCCGGGTCAGCTATCCTGATGGGGCGACGGCCGAGTCCAAACCGATCTACTTCACGAGGGGAACGAAGGTGATTGCCACGATCACCAGCGACGGCGTCACAGTTGGGTACGACCATGAAAACTGACATCGCCGTCTGAACGTCGGGAAACCACAAGGCCTGTTGACGGGCGATAGTTGTTGAGGCACCAAAGTTTGAAAGGAGTAGTCATGCGCATGGTCTTCGCTGCAGTTGTGCTTTTGCTTACGGCACAGGCGGCATTTGCCACAAACAAGGCAGCAGAGTTCATCTGCAACGAGATCGCCGATGCCGAAAAATATGCGCGCTGCGTCAATAAAGCAGACGCCGTCGCCGAGGGCGCGACGTCCCGCCATCAAACGTCTGGATCGTCTGGCTGGTCCGCTTTCTTTTGGCCGGTCAGTTGGTGGGTCGCCTACTACGCCTTCGGGCTGATTCTTGGCTCATATGTCTATCGCGACGCCAGGCGGCGCGATTGGCTGTTCCTGGCGGTTCGACCTTTCTGGTGGCTGGTTCTGGTGATCCTCGATCCGGCGTTTGGATTGCTGGCGTACTGGTTGGTGCACTACTCGAAGCTGTCGCAAAATTACGCGGAGTTCGTGTCGTCGCAGGAAGGTGGATGATCCGGGCCACCGAATAAGTACACACACGCGTTCGACCTGCACTGCGCGTTGTCCCGGGCTTGGTCGGCCGCTGCAAAGCGTATCGTTCGGATAGCCGGCGGAGATTCGCTCCAATGAGGGCGCCAGAAAAGGAGTCGAGAATGTGGATTCTATATGCCTTTCTCTCCGCCTTCGCGGCAGCGCTGGTGGCGATCTTCGCCAAACTGGGGCTGAGTGAAGTCGAGCCGACTTTGGCAACGACATTGCGCTCGTTGGTCATGGCGGCATTCCTGGTAGCCACGGCATGGACACTGGGAAGGTTTCGAGACTTCTCGATACACACGCTGAACAGCAAAGAATGGGGGCTTCTTGTCCTGGCAGGTGTGGCCGGGGCATTGTCGTGGCTCTTCTATTTCTTCGCACTGCGTGATGGACCCGCCTCCGCGGTGGTTGCGATCGATCGTCTGAGCATTGTTTTCGTCGTGCTTCTGGCGGCCGGGTTCCTCGCGGAGCCGCTCGGTTGGCGGGCGATCGCCGGGGCATCGCTGATGGTGACTGGCGCTTTGTTGATCTCACTGAAACAAGGCGAGCTGTCTCGCCTGTGGATCGATCTGCTAAGGCACGTCAAGTGAGTCGAAAGCCGCACGCGTGCAATTCGCTTTCATTGCCGCACGCTTCGCTCCGAGCCACAGCATTCCGCCTTCCCGGGCGACAGCCGGGTGAATGAGCATTTCACAATCGCAGCCTGGTTTCTGGCGCTTGCACCGCTGACGTTCAGTCCCGGCCCTGCGAATGTCATGCTTGCCGCCATGGGCGCGGCTTTCGGCCTCAGGGCAACCCTGCCCTTTTTGCTGGGTACCAATGTGATTTGCGTGCTCCAGTCCGTATTGATCGGTTTCGGTATCACCATCGTCGTCAGTGAATCCGAATGGGCCACTGTCGCTCTGAAATGGGCTGGCGTGCTCGCCCTGTTGTTCCTCTCCATCCGTTTCTTCCGATCGAAAGTGGCAAGCGGTGCCGCATCGGAGCCACTGGGTTTCAAGGAGGGCGTTTTGCTGCAGGTGCTCAACGGCAAGTTCCTGCTGATTCCAACTCTGATGTTTTCCCTGTTCTACAATTCCGAAGCAGGCGGCGTCGCGGCGGTACTGGGCTTCACGGGTGCACTGGCGCTGCTCACGCTGTCTGCCAACCTGTTGTGGGTGACCGGGGGCAAGGCGCTGGCCGCGGTGCTGCAGGAGGCATGGTTCGTGAGGTACCAGGGGGTATTCTTTGGTTCCATCCTGCTGGGTACTTCGGTATGGATCGCGATGAACTAGCAGCGCGGCGAAGCGGACCGCAGGCGTCGCGGTCACTACGGGGCGATTAGTAGGCCCCACGCGCCGCCGTCTGCTTGAGCACCCAGGCACGGCGTGCCGAAGACCAGGGTAACGAACCGGAGGGTCGCTCATGTATGCACGCGTCTTTTCATTCCCATCGACGCCGGAGAATCGACCGGCCATTGAAGCGATGGCCGACGATCTGTATGCGTTCACCAGGTCTCGAACAGGATTTGTGAGCGCCACCTACATGGTTTCGGAGGATGAACGTAGATACGCGTCTGTCACCCTTTGGCGATCGAAGGAGGAAGCGGTGGCGGCTGGAGCCTCTATTCGCGAGAAACTGGGGACGGTGCTGGAAGGGCTGGCGACCGCACCACCGGAAACGACCATCAACGAAGTCTACGAACCCAAGCCGTAGCTGCCCGCATGGCGACAAGACAACCAAGCCCCCGGCTCATGCCGTTCAACTCGCTGCGCCCCTCTGCGTGCGGCGCCACGCATCGCCGTGGTCGAAAGTCCCTTCCCCGCCGAGGCCACCCTCCGGTTTGGTGTAAGCATGCAATCATGCGTGTCCTGTCGATGCTGACCTTGTCGATGGTTGCTTCTTCTGCGGCCGCCGACGAATCGCTGTGGGAACGATTGAAGAGAGAACCGAACATGGTTGTTCTGATGCGCAACGCGGAATCGAGCGGCAATCGCGACGGTACCAATATGCTCGCCTGGGACGCGAGCGGAAATTGTCGGGGCGAGAGCACCCTGACCGTAGAAGGCAGAGCCCAATCGAAACGGATAGGCGCGGTATTTTCGAATCATGGCGTCAGACCGAAGGTCATCAGCTCCCGCATGTGCCGATGCACCGAGACTGCACAGATCGCTTTTGGCGAGTACCTGACAGATCCGGACTAGCGGCAAAAGCCGGTGGGCGATGCGTCCAGCCAAGAGCCCTTCCAGGCCAAAGTAATCGCGCGGCCCATCGCACACCGC
>JAGRKV010000047.1 GCA_020442165.1 Hyphomicrobiaceae bacterium | reverse complement strand
GGCCGCCAACAACTGCCCGCACATCTCGAGCGAATCGAGATTGAGCACGATCTTGAGGACAAGGCGTGTCCGGCTTGCGGCCACGAGCGGTGTCGCATCGGCCAGGAAGAGAGCGAACAGCTCGAATATTTTCCGGCTAGCTTCAAAGTCTTAAAGCACATTCGGCACAAGTACGCTTGTGCCCATTGCAACCACGACGGTTACGACCCGCAGATTGAAGTGGCGAAGAGGCCGCCCCAGCCGATCGAAAAGGGTCTGCCGGGGCCGAGCCTCTTGGCCTACGTGATTACGAGCAAGCTGGGGGATCATCTGCCGCTGTACCGCTTGGAAAGAATCTTCGAGCGGCAGCAAGTGCATATCGCTCGCAGCACGATGTGCGCCTGGATGCGGTGTGCTGGCGAGTTAGTCAAACCGCTGGTCGAGTTGATGATCGCCCGGGTGAAGGAATCGCGCGACGTTGGCACCGACGACACGCCGGTTCCGATCCAGTCCCCCGGCGCAAAGAAGTGCCGCCAGGGAAGAATCTGGTGCTACCTGGGAGACGAACAACATCCCTACACCGTCTACGATTACACGCCCCGCCGGACCCGCGATGGACCGGCCAGGTGGCTCGCGGATTACCAGGGCTATCTGCAAGCGGACGCCTACGGCGGTTACGACGGCATCTATCATGCTCAGAACGTGATCGAAGTCGCCTGTTGGGCGCATGCGCGAAGAAAGTTCTACGATGCGCAAGATTCCGACGCGAAGCGGGCTGCGCAGATGCTCGCCATGATCGGCAAACTCTACGCCCTCGAACGCGAGGCGAAAGACTTCGGTGACGAGGCGCGGCTCGCGCTGCGCCAAGAGCAGAGCCTGCCGGTGCTTGCGCAAATCAAAACGTGGCTCGACGCCGAGCAACAAGTCGTCTTACCGCGCAGCCCGCTGGGCGCGGCAATCACTTACGCCCAGAACCAATGGCAGGCGCTAGGCGTCTACGCGACGCAAGGCTTCCTCGCCATCGACAACAACGCCAGCGAGAGGGCAATGAAGCGGGTGGCAATCGGAAGAAAAAACTGGCTTTTCGCCGGAAATGACCAAGCCGCTCAAAACCACGCCCGGCTGTGGAGCCTGATCGCCAGTTGCGAGCGGCACCGCATCGACCCCCAACGCTATCTGACCAGCGTCCTGGCCAAGATCGGCACGACACCCATCACGGAACTCGACCAATTCCTGCCCGACGTCTGGGGCAGAGAAGACGTAAGCGTTCGGCGAATTGCAACTTTTTTTCTGGGTCGTGATTTGTCAGTCTGCTATTTTTCCCGTTGAGGAGAGTAGCAATGTCGAAACACGAGCGAGACTTGGCGAAGGAGCGGCATTGGCGGGAGGTGCTGAAGCGACAGGTGTCGAGCGGACTCAACGTGCGTGCATTTTGCCGGCGAGAGTCGATCGCCGAGAGCGCGTTTCACTTCTGGCGGCGGACGATTCGCGAGCGTGATGGGAGAGTGAAACCTGCTTCTCTGGCACCAAGCTTCGTACCGGCGGTAATCACATCTGACGTGGCGAACGAGGCGTTCACGCTGGAACTGACGGACGGCCACGTGCTGCGGATGCCGGGGATCTCCGTCGAAAGGCTGGCCGATCTGATCCTAGCTCTTGCAAGAGGTGAGCGATGATCGCCGCAGGCGTAAAGGTGTGGGTGGCCACCACGCCAGTTGACATGCGGAAGAGTTTCGACGCGCTGGCCTCGATCGTCGAAAACTTCCTCCAGTGCGACCCGCATGGCGGGCACCTGTTTGTGTTCCGCAACAAGGGCGGTTACTTGGCCAAAATCTTGTGGCACGACCGCGAGGGCTGGACCATCTATTACCGGCGACTGGACCACGGGCTGTTCCACTTTCCTGACAACGGCACGACGGCGGTGGAGATTTCGCGGGAAGCATTGCTCGATCTCCTTTCGGGAAGGCCGGTCCGAAAAAGTTGAACTTTTTTTCCAAGTCGACTTGCGCCCTCGTGGGATGTGCGTTACAACGGTCGCATGACGATGGCGATCGAAGACTTACCGAACGACGTGGCTGCCTTGAAGCGGATAATCGTCGAGCAGCAAGAACGCCACCAAGCAGAAATCGAGAAGGCGGTTCGCGAAGCGGTGGCCGCTATCCTGCGTCGCTACTACGGCCCTCGGAGCGAGCGGTTCGATCCGAAGCAACTGCTACTGTTTGGGCAACAAGTCGTGGAGGCGCCGCTGGACGAAGCGAGCATCGCCGAAGAAGCGGGCGAAAAACTCCTCTCCCGGCAAATTAAAAACCGCGACCGGCACGGCCGCCAACAACTGCCCGCACATCTCGAGCGAATCGAGATTGAGCACGATCTTGAGGACAAGGCGTGTCCGGCTTGCGGCCACGAGCGGTGTCGCATCGGCCAGGAAGAGAGCGAACAGCTCGAAT
>JAGRKV010000046.1 GCA_020442165.1 Hyphomicrobiaceae bacterium | reverse complement strand
CTGAAGCAGCGCAAGGACATCCCGGAGGAGATTCGCCGCCTGATCCTCGGCGAGATCACGGACCCTGGGTATCTGGCATCGAAGGGGTTCGGCCAGCAGTCGCGCGACATCGCCCTGCTGGACTGGCTTGGAAAGATTGCCAGCAACCGCGATTGGGTGTGGCAGCAGTCACTGGTCGACTGGTCATGGACCGATCGCAATGGCGTGACGCGGACTCGGCGTGCGACGCCGTTTTGGCTGATGGCCGAGGCAGATCGCCTGCGGGCTCAGGCGCACTACCTGGACGTCGACGATGCCCGGGCAAGCCGCACCCTGGCCGAGCGGATGGAGGAGGCCGGCCGCAGCGCCCTCGACGACATCGACACCAGCAATATTCCGAACGACTTCAAGCAGATGCCGAACTCCCCGCGCTATGGATCGATGCGCGGGCTGATCGTGCGCAAGGAAATCTACAACGACATCGTCGGAACCCTGCGCATCACGACCGGCGACGAGTCATTTGCTGAGAAGATCCTTGGGCATGGCGGACTGGCAACGAAGGCGACTCAGCTGTGGAAGTGGCCTCTCGCACTCGACACGCGACTCCCTACACCTACCGGGTGGACGACGATGGGTGAAGTCCAGGTAGGCGATAGGCTGTTCGATGAACACGGTCGCGTCTGCGATGTTCTGGAAGTCAAAGAGGTGCTGCACGGTCGTGAATGCTTCGAGGTGGGATTCTCGGACGGCGCCAAGATCGTTGCCGATAGGGACCATCTGTGGTTTGTCCTCAACAGCGTTCGTGACGCGAAGATCCTGACCACTGGCCAGATCATGGACACACTCACAACTGGACCTCGCGGCGACCATCGGCATTCAGTGCCTGTCACGGAGGCACTTATTCTCCCAGATGTCGACCTGCCGATCCCGCCCTATGCGCTTGGCGTCTGGCTCGGCGATGGGTGCTCTGGGTCTGCTCGCGTGTGTGCTGGCAAGGACGATGTCAACGAGATCATCGACAACCTGGAGCGTTCTGGCGTCCGGTGTAGTGAAGGGACCACAAGACAAGACGGGCTGCGCGTCTTCGCAATCCAGAAGGAGTCTACTAACTGCCTTCGCAACCATGATCCGAGTGATGTGCGGCCAAACGGAAAGGGCTGCTTGGCGTGTGAACGTGAGCGCAAGAAAAATGCATTGTCGCCGGTTACCAACCCTGATATTCCAGCACTGATGCGCGATCAGGGAATCCTTGACGACAAGCACATTCCATCGCTCTACCTGCGGGCGTCAAAAGAGCAACGCATGGAGCTACTCCGCGGCCTGATGGACACGGATGGTTGGGCAGACAAGAACCGATGCTCGTTCGGAACTTCGAATCCGCGGCTGCGCGATGACGTCGTTGAATTGCTGCGCTCGCTTGGATACAAGCCAGTCGTTCGAGAACACCAGCCGACCAATACAGCGACTGGAAAGCAGGGCAAGACTGCTTGGAAGATCCAGTATGCAGCCTATGCTGACGAGCCCGTATTTCATCTGGAGCGCAAACGCGATCGGCTCGCACCAGCCCCAAAGACCCGTCAGCGTTCTCGCACGCGGCAAATCGTTTCTGTAACGCCAGTGCCGTCTGTTCCGGTGCGCTGTATTGGAGTTTCATCGCGATCCGAGCTGTTCCTGGCAGGCGACGGCTTCATCCCGACGCACAACAGCAAGGTGGCGGCCAACCCTCCCGCCCAGATCCGCAACTTCGTGTCGAACGGGGTGCTGCTGCACCTATCTGGGGTGCCATTCCACAAGGTTCCGCTGCGCGTGATCCAGGCTGTGAAGCAGATCCGGGCCCGGGCACAGGGCCGGCCGGCTTCGGAGTGGAAGCACTACGACGTGGCGCGTCGGTACGGGGTG